>JAWKRB010000011.1:0-265354 GCA_041389885.1 Polyangiales bacterium | reverse complement strand
AGAGGGTGATCGACCAGTTCAAGGAGCAATCGTTCAATGTCGAATAGCGAACACCGGGAGGACCCCGGCCACCGCCGCGGCCTGACGCTCGTCGTGTCGAGCCCCCCAGGCGCGGGCAAGACGACGCTCGGCAACAAGCTGCCACTCCGGCACCATCGCGGAGGGCGGCGCGGTTGAGGACGAGCCGAGCGCGTGGTCCTCGGGGATCGCGGCGGTGCGGCGGTGAGGGCTGACGACGTGGGACCGGGCGACGCTGCTGCGGCGGGTGTGGAGTGTCGACGCGCTGAAGTTCGAGGGCTGCGGCGGACGCATTAAGTTCGTCGCCGTGATCAAGGACCGCGCGGTGGTCGAGCGCATCCTGCGGGACGTCGGCGAGGACGCCGAGGAGCCGCTGGTTCGCGAGGGCGCGCGACCCCTGCGACGCGTGGGACTGAGGGCGGGGTGACCGCGCGGCGTGAGGGTCGTGCGGGAGGTTGACGTCCGCGCGCGGCGCGCGGCGGGGGGCTGGAGCGAGGGCAGAGCTGACGGAACAACGCGAAAGGGTCCGGGTGTGGCGCGAGTGTGCGTACGGGCCAGGGCGAGCGCATCAATTCCTCATTGAATCCAATGAGGAATTGATGCGCATGCCCTACCTCGGCGGCCTCGACCTCATCGACGCGCTGCGCGCCCGCGGGGACCTCATCCCCGCCGTGGTCATCACCGGCCTCGGGGACGTGTCGAGCACCGGGCGGGCGTGCAAGTCAGGCGCCGTCGACCTCATCGAGAAGCCCTTCTCGCCGCAGGTCGTCATCGACACGGTGCGACGCCTGCTGCGCCTCGACGCCAAGCGCATCGACGACGCCCGTGCGCGTCGAGGTCGAGGCGCGGCTCAAGCGCCTGAGCCCGCGCGAGCGGGAGGGGCTCCACCTGGTGGTCGAGGGCAACACCAACAAGTAGGTCGCCGCGGCGATGGGCATCAGCGTGAAGACCGCGGAGATCCACCGCAATCGGATGATAGAGAAGCTCGAGGCTGGCTCCATCGCCACCCTCGTCGCGAACGACGCCCCGCTGCTCCCGCCCTCCGCCGAAGTTCCGAAGCCCCGCAGACCCAAGGGCTCTCCGCATAGGTATCAGGGTGTTCCCGAGGTGGCGCGGGGGCTCGTCCTGACTACGAATCCCCGGCGCGCGTAGGCACGATTCGGAAGTGAGCCCTCCGCACGGAATGAGCCCTCGGCACGCGCACTCGTGGTTTGCAATGGCGTCGACGGTCCGCGGGCAGCGGGCGTTGGGCGACTACCCTGTGCTGAAGCGGCGCATCGCGGTGGTCGACGACGACGCGCCCGTGGCGCGGGTGACGCAGATAATCATCGCCCACCGCGGGCACTTGGCGCGGGTGCTCGACGACCCCTCCGACGCGCTGCAGGCCTTGCGTGAAGACTCCGACGCCTCCGACGTGCTCTTCACCGACCTGAGCATGCCCCGGATGCGCGGCACCGAGCCCGCGAGGCAGGGGTAGCGTGTCGACGTGGTGCGCATGAGTCGCGAGTGTGCGTCCAGGGAGGGCCAACTCGCTTTGCACAACAGGAGTTTCGTCGCCTTCAGGGGCGCCGGCGGCGTGGCTGCGGAGGTGTGCGTCGGGCGAAACCCGTGGGGTTGCTTGTCCCCTCGGGTATCGGGCTCTCGCTGGTCCGCGACCTCGTTCAGCTGCACGGAGGCAGCGTCCGCGTCGCAATCCAGACCGGCGTCGGCTCGACCTTCACCGTCTCGATCCCGCGGGGCTCGAGGCACCTGCCGGCGGACCACGCCGTGACGGCGCGAACCGAGCCAGGCATCGGGGTCGCCGGTCATCACCTGGTCGCTGAGGCGCGTCGCTGGTCGACCCCCGCGGTGCCCTCGAGCAGGACCTCGCTGCCGCCGCCGACGATGTGGGCGCACGTACTCGTCGTCGACGACAACGCCGACCTGCGCGACTACATCAGGGGCATCCTGAGCGACCACTGCACGGTCGAGACGGCGAACGATGGCCTCGCCGCGCTGGAGGCCGCGCGTCGGCGCAAGCCCACCCTGATCCTCAGCGACGTGATGATGCCGCGGCTCGACGGCTTCGGCCTGCTTCGGGCGGTGCGCGCCGACGCGACGCTGCGGGATGTGTCCGTGATCCTGCTCTCTGAGCGCGCGGGCGAGGAGGCGACCATCGAGGGATTGGAGGCGGGCGCCAACGATTACATCGCGAAGCCCTTCGCGGCCCGCGAGTTCGTCGCGCGCGTTCGCGCCCACGTCGAGCTCGTTCGCCAGAGAGAGCAGCTTGAGCGCTTCTTCACGCTCTCGCTCGACATGATGTGCCTCACGGGCCCTGACGGCCACTTCAAGCGCGTCAGCCCGGCCTTCGACGCGCTGGGCTACTCCCGGGAGGAGCTGCAGGCCCGCCCCTTCCTCGACTTCGTTCACCCAGACGACCGGGAGGCCACGACGGCGGTGTTCGATCAGCTCATCGCGGGCGCCCCCCTGGTTCATTTCGAGAACCGATATCTCTGCAAAGACGGCTCGCACCGCTGGCTCTCGTGGAGCTGCGCGCCCGACGCGGGCACTGTCTACGCGATCGCGCGGGACGTCACCGAGGCCCGGCGGAGCCGCGAAGAGCTGGCGCGCGCCCGAGACGCAGCGGAGAGCACGAACCGCGAGCTCGAGTCGTTCAGCTACTCCGTCGCCCACGACCTGCGAGCGCCCCTCCGGGGCATCGACGGGTTCAGCCAGGCCCTGATGGAAGACTGCGCCGAGCAACTCGACGCGACGGGCAAGAAGTACCTCGCGTTCATCCGCGCGTCTGCGGATCACATGGCGCAGTTGATCGATGACCTGCTGGGGCTCACCCGGGTCACGCGGAGCGAGCTGCACTATGAAGAGGTGGACATGAGCGAGCTGGCCCGGGCAGTCGTGGCCTCGCTCCAGAGGGCCCATCCGACCCGGCGCGTCGAGGCGGTGATCCAAGAGGGGCTCAGGTGCTGCGGCGACGCGCGGCTGCTCGGCGTGATGCTCGACAACCTCCTCGGAAACGCCTGGAAGTTCACGGCGAAGCGAGCCGAGGCGAGGGTCGAGTTCGGGGCCATGGAGCGCGACGGCCGCGCGGTGTACTTCGTGCGCGACAACGGCGCGGGCTTCGACATGGCCTTCGGGAACAAGCTCTTCGGCGCGTTTCAGCGCCTCCACTCTGCCTCGGAGTTCGAAGGGACCGGGATCGGCCTGGCGACGGTGCGCAGGGTCGTGAGCCGGCACGGAGGGCGCGTCTGGGCCGAGGGCGCGGTCGACCGCGGCGCGACGTTCTATTTCGACCTCAATGAACAGGATCATGTCGAATGAGCGCGGGCAGGGTAATCATGGTCGTTGAGGACAACCCAAGGGACGTGGAGCTCACCCTCCGCGCGCTCCGGAAGTGCCAGGTCCCCTATCCCGTGGTCGTCGCGCACGACGGGGCCGAGGCGCTCGATTACCTCCTCGCGCGCGGCGCGCACGCGGAGAGAGACCCGGCGGATCTCCCCTGGGTGGTCCTGCTCGACCTGAAGCTGCCGAAGATCGACGGCATGGAGGTGCTCACCGCGCTGCGGGCCAACGAGCGCACGCGGCTCCTCCCGGTCGTCGTGCTGACCTCCTCGGTGCAGGAGCAGGACCTTGTTCGCAGCTACGGCCTCGGCGCCAGCAGCTACGTCCGCAAGCCCGTTGAGTCTGCTCAGTTCGTCGAGGCCGTGCGGCAGCTCGGCGTGTACTGGTCCGTACTCAACGTGCCGCCCCGGTCAGGAGGGCCCTGACCCCATGCGAAGCCCCCTCCGATTGCTGATCGCTGAGGACGTCGAGCAGGACGCCCTGCTCGTCGTGCGAGAACTACGGCGCGGCGGCTTCGACGTGACGTATCAGCGCGTCGAGACGCCCGAGGCCATGTCCTCAGCGCTGGCGACGCGGCCCTGGGACGTCGTGATCTCTGACTGGTCCATGCCCCGGTTCAGCGCGCCCATGGCGCTCAAACTCGTCAAGGAGTTGGGCGTCGACCTGCCCTTCATCATCGTGTCTGGCACGGTGAACGAAGACATCGCCGTCGACGCCCTGCACGCAGGCGCGCATGACTTCATGGCGAAGGGGAGGCTCAGCCGGCTGGTCCCGGCCATCGAGCGGGAACTCCGAGACGTTTCGCTCCGCACGGAGCGAAAGAAGCTGCAGGATCAGCTCACGATCTGTGATCGTATGGCCTCCATGGGCACCCTCGCGGCGGGGGTGGCGCATGAGATCAACAATCCCCTGGCCTGCGTTATGGCCAACCTCGATCTCGCCGTGAAGGACCTCGCGCAGCACACCGAGGAGCTCGGCCTCGTGGTCGAGTTCAGCGAGGTGCGCGAGGAGCTCGACGACGCCCGCGCCGCGGTGGAGCGCATTCGAGACATCGTGCGGGACCTCAAGGTGTTCTCGCGGTCTCACGAGGAGGACACGGGCCCCGTCGACGTTGCCCGGGTCATGGACTCGACCCTGCGCATGGCCTCAAACGAGATCCGCCACCGGGCGCGGGTGGTGAAGTGCTACGGTGAGACACCCCCCGTGCAGGCGAGCGCGTCTCGCCTCGGGCAGGTGTTCTTGAACCTCGTCGTCAACGCGGCGCAGGGGATCTCCGAGGGTCACGCGGCTGACAACGAGATCCGAATCACCACCTCGGTGGAGGCGAGCGGCAACGTCGCGGTCGAGATCGCCGACACGGGCTCGGGCATGTCCCCTGACGTGCTGCGGCGCCTCTTCACCCCGTTCTTCACGACGAAGCCCGTGGGGAGCGGCACGGGCCTGGGCCTCTCGATCTGTCATCGCATCGTGACCGACCTCGGTGGAACGATCAACGTCCTCAGCGAGGTGGGCCGCGGCACGACGTTTCACATCTCGCTTCCGCCGTCGCGCGACGAGGTCTCGAAGGAGGCGTCCGTCGCCGCGAGCAGCCCCAACGCCCTGCGATGCGGCAAGGTGCTCGTGGTCGACGACGAGCCCATCATCGCGAGGGTGATCCAGCGGGCGCTCTCGAATCAGCACGAGGTCCTAGTCACCGGACGTGCCGTAGAGGCCCTCAGGCTGATCGAGGCTGGCGTGCGCTTCGACGTGATCCTCTGCGACCTCATCATGCCGCACATGACCGGGATGGAGCTTCACGCCGAGCTGCTGAAGCTCGACCCCGAGTACGCCGAGCGCATGATTTTCATGACGGGCGGCGCCTTCACGCCGGCCGCGCAGGCCTTTCTGGACGCGGTGTCGAACGAGAAGCTGGAGAAGCCGTTCGACGCCAGGCACCTTCGCGCGCTCATCAATGAACGGATCAGATAGAGGACCCATGCGCACTGACACGACATCCAGCAGGGAGCCCACGGGGCGTGTTCTCCTCGTCGACGACGAGCCCGAGATCCGGCGGGACTATTCGAGGCTCCTGCGCAGCCTGGGCTGCGCCGTAGAGACGGCGGAGGACGGAGCCGCGGCCATCGAGAAGCTGCACGTGGCGTCGTTCGACCTGATTATCAGCGACATCGGCATGCCGAGGCTCACGGGCACGAAGTTCCTGCGGGCCATCCGCGATCGGGACCTCGACGTACCGGTGATCCTCATGACGGGCGCGCCCGACTTCGACACGGCCGTCGAGGCCGTAGAGTTAAGCGCCTTTCGCTACCTGACCAAGCCCGTCAGCCTCAACACGCTCACGCAGGTGGTGCGGAGGGCCATTCACATGCACCAGCTCTCGCGCCTCAAGCGCGAGTCGCTGGTGCTGGTCGGCGCCGAGGCGAGGCAGCTCGACGACCGGGGCTGCCTCAGCACGTGCTTCACGAGCGCTCTTGACAACCTGTGGATGGCCTTTCAACCGATCGTCGACTGGTCCGGTCGCACGGTCTTCGCCTACGAGGCCCTGCTGCGCTCGGACGAGCCTACGCTGCGATCGCCGCCCGACATCCTCGACGCCGCCGAGCGGCTGGGCAAGCTCCACGAGCTGGGACGCCGCGTTCGGGAGTCCGTCGCGCTCTCCGCGCCGAGCGCGCCTGACGACGCCCTGCTCTTCGTGAACCTCCACGCCGCGGACCTCAACGACCCCGAGCTCGTGTCGGCCAGCGCGCCCCTAACGGGCATCGCGGAGCGGGTCGTTCTTGAGATCACCGAGCGCGCGTCGCTTCACGGGGTGCACGACCTCGGGAAGCGGATCAGGCGGCTCCGTGACCTCGGCTTTCGCATCGCCGTCGACGACCTCGGTGCGGGCTACGCGGGGCTCTCGAGCTTCGCGCAGCTCGAGCCCGAGTTCGTGAAGCTCGACATGTCACTCGTGCGAGGGGTCGATGTCTCGCCGCGCAAGCGAAGCGTGATCCGCGCGATGACGCACCTCTGCGCGAAGGACCTCACGATCGAGGTCATCAGCGAAGGCGTCGAGACCATCCAGGAGCGAGACGTGCTCGCCCAGGAGGGATGCAACTTCCTCCAGGGCTACCTGTTCGCCAAGCCCGCACGTGGCTTTCCGGTGCCTCAATGGTGACCCTCCGCGGGTCGATCGCGGGCGTGGGATGATCCTCGGGATCGACGCGTCGAACCTTCGCGCGGGCGGCGGGGTGACGCACCTCCGAGAGCTGCTCGCCGCCGCGGACCCTGCTCGTCATGGCTTCTCTGAGGTCGTCGTGTGGGCGGGCGGCGCCACCGCGCGCCAGCTCTCACCGCGCGACTGGCTCCGCGTCGTGCACGAGCCGCTCCTCGACGGGCCGCTGCCCGCGCGGGTGTTCTGGCAGCAGGTGGTGCTCCGACGCCGGGCCGAGGAGCGCTGCGACCTGCTCTTCGTCCCGGGGGCGAGCGCGCCGATCCCGTTTCGTCCGCGCGTGGTGATGTCGCGGAACATGCTCCCCTTCGACGGCGCCGAGCGCCGCCGCTACGGCGCCTCGTGGACGCACATGCGCCTGCTCGCGCTGCGACAGGTCCACGCGCGCTCCTTCGCGAAGGCCGACGGCGTGATCTTCCTGACAGAGTATGCGCTCCGGTCGATTCTCCCTACGCTCAACGGCTCGATGCCGGGTCAGGTCTCGATCATTCCGCACGGCATCGACGCGCGCTTTCAGGCGCCGCCGCGGGCGCCGCGCCCCCTCGCGGACTGCTCCGAGCACGCCCCCCTGCGCATCGTCTACGTCTCCGTCGTCGCGCCGTACAAGCACCAGTGGGTGGTCGCCGAGGCGGTGGCGTCGCTCCGCGCGGCGGGCCTCCCGCTGCACATCGAATTCGTCGGCGGCTGCGAGGACCATACCTCCACGGCGCGCCTCACCGACGCCGTAAGGCGCCTCGACCCGGACGGGCGATTCACGACCATCAAGGGCGCGGTGCCCTTCGGAGAGATGCACCGGAGCTACCAGCGCGCGGAGCTTTTCGTGTTCGCCTCGAGCTGCGAGAACATGCCGAACATCCTGCTCGAAGCGATGGCCGCGGGGCTGCCCATCGCGTGCTCTGAGCGCGGTCCGATGCCCGAGGTGCTCGGCGACGGCGGTGAGTACTTCGACCCCGAGGACGTCTCCGACACCGCGCGCGCCATTGCGGCCCTCGCGACCGACGCCGGGCTCCGGGCTCGCCGGGCTTCGCGGGCCTTCGAACTCGCGTCGCAGTACTCGTGGACCCGCTGCGCCGAGGAGACCCTCGCGTTCCTCTTCGACGTCGCCCACGGGCGTCGGTCCGAGCGAGCGGTGTTCACAGACGAGATCAGGCGCGGGGCCTGAGGTGGTGTGACGATGTCGGCTCGAAGGGTCGAACCGAGATACTACCCCCGCTTCGATCTCCCGGTCCCGCTCCCGGTGGTGATCGATGGCGGTGGGGGTCGTCATGAGGCGCGGCTCGTGAACCTCTCCGAGGGCGGCGCCCTCGCGCGCGGCGCGCCTGCGCTCGTCGTGGGCGAGGTCGTCGGCCTCACGTTCACGCTTGAGCCTCAAGGTGAGACCCTGCGCACCCGGGCGAAGGTGGTGCGCAGCGTCGGCTCGGAAGTCGCGCTGATCTTCGACGAGCTCGCCGAGTCCGCCATGGCCTCGATCCGCGCGCGCTTCGAGGCGCTCGACCCCATGGCGTGGGACGGCGGCGGACCGCTACCACGGGAACTCGCCGTTCGCTTCGTTCCGGTGATCCGTCGCCAAGCCTATCGCCTCGCGCGGAGGCTCCCCGCGTCGGTCTCCGTCGAAGACCTCGTCGGCGCGGGCTTCGTCGCGCTCGTCGAGGCGAGCCGGCGCTTCGACCCCTCCGTCGGCGCCTGCTTCGAGGCCTTCGCGCTGGTGCGAATCCGCGGGGCGATGCTCGATGAGCTCCGAGGCGCTGACCCGCTCTCGCGCGGGCTGCGCCGCCGCAAGGTCGAGGTCGACGCCGCCGCTCAGCGCCTCACCGACGTGCTCGGTCGCGCGCCTGACGACGCGGAGATCGCCCTTCACCTCGACCTCTCGCTGGAGGACTACCGCGCCTGCCTCGCGGCGGTCTCGGCGCGTCGTGAGGTGTCCCTCGACGAGCTCACGGAGCCGCGAGACTCGATGCGCCCGCGCGCGCTCATCGCCGCCATCGCGAGCAGACCCGAGGCGGACGTGGAGGAGGGCGCCGGGCGCGCCGAGACGCTCCGGCGCGTGGAGACCGCGCTCGCTGCGCTGCCGCCGCGCCTGCGCTCGGTGCTGGAGATGTACTTCGGCGAAGAGCTCACCATGAGTGACATCGGCGGCGTGCTCGGGTTGACCGAGGGGAGGATCTCTCAGCTCGTGAGCGAGGGGGTGGGTCGGCTGCGCGCGCGATTCGCGCACAGCGAAGACGCCTCGTAGCCGCGGATGCTTGCGACCGCGGGGTGGCTGCGGGCGACGGCGGTCAAAGGGGGGAGTCGCTGGCAGCCACGCGACTCCCGTTGGACGGGCGACCCTCGCCGCGGCGAGGGACGCCGACCGCGGCGAGGACCGTCCGAAAAGGCGACTCGGAGGGCGCGTTGCGTCCCTGGGCAAAAAAACACTGGACGATCTCGCCGGAGCCGATCGTCGCCAGGTCTCGCTCGCGGAGGGGCGCGAGGTACGCCTCGAGGACCGACGCGCGATCGCTCGTCAGGCTGCGTCAGTCGAACAGGATGTTGTCGGTGCCGGACAGGCTGGAGCGTTGCGAGAACTCCGTGACGAACAGGCGAGGTCCGTGACGGTTTCCACCATAGGAAATTCAGGCGCTCGACGCTCCACGCACGGATCCCTGCTGACGAATTCTCTAAAGTGATGACAGGGCCCTGCCGAGGACGTCGGCATGAGCCCGCGCGTGTTCGTCACCACCGTACTCCTCGCCTTCGCGTTCCTCTCTGGGTGTGCAGGAACGTCGGCGTTTCAGTCGGCCTCGGCCTATTACCGCAGCGAGCCCCACCCTGAGATCGGGCGCAGCGCCATGCTCCAGGCCACGCGCCGGTTCCTCTCTCGCAACGGGTGGACGAACGTACGGCAGCCCGGCCGTGGGTACCGGCTCTCTGCGGTGCAGCCGCCGGATCGGGGGATGCGGGACTCGATCGTCGTCGAGGTCAAGGAGAGCGGTGAGCTCCTGGTGTGGGTTCGCACGCAGCTCTCGGACGAGGACGGGCGCTGGAGATCGCCGCCGTTTCTCTGCGACTCGTACTCGTTCTCGCGTGAGCGCGACATCGTGGAGAGGATCGTCGGCAGCGTCGCCGACGAGGGAGCGCGGAACGACCTGGTCCTACGCTGAGCGAGGGGCTCGCGCGGGTCAGCGGCTGGGCCTTGGGCCCATCAGGGTGAAGCTGTCGGCCTCGCGCTCGGGGTCGAGCATGAGGTCGACGTAGGACTTGATTTCAGCGACGAAGGTCTCCGGGGGGTCGGTGAACTTCAGCCCGATGGCGTAGAGGCCGTGGCTCTCGCGAGACCAGCGCACCACCGCGGCGACCTGCACGATGCGCCCGTCCATCGGCAGCGCGAAGCGGGCGACGACGCGCTCCCCAGCGGGCATTGGGAGCCTGGACGTCAGCAGGAGCCCTCCCTCGGAGACGTCCTGCGTGCGCCCGTCGATCACCTTACTCCCTGAGATCAGCCGAATGGGCGCGACGTAGGCCGCGCGCTGGTGCAGGCGCTTCGAGACCCGGGGTTCGCCCGAGAGGCCCTTCAGCAGCGGCGCTGGCATGTGCGCGCCGGGGAGCCGGGCTGCGGCTTCTTTGAGCACTTGATGCACGTGGTGCATCGACAGCGGCCGCAGGTGGCGGTCAATCGAGAGCATGTCGGTCAAGAGCTCCCTGATCTCTGAAGGCAACTTAGCGGGGAGGTTCGCGAGGGACGTGCGCGCCGCGCTCTGGCGCATCGAGTCGACTCGCTGCACCCAGTCGACACCGAAGGGCATCTCGCCCGTCAGGATCTCGAACATCGATACGCCGAAGCAGAAGATGTCGGATCGGGCGTCGACGCTCTCGTGATGAGCCATGATCTGCTCAGGGGACATGTACTCGATGGTCCCGAGGAGCTCGCCCCGCGTCGTGAGCTTCTCGCTCGTCGCCGACCGCACCTCGGCCTGCGCATCGGCGTCCCGGTCGAGCAGGGCCGACACGCCGAAGTCGAGCAGCACGACACGCTCCGTCGACGAGGAGGATTCGATCATGAAATTCGCGGGCTTGAGGTCGCGGTGAACGATGTTCAGGTCGTGCAGCCGCGCGATGGTCAGCGCGAGGGGCTCGAGCAGGGTAAGCGTCTCTTCGATGCTCAGGTGGTGCCGTGCCGCAAGGATCCCGTCGAGCGGGCGCCCTGAGAGCAGCTCCATCACGAGGTAGGGACCGAAGGTCGGGCACACGCCCGAGTCGAGCACCTCGACGATGCCAGGCCCCTTCGCCAGCCGGAGCAGGAGCAGCTCTCGATCGAGCCTGCCGAGGAACTCGCTGTGTTTGCGCTTGTCGGCCGGCAGCGCCTTGATCGCGACGCGACGTCCTGTCGGAATGTGATCGGCGTCGAAGACGACGCTCATCCCCCCTTCGGCCAGCAGGCGCCGAACGCGGTAGTTCTCTCCAACCAGAGCACCCTCGTCGCTTCGTTCGTTCGGCACGAATTCACCCTACTCTCCGTCGAGCGCGTTGCCGGCGCGATACTACCGGCTGCCGAACGGATTTCAAGGTGAGCGGACGCCGTCGAGCCGCGTGGGCGTGGCTTGATGCGTGACGAAGTTGTCGACGTGAGCCCAGAATTGTGCTCGATTCAGTGCAGTGGCCGGAGATGAAGCTGGGGAACGAGTGCAGGAAGTTTACAGGTCCGCGAGCGTCGCCGCAGCCTCTCGAGAGGACCCAGCCTCAGGCCAGACGCTCCTTCGGCTCGCCCGATCGCCGTTCGTTCATGTCGCGATCGCCCTGACCGTGCTGGGCGCGGGGGTGCTGGCGGCCATCGAGGTCGACCTGAACCGCGCTTCGACCCTGCTGTCAGGGCGCGCGGAGCGGGATCTCGTCGAGGCGTGGGGGCGCCACCTGCGCGTCGCCTGGCTCGCGTTGATAGGTGGCTCCTACGCCGCGCTGACGCTCGCGGCATGGCTCGTCACGCGGCGAGAGCGGGCCCTCGTGCGTCGCATCGAGCGGGTCGTGAGCTACGCCGACACCCTTGGCAGCGCGGGCGCCACAGCCCTCCCGGTCGACGCCGACGACGCGCTGGGCAGGCTCATCACCACCCTCAATCGAGTGAACCACGATCACCTCACGCGCGAGTCGGTCCGCAGGAACGAGTCGGCGTCGGGGGAGCAGCTCAGCAGGGTGCAGCGCGCGATGGGGTGGGTCGACACCGAGGACGACGCGAAGCGGGTCGTCGCGAGGGCGCTCTACGCCATTGCGCCGCAGACCTCCGCGGAGCTCTTGATGGCCGACTCGAGCCACTCGCAGCTCCTGCGGGTCGTGCAGTCGCGCGCCGCGGCGGCGCCCGGGTGCACCGTCGACTCACCAGAGATGTGCCCCGCGGCGCAGCGCGGCGTGCCGCTCAGCTTCGACGACAGCGAGAGCCTCGACGCCTGCCCGAAGCTCCATGATCGGGAGAAACCCTGCCGGGCGCTCTGCATCCCGGTGCTGGTGCAGGGGCGGTCCGTGGGCGTGCTCCACCTCACGCGGGCGCGGGAGCAGGAGTTCGCGCCCGCGACCTCCGGGGCGCTTGAGGCCCTTACAACTGCGTTTGGAACTCGCGTCGGAATGCTGCGCGCCCTTGGCATCGCGAGGCTCCAGGCGGCGACCGATCCGCTGACGGGCCTGCTCAACCGGCGGAGCCTTGAGGAGAAGGCGCTGCACGTCTTCGCGTCGTGCCGCAGCGTCGTCGTGGTGATGGGAGACCTCGACCACTTCAAGCGCCTCAACGACGAGCACGGCCACTCCGCGGGCGACGCCGCGCTGCAGGGCTTCGCGCAGGTGCTCAAGGCGGCGCTTCGGCCAGGAGACGTTGTGGCCCGCTACGGCGGCGAGGAGTTCACCCTGCTGGTCCCCAACGCGACAGGCGATGAGGCCATCGGGGCACTCGATCGAGTGCGCGAGGCGCTCGCGCGTAACTGCGCTTCGGTGGGAGGGCCGAGGTTCACGGTGAGCTTCGGCGCGAGCGTGTTTCCCAGGCACGGAGCGGACCTGTCGACCCTGCTCAAGGTGGCCGACGCGGCGCTCTACCGGGCGAAGCAAGAGGGCCGCGACCGGGCGGTGCTCGCGGAGTGATTCGCAGCCCGGCTGCGCGTTCTCTGACGGGTCGCGCCGTGTCACCTGCGCTCCCGTGACAGCGTCGCGCGCACGGGTGCAGCGGGATCGTTCGCCATGCGCCCGCCGAGCGGCGCTTCGCTCCACGGATCTCGGGGCTCCAAGAGGGCACTCGCCAAACGATCCCGGTGCATCACTTCGCGCAATGGCGTTCGCGGTCGCGACGCTCTCCGCGTGCAGCGCGGACAACCAGGGCGTGATCGCCGCCCAGGGCGGCATTACCAAAATCGCCTGATTTCAATACCGTTCCGGCTATGCGGCGTTCATGCAGAGCTCCAGGCATCCGAGGGGCATCAGCATTCTCCTCGACCACCTCTCGTCGCTCGAGGACCGGAGGGTCAAGGGACGGTGCGAGTACCCGCTCCAGAGCGTCGTCATCATCGGTCTGCTCGGCGTTCTCTGCGGCGCCGAGGGGTGGGTCGACCTGTCTGTCTTCGCTCGGTCCAAGTACGACTGGCTGCGCGGCTTCCTCGACCTCCCGCCGGAGCCGCCAAAGGAGGGGGTGTTCCGCCGCGTCTTCTCCTCCCTCCGGCCCGCGGTCTTCGAGGCGTGCTTTCGTGCCCTGGCGGCATCGCTCGCCGACGCCTTGCAGGGCCAGGTCGTGGCGTTCGATGGCAAGGCCCTGCGCGGCGCGCTCCGCAAGGCGTTCAAGGGCAGCGCGTTGCACCTGGTCCATGCTTGGGTTGGCGCGCAGCGGCTCTTGATCGCCCGCGAGATGGTTGACGGTGCCCCCGAGGAGGGGGCGGCGATCCGCACGATGCTCGAAGCCCTGGACCTGAAGGGCGCGATCGTCGCGATGGATGCGGGCAACGCGTCGAAGGCCACGGCCGCCGCCGCGGTCGAGGCGGGCGCGGACTACGTCATCACGGTGAAATCCAACCGCCGACGCTTGTACGCGGCGATGCAGAACGCGTTCGCGGCGACGTTGTCGGGGGCTCCCAGCGCGTTCAAGGTGGTCCATCAGCAGACGGTCGAGAAAGGTCACGGACGCCACGAGGTGCGAGACGTCTGGGTGGCGCCGTCGTCGGCACTCGGCGAGATGGCGACCTACTGGTCGGGCATGCGGGCGGTGGTCATGGTGCGACGAACGCGGGTTCTGGGGAATGGTCGCGTACAGTCCTGGGTGCACTACTACGCGAGCAGCATGGCGCCGACGGTGCGCGCGCACGCCAAGGTGATCCGCGAGCATTGGGGCGTGGAGAACGGGTTGCACTGGGTGCTGGACGTCCAGATGCGTGAGGATGAGTGCCCGATCCGGGATGAGATGGGTGCGTCGAAATTCGCGGCGCTTCGGCGCTTCGCGCTCACCCTGCTCCAACGCGACAAGAGCGTGCGGCAAGGGATACGCGGGAAGCAGAAGGAAGCCGGTTGGAGCAACGACTACCTCATTCACCTGCTGACGCTCGCCAAGCCTGAAAACTAGTGGATTTTGGTAACGCCGCCCTGAGCTCAGGGGTGTCCCGCAGCAGGGTCTCGACCTCCTCGCGGTGCTCGGCGAAGGGGTCCTCGCGGGTGCGCCAGTCACGCGGAGCGCGCATCTGCGAGGGCAGCGCGGCGGCCTTGATGTACTTGCGCGCGGTCGTGCGATCCATGCCGGCATTGATCGCCGCGAGGCCGATCTCGCCGTGCTTGCTCAGCTCTTCCATCAGCTTCCTCACCTGGTTGTCGGTCGCGGGCTTCACGCGCCGGCAGTCGCCCCATGCGAAGCCGCCGCGCTACCCCGTCGAACCGCAGTCACCCAAATGGGGCGATGTAGTTGTCGCCGTTGGGGCGAGGTAGTTGTCGCTCAGCAGTGGCCCCGCTTCCACGCCTCGATCACCTTGCTCAGCTCGCCGACCGTCCGCTCCAGCTCCGCGATGCGTGCGTCGCGCTGGCGCAGCGTCTCCTTGATCTCCGCGATGAGTTCGGCGTCCGTCACCGAGGCAAGAGAGCTCCTCTCCACGCCGAGAATCAAGCCCCCCGGATGCGGGTCGCGGACGGGCTCACGAACGCTGCGTCAACCCGACGGCCCATTGAGCTAAACAGGTACGCCGCGCGCGGGTCACCGCGAGGCCGCAGGCGTTCGCGGGAGCAGCACGTTCCACGACCTGCGTCACCCCTTCGCCTCGCACCTCGTGATGGGCACCGGGACCTCTGCGCCTGTCGCGCTCAGCATCGTGCAGCGCGTTCTCGGGCACGCGTCGATCACCACGACCATGCGCTACGCGCACCTCGCGCCCGACTTCGTGCACAGCATCACCGGCCGCCTGCTCGCGTCCGGCGGGGGTGCGTCCAACGAGCGCGAGGCCCCCGCGACCCCCGCTCCGTGTCACTATCTCCCCGGAGTTAGTGACACCAGCACTTCGCGTGCCACGCTAGAAAATACGGCACCCCCGACTGGGATCGAACCAGTGACCTTCGGCTTAGGAAGCCGCTGCTCTATCCACTGAGCTACGGGGGCAAAACGCGGGCGCGAACGTTCGCACCCCCTCGCGGCCCGTGTCAACGTGCTGCGCTCCCAATGCCCCGCGCCGTCGAAAACCCGCCCAACCCCTGGCACGGCACCCACGTCGAGTACCTCGACGCGCCTCCTCCCGCGCGCCTCGAGGTCTTCGAGGACCACGCCCGCAGCATCCTCGCGCGCAACGACTCGCCGGACATCCCGTTTCGCTGGAGCCTCAACCCCTACCGCGGCTGCATGCACGCCTGCGCGTACTGCTACGCGCGCCCCTCGCACCAGCACCTCGGCTTCGGCGCGGGCACCGACTTCGACCGCAAGATCGTGGTGAAGCGCGACGCGCCCGCGCTGCTGCGTGAGGCCTTCGCGAAGCGCTCGTGGGTCGGCGAGGCCGTGATGTTCTCGGGCAACACCGACTGCTACCAGCCCCTCGAGGCCAGCTACGGCCTCACCCGCGCGTGCCTCGAGGTGTGCGCCGAGCACCGCAACCCCGTGTGCGTGATCACCAAGTCGGCCCTCGTGCGCCGCGACGCGGACGTCCTCGCGAAGCTCGCGCGAGAGAGCCGCGCGCGGGTGATCTTCTCGGTGCCCTTCGCGAGAGACGAAGACGCGCTCAAGATCGAGCCCTGGGCGGCGAGGGTCTCGCGGCGCTTCGAGGCCATGCGCGCGCTCTCCGACGCGGGCGTTCCCGTGGGGGTGTCGGTGTCGCCGGTGATCCCCGGGCTCAACGACCACGACATCGCCGAGGTCCTCGAGCGCGCGGCGGCGGCGGGGGCGAGCTCGGCGTTCATGATCGCGCTGCGGCTCCCCGGCGAGGTGCGCGAGGTGTTTCAGGCGCGCCTCGCAGAGGCCTTTCCCGACCGCGCCGCGCGGGTGATGTCGCAGCTCGTCGACATCCGCCGCGGGCGCACCGACGAGGCTCGCTTCGGCGCGCGCATGCGGGGCGAAGGCGCGCGATGGGAGATCGTGCGGCAGCTCTTTCACACCACCGCGCGTCGCCTCGGCCTCGACGGGCCGAGCGAGATCGAAGCGCCGGGCGCCTTCAAGCGACCCTCCGCGCAGGGCGAGCTCTTCTGAGGGCTCAGCCCTTCGGCGCCTTCGTGGTCTTGCGCCTCGCGACCTGCGCCACCGTCGGCGTCACCGCCTTCACCGCGGCGCGGTGGATCTGCTCGCGAATCTCCGCGCGGTTCTCGTCGCGGAGCTCGGCGAGCACCGCCGCCGCGTGGCCGAGCGCCTTCACCGGCGACCACACCGCGCGCACCACGCCCTCTTCGTCGATGAGGTAGGTGCTGCGGATGCAGCCCTCGCTCACGCGCCCGTAGAGCTTCTTCTCGCCCCAGGCGCCGTAGGCCTTGTGCACCGGCGCGTCGGCCTCGTCGGTGAGCAGCCGGACCTTCAGGTCGTACTTCTTGCAGAACGACTGGTGCCGCTTCGTCGTGTCGCGCGACACCCCCACGACCTCGGCGTTGAGCGCGTGAAACGCGTCGATCGCGGCCGAGAAGCCCTGGGCCTCGACGGTGCAGCCGGGGGTGTCGTCCTTTGGGTAGAAGTAGAGCACCAGCCGTCGTCCCTTGAAGTCGTCGAGGGAGACCGTCTCCCCGTTGTCTGCCACCAGACTGAACCCCGGCGCGCGCTCGCCCACACTCACCATCGAGAAGACCTCCTGCGGTCGGCGAAGGTAGCACCGACGCCCGCGCGAATCCTTGAGTCGCCCCTCTGATCACACCCCGCGACACCGCGGGTCGTGCGGGCGCGGCGCCCTCACGCGCCCACTACATTGCACAGCGCCGTAGGGTGGGACGCGGTCTCGGGCTGGCTTCTATCCCATTGTAATTCATGATGTTTGTCGCTGATTGGGTGCGTGGGTGTGCGCGGGGGCGCACCTCGGGCGCGCATGGCGGTGTCGGGGGCTCCGAGGTGCGCAGAGATTGCACACCGGCCCTTGAGTCCCACCCGCCCGGGAGACGAGAAACGAGTTCGGAGGCGGAAGAAGAGATGACGTTGCACGGGCAAGGAGTGGGTGGGTGGGTCATTCCAATCGCGCTCGCGCTCATCGGCTGCCGTGACCCGGCGAACGACCGCCCGGACATCCTGCGCGAGCCCGCGTCCGAGCCCGCGGCGAACGACAACGCCGTCGCGCCCGTCCGCGAGCGGGCGGCGCGTCCCCTCAGCGGCGGCACGCTGCTGGTGGCGAGCGACGGCCGCACGGCGGTGGCGTCTGACCCCGACGGAGACCGGCTCTGGATCACCGACCTCACCGGCGCGACCCCGCCGCGGAGCGTTGACCTCGGCGCGGGCGCCGAGCCCGGTCGCATCCTGGAAGACGGCGACCACCGGGTGCACGTCGTGCTGCGCGGCACCGGCGAGGTCGCGTCGCTCGACCTCGCCCTGGGCCCCGCGGGCGGGCTCTCGGCCGGGGGAACCCGAACCCAGCGACGGGCGGTGTGCGCGGCGCCCCGGGGCATCGCGTGGGACCCCGGCGCGAACTCGGTCCTCGTGGCCTGCGCGGGCGGCGAGCTCGTGCGTCTTCCTGCGAGCGGCGGGGAGGTCACGCGCCGCACCTTCGTCGCCGCCGACCTCAGGGACGTCGTCGTGAGCCAGGGCTACCGCTACGTGACCCGCTTTCGAAGCGCCGAGGTGCTGCAGCTCGACGAGAACGACGCCGTCGCGCGGGTGACCCTCGGGGCCGCGCCGGCGGAGAACGACGCGGGCGGCGCGAGCGTCGCGTGGCGGGCGATCCCCCTCCCGCGCGGCGGCGCGATGGTGCTCCATCAGCGCACCACCGACCAGCCGCTCCGCGTCGGTCCTCAGGGCTTCACCGCGAACCTCCCCTGCGGCGCGGGCGTGGTGCAGAGCGCCGTGAGCGTCGTGAAAGACGACTCGCGCCCCGTCACCTCGCTGCCCCTGCAGAGCGCCGTGCTCGCCATCGACGTGGCCCTCGACCCGCGGGGCGAGGAGGTCGCCGTGGTGGCGCCAGGCGGCGGGGAGCGCGGGGGCCAGCTCTTTCGATACCGCTTCGACCGGATGTACTCCAACGTCGAGCAGGGCTGCGTGCGCGGCATGGCCATGGGCAACGCGCTCCCGTCGGTGACGGGGCAGGCCGTGGCGCTGGGCTACGACCCCGCGGGTCACCTCGTGGTGCAGACCCTCGCGCCCCTCGCGCTGCACGTCTTCGACACCGCGTACGACGGGCCGCGCGGCGGCGGGCTGCTGCGCACGATCATCCTCGACGCCGACGATCGGCGGGACGTCGGGCAGAGCCTGTTTCACACCGACACCGGCGGGGGCATCACCTGCGCGTCGTGTCACCCCGAGGGCGAAGACGACGGCCGCGTGTGGAACATCCGTGACGTCGGCGCGCGGCGCACGCCGACCCTGCGCGGGGGCCTCGTCGCCACGGCGCCCTTCAACTGGGAGGGCGACGCGGCGGACCTCCACTCCGCGACGCGGCAGACCTTCTCCGCGCAGCTGCGCGGCGGCTCCCTGGCGGCCTCGCAGATCGACGCCGCGGTTCGCTGGCTCGACGGGCTCCCGGCGATTCAGCGCGCGCCCACCGCCAGGCCGCGGAGGTCGCCGCAGGCCGCGCGGTCTTCGCAGACCCCGCCGTCGGGTGCGCCACGTGCCACGCCGGCGAGCGCCTGACGAACAACGAGAACCACGACATCGGCACCGACGGCGCGTACCAGGTCCCCTCGCTGGTCGATGTCGCCGCCCGCGGCCCCTGGCTCCACGACGGCAGGGCGAGCACCCTGCGCGACGCCGTGCTCAGCGGCGAGCGGCACGGCGCCGCGCGCCAGCTCGAGCCGCTCGCCTCGCGAGCCTGCTGCGGTACCTCGAGTCCCTCTGACGGCGTCTTCGCCCGAGAGCTCCTGCGAGAATTGCGTCTGCAGTTTTTTTGACGGATCCGAACCGCTCGGGCATTCGCGTCGCTGCCACTTCGCTAAGGACTCATATGGCGACGACGCGAGATTGCTCCATGTGCGGCAAGAGGTTCGAGCCGCGCTTCAGGTTTCAGGTCGAGGACGGCGGGGCAGACCCGCGGTTCTTTTGTACGCAGCGGTGTCAGCAGCGCAGCCTCCGGGGCGGCGACGACGGCGTGCCGTGCACCAGCTGCGGCGCGCGGTTCTCGCCCGAGTTCGCGTGGCAGGTGTGGACCTCCGACGAGGGGCAGCGCTACGCCTGCACCGAGTCGTGCCGCGAGGCCCTCGCGGCCACGGCGCCGACGCGCAAGGTCGCGAAGCGCATCGCGGTGTTCAACCACAAGGGCGGCACGGGCAAGACCACGACGTCGATCAACGTCGCCGCGGGGCTCGCCGAGAAGGGCCTGCGCGTGCTGCTGGTCGACGTCGACCCGCAGGGCAACGTCGGCGTCTCGCTGGGCGTACGCGGCGAGACCTCGCTCTACCATGTGTTGGTGCTGGGCCATGACCCCGCCGAGGTCGCGGTGCCCGTGCGCGCGAACCTCGACGTCATCACGTCGAACGAGACCCTCGCCGCCGCGGAGCTGTACCTCGCCGCGCGACCCAACCGCGACCGGGTCCTGCGCGAGCGCCTCGCGGCGACCACGGACTACGACGTGGTGGTCCTCGACTGCTCGCCCTCGCTCTCGCTGCTGAACCAGAACGCCCTCTGCTACGCCGACAGCGTGCTCATCCCCGTGAGCTGCGACTACCTGGCCCTCGTCGGGGTGAAGCAGTGCGTGCGCACGCTGCGCAACGTGCACGAGCACCTCAAGCACCCGGTGTACGTGCTCGGGGTCGTGCCGACCTTCTACGACGCGCGGCACAAGCTCGGGCGCGAGGTCACCGAGACGCTCCGCGCGAAGTTCGGCGACCTGTGCTTCCCGCCCATTCGCGCGAACATGAAGCTGCGCGAGGCCCCGGCGGCGAAGCAGTCGATCTTCGAGTACGCGCCCGACTCCCACGGCGCCGACGACTACAGCGCGCTCGTCGATCGCGTGCTCGCGGCGACCGCGAGCGGGCGCCGGGAAGAAGTCCACCAGGTCGCGCAGCAAGTGGAGGTATGAACATGGCTCGATCCAACGCGCTCCCCATCGCCTCGGAGGCCCGCGCGACCCGCGGCATTCACGACGTGTTTCGCGACGACCCCGGCGACGTGCTCCGCGAGACCTTCTTCGCCCCCGAGGTGCCCATCGCCCGCTCCACGCGCCGCGCCGCCGCGCCGGAGCGAGAGAAGCCGAAGCACTACAAGGTGATCTGCATCTCGCTCTACAACGAAGACCTCGAGCGCCTCGACTCGGTCGTCGAGGAGCTCAAGGGCCGCGGGCACACCAAGGCCAGCCGCTCATCGGTGCTCCGCGCCGCGATGCTCCAGGTCGACGTCGACAAGGTCCCCCGCGGCGTCTGACGGCGCTCAGGGCGCGTGGAGGCTCACGTCGAGGGCGTAATTGCCCTCGGCGGAGATGCCGCAGCCCGCGAGCACCGCGGTGTAGCGACCCGGCGCGAGGGTCACGTCGACCAGGGCCGCCGAGCCGATGGCGTCGTCGCTGCACGCGCCGTCGACCGCTCGGCCCGGACACTCGCCGGAGTACAGCGACAGCACGGTGTCAAAGCTCGAGCCCAGGGCGCTCAGCACGACCCGCCGACGCTCGGTGAGGTCGAGGCGGTAGTACACCCGTCGCCCACCGAAGCACGCGAGGCCGCCGCACGCGATGGAGCGGCTGCGGTCTCCCGCGCTGTTGCTCCCGGTGAACAGCCCGCCCTCGCGGGGGATCGTCGCCGCCCGGCTGCAGCTGTTGTTCCCGCTCACGGCGGTGCGCACCGCGGCGGGCACCGTGACGTAGCTCACGCCCAGGGTGTCACGAGACTGCGCCGCGCCCACGGCCAGGGTCACGCGTTGGTCGGGCGTGAGCCCCTGCAGCCGCCGCCAGAGGTTGGGCGCCTCGCGCTCCCCGCTGGCAATGCAGTCGACCAGCGCCTCGCCGCCGCAGGTCGACTGGAGGGTCATCGAGACAGGCTCGCCCTGACCCTGCACGTGGACCAGCACGTCATGCCCCGCGGGAGGCGCGACGAAGCTGTAGTAGGCGTCGGCGCGGGGGCTGCGCAGGCACACCTGCGGGGCGTCGCCCTGAATCGCCTCCACCGGGGTCACGGTGACGACCCCCTCGGTGAGCGCCACGCCGGGGCAGCGATCGGCGGGGTCGAGCGGGGTCGGCGTCGCCGTGGTGACGCGCGCGCGCAGGGTGCGGCCGCCGCTGGAGGCGCGGCGGTCGACGCTGACATACCAGGTGCCGGGCTCCTGGTTGCGCACCGTTCGCCGCACGCTCGTGCCCGTCACGCAGGGCGGCACGGCGCTCTCGCGCCTCCCGCAGCTCCGACGGAGCTCCATCGCCAGGCCCCCGCCCTCGACCGTGTCGACGGTCACCGTCACGTCGCGGGGCTCGGTGAGGGTGTACGAGAACACGCCGTCGACCCAAGACGAGCTCGAAGACGCTGCACCGCAGACGGTTCCATCGTCTGCGGTGGTCTGGAAGTTCGCGGTGTCGAGCGTCACGGCGGGGCCGTCGGGGGTGATCGGCACGCCCGGGCACACGTCGCCGCGGCGGCGGGGACGGGCGGGGGTCGGCGTGGCCGTGACGGTGGTCGGGCTGCCGAGCACGGACGAGAGCGACACATAGTAGGTGCCAGGCTCAAGGGACGACACCATCAACCGCGCCGTGTCGCCGAGGCGCCCCGGGTTGACGCAGCGGACCTCGCCGCTCGGCAATCCGCACCCGCCAGCCCGGTAGAGCGCGAGGACCACGAGGTCGCTGCCCGTGGGCTGCGCGGTGATCGTCACGTCGCTGGGGGTGTTGATCACCAGCGGGATCAGCCCGTCGCGCGCGTTGCGGGTGACCGAGCCCTCGCAGGTCATCAGCACGGTCGCGCGGAGGCCGCCGAAGCGCACCACCGTCGGGCGCCCAGGGACCAGCGCGGGGCAGGGGCCGGGCGCCGTCGTCGGACATCGGTCGGTGAGCCCCGTCGGGCAGGAGGTCGGCGCGTCGGTCACGATCGGCACGTCGTCGACCGGCATGTCAGGGGGCGCGAAGGGGAGGTCTTCGATGAGCGCGATGTCGATGGGCTCGACGTGGTCGGGCTCGACGTGGTCGGGCGCGTCGAGGTCGGGGGCGTCGAGCTCGGGCGCGTCGAGCTCGGTCACGTCGAGGGCAGGGACGTCGGGCGCGTCGAGCGTGGGAACGTCGTGCGCCGCGTCGCTCGACGCCGCGTCGGCCCCGGCGTCGGCGGCGATCGCCGAGGCCTCGGCGGCGTCTCGCGTCGCGACCTCGAGCGCGTCGGTCCCGGCGGCGTCCTCCGTGGGCGCGGGGCCGTCACCGCAGTGCGCGAGCAGCGCCGCGAGCGCGAGGGTCAGCCAACCATGGCGAAGCACCGGCAACGTCCTCCGAGCGGATCGGGTCAGGAGCCAGCGCTCCCGACGATCACGCGACCGATGCTATCGCGCCCGCGGCCCTGCGACCATCGGGGCGCGCACGCCGCACGCCGTTCGAGGCCCAGACTCAGTTCGCCGGCGGCCAGCGGACGAGGCAGCAGGTGATGTTGTCGGGCCCGCCGTTCTCGTTCGCGCGGGCGATGAGCCGCGAGGCCGCGGTCTTGAGGTCGGCGCGGTGCTCGTCGACGATCTGCAGCATGTCCTCGTCGGTGACGGGACCCGACAGGCCATCGGAGCACAGCAGGAAGAGGTCGCCGGGGAGGGGCGTCTCCATGTGGGAGTCGACCTTCACGATCTCCTTCATCCCGAGCGCCCGCACGATCACGTTCTTGTGCGGGAAGTTCGCGATCTCTTCCTCGGTCAGCTTGCGCATCTTGAGGTAGTCGTTGAGCAGCGAGTGGTCTTCGGTCAGCTGCTTGATCTCGTTGTTGCGGATCCGATAGACCCGCGAGTCGCCGACGTGACCGATGATCACGCCCTCACGCACCGCCACGACCACCACGATCGTGGTGCCCATGCCTCGAAAACGTGGCTCTCGCTGCGCCGCCTCGAAGATCCTCAGGTTCGCCAGCTTGACGCCGGTGACCAGACGGTTCTCCTCGTAGGACCGCTGCTTGTCCATCTTGTACGGCCAGGTCGCGTCGGGGTCTTTCGCGGTGGCCTCAAAGAATTCGCGCAGCGCATCAACCGCCATCTTCGATGCGACCTCACCCGAGGCGTGCCCCCCCATGCCGTCGGCGACGATGCAGAGGTTCTCCTCGGAGATGATCGCGAAGTTGTCTTCGTTGTGCGTGCGCTTCATCCCGACGTTGGTCTCGCCGAGCATTTCAATGCGCACGTTCAGATTGGCCACGCCTCGCAACCTCGCGTTCATCCGCGCGCAAATCGCGCCGTCCCGTTGAACGATCCGAACCCTAACCGGAACAAATCTCGAACGTCAACACGCACTTGAACCAAGGTCTCCGCGCCCTACCGAAATGCCCGAACGGCGCGCTCGACTTCGGCCGTGCGCTCGACGAACGGGAGGTGACCCGCCCGCGGCACGGAGACGAAGGCGCCGTGCGGCATCTGCTCGGCGAGGCCCCGGCACTCGGCGGGGAGAAAGGTGCGGTCCTCGGCCCCGCAGATCACCAGCGTGGGGGCGCGCACCTCGGGCGCGACGAGGGCGGCGTTCCACTGCCGCGCGGCGGCGAGGAAGCGCTCGTCGGCCTCGGCGCGGTAGATCATCGTGCCGGTGAGCGCGCGGAGGGTGCGCTCGTCGGGGGTGCGGTGCCACCACATGACCCCGAGGGCGCGAAAGAGCCGAGGCAGGTCGTGAGGGTCGCGGAGGGTTCCGCGCGGGGTGGTGAGCGCCTGCACCTCGCGCCACCCGCGCTCGCCGAGGGCGCGACGGGAGCGGTCGGCCACGGCGGTCACCTGCGCGCCGTCGCGGAGCGGCGCGATGAGCACCAGCCTGCGCACCAGCGACGGGTGCCGGGCCGCGAGGGACACCGCCACGGCCGCGCCGAAATCGTGGGCGATGACGTCGGTCGAGGCGATCCCCTCACGCTCCGCCAGCAGCGCCAGGTCGTCGGCCGCCGCGGAGATCGTGTAGCCCGTAGACTCCGCCGGCGCCGCGGACCGACCGTGCCCCCGGAGGTCGACGTAGAGCACCCGCGACACGTCGCGGAGGCCATCGAAGTACGGGCGCATGTACGTGTGATCGAGGCCCGGTCCGCCGTGGATCACCAGCGTGCTCGCCGGGGCCGGCGAGCGCACCTCGCGCACGTAGATCCGTTGGCCCGCGACCGTCACGCTCCGGTCCCGGAGCTGCACCGGGCCGCGGTCGTTGGCGCCTCGTCGGCATCCCGGCGCGAGGGCCAGCGCCAGCGCGAGCAGCGCGCGCGTCAGGGGCCGTTCGCGGGGAGTACGGTGCACCGCGCAACATTGGCCGATTCTCCCGCGGGAGTGGTAGGAACCTGCCGATGTCCGCCGACCCTCGCGCCGAGCTCGCGGAGCTCTCGCGGCTGCTACAGACCCACCTCTCCTGGCAGCGCGACCTCGGCGCGACGGAGCTCCCGAGGGGAGTCGCCCCGCCCGCGCCTCCGCCGACGCCGGTGGATCCGCCCCCGCCCGCGCCGGTGGTCTCCGCGGCGCTCGATCCCGCGCCCCCCGCGCCCCCGACCGTGTCGCCCGCGCCCGCGGAGCCTCCGCGCGCGCCCGCGCCGGTGACCGCGGAGCCCCCGCGCGCGCTGACCCGCCTCGAGGCCCTCGGGGTCATTCAAGCCGAAGTGCAGGGCTGCACCGCGTGCAAGCTCGCCGCGCGAAGGACCCACACCGTGTTCGCGCGGGGCAACCCCGAGGCGCGCCTGGTGTTCGTCGGAGAGGCGCCCGGAGAGCAAGAAGACAAGCAGGGGCTGCCCTTCGTCGGCCCGGCGGGGGCGCTGCTCGACAAGATCATCGTCGCGATGAGCCTCCGCCCCGACGACGTCTACGTGTGCAACGTGGTGAAGTGTCGCCCGCCAGGCAATCGTCAGCCCGAGGCCGACGAGCTCGAGGCCTGCACGCCCTTTCTGCTGCGCCAGCTCGGCGTCGTGCGCCCGGAGATCATCGTGTCGCTCGGTCGCACCGCGTCGTCGTACCTGCTCGGGGTGAACGCCCCGATGAGCAAGATCCGCGGTCGCTGGCATGAGTTTCAGGGCGTGGCGCTGATGCCGACGTGGCACCCCTCGTACCTCCTTCGGGAGCCGCAGAGAAAGGCCGACACCTGGGCCGACATGAAGCTCGTGATGCGCAGGCTCGGTCTCGAGCCGCCGGGTCGCGCGTGAGCGCCGCCGACCCCCGGGATCCCCTCGACGAGGCGCTCCCCACGCTCCCCGAGCTGCCCCCGTTGGACGACGACGACGCGCCGCTGGGTGGTGCCCTGGGCGACATCGAGCTCGACGACGCCGAGGCCGACCTCGACGACGCGGCGTCGGACCTCGCGTTCGACGCGGAGCTCGACGAGGCCGCCGGCGGCCTCGACGACGCGGCCGGCGGCCTCGACCTGGGCGCCGACGACGCCGACATCGCCTTCGACGAGGCGCTCGGCGGCCACGACGACGACGAGGGGATCCGCTCGTTCGCCCTCGACCTCGACCTCGACGCGCACGCCGAGGCGCCCGGCGACAGGGGAGAGGACGGCCCGATGGAAGAGCTCCTGCCCCTGGCCCCCCTCCCGCCCCTCGACGACGAGGACGACGAGGCGCCGCGCGCGGCGCGGCCACGCGAGGCGACCGCGGCGGTCACCGCGCTCCCCGTCGACGACGTCGTGGCGGTGGCCGTGCAGGGCACGCGGGTCGCGCTGCTCGCCGGCGAGCTCTGGGTGCGGGAGCTCGACGTCGCCGGCGGAGGGGCGCAGGAGCGCATACCCCTCCCAGACGAGCTCTGCGGCGGGGTCGAATTCGACCGCGCGGGCGCGCCCGCGCTGGTGGCGCTCAGCGGCGCCGTGTTCGTCCTCGACGCCGACGGGGGGTGGAGGGAGTCGCTCGCGGCCGAGGTCGGCGCCCGCGACCTCGCGCGGGAGGGCGGGAGGCTCTGGGCGCGCACGCGCTCCGGCGCGCTGTGCCTCGTGGGGGAAGCCGAGTCGCGGCCTGGCGGGGCGCCCCGACGCGTCGTCGCGTGGGCGGCCGATCCCGCGGGGAGCCTCGCTGTCGTCGACGGCGCGGCGCGCGGGGAGCTCCTGCGCCTCGACGACGGGACGGCGTGGCGCCGCGCCGCGCTCCCCTCGGGCCTGTCGGTGAGCCGCCTCGCCCTCCGAGGCGCCGTCATCGCCGCGCTCGACGGGGGCAGCGGTCGCTGCTGGCTGAGCGTCGACGACGGGGAGCGCTGGCGGGAGCTCGAGACGTCGCCGAGCGTCGAGGTCGCGATGGTCGAGAGCGACGACGGGCGCGCCACGCTGCTCCTGGCCGGGCGCCGCGAGGGCGGGCTCGTCGAGGTGAGCAGCGTGGACTGCGAGGACCCCGCGCGCCCGCCCCGGCGCGTCGCGCTGCTGCGCGGCGGCGAGGGCGACCCCGACCCCCCCTCGGTCACCCTCGCGGCGGTGGGGCGCGAGGGCGTGCTCTGCGTGGCGCTCGTCGAGGGCGTGGCCTACGTCGTCGCGCTGTCCTGAGCCTGCCGCGCGCGGTCGTAGCGCCGGCGAAACACCGCGAGCGCCGCGGCGCCGACGAGCACCGCGAACCAGAGGGTCGCGAGCCGCACGAGGATGGTCGCGGCGCGCGCGACCTCGCCCGCGATCGCGCCGGAGGTGAGCTTCGGCAGCAGCGCCAGCATCACGGGCTCGAAGCCGCCGACGCCGCCGGGGAGCATGGCCACGGCGCCCGCCACGGTGGCCGTCGCGTACGAGAAGCTCGCGACGGCGAGGCCCGCGCTCGCGCCGAGGCCGCGCAGGATCATCCACAGCGCGAGGCACTCGCAGCCCCAGGCGACCACCGACAGCGCCGTGGGGATCACCAGCGCCGACGGCGACGCGACGACGCGCAGGGAGTCGTAGGCGTCGCGGAGGCGCGGGGCGAGGCGCGCGCCGGGGCCCGTGCGCGCCGCGAGGTCGATCACCCCGTGGGTGAGCCGCTCGGACAGCACGAAGAGCATCACGCCGCCCACGAGCGCGGCGGCGGCGATCGCGTACACCGCGCCGTCGGGGAACCACAGCCCCCCGAGGGCGACGAGGAGGATCAGCGCGAGGAGGTCGGTGAGGCGCTCGGCGACCACGATGGGCGCGCTCCGGGCGACGGGCACCGCGCGCGCGCTGGCGAGGAGGGCGCTCTTGAAGACCTCGCCGGCCTTCCCCGGCGTGATCGACATCACGAAGGCCGACAGGAAGATCACCGCGCTCTCGGCCTTGGGCACGCCGGTGATCCCCAGCCGCGCGAGGTAGAACTCCCACTTGAGCCAGCGGATCACGTAGTTCATCGACGCGAGGGCCAGGGCCGCGCCCAGGCTGCTCCACGCGAAGGCCTCGAGCACGGCGCGCAGTCGCTGCACGTCGCCCCACAGCACGATGCCGCCGTACACGAGCACGACGAGCAGCGAGACCAGCACCACGCTGCGCGCGCTCATCGCCCGGCGCGCCGCCTCGCGACGACGGCCACCACCGCCGCCAGCGCCAGCGCGACCGCGGCCGCCACGGGCCATCGGGGCAGCGAGAGCAGCCCTCGCTGGAGGGTGCCCGCGGGGGGCCGCGTGTAGACCACGCGCTGCAGCGCGAAGAGCACCGCGAGGCTACTCATCCGAGCGGAGCCCGTGCTTGCGGAAGAGGTCGCGGAGGTAGTGGCGCTCGATGCCCGCGAGGGCCGCGGCGCGGCTGAGGTTGTTGCCCGTGCGCTTGAGCAGACGGAGGAGGTAGTCCTTCTCGAACTCGTCGATGAGGGTGCGCTTGGCCTCTTTGAAAGGCGCGAGCGGTTGGTCGGGGGAGGGGGGCAGCGACGCGCGGTCAGAGCCCGCCGCGGTGGGGAGCTGCACCGAGGCCGGCGCGCGCTGCCGCTCGCCGAGGAGCATGCGCTCGAAGGCCAGGTCGGCGCCGGTGATCACGGCGCCCTCGGCCATCATCGCCGCGCGCTCGACGGAGCTCTTCAGCTCGCGAACGTTGCCCGCGTAGTCTCTCCGCACGAGCTCGGCGAGGGCCTCGGGCGAGATCGAGCGGGCGCCCTGCACGCCGGCCGGGAGGCGTTGGAGGAAGTGGTACACCAGCAGCGGGATGTCGTCGGCGCGGTCTCGCAGGGCGGGGATCGACACGCGCGCCTGGGCGAGCCGGTAGTAGAGGTCCTCGCGAAAGCGGCCCTGGTTGATCATCTGGCGCAGGTCTCGCCAGGTCGCCGAGATCACCCGCACCTGGATGGGTCGCGGGGTGGTGCTCCCGACGCGCACGACCTCGCGGCGCTCGAGCACGCGCAAGAGCTTGGGCTGCAGCTCGATCGGGAGCTCACCCACCTCGTCGAGAAAGACGGTCCCGCCCTCGGCGGCCTCGAAGATCCCGATGCGCCGCTCGCTCGCGCCGGTGAACGCGCCGCGCTCATGGCCGAAGAGCACGCTCTCGGCGAGGGTGCTCGGGATGGCGGTGCAGTCGAGCACCACGAAGGGCCCCTGCGCGTACGCCGACGCGTCGTGCACGCCGCGGGCGCCGAGCTCTTTGCCCGTGCCGGTCTGTCCCTCGATGAGCACCGAGAGGTCGGTGCGCGCGAGGCGGACGAGGGTCGCGAAGAGCTCGCGCATCGCGACGTTGCGCCCGCGCAGCTCGCCGAAGGAGTGGATGTCTTCGATGGCCGTCTCGTACTGCGCGTCGAGCTCGACGCGGAGCACCGAGCCGCCGACCTCGATGGTCGCCCCCGTGGGGAGCACCGCGCGCTCGATGTAGGCCCCGGCGTACCGCGTGCCGTTGCGGCTGGAGAGGTCGGCGATGAGCACGCCTCCGCGCTCCTCGGCCGACGACACCTCGGCGTGGAACGACGACACCGTCGGGTCGGTCAGCCGAAACTCCGCGCCCTCGCCTCGCCCGATGATCGAGCGCGAGTGTGAGAGCACGCCGCTCACGCCCGCGTCGGGGCCGCTGATGACCGTGAGGCGAACGCCGCGCACCGCGCTGGAGAGCAGCCGCTCGGGGTTGATGGTGCGCGTGTGCTCGACGTCTGGGCGGTCCGGGGAGCGGGTCACGCCCGCAGTCTGCCATCGCAGGGCGGTCGACGCCTAGAGCGTGACACCTCCCGCGGGGAGGATGGTGCTAGCCTCGCGCGCAGTGAACGGCGCCGACGCTCAAGAAGACCCTCGCGACAAGCGTCCCCGCGCGCAGAAGGGCGCCGTTCGGCAAGACGTCTGGAACATCCCCAACGCCCTCACCATGGCGCGGGTCGTGATGATCCCGGTGGTGCTCTACTTCGTCGACGCGGCCACGCCCCGCGACGGGGTGGTGGCCGCGTGGCTCTACGGCGCCACGGCGCTCACCGACCTCCTCGACGGCTACCTCGCGCGCAAGCGCAACCTCGTGAGCGTCTTCGGCAAGTTCATGGACCCGCTCGCCGACAAGCTGCTGGTCATGGCCCTGCTGGTCTACCTCACCCGCATGGGGCGCATCGCGCCTTGGATCGTCGTGGTGCTGCTCGCGCGCGAGATCACCGTCACGGGCCTCCGCAGCATCGCGTCGAGCGAGGGCGTGGTGATCGCCGCCGGCGAGAGCGGCAAGTGGAAGACCGCGCTGCAGCTCGTGGGGATCCTCTGCCTCGTGCTGCACTACCCCTACGCGGTGATGCCGGGGTGGCCGCACCCCGTCGACCTCAACGTCGTCGGTCAGTGGCTCGTGCTGCTCTCGCTGGTGTTCTCGGTCACCAGCGCGGTGGAGTACCTCTGGCTCTTCATCGCCGCCGTCGACGCCAAGGACCGTCGCCGCGCCCCCTGAGCGCCCTTCGCGCCCCCTCAGGGGCGCTGCGAGGGGCGCTCGCTGCTCGGCCCGAGCGACGACGACAGCGAGCGCGCGATGGGCACGAGGAAGGCGAACACGCTCCCGCCGCCCTCGCGCGGGCGCACCTCGACCCGCGCGCCGTGGGCGTCGGCGATGCGCTTGACGATGGCGAGGCCGAGGCCTGTGCCCCTGGCGGTGTTCGAGTAGAAGGCCTCGAAGATTCTCCCGCGGAGCTCCTCGGGCACGCCCGGCCCGCCGTCGTGCACCTCGATCGCCGCCCGCTCGCCGAGGCTGCGCACGACGATGCGCACCTCGGTGCCGCGGCGCGACACCTGCGCGGCGTTGCGCAGGAGGTTCCAGAGCACCTGCTTGATCTGCGCCGAGTCGACCTCGGCCTCGACCCTCGCGTCGCCCTCGAGGGTGATGCCGACCTTCGACTCGGCGCCCTCGGAGGTGCGGGCGAGGGCGACGACGTCGCGCGCGAGCGCGACCAGGTCGGTGACGTTGAGGTCGGGCGGCCGGGGGCGCGCGAACTGGAGCATGTCGGTCACGAGGTTGTTGAGCCGCGCGACGTCGGTGAGCACGGTGCTCAACAGCGCGCGCTCCTCCTCGTCGAGGCGGGCGGTCTCGCGCACCAGCTCGACGCACCCGGAGATCGCGCCGAGGGGGTTTCGCACCTCGTGGGCGAGGCCCGCGGCGAGGCGCCCCAGCTCCGCGAAGCGCTCGGCCTGCGCGAACGCCGAGCGGAGCGACTCGACGTTGGACCGGTCGTCGATCACCACCACGCCCCCGCGCATCACCCCCTCCCGGTCGTAAATGGGCGCGACGTGGTACGACACCGGCGCCTCGCCCGAGGTCGTCTCGAGCAGGGCGTCGCCCGAGGTGCCCTCGAGCATCAGCTCCTCGTCGAGGTCGCGCAGAAAGGGCAGCAGCACCCGCACGTCGAGGCCCAGGAGCGAGGAGGCGTCGATCCCGATGAAGTCGGCGCCGAAGGGGTTGGCGCTGTCGATGCGCCCGCCGACGTCGAAGGTGAAGATCGCCGAGGGGATCGAGCGGAGCACGTCCTCGTAGAGCCCCGCGAGGTTGGCGCGGGAGGCCTCGGCGCGCACCAGCGCGTCGCCGGCGAGCACCAGCCGGTCGGCCAGCGACCCGCCGATGGCGGTGACGGCGATGACCTCGGTGAGGGTGACCACCATCTGGTAGGTCGTCTCGATGGGGTTCGCCGCCGTGCGCACCTGGTCCGACGGCGGCGGCAGCAGCCCGGTGGCCGTGAGCAGCGCGAGGAGGCCGTAGAGCCCGAGGCTGCCCACCGCCGTCCAGAGCGTGGCGTTGCCGCCCATCACCAGGGCCGCGGTGAGGGTGGTGAGGCCGAAGAGGGTCGAGAGCGGCGAGCCCGCGCCCCCCGTCGCGTAGGCCAGGACCGTCCACGCCATCAGGTCGAGGGCGATGGAGAGCGACGTGAGCGTCTCGAGGCGCGCGGTGCTCGCGCGCCGGATCTGCAGCGCGTACCCGAGGGACACGAGGTAGATCGCGACGATCACCCCGAGCAGCAGCCGCGGCGTGGGCCCGTCGAAGGAGTGCGCCTCGGCGAGGTACACCGCGATGGTGCCGCCGAAGATCACGGTGCACACCATCACCCGCGACGCCGTGAGGTAGAGAAACCTCTGGCGCACCTGCGCGTCGGTGTGACCGACGATCGCGAGGGGCTCGGGGTGAACGGAGCGAACGGGCATCGCGGCGCCGCGTGCCGCTAGGACTTCACGTTGCCGGCGAGGGTGAAGATCGGGAGGTACATCGCGATCATCATGGTGCCCACCGAGCCTCCGATGAACACCATCATGATGGGTTCGAGCATGGAGGTGAGGGCGCCGACGGCGACGTCGACCTCCTCTTCGTAGAAGTCGGCGATCTTGTTGAGCATCGTGTCCAGCGCGCCGGTCTGCTCGCCGACGGCGATCATCTGCACCACCATCGAGGGAAAGACCTTGGTCTCACCCAGGGGCTCGGCCATGTTCTTGCCCTCGGCGATCTTCGCGCGGGCGGTCATGATCCCCTGCTCGATCACGTAATTGCCCGACGACTTCGCGACGATCTCCATGGCGTCGAGGATGGGCACGCCCGACGAGAGCAGGGTGCCGAGGGTGCGGGTGAAGCGCGCGACGGCGATCTTGCGCATCACGTTGCCGATGACCGGCAGCTGCAGCACCACCTTGTCGATGGTGATGGTGCCCGACGCGGTGCCGGCCCACCGCTTGATCGACCAGCCGCTGATCACCAGCGTGCCGATGATGATCGCGAGGTTGTCGACGAAGAAGTGCGACATGTTGATGACCATCATGGTCAGGTCGGGGAGCTGACCTCCGAACTCCTTGAACATGTTCTCGAAGGTCGGGATCACGAAGATCATCATGATCGCGATGACGAGCACCGCGATGACCAACACGCCGATGGGGTAGGTGAGGGCGCTCTTCACCTGCCGAACGAGCTTCGCGTTCTTCTCGAGGTAGGCCGCGAGGCGCGCGAGGATCGTGTCGAGGATGCCGCCGATCTCTCCGGCGCGGATGAGGTTGGAGAACAGGCTGTCGAAGACCTTGGGGTGCTTGCTCAGCGACTCGGAGAAGGTCGACCCGCCCTCCACGTCGGTCTTCACCTGGCGCAGGATGCGGGCGAACGCCGGGTTGTCGTTCTGGGTCGAGAGGATCTCGAGGCACTGCACGAGGGGCAGGCCGGCGTCGATCATCGTCGCGAACTGACGGGTGAAGATGACGAGGTCTTTGGTGGTGACCGAGCCGCCGAAGCCGCCGAACGACAGCCCCTTCTTCTTCACCTTGACCGGCGTGAGCCCCTGCTGGCGCAGCTTCGCCGTCGCGGACGCCTCGTCGTCCGACTCGATGGTGCCGGTGCGGACCTCGCCCGCCCGCGTCTTCGCCTCGTAGGTAAATTGCGCCATCGCCCGTGATCGTAAGGCCGCTCGCGCGCGGGGGTCAAAGACCTTTCGGCGCGAAGTTCGTGTGCTGCGATGTAGGTCGAGGCGCGGTGACCGCGCTCAGCCGCGCTCGGCGCGCGGGGGCCTGGCGTGCGGCGCCGCGGGCTGGGGGAGGGGCCCGGCGTCGACGAGCTGTTGGAGCTCTGCGGGGTCGCTCGATCGGTTGAGCGCCTCGTCGAGGGTGACGGCGCGGCGCGCGACGAGGGCGGCGAGCGCCTGGTTCATCGTCTGCATCCCCGAGCTCGTCTGCCCCACCTGCATCTGCGAGTAGATCTGGTGGACCTTGTCGTCGCGGATCAGCGCGCGGATCGCGCCGTTGGGGATGAGCACCTCGCAGGCCGGCACCCGGCCGGGCACGCCCCCGCGGGGCAGGAGGATCTGCGACACCACCCCGGTCAGCACGAAGGAGAGCTGCGAGCGAATCTGCTGCTGCTGGTGCGCCGGGAAGACGTCGATGATGCGGGTGATCGCCTGCCACGCGCTGCTGCTGTGCATGGTGGCGAAGACCAGGTGGCCGGTCTCGGCGATGGTGAGCGCGGCCTCGATGGTCTCGTGGTCCCGCAGCTCGCCGATGAGCACGACGTCGGGGTCCTGCCGGAGCACGTGCCGGAGCGCGTCTTTGAAGGCCGTGGTGTCGGTGCCCACCTCGCGCTGGTTGACCACGCAGCTCTTGTTCACGTGCATGAACTCGATGGGGTCTTCGACCGTGAGGATGTGCTTGCGCGACTCGGAGTTGATCCGGTCGATGAGCGACGCGAGGGTGGTGCTCTTGCCCGAGCCCGTCGGGCCGGTGATCAACACCAGGCCGCGGGGCCGGGCGCTCAGCTCGACGAGCACCGGGGGCAGGCCCAGCTCCTCGGGCGACAGGATGCGGAACGGGATCGCGCGGAACACCGCCGCCACCGCGCCCCGCTGCATGAACAGGTTGGCGCGAAAGCGCGCGAGGTTCTTCACCCCGAACGAGAGGTCGAGCTCGAAGGTGCGCTCGAAGCGCGCGCGCTGCTCCTCGGTCAGGATCTGGTAGCAGAGCCGCTGGGTGTCGGTGGGCGTGAGCACCGCGCAGCGCGCGAGGGGGCGGAGCTGATCGTCGACCCGCATCGAGGGCGCCGATCCCGCGGTGAGGTGAAGGTCGCTCGCGCCGCGCTCCACCATCGATCGCAAGAGCTCGAGGAGGTTGGGCGTGAGGGGGGTGTCCGGTGCGGCCATGGTCGGGCTCTAGCAGTGGGGTACCGCCGAGGTACCTGCGGTGGGTCAGGTGGAGGGCTTGTTCATGTCAGAGGTCGTGGTGCGGAGCACCTCTTCGGTCGTGGTCATCCCCTCGAGGATCTTCGACAGGCCCGACATGCGCAGGGTCCTCATGCCGCAGCGGATGGCCTGCGTCTTCAGCTCCGCGGTGGAGGCGCCCTGGAGCACGAGGTCCTTGACCTCGTCCCACATCGGCAGCACCTCGTAGAGCGCGACGCGGCCCTTGTACCCGGTGTTGTTGCACACGCTGCAGCCGGCGCCCTTCCACAGGCGCCCCCCCGACTGGGCGATGTCTTCTTCCTTGAAGTTCAGCTCGCGCATGAGGTCGGCGTCGACCTTGACCTCCTGCTTGCAGTCCTTGCAGATGCGGCGGGCGAGGCGCTGCGCGACCACCAGCGTCGTCGCCGCGGTGACCATGAAGGGCTCGATGCCCATGTTCAGCAGGCGGGAGATCGTGCTCGGCGCGTCGTTGGTGTGCAGCGTCGAGAGCACCATGTGCCCCGTGAGCGCGGCCTTCACCGCGATCTCGGCGGTCTCGAAGTCTCGAATCTCGCCCACCATGATGATGTCCGGGTCTTGCCGGAGGAACGACCGGAGCGCCGCGGCGAAGTTCAGGCCGATGTCGTCGTGCATCTGCACCTGGTTGATCCCCTGGAGGTTGTACTCCACCGGGTCCTCCGCCGTGCTGATGTTCTCCGAGGTCTTGTTGAGCTCCGAGAGGGCCGAGTACAGCGTGGTGGTCTTGCCCGAGCCCGTGGGGCCGGTCACCAGGCACATCCCGAAGGGGTTGTGAATGGCGCTCATGAACCACTCGAGCTGCTGCTTCTCGAAGCCCAGCTTGGTCATGTCGAGCTGGAGGTTCGTCTTGTCGAGAAGACGCATGACGATCTTCTCGCCCCAGATCGTCGGGAGCACGGAGACGCGGAAGTCCATCTCCTTGCCGCCGCCCATCTTGAGCTTGATGCGCCCGTCCTGCGGGAGGCGCCGCTCGGCGATGTCGAGGTTCGACATGATCTTGATGCGCGACGAGATCGCGTTGCGCAGCTTGATCGGCGGGGACATCTCCTCGCGGAGCACGCCGTCGACGCGGTAGCGCACCCGCATCTTCTTCTCGTAGGGCTCGACGTGAATATCGCTGGCGCGCACCTTGATCGCGTTCAGGAGGATCGCGTTGCAGAGGCGCACGACGGGGGCGTCTTCGGCCGCCTTCTCGAGCTCGAGGACGTTGCCGCTCTCGTCCTCGTCGGTGCCGAACTCGACGGACTCGTCGGCGAGGTCTTGGAGGTAGTCGTCGAGGTCGAGGGCCGCGGGCACGTCTTGCGTGAACAGCGCCTCGATGGTCTGGAGGATCGCGTTCTCGCTCGCGACGACCGGCTCGACGTTGTAGCCCGTGAGGAACTTGATGTCGTCGATGGCGTTGAGGTTCGTCGGGTCGCTCATCGCGACGATCAGCGACGAGCCCGCGCGCGAGATCGGCACGATGCGGTGCCGCTCGCACACCTCCTTCGAGACGAGCTTGCTGAGCTCCCCGTCGATCTCCACGGCGGAGAGGTCGATCGAGGGCACGCGGTACTCACGGGAGATGAAGTCGGCGATCTCGCGGTCGGAGATGAAGCCCAGCTTCGAGAGCGCGTAGGCCAGGTTCTGCCCGCTGCGCTTCTGCTCCTCCTGGGCCTGACGGAGCTGCGCGAGCGAGATCTTCTTGTCCCGTACGAGTAGCTCCCCCAGCCGGTTGACGCTCGACATCAGTGACCTCCTTGGGTAGTAGTTCCGCCGCGTGATTCAAGTGCGGAACTCACCGCCTCGGACGTTGTAACACGCCTCGCGCGCGGACTTCTATGTGGTCCTGGGTGTCACGGATGTTTCGGAGAGGCCGCGCGGCGGAGCGCGCCGAGGCCGACGGCCGCGTGGATGAAGCGGTGCGGCTCTACCTCGACGGGGGCGAGCGAGACGAGGCCGTGCGGGTGCTCCTCCGCGCCGCGGAGACCTCCCGCACCCTCGACGCCCGTCGGGCGCTCCTCGTGCGCGCCCACGGCCTCGTGAAGGACCCCGCGCTGCGCGACGAGGCGCGCAAGGGCGTCGCCCTCTGCTCCCTCGCCGAGCTCGAAGAGACCCCGCCCCGCACCGACGAGGAGCGCCGCCGCCTCGCCGAGGCCGCCCGCGAGCTCGAGGCCCTCGGCGCGTTTCGAGAGGCCGCCCGGGCCTTCGACCTCCTCGACGACCGCGACGGCGTCGTGCGGGCGCTCACCCTCGCCGGGGACGTCGAGGGGATGGAGCGCCTCGTGGGCGACCGCGACGACGAGGAGCTGCGCGCGATGCGCCGCCACGCCGCGATGAACGCCTTCGAGGGCCAGTGGCGGAGCGGAGACCGCGTGAGGGCGCTCGTCGACCTCCGCGAGTGGCTCGCGAAGGAGCCCGACGACCACGAGGCCAGGGCCTCGCACGACGAGCGCGCGGCGCGCTTGATCCAGCGGGGCGTGGTCGACCTCGCCCTCGACGGGGCGAGGATGAGCCTCGTCGCCTCGCTGCCGGTCACCCTCGGGCGAGAGGGCGAGGTCGCGCTCCGCGGCGCGTCGGTGTCGCGGCGTCACGCCACCGTCGACCACCGCGGCGACGCCTTCGTGCTCGAAGACGCGGGGAGCCGCGCGGGGACCTCCCTCGACGGCGTCCCGATCGCCTCGGCGCTCCCGGTCCACGACGGGGCGGCGATCGGCCTCGGCGCCGACCTCCTCCTGCGCGCGAAGGTCACCGAGGGCGCCCTGACCCTCCAGGTCGAGCGGGGCATGGACCGCGGGCGGGCGGTCGTGCTCCTGCGCGGCGCGTGGAGCACCCCCCTCGGCGTGATCCGCTGCGGCGACGACGGACCCACGCTCAGCCCCGAGGCGGGCGTGCGGCTCAACGGCCAGCGCGTCGCCGTGCCGGTGCTCCTCGCCCGCGGCGACCGCGTCGAGCGCGGGGCCTCGACGCTGCGCGTGCTCGAGTGGGGGGAGTGAGCGCGGCGCGATGGGGCTGAAGGCGTTCTTTCAATCGCTGTTTCGCAGGGATCCGCCTCCCGGTGACGAGCTGCTGCGAGACTCCTCGCCGCCGGAGCCCGCCGCCGATCCCACGCGGCGAGAGGCCGACCCGCTCGCGGAGATCAAGCGCCTTCACCTGGCGGCCGGAGTGCGCCGCGCCGTGGACGTCCTCGAGCACGCGAGCTCGGCGCCCGTCGCGGTGAGCGTCGCGCGGTGGCTGCGGGAGAGCGCCCTGAGCCCCGAGGTCCCCCCCGAAGACCGGCTCTTTCTCGCCGACTTCTTCTTGCGCCGCGGCGAGCCCGACATGACCGAGGCGCTGCTCGTGACGGTGTCTGAGTCGTCGCCGCGCCTCGCCGCGCCCGCGCTGATGCGCCTGGGCGACCTCGCCGAGGCGCGGGGCGACTCGGAGGGCGCGGCGCGGCGCTTCGAAGAGGTGCTGGCCCTCGACCTGGAGTACCCCGGCGCCCGCGAGCGTCGGCTGCGCACCCGCCGGCCCGCGCGGGCCGGGGTCGAGGGGGCCACGCTCCTCGCCCCGGAGGCGAGCGTCGGCGTCGGCGCCTACGCGCTGCTTCGCGAGCTCGGTCGGGGCGGCGCGGGCGCGGTCTTTCTCGCGAGGGATCGACGTCTCGAGCGCGAGGTCGCGATCAAGATCTACCACCCCGCGGCGCGCGTCGACCGCAACGCGAGGCTCCGCGGCGAGGCCCGCGTCGCCGTCGCCTGCGCGGCGCCCGAGGTGGTGCGCGTGCACGACCTCCACGAGGAGGTCGGCGCGCTGGTGATGGAGTACGCCGGGGGCGGCTCGGTGCGCGCGCGCGTCGCCGCGGGGGTGCCCGTCGACGAGGCGCGCCGCTGGCTCGTCGACCTCGCGCGCGGCCTCGAGGCGACGCACCGGGAGGGCTGGGTGCACCGGGACGTCAAGCCGGGCAACGTGCTGCTCCGCGAGGACGGCCGCGCCGTGCTCACCGACTTCGGCCTCGCGCGCCTCGCGGGCACGCCCGTCGGGCCCCGCGAGGGCACCCCGGCGTACCTCCCGCCCGAGTCGGCGCAGGCGGGCGTCGCCGACCCTCGCGTCGATGTCTACGCCTTCGGGGTGATGGCCCGCGAGCTGCGCGCCGAGCGCGACCCCGCGATGGCGTCGCTGATCGACGCCTGCCTCGCGCCCGACCCCGCGCGCCGCCCCGCCGACGGCGCCGCGCTCGTGGCCGCGCTCGCGACCTAGAGACCCAGCGGACCGAGGGGCGCGCGCGGGATCGGCTCGACGAGGCTGAGCCCGTCGCTGCCGTGTACGCTGCGGGCGCGGCCGTCGTCGAAGCGCACGAGCAGCCCGCCGTCGGCCTCGACCGCGGCGGCGACGCCCTCGTCGACGCCCACGCGCACGCGCCGGCCCAGCGTGACGCACCGCGCGTGGACCGCGGCGATGACCTCGTCGCCGCGGCCTCGCTCCAGCGCGTCGAGGCGCGCCTCGAAGCGGGCGAGGAGCCGCGCCAGCACCTCGCGTCGCGAGGGCGCGCGCCCCGCGGCGGCGCGGAGCGTCGTGGCCACGTCGGACACCTCGTCGGGCGGCCTCGCCCCGCGCACGTTCACCCCGACGCCGACCACGACGTGCTGAAACCGATCGCCCCGGAGCGAGCCCTCGACGAGCACGCCCGCCAGCTTGCGCCCGCCCACGAGCACGTCGTTGGGCCACTTGATCGTCGCCTCGACCCCGGCGACCTCCTCGACGGCCTCGGCGATCGCGAGGCCGGCGGCGAGCGGGAGCAGCGCCAGGTCGCGGGCCAACGCGCTGGGGCGCAAGAGGATCGACGCGTACAGGTTGTCGCCCGGGGGCGAGTGCCACGCGCGTCCGAGGCGCCCGCGGCCCGCGGTCTGCGCGTCGGCGACGAACACCGCGCCGTGGGGCGCGCCCTCGGCGGCGGCGCGCCGCGCGTCGTCGTTGGTCGAGGCCGTCTCGCGGAGCACCGTGACGACGCGGCCCAGCGCCGCCTCGGGGTCGGGGGCTACGAAGCCGTCGAGGTCGTCCACGCGCCGGAGAGCTCCAGGTCGAGGCCGATGTCGATGGCGCGGGCGCCGTGGGTGAGCGAGCCCACGGAGATGACGTCGACGCCGAGTCGCGCGAGTCGCTCGACGCGGTCGAGGCCCACGCCGCCCGAGGCCTCGATCACGGGGCGGGGCGCGCGCGACGACACGCGGCGCAGGGCCTCGGCGACGGCGTCGTCGTCGAAGTTGTCGAGCATGATCACGTCGGCGCCCGCGGCGAGGGCCTCCTCGAGCTCGCCGAGGCTCTGCACCTCGCACTCGACGCGCATCGTGTGCGGCGCCGCGCGGCGTGCGCGCTCGATGGCCGCGCGGACCCCGCCGCAGACCGCGACGTGGTTGTCCTTGATGAGCACCGCGCTGCCGAGGTCGTTGCGGTGGTTGTGCGCGCCGCCCATGCGCACGGCGTAGCGCTCGAGGGCGCGGAGGCCCGGCGTGGTCTTGCGGGTGTCGGTGACGCGGGTCGCGCAGCCAGCGGGGACGCGCGCGGCGAAGTCGCGGGCGCGGGTGGCCGTGCCGCACATGCGCTGCAGGAGGTTGAGGGCGACCCGCTCGGCGGTGAGCACGCCGTGGGCGCCTCCCTCGACGCGGGCGACGACGTCGCCGGGCTCGAGCGCGGCGCCGTCGGCGCGCAGGGCCTCGAAGCGCACCCGCGGGTCGACGCGCTGGAACACGTACGCGGCGACGCCGACGCCGGCGAGCACCGCGCGCTCGCGGGAGACGAAGGCCCCGCGGGCGAGGGCGTCGGCGGGGATCACCGCGCGGGTGGTGACGTCGCCCGCGGCGAGGTCTTCAGCCAGGGCGACGTCGACGATGCGCGCGAGCTCGATGGGGGAGAGCTCCGCGGGCGAGGGCAGCGGCGAGGGGTCCATGCCGGCGCTCATAGCACGGCCCGGCGGGCGCGATGACGCAAGGAAACGACGACGCGGCGCGCGGAATTTGTGCCGATCGGGGGTCGGCGGCCTAGCCGGGGGGGAGAGCAATGATCCGGTCGCGTCACGCAGCGCGCGCGGTGGCCCTCGCCGCGGTCGCGTTCTCAGCCCAGGGAGCCCACGCGGAGGACCGCTGGCGAGCCCCCTACGCCGGCGTGCGTCACCTCCACCGCCGCAGCGGGACCTTCGACTACCACCTGCTCCGGGTCGACCTCGCGGTGGCGCGCCCGCGCTTCGTCTCGACCGAGGAGTCGTTCCTGGCGCCGCGGAGCCCCGGCGCGCGGAGGGTGTGGCGCACGACCTCGGATTTCGCGCGTCACGTCGGCGCCGACGTCGCGGTGAACGCCAACTACTTCGACATTCGCAACGGGCGCTTCGGCACCTGCGGCCTGGCGATGTCTGGGGGCCGGGCCTGGCGATCGAGCTACGCCGACCGCCGCCTCGACTGCGACTGGACCCTCGCCTTCGGCCCTCGCGGGCGGGTGGAGATCTTCGACTCCCGCGCGAAGGTGCTCGGGCCCGCGCCCTGGCCGTGGGTCACCGAGGCCGTCACCGGCTCGCCCCGGGTGCTCACCGCCGGCGAGGTCGACTCGTACACCCACCCCCGCCACGCGCTGCAGCGCAACCCCCGCACGCTCCTCGGCGTCGATCAGCGACGGGCCACCCTCTTCGTGATGATGGTGAACGGCCGCGAGGGGCGAAACCAGGGGATGACCTGCCCCGAAGCCGCCCGCGTGCTGCGCGGTCACGGCGCGTGGGACGCGGTGAACCTCGACGGCGGGGGATCGTCGGCGCTCTACGTCCGCGCCGAGGGCGGGCTCGTGAGCCACCCCGCGGACGGCGTCGAGCGCGGCGTCGCGAACCACCTCGGGATGGTCTTCGGCGACGACACCCCGGAGGCGCCCGCGGCCGCGCCTGAGGAGACCCCCGAAGCCCCTGCGCCGCAAGGGGATCCGCCGACGAAGGCGCCCGAGATCGCGTCCCCCGAGGCGCCCCCCGCTCCGGAGCGCCGGGTCGTGCGCGCGGGCTGTGCGGCGTCGCCGGTCACGGGCTCGGCGGCGTGGCCGCTGGCGGCGCTCGCGTTGGCGTGGCGCCTGCGATCCCGAGGAGCGTCTCGACGGTCTCGCGAAACCGGGTGAAGGGTACGGGCGCGTCGAGGGTGACCCCGGCGTCGACCTGTCCGGGCGCGCGCACCAGCAGCGGCACGGCGCGGTCGTAGAGGTAGGGCGAGCCGTGGCTCGCGCCCGCGCCGAGGGTGTACCCCGCGTCGAAGAACGCGCCCGCGCGCACCTGGACGTAGAGCGCCGCGCCGGAGTCGCGCGGGATCGACCGGCAGATCAGCGCCTCGACGGACTCGCCCTCCGCGCACACGTCGGGGACCGTCTCCGCGTCGACGACGCGCTCGACCTCGGGGTGCCTGCGGAGCTGCTGCGTGAGCGCGTCGAGGAGGATCCGACGGCGAGGCGCGGGCAGCGCGTTCGCCTCGGCGGTGAGGTACACGAAGGGGTCGACGACGCCCGAGACCCACGCGCCGGGGCCCAGGGCGGTGACGGCCGACGCCTGGAGCTCTGGTCCCATCGCGTCGGGGTCGAGGCGGGACGGAGGGGCGCAGCCGCGCTCCCAGGGGTTCGCCGCGCCCGGGCGGCACCAGGGCTGCGCGCCGTCGCGCCCGGCGATCTCGGGGAGGGGGGTCATGCCGTGGTCACCCGAGAGCACGAGCGACCAGCCCGAGGCGCCGACGAGGCCGTCGAGCTCGGTGAAGAAGCGGCCGAGGGAGGCGTCGAGACGTCGGAGCTGGTCCCACGCCTCCCAGGAGTCGGGGCCGAAGACGTGGCCGATGTAGTCGTTGGACGAGAGCGAGATCGCGAGCAGCATGGGCTGCCCCGGCCGCCTCGCGCCCGCCACCGCCGCGCGCGCCACGCGGAGCACGGCCTCGTCGCCGAAGGGGGACGCGCGGAGGGCGCCGCCCTGTCGGCTGGAGCTCGCGAAGGCGTGAGGAAAGGTCGTGCCCCACCCGTCGAGGTCGCCTTCTCCGGGCTGCGCGTCGGGCGTCGCCGCGTGCGCGCGCACCCAGGCAGGGTCGAGCAGCGTCCACGCCGCGGGCCGCGCCGCGAGGATCGCCCGCGCGCTCCCCACCTCCGCGGCCCACGCGGGGAAGCGCGACGCGAAGGCCGTCGAGGTGACGAAGCTCCCGCGCCGCGGGTCGTACCAGAGCGTCGCGTCGGGGTGGCGCCCGCCGCCGAAGATCGCGCCGCGGTCCTTGAGCGAGACGCTCACGATGACCGCGTCGGGGCGCCTCGCGCGCAGCGCGTCGGCGACGGTCTCGACCCGCAGCCGCGCGATCGACGACGAGGCCGCGTCGAGCGTCTCGGCGGGCGTCACGAGGTGCGCGCTCGCGTCGTCGAGGATCGAGCTCCGGCCTCCCCGCCCGTTCGGGACCTCGTTCGCGAGGATGCCGCTCTCGCGCGGCGGGCGCCCGGTGTAGAGCGACGAGTGCCCCGGCGCAGTGTCCGTCGCCGCGTGCAGGTAGCGAAGCTGACGGTGCCAGGTCCCCTCGCGCCGGAGCCTCGCGAAGCCGCCCTCCGCCGGCAGCTCGCCGAGGCGGTCGAGGGCGAGCCAGGCGGGGAACTGGTCGACCACCACGCTCACCACCAGGGGCGCGGTCGTCGCGGCGCGCGCGCCGGGGCTTGGAGGGACCGCGCGCGTCGTCGCGCAGGCGACGAGGGCGGCGGCGAGGGCGACGCCGTGGATCTTCACGGCCGCCTTCACTATCACCGTTCGCCGCGCGCGGTCGCCTTGACACGCGTTCGCGAAAGGCGATCCACTCCCAAGACGTGGCACAGAGCGACCAGCGCGGCGGGGCTGGGCAGGCGCGCGTCGTCAACCCCGCGGTGATCGAAGAGTTCCTGTCGGGGGTGGGTCTGTTCAAGTCCTGTGACGCCGCCGTGGTGGCGAAGGTGTCGGCCCACGCCGAGGTGCTGGAGTATCCCCGCGGCGCCGTGATCCTGCGCGCGGGGGCCCCGGCCGACGGCATGGTGGTGCTCATGCGCGGCCGCGCGAGCCACGCGATGGTCAGCGCGAGCACGGGCGCGGTCACGACCCTCGACGCCGTGCTGCCGGGCGACCACTCCGGCGACGTCGCCACCGCGCTGCGCGCCTCGCAGCCCTACAGCCTCCTCGCCGACGAGCCCTCGGTGGTGCTCCGCCTTCGGGCGGAGATCGTCGACACGCTCACCGCGAAGGTGCCGCAGTTCTCCCTCAACCTCGCGCGGCGCCTCGCCTCTCGCAACGTCGCGCTGAGCATGGCCTCGCGGCGCGCTCCGTCGTCGGCCTCAGACCCGCCCGCGCCGGCGGCGGCCCTCGCCCAGGGGGCGGTGCGCTTCGTCGAGGTGTCCGACTACGAGCCGACGGCGTCGGTGATCCAGCTCGTGCCGAGCAAGCTCGTGCTCTCGCACCGGCTGCTCCCGCTCAGCTCCCGAGGCAACGCGATCACCGTCGGGATGGTGTCGCCTCGCGACGAGGCCGCGATCGCCGAGCTGCGCCGGGTGCTGCGCTCGGTGGACCTCGAGGTGGTGGCGATCTCGCAGGATGACTTCGCCCTCGCCGTGCAGAGATTTCGCCTGGAGGGCACGCCGAGGGGCGAGGCCGCGCGGGGCGCCCGGGTCGACCCCGACAGCCTGCAGTTCGACGTGGTCGACCAGGAGCGCGACGCCGACAAGGCCGTGCGGGTCGTGGGGGACGAGGTCGTGCGCGCGGTGAACCGCATCCTCGCGGGGGCCTTGCAGCGCGAGGCCTCCGACGTGCACATCGAGCCCGAGGCCGCGGGGGTGCGCGTGCGGTACCGGGTGCAGGGGATGCTGCAAGACGCGCCCGACCTGATCCCGCCGTCGTTCGCGAAGGGGGTGGTGGCGCGGCTGAAGATCCTCGCGGGGCTCGACATCACCGACCGGCGATCGCCGCAGGACGGCCGCATCGGGATGACCGCGGGCTACCGCGAGGTCGACCTGCGCGTCTCGTCGCTCCCCAGCTCGCGGGGCGAGAAGGTCGTGCTGCGCGTGCTCGAGTCGGCGGGTCTCTCCCGCCCGCTCGACCAGCTCTTCGTCGAGCCCCACACCCTCGCGGCGGTGCGGGGCGCGCTGCTGCGCCCGCACGGCGCGGTGCTCGTCGCGGGGGCGACGGGCTCGGGCAAGAGCTCGAGCCTGTACGCGATGCTTCAGGAGCGGCGCCGGGCCCGCCCCGACTCCTCGGTGCTGATGGTCGAAGACCCCATCGAGTACCGCCTCGCCGGGGTGACGCAGGTGCAGGTGAACGCGGGCATCGGCCTCGGCTTCGCGCAGGTGCTGCGCGCCGCGCTGCGGCAGGACCCGGACGTGATCACGGTGGGGGAGACCCGTGACCCCGAGACCGCGCGGCTGGCGCTCGAGTCGGCGATGACCGGGCACCTGCTCTTCACGTCGATGCACGCCAACGACGCGATGACCACCCTGCAGCGCCTCGAGGGCCTCGGGTGCTCCCGCTCGCTGGTCGCGCAGTCGGTGGCGCTCATCGTGGTGCAGCGGCTGGTGCGGCGGCTCTGCGGGCAGTGCGCGACGACGGAGGCCCCCGCGCCGGCGCTGCACGACGCGCTCGCGGCCCGGAGGCTCGCCGAGCGCGGCGCCCGCGCGCCGCTGCCCCGCGCGGTCGGCTGCGACCACTGCGGGGGAACCGGGTACTCGGGCCGCGTGGCCGTCACCGAGTGCCTCTCGCTCAACGAGGAGCTGCGCGCGGCGATGATGACCGGGGAGGGACTGGACGAGGTGATGCGCGGCGCGGCGCGGGCGAAGGCGCTGCACACCTTCGCGCAGTGCGCGTCGTTCCTCATGGCGCGCAAGGTGATCGCGGCGACCGAGGCCCTGCTCGCGGTGGCGGAGTAGGCGTGGAGGGCGTGCTCGATCATCCGGCGATCTTCGCCGCGGCGGGCCTCGCCGCGCTGGCGCTCCTGGTCGCCCTCCGGCGGCGCGCGCCTCGGGAGGACATCCCTGGGCTCGACGCGCTGGTGCGCGCGGGCGACTACGACGGCGCCGCGGACCTCGCGCTGGAGCACGACCGCCCGAAGGTCGCCATCGAGCTGCTGCTGCGGGGCCAGCGCCTGGCGAGGGCCGCGGGGGTGGCGTCGCGCGGCGGCGACATGCGCCTCGCGGGGGAACTCTACGAGCGCGTCGAGGAGTTCGAGCGCGCCGCGCAGTGCTACGAGCGCGCGGGCAACGCCGCCGCGGCCAGGGAGGCGCGTGCGAAGATCAAGGCCGCCGCGCCGAAGCTCCCCGAGCCGAGGGGGCCCGCGGCGAAGCCGGCGCCCGCGCGCGAGGCGCAGGTCTCGCCCGAGCGCGCGCAGCGTGAGGCCGAGGAGTGCCTGGGCGCGGGAGAGATCGAGCGCGCCGCGGCGATCTACCGCGACGCGGGCCTCTACGATGAGGCGGTCCACCTCTACGCCAACGTGCTCGGGCTGCCGGGCGAGGCCGCGCCGCTCGTCGCGCGCCTGGGCAACGCCGAGCGCGCCGCGGAGCTCTACGAGGTCGCGGGGATGCGCGTCGAGGCGGCGCGCTCGTGGGCCGACATCGCCCGCTCCCAGCGGAGCCCTGACGAGCTGGCGAAGCGCGTCGTTCGCCTCGACCCGGAGCAGGGGCTGTCGCTGCTCGAGGAGCTCGCCCGCGGGCGGCCGCTCAGCGGCGACGGGGTCTCGATTCATTTCGAGCTCGCCGTCGTGCTGGCCGACCGCGGGGACGCCGCGCGCGCGCTGGAGATCTTCGGCGCGATCGAGGGGGCGCACGGGGCCTTTCGCGACGTGGCGGAGCGCCTCCGAGCCCTCCGCCCCGCGCCCGCGCCGCGGCCGCCGACGCCGCCCCCGAGGGATGCGTACGACGAGCCCTTCGCGGCGTCGCACGAAGCCGGCGCGATCGACCTCGAGCGCATCGCGAGGGAGGCGGCGTCGGCGGCCGTGGCGCGGGTGCGCCGGGCGTCGTTGCGCCCAGGGGCGATCCCCGAGACGCGGGTGCAGCTCACCCTGGACGTCTCGGGCGGACGGGGGAGCCTCGCGCCGGGCCTCGAGGTCCGCCCGGTGATGACGCCCCTGCTGGCCGACTCGGCGGTGCGCGCGGCGCGCGAGGGCCCGAGCATCGCGGCGCTCACGCGCTTCGCCGGCGGGCGCGAGTGCGACCTGGGCAACATCGAGGTGTTCTACCGCCTCGGCCTCGCGCACCTCGCCAACGGCGACTGGGACCAGGCGCAGCGCTGCTTCGCCGAGGTGGACGAGGCCTCGCCGGGCTACCGCGACGCCGCGCAGCGGGCGAGCGAGGTGAGGGCCTGGCGCGACGCGATGGGGTCGAGGCGCACCCTCGCCGGCGCCGAGCCGGGCGCCGCGGGGCGCTACGAGCTCCAGGGCGAGCTCGGTCGCGGCGGCATGGCGGTGGTGTACCGCGCCGTCGACACGGTCCTCGACCGCGTCGTGGCGCTGAAGTTCCTCAACGAGGAGGCGAGCTCCAGCACGGAGCTGCGTGAGATGTTCCAGCGCGAGGCGCGGAGCGTGGCGCACCTCAACCACCCGAACATCGTCACGGTCTACGATTTCGGCTCCTTCGAGAGCCGCGCGTTCCTCGCGATGGAGTTCGTGGAGGGCGTGACCGTCGAGCAGCTCATTCACTCCGAGGGGAGGCTGAGCGTCGTGGAGGCGCTGCGCATCACCCTGCAGGTGCTCGACGCGCTGGAGTACGCGCACGCGCGCAAGATCATCCACCGCGACGTGAAGCCCTCGAACATGATGCGCGCGAGCTCGGGCGTGGTGAAGCTCATGGATTTCGGCCTGGCGAAGTCCATCGCGGGGGTCGACGCGAAGGCCTCGGTGATCGCGGGTACGCCCGCGTACATGCCCCCCGAGCAGCTCTACGGTCGCAACGTCGACCACCGCGCGGACCTGTACGCCACGGCGGCCTCGCTCTACGAGATGCTCTGCGGCGAGGCGCCCTTCGACTCCCTCGACCGCTCGACGGCGCCGACGCCGCTGCGGCAGCGGCACGCCGAGGTCCCCGAGGTCATCGAGCGCCTGGTGGCCCGGGGCCTGGCGACCGACCTCGACGCGCGCGTGCCCACCGCGGCCGATTTCTCGCGGGTGATCCGGCGCGTGCTGGGCAGGATCGAGCGAGAGAGCCTCCGGCCCCCGGCGAGCGCCGAGCGCGGCGAGGTCGAGGTCATCCCCATGCTCTCGCCGCCGTCGCCGTCGCTGCGCGCGCTGGTCCCCTCCGAGGAGCCCCCCCGGCAGGCCGCCGTGACCGTGCGGCACGGCGAGCCGAGGCGCTGAGCGCTCAGTCGTCGCCCGCGTCGGGGATCGGCATCGAGGCCGGGCGCCCGTACTCGTGGAGCTTGTACTGGATCTTGCGCGGCGAGATCCCCAGGATCTTCGCGGCCTTCGACGTGCTCCCGCCGCACACCTTGAGCGTCTCGAGGATCGCGTGGCGCTCGAGGTCGGAGATCGTGCTGCCGGGGACGGGCGGGCGCGTGTCGTCGTCCTGCGCGCGGGGCGCCGGGGCGATAGGCGCCGGGAGGTTCTCGGCCTCGATGCGGGTGCCGCGGGCGAGCACCACCCCGCGCTCGATGGCGTGCTCGAGCTCGCGCACGTTGCCCGGCCAGGCGTAGTTCAGCAGGCGCTGCAGCGCGTCCTCTGAGAAGCCCGTGATGTCGCGGCCGTTCTCGCGCGCGTAGCGGCGCAAGAAGAACGCCGCGAGGAGGGGGATGTCTGACCGGCGATCGCGGAGCGCGGGGATGTCCAGGCGGATCACGTTGAGCCGGTAGTAGAGGTCCTCGCGAAAGGCGCCGGAGCGCACGCGCTCGGTGAGGTCGCGGTTCGTCGCGGCGATGATGCGCACGTCGACCTTGAGGGTCTCGTTGCCGCCCACGCGCTCGAACTCGCGCTCCTGCAAGAACCTCAAGAGCTTCACCTGGGTGGCCATCGGGATCTCGCTCACCTCGTCGAGGAAGAGCGAACCCCCGTCGGCCTGCTTGAAGCGCCCCTCGCGTCGCCCGACGGCGCCGGTGAACGCGCCGCGCTCGTGGCCGAAGAGCTCGCTCTCGAGCAGCGACTCGGCGAGCGCCGCGCAGTTGAGCCGCACGAAGGGCGCCGCCGCGCGGGTCGAGGCGTTGTGCAGGGCCGCCGCGATGAGCTCCTTGCCGGTGCCGCTCTCGCCCACGATCAGCACGCTCGAGCGGCTCGGCGCCACCTGCGTCACCACGTCGAGCAGCCGGGTCATCGACGCGTGCTCCGCGATGACGTGGCCGTGGGCGTTGCGCTCGCGCAAGCGGTCTCGCAGCAGCGAGTTCTCGTGGAGCAGCCGGGCCTTCTCCACCGCGCGCTCGACCACCGCGAGGGTGCTCTTCGGGTCGAGGGGCTTGGTGAGGTAGTTCTCGGCGCCGAGCTTCATCGCCTCGACCGCCGAGTCGATGGTGCCGAAGGCGGTCATCACCACCAGCGCCGCCGAGGGCGCCGCGGTGCGCGCCTCGCGCAGCAGCCCGATGCCGTCGAGGCCCGGCATCTTCAGGTCCGTCAGGATGAGGTCCGGCGTGAAATTCGCCAGGCGCCCGAGGGCCTTGAAGCCGTCCGCGGCGGTCTCGGTCTCGTAGCCCTCCTCGCGGAGGATCTCCGAGAGCGCCGCCCGCGCGTTCGCCTCGTCGTCAACGATGAGCACTCGACCTTTGGGCTCTGCCATCTCGAACCGCACGGTATACACCCGTTCGCGGCCACCGTGACGCGGTGGTACGTACCGCGGAGCCCCGATGGAGCCTACCGAACCCGATCCGATCCCCCCGTCCAGCGGCGTCGTCGACGAGTCGAGCCTCGAGCCGATCCGGCGCGACCGGCGGTTCCTCGTGCGCCTGGTGCTCCTCGCCCTGGTGGCCCTCGTCGCGTCGTCCTTCGTGGCGGCGCGTCTCCAGCGGGCGGCGGGGTCGTGCGGCGCCGCGCTGATTCGGCCTGGCGCCACGGTGATCCCCGCGCAGGATCAGTCCAGCCAGCGCAGGCCGTGACGCTGCGCCGGGGGCGCGGGCTCGCGGGGCGCCGCGCTCGAGGCCGCCTCTGGGGCGAGCGTCGGCCAGAGGGGGCGCTCGGGCCACGCGTCGTAGCGGTCGGCGTAGGGGTCCCGGGTGACCAGGTCGTATCGCTGGAGCGCGGGGCGCCGCGAGGCGACGCCGCTCTCGTCGCGGATGCGCGCGCACTCCTCCGACGTGAGCCGCTTGGGGCCGACCACCGCGCCGAGGGAGGCGTCGGCGTCCATCAGCAGCCAAGGGCGGTCGGGCCCCATGTTGTCAGGGTGCCAGGGCTGATCGAGGAGGATGTGCCCGGCCTCGTGCGACTGGGTCCACGCCTCGCGCTCGGTGGCGATGCCCGCGCGGTCGAGGAGCAGGGCGTTGATCAGGGTGCCCCGGTCGCCTGACACGAAGGCCTCGCCGATGCGCGTGCCGCGCGCGAAGCGGTTCACCACGAAGAGGTCGATGGTGCCGGGGTCGTTGTCCTGCAACGACTTGACGAGGCTCCGCTCCTCCAGGGTGCCCGTCGCCGAGGTGAGGTTGTTGAACTCCTCGACGCCGTCGCTGAGGTCGACCACGCCGAGGGCGACGCGCTGCGAGGGGTCGGTGCTGAGGGGGCCGTCGAGGGGGGCGCCGAGCGTGACCATTCGACCCGCGGCGTCGCGCACGATGACCTCGACGCTCCCCGCCGCGCCGAAGTCGACCCGCGGGTTCGTCGACACGCGCGCCGAGAAGCCCGCGGCGCGCACCGCCTCGGCGAGGCGCAGCGCGGTGTCGACCGGCGTCGCCCCGCGCCGCTGCGGGACCGGCGGCAGCGCGCGGCCGTTCACGCGCAGGCGAATCACCCCTCCCGCGGCGTTCAACCCGTCGCGGTCGGCGATCGAGACCATCGTGGGCGGGGGCGGGTCTTCGATGCGCACCGTCGCCTGCGCGGGGTCGCCGAAGGTGATCAGGCACTGCAGGTAGATCTCGTTGGAGATGGTCACCTGCCTCCGCGCGATGCGCTCCGCGGCGGCGTCGTCGTCGCCCACCACGGGGCGGCCGCCCTGCGCCGCGGGGCGGTCGCGGAGCACGTGGAGGTTCCACCGCGCGCGGCGGGCGGCGAGGGGGCCGTCTTCGTTGCCGGGGCGCCCCACCCTCAGGTCGGTGCGCGCGCTCCCCGCGGCGCCTTCGCGGGTGTAGGTCGCGCGAACCCGGTCGCGCAGGCCCACCAGCAGGGTCTGCGACTGCACCCCCGGCGCGCGGAGGTCGACCTCGTCGCCCACGAGGCGCACCCAGGTGGAGCGCATCGGCGCGGCGGCGCCGTCGCCGAGGAGCAGCACGTCGCGGAGCTGCCCCCGCACGGCGCCCGCCGCCGCGCCCAGCGAGGCCGCGGTGCCCTGCGACGCGACGAGAAGTGCGCGGGAGCGGGTCGCGCCCGGGTCCCACACCTCGACGCGGGTGTTGTCGAGGTCGGGGGAGGGGTGGGTGGGAGACTCCTCCCGGGGCAGCGTCGCGTCGGTGGTCACCTGGTGCGAGACCGCGAGGGCGTCGCGGTGGCCCCGGAGGCGCGCGTGGTCGCCCCGGAGAAATCCCACGCCGACCACCGTGAGGGGGATGTCGACGCGCTGCGAGCCCACGGTGATCGCGAGCGACGCGTCGCGGGCCCGCGCGCTGGCCTCGACGCCCACCACCGCGACCACCGCGCGGCCTTGCGAGAGCGGCACCACCGCCTCCGTCGCCAGCCCGCGCAGCCCCACGATGCGCACCCCTCCGGTGACGACGGCCCGCGCGCCGCCCGCGCCGTCCGCGCGCACCTCGACCAGGGTGACGTCGTCGTCGACGTTGGGGTCGATGACCGTGTCCGCGAGGTCGGGCACGCCGTTGTCGTCGTCGTCGTCGTGGTCGAGGCCGAGGATCGCTTCGCGGGGCGTCTCGTCGGAGCCGGGCCAGCGCACCGCGAGGGGCACGGTCTGCGCCGCGGGGCCAGGCGCCCTGGCGGCGAGGAGGGTGAGAAGCGCGAAGCTCGCGGGGACGGCGCGTCGGATCACCCCCGGAGGATACAGCCTCCGCCGATTTGGTGACGGCCGCGTCTTGCGCGGCGCCCTCGCGGCGTGCTGAAAGTACGCGCGATGACGTGGTGCGGGCGCTCGCTGGCGCCGTCGAGAGGCGGCGCGAGAGGAAAGTCCGAGCTCCGATGGACAGGGTGCAGGCTAACGGCCTGTGGGTGAGAGCCCGAGGAAAGTGCAACAGAGAGCAGACCGCCGCGACCGCCGCGAGGCGCTGCGCGGTAAGGGTGAAAGGGTGAGGTAAGAGCTCACCGCGGTGGTGGTGACATCACCGGCATGGCAAACCCCACCTGGAGCAAGACGCAATAGGGAGGCGCCGCGGGCAACCGCGAAAGGCTGTGTCCGGCCGAGGCTTCCGGGTATGTCGCTGAAGAGGCCCGCGGGTGACCGCGGCCCTAGATGAATGATCGCCGCCGCCGCTTCGGCGACGGAGCGGCGGAACAGAACTCGGCTTATAGCCCGCGTCATCCGCGAACGCCTCGGCGGCCGAAAGGTCACCGGGGCGTTCGTGTCTTCAGCTCGAGCGCTCGATGCTGAAGCCCTCGCACTCCCACGCGAGGAAGCCGCCCTTCAGGAACACCGCCGGGAGCCCCTGGGCGGTGATCACCTCGAGGGCGCGCCGGGTCTCTTCGCCGCCGCTGCGGTCGTACACCACCACGGGCCGACGCTGCTGCGCGAGGCTGGGCACGGCGTCGGCGAGCGTGTCGACGGGCAGGCTCCACGCGCCGGGGATGTGCGCGCGGCGGAACACCGCGGCGTCGCGCACGTCGACGACGGTGACCCGGTTGGCCTTCATGAGCGCCGGGAGCTCCTTGACCGGGACCTCGTCCTCGGCGACGGGGAGGAAGGGCTCGACGAGGTCGAGGATCTCGGGCTTCGAGAGCGCTCCCTGGGCAGACTTGGCGGGGCGGCCGTTCACGATGACCACGAGCATCGGGATCGAGCGCGCGTTGAAGGCCTGGGCGAGCTCGGGGTTCTGGTCGACGTTGATCTTGACCACCTTGATGCGGCCCTCGAGCTCGCGCGCGACCTCTTCGACGCGGGGCGACAGCTGTCGGCAAGGGGCGCACCACTCCGCCCAGAGGTCCACCAGCACCGGGAGCTCGCTCTCCAGGACCTCCTTGCGAAACGAGGCCGTCGTCACACTTTGCACTGCCATTTCGTCGGTCTCCCTCTGTGAGCCGGCGACGGTCTACCCCAACGGGGCGGTGCTTTCCAGACGCGCCGTGGTAGAGCTCGACGGATGGCGCTCCGCGCTGGACGAAGGACGGCGGACCTCACCCACGTTCGCCCGTCGAACGCCCTGGCCATCCGGCGGGCGGGCGTCGGCGCGGCGCTCTTCGTCGGGGGCGCGACGCTGGGCGTGCTCGTGGGCGGGTGGGCCTGGGCCTTCGCGGCGCTGGTGATGGTCCCCGGCGCGACGACCCTCGCGGCCTCTCGCCACCGCTACGTCGCGCCCTGCCCGGGCTGCGGCGCCGAGCTGGGCGGCGCGGTCTTCGTCGGGCCCGACGAGCCCGTGATCGCCCGCGGCGCCCTCGATCACCGCTGCGACGCGTGCGGGATCTACGTCGACGTGCTCCGCGGCGCCGTGCGCGAGGTGCCCTTCGGCCGCGAGCTCGAGCTGCCCACCTACGCGGCGTCGCTGCCGGCCGACGCGCTCCCGAAGCTGGCGTGGGGCGAGCGCTGCGTCGCGTGCGGCGAGCCCGCGACCTGCGGCGCGTCGCTGCTGCCCCGCGCGGTGGGTCACCTCCTCGACCCCGCGCCGGCGAGGCCCGGGGGCGCGGTGCCGCTCTGCGACGCGCACGGCCCCCTCGAGGAGGGACGCGGCGTCGTCGTCGCGCGCGGCGGAGCGAGGGTGACCGTGCAATTTACGGGGTACGCCGCGTACCGGGACTTTCTCGACGCGAACCGCGCGGTGCTCGACCTCACGGTGCGCGCGTTGCCTACAGACGAGCCTCGCCCGGCGTAGATCGAAAAGGTCGAGGGCCGCGGTTGCCCCGACCGCGTCGAGTTCGGGATACTCTCGCCTCGGCGGCGCGGCGGCGCCGCGGAGAGGTCCCTTGATGCCCTTGATCCTTCGGTGCACACGCGCGCTCGCGGCGCTCTCCCTGGTGGTGGCCTGTTCGACGGAGTCGAGCTCCTTCGACTCGCGCGGCATGGACGCGAGCGTCGACGCGGCGGCGATGACCGTAGACGGCGGGGCAGACGCGCGCGCGCCCGCGCCCCCGGCGCTGCTGGCGGTGGTCCCCTCGCACGGCTCGTTCCTGGGCGGCACCGAGGTCACCCTCCGAGGCACGAACTTCACCGAGGGCACCATCGTGCGCTTCGGCGACGCGATGGTGCAGCCTCGATACACCCGCTTCGTCGACCGCAACCGCATCGTGGTGCTCACCCCCGCGGGGCGCCCCGGCGTCGTCGACGTCACGGTCGAAGACGACGGGCGGCGCGGCTCCCTCCCGGGCGGGTACACCTACGACGCGGTCTATGTCGACCCGCAGCAGGGGCCCACCAGCGGCGGGGCGCGGGTGTCGGTGCACGGCTCGGGCACGGCCTTCGCCGACGGGATGCAGATCCTCTTCGACGGCACGCCCTGCACGATGCTGCAGGTGACCTCGCCCGAGCTCGCGTCGTGCCTCACGCCCGAGCACCCCGACGGGCGCGTGGACGTGACGGTGCGCGCCAGCGGAGACCCGATCACCCTGCCGGGCGCGTACCTATACACCGACAGCACCGACGGGCAGGGCGGGGGGCTCGGCGGCGGAGAGCTCAACGGGTCGCTCACCGTCACCGTGCTCAACGCGATGACCGGCGACTCGGTCCCTGAGGCCTTCGTGTTCCTCGGGAGCGACCCCGGAGCGGTGCCGCCCTACGCGGGCCGCACGAACATGCGCGGTCAGGTGACCCTCGCGCCGGCGGGGCTGACGCCGCCGACGACGGTCACGGCCAGCAAGCATTGCTTCACGAGCTCGACGATCCAGTCCTTCGACGCGCGCGCCGCGACGATCTACCTCCGGCCGTTGATGCTCCCGGAGTGCGGCGAGGGCTCTGGCGGGGGCATGCCGCAGCGCCCCTTGCTCGCCGCCCGGCTCTTCGGCGAGCTGGTGTGGGCCGGCTCGAACGAGTTCGCGCCGAACGCCTGGGACAACGTGCCCCCGGCGCGCGCGGGCGAGCGGCGCGTGGCCTTCGTCTACGCCTCTCGCCCTGACATCTTCACCGAAGACCCCGCCGCGATGGTGGCGGCGCAGTTTCAGGCCACGGTCACCGAGACCGTGCGCGAGGGCTACGGCGGCCGGGGATATCCGTTTCAGTTCTCCGCCCGCCCCGCGGCGATCGCGGTCTACGCGTTGGCGGGGGTAGAGAACACCACGACCCGGCGGTTTCAGCCCTACGTGATGGGTGTCGCCCGCAGGGTGCTCGGCGCTCCGGGGCAGAGCGTCGAGGGGATCGTGGTGGACATGAACATCCCCCTCGACCACGTCACGCCCGTCGAGGTCTCGCCCTTTCCTCAAGACCGCACGGGGCAGCCCAGCGTGTTTCACGGGAGCGCGTTCCTCGACCTCGGGGGCGAGGGGGTGATCCCCATGCCGCAGCTCTCGGTCACGCGGCGCGTGGGCGCGATGAGCGCGGAGCGCTATCAGTTCGCGGGTCTCCCGGCCTTCACGGGCACCCTGGCCGACGCGCGGCTCACCGTGCACGCGCGCCTCGCCTCCGGGCCCATCACCGGGCCGGGCACCTTCGCGAACACCCCGGCGCCGTGCACCGGCCTGGTGGTCTCGGGGATCACCACCCCCGACCAGCCCGTGCGCGTGAGCGACTGGCTGGGCATCCCCGACATCACCGCGCCCATGGCCGGCGGGGCGCTGCCCCTCGATCGCACCGTGCGCTTCGCCGTCGAGGGCTCGTCGCCCGACCTCTTCTTGATGACCCTGCAGTGGCAGGCGAGCAGCTGGAACCACTACGCGCCGGGCGCCGACCGCGCGATTCAGTACCCCGACCTCTCGACGGTCATGGGCCTGGCCGACGTGCCCCGCGGCGAGGCGATGACGCTCTCGCTCGTCGGCGTGCGCATCCCCGATTTTCGCTTCGACCGCTTCACCTACTCCACGATCGGGCCGGCCTACTGGACGGCCTACTCCGGTCGCGGCGTCCTCATCACGCGCTAGGTTCATCGCACGCATGTCGCACCAACCACGCTCGCACCGCCTCGGCTCGCTCCTCTGCCTCGTCGCGCTCACGGGCTGCGGCGAGCCGAACCGTGGCGGGCGCGACGCGGAGGTCGTCCCCGACCGCCCCCGACAGAACGTCGATCCGCGCCGCTGGATCGAGTGCGTCCCCGGCCAGGAGCGCTGCTTCGGCGAGATTCATCAGACCTGCAGCGCCGCGGGCGAGCTCACCTCGGTGGTCGAAGACGACTGCAACCAGCGCGGGCAGGTTTGCGTCTCGGAGCCTGCGCTCTGGTGCGTGACCTGCCGACCGGGCGAGCTGCGGTGCACCGACGACTCCCTCGGCGTCGAGGTGTGCAGCGCCGACGGACAGCGCTGGGAGCCTGAGCGGAGCTGTGACCAGACCCGCGGCGAGGCGTGCCGATCCGGGCGCTGCGTGGTGCTGTGCACCGACTCGAGCGTGCAGAATACGTACTACGGCTGCGAGTACTACGGCATCGACGGCGACAACATCGTCGAGAACGGCGGTCGCTCCGCGGCGTCGCAGCAGTATGCCATCGTGGTGAGCAACCCCGACCCGGTGCTCACCGCGAGGGTCGAGATCCACCGCAACGTGGCCGCGCCGGGGGAGCCGGTGCGCCTGGAGCGGGTCGCGCAGGCGGTGATCCCTCCGCGGGACCTCGAGACCTTTCCGCTGCCGGCGCGCGAGGTCGATTGCTCGTCGGTCGCGGGCTTGAACGACGGCACGGGCACCTGCCTGTCGTCGCGGGCGTACCGGGTCACCAGCACCTACCCCGTGGTGGCGTACCAGTTCAATCCGCTCGAGAACGTCGGCGTGTTCTCGAACGACGCGTCGCTGCTCCTGCCCACGAATTCGCTGAGCGGGCAGTACCGGGTGCTGGGCTATCCGCAGCAGTGGTCGCGCACGATGAACCCCGAGACCAACGGCGGCGAAGAGATCCGATCGTGGATGGCGATCGTGGGCACGGCGCCGAACACCACGGTGGAGATCGTGCCGCGGGCCGACGTGATCCCCGGCGGGCCGATTCGCGAGCGGGTGCCTGCGGGGCAGCCGTTTCGGGTGACCCTCGGGCCCTTCGACGTGCTCAACCTCGAGACCGGCGGCTTCCTCGCAGACTTCACCGGCAGCCAGATCAACCCGAGCGCGCCGGTCGCGGTGTTCAGCGGGACCGAGTGCAGCGACGTGCCGTTCTGGCGCACGAGCAGCGAGCGGCAGGCGGCCTGCGATCACATCGAGGAGCAGCTCTTTCCCGCGGCGACGGCGGGGCAGAACTACGTGCTCTCGCGCTCGCCGTCGCGCACGAACGCCGTGAGCCAGGCCGGCGCGACGGTGGCGGTGGTGAACGAGCCCGAGTGGTTCCGCGTGCTCAACGGCTCGTCGCAGACGGTGCACGTCGTCACCACCCTCCCCGAGGACCTCTCGAACCCCGGCGGGCCCGCGGTGGAGTTCGACCTCGAAGAGGGCGAGTTTCGAGACATTCGCGCGCTGGCCGATTTCACCCTGCGCGGCGACGCGCCGGTCATCGTCGGGCAGTTCATGGGCTCGCAGGGCACCACGGGCATCCCCACGACGCTCCCGGGCGGCGACCCCGCGTTGATCATGGTGCCGCCGGTGCAGCAGTGGCGCAGCGACTACGTGTTCCTCACGCCCAACAAGTACGCCTTCGACTTCGTGCAGATCGTGGCGCGACCCGACGTCGAGGTGTTCCTCGGCAACGGGATCGAAGAGACGCCGGTGCGTGATTTCGCCGACTGCCAGGTGTCGCGCAGCGACGGTTGTGTCGAGACGCCGCGGCACGAGTGCCCCCCGCCCGTGTACGTCACCTACCGCTGCCAGCTGTCGTTCCCGCGCATCGACAACTCGACCATGCCCCCGGAGATCCTGCCGGGGCGCCAGGGCGACGGGGTGCGCACGGTGCGCTCCGTGGAGCCTGCGGGGCGCACGCCCGAGGGCGTGATGGTCCTCGTGAGTGGCTTTGACCGATATGTGTCCTATGCATACGCAGGCGGCACGAATCTTCGGCCGGTCCAGTGATGATGGAGGACTCCGCGATGAAGCGACTCTGCCTTGCGTTGACCCTGGGGCTGGCCTCGACGCTCTGCGGGTGTGACGAGGGCGGCGGGCTCACCGCGGCGTTCGACTCCGGGCCCGACGACGCGGGCGTCCGCGACGGCGGCCCGTCCGACGTGGTCTTCGTGCGCGACGCGGGTCCGCGCGACGTCGTGGTCAACACCAACCCCCTCGTGGTGGGGGTGATCCCCGACCACGGCCCCTTCAACGGCGGCAACCAGGTCATCGTGCGAGGGGCGAACTTCACCGAGGAGGCCCTGGTGCAGTTCGGTGAGGCCCTGGCGCAGCCTCGCGACACCGAGTTCGTCGACCGCGGTCGGCTCCGCGTCGTGCCGCCCTCGGGGCGGCCTGGGGAGGTCGATGTCACCGTCGAGGTGAACGGTCGCCGGGCGGTGCTCCCCCGCGGCTACCGCTACGACGCGTTCTACGCCGACCCCACCGAGGGCTCGACCGGGGGCGGGACCTTCATCTCGATCCGCGGCCTCGGCACGGGCTTCACCGACGCGACCAGCGTCACCCTCGACGACCAGCCGTGTCGGCAGATTCGCGTCGTGGGCCCCGAGGAGCTCAACTGCGTCACCCCGGCCCACGTCGAGGGGCGGGTGCCCATCACCATTCAAACCGGCGCGTCGGTGATTCGCGTCGACGAGGCCTTCACCTACACCGACGGCGGCGCCGAGGCGAGCCGAGGCGGCCTCGGGGGCGGGCCCATCCAGGGCAACATCGGCGTCACGGTGATCGCGGGCAACACCGGAGACCCGATCCCCAACGCGCTGGTCTACGTGGGGGGCGACCCCTACGTCTCTCCCCCCCTCTCGGCCCGCACGAACGACCGCGGTCGCGCCACGGTGTCGGGTGAAGACCTGCGGGGGCCCGTGTCGCTCACGGTGAGCGCCCGCTGCTTCAACAGCCACACCGTGCAGGTCTTCGACGCGCGAAACGTCACCCTCTATCTCTACGCGCAGATGATCCCCGAGTGCGCGTCGGGTGCGCCGCCGTCAGGGGGCGGCGGGCGCGGCGTGTTCGGCGCGTCGGTGTCGGGAGAGCTCGTGTGGGAGGGGCCCAACGAGTTCGCGCCCAACCCCTGGCGCAACGTGCCCGCGCCCCGCAGCGGCGAGCGCCGGGTCGCGTACGTCTACGCCACGCAGACCGACATCTTGTCGCAGCCGAGGGAGCCCGGCGACGGCAACGTCGTGCTCGAGATCGTCACGCCGGGCTACGGCGGTCGGGGCTATCCCTTCACCATCGCGACGCGGCCCTCGGGGCTCGCGATCTACGCCATCGCGGGCGTCGAGAACATCCGCACCCAGCGCTTTACGCCGTACATCATGGGCGTGGCGAGGGGGGTGCTGGCCTCTCCGCGCGCGGCGATCACCAACGTCGTGGTGAACATGAACATCCCCCTCGACCACCGCACCGAGGTCGAGGTCTCGAACCTGCCCGGCACCGCCGGGGGGCTGCCAGATCGAATTCGCGTGGAGGCCTTCGTCGACCTCGGGGGCGAAGGGGTGATCGCGCGGCCCGACATCTCGGTGGTGGGCCGCGACGAGAGCGACCGCTTCAGCCTGGTGGCGCTGCCGGCGTTCACGGGGCAGCTCGCCGACGCGCGGCTCATCGTGCGCGGGCTGTACTCGTCGGGCGAGTACTACACGCCGCCGTCGAGCGTGATGGTCGTGGGCGGCATCACCTCGCCCGACGACACCGTGCGCCTGCGCGACTGGGTGGGCATCCCCAACCTCAGCTCGCCGGTCGAGAACGGTCGCCTCGCGCCGGACCGGGCGGTGCGCTTCGGCGTCGATGGCGCGTCGCCGGATATGTGGTCGGTGAACCTCTCGGGCGACGTGCTCTACTGGCAGACCTTCGCGCGCGGCACCGAGCGCGCGTTCTTCTTCCCTGACATCTCGCGCATCGACGGGCTCACCGACCTGCCCCAGGGGACGCAGCTCTACATGAGCATCAACGGCATTCGCACGCCGGGCTTCGACTTCGACAACTTTCGATACACCTACCTCTCGCTGCTCTATTGGACGGCCTACTCCACCCGCACCGTGCTCTTTCAGCGCTAAGCGCGGAGCTCTGCCCCCGCGCAATTCCCGCGGCGCGGGGTTGATCGCGGCGAGACTCACGACATAGCATCCCGCCATGGCAACCGGAACGCTGGTTCGTCACTCGTCGAGCGCGGCCGCTCCGCAGGGCGCGATCGTGGGGCGTGACATCGCGCACTGGATCACGTCTCGGATGCAAGACGCGGGGCCCGAGGCCGAGTTCACCCTCGAGGCCGACGAGCGCTTCTGGCGTCTGCGCCGCGCGCTCGGCGAGACGAGCTCCATGGTCGAGGCCCGGCTGCCCGTGCCGGCCACCGTGGGCGACCTCGGCCAGGCCGTCGCGCGCTGGGCGCCGACGGTGGGGCTGAGCGCCAGGGTGCAGCACGAGGGGGGGCTGCTTCGCATGACCCTCTCGCGACCGCAGGACTGAGCCCGCCGCGGCGCGCGTAGCCCCTTGTGGGAGCGCGCGCGCCTGTGTTACCTCCGCACGCCATGGCTGCCGTCGCACTGCGCACCTACATCTTCCTCGACAGCTTGCAGCCGCAGCTCGCGTCGTTCATCGGCAAGACCGCCCGAGGCTTTCTTCCGGTGCCCAACATGGCGTCGCTGTGGATCGAGATCGCGCCCGGCATGGCGATCAATCGGGTGACCGACCTCGCGCTCAAGGCGAGCAAGGTGCAGCCCGCGGTGCAGGTGGTCGAGCGCGCCTACGGCCTCCTCGAGGTGCACCACGAAGACAAGGGCCAGGTGATGGACGCGGGCCGGGCGATCCTCGACACGCTGGAGCTGAAGGAGATGGATCGGCTCGCGCCGAACCTCCCGACGAACCAGGTGATCCGCGGCATCGAGCCGTACCAGGCGCAGATCATCAACCGTAACTCCTCGGGGATGATGATCCTGCCGGGGGAGTCGCTGCTGATTCTTGAGACCGACCCGGCGGGCTACATCGTGCTCGCGGCGAACGAGGCCGAGAAGGCCGCGCGGGTCTCGCTGGTGCACATCCAGCCCTACGGCGCCTTCGGGCGGCTGTACCTGTCGGGCCCCGAGGCCGAGATCGACGCCGCGGCCGAGGCCGCCAGGGCGGCGCTCTCGAGCGTGCAGGGGCGCAAGCAAGAGACTCAGCTCAACCGCTGAATCGCATTCGAAGAGAGGACTGAACGACCATGAGCGACGCGCTTGGGATCATCGAGACGAAGGGCTTCGCGGCGGCTGTGCAGGCCGCCGACGCGATGGTGAAGGCCGCGCGGGTTGAGCTCGTGGGCTACGAGAAGGTGGGCGGGGGCTTCACGTCCGTGGTGGTCCGCGGCGACGTGGCCGCGGTGAAGGCCGCGACCGAGGCCGGGCAGCGCGAGGCCGAGCGCGTGGGGGAGATGGTGAGCCTGCTGATCATCCCGCGCCCGCACGCGAACATCGACGCCGTGCTCCCGCTGGGCCGCGGTCCGACGCGCACCAAGGCGCTCCCGGGCGGCGGCGAGGGCTGAGCGCCCGATGCTGATCTGCCGCGTCACCGGCACCGTGGTCGCCACGCGCAAGGAGCCCACCCTCGAGGGGTTGAAGCTCCTCGTCGTGCGCCCCTGCGACACGCGGGGTGAGGTCACGGGCGCGGCCCTCATCGCCGCCGACGCCGTGGGCGCGGGCGTCGACGAGGTGGTGCTCATCGCGCAGGGGTCCTCTGCGCGACAGACCGAAGCGACGCAGAACCGCCCCGTCGACGCCGTGGTCATGGCCATCGTCGACCTCCTCGATGTCGACGGATCGCTCTCGTTCCGAAAGTCGTGACGCGCGCCGCGCCGTGACTTCGTCGCGGGGATGTGCCAAGGCATCGCCGCAGTAGAGGCCGCGATGGGACTTTGGAAGCGATACGGACGCGCGGTGCTCTGCGTGGTCCTTCTGGGAGTTCCCTTCTTCTTCCTGCGCACCGCCACGCGCGACCCCTCGCGGTACGACGAGCTCGACCGGCTGCTGCTCCCGATCATCTCGCGCCTCCAGACCTGGATGGACGCGCCCATCCGCGGCGCCGCTGACCTCTGGGGCGATTACCTCTACCTCGTGCACGTCAAGCGGCAGAACGACCGGCTCCACGCCGAGAACGCGCGGCTCCGCGCCGAGGCCGCGCGGCACCGCGCCGAGCACGAGGAGAACCGCCGCCTGCGCCGACTGCTGCAGCTCCGCGTCGAGACCCCCGGCGAGATCTTCGCCGCCGAGGTCATCGCGAAAGACACCTCGCCCTTCTTTCGCGTCACCCGACTCGCGATCAGCGCCACCGACCGCACGCGCATCCGATCGGGCATGCCCGTGATCACCTACGACGGCCTCGTCGGGCAGGTGAGCCGCACCTTCGACGACTACGCCGACGTGCTGCTCACCGTCGACTCCCGCAGCGCCGTCGACGTCATGGTCGAGCGCAGCGGCGCCCGAGGCATCGCGCGGGGGACGGGGCAGCGCGACCTCTACGCCGCGAGGGTGGAGTACCTCCAGCGCACCGACGACGTGCGCGTGGGCGACGCGGTGGTGACCTCGGGGCTCGGCTGTCGCTTCCCCGCGGGGCTGCTCGTGGGGCGCGTGGTGAGCGTCACGCGCAGGGAGTTCGGGCTCTATCAAGAGGTCGAGATCTCGCCCGCGGTGAACTTCTCGCGCCTCGACGAGGTGCTGGTCATGGCGATGGGCGACACCGACCGCCCCAACTGCCGCCCGTCGTCGGTGGGGCGCCCGCGCAGCACCGCCGCGCCGGCGAGGCGCTGAGCGATGGCGAACGTCGTCACGCTCCTCGCGGGGATCGCGCTGCTGCTGCTGCAGGGGCTCCTGGCCCGCCACCTCCCGTCGGAGTACCTCGCGCCCTCGCTCGTGCTCCCCATGGTGCTGTACATGGCCGTGGGCGACTTCTCCCTCGAGCGCGGGGTCTCGCTCTCGTTCGTGCTGGGCTACCTCACCGACGCGTTCCTCGGCAGCGCGCTGGGGCTCTGGACCTTCGCGCTGGTCTCGATCTTTCTCCTCGCGCGGGCGGGCGGGCTCACGCTCTTTCTGCACGGCGTGGTGTTCCAGGTGCTGCTGACCTTCGTGGGCACCTTCACCGTGGGGTTGATCATGACCGCGCTGCTGCTGGTCTTCGACCGCAGACCGCTCGCGGTCTTCGCGGCCATGGGCGTGGTCGCGAGCCAGTCGCTCGCGACGGCCGCCGTGGCGCCGGCGGTGTTCGCCATGCTCAGCCGGCTGCCCCTGGCGTCGGCGCAGCGGCCCGAGGAGGCGTAGCGACCATGGAGCTGATGCCCAAGGCGGGGATCGGAGACTTTCGCGAGCGCATCCAGTGGATGTCGCTCGTCGCGGTCTTCGGGCTGTCGATGCTGATCTGTCGGCTCTTCTACGTGCAGGTGATCGACGCCGACCGCTGGACCGAGATCGCCGAGAACAACGTGCTCCGCCGCGTCGACCTGCCCACCACCCGCGGGCTCATCCGCGACGTGCGCGGTCGGATCATCGCGACCAACCGGCCCTCGTACACGGTGTACGTGATCCCCGGGTACTTTCGCATGGAGAACTTCCCGCGGCTCGCGGAGTACCTCGCGCTCAACCGAGACGAGCGCGACCGCCTCGAGTCGCGCATCCGGGGCGCCGAGGGGCCGCGGAGGTACCACCTGCTGCTGGCCCGCGCCGACATCGACCGCGAGGCCCTCGCCCTGGTCGAGACGCACCGGGCGACGCTCCCCGGCGTGCGGGTCTCGGCGATCCCGGTGCGTCACTACCCCTTCGGCGAGCTCGCGGCGCACGCCATCGGCTTCTTGAACGAGGTGAACGCCGACGACCTGCGCGAGCACGAGGGCCGCGACTACCGCGCGGGGGAGCGCATCGGCCGCTCGGGCATCGAGCAGGCGTGGGAGTCGATCCTCCGGGGGCGCCGCGGCTGGGTGCGCGTGGAGCACGACGTGCGCGGCGTGCGCTCCACCGCGCGCGACGCGCAGTCAGGGCCCGGTGACGTGCGGCGCCTCGAGCCCGTGCCAGGGAGAGACCTCGTGCTCTCCCTCGACATGGAGCTCATGCGCGCCGTCGATCGGGTGTTTCGCAATCGCCCCAGCGGCGCGGCGGCGGTGGTCGAGGTGCAGACCGGGCGCGTGCTCGCGCTCTACTCCAAGCCCAGCATCGACCCGAACCTCCTGATCTCGGGCATGCCCCAGACGCTCTCGCGCGAGATCGACGAGAACCCCTTTCGGCCGCGCATCGATAAGTCCATCTATGAGTCGTACTTCCCGGGGTCGACCTTCAAGCCCTTCACGGCCCTCGCGGGCCTCGAGGCGGGGGTGGTCGACCAGCGCACGATGGTGAACTGTACGGGGCGCCACGAGCTGGGGCGGCGCGTGTTTCGCTGCCAGCACGTGCACGGCCCGACCATGTTCCACCGCGCGCTGGTGGAGTCGTGCAACGTGTACTTCTACCAGCTCGCCGAGGCGGTCACGATGGACCGCATCGCGCAGATGGCCTACGAGTTCGGCCTCGGACGGCGCACCGGCATCGGGATCAACCAGGAGACGCCGGGCTTCATCCCCACCCGCGCCTGGTACGCGCAGCACTACCCGGGGCAGTGGCGCATCGGGCACACGCTGAACACCGCCATCGGCCAGGGGAACACCCGCGTGACGGTGCTCCAGCTCGCCCTCGCCTACGCCGCCCTGGCCAACGGCGGCACCCTCTACGTGCCGAGGATCATCGAGCGCGTCGAGGGCCCCGACGGCGACGTGATCGAGCGCTTTCCCCCGTCGGTGCGCCGGCGGGTCAACGTGCACCCGCGCTTTCTGGACATGATCCGCGGCGCGCTCACCGGGGTCATCGCCGACGTGCGCGGCACGGCGCACCGCGCGATGGTCGGCGAGGTCACCGTCGCGGGCAAGACCGGCACCGCGCAGGTCTCTCGCATCGTGAGAAACGCCGACGGGCTCCGCCAGGTCTTTCGCTCGCAGCGCGACCACGCGTGGTTCGCGGGCTACGCGCCCGCCGAGGCGCCCGAGATCGCCGTCGTGGCGCTCGTCGAGCACGGCGGGTCGGGCGGCCACGAGGCCGCGCCGCTGGTCACCGCCATCGCGCGCGAGTGGTTCACGCGCATTCGCCCCGGCGACCCGATCCCGTCGGTGGAGATGTATCGTCGGCGCAACGCGCGCAGAGGGCGCTGAAGAGGGCAGCAGATGGCACGCACGCTCCAACGTCGCCTGGTCGACGACTTCGACTGGCCGCTCTTCCTGGTCGTCGCGGTGATCGCGACCGTCGGCGTGATGAACCTCTACTCCGCCACCAGCGCCCGCACGGGCGCGCTGAGCGAGCTGCACATCCAGCAGATCTACTGGGTCGCCGTGGGCGCGGGCGCCGCGACCATCGTCGCGTCCGTCGACTACCGGGTGTACGAGCGCTACGCGTACGGCGCCTACGTCGCCACCATCGCCGCGCTGGTGTTGGTGTTCCTCCTCGGCAAGAGCATCCGCGGCACGCACCGCTGGATCCAGATCGGGAGCTTTCTCTTTCAGCCCAGCGAGTTCATGAAGCTCTCGCTGCTGCTCGCCGTGTCGCGCTACGTGCACCGCCTCCCGCGCAGCGAGGCGTGGACCTTTCGCGAGCTCCTCGCGCCCGGCGCGCTCATCGCCGTCCCGCTCGGGCTGATCATGGCGCAGCCCGACCTGGGCACGGCGCTGATCGTGGGGCTCACCTCGGCGAGCGCGCTGATGCTGGTGCGCATCGAGCGACAGACCTTCTGGGCGATCACGGTCGGCGGCGGGATCTCGTCGGTGCTCCTCTGGGAGTTCGGCATGAAGGCCTACCAGAAGGAGCGGCTCACCGCGTTCCTCTCCGAGCGCGTCGACGTGCAGGGGAGCGGGTGGCAGGCGCACCAGAGCATGGTGGCCATCGGCTCGGGGAGGCTCGTGGGGCAGGGGTTCATGCAGGGGACGCAGAACCAGCACCGCTTTCTCCCCGACACGCACACCGACTTCGCCTTCAGCGTCTGGGCCCAGGAGCAGGGCTTTCTGGGCAGCACCGCGGTGATGCTGCTCTATCTGTTCCTCGTGCTCTGGGGGCTGCGCATCGCGTCGCTCGCGAAGGACCGCTTCGGCGCCTGCGTCGCCGTCGGCGCCTCGGCGCTGTTCTTCTGGCAGATCATCTTCAACGCGGGCATGGTCACCCGCAGCCTCCCGGTGGTGGGCGTGACCCTGCCGTTCTTCAGCTACGGCGGCTCCAGCGTGCTCACGATGATGCTCGCCGTCGGGCTGCTGATGAACGTCTCGATCCGTCGCCAGGCCTGGTAGGGGAATGTCACGCCCGCGATAATCCCCACGGCGTCGAGGTTGGTGACCCAAGGAAGGGCGCTACCCTACGACTCAACCGCCATGTCCAACGCCGCAACGATCCCGATCCCTACGGTCACCGCGCGGGGCGTGTCGCTCGCCTCGCGCGCGCTCTTCGCCTACCTCGGCGCGCTCCTGGCGCCGCTCATGGCGGTGCACCTCTTCGGCCGGGGCGCGCCCTTCGCCGCCATCGCGCTGAGCGCGGGCGTCGGCGCCATCTCCGGCGGGCTCGTCGGCCGCATCGTCGGTCGACCCGCGCGGTCGAGGCACATCGCCGCGGCCGCGGTGCTCATGGCCTCGATGCTCACCGGCCTCGCCGCGGGCGTGCTCTGCGGCCTCGCGTGGGTCACGGTCATCGACTCGCACCCCTCCGTGCGCGACGCGGTGCCCGTCGGCATGCTCTTCGGCGGGCTCTTCGGCCTCGCCGCGGGCGCCTGCTTCGCCGGCCCCTTCGCGGTGTGGACCTCGCGGGCCCGCGCGGCCCTCGATGCCCCCAGCGCCCTGAGCGCCCAGCGCCTGACCATGGACGCCGGGCTGCTCCTGGCCGCGGGCGGCGCGGCGGCGGTGTCGTTCCATCGCCTCGAGGCCTTCGTCGCCCTCGGCGCGGGCACCGCCATCGCGGGAACGCTCCTGCTCATCGCCGCCGTGGTCCGCACCGCGCGTCTCGGCCGCTTCTACGACGCCGTCACCCGCGGCGAGCTCACCGTCGCGCCGCGCGGCGACCGCTCCATCGTGCCGCCCCTCGTCGCGGCGGTGCCCCTCGACCACGTGCTCGTGGTGCCCGTCGAGAACGCCGCGGGCGCGTCGCCCTTTCGCGCGAACGAGCCCCTGCGCGAGGTCGCGGCGGTGCCCGCCGACATGGGCCTCGTTCGCTCCGGGCTCCGGGGCGCGGTGGCCTACGGCGTGGCCCTCCTCGCCCTCGTTGTCGTGATCGACGCCGGCCTCGCGTTGAGCGCGTTCGGATGCCACGGGGGCTGCCCCTCGAGCGCCGCGCCCTGCGGCTGCGACCCCTGACGCTCCGTCCCGTCGCCCGCTGCGCTATCGTGACGCGGTGCCGCCCCGCGATCCCCTCCAGCTGCTCCGTCACGCCGCCCTCGAGGGCCTTGAGGCGCGCGCCCCCGCGACGCTGAGACGCGCGCCCCGGCGCCGCGTGTCGACGGTCCCCGCGATCCCCGAGGGGGAGCCGCGGCCGCTCCGCGAGGAGCTCACCGGCGCGCTCTGGGACGACGCCGAGCGCGCCTGGCGCCGGAGCACCCACGCCTGGGTCCCCTCGCTGCGCGCGCTGCGGGCGTCGGGCGTGACCTTCGTCGACGTGCACGGCCTCACGCTCCGCGTCTCGACCCGCAACGCCGTGCACCGGGCCAGCGCGCTGCCGCCCCTGTGGGTGCCGGTCATCCTCGCCGCGCTCACGGGCCGAGAGCTCCAGTCCGTTCGCCGGTCGCTCGCCGCGAGCGTCTCGCGCTTCACCCCAGAGGACGCATGTCCGAGCCCGTGATCGCCGCCGTCGTGCAGATGACCTCGGGGCCCGACGTGCGCGCGAACCTCGCCCGCGCCGGGGCCCTCGTGCGCCGCGCCGCCGAGCGCGGGGCGAGGCTCATCGTGCTGCCCGAGAACTTCGCGTACTTCGGCGACGAGGAGCGCAAGTGCGAATTCGCCGAGCGCTTCACGCCGGGCGAGCCCCCCGGGGGCGCGATCGGCCTCGCGGCCTGCGCGCTCTCGCTCGAGACCGGCGCGTGGATCGTCTGGGGAGGCGCCCCCGAGCGCACCGACGCGACCTCGGCGCGCACGCACAACACCAGCTTCGTCACGTCGCCCGCGGGGGAGGTGGCGGCGCGGTACCGCAAGGTCCACCTCTTCGACGTCGCGCTGCCGGACGGCTCGGTGTACCGCGAGTCGCGCGCCGTCGCGCCGGGCGACGAGGTGGCGACGGTCGAGACGCCCGCGGGGGTGCTGGGGCTGTCGATCTGCTACGACGTGCGCTTCCCCGAGCTGTACCGCGCGCTGGTCGACCGCGGCGCGACGCTGCTCACCGTGCCCGCGGCCTTCACCGTGCCCACGGGGAGGGACCACTGGCACCTGCTCCTCCGCGCCCGCGCCGTGGAGTCGCAGTGCTTCGTGCTCGCCGCCGCGCAGTGGGGCACGCACCCCAACGGCCGACAGACCTACGGCCACGCGCTCATCGTCGACCCCTGGGGCACGGTGATCGCCGAGTGCGCCGACGGAGAGGGCGTCGCGGTGGCCGAGGTCGACCCCGAGCGGACGCGCTCGATTCGCGCGTCGCTGCCGTCGCTGGAGCACCGCGTCCTCGACGGCGCGGGGGAGGTGCGTCGATGAAGCGCTGGGAGATCCGATCGTTCGGGAGCCTCGAGCTCGCCGACGCGCCGTCGGCGCCGCTGTCGGCGGGCGAGCTGCGCGTGGGCGTGCGCGCGGTGTCGCTCAACTACCGCGACCTGCTCCTCGTCGAAGGGAGCTACAACCCGAAGCTGCGCCTCCCGTCGGTGCCCTGCTCCGACATGGCGGGCGAGGTGCTCGAGGTCGGCGAGGGCGTCACGCGCTTCGCCGTCGGCGACCGGGTGATCGGCAGCTTCGTGCAGTCGTGGACCGCGGGGCGGCTGACCCGCGCGCACCAGTCGACCGCCCTCGCGTCACCGCTCCCTGGCGTGCTCGCGACCGAGCGGGTGTTCCCCGAGGGCGGGCTCGTGCGCGCCCCCGACACGCTCGACGACGTCGAGGCCTCGACGCTGCCCTGCGCCGCGCTCACCGCGTGGCACGCGCTCGTCGACCACGGGCGACTCACCGCGGGCGAGGCCGTGCTCGTGCAGGGCACCGGGGGCGTGTCGATCTTCGCCCTGCAGATCGCGAAGGCGCTGGGCGCCAGGGTCATCGCCACCACCAGCCGCAGCGAGCGCCGGCCCCGCCTGCTGGAGCTCGGCGCCTCGCAGGTGGTGAACTACCGCGAAGAGCCCGCGTGGGGCCGCGCCGTGCGCGCGTTGACCGGCGGCGCGGGCGTCGACCATGTGGTGGAGGTCGGCGGCGCGGGGACCCTCGCGCAGTCGCTCCAGGCCGTCGGGGCGGGGGGGAGCGTGTACGTCATCGGCATCCTCGGCGGCGCGTCGGAGCCCTTCAACGTGCTCCCCGTGCTGATGAACGAGGTGCGGCTGCAGGGGGTCTTCGTCGGCCCCCGCGACAGCCTTGAGGCGATGTGCAAAGCCTTGTCGGGCAACGCGATACGCCCGGTGGTCGACAGCGTGTTCGCCTTCGACCAGGCGCCCGACGCCTTCGCGCGGCTGCGCAGCGGGGCGCACTTCGGCAAGGTCGCGATCCGGGTCCCGTAGGGGGCGCGCTCAGACCGGGCGCAGCACCCGCAGCCGCGCGCCGAGCTCGAAGCACGCGAGGTGCCCGCTCTCTTCTCCGACGTACACGGAGCCGGCCTCGTCGACGCGCACGAGGTCGGGTACGAGGCTGCACGCAGAGACCTCGGTGAGCGTGACGCCGTCGCTCGGGCGGAGCACCTGCAGCGGCGACTGGGGGAGGAACATCGCGCCCGCTCGGAGCACCGGGTCGAGGCGGCGCGGCACGTCTTCGGCCCGCGCGGCGCGCCCCGACCAGGTCCATCGCACCGCGCCGGTGTCGGCCTCGACGGCCACGGCGCGCCCTGAGGGGAGGTTCGCGATGAAGAGCCCCTCGGCCGCCACCACGGCGGGTCGCGAGGCGCCCGACGAGACCGGGTCGATCACCGCGCGGAACACCTCGGCCCCGTCCAGGAGCGAGAAGCCCACGAGCACCACCCCCTCGTCGCGGCTCGCGCAGGGGATCGCGACGACGTCTCCGCTCGCCACGGGCGGCGCGCAGGCGGGGAGCCCGGTGCTCAGCACGTGGTGCTGGACCCCCGTGAGACCGCCCACGACGTGCGCGACGGCGGGGCCGCGGCCAGGCTCGCCCGCGAGGGCCACCACCGTCTCTCCGTGCACCAGCGGCGCGATCGAGAAGGGCAGCCCGTCGCCGTGGCGCCAGACCACCTCGCCCGAGGTCAGGTCGACGGCCGTGACCACCGAGTCTCCGCTCACGGCCACCACGAGGCGCCCGACGCGTCGCAGGCGAAACGACCCGCTGTGCCGCGCGCTGAGGGTCCAGCGCGCCTCGCCGGTGCGGAGGTCGAGGGCCACCAGCCGTCGCTCCGACTCGGTGAGCAGCGCGACGCGCGCGACGCCCGGCTGCGCGAAGACCACCGGCGGTGAGGCGGGACCGACGCGGGGGACGATGCGCGTCGCCCAGAGCGACTCGCCGCTCTCCGCGCACCGGAGCTCGACGTCGCCCCGCGCGCTCACGCGGAGGATGTCGTCGCCCGCCGCGAGCGTCGCCGCGCGGGTGGCCGGAGAACTCCAGGCGACCTCGCCGCTGGTGCGGTCGATGGCCGAGAGCTCCCGCGCGCCGGGCACGATGACGCGCTCGCCGACGACGAACACCCCGCCCAGGTCGAGACCCTCGACCTCGGCCCGCCAGCGCTCGGTGTAGCGAAGGCGCGTGGCGCCGCGGAGGTCCAGCGCCGAGGGGGCCTCGGGCTCGGCGACGACGGCGCGGTAGCGCGAGGGGTCGGCGTTGACCTTCGTGTCGACCCGGTCGAGGTCGAGGAGCCAGCGCCGCAGCGCGCGCGCCTCGGTGCGAAGGGCCTTGAGCCGCAGGTTCTTCGCGAGGCCACGGTCGCAGCGCACGGCCGCCGCGGTGAGCGCGAGGGCGCCCTCGGCGACGGGCGAGACGAAGGCCCGCGCGTCGAGGGCGGGGATGGTCACCGTGCCCTCGCCCGCGCGGGTGATGGTGAGCGCGAGGGCGTCGTCGTGGGTGAGGCGCAGGCCGAGCACCGCGCCGGCGATCTGCGCGCGAACGCTGTATCCACGGCGCGCGGCGCGGGCGTCGAGCAGGGGGCGACAGAGCGCCACGAGCCGCTCGAACTGCAGGAACACGAACCCCGCGCCGAGCTCGACCCGGCGCCCGCGGACCTCGAAGCTCACGCGGCCCCGCGCGAGGAGCGCGTGGAGGTCGGCCTGCGCGGGCTCTGGCCGACCCGCGGGGCGGGTCGGGAGCAGCGCGCTCATCGACACCGCCAAGATCGACGCGGCGCCGCTGCCGTCGGCCGCCACGCGCGGGCGGCTGCGCCAACGAACGAGCGTCGACGAGCCCTTGTCGGCGGCCGTGATGCGCGCGCGAGACACCGACGCGAGGCGCTCGAGGTGCGCCGAGAGCTCGTCGAGGCGCGCGTCGTCGGCCGAGAGCCCCAGGGCCTCGACGGCGCCGCGCAGCTGCGCGTAGAGCTCCGGCAGGGACACGGCCTCGTCGAGCACGCGAACCTCGGGGAGGGCGCCCGTGCGGTAGAGGCTCAGCTCGAGGCAGTCGTCGCCCGCCACGAGGCAGAGCTCCCAGGGGGCGTCGTAGAGCGGCACGAGGGCCTTGGGCGCGCTCCCGTCGGCGATCGAGGTCGCTGCGGCGCAGAGGTCTCGAATCGTCGAGGCCACGTGGTCGCCGGTGGCCGCGCACTCGAGTCGCTCGCGCCCGAGGGCGAGGTCGAGGGTGGCGACCCCTCGCTCGGCCTGGGGCGCGACGGCGCCGCGGAGGGCGCGCTGGGGGGCGGCGTGGACGTGATGAAGCTGCAGGACGAACGTGGGCATTCGCACTTGGACGTCGGCGCTGGTTGCGCGGCGTCTGCGGCCCTCGTTTGACCCCCGCGAGGAGCGCTGCTCCGTGGGGGTCGTCGGTGGGCCATCGCTCCGCTGCACGACGTAGAAGGATCGTAGGACCACGCGGCGCGCGGGGTGAACTTTTCCGCGTCGGGGCTCAGGCCTCGCCGCGCTCGGACCCATGGAGTTCCAGCGTTCTCGCCGACCCATCGACGGAGCTCTCGACCCAGCGCCAGCGGCGGCGACGCCACGGCGCGACGCCGTCGAAGGCCCGCGCCGCGAGGGGCGCGACGAGCGCGAGCAGCGGGAGGTGATAGCGATCGCCGCCGAAGAACGCCGCGTGCGTCGCGGTGATCGCCGCGAGGGTGACCAGCGCGGCGCGCCCGGTCGCGCCGAGCGGTCGGCGCGGGTGCGTCGGCAGCAGCGACGCGATCAAGAGCGCGAGGAGCGCCCCCCAGTGCGCCGTGAGCAGCGCCCGCAGCCTCGCCTCGCCCGCGTCGCTGAGCGCGTCGGGCCGCGCCGCGCGGAGGTACCCCGCGGGAAAGGCCTCGTAGCCCCAGGTGTGCCAGACCTTGGGCTCGACCAGGCGAAGCCAGCGGCGCGGGTCGCGCGCCACCCAACGCCGCGACGTGTCGCTCCAGCAGCGCGCGCGGGCGAGCTCCCCCACCACCCCGCCGCAGCCGTCGCGGGCGGTGAGCGCGAGGTAGCGCCCGTCGGCGCGAGGGGCGGCGCCGATGGCGAAATTGCCCGCGCCGTTGGTGCTGATCGCCGCGCAGCCGTCGAGGCGCGCGCAGTTGCGGAGCGCCCACGGGGCGACCAGCAGCGCCACGACCAGGCAGGTCGCCGCCGCCCTCGCGGCCCGCGTCCGCGCGTCGCCCGAGGGCACCAGCGGGAGCAGCGGCGCGAGGATCAGCGCCTGGGGACGAACGAACGAGGCCGCGGCGAGGAGGGCGCCCGAGGCGACCCACCGCGCGCGCGACGACCCGCGCGTGGAGGTGACCGCGAGCACCGACGCCGCGAGCTGCGCGCCCCAGAGGGTCTCGGTCATCGGCGCGCTCGCGAAGAGCGCCGCGCCCGGCGCGAGGGCCACGACCCACGCGACGACCCGGGCCGAGCGCGGGTCGACCACGCGCGACGCGAGGCGCTCTGACATCGCCACCGCCGCCGCGCCGGCGAGCGCGCCCGCCAGCAGCCGCGCGAGCGACCCCACGCCGAGGAGCGCGTAGAACCCCGCCAGGTACGCGGGGAACCCGACGGGGTAGTACGCCGTGGCGACGCGGGGATCGGCGCCGGGGCCGAACATGAAGCACGAGTACCCGAGCCCGCTCGCGAGGCTCTGGGCGCCGCGCTCGTAGAGGGCGCCGTCCCAGGTGGGCGGCGCGTCGACAAGCCATCCCAGCGCGAGCCGCAGCGCGAAGCCCGCGGCGACGGGGAGCGCGCGCCTCAACGACGCGCCCTGGCGGCGAGGGGGCAGAGCAGCGGCACCAGCACGAGGTGGTAGCGGTCGGCGCCGAGGAACACCGCGTGCGTCAGCGCGGTCGCGCCGAGCGCGTAGGCCGCGACCCGAGACTCGCCATCCCCCGACGCGCCCCGCGCGAAGCTCGCGAGGAGCCACCACCACGCGAGGGTGCAGAGCGCGGCGAGCGCCGACCGCGCGGGGCTCGCGGGGGGCCTCGCGCTCCACGCCAGGTGCGCCGCCGGGTCGACCTCGAGGAGCATCGTGCGGGCGAGCCTCGCCCCGCCGCGGGCGAGCCATCGGAGCGGCCGCGCGCGCGCGACCTCGAGGGCCCGCGCGCGCCAGCAGCGATCGCGCGCGACCTCGCCCGCCGCGGCGTCGCAGGCCGGGTACCGACCCTGGAGCCGCGCGTAGCCGCCCCCGGCGGAGGTCGCGCCGATGAGCAGGTTGCTGCCGCCGTTGGTGCTCACGAGCGCGGCGCCGTCGAGCGCGCGGGCGTTGCGGAGCGTCCACGGCGCGACGACCGCGGCGGCGCCCGCGACGCAGAGGAGCGTCGCGCGCAGGCCCCTCCGCGCGACGAGGGGCGCCGCGGTCAGCAGGAGCGACGGGGGCCGCGCCAGGGCCGCGAGCCCGACGCCCAGTCCCGAGACGAAGCCGTTGCGCGGCAGGGCGATCCACACCGACGCGGCGAGGAGCGCGCCGGTGAGCGTCTCGGTCATCGCCGCCGTCGACCACAGCACAAGCCCTGGGTAGAGGGCGTAGATCATGGCCGCGCGGGCGCCGGCCTCGGGGCCGTCGCGCCTCGCGGCGGCGTGGTGCACCGCGGCGCAGGCCAGGGCGGCCGCGGAGAGGTTCACGCAGGCCGCGGCGACGCGCGGGGAGGCGCCGAGGCGGAGCAGCGGGGCGAGGGCGAAGGGGAGCCCCGGCGGCCAGAACGCGGTGGCCTCTGCGCCCCAGGGGCGGGCGTCGGTGTAGCCCTGCCCCGCGGCGAGGCGGGCGGCGAGGCGGGCGTAGTAGTGGCCGTCCCACGCGGGCTCGCAGGGCCAGGCGAGGATGACGGCGAGGCGCGCGGCGAGGGCGACCGCGAGGCAGGCCGCGAGGGAGCGGATCGGGCGCCCTCCCTCGCTCGTCGGCGACCTCATCGCCGCGCGGGGAGCGCGCGGTAGACGGCCATGTTCGAGAAGGGCGCGACGAACAAGAACTCGGCGCCCTGCGCGGCGAGGGCGCGCGCGGCCGCGCTGCCGTTCGCGACGCCGACCCACCGCGCCCGCAGCGCCCGCACGCGCGCGACGAACGCCGCCGGGTTCGCGCTGCTCACGTAGATCACCCGGGTGCTGTAGTCGTGGTTGAAGAGGTCTTGCAGGAAGTGCACAGACTCGTCGTAGGCGAAGACGTCGCCGGGGCGCAGCTCGCGCTCCCGCGCGAGGCCCCAGCGGGTCGGCCAGAGGAACACGTCGATCTGCAGCGCAGCGCGCTCGACCACGCTGGCGCTCCGCGCCCGCTCCCAGTAGCGCGGGTGCACGATGAACCCGCGGTACGCCTCGGTCCACCCGTGCCAGGTGAGCGCGACGAGGGCCGCGGCGATGAGCGCGCGGGGCAGCCGAGGGCGAACGTCGGTGTACACGATGGCGAGGGCCACGAGCGACGCGCACCCCGCCGACAGGATGAAGCGGGTCATGTACGGCACGGGCACCTGCAGCGCCTCGACGAAGAGCAGCAGGGGGATCGCGCCGCGGCGCCAATTGCGCCCGCGGATCAGGTCGAGGGCGAGGGCGATGACGGCGAAGAGGAGCAGCCAGCGAAAGACCGGCCCGAAGCCGCCCGAGCGCACGTCGGGGGAGTAGAAGGGGTTGCTGTCGAACCACGACGTGATGAGCTCGCGCGCGGCGTTGGGGGCGCCGAAGAAGGTCGGGCTCTGGTCGGGTCCGCTGCCGTACTCCTGGCCGGGGTCGCTCGGCCCCGGGAGGTGAATGCCCAGCGCGCGGATCTTCACGTCGAAGGGGAACATCGGGTTCCCGGTGTGGATGAAGTTCTGCGCGTGCTTCCAGAGCCCGAGGATGGGCCCGAGGGAGGCCGACGCGGCGATGTCTCCGAAGAGCCTCCAGCGCTTGCCTTCGGGCGCCGCGCGCAGCTCGACCACGGCCCGCGCGAGGAGCCACGGCGCCCAGAGCGCGAGGTGAAACAGCGCGGTGTACTTCGTGCCGAGGAACAGCCCCCAGCACAGGAACATCATCCACCGGTCGCGGCGCTCGGGCTTCGCGATCGTGTAGTACACCGCGGCGGTGAAGATCGCGTTCCACGCCACGTCGACGTGGGTGGAGTGGGCCTGGAGAAACACCGGGGGCAGCGCGATCCACGTCGCGCCCATGGCGGCGGCGAAGGGCCGCGACGCGCCCACGCGGCGGCACCAGAGCGCGACCACCGCGGCGCCCAGGAGCAGGAAGGGCAGCTGCGCGCTGTCGTCGAGGCGGTTGTCCTTGGGAAAGATGCAGTTCCAGACCGCGAGGATCTCGACGTTGCGCGGGTTCGCCTGGGTCCAGACGTTGGGCGTGCTGATCCAGTCGAGGGAGCGCTCCTGGATCGCGTAGCTGGTCTCGGGGACGTGGTACCAGGCCGGGTCCCAGGTCCACGAGCGGTAGAAGTAGATCATCAGCGCGCAGGTGCCGAAGGCCAGCGCGGCGGGCACGAAGACCCCGACGGCGATCTCCCGCTCGCGCCAGGCGTCCCTCGCGAGGCGCAGGGGCGCGCGCAGGTCTTCACGCGCGCAGCGGGCGATGACCGCGTCGCCGACCGCCCGCCGCGCCGCCGCGAGGGTCGCCGCGCTCAGGGCCGTCGCCGTCAGCGCGAGGGTCACGGGCTCGAGCCGGTGCGCGAAGCCCGTGAGGTGCAGCGCCACGAGGATCAGCGTGGTGTCGAAGAGAAACGCCGCGACGAAGCGCTCTAGGGCGCCCCGGTCGGGGTACACCGCGACCGCCGCGGCGTAGCTCGCCGCCATCACAAGCGCGCTCTCGAAGATCCAGACGAACCAGCCCATGCGAGCGGCGCATCAAGCGTCCATCACCGCCCCGCGGTCAAGGGCGATGCGCGAGGCCGGGCAATGGGGATATGGTCCGCGCGCTGAAAGGCTGCCGATGGAGCTCTCTGAGACCACACCCCCCCTGCCGCTTCGGATCGTGCGCTGGTTCCTCGTGCCCCGCCCCGCCGAGGTCGCGCCCCTCGAGCCTCCGGCCCGCGCCCGCGCGCGCGCCGCGAGGGCCCTCGTCGCCCTCGGCGAGCGCGGCCTCGACGGCGACCTCGGCGACGACGCGGGGGACGCGAGCGCCGCTCGCCTCGCCGCCCTCGCGAACTTCCGCGCGGCGCTCGCGGTGGGCGCGCCCGACGCGCTGGGGGTCGACTCGGTCGACGCGCTCTTCGACGACCCCCGCGCCGAGGCCCTCGCGGGCGACGCGGGCGAGCTCGCCCGGTGCCGCCGCGCGCTCGTCGCGGCCGAGCTCCGCGAGCTCGCCGCCGAGGGCGAGGGCGCGCTCCTCGAGCACGCCACGGTGGCGCGCGGCTTCGTGCGGCGGGCGCTCGAGTCGACGCTCACGCGCGAGGCTACGGACCGTGAGCGCGGGCGCCAGCGCGCGACGCGGCTCACGCTCCTGGCGCTGAGCCTCGCCGCGGCGGCGCTGCTCGGCCCGGGGGTGCGGCGCGCGCTCAAGCCCGACCTCGCGCCGTCCGCCCATTGGCGCGCGAGCACGGCCATGGGCGCGCTGCCCCGCGAGGGCGTCGGCTTTCACCCCCGCGAGGGCGAGGGGAACTTCTTCTTCCAGACCCAGGTCGAGCCCGAGCCGTGGATCGAATTCGACCTCGGCGCGAGCCGCTCGATCGAGGCGGTCACGGTGCAGAACCGCCTCGACTGCTGCCAGGACTGGGCGGTGCCCCTCGTGGTCGAAGTCGCTGGCGCGCAGCGCGATTGGCGCGAGGTGGGCCGCCGCGTCGAGCCCTTCTATTTCTACACCGCGCTCTTCCCGCGCACCGAGGCGAGGTACGTTCGGGTGAAGGTGCCGCGCATGACCTCGCTGCACCTGGGCGCCGTCAAGATCCGCTGAGAGTGCGGGATTCGCGTCGCACGGGTTCCAGCGCGGGGCGCTGGGGGCTTACACTCCCGGCGATGTCTCCGCGCTACTCTGCCCCGCTGTTCGCGCTCTCATCCCTGCTGATCTCGTGCTCGTCGAGCACGACCCCCGCCGCGGCCGACGCCTCGGCGCCGAGCGACGTCGGCGGGTGCGCGCCCGACCGGGCGGCGTGGGACGCGCGGGTGCGCGCGGTGGTCGACCGGCAGTGCGGCTCGTGCCACGGCGCCTCGCCCTCGTACGGCGCGCCGTACTCCCTGCTCGACTACGACTTCATCCTGCGCCCGCGCGCCGACGGTCGCCCCGTCGACCGCATCGTCGCGCGGCTGATGGCGGGCACCATGCCCCCGGCGGGCACGCCCGCGCCCACCGACGAGGCGGCGCAAGAGATCGTGCAGTGGGCGAGCTGCGGCGCGCAGACGCCCCCCGCGGGGCAGGGGCTGCGCGCGTCTCGCCCGGTGTTTCGCGCGCCCGAGAACGCCCCCGCGGGCATGGAGCAGTGGAACATCACCGCGGGCGGCTACTCGGTGGCGCCCACGGTGCGCGACCGCTACCAGTGCTTCAGCTTCGCGTTCCCGGGCACGGCGGATCGCTTCATCCGCCGCTTCGAGCTCAGGGCCGACCGCACCGAGGTGCTGCACCACGTCGTGCTCCTGCGAGACACGCAGCGCACGGCGCCCACCGAGCCCTTCGAGTGCAGCAGCATGCCCTCGGGGAGCGATTACCTCTACGCCTGGGCGCCCGGGCAGTCGGCCTTCGAGTTCCCCGACGGGGGCCTGCGCATCACCCCTGGCCAGCGGGTGATCATGCAGATCCACTACAACAACGGGCAGGGCCTGGAGGGCGTGCGCGACGACTCCGGCGTGCGGATGTACCACTCGGCCCCCGAGGGCACCGAGTACGGCATGGTGGCGATCGGGCCGGTGGGCTTTCAGGTCCCCGCGCGCTCGATGGGCGCGGCCGAGAGCGGCTGCACCTTCTCGTCGCCCTCGCGCGTCCTCGCGGGCATGCCCCACATGCACCAGATCGGCGCCGAGTTCACTCAGGACCTGGTGCGCGCCAACGGCACCCGCGAGAGCATGATCTCGCTGCAGGGCTGGCAGTTCGAGTCGCAGCTCTTCTACGACTTCGGCACGCAGGTGCAGCCGGGCGACCGCATCGTGACCCGCTGCCTCTTCAACAACACCACGGCCTCCACCGTGCGTAGCGGCACCGGCACCGCCGATGAGATGTGCTTCAACTTCGCCTACGTCACCCCCGCGCCCACCGAGCGGTACTGCGACCAGGCCACCACGGGCTCGACGGAGCTCCCGTACACCCCTGGCACCTGCGCGCTCCCCGCGGCGCCGACCGACATCCCGGTGGCCCCGGGCCGGGTGCTGGTGCAGCCCGCGCCTGAGCTCGCGGGCGGTGAGATTCCCGAGGCGCGGTGGGAGCTCAGCGGCGCGACCTGGTACCTCAACAGCGCGATGGTCTCGGGCATGACCCTGAACCTCGACGAGTCGGCCATCTCCGCCCGCGGCCAGCTCTGGACGGGCCCCGGTCGCTTGAACGCCGACTTCGTGACCCGGCTGAACCTGGTGATCACGGGCGGCCTGCGCATCGCGCGGGACATCCCCGCGAGCTTCGCGGGCACCTTCACCGGCTCGACCTCACCCCTCGCGATCACCTCGACCTGCGGCGCGAGCCCGGTCTCGAGCGTGCGCTACGCGGTCGACGGAGACACCCTCACGGTGGGCGTCTCGCCGACGATGTTCGCCGGTCTCACCATCACGCCGCACTACACCTTTCGCCGCGCGCGCTGACCCCCGCTCAGCGCTTCGCCACGATCGGCAGCAGGTACGGGACCACCCCCGCGGGCTCCGCCGAGAGCGCGCAGAAGAGCCCGCCGGCGAAGGCGCCGATCACCCCCGCCGCGCCCACGTCACACCCTGACAAGAAGAGGTTGCGAATGGGCGTGCGCGGCCGCAGCCAGGGGTTGCGGTAGCGCGCCGGGGTCGAGACCACGCCGTAGATCCCGCCCGCGGCGGGGTTGGCGAAGTGCTCGGTGGTCAGCGGCGTCGAGAGCTCGGCGTGGCGGAGCAGGGGCTCGAGGCCCGGCCGGTGCTTGAAGAACTGCGCGAGGAGCCTGGATTTCAGGTCCTCTTTGAGGGCCTCGTACTCGGCGCCGCGCTTCATCCAGGGGGTGCCGCGCCAGCGCTCGAAGGCGTCGTAGGGCACGAAGGTCACGATCTCGCCGGTGTGGAGCTGCGAGGGACCCGGGTCGTGCGCGGGGTCTTTGAGCGAGGGGTACGAGGTGTAGAGCAGCGGCGGGGGCGTGCCCGGCGTGGCGAAGTCCCAGTCGGTGAGCTCGGGGTCCCAGGTCTCCCAGAACCACTGGTTGGCGGCGCCCGCGCCCTCCTTCGTGATGTCACCCTCGAAGCCCATGTAGAGGCACAGGTGCGCGGGCGAGGGCGGCATCGACCGCACCGCGTCGGACCACGCCCGCGGGAGGTGCTCCGGCGGAATCAACTGCTCCGCGGTGACCCGCGCGTTGGTCGCGCACACCACCCGGCCGGCGCGGATCTCTTCTCCGTCCTTCATCCGCACGCCGACGGCGGCGCCGCCCTCGATGAGAACCTGGTCGACCTCGGCGCGGATGCGCGTCCAGCCCCCGGCGTCGGCCACGGTGCGCAGCAGGGCGCGGGCGATGTTGCCCGCGCCGCCCACGGGGTAGTGCGCGCCGTGAAAGAAGTGGTGCACCACGCCGGCGTGGATCGCGAAGGACCCCTGGCTCGGCGGCGAGCCGTAGTAGCCCCACTGACCGGCGAGCACGGTCCTAAGCTTCGGGTTCTTGGTGAGCCCGTCGAGCACCTCGGCGAGGGTGCGGTCGGTGTACTTCGACGCCGATCGCATCAACAGCGGCGACAGCGCGGTGCCGAGCGACTCCGGCAGCACGCGCGAGAGGTAGTACCCGCCCATCGAGGTGACCGCGCGGCGCACCTCGGCGAAGTACCGGTCGATGGTCTCGCGCTCGTCGGGGAAGGCCGCGTAGAGGTTCTCGCGGTACTGCCGCTGGTTGTCGGGGAAGGCGATCTTGAACCCGCCGGGGTACTCGAAGTGCTCGTACTCGGCGCCGAGCGAGGCCCACTGCAGGCGGTCGCCCGCGAGGTCGGCGAGGATGCGCCCGACCACGTCGCGGCGGGTCACCTCGCCGATGGCGTGCACGCCCACGTCCCAGTGCCAGCGCTTGCGCTTGAAGGCGTGGGTGAAGCCGCCGGGGACGTAGTGTCGCTCCAGCACCAGCACGCGCTTGCCCAGCTTCGCGAGGATCGCCGCGGTGGTCATGCCCCCCATGCCCGAGCCGACGATGATGTAGTCCCAACGCTGCGCTGGGGCCGTGCGGCTCCAGGGGCGGTCGTCTGCTCGGTCCACGTTCGCGATCCTCCGGCGCACCTCGTAGCGCGCGGGGGGACCTCACCGCAACGCGCGCGTCAGATCGACGCGCGCAGCGCCGCGACGAGCCGCTCGTTCTCGTCGTCGGTGCCCACGGTGATCCGGAGCTGCCGGGTCATGCGGCCGCCCTGCGCGTGAAACGACCGCACGAGCACGCCCCGCCGGAGCATCGCCGCGTGCGTCGCCGCCGCGTCGGGCACGCGCACCCAGAGAAAGTTCGCCTCGCTCGGCGTGACCTCGACGCCGTCGATCGTCGCGAGCCGCGCGCTGAGCTCGACCCGCGCCTCGCGCACCCGCTCGACCGAGCGCGTGACCCAGGGGTCGAAGCGCGTCAGGGCCTCGACCGCGACGCGCTGCGTGAGCGCGTCGACGTTGTAGGGCTGGCGGACCTTGTTCACCTCGGCGGCGATCGCGGCGGGGAGGATCGCCCAGCCGCAGCGGATCGCCGCGAAGCCGATCTTCGAGAGCGTCTGGAGCTGGCCGACGTGCCCCTCGCCGCGGCGCAGGTCGTCGTAGCGGCCGTCGGCGAAGGCGCCGTAGGCCTCGTCGAGGAGCACCAGCGCGTCGTCGCAGCGCCGAACGACCTCGCGCACCCGGTCGTCGCGGTAGCGGTTGCCCGTGGGGTTGTTGGGCGACGGGAGAAAGACCACGTTGGGCCGGGCTCGCGCGTGGGCCTCGCGCATCGCGTCGACGTCGAGGTCCCACGACGCGTCGAGGTCGACGGCGACGGGGTCGACGCCCTGGGCGAGCGCCGAGAGGCGGTACATCACGAACGAGGGCCACGGGTAGAGCGTGGTCGCCCGCGCGGCGCCCTCGCGAGGGCGAGAGAGCGCGCAGAGGATCAGGGCGATGACCTCGTCGGTGCCGTTGCCCACCACCACCTCGTCGAGGGAGCAGCCCGCGCGCGCGGCGATGGCCTCGCGCAGCGCGACGCAGCCAGGGTCGGGGTAGCGGTTGAGGCTCAGCCCCTCGGCCGCCCGCGCCAGGAGCTCGCGGAGGACCTCGGGGGCCAGGCCGTAGGGCGACTCGTTGGCGTCGAGGCGCACCGCGCCCTCGGGGGCGGCGTGCGGGAGGTAGGCCTTGAGGGAGGCCAGTTCGGGGCGGAGGAGCGCTGCGAGGTCGTGGGCGGTGGGCATCAGGGGGTCTCCGGGGGCGCAGAGACTTCTCCCCCAACGACCTTCGGGGTCAACGGTCGACGGAGCCGTATTCTTTCGGGTATACGCCCGCGGTGCTTCGTCGGACGATCGTCACGCGGACCTGGATGGTCGGCGTTCGTGCCTACCTCCATGCGCGCAACACGCTCTTCGGGCGCGCGCCCGACCTCGGCGACGCCCTCATGCGCGTCACCAACGTCGGAGGACGGGGACGGGGCCTCGAGGGCGACGCCGGCGCGAGGTACTTCGACGCCGTCGTCGATGACTACGAGTTCATCGCGGCGCACGCGGGCGTGGTCGACGACCCGAGGGCGCTCTTTCGCGACCGGCGGGTGCTCGAGCTCGGCCCAGGGAACACCCGCGCCGTCGCCCTCCTCGCGCTCTCGCGCGGCGCGCGCTCGTGGTCCGGCGCCGACCGCTTCGACGTCATCACCGACAGCGAGTCCCGCCTCGCGCCGATCTACCGCCCGCTCCTCGAGAAGGCCGGCCTCGATCCCAGCTTCGAGACCGCGGCGAGGCTCCTCGCCGACACGACGATGCACCGCGACCCCCGCGAGCTCGCGGCGCTCGGCAAGCCCGCCGACCTGGTGATCTCCCGCGCGGTGCTCGAGCACGTGCGCGACCTCGAGGGGCTCTTCGCGGGGCTCCGCGAGGCGACCACCGACGACGCCGTGATGATCCACAAGGTCGACCTGCGGAGCCACGGGTTTCAGCTCGTCAACGACCTGGATTTTCTTCGGTTCTCGGTTCCGGAGTGGGACGCGATGACCTCGAACACGGGCGAGCCCAACCGGCTCCGCGCCCGCGCCTACCTCGACCTCGCCCGGCGTCACGGGTTCGCGGTGGTGCACTTCAGCGCGGCGCGCCTGCTCCCCCGCGGCGCCGTCGAGGGCGTGCGCGGCGAGCTCGCCGAGCCCTTCGCCTCGATGTCCGTCGACGAGCTCGCGGTGGTGGGCATCTGGCTGGTCCTCGTGCGTGAGGGCCACCCCCTCGCGAAGGGCGCCCTCGAGGGCGCGCCCGCGACGTTCCCGCTGGCCCCCGTGGGCCTCTCGTCGTACTGACTCGGGCCATGCGCGTCATCGCTGGGGACGTCGGAGGCACCAAGACCCTCCTCGCGCTCTGCGAGGTGAGCGACGCCGGAGTCCGGTCCCTCGACCAGCGTCGCTACGAGAGCCAGGGCTACGCCCGCGTCGAAGACATGCTCCGCGCCTTCGCCGCCGAGGTCGACCTGCGCGGGGCGACCGGGGCGTGCCTCGGCGTCGCGGGCCCCGTCGAAGACGGCGTGTGCCGCGCGACGAACCTCCCGTGGACCCTCGACGAGCTCGGCGTCGGCGAGGCGATGGGGGTGCAGGGCGCCAGGCTGGTCAACGACTTCTACGCCGCGGCCTCGGGCGTCGCGACGCTCTCGCCCGCCGACCTGGTGACGGTGCAAGCGGGCGCGCCTCGGCTCGACGCGCCGCGGGTGGTCATCGGCGCGGGCACGGGGCTGGGCGAGGCGCTGCTGGTCCCCGTCGACGGGCGCTGGGTCTGCGTGCCGGGGGAGGGCGGCCACGCCGATTTCGCGGCGCGCAGCGCGCGTGAAGACCTGCTCGTCGCTGCGCTGCGCGCGCGGCACGGGCGCGTGTCGTGGGAGCGCGTGGTGTCGGGCGTGGGCCTGGCGGAGGTCTACCGCCACCTCGCGTCGACGACGCCCGGGCGCGAGTCGCCGCAGGTCGCCCGGGAGCTCGCGCAGGGAGACCCCGGCGCGGTCATCGGCGCGCACGCGCTGGCGGGCGACGACCCGCTCTGCGCCGAGGCCGTAGACCTCTTTCTCGAAGCCTACGGCGCCGAGGCCGGCAACGCCGCGCTCCGCGTGCTCGCGCGCGGCGGGCTCTACCTCGCCGGAGGCATCGCGGCGAAGCTCCTGCCGCTGCTCGCCGGAGGCTCATTTCTTCGAGGATTTCACGACAAAGGGCGGATGCGAGGCATCGCGGAGTCGGTGCCGGTGCACGTCGTCACCGACGAGTCGCTGGGGCTCAAGGGCGCCGCGGCGATCGCGGCCGGGCGGGCGCGCTAGCGCTGCGAGTCGGGCCGCGCCGCGGGCTCGACGGGAGGCGTGGGGCTGACCTCGCGCATCCCGCCCTCGGACGGGGGCTCGATCGGCGCGGGCGCCGCCGCGCGAATGCCGCCAGGCGGCTGGGGCGCGGGCTCGGGCACGGGGGTGACCGTGATGGGGGGCGGCGCGCCGCCGGGGGTCACCGTGTCGATGCGGGTCGCGCCGTGAGGGAGGAGCCCGACGGCGACGGCGACCTCGCGGAGACCGTCGCGGAGCTCCCCGCGGCGCAGCGCGTCGGTGCTCCTCGGGCCGTGCGCGGCAAGCTCATCGACGCGCTCGTTGCCGCAGGTGACGGGCGCGCAGCCCTCGACGGCGGCGACGCCCGCGAGCAGCGTCACGAGCGAGGGCAGGGGCGACGACGACGTGGCGGGCTTGGGGCTTCTTGGGCGCATGGCGGTTCCTTGGAGGTCTGTACCAGCCTCCGCCTTGGGGAGATCCGACGCAAGGGCTGTGGGGGCGTCGTCGCGACCCTCCGGCGGCAAGGATTTTCACCCCCCGAGGTCGGCGATGATATCGCGCCGGACATGCCCTCCGCGCCGCCCAAGGGGCCCTCCCCTCGCCGGACGATGAACCGCCGCACGACGCCTCCCCCCGCGGTCGAGGCGCCGCCCAAGGGCCGGGCCGTGGTGCGCGGGCGCTCGTCGAGGCTGCTGCGGCTCCGCACGCAAGCGAAGCGCGTGCTCTCGGTGCTCTCGCTGGTGGCCGCGCTGCTGGGCTCGCTGATCGGCGGGCGCTACGCGCACCGCTGGCTGGTGACCACGCCGCGCTTCGGCGCGAGGGACATTCGCGTCGAGGGCCTCGCGTACACCACCCGCGACGAGGTGCTGCGCGCGGCGGGGGTGCGGCCGGGGCGCAACGTGCTGTCGATCGACGGCGACGCCGCGGCGCGGGCCATTCAGCGGCTCCCCTGGGTCGCGCGCGCGCACGTGGACCGGCGGCTGCCTGACCTCGTGCACATCCGGGTCGAGGAGCGGCGCCCCGCGGCGGTGCTCTCCGCGGGCGGGCTGTACCTCGTCGCGGAGGACGGCGAGGTCTTCAAGCGCGTGGCGGTGGGCGACCCCACCGACCTGCCGGTGATCACCGGCGTCACGCGGGCGCTCTACTCGGTGGATCCCCTCGGCGCGCGCGCCGCCGTGCTCGACGCGCTGGCGGTCCTCGCCGATGTCGCCGCGACCTCGGTGGGCTCGCGCAGCCACGTCGACGAGGTGCACCGCGAGGCCACCGGCGAGCTCTCTGTGCTGATGGACGGGACCTACGTGTGGCTCGGCCGCGGCGCCTACCGGGCTAAGCTCACGCGCCTGCGCATCGTGCAGGCCGAGCTCCGTCGCCGGGGCCTGACCGCGGCGGAGGTGCACCTCGAGGGCGAGCGACACCCCGAGCGCACGACGGTGCGGCCGCGGCAGTCGGGCCTGGCGCAGTCGCCGCCGCAGGGCCCCGCGCGACCGCCGCAGCAGGGCTGACGCGGGCGGAGCCGGGGCGCGCCGAGGCCGCGCTCTCGTGACTCGGGCTCATGCGTTCAGTGTGCGGGCCGGCGGCGGCGAGCGCCGAGCGGCGGGGCCTGAATCGACGGGGCGCGCGAGAAAATCTCTGCGGAGATTTTGGGGCGGTCCGGGACCCTGTGGCATCGCCCGGCATCGGTCATGGCAAAACCCGGAGACATCATCGTCGGACTCGACATCGGCACCACCAAGACCTGCGCGGTCGTGGGGGAAGTCGACCACGACGGCATCAACATCACGGGGGTCGGTCAAGCGAAGTCGAAGGGTCTTCGCAAGGGCGTCGTGGTGAACATCGAGAGCACCGTCGGGTCCATCCGCGAGGCGGTGGAGCAGGCGGGCAACGTCGCGGGCGTCGAGATCGCGACCGTGTTCGTGGGCGTCGCGGGCTCGCACGTGCGCGGCGTGAACTCGCACGGCATCGTGGCGATCACGAACCACGAGGTGGCGTCGGAGGACGTCGAGCGCGTGCTCGATCAGGCGCGGCGCATCTCGATGCCCGCCGACCGCGAGGTGCTCCACGTGCTCCCGCAGGAGTACATCGTCGACCTGCAAGACGGCGTGCGCGAGCCCGTGGGCATGTCGGGCGTTCGCATGGAGGCGCGGGTGCACCTGGTGACCGCCGCGGCGCCCAGCGTGCAGAACGTGCGCAAGTGCGCCGAGCGCTGCGGCCTCCACGTCGCCGAGCTGGTGCTCGAGCCCCTGGCGAGCGCCGAGGCCGTGCTCACCGAGGACGAGAAGGAGATCGGCGTCGTGCTGGTCGACATCGGCGGCGGCACCACCGACGTGGTGGTGTACGTGAGCGGGGCGCTGGTGCACACGGCGGTCATCCCCATCGGGGGGATGCTGCTCACGAGCGACATCGCGCAGGGGCTCCGCACGCCGATCAACGAGGCCGAGCGGATCAAGGTGCGGCACGGCTGCGCCCTGGCGAGCCTCGCCGACCCCGAAGACTCCATCGAGGTGCCGGGGGTGGGCGGCCGCTCGGCGCGGCAGATCCCGCGGATGTACCTCGCGTCGATCATCGAGCCGCGCATGGAGGAGATCTTTCAGCTCGTGCGCCGGGTGCTCGAGGAGAGCGGCTACTACGAGCGCGTCGGCGCGGGCGTGGTGGTGACGGGCGGCGCGTCGCAGCTCGAGGCGACCGCGGAGCTCGCCGAGCAGGTGCTCGAGCTGCCGATTCGCAAGGGCCTGCCCACGGGGGTCGGCGGGATGGTGGAGATGGTCCGCAGCCCGGCGATGGCGACCGCGGTGGGGCTGTTGAAGTACGGCGCCGAGCGGCCGGTGACGGTCCCCCGGATGCCGGAGGACGCGCGAGAGATGAAGGGTCCGGGGCTGATGCGCGCGGGCGAGACCCACGCGGGCTTCTGGGCTCGGTTCATGGGCTGGTTGAAAGAAGTGGTCTGAACGGTCTGCGGCGCACGGAGGTGATGGCTCCCGACGCCGCGCAGAAAGCAGTGGGAGGATTCCATGGGTCTCTCGTTTGATCTCGGTGACGAAGGTAATTTCGCAGCGGCGCGCATCAAGGTGGTGGGCGTCGGCGGCGCGGGCGGCAACGCGATTCGCAACATGATCGAGGCCGGCGTCGCGGACGTGGAGTTCGTGGTCGCCAACACCGACGTGCAGGCGCTCAACGCCAACCCCGCCGACCTCAAGATTCAGCTCGGTCGCTCGCTCACCAAGGGCCTCGGCGCCGGCGCCAGCCCCGAGGTGGGCAAGAAGGCCGCGATGGAGGACATCCAGCTCATTCAGGAGCACCTCCAGGGCGCCGACATGGTCTTCGTGACCGCGGGCATGGGCGGCGGCACGGGCACCGGCGCGGCGCCGGTCATCGCGCAGGTCGCGCGGGACCTCGGCGCGCTCACCGTGGGCGTGGTCTCGAAGCCCTTTCCCTTCGAGGGCCGTCGCCGCTCGAAGTTCGCCGACCTCGGCCTCGAGGAGCTGGCCAACCACGTCGACACGCTGATCACCATCCCCAACGGCAAGCTGCTCACCCTCGAAGACGCCACGCTCACCTTCGCGGACTCGTTTCGCAAGGCCGACGAGGTGCTGGTGAACGCGGTGCAGGGGATCTCTGACCTCATCCAGCAGAACGGCGTGGTGAACGTCGATTTCGCCGACGTGAAGACCATCATGTCGAGCATGGGCATGGCGCTCATGGGCATCGGCTACGGCCGCGGCGACCGCCGGGCCATCGACGCCGCGCACGCCGCGATCAACTCGCCGCTGCTCGACAACATGTCGGTGCAGGGCGCGACCGGGATCCTCCTGAACTTCATGGGCGGGCCGGACATGCGGCTGCAGGAGGTCAACGAGGCCGCCACGCTGATCATGGACGAGGCCCACGAGGACGCGAACATCATCTTCGGCGCCGTGATCAACCCCGACATGCGGGACATGATCAAGGTGACCGTCATCGCGACGGGCTTCGGCCGCAGCGAGCACAACGTCGAGGCCAGGGTCGCGCAGGTGTCGAACCAGATCCTGAACCCCATGACGATGAACGGGGGGCGGATGCACAACCCCAGCTACGCCGGCCCGAAGATGACCGGAGCGATGCAGCTGCCGTCGATCCCGAAGCAGATGGCGGTGGGCGAAGGTCGCACCCGGGGCAGCGTCCCGGCCCCCTCGCAGCCCGGCCCGCAGAGCCGTCGGCCCCCGTCCAACGCCCCCACCGCCGACTTTCGCGACGACGAGTGGGACCTCCCGGCCTTTCTCCGCAAGAGCGGCGGGCACCACGAGGGCTGAGCCCTGAGCCGCCCCTTCGCACTCACCGCACGAAGCGTGAACGCCCCCGCAGCTCGTGTCACGATCCGCCGGGACGTGTGACGGCGAACAACGTGCATTCTTCGCCGACCCGTGCGATCAGTCACATCCAGAGGCGGACTGGCAGTCGTAGAGCCCCCTGCGGGTGGTGTCTGGCGACTGCGCCCGCAAGCTTTCACCTCACAACATGGAGTTGTTGATGAATCGTCGTCGAACATTGGCCCTCGTGGTCGCAGCCGGCCTCGCCACCGCGGGCGGGCTTGCGATTCGGGGCAGCCGCAGCCACGCGGCGGACCACCTCGATCCCCCGGCTCGCACCGACCCCGCCTCGAGCATGGCGGCCGACCGCAACGCAGACATCGCCGACCTCTTCGCCTGGCACCGCGGCACGGGGACCTCGCAGTCCCTGGTGATGGTGCTCTCGTACGCGGGTCCGGTCGCGCCGTCTCCCACGCAGGCGGTGCCGTGCGACCGCGACGTGCTGTACTCGATTCACATCGACAACACCGGCGACGCGCTGCCCGAGCACACGATCACGGCGCGCTTCGCGACCGACTCGACCAACCGCAACTGCTTCGTCCGCTGGGAGGGGCTCCCCGGCGTCAGCGGCGCGCAGATCGCGCCGGTCGAGCACCAGCGCACCTACGGCGCGGTGCAGACCTTCGTCGGCCTCCGCGACGACGCGTTCTTCTTCGACCTCCAGGGCTTTCGCGAGACCCTCGCGATGGCTGGCACGGCCCCCGCGGGCATGGGCGTTCGTATGACCAGCGACCGTGACTTCTTCGCGGGGAAGAACTCCTCCGCGATCGTCGTCGAGGTCCCGGTGAGCGCGGTCCAGGGCATGGGGACCACGACGCTCAAGGTCTGGGCCACCACCTCGCGCATCGGCTCGTGAAGGAGCGGGAGATCAAGATGAATCGCAACTACTGGATCCTCTCCGCCGTCGTCAGCGCCTCGGCCTTCGTGGTCGGCTGCAGCAGCGACCCCGCCCCCGCGCAAGACGCCGCCGTCGCCACCGACGTGCAGGCCACCGACGCGCCGGCCGCCGACGCGCCGGCCACCGACGCGCCTGCGCCCACCGACGTGCCCGTCGCCACCGACGTGCCCGCGCCCACCGACGTGCCCGTCGCCACCGACGTGCCCGCGCCCACCGACGTGCCCGCGCCCACCGACGTGCCCGTCGCCACCGACGCCGGCGTGAGCGCGAGCTGCCTCGCGTACTGCACGCAGACGATGATGAACTGCACCGGCGCCAACGCGCAGTACGCCGACATGAACGAGTGCAACGCGTACTGCACGCAGGCCATGTGGCCCGCGGGCATGACCGGCGACACCTCGGGCAACACCCTCGGCTGCCGCGTGTACCACGGCGGCTCCCCCGCGATGGGTGACCCCGGCACGCACTGCCCCCACGCCGGCCCCAGCGGCGGCGGCGTCTGCGGCAACGTGAACTTCCGCAACGACCCGCCGACGATGTTCCGTCGGGTCGACCGCATGGGCATGCCCGCGGTGTCGACGGCGCTCGTCGGCTCCGCCCGCAAGAACGCGTACAACGACGCCGACCCGGCGGGCGACATGGCCTTCGCGGGCGATTTCATCACGACCCTCACGGCCCTCCACGGCGCCCTCGACGACGACTTCACCCAGCTCGGCCTCGCGCCCTGCTCGATGACGACGATGATCAACGGCCTCCCGTCGTGCCTCGGCCAGGAGTACGCGCCCGGGCGCACCGTCGCCAGCCTCGTCGTGCCGAACGACGTGATCAACATCGACACCTCGGTCGCCGCGGGCTTCCCCAACGGGCGTCTGCTGAGCGACCCGGTGATCGACGTGACCCTCGGCGTGCTGTTCCTCCGCCTGGGCAGCGGCACGTGCGGCATGGGGACCTGCAGCGCGACGACCCTCGCGGGCCTGCCGCTCAACCCGCCGCGCAACGACGTCGCGTTCCTCACGACCTTCCCCTACCTCGCGCCCGCGCACCGCTGAGCGGGGCCTCGGCCCCCGCCCATGCGTAGCCCCCTCCTCCTGCTGACCCTGGGCCTGCTCGCGTGTCGACGAGACGCGCGACCGACGCCCCGGCGCGCCCCCGCGGCCGACGTGGCCCGCGCGGCTGACCCCCGGCCCGCCGCGCGACGCCCCAGCGCGCACGATCGTCGCATCGCCGAGATCGACGACCGGGTGCGCGGTCATGAGCGCATGGCCGCGGCCCGCGCCGACAACTGGCTCGACCTCGAGCACGCCGCGATCCTCTACCTACAGCGCGCCCGCCTCAGCGGCGACTACGACGACTACGGACGCGCCGAAGACGCCCTGACCCGCGCGTTTCAGCGCGCCCCCGACGGCGCCGGACCGCTGCTCACCCGCGCGAACTTCAACTACGCCGTGCACCGCGTGCTGCGCGTCGAGGAGGACCTCGCGCGGGTCGAGCGCTGGGTGATCGTCTCGGCCCCGCAGCGCGAGGCCATCGCGTCGCTCAGGGCCGACGTCGCGTACCACAGCGGCCGCTACCCCGAGGCCCGGCGCATGTACCTCGACCTCCTCGCGCAGCGGCGCAGCGTGAGCCGCGTCGTCGCGCTCGCGCAGCTCGAGTGGAAGACCAACCACTTCGACCGCGCGACCACGCTCCTCGACGAGGCCCAGCGCCTCGCCGAGGAGGAGCCCGTGGAGAGCCGCGCGTGGCTCCGCATGGTGCGCGGGATGATGGAGACCGACCGCGGACGCCTCGACGACGCCCTCGCGCGCTTTCGAGACGCGCTGCGGCTGCGACCGGGGTCGTGGGCCCTGGAGGAGCACGTCGCCGAGGTGCTCGCGTGGCTCGGGCGCCACGAGGAGGCGCGGCTGATGTACGCCGACCTCGTCGCGCGCACCGGCGACCCCGAGTTCATGGACCAGCTCGCGGACCTTGAGGCCAGGCGCGGCCAGACCGCGCGCGCGGCGGCCCTCGTGCGCGAGGCGCGGGCCGTGTATGACCGCCGCGCGGCGCGCTTTCCCGAGGCGACCGCGGGCCACGCCATCGCGTTCTTTCTCAAGCACGACCCCCCGCGCGCGCTCGAGCTCGCGACCCTCGACCGCGCCGCGCGCCCGGGCGGCGAGGCGCAGGTGCGGTACGCCCGCGCGCTCACCCGCAACGGCCGCTACGCCGACGCCCGCGCCGTCGTCGACGCGACGCTGCTGACGGAGTGGAACACCGCGGAGCTCCACGCTATCGCCAGCGTGGTCTACGCCCAGCTCGGCGACGCCGCGCGGGCCGCCTCTGAGCGCGCCGCGGCCCTGGCCATCGACCCCCACGCGATGGACGACGCCGACGACGACCTCCCCGACGCCCGCGACGCCGGCGCTACGGCTCGATCGTCGCGTCGTCGGCCCGCGCCGCGCTCGCCCGCCCCAGCCGGGGCGGGGGCAGCGCCGGCGTGAACCAGTCGAAGAACACCAGCAGCTTCTCCTTCCGCTCCGGCGGGATGTAGTCGAAGTTCTTGCCGCGGTCGGTGATCTCCCAGAACTGCGGCGAGGTCACCCCGAGCAGCTCGTCGCGGATAGACGCGAGTCGCGCGGGCTGCTCCTGCCGCATGTCGTCGAAGACCCTGCGGGCGGCGACCTCGTCGTCGTGCACGAGGTAGTACGTCGCGAGCTTCACCTGCGCCTTGCGCACGCCGCGCAGCGAGGCCTCCTGCGTGGCGCCCTCTCCCTCCTTGTCGACCTGGAGAAAGATCCGCAGCAGCGCCTCGCGCACGTCGCTCGAGAGGTCGAAGGCCAGCTCGTTGAGCGTGCAGAGGTCGTGCGCCACGGTCTCGAGCACGAAGGGGAGCTCCATCTGAAACGCGAGCTGCCCGTAGTACTTGAAGTACCTCGCGACCTCGAGCGCGCGCGCCGCGAGGCCCTTGCGGATGCACACCTCGCCGAGGATCCGGTACTGGTTGAACACGTTGTACGCGGTGCGCACGTCGCGCGCGTTCACCGTGGCGCGAAAGTACGTGTTGAAGAACTTGATGCAGAGGTCGACGAGGCGCTCGTCGCGCATCTCGAGCGCGTGCGTCGCGAGGGAGCGCGTCTGGATCGCGACGACGTAGCAGAGCTCGCGGTTCGACCCCAGCGCGCTCTGGTAGATCTGCTGGTACTGCCGCAGCACCTTGAACTCGAACCAGGTGCGGTCGGCGCTGACCGACTGCAGCACCTCGGGCGCCATCGACACGAAGTCGGGGTTCGCGGCGATCTCGTCGGCGATGATGAAGAAGTCGAGGGGCAGCGACGCCTTCGACTCCGAGTAGTCGTGGGCGAGGTCGCCCAGCGCGTTGACCGCGGCGACGGCGATGGTGCCGTCGTGGTTCGACATCGCGTTGAGCACCACGTCGGCGAGCTGCTCGGCGCCGTCGGCGGCGGTGCGCTGCACGGCCTCGGTGTTCATCCGCGCCATCAGCAGCAGCCGCGGGCCGCGGGTGATCACCCCCAGGGTCTCCGCCCGAATGCGCGCCACGATGCGCAGCGGGTCGAGAAAGTCGAAGACGAAGGCGAAGTACGGCAGCAGCAGGAGCAGCGAGAGGCTCATCAGCGCCATCGAGAGCGCGGTGCCCCAGACCGGGGTGAAATCCGAGCGCACGCCGTAGGCCACCCACATGCCCTGGATGCCCGAGACGACGAAGATGCCGAGCACGGCGAAGTTCACCGGCGCGCGAAAGAACAGCCCGGTGATGCGGTGGGTGTACCGGTTCGACGCGAGCTCGACGATGATGGCCACGACGCTGATGGCGACGCCGAGGATGCCCGTGACGATGGCGCCGATGTTGGCGTTGAGCTCGGTGGGGTCGGCGGTCTTTCCGCGAAAGAGCTCGCCGAGCGTGTAGAACGTGCCGCCGCGCCCGTCGGCGTCGAGCAGCCGCCCGAGGATGAGCACCAGCGCCGACGCGCTGGTGAGCAGCAGGAAGGGGTAGAGCCACACGCGGGGCTCGGTCTCGAGGCCCACGCTGCGGGCCTTCGGGGGAGGGGGCTCGACGCCGGGGTTCGAGAGCCGCGGCGCCAACGCGGCGTCGCGAGAGATCGGTGTGTCGACGTCGGCCATGCGTGGGTCCCGCGGGGGAGTATCGCAGCGAACGCGCCCCGCGGGGAGCGGTTAGGGGGCGTCGCGCCCGCCGCGGGGGGCGAGGCCGCGAAAGAGCAGCTCTCGCACGGAGTCGGCGAGCCGCAGCGGGTCGAGGTTTGCGAAGGGCTCGTGGCCGAGGCCCGCCACGAGGCGCGCGGCGATCTGCACGCCCAGGGCGGTCGTGAGCAGCGACAGGACCACCGCCGCCGGCGGGAGCTCGCCGCGGATCGCCCCGTCGGCGTAGGCCTGCTGCATCGAGCCCAGCACGATGGGGATGTGGCCGCGCGAGAAGCGCGCGAGGAGCGCGGGCGTTCTGGGTGACGACAGCAGCAGCTCGCGGAGCACCAGGCGCATCACGAGGAACTCCTCCTCGGTGAGCGCCGCGACGCGGCGGTGCAGCCGCGCGATCTGCGCCTCGAAGTCGACGTCGGGCGCGAAGGCCGCGGCGAAGTCATCGAGGAGGCCGGCGTAGGCCCGCTCGACCACCGCGGCGAAGAGCGAGTCCTTGGTCGGGAAGTAGTAGGTCACCATGCCGACGGAGGTGCCCGCGTCGCGCGCGATCTCCCTCAGCGAGGCGCCGTCGACGCCGTCGTTCAAGAAGCGCTGCCCCGCCGCGCGGAGCACGCGCTCGTCGATGTCGCTCCTGGGTCTACCCATCGGTCCCTCGGCTCCTAGAGCTTCTTCTTGAAGCGCAGCGTCGACATCGCGACCAGGGCGGCGACGAGGACGGCGAGGGCGACGACCTCGCCCTTGACGTCGCCCCAGCCCGCGCCGCGCAGCACGATCGCGCGAATGATGCGGAGAAAGTGCGTGAGCGGCAGCGCCTGCGAGATCACCCTGGCGGGGCCTGGCATCGCCTCCCACGGGAACATGAACCCCGAGAGCAGGATGTTCGGGAGCAGGAAGAAGAAGCTCATCTGCATCGCCTGCTGCTGGGTCTTCGCCACCGCCGAGAACGCCAGGCCGAGCGCGAGGTTCGCGGCGATGAACAGCGCGGCGATGGCGTAGACCAGCGCCAGCGACCCGACGATGGGCACGCGAAAGACCAGCGACCCGACGGTGAACACCAGGGTCATCTGCACGTACCCGATGGCGATGTACGGCACGATCTTGCCGACGATCAGCTCGACCGAGCGCACGGGCGACACGATGAGCTGCTCCATGGTGCCGCGCTCGCGCTCGCGGGCGAGGGCCATCGCCGTGAGCATCACCATGGTCATCGTGAGGATCAGCCCGACGAGCCCCGGCACGACGAAGACCGCGGTGCGCTGCTCGGGGTTGTACCAGGTGTTGGTCTCGAGCCTGAGAGCCGGGGCCGCCGGGGGGAGCCCGGCGCGCTGGAGGCGCTCGAGGGCGATCGCCGCGCCGCGGTCGGCGGTCAGCCCGCGGCGGTGTTCAAGGCGCTCGCGACGGTCTGGGGGTCGCTGCCGTCGACGATGACCTGCACGCTCGAGGTGCGCCCCCGCGCGAGCTCGCGGCTGTACCCCGCGGGGAACACCACGGCGACCCTCGCCTCGCCCTGCCGCAGCGCCCGCGCGACGTCGTCGCGGGTCTCGGCCGCGCCGACCACGCGGTAGAAGCCCGTGGCCTCCATGCGCCGCACGAAGTCTCGCGACGCCGCGGAGCGGTCCTCGTCGAGGACGACGGTGGGCGCGAGGCGCACGTCGGTGTTGATCGCGTAGCCGAAGAGCAGGAGCTGCGCGATCGGCAGCGCGACCATCATCGCGCCGGTGAGCCGGTCTCGCCGCAGCTGGATCAGCTCCTTGCGCGCGATGGCCAGCAGGCGGATCAGGGCCTTCACGCCGAGGCCCTCCGCTCGTCGTCGCGGACCATCGAGACGAAGGCGTCCTCGACCGTGGTGCGCGCGTGGCGGAGCGTGTGGAGCTCGATGCCCGCGTCGCCGAGGCGCCTGCGGCACATGGGCTCGGGGTCGCCTTCGCCCCGCGTCGCCACCCGCAGCAGCGGGCCGTAGTGGGCGACCTCTTCGACCGAGGGGTCTGCGCGCAGGGCCTCGGCGGCGCGCACGCCGTCGTCGACGTGGAGCTCGCAGACGCGCAGCGTCCTTCGCGCGACGATCTCTTCGGGGGTGCCCACGTCGAGGAGCGCGCCGCGAAAGATGAAGGCGAGGCGGTGGCAGCGCTCGGCCTCGTCCATGTAGTGCGTGGTCACCAGCACCGTGGTGCCAGACGCGGCGAGCTGGTGGATCTGGTCCCAGAAGTCGCGGCGCGAGACGGGGTCGACGCCCGCCGTGGGCTCGTCGAGAAAGAGCAGCGGGGGCTCGTGGAGCGTCGCGCAGGCGAGGGCCACCCGCTGCTTCCATCCGCCAGACAGCGTGCCGGCGATCTGCGCCCTGCGGTGCCCCAGCCCCGTGCGCTCGAGGACCTCGGCGATGCGCGCGCGCTTCTTCGCCCCGGCGAGGGAGTAGATCCCCGCGAAGAACGACAGGTTCTCGATCACCGTGAGGTCTTCGTAGAGCGAGAAGCGCTGGGTCATGTACCCGATGCGCTCCTTGATGCGCTCGGGGTCGCGGCGCACGTCGAAGCCCACCACCGTGCCGTCGCCGCTCGTGGGGTCGAGGATGCCGCAGAGCATGCGGATCGTGGTGCTCTTGCCCGCGCCGTTGGGCCCGAGCACGCCGAAGATCTCGCCCCTGCGCACCGAGAGGCTCACGTCGCGCACGGCGACGAAGTCTCCGAAGCGCCGGCCCAGCCCGCGGGTCTCGATCACCGCGTCGGCGGTCACGGCGAGGCCCCCTCGATCGTCGCGAAGGCCGGAACCCCCGCCCGGAGCGCGCGCCCCGGGTCGTCGACCCGGAGCCGCACCCGCACCACGAGGTTGGGTCGCTCGCGCTCGCTGAAGAGAAACCGCGGGGTGAATTCGGTCTGTCGGGCGATGTCTTCGACCCGCGCGGGCAGGGCGCTCGCCGCGCCGTCGACGCGCACCCTCGCGGCCGCGCCGAGGCGAACGCGGCCCACGCCCCCCTGCGGCACGAACACGTCGACGTAGGGGCGGGCCGTGTCGGCGAGGGTGATCACCGGCGCGCCCGGCGACACCACGTCCCCCGGCTCGGCGAGCACGTCGAGCACCACCCCGCTCACGGGCGCCCGCGCCGTGAAGCGCGCCAGCCGCTGCTCCTCCGCGGCCAGTCCGCTCTCGGCCGCGCGGAGCTGCGCCTCGGCCGCCGCCACCTCCTGCGGGCGCGCGCCCTGGCGCACGGTGCGGAGACGCTGCTCGGCCGCGGCGTGCTCGGCGATCGCCCGGGCCCGCTGCCCCTCGAGGTCCTCGACCGGCGCCGTGGGACCCGCCCCAGAGCGGGCCAGCGCCTGAGCGCGCGCGAGGCTCCTCTCGATGGACGCCTCGACCGCCTCGAGCGCCGTGACCTGCGCGCTGGCCGCGCGGATGTCGGACGCGCGGCTCCCCGCCCGCAGCAGCGCGACCCGCGCCCGAGCGGCCTCGACCTCGGCCCGGCGCGCGTCCCTCGCGGGCAGCGCGCCGCTCGGGTCGAGGGTCGAGACCTCGTCGCCCTCGCGAAGGGTCGCGCCGCGGCGAACGGTCAGGCGAGCGATCCGCCCCCCGACCTCGAAGCTCACCCGGCGCTCCTCAAACTCCACCACGCCCTGAAAGCCCGTCGGCTGCGCATCGCGCAAGCGATCGCAGCCGAGAGAGAGCATGAACACCAGCGCAAGGTTCTTTTTCATGCGTCCGATAATATAGGGACCAGGGGGCCTTGGGATCAAGGTCGGGGCGGCGTGTTCGGTCTCGCCGGGGGCGCGCGGACGCGGAGCGTCTTGGCAGGAGGAGCGTGTCGGTGCGACATTCGGTCGATATGCTAAGCGCGCACCCCACGAACCGCTCGGCCTCGCGCTTCGTCGCGCTCCTCTGCGCGATGGTCGCCGGGATGCTCTTCGCGCCGCGGGCGGAGGCGATCATCAACCAGGTCGACGGGCAGATCGTGCCGCAGACCGACGCGCTGCAGAGCTGTCTGGACAAGGACTCCGCGCCGGGTCCCTCGAACCCCGCGCCGGGTGAGGGACGGGGCGTGCTCGACGCGGTCCGCGCGGCTTCGATCACCCCGCAGGTGTTCGTGCCGGGCGTGCGCCGCAGCGACAACCGCAGGGTGGCGCAGTTCACGATGGTCGCCGAGGGCGCGGGGTATCAGAACCGGTTCGGTTGGTACAACGTGGGGCAGAGCCCGTTCACGCCGGGCAACCGCAACGAGATCTTCGCCTGCCGAGAGCGCTTCGCCGAGACGGGCTGCTCGTGCCCGTGCCAGGGCGGCACCCGCGCGGCGATCCCCCCGAACGGCCTCTGCACCAGCTGGATCAACGGCAACATCGTCGAGGTCGACTTCGACTGCATGCTCCGTAACAACGTGTGGAACGGCGGGCCCATCGCCTTCTACATCATGACCCCCGAGCTCATCGAGGGGGGCTCCGACGGCAACTGCCCCAGCGTGACCTCGTCTCGAAACCGCGTGTACTCCACGGACAATTCGATCAACGACGACGGCGACTACATCCACTTCCTGATCTACACGTCGCGCACCTTCACCGACGGCTACTACTTCGGCTGGGAGGACCTCTTTCGCGGCGGCGACAACGACTTCGAGGACGTGCTCGTGCGCGCCGTCGGCCTCGTCCCCACCTGCGTGCCCGCGCCCGAGGTCTGCGACGGCCGCGACAACAACTGCAACGGGATGATCGACGAGGGCCTCGGCACCCTGAACTGCGGCCTCGGCGCCTGCGCGCGCTCGGTGGAGGCCTGCGTCAACGGTCGCCCCCAGACCTGCGTGCCGGGCTCCCCCACCGCGGAGATCTGCGACGGCCTCGACAACAACTGCAACGGGATGGTCGACGAGGGCGTCACCCGCGCGTGCAACACCTCCTGCGGCACCGGCACGCAGTTCTGCACCGCGGGCGCCTGGGGCGACTGCGTGGCGCCGCAGCCCTCGCCCGAGGTCTGCGACAACCGCGACAACGACTGCAACGGGATCGTCGACGACAACCTCAGCCGCGAGTGCCGCACCGCCTGCGGCACCGGCGCCGAGGTGTGCCGGGCGGGCGCGTGGGGCGCGTGCAGCGCTCCGGCCCCGGGGACCGAGGTGTGCAACGGCCTCGACGACGACTGCAACGGCCGCATCGACGACAACATCGCCTCGAGGTCCTGCCGCACCGCCTGCGGTCCGGGCACCGAGCGCTGCATCGGCGGGCGCTTCGTGTGCGACGCGCGGCTGCCTCGCCCGGAGATCTGCGACCGCGTCGACAACGACTGCAACGGGATCGTCGACGACAACGTCCCCGGCGGGGGCACCTGCGGCTCGAACGTCGGCGTGTGCCGCGCGGGCACCTTCGTGTGCCGCATGGGGGCCTACGTCTGCGAGGGCGCGACCGAGGGCTCGCCCGAGGTCTGCGACGGCGTCGACAACAACTGCAACGGCCTCATCGACGAGGGCGACCCCGGCGGCGGCGCGGCGTGCATGACCGGCTCCGACGGCTCCGCGCTGTGCCGCGCGGGCGTGCTGCACTGCCGCGAGGGCGCGCTGCGCTGCGAGGGCGGCGTGGTCGGCCAGCGCGAGGTCTGCAACTGCATGGACGACGACTGCGACGGCATGATCGACGAGGACGCGGCGGGCTCGAGCCCGCTGTGCCCCGGCGGCCGCTGCCTGGGGTGCTCGTGCCGAACGCCCTGCGCGCCGGGTGAGTTCCCGTGCTCGGCGGGCCTCGTGTGCAACGCCGACAACTTCTGCGTGCCCCCGCTCTGCGGCACCGAGATCTGCCGCGCCGACCAGGTGTGCCAGGGCGACCGCTGCGTCGACCTCTGCGAGACCATCACCTGCCCGTCGGGGCGCGTGTGCCGCATCCAGTCGTCGCGCGCGGTGTGCGTCGAAGACAACTGCTACGGCCTCGGGTGCCCCGGCGCGCAGCTCTGCGTCGCGGGCCGCTGCGAGAACAACCAGTGCCTCGTGACCACCTGCCCCGCCGGGCAGTTCTGTCGCCCTGGGGCGGGCGGCGCGGCGACCTGCGTCGCGTCGTGCGGCGACGTTCGCTGCCCCGTGGGCCAGAGCTGCTCCGACGGGCGCTGCGCGCCGAACCCCTGCGCGTTCCAGACCTGCGGGGCGGGCCTCATCTGCCAGGCCACGGGCGGCGTCGCGCGCTGCATCCCCGACCCCTGCCTGAACATCGGCACCACGCCGGGCCGCGTGTGCGTGAACGGCCAGCTCGTCGACGACCCCTGCGCCGGCGTCGTCTGCCCCGGCGCGCCCAGGGTGGTGTGCGCGAACGGGCAGTGCGTCGATCCGATGCTGCCTCCGCTCGTGCGAGACCGGGTGATCACGACCGGAGGCTGCTCGGCCTCGCCCGCCTCGGGCTCGAGCCCGTGGGCCGCGGGGGTGCTGGCCGCCCTGACCCTGGCCTTGAGACGCAGAAGGCGCGACGCGCGCGCCGCCGGAGGTGCGCGATGAACCGCCTCGCCCTTGGACTCGCCGCGGCCTTCTCCCTCGCGCTGGGCTGCGAGGCCGAGCCGTACTGCTTGAACTGCACGCCCATCGACGGCTCCGTGGCGGGCGCCTACGACGTCACCGCGGTGGAGGTGGTCGTCGCCCGCCCCGACTCGTGCGTCGCGTCCGAAGAGGTCTGCGACGGCGTCGACAACGACTGCGACGGCCGCATCGACGAGGACTTCGACCTCGCCACCGACCCGCGCCACTGCGGTCGCTGCGGACAGCGCTGCGAGCTGCCCTTCGCGATCCCCACGTGCGAGGCGAGCCTCTGCCAGATTCGCCAGTGCGACATCGGCCACCTCGACCTCGACCGCAACCCGACCAACGGCTGCGAGTACGAGTGCACCCGCACCGCCGACTCCGAGCTCTGCGACGGCGTCGACAACAACTGCAACGGGCTCATCGACGAGGGCTTCGACCTCCAGACGAACGCCACGCACTGCGGCCGGTGCAACAACGCGTGCCGCTTCGACGGCGCCGAGGCCGCCTGCGTCGCGGGGGCCTGCGTGCGAGGCAATTGCGCGCCGGGGGCCATCGACCTCGACCGAAACCCCGCGAACGGCTGCGAGTACCGCTGCACCCCGTCGGGCCCCGAGGTCTGTGACGGTCGCGACAACGACTGCGACGGCGTCGTCGACAACGGCGTCGACCTCAACACCGACATCGCGAACTGCGGCGCCTGCGGGCGCGTCTGCCCGGCGATGAACGCGTCGGCGTCGTGCGTGATGGGGCAGTGCCGCGTCGGCACCTGCCAGCCTGGCTACGTCGACCTCAACATGGACCCGGCGGACGGCTGCGAGTGGCAGTGCGGCGGGGTCAGCGGCGCCCGCGGCCCCGAGGTCTGCGACGGCCGCGACAACGACTGCAACGGGCTCATCGACGACGGCGCCGTCGCGGGCGTGGGCGACGCGTGCGGCCCCGGCGTGTGCCGCACGGGCAGGCAGGCCTGCGAGTCGGGGGTGCTGCGCTGCGTGGGCGCGCCCACCGCCACCCTCGAGCTCTGCAACGGACGCGACGACGACTGCGACGGCATGGTCGACGAGGCGCCCACCGGGGGATCGCTCCCGGGGACGGGTCCTACCGCCTTCTGCGGCAACGACGTGGGCGCGTGCGTGTACGGCCGCTTCACCTGCGTCGCCGGGGCGATTCAGTGCGTGGGCGGGACAGGTCCAGGCGTCGAGGTCTGCGACGGCGTCGACAACGACTGCGACGGCTCGGTCGACGAGGGCGTGAGCCCGCCGACGGGCTTTCGCTGCAACCGCCGCGGCGCCGAGGGCGCGGGCGCCTGCGTGGGCGCGGTGCCCCTCTGCGCGGGCGCGCGGGGGTGGACCTGCAGCTACGGACCCAACTACCGCGACCTCGACGACGAGGCGCTCTGCGACGGCGTCGACAACAACTGCGACGGGCGCGTCGACGAGGGCTGCCTGACGAACCTCTCGCCCACCGACGTGCGCCTCGACGGCGGCAGCGCGAACACCATCCAGCCGATGATCTCGGGCGGGGGCAACAACCTCGGCGTGGTGTACCTCGACCGGCGCAACGGGCAGTCGGACATCTATTTCACCCGCTCGACCAACGGCGGACAGTCGTGGCTCACCGAGCGCCGCCTCGACACCGACACGGCGGGTCGGGCGAGCTCGGTGCAGCCCTGGCTCTCGTGGCTCGACGGGGGCCAGCGGCTCGTCGCGGCCTGGGGTGACTTTCGCATCAACAACCAGAGCTATCGTCAGATCTACACGACGAACTCGGCCGACTTCGGCGCGAACTGGCTGACCTCGGACCTGCGGGTGAACGTCGGTCAGGCCGACGACTCCTTCAACGTGCAGGTGCACCAGACCAGCAACACCGTGGTCGCGGTGTGGGAGACCTTCTTCAACAACCGCGGGCGACACATCAACGCGGCGACCTCGACCGACGGCGGCGGCTCCTGGCGCGCCATCGCCCGCCTCGACACGGGGGTGAGCACCTCGGTGGCCTCGACGCCCGACGTCGCGGTCGTGGGCTCGCGGGTCTTCGTCGTCTGGCGCGACAACCGCAGCGGGCGACCGGACATCTATTTCCGAAGCTCCGCCGACGGCGGGCTCACCTGGTCGTCGAGCGACCGACGCCTTGACACCGACACCGCCGGCGCCCACACGAGCGAGGAGCCCTCCGTCGCCGCCGACGCCATGGGCAACGTCTTCGTGGCCTGGCAGGACGTGCGCGACGACCGCGCCTACGACATCTACTTTCAGCGCAGCTCCGACAACGGCGCGACCTGGCTGAGCGCCGACGTGCGCGTCGACACCGACGCCTTCCCCCGCGACTCGCTGCACCCCAACGCGATGGCCGTGGGCAACGGCGACGTCGCGGTGGTGTGGCAAGACCTGCGCTGGGGGCTCGCGAACCCCTACGGCAACCGCACGGTCTCGGGCGGCTCGACCTTTCAGCGCGCCGACGCGCAGATCATCGGCGGCCTGCCCGGACGCTCGTCGGTGGTGAACATCGCGTCGGCCAACTCGGGCCGCGCGGTCTTCGTCGCCTGGGCCGACAACCGCAACGGCTCGCTGGACATCTACGGCAACTACTCGCTCGACGGCGGCGCGACCTATCAGCCCGTCGACGTGCGCTTCGACACCGCCACGGGCAGCGTCGACGCGCACTACCCCGCGGTGGCCGTCACCAGCGTCGGCGGGCGCCCCGTGCTCCACGCCGTGTGGGTCGACCGCCGCTCCAACGGGATCCTCGGAGACATCTACTACCGCGCCCTGCGCTGAGCGCCCCGGTGCGGGTCAGCGGGGCAGGGCGCCCTGCGACGCGAGCCAGGCGAGCCAGTCGGTGACCCGACGTCTCGCCCGGTCCTCGATCTCTTGCACGCTGGGCTCCGACTCGCTCGCGCGCGAAGGATCGGGCTGGTAGCGAAAGTCCTCTTGCGACAGCACGAGCACCTGCGCGCCGAGGTCGCGGTCGACGCCGGGGGCCGAGACCAGCGTGTCGGCGCTCTCGGGCTGGGGGAGGTACGCCCGCAGGTGATCGAGCTCCTGCGGCGACAGAAACGCGACGCAGTGCCGCGTGGCGCCGATGCACACCGCGCACGGGACCTCGCGGCGCGCGGCGATGCGCACGCTGCGGGGCGCGGCGAGCCCGAGCCGTCGGCTCGCCAGGGCGTCGAGCACAACGCGTTGCAGCCGAGGGGCTTCCATCACCCGCAGGGCCTGGTCGCGTACGCCCGAGGAGCCGGCGGTGGCGCACCCCGCGAGGGCGAGCGCGAGGGCGAGGGGGAGGGTGTGAGCGCGCATGTCCTATCCGTCTACGTCGAAGCCCCAGGTCACGAAGACGTCGGGGCCGTGAAAGCTCGCGAAGCGCGCGGCCGCGGCCACGCGTCGAACGCAGAGCGTGAACTCCGCGCCGCCGCTCCCGCCCGAGACCCGCGCCGCCGTCGGGCGACCGTCGGGGCGCACCCGCATGCGAATGCGAACGTGGCCGCGGGGGCCGCTGCCGTCGTCGCGGGTCGCGTACGCCGCGCACGCGGTGAAGCGCGGGATCAACGGGTCGAGCGCCTGGCTCACCTGCGAGGGGGCGAGCCCCATCGGCCCCTGGGCCATCTGGGTCATGTCGAAGGCCGCCGCGGGGGGCGGCCCCAGGTCCTCGCTCAGCGTCGGCCCCGACTCGGGGTTCACCCGAGGCCTCGCGGGCTCAGGCGCTTCGTCAAACTCGTCGGGCGCCTGCTCGACCCCACGCGCTGCAGGCGCGGGCGCGCGTCGTCGGGCGATTCGTCGGCGGCGTCGGCCGCGGCGGGCGCGGCGGTGGCCGTCGTCGGTGACCACCGGAACGTCGCGGGGCGCGGCGGCATCGGGGGGAGGCGACGAGGGGCAACCCAGCATCGAGAGGCACAGGCCCAGGAGAGAAAGGCGCCGCACCTCGGCGCGCGTCGGCGTGGTGATTGGTTGCATCAGTCGCTGCGGGCGGGTTCTGCGGCGTTGACGTCGGGGACGCGGCCGTGTCTACCATGCGCGCAACGTGAAGGCGCGAGCGTTCTTGATGGCGGCGGCGGTGCTCATCACACCGTGGGCCGCGAGCGGTCAGACCGCGCCTGATGTCGAGCCGGGGATGTCCCCGGACGGGGCATCGGGCGCGGCCTCGGGTTGGCGGCTGTACCCACGCGAGAAGCACCTGCTGCTCCGCGCGACGGCGAGCACCGCGTATCGGATCAACGATCCCTTCGCCGTCGGGCGCCTCGCGCCCCCGACGCTCACGGTCGACGCGGCGCTGACCCTCGCGCACCTCGGGCGCTTTCAGATCGGCCCGTACCTCGGGCTGCAGATCGGCTTCGACCGCGGCACGCAGACGCAGTTCGCCGTGGTGCCCGGCGCGGTGATCCAGCGGCGCTTCAGCAACCTCTTCGCGTTCAACGCCCGCGTGGGCGTGCCCGTCGCGATCGTGCGCGGCAATTGCCCCGCGCTGCCCCTCGACGCCACCGGGCGACAGGGCATGGGCGCCCTCGCCAACCGGAACTTCGTGCAGGTCCCCGACACGAGCTTCTGCCCCGCGGTGAGCCCCGGCCTCGAGGTCGCCGCGGGCGGCGCGCTGTATCTCCTCTCGGGCTTCGCGGTCACCGCCGAGGTCTCGTTCAACATGTACTTCGGCGATGGGGGGCTGATTCATCCCTTCATCGGCGGCGGCATCGGCCTCCTGTTCGACTACGAGGTGCTCCCATGAGCGCGCGACGACGCTCTCCCCTCCCTGCCGTCGGCGTGCTGATGATGTCGGCGCTGTTCCTCGCGGGCACCACGCCGGGCGATGTCGGCGGCTGCGGCGGCAACTTCGCCAACACCGCGGTGCCCGGGCTCACGACCGAAGAGGCCGAGTACGAGTTCTTCGACCAGGGACTCTGCGCGAACCTCTGCCTGAGGCTCCGCGAGTGCGGCCTGCTCTGTCAGTCGTTCCGTCCGGGCTCGGCGTCGCGCAACAACTGCGACCCGAATTCCGCCGAGGCCTACGTCTCGTGCGTGCGCGGTGAGGACCTCGACCGCAGCGTGTTCAACACGAACCTCTGCCCGCACACCTGCGGGAGCTACCTCGACGAGCAGGGGCAGCCGACGCGCTTCGCCGAGGCCACCGAGCAGGACGTGGCCGTGTGCGGCCGCGCGATTCAGGCGCTCCGCTGCGGCGACTCCCTCGCCGAGGCGCTGACCAACCCGCCCTCGGCCTGCATCGGCCGGTGTCAGTGAGGAGCCCTCGATGAACCAAACCGCACGCATCGCAGCGCTCTCGATCCTCGCGGCCGCGGGCTGCAGGGTCTTCGCGTCGAACCGGGACTACGCGGCCTACCGCGCGTACCGGTACGAGGGCGACGACACCGAGCGCCTCGCCGCCGGCTCGCGCTACCTCGCGGCCTATCCCCGCGGCGCGTTTCACGCCGAGGTCTCGCGCCTCGTGAACGGCGCCGAAGAAGACTACTGGGACGCGCACCGCTCCTCCGTCGACGGGCTGCAGCAGTACCTCGCGACCTTTCCGCAGGGGTCGCACGTGGGCGAGGCGCAGCAGCGCATGAGGGCCTTCGAGACCGCGCGGCGCGAGCGCGAAGAGGAGCGGCGCGTCGCTGAGCAGCAGGCCGCGGCGGAGCGCGAGGCGCAGCTGCGCGCCACGGCGGCCCGGCAGCGCGTCTGGGTGCGCGCGGCCTTCAACCGCTGGTCGCGGCTCTTCGTGGGCCTGCAGGGCTGGGGCCAGGGCGTCGGCGCGATCGTCGGCGCGAACCCGACCTTCAGCGCCGCCTTCGAGAACGCTCCGCCGCAGTGCCGCGGCTCGCACTGCCGCAAGGAGTACCTCAACGATTTCTACATCCCCGTGCCCGGCCGCTCGGCCGTGCCGCGGCGCTCGACCTTTCAGCTCGACATGGTGCGCGTCGGCGCCGAGCGGTCGGTGAATCAGGTGATGCTCCACGCGCGCAACCGCGGGCTCACCCAGTGGTGGGAGAGCGAGCACCAGGAGGCGGCCGACCCCGCCGACGCGGCCGCGCGCGAGGCCGCCGTGCGCTGGGCGATGGATCAACTCCGCGCCGTCGTCGCCACGGCGTTCCCCACGGCGCAAGAGACCCCCGCGGAGCTCTATGGCCCTCCCCCCGAGGCCATGATGCAGGGCGTCGAAGAGGACGAGAACGCGGCGCCCACCCCGGTCGACCCGACGGCGTGCGTGATCCCGTCGCAGCCCCTCGGCACGCGCTGGAGCGCGGTGATCGGCTGCTCGCCGCTCAACAACCCGCGCGCCCTCACGCCGCCCTCGACCGAGGTCATGGAGGCGCACGCCCGCTCGATGGAGAGCGACGAGCAGCCCGTGACCGCGTCGTCGTGCCTGCGCCTCGACGCCTTCGCCGCCCTCGACGGCGAAGGGATGAGCACCGACGAAGGGCTGGCGATCTCCCTGATCCCTGCCTGCGCCCTCACCCCCGCGGCGCCCGCCCGCCCCGCGCGACCCGCCCGCCGCGGTCGCTGAGCGCGACCGCCTCGACCTCAGTCCGGGTCCTCTGCGCCCTCGCGCAGCAGCCGTAGCCGCGAGCGGTACTCGTCGCGGAGGCGCTCCTCTGCCGAGCGCGAGAAGAGCGGCGTCAGGGCCTGCACGATCGCCACGCCCGACACCGCGAAGGCGATGACGTTGAGCTCGCTGGGCTCAGGCCAGGGCTGCCCCGAGAAGATCTGGTCGCTGTAGATCACCGTCATCGGGATCAGCGCCGCCGCGACGCCCACGACCGCGCCGATGACCCGCCGCCGGGCGCCGTCTGCGGCCATGCGATCGAGGGCCTCTTCGCCGAAGCGAACCCGCGCGTGCCGCGCGCGCACCGTCGCCTGAGGGAGCAGCGCGAAGGCGTCGGAGAGCCGCTCCCGCGCCGGGGGAAAGGCCAGCGACGCGAGCCCCTGCGCGACGAGCAGCCCGCCCTGGGTCCAGAGCAGCACCTGCGCGGGGTGGGGGCTGCCGTCGGCGCGGGGGCTGAACACGAAGCCCAGACCGATGGTCACCGCGCCGGAGATCGAATTGACCAGGATGTCTGTGCGCCGGCTCTCCCGCGAGCGCTCGGCGAGGGGCGGGAGCGACGCGTTGAGCAAGCGCAGCCGCTCGCGCCACAGCCCGCGTCGACGCGCCGGGCGCGAGGGCCGGAGCGCGCTCAGCTCGTCGCTCTCCGCCGCGGGGGTCGCGCTCGCCGCGGGGGTCGCGCTCGCCGCGGGGGTCGCGCTCGCCGCGGGGGCCGCGCCTTGAGGATCGGGCGGAGGCGGAGGCGGAAAGGCCGCGGAGTCAGGCGGGGGTGGCGGCGGGGACGACGGCGCCTGGGCCGCGGCGGCGCCCGCGAAGAGCGAAGCGGCGGCGAAGAGGGGGAGGAGCGTGCGTCGCATCACACCGCCCAACGTAGCACCCGCGGCGGCGTCAGCGCGCGTCGGGGCAGGTGGGGCACGCGCCGTCTCGCTGCCTCCCGGCCTCGGCGCACGAGAGGCGCGCGCTGCGGCACCTGGGGTGCGCCGCCTCGCGGTCGTCGTCGCCCGTCAGTCGGCAGATCTCCGCCGCGGCCCGACAGATCGTCGCGGAGGCGCCGCACACGTCGCGGCAGGTCGCGGCGTCGGCGCGAAGCAGCGTGACCGCGGCGCCCAGGCGCGCTTCGTACATGCTCAGCGCGGCCTCCAGGTTGACCCCGCCGGCGACGCCGCCGGAGCTGCTCTCGGGGCGCGCGACCGCGTCGAGGGGCTGCTGCGCCACGCCCACGGGCTGGTTCGGGCGCGCCGCCGGGCGCGTGAGCGGTGGGGGGGCGGGCGCAGCGGTCGACTGCGTCGAGGGCTCGGGTGCGGGCTGCGAGGTGAACGACGTCACGACGGGCACGCTCGCGCCGGGCCGCAGCTCCCGCGCCTCGCTCATCGCCCCGACCGACGCCGAGGGTACCGCCCGTTGAGGCGCCGCGCAGCCGAGCACGACCGCGCACACCGGGAGCGCCCGGCGCATCACGGCGCGCCGCCGTCGAGCGCGCGGGCGAGGATCCGCTGGTTCATCGAGATGGACTGCTCGAGCACCGAAATCGCTTCCTCCCTTCGACGCGCGGCGGCCGCGGCGTCTCCGCGCTCGACGTCGCGGTCGGCCAGAGCGCCCAGGCACTGCCCTCGCACCATCAGCAGCCGCGCGCGGAGCACCGACTCCTGCGTCGCCTCGGCGAGGCCCGTGTCGGTGAGGGAGAGCGCGTCGTCGGGCGAGCCTCCCCGCAGGGCGAGCTCGGCGAGGCGGCCGTAGGCGTCGGCGCGAACGTCTTCGTACTCCGGGAGCTCCCGCGAGAGCGGCAGCGCCAGCACCCTCCGCACGGCGTCGCTCGCACGCGCGAGGTCGCCCGCGTGCTCGTACACGTCGGCCTGGTGGTGCAGCGCGCGCACCGAGCCGAGGAGCGCGGTGCTCGCCTCGTCGCGCGAGGTCGCGTCGCCGCGCGGCGCGCACCCCGCCGCCCCCGCGAGCCCGATCGCGACAGCGAGCGCCCAGGCGCCTCGGCGGCTCATCGCGCGCCCCCTCGGAGGTACGACTCGCGGTAGCGCCGGAGGCGACGGTCGAAGAGCCGCGTCGAGGGGGCCGCGCCCGCGCCCGGCTGCACGGCCTCGACGAAGGCGGGGGGGAGGGCCTCGGCGTATCCGTCGGGCGCGCGGTCGTGCGAGCGGCCCTGCAGCCCCACGGCGACGGCCAGCACCCCCGCGGCGGCGACGGCGGCGGCGACGCCCCAGCGGAGCCGAAAGACCCTCGCCACCGGGCGGTCGGCGTCGAGGGCGGCGCGCAGGGCGCGGCGTGACGCGGCGGCGCTCAGCGCGTCGACGGGCCGGGTCGTCGCCCGCACGCGCAGGGCCACGTTGACGAGCTCCGTCACCTCGGGGTCCTTCGGCCTCGCGTCGAGCCCCTGCGCGAGGTGCGCTTCGAGGGCGCGCGCCTCGGCGATCTCCTCGGGGGAGGGGGGAGGTCCGTCGTCGGGGTTCCAGTCGTTCACCGAGCTCATCGCACACCGTAGGCCTTCCTCAAGGCGGTGAGCGCCCTGTGGAGGATGACGTCGAAATTGCCCACCGTCACGCCCAGCTCCCCGGCGCACTCCTCGCGGGAGCGCTCCTCGATGATCCGAGCCTCGATCGCGCGGCGGTACCTTGGGTTCAGCTCCGACAGGGCAGACTCCATCATGCGCAGCGAGACCGCGCGCTCCTGCTGCTCGATGAGCGCCTCCTCGGCGCCCGCGTGGTGCAACGGGGTCACGTCCGCGGCCTGTCGCTCGAAGCGCTCCTCGAGGCGGCTGCGGCGCTGGTTCCGGCGAACGTGGTCGATGACCAGGTTCACCGCGATCTGCCGCACCCAGGGAAAGAACCCGGCGCCGGTCCAGCGAAAGGTCTCGATGCGCTCCATCGCGCGGAGCAGGGTGTCTCTGAGGATGTCCTCGGCGTCGGCCGGCGCGCCCACGCGGGGCAGGATCACCGCGGCGTAGAGCGGTCGCGCGACGCGATCGAGGAGCGCGCTCAGCGCCTCTCGGTCTCCGCGCTGCGCGGATTCTACGAGCCGTTGCTCCTCGGCACCGGCGGGGTCGAGCGATGCCATGCGGGTCCAGCCGCCGCGACCATAGGCCGAAAGCCACCACGCGGGAAGGACATCGAGGGTCCAGGGGTCGAGGGCCGCTGCGCTCACGGGGGGAGAACGACCGTGGCGCCCCCGGCCTTACACCCGCCTGCGGCTTCGATGGCGGCTTTACAGCACACCCGCGATCAGAAACTCTCGCGCCCCTGATGGCCGACCACTACATCGACTACGACGAGACCCGAATCTACGGCGACTACACCGTCGAGCAGATCGCACACCTCGTGCACGGCCGCGTGCGCGAGCTCGACCCCGCGCTGGAGTTCATCAGCCAGAGGCTGCGGGTGGCCACCGACGCCGTCGCCGCGCACCTCTACGCCGCCCGCGCGCAGGACCCTGAGTACCACCAGCTCGTCACCCGCCGCGAGGCGCCGCTGAGCGAGGCGCGCGACGTGCTCACGCGCTTCTCGAAGCACCTGGAGTCGCACCGCGCGGGCTCGGTGGCCTACGGCGCGTTCTTCGTCGAGCCCTCGGCGACGCTCGCGCGGCGCGGCCCGCAGCGGCTGCTCGCGGCCCTCGACCACGTGCTCGGTTCGCTCGACGAGCACCGCGAGTTCGTTCGCGACCTGGACTTCTGGCGCGGCGAGATCGCCGCCGCGCGCGCCGGCCTTGAAGCAGGCGTCTCCGAGGACCGTCTGATCCGGGCGCGCCCCGTCGAGGGCCCCGGCCTGCAGGCGGCGCGCGCCCACTGGCTCGTCGTGTACGGGTCGGCGAAGCACCTCGTTCAGGCCGTGCTCGCGCTCAGCGGTTCGGCCCTCGGCCTCGATGAGATCTTCGATGACCTGGCCGACGTGCACCACGCCGAGGGCGTCATCCCCGACGCGCCCGAGGAGCCTGGAGACACCGAATGAGACACCCGACCGCCCTCACCCTCCTCGCCCTCACCTCGCTCCCCGCGGCGGTCTGGGCCCAGCCGCGTCCGATGGTCGAGCGAATCCAGCCGGCCTCGGGCGCGGCGGGCACGCGCGTGCGCATCGTGGGACGGGGCTTCACCCGCGCCTACCGCGTCTCGTTCAACGGCCGCGAGCTCCGCCCGGTCGAGGTGCTCCCCGAGCGCGTCACGGTCGTCGTCCCCGAGGGCGCGCAGACGGGTCCCTTTCTGCTCTCGCACGGCGACGACGAGCTCCAGACCGAGCCCTTCACCGTGTCGGCTCCGTCGCCCGCGCCGGTGATCCGCGCGCTCGAGCCGCCCTCCGCGGTGCCCGGCGCCGACGTGGTGCTGAGGGGCGAGAACTTCGCCGCCCGCCCGACCGACAACACCGTGCTCGTCGGCGGTCGCCCCGCGGTCGTGCAGGCCGCGGAGCCCACGATGCTGCGCGTCACCGTGCCCGTGGGCGCCGTCAGCGGACCCGTGGTCGTGCGCACGAGCGGCGGCGAGGCGCGGTCGGAGTCTGAGCTGGTGGTGGGCGCCCGCGTCGCGATCCGCGAGCTGTCGACCCTGGCGGTGTCGCCGGGTGGTCGGATCGTGTTGCGCGGCAACGGCTTCGCCGCCACGGCGGCGGCCAACCGGGTCACCCTCGGGGGGCGCCCGCTGCGGGTCGTGCGCGCGTCGGCGGGGGAGCTCGAGGTCGAGGTGCCGCTCAACGCGCAGAGCGGCAACGTGGCGGTCGACGTCGCGAGGGTGGGTCGCTTCGAGTACCCGCGGCGGCTCTTCGTGGGCGCGGCGCCCACGATCACGTCGGTGTCGCCCCCGCAGGGCGCGCCGGGCGGGCGCATTCGCATCGTGGGCACGGGCTTCGGCACCGACGCGAGCCGGGTGACCGCGAGCCTCGGCGGCCGCGACATGACCGTCGCCAGCGTCACGCCGACCGAGATCGTCGCGACGATCCCTCGCGGCGCGGTGAACGCGCGCATCGAGGTCACGGCGGGCGGCATCGGCCCCGTCGCCACGGCGACCGAGTACATGATCCTCGAGCCGCTGACCCTCACACGATTCGAGCCCCGCGCGGGGGACGTCGGCGATCAGATCACGCTCTCGGGCACGGGCTTCGCCTCGGACCCGGCGCAGAACACCGTGCGCCTCGGCACCGCCGAGGCCCGCGTGGTCTCCGCGACCTCGAGCGCCCTGGTGGTCGAGGTGCCGCAGTCGCGCTCGGGGCTCTGGAGCGTGAGCGTGGCGGGGAGCGGCGAGGCCCGCGCCCGCGCGCCCTTCATGGTCTCGATGCGTCCGCGCATCACCGCGATGGAGCCCGCGATCGGCATCCCGGGCTCCCGCGTGGTGCTCCGCGGGACCAACTTCCCCAGCGACCGCGCGCTCGCCACCGTGCGACTCAACGGGCAGGACGTCGCCGTGCAGGAGTACACGCGCGAGGCGATCACCGTCACGGTCCCGGCGAACGCGCAGACGGGCCGCTTCGAGATCATCGGCAGGCTCCAGGGCACCGGCCGCGCCGAGGCCGACTTCGTCGTCGTGCAGCCCGTGACGCTCACCGCCGTCGACCCCCCCGCGGGTCCCGTCGGCGCGACGATCACGCTGCGCGGCAGCGGCTTCGAGCCCGACCCGGCGCGGCTCCGGGTGCGCCTGGGCGAGCTGCTCGTGCGCCCCGAGCGCAGCAGCACGACCGAGGCGGTGTTTCGCGTGCCTCGGCGCGCGCGCGACGGCGCGCTGGTGATCGAGGCCGACGGTCGCCAGACCGTGCAGGCGCCGGAGGTGTTTCGCGTCACGCTCCCGCCCGCGGTCACCTCGGTGAGCCCGCCTCGAGCGCCCCCAGGCGCGACGATCACCCTGCGCGGCAGGAACTTCGGCGCCGATCCCGCCGCGGTGGAGGTCTCCGTGGGAGGCCAGCCCTGCGCGGTGGCGAGCGCGACGTAACACCGCGGTCACCTGCGCCCTCGGGCCCGAGGCGCGCGGCGGGCCGGTGACGCTCCGCGTGCGCTACGCGGGCGAGGCTCGAGCGCGCGCGCCCTTCGTGGTCACGCCCGCGCGGCGCTCGAACTGATCTGCGGCGCACAGTCCGCGCGACGGCTCTGCGGGGCGGCGCTCGGCATCGGGTGTAGGCTGTGCGCGAGCAGGAGGCGGCGAAAGATCGTGCAGAAGAATCCAGGGCTGACGCAGTTGATCGAGCGTGAGGGGCGCACCGTCGCGCGGCGGCTGCGCAAGGTTCGGCTCACGGTCACCGAGGGTCCGGAGAAGGGCGCGAGCTTCGAGGCGGCGCAGGATGAGATCCGCGTCGGCACGGCCGACGAGAACGACCTCGTGCTCACCGACCCCTCGGTCTCGCGCCGCCACGCCTCGCTGCGGCTGACCGCAGAGGGGATCCGCGTGCGCGACGTGGGGAGCACCAACGGGGTGTTCCTCGGCGACATGCGGGTGCACGACTGCGTGGTGCACGGCCCGGTCGACCTGCTCGTGGGCGCGACCCGCGTGCGCGTCGAGGCGCTCGGGGAGACCGTCGACAAGGACATCTCCTCCGCCATTCGCTTCGGGCGGCTCGTGGGCGCGAGCGCGACGATGCGCGAGGTCTTCGCGGTGCTCGAGCGCGTGGCGCCCAGCGACCTCACGGTGCTCATCGAGGGCGAGCCCGGCACGGGCAAGGAGCTCGTGGCCGACGCGCTCCACCGCCACTCGGCGCGCAAGGGCGGCGCGTTCACGGTCTTCGACTGCGCCGCGGTGCCGAAGGACCAGATCGAGGTCGAGCTCTTCGGCATCGCCGGCAAGCGCGACGGGCAGTTTCAGCGCTCCGACGGGGGGACGCTCTTTCTCGCCGAGGTGTCTGAGCTGCCGGGCGACGTGCAGGCCAAGCTCCTCCGCGCCCTCGACACGAAGCACATCCGCCCCATCGGCGCCGCGGCGCCGGTGCCCGTCGACGTGCGCGTCGTCGCCTCGACCTGCCGCAACCTCCCCCGCGAGGTGCGAGAGAACCGCTTTCGCCAGGACCTGTACTACCGCCTCGCCGCCGTGGTGGTGAAGCTCCCCCCGCTGCGCTCGCGCCTCGAAGACGTGCCGCTGCTCGTCGAGACCGCGAGCGAGGACATCAACCGCCACCGCGCCGCGCAGGGCCTGCCGGCGCTCCCCAGCCTCGACAAGCGCGCCACCGACCTGCTGCTCCAGTACGACTTTCCGGGCAACGTGCGAGAGCTCCGCAACCTCGTCGAGCGCTTCTCGGTCTTCGGCCCCGACCCCACCGCGCTGCAGAGCGTCGAGGGGGTGATGAGCCGCGCCGGAGGCTGGGAGATTCGCACCGACCTCCCGTTTCACGACGCCAAGGAGATCTGGACCGACATCTTCGAGAAGGCCTACCTCACGAAGCTGCTCCAGACCCACGGCAACAACGTCTCCGCCGCCGCGCGCACCTCGGGCATCGACCGCAGGCACCTCCAGCGACTTATGGTCAAGCACGACCTCCGAGAGCGCCGCGACGACGATTGACGCCGCCCTCGGCGTTGGTGCTCTATGCCCTTCGGTCTGAAGGAGGGATGTGATCATGAGCGACTACCCTGGCGTCTTCGACGACAATTCCCGCAGCATCGGGCGCACGCCCCTCGTGCGGGTGAACCGCATCGCGCGCGGCCTGGGATGCACCGTGCTGGCCAAGATCGAGGGCCGCAACCCCGCGTACTCGGTGAAGTGCCGCATCGGCGCGGCGATGATCTGGGACGCCGAGGCGAAGGGCCTCCTCGGGCCGGGCAAGTCGATCGTCGAGGCCACGAGCGGCAACACCGGCATCGCCCTGGCGTTCGCCGCGGCGAGCCGGGGCATCGAGTGCGTGCTCACCATGCCCGAGACCATGAGCATCGAGCGGCGTAAGGTGCTCATCGCGCTCGGCGCGAAGCTGATCCTCACGCCCGGCGCGCAGGGGATGAAGGGGGCGATCGCCAAGGCCGAGGAGCTACTCGCGAGCGAGCCCGACCGCTTCGTCGCCGTGCGGCAGTTCGAGAACCCCGCGAACCCCGACATTCACTTTCGCACCACGGGCCCAGAGATCTGGGACGACACCGCGGGCAACGTCGACATCCTCGTGAGCGGCGTGGGCACCGGCGGCACGATCACCGGCGTCTCGCGGTACCTGAAGCACCAGCGGGGCCGCGCCGTGGTCAGCGTCGCGGTGGAGCCCGTGCACTCGCCGGTGATCTCGCAGACCCTCGCGGGGGCGCCCGTCGCGCCGGGGCCGCACAAGATCCAGGGCATCGGCGCGGGCTTCGTGCCGAAGAACCTCGACCTCTCCGTGGTCGACCGGGTCGAGCAGGTGTCGAACGACGAGGCCATCTCCATGGCGCGCCGCCTCGCCCGCGAAGAGGGGATCCTGTGCGGGATCTCCTGCGGCGCCGCGATGACCGCCGCGATCCGGGTCGCCAAGGAGCCGGGGTCGGCGGGCAAGACCCTGGTGGTGATCCTCCCCGACGCGGGGGAGCGCTACCTCAGCGGACCGCTCTTCGAGGGCATGTTCGACGAGGTCGAGCGCGCCACCGCGAGCGCCTGAGCCGGTTGCGCGCAGGCGCGACTCACCCCAAGGTCCCACTCACCACACCATGAGCAGCCCGACCGACCTCAGCGCCCTCGTCGACGCGATGGTGCAGAGCTACCGCAGTGACCGCCGCGGACAGCGCATCAACCGCCGCTACACCCCGTCTCGCGACGAGGTCATCGAGGTGTTGCAGCTCCTGCTCCAGCTCTTCTACCCCGGCTATTTCGGCCCCCGGGAGGTGAGCGACGACGACCTCAGCTACCGCGTCGGCGTGCTGCTCTCGGCGCTGCGCGAGAAGCTCATGAAGCAGGTCGAGCTCTGCCTCTGTCACGAGGACGAGAGCGACGGCACCACCGTCGACCTGCCCCGCTGTCACAAGCACGCCAGCGGGCGCACGCAGGCCTTTCTGGCCGGGCTGCCCGCGCTGCGCGCGACGCTGCTCAAGGACGTGCAGGCGGCCTTCGACGGCGACCCCGCGGCGCGCAACCTCGACGAGGTGATCTTCTCGTACCCGGGGCTCATCGCGGTCACGGTGTACCGCGTGGCGCACAGCCTCCACGAGCTCGGCGTGCCGCTCATGCCGAGGATCATGACCGAGTGGGCGCACGCGGTGACCGGCTGTGACATTCACCCCGGCGCCGAGATCGGCGAGAGCTTCTTCGTCGACCACGCGACGGGCGTGGTGGTGGGCGAGACCACCCGCATCGGCGACCACGTGAAGCTCTACCAGGGGGTGACCCTCGGCGCGCTCTCCATCGCGCGAGACCCCGACGGGCGGGTCATTCGCGGCACCAAGCGCCACCCCACGGTCGAGGACCACGTCACGGTCTACGCCAACGCCACCGTGCTCGGCGGAGAGACCGTGCTCGGCCGGGGCTCGGTCGTGGGGGGCTCGGTGTTCCTCACGCGCTCCATCGGCGACGGGCACAAGGTCGCGCTGAAATCGCCAGAGCTCCGGGTCGCGGCGCCGGGCTCGAAGCCGCCGCCCGCGCCCTCCTCCGACCTCGACATCTGACCCTCAGCCGGAGCCCGACGCGCGCCTCGAACGACGCCGCGGGAATTCGATCGTGCGCGACGAGCCCCTCAGCGCCCCTTCTCGCTTCGTGAACCTCGACGCCGCGCGGGCGCGCTTCGGCGACCGCGTCGACCGGCTCGGGAGGCTCTTTCTCGTCGGCGACCCCCTCGCCGACGCCGCGGCCGAGGCCCTCGCGGCCATGCCCTCGGCCGAGCGGGAGGCGACCCTCGAGCGCGCGCTGCGCGAGGGCGCGCGCGACGACGACCCCGAGGCGCTCCGGGCGCTCCTCGCGCAGTGCGAGCGCGTGCCCTTCTGGGTCGACTTCGCGCGCTGCGACCGGGGCGGCGAGACCTTTCTGCGCACCGGGCTCGCGGGGGGCATGGTCCTCGGGTCGTACTCGCTGACGGCGGGGTACCTCTCGCCCGCGGGCAACAAGCCCCTGGCGTTCTCGGGGCGCCTCAAGGAGCAGGCGCCGAGGCGCCTCGCGGAGACCGGGCGCTTCGTGCAGCAGGTGTCGCTCCCCGGGGGCATGCGCCCCCGCGCCGAGGGGTGGCGCATCGCGGTGCGCGTGCGGATCATGCACGCGTCGGTGCGTCGCATGCTGCTGCGCTCGCCGAAGTGGGACCTCGCGGCCTGGGGCGTGCCCATCAACCAGGCCGACAGCGCGGGGACCATCCTGCTGTTCTCGCTGGTGGTCCTCGACGGCCTCGACAAGCTCGGCGTGCCCACGGCGCCCGCGGCGCGCGAGGACTACCTGCACCTCTGGCGCTGGGTGGCCTACGTCATGGGCGTCGACGACGAGCTGCGCTTCTCGAGCGAGCCCGAGGCCGCGGAGTTCTGGGCGCTCCTGAGCAGCACCCAGGGAGACCCCGACGACGACTCCCGCGCCCTCGCGCGCGCGCTCCTCGAGTCGCCGATCACCGGCGCGCGCAGCCCCGCCGAGCGAGCCCGCGCCGAGCGCATGCGCGACGTGGGGTACGCGCTGTCGCGGTACTTCCTCGGCGACCGCTACGCCGACGCCCTCGACTACCCGAGGTCCCTCGCGGTGCACGCCCTGCCGCTGCTGCGGCGCTTCAACCGCCGCGCGAGCCTGATGTGGTCGGTGCTCCCGGCGCTCCCCTTCGGCACGCCCGACGCGGGGGCGCGCTACTGGCGCTTCGTGGTGGAACAGGGCCTGCGGGGCACGCCGGCGTCCTTCGCGATGCCGACCTCGCTCGGGTCGGCCAAGGCGCCCTGACGCGCACTGCACGCCAATCGCGCGGCCGTGCTACGCCGCCAGCGTCATGACCGTGACCACAGGGACCACCTCGAAGGGCGCGCAGTCGCCCGCGATGCAGCAGTACCTCCGAGAGAAGGCCAGCTACCCCGACGCGCTGCTCTTCTTTCGCATGGGCGACTTCTACGAGCTCTTCTTCGACGACGCCCTGGTCGCCGCGCGCTGCCTCGACCTCACGCTCACCTCGCGCAACAAGAACGAGGCCGACTCCATCCCCATGTGCGGCGTGCCGCACCACGCGGCGCAGGGGTACATCGCGCGGCTCCTCGAGCAGGGGTACAACGTCGCGGTCTGCGAGCAGCTCGAAGACCCCTCCAAGGCCAAGGGGATCGTCAAGCGCGGCGTCGTGCGCGTGCTCACCCCCGCCCTCGTGCTCGACGCCGAGACGGTCGACGCGCGCACCAACCTCTTCCTCGCCGCGGCGCTGCCGCCCGATGGGGGGGCCGACATGCCAGGGTCGTGGTCCATCGCGGCCTACGACCTCACCACGGGCGAGCTGTTCGCCGCTGAGCTCAGCGATGTCATGGGGGTGATCGGCGAGCTCGCGCGCCTCGACGTGCGCGAGCTCGTGGTGCCCCGCGACGCCGAAGAGGCCGTGCGCGCGCAGACCAAGATCCTCGCGCGAACCTTCGTGCGCGGCGCCGCGGCCCTCGACGCCCGCGCGGTCACCGCGGAGCTCGCCGACGCCAGCGAGGACCCCGAGCTCCGCGCGTCGCTCGAGGCGCTCTCGCCCCCGGCGCGCGCCGCCGCGGCCCTCGCGCTGCGGTACGCCCGCGCGTCGCAGCCGGGCCAGGCCGTGCCCCTGCAGCGCGTCGCGCGCCTCGAGCCCCGCGACCACCTCCTCGTCGACGAGACCACGCAGGCGCACCTCGAGCTCTTTCGCACGCTGCGAGGGGAGAAGAAGGGCTCGCTCCTCGCGCACCTCGACCGGAGCGTCACCCCCATGGGCGCCCGTCGGCTGCGCAGCTGGATCGCCTTCCCCCTGCAAGACGTTCGGCGGATCCGGCGGCGCCACGACGCCGTCGACGCGCTGGTGACCTACCCCCTCGTGCGCGAGTCGCTGCGCGCCGCGCTCAAGCAGGTGCCCGACATCGAGCGCATCGCCGTGCGCGCGCAGCTCGGCGCCGCGAACCCCCGCGACCTCGCGGCGCTCCGAGAGGGCCTGGCCCGCGTGCCCGAGGCCCTCTCCGCGCTCCGCGCGCAGCCCGACGCCGCCGAGGCCTTCAGGTCCCTGCGCGACCTCGACCCCTGCGCGGACCTCCTCGCCGTGCTCCAGGGCTCCCTCGCCGACGCGCCCCCCGTCTCCGTCGAGGACGGTGGGGTGTTTCGCGCGGGCTTCGACCCCGACCTCGACCGCTACGTCGACCTCGCGACGAACGGGCGCAACGTGATCCTCGCCCTCGAGGCGAGGGAGCGGGAGCGCACCCGCATCGCCTCCCTCAAGGTTCGCTTCAACAACGTCTTCGGGTACTTCATCGAGGTCACCAAGGCGAACCTCCACCTCGTCCCCAAGGACTACCGCCGCAAGCAGACCGTCGCGACGGGGGAGCGCTTCGTCACCGACGAGCTCACCGAGATCGAGACCGGCATCCTCGAGGCCGAAGAGAAGCTGAAGGAGATCGAGCGCGCGCGCTTCGAGGAGCTCCGCGCCCGCGTCGCGGCCAACCTCGGGCGGCTCTCGAAGCTCGCGAACACCCTCGCCGACGCCGACGCGCTCTCGGCCTTCGCCGAGGTCGCGCACCGCCACGACTACACCCGCCCGGTGGTGGACGACGGGCTGGTGATCGAGCTCATCGACGCGAGGCACCCCGTCGTCGAGACCATGCTCGAGCCGGGCGCCTACGTGCCCAACGACGTGTCGCTCGACCAGCAGGGCACGCGGTTGCTCCTGGTGACGGGGCCCAACATGGCGGGCAAGAGCACGGTGATGCGCATGGCGGCGCTGCACACGCTCATGGCGCAGGCGGGGTGCTTCGTGCCCGCGTCGAGCGCCCAGGTGGGGCGCGTCGACCGGATCTACACCCGCGTCGGCGCGAGCGACGACGTCGCCCGCGGCGCGAGCACGTTCATGGTCGAGATGCGCGAGACCGCGCAGATCCTCCGCGGCGCGACGACGCGCTCGCTCGTGCTCTTCGACGAGATCGGCCGGGGCACGAGCACCTTCGACGGCCTCGCCATCGCGTGGAGCGTCGCCGAGCACCTGCACGACGCGGTGCGCGCGAGGGCGATGTTCGCGACGCACTACCACGAGCTGTGCGCGCTCTCGGACACGCGGCCGCACGCCGCGAACGTGAACGTGTCGGCGCGGGAGAGCGGGGACGACATCGTGTTCCTGCACAAGCTCGCGCCGGGCGGGGCGTCGAAGTCGTACGGCGTCGCCGTGGCGCGCCTGGCGGGGGTGCCCGAGCCGGTGCTCGCCCGCGCCCGCGCGCTGCTGAAGGACCTCGAGCGAGGCGAGGGGCCCTTTCGCCGCGCGCCCCGGCAGATGGGGCTCTTCGAGGAGCGCCCCGCGCCCCTCGCCACCCCCGCGACGCACCCCTGCCTCGCGGCCCTCGAGGCCGTCGACATCGATCGCATGACGCCCCTCGACGCGCTGCACTTCGTCTCTCAGCTCCGCGCGCTGCTGAGCGCCGGACGTTGAGCGCGGAGCGCGCGCTGGCGTAGCGTGCTCGCCGCGATGACCTCTCCCCTGGCACGCCGCGCCCTCGCGACGCCGGCTCGCAGCGCCGCCGCGATCGTCGGCGCGCTCGCGGCGCTCCCTCTGGTGCTCGGCCTGCGCTTTCAAGGGCGCGACCACACCCTCGTGCAGCTCGGCCTCGCCTGCGCCCACCGCGACGCCTCTCGCCTCGTGCTCGACCCCGCCCTCGGCGGCGGGTCGCCGCTCCTGCAAGACCCCCTCGGGCAGGTGCTCTACCCCATCACCTGGCTGCTGCGCCCCTTCCCCGCCGAGCTCGCCGCGTCGCTCTACGTCGCGCTGCACCTGGGCCTCGCCGCCGGCGCCGCGGCGTGGCTCGCGCGCGAGATGGGCGGCACGCGACGCGCGGCGCTGCTCACGGGCGTGGCCTTCGCGCTCTGCGGCACGGCGATCGACCTCGTGGCGCACGGGCCCTACCTCAGCGCCGCGGCGTGGCTCCCGCTGGGGTGGGCGGGGGCGAGGTCCCTGCTGCGCGACCTCGACCCGCGAGGCGCCGGCGCGCTCGCGCTCTCGCTGGGGATGCTCGTGCTCGGCGGCGAGCCCCACGCCGCCGTCGTGCTGACCCTCGTCGCGTGCGTCGAGCTCGCGGGGCGCCTGGCGCGCGCGCGCGGCAACCCCCGTCGGGCCCTCCAGGCCACCGCCGCGCTCGCGGGGGCCGGCGTGGCGGGCGCCCTCCTCGGGGCGGCGCAGGTCGCCGCGACCCTGGGGCTACGCGCCGCCGCCGCGAGGAGCGCGGGCGTCGGTCTCGCGGAGAAGTGGGCCCTCGACGGGCTCGGCCTCTTCGCGCTGGTGGTCCCCGCGTCGCTCACCGCCGACGCGCGGCACGGCGCGAGCCTCGTCTCGGCGCTTCGCGCGACGCCCCTGTCGGTCGACCTCTGGAACGCCTCGCCCTACCTCGGCGCGCTCACGCTCCTCGGCGCGGCGGTCGGCGCGGTCTTCGGCGTGCGTCGGCTCGCGAGCGCCGTGGGGGGCGGCGCGCTGGTCCTCGCGGCGGGGTCGAAGCTCGGGGTGCTGACCGCGCTCTCGCGCGCGGTGCCGCCGCTGGCGATGTTTCGCTACCCCGAGAAGTACCTCACGATCGCGTCGCTCGCGCTGCTCGTCGCGGCGGTGCAGGCGTGGACCGTCGCGGCCCGCTCCCCGCGGCTGCGCCTCGCGCTGCGCCGCGCGACGATCGCCGTGGCCGCGACGATGTGCCTGGGCTGCAGCGTGATCTACTCCATGCGAGGCGCGATCGACCGCGCCGCGGCGCGCGTCGCGGTGCCGCCCCTCGGCCTCGACGAGCTCCCGGCGCTCTCGACCTCGCTGCTCTCGAACGCGTCCCTCGCGCTGGCCGTGGCGCTCCTCGCGTCGCTCGCCCTGGGATCACGGAGGTACACCCGCTGGCTCCCCGCGCTGCTGGTCGCGGACCTCGCGCTCTTCGCCCTCCGCGTGGCGCCCCTCGACGCTCCGGTGCTCGAGCTGCCCTCCCCTCGCGAGGCGGTGTTGCCCCGCGGCGCGATGCTCTGTCACGGCGTCGGCGCGTCGGCGCGTCCGCCCTTCGTGCCGGGGTTTCCTACAGGCGACCGTCGCGGCGTGGCGTTCAACCGCGTCGACCTCCGCCCCGACGTCAACCAATGCAGCCACGTCGCCACGCCGAACCTGTACCTCCCCTCGGCGCAGTACGCGTCGATGCGCCTGGCGTACACGCTCCTCGACCCCTCCACCGCGGGCGGCGTGCAGGTGGCGCGGGCGCTGGGATGCACGCACGTCCTAGCGCCGGGAGCCGCGCACCCCTCGCTGCGCCCCATGCCGACGCCCCGCTCCCTGGCGCCGCTCTTCGCGATCCCCGATCCGCTGCCGGCGGTGAGCGTCGCGCGCGCGCCGATCCTCGTGCGCCGGCTGCGAGAGACGCTTCGCGCGCTTCAGTCCGGCGGCGACGCGGCCGACGCGGCGCGCTGGATCGACGACCCCCTCCGCCGCGAGCCCGTCGGGCTCCCCTCGGGCGAGGGCGCGACGCGGGCGACGGTGAGCTGGCTCGATGTCACCTCGGGCGTCGTGTCGATCGAAGGCCGAGGCGGCGCCGTGGCGGTGGTCCGAAGGCCGTGGTGGCCGGGGTGGACGGCGACGCAGGGCGGTCGCCCCCTGCGCGTGCTGCGCGCGGCGGGCGTGCAGCTCGCGGTGGTGATCCCCGACGTCGCCGCGGGGCCGGTGCGCCTGCGCTACGAGGTCGAGCATCTTCGCCTCGGCGCCGGGCTGAGCCTGGCGGGCGCGGCGCTCACCGCGCTGCTCGCGCTCGCGCTGCGACGGCGCCGACGTTCCTAGAGTCGCGCTTGCGCGACGCGAGCGCCGGGACCACACCTCGGCGATGACGCCGCCGCGCCGCCCGTGCTGGCTCCCCGTGGCAGGACTGTGCGTCGTCGCCTGCGCCCACGCGCCCCGCTCCGCGCCGAGCCGGACGGCGTTCGAGGCGCGGGTCACCCTCTCGCGAGACCGCCGCGCCCTCGATGTGTCCATGTGCTTCTCGGGCGCGGCACCGATGACCCTGGTGGGGTCGGACCTCGACGCCGTCACGCTGTCCCCGCCCGCGCGCGTGCGTGGCCGCGCCGTCGAGACCGACGCCAGGGGCTGCGTGCGCTACCGCTTCGACCTCGAGGGCGCAGGCGCGTGGCCGCGGCGGCGCGTCGCCCGCGGTGACGCCGCCGTGGTGATCTCGAACCGCGCGTGGCTGCTGCGCCCTCAGGACCGCCGCGAGGTGCGAGGCGGAGAGATCAGCCTCGCGCTCCCGCCGGGGGTGCGCGCGGTGGTGCCCTGGCGCCCGCTCGGCGCCGATCGCTACGCGGTAGACGCGTCGCTCTTCGCGTGGGAGGGCTACCTCGCGCTCGCCGCTCGCGACCCCGTGACGGTGACCACGCCGCTCGCGCGCTTTGAGGTCGCGCGGGTCGAGGAGGGGCGCTCCGACCCGAGGCCCTGGCTCGCCGCGGCGGCGTCGGCGGTGCTCCCGCTCGCGGGGGGCGAGTCGCTGGGGCGGGCGCAGGTGATCCTCGACGGGCGAGGCATCGAGCCCAGGGCGCCTCCGGGCTTCGGGCTCTCCAGCCGTGGAGGCGGTCGCTCGCTGCTGTTCGTCGTCGGTCGCGACGCCGACGGCGCGTCCATCTCGGGGGAGTGGATCGCCGTGCACGAGATGGTGCACATGCTCCTGCCCGTCACCCGCGACGACGACGCGTGGCTCGGCGAGGGCATCGCGACCTACTACCAGGAGGTGCTCCGCGCGAGGGCGGGAATGATCACTCCCCACGACGCGTGGGCGAACCTCTGCTCCGGTCTCGCCGCGGGCGCGCGCGCGGCGGGGAGGCGCACCCTCGCGGAGGTCGCCCGCGGGCGAGGGGAGTACACGCGGCTGTACTGGTCCGGCGCGGCCGTGGCGCTGCGGGCCGACGTCGCGCTCCGACGTCGCGGCTCCTCCCTCGACGAGGCCGTGAGGCGCTGGCGGGGCTGCTGCGTCGACGCGCCGCGCACGTGGTCGGCGATGGAGCTCGTCGAGCTCGCCGACCGCGCGGCGGGCGAGCGGGTCCTCGCGCCCATCGCCGAAGAGGCCCTCGCGAGCCGCGAGCTCCCGGGCGTGCGCGAGGCCCTCGCGTCGCTCGGCGTCGCGCCAGACGGGGCGATGATCGACGGCCCGCTACGCGCGATGCGCGACGCGATCACCGCGCCGAGCCCAGGATCACCCGTCGCTCCAGCAGCGTCCCGAGCAGCTCCGCGAAGCTCTCGATGAACTCCGCGCCGGCGCTCAGCTCGCGCGACGCGAGCGTGCGCTGCACGCACGCGGTGACCCCGTCGCGCCCCTCGCGCATCGCGTCGATCACCGCGGCCGCGATGGGGCTCAGCGCGAGCGTCTCCGACGTGAACCGCGTCGCGTCTCGGTAGACCAGCACGGCGCGCGGAGACGGCGCGGCCTCGGGGGGAGTCCCCGCGAGCACGTCCCAGCGCAGGTCGAGGCGACGAAGCACGGGGTGAAAGCGCGCCGGGCGGTCCATGGCGAAATCGTCCGCCGCGAGGGCCTCGGGCGAGGGGTCGGGGGCGAGGCCGACGAAGTGCAGCGCGACCTCGAAGCGCAGCAGGTCTTCGAAGTACTCGGGGAGGCCCTCGCGCGCCTCTCCGCTGGCGTCGAGCCAGCGAACGAACTCGGGCATGAGCTCGCGCACGTAGCGCGTGCGGGGCGGGCAGGCGTCGAGCCACGCCGCGACCCAGGCCTCGAAGCGCGAGGCGCCGGCGGCCTCGCGGCATCGCGGCAACGCCTCGGCGAGGGCGCCGCGAACGCGCCCCCTCACCAGGTCGCGATACAGCCCCCAACGACCCGAGGCGCCCAGCGCGGCGAGGTCGTCAGGCGCCTCGGCGGCGGCGAGACACACCCTGCCCAGGGCGCGGGCGAGGCCGTCGAAGCCGTCGCTCATCGCGTCGCCTCCTGGTAGATCGCGTCGAGTCGCCAGAGCTCCTGCACGAGGTCGTCGAACCGAGGAAAATTCTGGTCCCGCTCCAGCAGCACGGGCACCGGGCCCGTTCGCGCCAGCGTCCAGCGGAGCAGCTCGTACACGTCGTCGCAGACGGCCTCGCCGTGGGTGTCGAGGCGCAGCCCGTCGTCCATGCGCAGGTGCCCGGCGACGTGAATCTGCACCACGCGCTCGAGGGGCATCGCTGCGATCATGGCCCTCGCGTCGCCGCCGTGGTTCTTCGCGTTGACGTAGACGTTGTTCACGTCGAGCAGCAGCCCGGCGTCGCACCCCGAGAGGACCTCCGTCACGAACTCCGACTCGCTCATCTCCGCGTCGCCGGGGTGGGCGTACCAGGAGATGTTCTCGACCGCGAAGGGCAGCCCGAGGTGGTCTTCGATCGCCTTCGCCCGGTCGGCGACGCGACGCGCCACCGCGCGCGTAAAGGGCAGCGGGAGCAGGTCATGAAGGTGCGCGCCGTCGACGGAGCCGAAGCACAGGTGATCGCTGTGCCAGGGCGTCGCGACCGAGGTCAGAAACGCGCGAAGCTCGCGCATCCACGGGGCGTCGAGCGGGTCGGGGTCGCCGACGTTGAGCGTGAGCCCGTGGGTCACGACCGGCCAGCGAGCCGCGGCGACCTCCAGGAGGTGCTGGAACATGCCGCCGCGCCCCATGTGGTTCTCGGGAGAGACCTCGACCCACCGCAGGCACTCCGGCGCGCGGTGGGTCAGGTCGTCGAGGAGTGGAGCGCGGAGACCGAGGCCGATGCCAGTGGGCTGCACGGTGACTCCGCGGTGGGGCGAGGGGTGAGGTGCGCGCGATCAGCGCTTCGGCGCCGGGGTCGGGGCGGGCGCCGGGGCGGGCGCGGGCGTCGCCGCGGGGGCGGTGTGGTTGGCGCCGCAGGAGCCGGCCTGGCCGCCGTTGGCCGCGCCGCAGGAGCCGGCCTGGCCGCCGTTGGCCGCGCCGCAGGAGCCGGCCTGACCGGTGCCGCCGCTCGACGCGGTGGGGGTCGCCGTCGCCGCGGGGGCGGGGGTGTTCGAGGAGCAGGCGCCGACCGCCGCCCCGGTGCCGATCGCCGCGGCCACCATCACGAAGAGCTTGCTGCGCAGGTCGTTGTTCATGTTCTGGAGTCTCCCTTTGAGTGCGTCGCCCCGCGTCCCGCCGTGGGAAGGGCGCGCGATGCTACCGCCATTACGCCTCCGAGACGAAGCGGTGACAGCGATACGACGCGGGCCCCCACTCTGGATTGCGCGCGCGCCGCGACCGACCCTGCGGAATCGGCTCGATCGGTGTATGAACAGCGGGTCGTGCTTGCTCCCCCTTCTCGAGTGTCGCCCTGGTTCTTCGGTCTTCTGAGTGTGGTTGCTTCGGCGTGCGCCCTGGAGCATCCGATCGCGAGCTCCCTGAGCCAGCCCGACGCTGCCGTTGACGCGTCGATGAAGCCATCCGACGTCGTCGACGACGACGTGCCCGTCGACGCCGCGGTCGCGCCCGACGTGGTGACACCCATCGACGTGGTGACGCCTCCCGACGTGGTGACGCCTCCCGACGTGGTGACGCCTCCCGATGTGGTGATTCCTCCCGACGTGGTGACACCGATGGACGTGGTGACGCCTCGCGACGTGGTGACGCCTCCCGACGTGGTGACGCCTCCCGACGTAGTGACGCCTCCCGACGTGGTGACGCCGATGGACGTGGTGGTCGCCCCCGACGTGGTGGTCGCCCCCGACGTGGTGGTCGCCCCCGACGTGGTGGTCGCCCCCGACGTGGTGGACGTGCCTCCGCCGACGGACACGGGGCCTATCACGCAGGGCACGGCGCCTGGAGAGTCGTGCCTCACGGCGCCGTCGATGAACGCGGCGAACGGCCTGTGGCGCTACCAGGGCAGCACCTCGCGTCGCAACGACGACCACCGCGGGAGCTGCGCGTCGGGCAGCGGCCAGGGCGACGTCGCCTGGCGCCTCGTGCTCTCGGAGGCTCGTCGCGTCTCGCTCACCGCGAGACCCACGAGCGGCTGGAGCCCGCTGCTGCTGCTCTCGGCGGGCGGGTGTCTCCCCCGGGCCGAGGATCTCACCAGCCCGATCCTCGAGCGCGAGGCGTCTTGCGTGGCGGCGCCCTCGGGCTCGCCCGCGAGCCTCTCCGCGGTGCTCCCCGCGGGCACCTGGTACGTCATCGTCGACGGCAACGGTGGCAGCGGAGACTTCACCCTCGACGTGGCCATCGAGACCCCCGCCGACGACGCCGGACCTGCGCCGAGCTCGATGATCGGCCCCGCCTGCGAGGCGGTGCCGTCGAGCGCCAACCGCGTGGCGCTCGACGACGATCAGGGCAGCGCGCCGATCAACCTCGGCTTCGACTTCTTGATGTACGGCGACCGGTTCACCCGCCTCGCGATCTCGTCCAACGGGTTCGTGCAGCTCCTGACCGCGAGCGGCACGGCAGACGGCATCGCGAACTACGCGAACCAGGTGCTCCCCAGCACCGACGCGCCCAACGGGATCCTCGCGCCGTTCTGGGACGATTTCGATCCCAACCGCGACGGCAACCGCGTCCGCTGGTGGACCGGAACCTCTCCCCGGTCCCTCACCGTGCGCTGGGTCGACGTGCCCCGCTGGCGTCGGGGCGACCAGCGCATGACCTTCGAGGTGAAGCTCGACGAGACCGGCGCGGTCGAATTTCGGTACTGCGCCCTGTCGTCGAACATCCCTGGCACCGCGGGCGTCGGCACCTCCGCCACCGTGGGGATCGAGTCGGCCGACGGCCGGCGCGGGCTCAGCTACAGCCTCTGGAACGGCTTCGCGATCCCGCGTCGCGTGCTGCGCTTCGCCCCCAGATGACCGCGTGCGTCGGACGCGAGCGGGAGCTCGCCTGGCTCACCTCGCGCACCGAGGCGACCGTCGCCGAGGGGCCGTCCCTCGTGCGCATCGTCGGCCCCGCGGGCGTGGGCAAGACCCGGCTCCTGGACGAGCTCCGCGAGCAGAGCCGCGCCGCGGGCTTCGCGGTGCTCGAGGGCTGGTGCGTGCGCGCCGTCGCCTACGCGCCGTTGATGGCCGTCGCGGCGCAAGCCCTCGCGTGGCTCCGCGCCCGCGGCGAGCAGGACCTCCTCGCCCCCGGCGACCTCGACGCCCTCGCGCCGCTGGTGAACCACCGCGCGCTGAAGACCCACGACGAGCTCGACCTCAGCGACGACGAGGAGTTCGCCGTGCGCTTCACCGAGGCGGTCGCCCGGCTCCTCGGCGCGGTGGGTCGGCGTCGCCCGGTGCTGATCCTGCTGCGCGGGTGGAGCCGCGTCGACGCCGCGACCCGCGCGCTGGTGCGAGCGATCCTCGACGCCGCGGGGCCCCTCGGCGAGCCCTCCCCCGGCGCGCCTCCGGTGCTCTTCGCGGTCGCGTCGCGCGCGGTCGACGGCGCCGACCGCACCGAGCACCCGCGCGCGGCGCAGCTCGCCCTCGACGGCATCGATGTCGAGGGCGTGCGCCGCATCCTCGCCGAGACCGACGTGGTCACCCGGCTGCACCAGTCCTCGGGGGGAAACCCCGCGGCGCTCTTCGCGATCATCGACCGCCTCCCGCCCCCGTGGGAGGTCGAGGTGGCCTCGCGCGTCGCAGACCTCAGCGATGTCGGCAGGCGGGTGCTCGGCGCGCTGGTCCTCGCCGACCGACCGCTGCCGGTGCACGTGGTCGCGCAGGCGCTCGAGCTCGACGCGCTCGCGGTCACCCGCGCGGTGCCGGCGCTCACGGGCGCGGGGCTCGTGCGCCGCGCGCTCGATCCGGGCGTCGGCGACGTGGTCATCGGCCTCTCGCGCCATGAAGACGGCGAGCTCGCCTGCCAGCGCATGGGAGACGCGGAGGTCGCGCAGGTCCACGCCGGCCTCGCCGACGCGCTCGAGGCCTGGGGGCGCGCGACCCCCGAGGAGGTGCTCGCCCATCGCCTCTCGGGCGGCGTGTTCGGCCGCGCGGCGGCCGAGGCGGCGGGCGTGGTGCGGGCGCTGCTGCGGCGCCACGCGCCGGCCCTGGCGCTCGACCTCGCGAAGCGCGTCGCGCCCCACGCCGAGGCGCGGCAGATGCGCGAGCTCGCCCGCCTCGCCGCGGTGGCCGCGCGCTCCACCGGGGCGCAGTCCGAGGCGCTGGGGCTGGTGGCTCGGGCCGAGGCGCTCATCCCTGAAGACGGCGAGCTCGCCCGCCTCGAGGCGACCCTCGCCGTCGCCGCGGGAGACTTCGACCGCGCGAGCTCGGCCCTCGACCGCGCCGACGCCGCGGCGGCAGACGGCCTCGCGCGCGGGCGGGTGGCGGCGACCCGCGCCGAGCTGCTCTACCACCGGGGCCAGCTCGACGAGACCGAGGCGCAGGCCCGCCGCGCGATGGAGCTCGCCGCCGAGGACGACGAGACGGTCACGCAGGCCCGCAACACGCTCACCAAGGTCTTTCTCGTGCGGCGAGACCTCGACCAGGGGTGGGACTGGTCGCTCCAGAGCCTCGAGCGCGCGCGGGCGCGTCGGTCGAACACCGAGACCCTCCGCGGTCTGATCAACCTCGGCGTGGTCGCGATCTGGCGCGGCGACCTCGACGAAGCGGTGCGACAATTCGCGGCGGCGCGCGCGGTCTCCCAGCGAGGCGGCGCGCTGATGCTGCAGGGGGTCCTGCGCGAGAACGAGGCCGTGGTCGCGCACCTGCAGGGGCGCTTCGGCGACGCGCTGCAGTCGTACCAGGAGGCCCTCGGGATCCTGACCCGCGTGGGCAACCGCAAGTTCCTGGCGCGCGTCGCGAACAACCTGGGCGAGCTCTACGTTCAGGTGGGCGAGGTGACCCGCGCGCGCCGGCTCTGCGAGTACGCGTCGCAGGTCGCGCGGGGGCTCTCCGACGCGCTCACCGCCGAGGGGCTGATGCTCCGCGCGCAGGTCGAGATCGCCGACGCCCGCACCGACGCCGCGCGCGTCGCGCTGCAAGAGGCCGTGACCATCTTCGCCGCCGCGAGCGACCGAGAGCGCGAGACCGCCGCGAGGCTGCTGCGGGTGAGGGCGTCCCTGGTCGACGGCGCCGTCGAGCGCGCGCTCGAGGAGCTCGCGGAGGTGTCAGACGACGCAGAGCTCAGCGCGCGGCTGCGCACCGAGCGCTCGCTCGCCGCGGCGGAGCTCGAGCGCTCCCGGGGGCGCGACGCGTTTCGAGACGCGCGGCGCTCCCTCGAGCTGGCCGAGTCGACGGGCGACGGCGAGCTGCGGTTTCGCGCCTCGGTGGCGATGGCCCTCGCGCTGCTGGAGCGAGGCGATGAGGCCACGGCGCGGCGTCACGCGGAGTCGGCCGAGGCCCAGCGGCGGGCGCTCCTCGGCGCCGTCCCCGAGGCGATGCGGGTCAGCTTCGACGCGCAGCTCGCGCGCACCGGCGTCGGCGCGCTCACCACGCGCCTCGAGGTCCTCGCGTCGGGGGTCGCCCGCGCCAGGCCCGCGACCCCCGAGGCGCCGACGGGCGACTCCATGGGGCTGCTGGGAGAGAGCGCGACCATGCGCGACCTGCGACGGCGCATCGCGCGGGTCGCGCCGCAAGACGTGACGGTGCTGCTCCGGGGCGAGTCGGGCACGGGCAAGGAGCGCGTGGCCGAGGCCCTCCACGCCGGCTCGCACCGGCGCCGCAACCTGCTGGTGAAGGTGAACTGCGCGGCCCTGGGCGAGGGGGTGCTGCTGAGCGAGCTCTTCGGCCACGAGCGCGGGGCCTTCACCGGCGCCGACCGACGGCGGCGCGGTCGCTTCGAGCTGGCCGACGGGGGCACGATCTTTCTCGACGAGATCGGAGACGTCACCGCGGCGACGCAGGCCGCCCTCCTGCGGGTGCTGCAAGAGCGAACCTTCGAGCGCGTGGGCGGCAACGAGACGCTCCGCGTCGACGTGCGCATCGTGGCGGCGACGAACCGAGACCTCGGCGCGATGGTGCGCGAGGGGCGGTTCCGCGAGGACCTCTATTTCCGACTGACCTCGCTGACCATCCAGATCCCCCCGCTGCGCGAGCGCCTCGAGGACCTCCCCCTCATCGCGGCGCAGGTGCTCGAGCGGGAGCCACGGCCCGAGGGGGCGCCCGCGAAGAAGATCTCCGCGCCCGCGCTGCGGCGGCTCATGGAGCACAGCTGGCCGGGCAACATCCGCGAGCTCGAGAACGTCCTCCGCGCGTCGGCCCTCTTCGCAGACACCGAAGAGATCCTCCCAGAAGACCTCCAGGGGCTCTCTGAGGCACACCGGGCCTCCGTCGCGCCGCCCCCTCCTGCCGCCGTCGCCCCGAAGGCGCCCGAGCGCGGCGAGGTCGAGGTGGTCTACGACCGGATCCGCCACGGAGGCGTCTCCCTCTTCGACATGCGCCGCGAGCTCGAGCGAGGCTGCATCGCCCACGCCCTCGCCGAGTCGGGGGGGAACATCACCCGCGCCGCCGCGCTGCTGGGCATGAAGCGCCCGCGCCTCTCCCAGCTGGTGCGGGAGTACGGCCTTGCCAAGGGCGGCGAATCTGCGGACAATGAAGAACCATGAAGCGCGTCGTCACCCTCGGCCTGGTCGCCTCGCTCTCCTCCCTCCTCGGCGGCTGCGCGACCGCGGGAGAACACGTCGGCGGGCCCCTGGCGCGCTGCGACTCTCAGCGCGCGGCGGCGCACCGTGACCTCGATCGTCGCGTCGAGGTCGCGAGCCGGGTCGAGGTCTTCACGGCGACGACGGGCACGCGGGAGGGCACGCCGACCCCCGAGCCCGCGCTCCCCGAGCCGCGCTTCGCGGGCCCGACGCCGCAGGTGCCGATCCCCGTCATCGGCGCCGCGTCGGTCGCGACCCGCTGGTGATCACTCGGCGTCGAACCCCTCGCTCGCGTGGATGTGCGGGAGCGAGTGGTTCATGCGCCGACGCTTCACGTCGAGGTAGAACTCCGAGTGCGGATTCGGCGCGATGAGCACCGGGATCTGAGCCCGCACGTCGACCCCCAGCTCACGCAGCGCCGCGACCTTCTCGGGGTTGTTGGTCATCAACCGCACCGAGCGCACGTTGAGGTGCGCGAGCATCGCCGCGGCGCTGTCGTAGCGACGGCTGTCGTCGGGCAGGCCCAGCACGCGGTTGGCGTCGACGGTGTCGACCCCGCGAGCCTGAAGCGTGTACGCGCGGACCTTGTTGGTCAGCCCGATGCCGCGGCCCTCCTGACGGAGGTAGAGCACCACGCCGGCGCCCTGGTGGGCGACGTGCCGCAGGGCGAATTCGAGCTGCTCCCGGCAGTCGCACTTGAGCGAGCCGAGGACCTCGCTGGTGAGACACTCGCTGTGCATCCGAATCGGCACGTCGTCGAGGCCGCTGACATCGCCGTAGACCATGGCGACGTGCTCCTTGTCGGGCTCGTCGGCCCAGCGGAACACCTTCATGTTGAACTGACCGTAGCGCGTCGGCAGCGGGCTCTCGGCGGCGATCGTGAGCCGCGTGAGATCGAGGGCGACGTGATGGGCTCGGTGCATCTTCTCGGTCCTTCCTAGGGGCGTAACTGGGTATATACCACCCCGCGCCGACCTGTCTGGGATGCCCCGACGGCGGCATCGGTGCGCCGCGGCGACGTCGGTTGTACGTCGCGGCGGGCAAGGAGGATTCTCAATGAGAGTGGTGATCATCGGCGCCGGGCTCATCGGCGGCCTCTCGGCCCTGCGCCTCGCCCAGGCCGGCGCCGAGGTCGAGGTGCTCGAGCGCGCCGTGCCAGGCGCCGAGGCGTCGAGCGCGGCGGCGGGGATCCTCGCCGCGCAGTCTGAGGCCCACGTCGACGACGCCCGCTTCGCCCTGACCCTCGCCTCGCGCGAGCTCTACCCCGACCTCGCCGCCGCGCTGCGCGAGGACGCGGGCGTCGACGTGGGCTATCGCCGCTGCGGCGTCATCGAGGTCGCCCGGGAGGAGGGGCAGCTCGCCGCGCTCGCCGCGCGGGTGGCGTGGCAGCGCGCGCGAGGGCTCCGCGCCGAGATGCTCGACGCCGCGGCGCTCCGAGACGCCGAGCCCGCGCTCTGCGACGGGCTGCTGGGCGCCGCGCGCTTCGCCGACGACGGCGCGCTCGACCCCGCGCGCCTCGTGCGGGCGGTCTCACAGGCGGCCGCGCGGGCGGGCGTTCGCTTTCGCAGCGGCGTCACGGCGCGCGGCGTGCGGGTCGAGGGCGGCGTCGCCCGGGGCGTCGACACCAGCGAGGGGCTCGTCGCGGGCGACGCCGTGGTCGCCGCCGCCGGCGCCTGGAGCGGCCTCGTCGCGGGCGCCCTGCGCGACCCTTCGGCGCTGCGCCCCGCCCGGGGGCAGCTCGTCGCGCTCGAGACCCGGCCCGTCCCCTTGCGGGGCGTGGTGTTCTTGCCCGGCGGCTACCTCGTGCCTCGACCCGAGGGCGAGGTGATCGCTGGGAGCACGCTGGAATTCGTCGGCTTCGAGCGCGGGGTGACCGCGCGGGGGCTCGGCGCCCTGCTGGAGTTCGCGTCGCGCTCGGCGCCCTCGCTGGGCGACGCCGTGGTCGCGAGGAGCTGGTCGAACTTCAGACCCCACCACGTCGACGGCGCGCCCCTCGTAGGGGTGGGCGAGGTCAGGGGACTCGTGGTCGCGACGGGGCACCACCGCAGCGGGGTGGTCCTCGCGCCGGTCACGGCGGAGATCGTGCGGGACCTCGTGCTGCGGGGAGAGAGCGCCCGAGATGTCTCGGGGTGGTCGCCCGCGCGGGAGGTCTCGCGAGCGTGAGCGCGACGCGCGACCGCGAGGTGGTGGCCAACGGGCTCCGCCACCACCTCATCGAGACCGACGGCGAGGCCGGGCGCGAGGTGGTCCTGCTCCACGGGTACCTCGATCTGGCGAGGAGCTTTGAGCGCGTGATCGAGTCCCTCGGGCGCCGCGGCTATCGCGTGATCGCGCCCGATTTTCGAGGGCACGGCGACACCGACCGCGCGCCCCCCGGCGCCTACTACCACTACATGGACTACGTCGCGGACCTCGACGCGCTCTTCGAGGTCCTCGGGCTCGAGAGGGCTCACCTCGTCGCGCACTCGATGGGCGGCGGCGTCGCGACGCGCTTCGCCGGCGCGCGCCCCGAGCGCGTGCGCTCGCTGTGCCTGCTCGAGGGCGTCGGGCCCCCCGCGATGCCCGCGGACGTCGCGCCCGATCGCACGACGGCGTGGCTCAACACCCTGGCGAAGCTCCGCACGCGCGGGCCTCGCCCGATGGCGAGCGTCGACGAGGCCGTGGCGCGCATGCGCGTCTCGCACCCCGCGGTCGACCTCGACACGCTGCGCCGCGTCGCGGCGCTCTCGGTGCGCGAGCTCCCCGACGGGGGCTTCGCGTTCCGCTTCGACCCGCTGCACCAGTCGATCTCGCCGATGCGCTTCGACGCTGAGGCCGCGGAGTCGTTCCTCGCGCGCATCGCGTGCCCGGTGCTGCACGTCGACGGCGGATCCCTCGACGCGTGGCCCGAGCTCGCCGAGCGCGCGAGGCGCTACCCGGGCGCGTCCTTCGCGGCCGTCGAGGGCGCCGGGCACATGCTCCACTGGACCCGCCCCGACGAGACCGCGGCCGTCATCGCAGACTTCTTGGGGCGATGCGGGTGATCAGCCCTTGCGTCGCCCCTTGCGCCGCTCACCCCTGAGCAGCCAGGCGGCCTCGCGGGTGTGCGGCAGGCCGTCGAAGCACCCGCGGTCGTGCGACGTGACCACCCGCGCGCCGTGCTCGGACTCGGCGACGCGGAGACTGCTGTAGCGCTCGCGCTGCCGCGCCAGGTCCCACGAGACCGCGCGCATGTAGGGGCTGAGCGGGAGGGTCGCGTCGTCGCGAAAGTCGCGCACGAACATCGCGGCGTCGCCGGCGTGCACCAGCCACCCCTCCTCGAGCGCCACGGCGACCGCGGTCGAGCCGGGCGTGTGACCGCTGGCGTCGAGGAGCAGTACGGAGCCGTCGCCGAAGAGGTCCTCGCTGCGTGGAAAGCCCAGCGCCGCAGGGCCCTGGAGCTCGAAGCGCCGCACCCGACCGAAGGACTCCAGGGCGGGCGAGCGGCCGTAGCGGCGCGTGCGTCGCTCCGCCTCGGCGACGTGGAGCTGCGCCGAGGGAAAATCGATCACGCCGTCGATGTGGTCGCGGTGCGCGTGGGTGGCGAGGACGTGGCGCACGTCCCGCGGGTCGTAGCCGCAGGAGATGAGCTGCGACGCGAGGGCGTCCTCGGGGCGCACCGAGAGCCCCAGCATCGCGCCGCTCACCCGCCCTGGGTTCTCCTCGGGGAAGGCGCACTGCGCGCGGCTCCAGCCCGTGTCGATGAGGCACAGCCCGTCGGGCCTCTCCACCACGGCGACGGTGAGCGAGAGGCCGACGCCGCCCAGGCCCTTGCCGCCGCGCTCAAGAAAGAACGAGGGCCCTCCCAGGGCCCCGACGGTGCGAAAGAAGACTGGCATCGGCGGCGACTCTACCCGAGGCCGTCGCGCGCGGTCAGCCATCGCGTCACCAGCGACCACACCCGCGCGGGGGCCTCGCGCCCGAGCAGGAGGTCGCCGTGCCCGAAGGGGAGCTCGGCGTAGGTGCGGTCGCTCCCGAGGTGTCGATCGTGGGCGGGGCGCACCGAGGCGGGCGGGGCGAGGAGGTCGAAGGAGCCCGCGAGGATCAGCGCGGGGACGTCGCAGCGGGACCAGCGCGCAGAGATCGTCTCGCCCGCGTCGAACACCGCGCGGAGCTGACCGAAGGAGCCAGCGTCGAAGGCCGTGCCGAGGTAGCTGTCGCGCAGGCCGGGCTCCATCGAGCCTGGCGCCCAGGCGCGGAGGGGCACCGGGAGCCACGGCAGGTCCCACGCCGCCGCCGTGCGACGGAGCCCCGCGCGCACCTGCGCCATCGGGAAGGCCCGGTGCGGCGCCGCGCGCACGCGAGAGATGCCCGCGCGGAGCAGCGAGAGGGTCGCGCTGCCCCGGCCGAAGTCCAGGGGCGCGCCGAGGGTCACCACCCCCGCGACCCGGTCGGGAGAGCCCGCCGCGACGGCGTAGGCGATGAGGCCCCCGAGGCTGTGCCCGAGCACGAAGGCCCTGGGCGCGCCCGTGAGGGAGCTCGCGAGCGCGAGGGCGGCGGGGACGTCCTCGTCGACGGCGTGCTCCAGCCCGTGCGAGGGCGACGCGCCGGCGCGGCGCGAGCGGCCATGACCCCGGAGCTCTGTGTTGAACACGTCGAACCCCGCCGCCGCGAGGTGGTTCGCGAAGCTGCGCTCGGCCTGGTGCCACGCCCGGCGGTTCTGCCCGAAGCCGTGCAGCAGCAGCACCGGCGTCGCGCGGCTCGCGCCCCCGGGCAGGCGCTTTCGCACCACGAAGCGCGGGGGATCACCCGGCAGGCGGAGCACGGTCTTCTGAAACCGCTGCGAGGCGGCGCCGTGCACCCGCTGCTCCACCACGCCGTCTTCGACGATCACCCCCTGAGCATAGTCTCCCCGCGCGACCGCGGCGGGCAGTTGGCCCCCCGCGGCGCGGGATGGGGTATGTTCCCGCCGTGGGCTCTCGGATGACATGGTGGACCGGCGCGACGCTGTTCGCGCTCCTCAACGCGCCCGCGGGGTGCACGCTGTCTCGCCGTCAGGTGATGCTCCGGCTCACCACCGACGTCGACTGCGCCGTGTTCGACCGCTTCGAGATCCGGCTGCTGCGGGGCACCAGCGCCGACGTCGTCTGGAGCCGCACCTACCTGCGCAACGACTGCCCCGCGGTGGGCGCGTCGATCCCGCGCGCGCCGCTGACGCGGGGCAACGGCGTCGATCCCGGCGTGCCGTACCAGCTCGGGATCGTCGACGCCCGGCGCACCGACGAGCGCATTCGCATCGAGGTGAGCGGCCGACGTCCCGACGCCCTCGTGCTCCAGACGATGGCCGAGACCGACTTCGTCGACGGGCAGGTCTACGCCGTGCCGATGGAGCTCTCGTCGGTGTGCCTCTCCCCCATCACCTGCCCGGCGAACTTCGTGTGTCGGCGCGACCCGAGCGGGGCCGCGGCCTGCGGCAGCGTGTACCGCACGCCGGGCACGCTGGGCACCTTCGTCGCGTCGTCGAGCCTCGTGGTCGACGACACCGCGGTGCTCGAAGACGAGCCCTGAGCGTCACGGCGCGACGCGGCAGCGTCGGTCGATGCCGGCGTCGTTGCCGAGGCAACGCTGGGAGAAGGGCGCGCAGTCGGAGTCTTGCGCGCAGAGGCGCGGGCCGAGGTCGGGCGCGCAGACGCCCGAGAGCCCGGCGTCACCGACGACGATCGCGGGACCCGCGAGGGGGAGGCAGCGCGTGCCGGGGCGGCAGTCGTCGTCGACATCGCAGGCGTGAAAGCAGCGAGGGGCGCCGCCGTCGGCGCTGGCGGAGGGCACGCAGCGACTGGCCCACCCGGGGCACTCGAGGTCGGCGACGCAGGGCGCGGTGCAGATCGACGCCGAGGCGCCGGTGGTCGAGAGGGTCACGGCCTCGCAGCGCGTCGAGATCCCGCAGGTCGCCGGGGCGACGCAGCGCGCGTACGACATGGGCGTCGCAGGCGCGGCGTCGCAGGCGAGGAGGGCGATGGGGAGGAGGGCGAGGAGGAGGCGCATCCGTCCCGCTCAGGTGAGCACGGACGCGCGATCAGGGGAAGCTGACCCGGCTCAGGGGACGCAGAACGAGACCATCCCGCCGGTGGAGCTGGTCGCCGCGGTGCACGCGGTGCCGAACATCGCGCAGCGCTGGTCGAAGTTGCCGGGGTTGCTGCAGCTCGGCGCGCAGAACCCGTTCACGCAGGCCGCGAAGCCCACGCCGCCGGGGCAGTCGGAGGCCTGGGCGCAGCTGCGGGTGCAGGTGCTGCCCACGGCGCGGCCCGGCTGGCTGGAGACCGCGGAGAGCGAGCAGGTGAAGCCCGCGCTGCATGCCATGGTGGTGTTGGTCGGGTCGCACTTGGCGTAGACGGGCAGGGTCGTGATCGGGGTTGTGGTGCCGCCGAAGGACGTGCCCGGGATGCACGCCGCGGTGGTCAGGCCGTTGCCGAAGCCGAGGTCGATCTGCGCGCAGACCGTGCCGCTGAGGCCGGGGCAGGTGCCGCTGGTGGTGCAGAGGCGAAAGCACTGCCCCGACGCGGTTCCGGTGCCCCCGGTGCCGATGCACACCGCGCCGCCGCCGCAGCTCGAGGGGGCGTTCGGGTCGCAGTAGTACGAGCACACGTTGCCCGTCGCGCCGCGGATGCCCACGGCGAGACAGCTGCTCAGGCCGCCGCAGGTGTCGCCGGCGACGCAGCCGTCGTACTCGGACCGGTTGGCCACCTCGATGATGCAGCCGATGGTGAAGAGGCCGACGAGGACCGGGACTGAGAGGATCGATCGAGTTCGCATGAAGTCTACTCCGTGGTGTGCTGCATCGTCGCCGCAGCCGGGGGCCTGAGTCTACCCCCCAGAGGCGACGAGGCGTCATGTGAAGCGCGGGCGTGCGCCCGACACCGTACGCAGACGTGGGCCGAGGCTCTCATGTTCACGGCCAAAATTCTCGGGGTGAGGCGGGGGTGGGCCGCGCGGCGGCGCGGCCCGGCGGTCACATCGACAGGCCGCCGTCGATGTCGATGGTGCGCCCGGTGAAGTAGTCGCACTCGAGCACGAACTTCACGCCGCGCCAGATGTCCTCGGGCTCGCCGATGCGGCCCGCGGGGACGCGCTGGACCAGGGCGTCGCGCGCCTTCTGGTGCATGCCCTGGGTCATCGGGGTCTCGATCATCCCCGGGGCGATGGCGCCGACGCGGATGCCGTAGGCGCCGAACTCGCGCGCCCAGGTCAGGGTGTTCGCCGCGAGGGCGGCCTTGGCCGCGCTGTAGTTCGACTGGCCGCGGTTGCCGTACCGCGCGATGGACGACATGTTCACGATCACGCCGGGGCGGGTGTTGTTCTCCATCATGTTCGCGATGACCTCGCGCGCGACGAAGGTGGCGCCCGAGAGGTTCACGCCGATGACCGCGTCCCACTGCTCGCGGGACATCTTGGTGATCGCGCCGGTCTCGCGGTCCTTCTTCACGAGGAGCCCGTCGCGGAGGATGCCGGCGTTGTTCACCAGGCCGTTGAGCCCCCCCATCGCGCCGTGCGCCCAGGTCACGAACGCGACCACGTCGGCCTCGTCCGACACGTCGAGCCGTCGCCACACGAACTTGCCGGGCACGTCGCCCAGCGAGTCGGCGAGCGCCTGGAGCGCGTCTTCTTTCACGTCCCCCGCGGCCACCGTCGCGCCGGCCTCCGCGAGCCGACGGACGAAGTGCGCGCCCATGCCCTGGGCGCCGCCGGTCACGATGATCTTCAGGTCCTTCAGCTCCATCGACAGTCCGTACCTTTCGTCGCGCGGTGACGCTGCTGCATCGCAGCATCTCCCTGGCGCGCGCCGCCCTTCTAGTGCGCTTGAAGCCGCAGCGCAAGAGCTATGTTGCGGTGCAGCAATTCAACCCCTCAGGCGGTCGGCGACGTGCTCGATGAGGCTGCGGGCGATGGAGAGCCTCGGGGGGAGCTGCGGGAGGGCGTCTGGGGCGAACCAGCGCGCCTCGGCGAGCTCGCCGTCGAGGAGCCTGGGCTCTTCGGGGGCGGCGCGGGCGACGAATCCCACCATGAGCTGGTGGGGAAAGGGCCAGGGCTGGCTCCCGAGGTAGCTCACGTCGTGGAGCTCGAGCCCGACCTCCTCGCGCGCCTCCCGGCGCACGCAGTCTTCGAGCGACTCGGCGGGGTCGACGAAGCCCGCGACGAGCCCGAAGCGCCCCGGCGGAAAGAACGGGGTGCGCACGAGGAGGACGCGGCTGCCGTCATGGATCGCCGTGATCGTGCACGGCGAGATTCGCGGGTAGACCTCGTGGGCGCAGCGCGCGCAGACCCGCGCGCGCTTCTTCGGGTCGACGGCGGGCGAGGTCTCGGCCCCGCAGGCGCCGCAGAAGCGGTTCGTGCGGTCCCAGTGGAGCACCTGCGCGGCGTAGGCGGCCGCGGACCACTCGCCCGGTCGGAGCACCGAGGCGAGGGCGCGCAGGTCGATGGCCCGGTGGCCGGGCGGGGCCTCGCCGACGAGGGAGGCGCCGTAGAGCGGGGCGCCCTCGAGGGCGCCGAGGAGGTGCGGGCGCTCGAAGGGCACGGGGTTGTGGCTGAGCCCCAAGGGCTCCTCGGCGACGACGAGCATGCTGCCGTCGAAGACCATCACCCTGGCGCCCTCGGGCAGCACCTCCGGCGCCGCTCCGATCGCGGGAACAAACTCTGCCTGCGGACCGGGGAACACCTGGAGCGACATGGGCCCGGAGTCTCCCACGAAAGCGTCGAGCTCCCCGCCGGAGCTCTCCCGCGCTCGCGCGCCGCCGAGGTCACCCCCTCGGCCAGGGATTCGGAGCTTCGAGCGCGCCGGTGTCAGAGCCCGAGCGCTCGGCGCCAGTTTTCGGCGAGGGCGTGACAGAACCTCGCGGCGAAGCGCTCGCCCGTGCTGCGATGCCGCGGTCCCCGACCGTTCGCCTGGCGACCGTCGCCCCTCGCGAACGCAGGAGTTTCTCGTGAGCACACGCACCCGCCTCGCTCGACTCGCCCTCGGTCTCTCCCTCGCGATCCCCGCCACGGGCCTCGCGCAGAACCGCAGAAGCGCCGCGACCCGACCCGCCGACGACGACGTCGAAGACGACGCGCCGCGCAGCTCCCGCGCCCGCGACCGGGGCCGCGCTCGAAACGACGAGCGCGCGCCGGCGACCGCGAGCGAGCGCACCGCGAGGGGCGCCCGGGAGGCCCCCGCGCCCGCGACGACCTCGCGGCGCGCAGACCGCACGCGCGCCCGCGCCGCGGAGCCCCAGACCAGGGCCGCGGCGCCCCGCGCCCGCGCGGAGGAGCGCCCGAGCCGCAGCGACGAGCGGCGCGCGAGGTCCGAGGAGCGCGAAGCCGAGGAGCAGGACGGCGACGAGCGCGAGTCCGCGCCGAGCAACGCCATCCGTGGCCTCGCCACCGAGGGGCCGAGAGTGTCGTCGTTCGTGCCGCGTGGGTGGGTCCTCGAGCAGCAGGCCGAGGGCGACCTCACGGGCGACCGCCGCCCCGACCTGGCGATCCTGATCCGCCAGCAGCGCCCCGACGACGCCGAGCACGACCGCGCGCTCATTGTGGTCGAGCGGGGCGCCGACGGCGTGTACGCGCGCATCGGCGTGGGCACGCGCTTTCTGCTCTGCTCGTCGTGCTACGGCTCCGTCGCCGGGGCGGTGGGCACGCCGCTGCTCTCGATTCGGCGGAGGGTGCTCCACGTCGACCAGCTCAGCGGCAACCGCGAGGCCCGAGAGCGCGCCCTGAGCTTCGGCCTCGACGCCGAGACGGGGCGGATGCAGCTCGTCGGCGAGGCCCTGCACACCTGGGACCGCGTGGATCACCGCGGCACCCGCACCACGTCGAACTACCTCACGGGCGCCCGCACCGTCGAGCGCTACTCCGGCGACGCCCGCCGCGGGCGCGAGACCCGAACCGTCGAGACCCGGAGCGCCGCCGAGCTCTCCGAGCGGGTGACCCTCGAAGAGTGCGAGTGAGGCCGCACGCCTTGCGTGTCGCTTTCTTGGAGCTCTCCGCCGCGGCGGGGTAGTGGGCGGATATGGGCCGCTCCCGCGTGTCGAACGACAAATTCAAGCCGCATTTTCGTCCCGACGGGCACTTCGACCGCGCCGCGGCGCACCGCCCGATCCTCGTGGTCGAGAACGTGACGAAGGTGTTCCGCGCCGACGCGCCCGTGCTCCGCAACGCCGACGTGACCATCGAGCGGGGAGAGTTCGTGTTCATCACCGGCCCCTCGGGCGCGGGCAAGAGCACCCTGCTCAAGCTGATCTACCGCGCCGACACCGTCGACGAGGGGCGGATCCTCTTCTGCGGCAAGGACATCGCGCGGCTCACCGACGAGAGCATCCCGCACCTCCGGCGCAACATCGGGGTGGTGTTTCAAGACTTTCGCCTCGTGCCCTACTGGACCGTCTACGAGAACGTCGCGGTGGCCCTCGAGGTGATGGGGCTGTCGCCCAGGGTGATCCGCGCGCGCGTGGCGGTGGCGCTCGAGCGCGTGGGCCTCGACGGGCGCGGCGACGACCCGGTGTCGGTGCTCTCGGGCGGCGAGCAGCAGCGCGTCTCGATCGCGCGCGCCATCGTGACCGAGCCCGCGATCATTCTGGCCGACGAGCCCACGGGCAACCTCGACCCCGTGCTCGCCCTCGACATCCTCGGCCTCTTCGAGGAGATCCACGAGGCGGGCACCACCGTGCTCTTCGCGACGCACGACCGCACGCTGCTCGAGGTGACCCCGCGCCGCCTGCTCGTGCTCGACGGCGGGCGGTGCATCGAGGCGAGCAAGGGGCTCTCGGGCCTCGGCGGCGCCCTCGAGCGCGCCCCCGCGCTCAACTGAAGATCTCACCACCCTCCCTGGAGACGACGATGTTCGCCCGAGCGATTCGTGGACTGAAGCAGCAGATGGGCACGCAGGTGCTCTCGATCGCGACCGTCGCACTCGCGCTGTTCTGCCTCGCGGGCGCGCTGCTCGTGCTCGAGAACGCCGGCGCGATGCTCCGTCGTTGGAGCGCCCCGGCGCGGGTCACGGTGTTCCTCGCCGAGGGGGCGCCGGCCGACCAGGTCGACGCGCTGCGCGCCGTGCTCGCGTCGCTGCCTGAGGTCGAAGAGGCGAGGCACGTGACGGCGTCTGAAGCGCGCGCGTCCCTGGCGCGGGGCGACCGAACGCTCGGGAGCGCTCCGGTCGAGCTCTTCCCCGCCACCATCGAGCTCCGGCTGCTCCCCGCCGCCGCGAGCGAGGCCCGCGTGGCCGCGGTGTCCGAGCGCGTGCGGCGGCTGCCGATGGTCTCCGAGGTCGAGACCTACCGCGGGTTCACCAACCGCCTCCGATCGCTCCTCGGCGGAGGCCGCACCGCCGCCGTCGGCATGGCCCTCGCCGTGCTCGTCTGCGTCTTCGCCGTGGTGAGCAACACCGTGCGCATGAGCCTCGCGGCGCGCACCCGCGAGATCGAGGTGCTGCGCCTCGTCGGCGCGACGCGTCGGTACGTGCGCGCGCCGTTCCTCCTCGAGGGCGCGCTGCTCGGCGGCCTCGGCGCGACGCTCGCGCTGGCCCTCCTCGGGGTGATCTTTCTCGCCTCACGCTCGAGCATCGAGTCCTCGCTGGGCGCGGTGCTCGGGATCCAGCCGGTGTTCCTCTCGGCCTGGCTCCTCGCGGCCTTCGTGTTCGGCGGCAGCGGCGTCGGCGTGGTCGGGAGCGCCGTGGCGCTCCGCCGGGGGCTGCGCTCGTGAGCCTCGCGGCGCTGAGGCGCGGAGCGTTGGGCGTCGCGATGATCGCGTGCGCCGCCGCCGTGCCGGGCAGCTCGCGCGCGCAGGTCTCGGGCGCGAGCGCCTCCGTGGAGAGCCTCGCCTCCCTCGACGCCGAGCTCGCGCGCCTCGGCGCCGAGCAGCAGCGCCTCGCGCAGGAGTCCGCCGAGCTCACCCCGCGGCAGGAGGCCATTCGCATGCGCGCGAAGGAGCAGATCCGCTGGCTCCACCACCTCGCGCAGGGCGACGCGCTCGCCGCGCACGGGGGCCCCGAGATGCTCCTCGAGCACGCCGCGCGGGCCGCCCGGCTCCGCCGCGTGGTCGACAACACCGTGCGCGCGCTGCGCGGCGCGAGGGAGCGCGCGCTGGCCGTGGCCGACGAGCGCGCGCGCGTCGACGGGCTGCTGCTCGCTGCGCAGGCGCGTCGCGCCGACGCCGCGAGGGCGCGCATGGTCGCGGCAAGCGCGACGTCCGGGACGTCTGCGCTGGTGACGGTGTACGGCGGCGCGCCCGGCGCGGCGACGGCGGTCGACACCTTCGCCACCAGCGCGGGGCGGCTGCTCTTCCCCGTCGCGGGTCGCGCCGAGGTCCGACGAGCGTGGCGCGACGGCGCCGACGGCCCCGGCGTCGAGATCAGCGCGCCCGCGGGCACGCCCGTGCGCGCGGTCTTCGCGGGCCGCGTCGCGTTCTCAGACCGCTACGGGTCCTACGGGCTCATCGTGATCGTCGACCACGGCGACCACTTCTACTCCGTGAGCGCCTCTCTCGGGCGCTCGACCGTGCAGGTGGGGCAGGAGCTCGAGGCCGGCGCGGTGCTCGGGTTCGTCGGCGAAGAGTCGGGGCGCCCCGGGCTCTTCTTCGAGGTGCGCCATCAGGGCGCCACGCTCGACCCGGTCCCCTGGCTGGGGCTCTGACGGTCCTCCCGGAGCGGCCCGCGCAGCAGGCCCGACTCGCACGCGCGGAGCAGCGAGGTCGCGGCCTCTTCGCTCGGCAGCTCGATCGCGGGATCGTCGTGGAGGCTCGACGCCGCGGCGACCGCGCCCGGGAGCTCGTAGACCACGCGGCGCTCTCGCCCCCGCTCCCGCTCGCGCAGCGCGGCGACCTCCGGGCCGAGCTCGAGCGCGACCACGCGCGCGCCGCGCCGGGCGCAGCGGGTCACCTGCGCGCCGCCCAGGAGCACCCGGGGCTCCAGCGCGACGAGCTGCCACCGCGCGCCCGCGGGGATCACGGTCAGCCGACCCTCCCCGACCTGCGCGAGCGCCTCGAGCGCCGCGCGAGGTCCGCGCACCGCCGCGCCTCGCAGCACCATCCCCGGCGCGAGCGTCACCGCCTCAGGGACCACCTCGACCCCCTCGGGCGCGGGCGTCGGCACCGCCTCGCTGAGGTCGACCCGCTCGTCGACGAGCCTCGCGCGCACCCACGCCGTCGCGGTCAGCGCCTCGCGCGCCCGAGCCAGCTCAGACTCGCGGAGCCGCGCCGAGAGCGACTCGCCCGCGGCGGTGAGGTCGGCGTGCGACACCCCCGCGGCGGCCAGACGTCGCGTGGCCACCGACAGCGCGTGCGACACGTCTTCGCCCGGCGGCAGCGCCACCGTGAGCACGGTCTCGCGCGTCGATACCGATTGCCCCGCAAGGGCTTGCGTCGAGGCGCAGCCGACCGACACCATCGACGCGAGGGGCAGGGCGAGGGCGAGCTTCACGCGCCGTCGCCCGACCGGTCTTGCCCGGCCTCGCTCGGGGCGCGCCGACGGATCTGCACCCGCGCGACGCGCCGTCGCCGCACGGTGTCGACGCGAATCTCCCACTCCCCGATGCGCACGAGGTCGCCGGCGCGCGCGAGGCGCCCCAGGGTCTCGAGCACCGCGCCGCCGATGGTGTCGGCGTCGATGTCGCCGAGGTCGACCCCGGCGTCGCGCAGGTCGTGGAGGGTGAGCAGGCCGTCGGCGGTCCACGAGCCGTCTGCGCGCTGGCTCACGCCGGGCTCCTCGTCGTCGTGCTCGTCGCGAATGTCTCCGACGATCTCTTCGAGCACGTCTTCGAGGGTCGCGATGCCGCTGGTGCCGCCGTACTCGTCGACCACCACCGCCAGGGGCACCTGTCGGCGCTGCATCTCCCGCATGAGGTCGAAGAGACCGAGGGTCTCGGGCGCCATCATCGCCTCGCGCATCGCGCCGCGCAGGCTGTCGGGCGCGCGCGCCGCCAGGAGCAGGTCCTTGACGTTCACGTACCCCACCACCCGGTCGAGGTCGTTGCCCTCGACCAGGGGATAGCGCGTGAAGCCCAGCGAGCGCGCGCGGTCGACGGCCTCGTCGACGCCCAGGTCCGCCGAGAGCCACGAGACGTCGACCCGCGGCACCATGATCTGCCGCACGCTCCGCTCGCTGAACTGCATCACCCGCTCGATGAGCTGACGCTTGGGCTTCGACAGGCGGCCCTTGGCGTAGGCCTGCGTGAGAATCCCGAGGATCTCCTCCTCCGAGAGCGCGCCCTCGATGTCGGTGATCGAGCCCCGGCCCATGGCGCGGAGCAGCAGCGACGACGCGGCGTTGAGCGCCAGGAGCGCGGGGTAGGTGAGGAAGTGAAACAGCCGCAGCGGCCGCCCCACCGCGAGCGCGACGCCCTCGGCGGACTGAATCGCCAGGAGCTTGGGCAGCAGCTCGCCGAAGAGGATGTGCAGCCCCGTCAGCACGGTGAAGCCCACCACGACGGCGACGGAGTGCAGGGTGCTGGAGGGCGGGAGCCCGAGGCGCAGCCCCGCGCGCTCGAGCAGGTGGGTCACCGCGGGCTCGCCCACCCAGCCCAGGCCCAGGGAGGCGAGGGTGATGCCGAGCTGCGTCGCGCTCAGGTAGCGATCGAGGCGCCCGGCGATCTCGACCACCGTGACGGCCGCGGGGTCGGAGCGCTTCGAGAGCCGGTCGAGCTGCGTCGCGCGCAGCTTCACCAGCGCGAACTCAGCCGCGACGAAGAAGCCGTTGAGAACGACGAAGATGAGGGTCAGACCGAGCGCGAACACTGCGCGGGGCTCAGACTAGGCCATCGCCGGACGAGTCGACGGCGAGGCGGCTCCACCAGGCTCGGGGTAGAGTTGACGCAGGGCCTGCACGAGGCGCTCATACCCGAGCTCCTCGGCGGCGGAGCGGTGAAAGAGCCGGACGATGCGGCGGAGGTCTTCGACCACCATGCGCCCGATGTTGAGCTCGCGCTCGACCTCGCGCTCGACGAACGACTCCCACGAGCCGTAGCCCTTCGCCTCGATCAGCTCGGGCTTCGAGAGCTCGGTGAGGATCAAGCCCATCTCGAAGAACTGCTTGTTGACGTTGCGCTTCAGCGCGCGCAGCCGACCCAGCTCGTTCATCACCTTCACCAGGCGCACCTTCAGCCCCTCGGCGCCGTCAGGCTGGCGCGCGGGCGTGTGGAGCGAGCCGGGCGCCGTCTGCTTCGGCGGAGGGAGCGGGGCGCCCGGGGCGTGCGGCGGCGGGCGCTTCGCGAGCCGACGGGGGAGCATCGGAGGAGCCCCGCGCTTCACCTTCTTCTTCACGATGAGGCCCTCGGTCGAGGCGGGGGCCTCGGGCTTCGGGGCGGCCTCGGGCGCGCGAGCCTCCGCGGCCTTCGCGGGCGCCGCGGGCTTCTTCGCGACGGGCTTCTTCGCGGGCGCCGCGGGCTTCTTCGCCGGTGCCGCGGGCTTCTTCGCCGCGGGCTTCTTCGCCGGTGCCGCGGGCTTCTTCGCCGCGGGCTTCTTCGCCGGTGCCGCGGGCTTCTTCGCCGCGGGCTTCTTCGCCGCGGGCTTGCCCGTCGGCTTCGACCCCTTCGCCTTCGCCATGGAACACTCCGAACCGCCATCTCCCGCGAGGAAGTACGCGATCATCGCTGCAAGGTACCCGTTGTTCGCGGCACCACTAGCACCCTCTAGGGAGCGTCGTCCACCTTCCCGCGCTCTCGTCAAGGGGTTCGTGTCGATTTGGCCCCCGCGCTCGGGAGCTCTGGTTGCCGCCCGCCCCGGGCCCATGGGAGCGTAGGGACGGCCATGACCGAGCTCTCCCTGGCGATGATGATCCCTCGCACCGAGGCCGAGGGGCCGGGGCTGCGCATGGCCCTCTGGGTGCAGGGGTGCCCGATGCGTTGTGCGGGCTGCTGCAACCCCGAGATGCTGCCGTTCGAGCGCGGGCCGGGCGCCTCGACGCGCCGGGTGACGGAGCTCCTGGAGTCCCTTCGAGGACTCGACGTCGAGGGCGTGAGCCTCCTCGGCGGCGAGCCCTTCGCCCACGACGCTCCCCTCGCGGAGCTCGCCGAGGGCGCCCGCGCGCTGGGCCGCAGCGTGATGGTGTTCAGCGGGTACACCCTCGAGGAGCTGCGCGCGTCGCCCCGACCCGACACGGCGCGGCTCCTCGCTGCCACCGACCTCCTCGTCGACGGCCGCTACGAGGCCTCCCGGCAGAGCACCTCGCGCCGGTGGATCGGCTCGGACAACCAGCGGCTCCACCTGCTCACCGACCGGTACCGCGCCGACGACCCGCGCTTCACCGCCCCCAACCAGGTGGAGCTGCGGCTGCGCGGCGACGCCCTCACCGTGAGCGGCTGGCCGCTCTTCGGCGCGCGCCGGCTGGTGAAGCGGGGCGAGCCCTCGCCGTGATCGAGCTCTCGGCAGGGGAGGCCGCGGCCCTCGACGCCCTCGACGCGCTCCTCGGTCGCGGCGCGCTGGCCGACCCGCGCCCTCGGCTTCGGGTCGAGTCGCCTGGGGAGGCGCTCCTGGGCCTGGGCGCGAAGCGCATGGCGAGGGCGGCCGCGCGTTGGCTCGTCGAAGGGGGCGGCTGGCGCGAGCGGGTCGTGCTCCGTGAGGGGCTGCGCGCGCGCGGGCGCGCGTGGGACCCGGCGCTGTCGGCGGGCTTCGGGCTGCGCTTCACCCGCGCGTCGCTCGACCTCTGGCTCCTTGGCGCGGCCAGAATGGGCGCCCTCGCGCCCGAGGCGGAGCCCGAGGCGCGGCGCGCGGCGCGCGCGGACCTTCGCCGGGTGGCCGCGACAGGAGACGCCGCGGCGGGCGACTGGATCGTCGCGGCGCTCGCGCACGACCTCTCCCCGGCCCTCGCGCCGAGGGAGGCCGCGGCCTGGGAGGACGCCCTCCTGCGGGCCTCGCCGCTGCTCACCCTGATGCTCGCCCGCGCGGCGCCCGACGAGCGCCAGGCCGCGCGCCTGCGCGTCGCGGTCCGCTCGCCCGACGCGAGGGTCTTCGAGTGCGCCGAGTCGCGCCTCGCGCGCGCGTGGGCGCGGGCGGCGCGGGAGGCCTACGAGGAGCGCGCCGTCGCGGCGTCGACGCGTCGCTGGACGTCCCTCGCGGCGACGATGCGCGCGTGGTGCGAGGTGGTCGACGACGCGCGCCGCCTCGACCTCGCGCGCCCGGTCGCCCGCGCTGTGGTCTCGATCGTGGAGGCGCTCGCGCCCGAGGGCCCCGAGGCCGCGAGGGCCGCGATGGTCGCGAGGGTCGGCGTGCGCTCCATCGCCTCCCGCGACGCGCTGCTCGCGGCGGTCAGGGGCGCGCTCGAGGCGGGCGATTGGCTGCTGCGAAGGCGGGGCGAGATGGCGCAGGAGCGCTACGGCGACGACCGTTACGTCGAGTCGCAGGTGTTCCTCGAGGACGTCGATGGCATCCTGGCGCCGTCGCGGTCGGCGCTGCGGGCACTCACCCAGGCGCTCTCTGCGCGAATCGGCTGAAGGAGCGGCGATGAGCAGGGCGTACACGGTCAGACAGGTGCAGGCCACCGCGAGGGTCGAGGGCGGCGATACGCTCGCGCTCTCGCTCTGCCTCCTCGACATCCTCGAGCCCTCGGAGATGTCCGCGCTGCTCCGCGAGGAGCTGGCGGCCCTGGGATGGCGCCCCGACGCGCAGGGAGAGCTCTCGATCGGCCTCGACGGAGGCGCCGTGGCGACGCTCGCCCGCGACGCCTCCGAGGTCACGCTCCGCCTCGAGCGCTTGGGCGAGGTCTCGGCGAAGGGCGCGTCGCGATCCGAGGCCGAGGCCGCCGTCGAGGCCGCGCGCGCCCGCGCCGCCGCCCGCGCCAGCGAGCGCGCGGCCAGGGAGCTCGACGCCCAGGAGCCCGCCCTCCGCGCCGCGGTGGGCGAGGCCGTGCAGCGGGTCTACGTGCGCGCGCTGAAGCGTCGGGCGGCGAGCATGGGTCAGGTCGAGAGCGTCGACGAGCGCGTCGACGCCGACGGCGAGCTCGAGCTCACGATCAGGGTGCGGGTCTGAGGGCGATCAGGCCTTGAGCGCGGCGTCGATGCGGCGCATCCAAGCGTCGTCGAGGCGCTCGGCGACGGCGAGGGCCTTCATGTTCTCGTGCACCTGCTCGACGCGGCTCGCGCCGGTGATCACGGTCGAGACGTGGGGGTTCTTCAGGCACCACGCGATGGCGAGCTGCGCGAGGGGCACGCCGAGCTCCGCGGCGAGGCCGCCGAGGCGGCGCACCGTGGCGAGGCGCGCGGGGTCGGTGAGCCCCTTCTGCAGCCACTCGTAGCCCTTGAGCGCGCCGCGGCTGCCCTCGGGGATCCCGTCGTTGTACTTGCCCGTCAGCAGGCCCGAGGCGAGGGGAGACCAGACCGTCGTGCCCATGCCGCAGTCGCGGTAGAGGGGCGCGTACTCGCTCTCGACGCGGTCGCGCCAGAGGAGGTTGTATTGCGGTTGCTCGACGGTCGGGCGGTGCAGGCGCCAGCGGTCGGCGAAGTCCCACGCCGCGCGGTAGTCCTCGGCGCTCCACTCGCTGGTGCCCCAGTAGTGCGCCTGACCGCGCGCGACCATGTCGTGCATCGCGAGGACCACCTCGTCGACCGGCGTCTCGGGGTCGGGGCGGTGGCAGAACACCACGTCGACGTGCGACAGGCCGAAGCGCGCGAGCGAGCCCTGAATCGACTCGGAGAGGTACTTTCGGTTGAGGGTGTTCTTCTCGTTCGGGCCGTCGTGGAGGCCCCAGTAGAGCTTCGTCGACACGACGTACGACCCGCGTCTCCAGCCCAGCTTGCGCAGGGCGGCGCCCATCACCTCCTCGGAGCGACCCTTGGCGTACACCTCGGCGTTGTCGAAGAAGTTCACCCCCGCCTCGCGGGCGGCGCCCATGCACGCGGCGGCGAGGTCCTCGTCGACCTGCGTGCTGAACGTCACCCACGACCCCAGAGAGAGCGCGCTGAGCTTCAGGCCGCTGCGGCCCATGCGTCGGTATTCCATGGCGCGCAGTGTAAGGCCGAAGGGCCGCGCCGTAACGCCCCCCAGGCGGTCTGGCGCGCTCGAGCGTCTCGCGACCGGCGGTCAGCGCGCGATGAAGCCCGCGCGCTCGAGCATCGACTGCCCCTCGGCGCTGAGGGCGACCTCGACGACCGCGCGCGCGGCGCCGATGGGGAGCCCGCGGGTGTAGATTCGCAGCGGGCGCGCGAGGGGGTAGCTGTTCGCTCGGATCGCGTCGCGGGTCGCGGGCACCGGCGCGCCTCGCGGTGGCGCCAGGGCCACGGCGCGAACGCCCGGCGCGAGGTCGATGAGCCGAACCACCGCGATGCCGTTTGGGTCGGCCGCGACCTGCGCCACCGCGGCGGCCTCGTTCGCCGCGAGCGAAGCCCGGGGCGAGAGCGCCGCCCGCGCGGGCCCGAGCACCATGTCGTCGAGGATCGCGCGGGGGGCGGTGCCGCGGCCGGTCACCACCGCGTTGAGCGACCCGACGCCGCTGAAGACCGTCGCGAGCTGCGCGAGGCTCATCGACGCCGTCGGGTTCGAGGCGTGAACGATCACCACCCCGTGGTCCCAGCCCGCGAGGTGCTCCGAGGCGGCGCTGCGAAGGTCGAAGCCCTGGGTGTGCGCCGCCGCGACGCTCGCGGGGTCGGCGTCGCCGACGCGCAGCGCCAGGGGGGCCGCCCCCGCGAGGAGCCTGGGTAGCGCGTCTCCCGCCGTGACCCGCGCCGCCGTGCCGTGACCCGAGCGCAGCGCGGCGGACCAGTCCGTCGCCACCCCGACCACGCTGGGATCCGCAAGAAACTCCAGTGAGATAGGTGTGTTAGACGGAACGAGGGCCGTGGTGTTCACCCGCGCGGTGAGCACCTCGACGCGGTTGGTCTCGCGGCGCCAGAGCCCCGTCATCGCGCCGGCGGTGAGCCAGCCCGCGAGGGCGACCACGCCCAGCTCGGTGCGTCGACCTGCGCTCGGCGCGGGGGCCTCGACGTTCCGCGGCGGCGGCGCCGAGGAGGGGGCGCTCGGGGCGATGCTCCCGAGGGCGTAGGCGTCGTCGGCCTGTTGCGCGACCGCGCCCCCCGACGCGAGGTGGGCGACGTCGAGGGCGTACTCCTGCTTCGTCTCGAGCTCCTTGGGCTGGAGCGACAGCGGACGCAGGGGGATCGGCGCGGCGTCGGAGTCGGTCACCACCGTGGGGAGCTCCTCGCCGGGCGAGGGGAGGGCGCCCGAGGCGATGCGCTCCCAGCGCTCTTCGATGCTCCTGCCGTCGAGGGCGAAATGCACGAGCCTGCTCAGCGCGTCGGCCCCGGGGTTCCAGCTCGACGCGGCCATCGCCTCGAGCATGGCGGCGCGCATCGCGTGGGCGCTCCCCCAGCGCTCGCTGACCCGACGCTCGAGCGCGCGCATGAGCACGGCCGAGAGGGCGGCGGGGTACTCGGGCACCCGCGACGAGGGCGGCAGGATCTCGTCGATCACCACGGCCTTGTAGAGCTCCGGCGCGGCGCTGCCCTTGAAGAGCCTCCCGCTCCCGGTGCTCATCTCGTAGAGGCACACCCCCAGGGCGAAGAGGTCGGCGCGCGCGTCGATGGCGCGGCCTGGCTCCCACTGCTCGGGCGCCATGTACGAGAACTTCCCCTTGATGCGCACGCCCTGGGTGCGGCCGAGGATCGTCTCGGCTCGGGCGATGCCGAAGTCGACGAGCTTCACCACGCCGTCGACCGACACCAGGATGTTCTGCGGAGAGATGTCCCGGTGAACCAGCTCGAGCGGCGCGCCGTCGGGGCCGCGCGCGTCGTGGGCGTACCCGAGCCCGTCGAGCACGTCGGCGCAGATCTTCGCCGCGAGGGGGATCGGGATCGACCGGCCCTTCGCCGCGAGGAGGTGCATCAGCGTCGCGACCGACACGCCGCGCACCAGCTCCATCGCGAGGTAGAGCTTTCCGTTCTCCGAGCCGACCTCGTACACCTGCGCGAGGTTGGGGTGCTTGAAGTCCGCCGCGACGAGGGCCTCGCGGAGAAACATCCGCACGGTGTCGGTGTCGTCGGCCACCGTGGCCTTGAGCACCTTGACCGCCACCTCCTTCGCGAAGCCGAAGGGGCCGACCTGCCGCGCGAGGTACACGTCGGCCATCCCGCCCGACGCGATGCGGCGCTCGAGGACATAACGCCCCAGCTTCAGGCCGTCGTCGTGCTCTGCGCGCATCGCGAGACCCCTATACTCCATCGCCGTCCGAGGCGCGGACTCTGCGACAGCCTTCGCCGCGGCGAACGGCCTCGCCCCGCGCACGGGCTCGGGGTTGAGACGGGCGACCGGGCCGACGCGTCGCCGCGAACAGCCTGCGCGGTCTCACCGCGTTTGTGCGTGAGGCGTCGGGGAGGGGTTGGAGGGGCTCAGGCGGGGCGGGCGACGAAGGCCGTGCAGGAGCCGCCCGGATTGATCGGCCCCTTCACCAGGGTGCAGCCGCCGCACTGCCCAGGCGCCGCGGCCTGAAACAGCTGACAGCCCGAGCACTTCCTGCTCGGATCGGTGGCTCGGTCGGCGTACTGGAGGGTGGTGCGGGTGGCGAGGTCGGCCTGAGAGAGACCCGCGGTGTTGGTGCAGGTCAGCGCTTCGTCCTTCTTGCAAGCCTCCAGCGCGACCGGAATCGCCGCGAGCACCACCAGCGAACGCTTCAACGCATCACGACGCGAGATCTGAGACATGACGGGGATTCTCCTTCTACCGACGCAGCGTCGGCGCGAACCTGGCATCGGCCGACGCACGGGGTGCGTGTGCACGGTGCCGGGGGGCGGTGTACCGCACCTCGATAGGTTCTGCGCGTGACGTCTTCAAGTCCCATGCCGCGGCCCGAGGTGTCGGTGCTGCTCCCGACCCGGAACAACGCCTCGACGTTGGCCGACGCGGCGGGGGACATTCTCGCCGACGCGGGGGTGGACCTCGAGCTGGTGGTGATCGACGACGGCTCGGTGGACGAGACCCCGGAGGTCCTGTCGGCGCTCGCGGCCGACCCGAGGGTCCAGCGGATTCGCACGGAGGGAGAGGGCATCGTCGCGGCGCTGAACCGCGGCCTCGCGGCGGCGCGGGCTCCGCTCATCGCGCGCATGGACGGCGACGACCGCTCCCACGCCGGGCGCCTCGCCGCGCAGCGCGATTTTCTCGCCCTTCGCCCCGACGTGCAGCTGGTCGGCACCCGGGTCCTCGCCGAGCCCGTCGAGGCCCTCGGCGACGGAATGAAACGGTATGTTTCATGGCAGAACGCGCTGCTCACCCCCGAGGATCATCACCGCGAGATCTTCATCGAGTCGCCGCTCTGCCACCCCAGCGTGATGTTTCGCCGCGAGGTGATCGACGTCGTCGGCCCCTACCGCGAGGTCGCCTGGCCCGAGGACTACGACCTCTGGCTCCGCATGGACGCCGCGGGGATGCGCCTGGCCAAGCTCGATCGGGTGCTCTTCTCGTGGCGCCACCGTCCCGGGCGGCTGACCTTCACGCACCCGCGGTACGCCCGCGAGCGCATCACCGCCGCGAAGGGGGCGTTCCTCGCCGCGCGGGTGAGGGCGATGGGGCGGCCGCTGGCGGTGTGGGGCGCGGGTCCCACCGGCCGGCGCCTCGCCCGGGCGATGGAGCCCGAGGGGGTGCGCGCGGCGGTGTTCGTCGACATCGACCCGCTGAAGATCGGGCGCGTCGTGCGGGGGGCGCGGGTGGTGAGCCCCGACGCGCTCTCGCCCGACGCCTTCGCCGTGGTCGCCGCGGTGGGCGCCGAGGGGGCCCGGGGGTTGATTCGCGCGGCCTTGTGCGCCATGGGCTTTGTCGAAGGCGAGGACTTCGTCGTCGCGGCGTAGCGGCGCCGGGGCCCTCGCGGAGCCCACGGAGGTCGCGGTCATGGCGGATCGATTGGAGCTTTCAGAAGAGGCGTGGCGCGCGAGGCTCACGCCCGAGGAGTTCTCGGTGCTTCGCGGCAAGGGCACCGAGCGCGCGTGGACGGGGTGCTTCGTCGGCACCAAAGACCCTGGGACCTTCGTGTGCGCGGGCTGCGGCGCGCCGCTCTTTCGCGCCGGGCAGAAGTTCGAGTCGGGCACCGGCTGGCCCTCGTTCACGCAGCCCGTGAGCGCCGGGGCGATCGCCGAGCACGAGGACCTCTCGCACGGCATGCGCAGGGTCGAGGTGTGCTGCGCGCGCTGCGACGGGCACCTGGGTCACGTGTTCCCCGACGGGCCTCCGCCGACGGGGCTGAGGTACTGCATCAACTCGGTGTCGATGCGACACGTGCCTGACGGGCAGCCGATCACCCTCGTGACCGCGTAGCCCGCCGCGGCGAGCGCGCTTGCAATCGACGCGAGAACCCGCGAAATGTCTCGCGCCGTGAGCGAGACCGAAACGCCCCCGGACGCGCCGTCGTCCGAAGCCCCTGCGCCGCAAGCGCCCCTGCGAAGTTCCCTGCGCGCGCGCTGGACCGAGTGGCTCGCGCCCTCGCTCGCGGCGGCAACGGCGGTGGGCGTCACGCTGCGGGCGCACCTGCACTTCATGATCCCCTTCGCGACGCCCGTCAGCAACGACGAGGGGTACATCGCGGCGATGGCGCTGCGCATGATGGACGGCCACTGGCTGCCCTACGTCGACGCGGTCTCTCAGCGCGGGCCCGTGCTGTACTGGCTGGCGACGCTCGCCATGCGCGTCGGCGGGCGCTTCTCGTGGGTGCCGATGCGCGCGCTCGGGCTCACGATGGCGCTCTCGACGCTGCTGCTCGTCGCCCTGCTGAGCTCCGAGCTCGCGGGGTGGACCGCCGCCGCGGGCGCGCTGCTCTACTGCACGCACTTTCTCTCGTACGAGCTCAACCCCTGGGACGGCATCGGGTTCAACGGCGAGATCGTGGCGATGCAGTTCGCCCTCGCGTCGATGCTCCTCGCGGTGCGCGCGCAGCGACGAGAAGGGATCACCGCGAAGCGCCGCGACCGCCTGGTGCTCCTCGCCGGCGTGAGCGCCGCGCTCGCGGGACTCACCAAGCAGATGACCCTGATTCACCTCGCGCCGACCTTCGCGTGGCTGGTGCTCGGCCGCGAGGGAGACAGCCCGAGCGCGCGCCGCCGCGACGCGGTGAGGTTTCTTCTCGGGGTGAGCGCACCCTACGTGGTGGTCGTCGCGATCTACGCGCTCAGCGGGCACCTGCGCGAGTTCGTCTACTACTACCAGCGCTACGGCCGCGACATCTTCATGGACCCGCTCACGACCACCGTGATGCGGGACAAGATCCGCGAGCAGGTCGACCGGTACTTCCTCGGCATCGCCGGGGTGAGCGCCCTCGGCCTCACGGTGCTCGCGCGCGCGGTTCGAACGTACTTCGACGCCGAAGGCGCGCGGGCCGCGAGGCTCCGCGAGGCGGTGGTCCCGCTCTACATCGTGGTGCAGCTCGTCGCGGCTGCCGTCGGCGCGGGCTTCACCTGGCGCTTCTTTCCGCACTACTTCGTGCAGGTGCACCCCATCGCGGCGGTGCTCGCGGGCGTGGCGGTGGCGCAGCTCTTCGCGGCGAGGCGAGCCCGCGACGTCGGCGCGGCGGCGTCGGCCACGGTGTTCGTCGCGGGGGCGGCGGTGCTGCTCCTCGTCGGCTCGTCTGCGCTCGCCCGCAACGTGCGCACCCGGCGCGAGACCGACCGCTGGTACCAGGACCCGCACGCCGACCCCATCGTGCGCTATGTGCGCGAGAAGACCGAAGAGGGCCAACGGATCTTCGTCTGGGGCTTTCGCGCAGAGACATACGTCTCGGCGCACCGGCTCCCCGCGTCGCGCTACGTCTACACGGTCTATCCAGCCGGCGTGGTCCCGTGGTTTCAGGCCACCCGCGACGAAGAAGAGCGCCGCGCGGTGCCAGGATCACGGGAGCTCCTCCTCGCAGACCTCGAGCACTACAAGCCAGAGCTCGTGATCGACGCCGGCCGTTCGATGAACGGGCGGTACATGTACAACTACCCCCCGCTGCGAAACTACCTCGACCGAAACTACTGCTTCATGCGCTACGTCGACGGCGAACCCGTGTACCGCCGACGGCACGGCGCCCAGTGCCCCCCCGCGGACTACTGAGCCCATCACGGGCTGTGACAGGGTATGTCCGCAAGGTAGTTGACCCTCGTTTGAACGCGGCGCTAGCCTGCGTTCAGCCAGGAATCAACGGGCGGTGGATCCATGTCGAACAGTCTGAACAAGGTGATGATCATCGGGAACATTGGCGCTGACCCAGAGTTCCGCTCGACCCCGAGCGGGCAGTCGGTGCTGAAGTTTCGAGTGGCGACCAACGAGTCCTGGAAGGACAAGAACGGCCAGCTCCAGGAGCACGCGGAGTGGCACACGGTGAACATCTGGGGGCCGCGCGCCGAGGCGCTCCAGCGCTTCCTCGCGAAGGGAACCCGCGTGTACGTCGAGGGTAAGCTCCGCACCGACTCGTATGAGAAGGACGGGGTCACCCGCTACAACACCACCATTCGAGCCGACGAGCTGATCTTCCTCGACAGCCGCGGCGGCGGCGGGGGCGGCGGCGGGGGTGGTGCGCCCCGCGGCGGTGGCGGCGGGGGCATGGGCGGTGGCCCTCGTGGCGGTGGCGGCGGCGGCGGGGGCATGGGCGGTGGCCCTCGTGGCGGCGGCGGCGGGGGCGGGGGCGGTCGCGCGCCGGCCGACGACTATCCCCCCGACGATTTCGGCGGCGGGGGCGACAGCGACGACATCCCCTTCTGATCGACCTGCGTCTTCGAACAAACGGGTGCATGATGCGCGCCGCATGACCTCAGCCCGCGCCGCCCTCGTTCTTCTTGCCGCGCTCTCCGCGTGCAAGAACACTCCCTCAGAGCCTCCGACGCCACCGCCCGCCAGGGTCGAGCGCACGCCGGAGCCCGGCCTGCCCTCAGGGCACCCGCCCGTGCGCTCGCACGCATCGCCGTCGGCGCACGTCCAGGCGGCGCCGAGCGAGGCCGAGCACCCGCTGCGTTGGCGCGACCCTCCCGGCTGGCGCAGCGAGCGCCCGTCGTCGTCGATGCGCAGGGCGCAGTACGCCATCCCAGGGGCCGCGGGCGACGCGTCGATGGCGGTGTTCTTCTTCGGCGTCGGACAGGGGGGCGACATCGAGCAGAACCTCCAGCGCTGGTACGGACAGTTCGAGCGCACCGACGCGCCCCCCACGCGAGACGCGCGTCAGGTCGGCACGATGCGGGCCACCGTGACCTTCGCCTCGGGTCGCTTCAACGCCGGGAGCATGGGCGCGGGTCCTCCTGGGGCGCGCGATGACTGGGCGCTCCTGGGCGCGATCGTCGAGACGCCTCAGGGTCCCTGGTTCTTCAAGCTCACGGGGCCTCGCGCGACCGTGACCGCGGTGCGCGGCGCCTTCGACGCGATGGTCGACTCGATGCAGTGGTGACCCGCGCGCTCCGCCTGGCGTGAACGAAGCGCGACGAGAGCCCCCTCTCCGTGCCACTCTTCACCGTCGTGCGCGCGGGATCGCTTCAGCTCGCGGGCGGTCTCGCGCTGCTCGTGCTTGGGTGTGGGGAGGAGCCGCGCGTCTCGCTCCGCGGCGACGACGCGTCGATCACCCCCGTCGGGCCGCGCTGCGCCCGCGCCGAAGACTGTGACGACCTGGACCCGTGCACCGCGGACCTCTGCGTCGTCGGCAACGTGTGCGACCACGAGCGCATCGGCGGCTGCGTCTCTCCTCGGAGGTGCGCGCGCGCGGGGGACTGCGACGACGGCGTCGCGTGCACCCGCGACCGATGCCTCGTGAGCGGGGTCTGCGACAGCGTCGCCGACGACTCGCTCTGCGCGGTCGGAGCGCGCTGCGACGCACAACGGGGCTGTGAGGGGCCCGACGACGCGGGGGGCCCGAGCGTCGACCTCCCGCCCGCGGCGAGCGATGTCTTCACGCCCGAAGACCGCCCCGCGGCGATCGACGCGCCTCCGCCCCAGGACCGCCCCGCGGCGATCGACGCACCTCCGCCCCAGGACCGCCCCGCGGTGCTCGACGCGCCCGCGACCGGCGACGCGGGCCAGGACCCCAGGAGCGGGCGATACACCCTCGTCCCGGCGCTGGCCTACGCATGTCAAGACGAAGTCTTCAAGACCCCGGTGCTGAGCTTCGCCATCGCCGAGATCACCCTGAGCGCGAGCTCCGCCGAGGTCACGGTCGGCTGGCCGGGCGGCGCCGTCACGCTCCGAGGTCCCGCCATCTCCTCAGGGACGGTGCGGGTCACCGGGGCGATCCCGCACCCCGACTGCGCCGCGACCCTCACCCTGACCGGATCGTTCCCCGACCCTGTGCGCTTCAGCGGCTCGCTGGCCCTCGCGTTCAGCGGCTTCGGGTGCGCGCTCACCAATTGCGAAGCGCGCTCGTTCACCGTCGTCGGGACGCGAGTTCGGTAGGCCCAGAGACGGCCCGAATTGTGAACGAAAAATGTATTGACATTGAATTTGAGCTCGACTAGGCTCCGTTCGCCTCTCGCGTTCCGGGTCGTTCTCTCCTCCCTGCACTCCTCTGCGGTTGCTCGACGGATGATCTGATCAGACACGAGGTGCCCCGCGGCGAGATCCGCCGCGCGGCTACCGTCTGGCGTGGTTTCCGTTCTTCGGGGAACGGCGGCTACGTCGGCGACACGCGGCGAGATCCGCCGCAGCGAGCCATCACATGGGTACACGTCTCTACGTCGGGAATCTCACCTTCACCACCACCGAGGATCGTCTCCGCTCCGTGTTCGAGCAGGCAGGCGCGCAGGTTCAGTCGGTTCACATGGTCACCGACCGTGACACCGGCCGTCCCCGCGGCTTCGCCTTCGTCGAGGTCGGCGACGCCGCGCAGGCGAACGCCGCCATCGAGGCGCTCAACGGCGCCAACGTGGACGGGCGCACCCTCACCGTGAACGAGGCGCGTGAGCGCGAGGGCGGCCGCGGCGGCGGCGGCGGCGGCGGGGGAGCCGAAGGGCTGGGTGAGGTTGCCCACGGGGGAGGGCGCGGGGGCGGGCGGAGGCGCCGACGCCTGAGCGCCGCTCGCGATGGTGAACGCCTGCCGCACCCGATCGATCATCGCCTGGGTGTCAAAGGGCTTCGCGAGCGCGCCCGCGGCGCCGCAGGCCCGCGCCGCGGCCTCATCGAGGGGCGAGTGGTCGGAGTAGAGCAGGTAGATCGGCACCCCCGAGAGGCCGGCCTCCCCGCGCAGCGAGCGAACGACGTCGTACCCGGAGCTGCCCCCGAGAGCGACATCGACGATCGCGGCGTGGGGGCGCACCTCGCGGGCCCGGGCGACAACGCCCTCGGCACCGTCATGGGTGATCACCGTGACATCTTCACCGGCGAAGGTGAGCTCGAACACCTTTCGCATGGTGGCGCTGTCGTCGACGACGAGCAGGGTCCTGGGCACGACGTTCCTCCTACGCGCTGTCAAGGCGTCGCGCGACGACCCTCTGGCGCAGCCGAGTCCTTGTAGGTTGCCCCGAATCGAGGTGTCAAGATTCGTCTTCGGGAGCAATCGCTTGCGGTCTCGACGACGGAAGGGGCATATCATCGCCCACGTCGGCAGGAATGGAGCTGCAGACGAAGGGCACGGCGTGAGCGAGGCATACCAGGTCCCCCCCTCCGAGGTGCGGGTCGGTCCGTATCGGGTGGTCGCGGAGCTCGCCCGAGGTGGCATGGCGGCGGTCTTTCTGGCCGTCCGCGCAGACAACCCCTCCGAGGTGGTCGCGATCAAGCAGATCCACCCCCACCTCGCGCACGACCCTGAATTCGTCGCGATGTTGATGGACGAGGCGCGCATCGCGTCTCAGATCCGCCACCCCAACGTGATCGAGATCCGCGACTACCAGCTCGGCGAGGTGGGCGCGCAGAACTTCATCGCGATGGAGTACGCCGAGGGCGAGACGCTGTCGCTGGTGATCCGCGACGCCATCGCGAGGGGCATCCGCCTTGATTACGCGCTCTCGGCATCGATCGGCGCCGACGTCGCCGGGGGGCTCCACGCGGCGCACGAGCTCCGCGGCCCCGACGGCACGCTCCTCGAGATCGTGCACCGCGACGTGTCGCCGCAGAACGTGATCCTCACGTACAACGGCGAGATCAAGCTGACCGACTTCGGCATCGCGAAGGCCGTCGGGCGGCTGCAGCGCACGCAGCCCGGAGAGATCAAGGGCAAGCTCGCGTACATGGCGCCGGAGCAGGCCTACGGCCGGCCCGTCGACCGTCGCTCCGACCTCTACTCCCTGGGGGTCGTGCTCTATGAGCTCGCGCTGGGCTGCAGGCTCTTCGGCGGCAAGACCGACGCCGAGACCATTCGCAACCTCATGCAGCACAACGTGCCGCTGCCGCGCTCCGTGGACCCCGAGTTTCCCGTGGCCTACGAAGAGGTCCTGATGGCGCTGCTCACCGCCGACCCCGCGCAGCGGTTTCAGTCCGCGGGGGCGCTCGAGCGCGCGCTGCGCTCCCTCGCGACGAGCCTCGACCAGGGCGACATCACCGCGCGGCGAGGCGAGTTCCTCCGCTCCCTCGAGCCGGATCGCTATCGCCAGAAGCGCTCGATCCTCACCGCCGAGGCCGTGCGCGCGCGCACTCCGACCCGCCCCGCGGCCCGGCCGGCCGCGGTCGCGGCGGTGGCGCCCTCGCCCTCCCTCGCGCCGCCGAAACCCACGGCGCCCTCGGCGCCGCCGAAGCCCACGGCGCCCCCCGCGCCTCCTGCGAGCGCGGGGTACGACGCGACCATGGAGGCCGACTTCGCCACGATGATCCGCGAGGCGCGGTCCCAGGAGGCGGCGAGCGCCTCGATGCCGCCCCCGCGTCCCTCCACCCCGGCGCCGGCCCTCTCGACGCCGCCGCCCGCGCCGACGCCGCCGACGCACGTCTACGGCTCCCTCGCGCCCCCCACGCCTGCGCCTCCGCCGCCCGCGCCCCGGCGCAGCCGCGCCGTCGTCGCCGTGATCGCCGTCGCCCTCCTGGTGCTCCTCGCGAGCGCCGCGGTGGTGGCTGTGCGACTCTCCGAAGGCCAGTAGGCGACGTCGCCCCGCGTGGGGTCGTCGCGCATCGGAGCGGACGTGGCGACGATCCTCCACATCGAAGATGACCCTCAGAGCCGGCTGCTGGTGCGAAAGCTCCTGGGCGCGGCGGGGCACCAGGTGCTCGAGTCGGCCTCGGGGGTCGAGGGCGCGCGCATGGCCGACAGCTTTCGGCCCGACCTGGTGCTGCTCGACATCAACGTCCCCGACCTCAACGGCTACGAGGTCGCGCTGCTCCTCCGCGCCCGCACGCCGGGCGTGCCCATCGTGGCGATCACCGCCGAGGGTGACCGCGAGACGGCGCTCGCGGTGGGCTGCAACGGATTCATCGAGAAGCCCCTCGACGTGCGCTCCTTCGCGAGGGTCGTGGAGTCGTTTCTGCAGCCGGGTGCGACGCCGCCCCTCGCGCCCGCGACGGAGCCGCTCCTGGCGCAGGGGCAGCGCATCGCCGCGAGGCTCGAGGCGAAGGTGCACGAGCTCTCAGACGCCAACGAGAAGCTCCGCGAGGCCGATCGGCTCCGCAAGGAGTTCTACCGCAACGTGTCCCACGAGCTCGCGACGCCGCTCACGCCGCTGGTGGGCTGGCTCGGGCTGCTGGCGCGCGACGACCTCGGCCCGCTCAACGCCGCGCAGCGCAAGGCCGTGACGGCGATGCAAGATGCGACCGCGCGGCTCCGCGGCGCCATCGACGCGCTGATCGATGTCACGCAGATGGAGGCCGGCCGCGCGCGGTTCACGTTCGCGCCCTACGACTTCACGGCGCTGGTGCGGAGGTGCCTCGACGCGCGGCGCGCGTCTTTCGAGGCGAAGGGGCTGCGCGTGGTGACCGACCTCCCGGCGGGGGCGCTCTCGTGCCACGGCGACGCCGAGCGCCTCGGGCGCGCCGTCGGCCACCTGCTCGACAACGCGATGAAGTTCTCGCCCGAGGGCGGAGACCTCGCGGTGGAGGTCCGCTCGGGCGCGACGCACTGCGAGCTCATCGTGAACGACGCCGGCGCGGGCGTGGCCGTGGAGTGGCTCGGCCGAATCTTTGATCCCTTCGTGCAGGTCGATGGCTCTCCGACGCGGGCGCACGGCGGCGCGGGCGTGGGCCTGGCCATCGTGCGCGGCGTCGCCGAGGCGCACGGGGGAGGGGTCATCGCCGAGCCGGGCGGGCGCTCGCCGGTCGCGGGCTTGCGGCTCGGCGGACTCCTGGTGCGCATGCGCGTCGCGCGGGATCCAGGCCCCGTCGAGGCCCCTTGAGCGCGAGGATCTACCTCGACGCCCACGCCTCGGCGCCCCTCGGGCGGGCCGCGCGTGAGGCGATGCGCGACGCGCTGGCGTGGATCGGCGCGAACCCGTCGAGCCTGCACCGCGAGGGGCGGCGCGCGCGGGCCGCGGTCGAAGACGCCCGCGCCTCCCTCGCGGCGGGGCTGGACTGCGCGCCGAGGGAGCTGGTCTTCACCTCGGGGGGCACCGAGGCGCTGCGGCTGGCCGTGCTGGGGCTCGGCGCGCGGAGGGAGGTCACGGAGGTGCACTGCGACCCCGGCGCGCACCCGGCGCTGAGCGCGGCCTGCCAGGAGCTCTGCGCGCGCACGGGCGCGCCGCTGCGCTACATGCCCGCCTCGGGAGGACGCGTGGACTACGACCTCGTCGAGCCGTCACCGTCCGCGCTCGTCGCCGTGTCGTGGGTGCAGCACGAGACCGGGCGCCTCGCGGTCGGCGCCGGGGGGCTCCTCGAGCGCGCGAGGCGCGTCGGCGCGGCGGCGGTGGTCGACGCGGTGCAGGCGCTGGGAAAGGTCCCCCTCGCGGTGCGGGGGCTCGGCGCGACGGCGGTGGCGATGTCGGCGCACAAGATAGGCGGGCCCCGGGGCGTCGGCGCGCTCCTGGCTCGACCCGCAGGGCGCGATCGAGGCGCAGCTTCGCGGGGGCGGTCAGGAGCCCGTGGCCTCCGCGCGCGCGGGCACCGAGTCGGTGCTGGCGGTCGTGGGCTTCGGCGCGGCGGCGGCGGCGCTCGACGCGGGCCTGGCGGCGCAGGGCGCGATCGCGGCGAGGCGCGACCGCCTCGAGCGCGCGCTCCTACGCGTCGAGGGGGTGAGCGTGAGCGGGCCGCTGAGCGAGCGGGTCGCGACGGTGAGTCACGTCGCGGCGCGAGGCTGCGACGGCGCCGAGCTCGTCGCGGCCTTCGACCTCGAGGGCGTGGCGCTCTCGTCTCGGGCCGCCTGCAGCAGCGGGCGCAGCGAGCCGAGCGAGTCGCTGCTGCGGCTGTTCCCTGAGGAGCCGTGGCGGGCGACCTCGTCGCTGCGGGTGAGCCTGTCGCGCGAGGTCACCGACGACGAGGTCTCGCGCTTCGAGGCCCTCTGCGGCGCGGTGATCGCGCGGGTGCGCGGCGCTCACTCGAAGACGAAGCGGTAGTAGAAATCGGTGCCGCCGCCGTTGCGAAAGAGCACGGTGTCGGCGGTGAGCCCGGGCGACCCGTTGCACGCGGGGATGATCGTGCAGGTGTTGCCGACCTGCTTGGCGATGTTGCCGCCCGACGAGGAGAACGACGCGTAGCAGCTGACGCGCTCGGGGGCGCGGCCGAGGCCGTGGCGGATCCGCAGCGTCGTGTACGACGGCGCGAGGATGTGCGGGCCCTCCCAGCGCGAGGAGAACCACGCGCCCGTCGCGTCGTCGACGTAGCCCCCGTCGGCGACGACCTCGCGGATGTTCGCGCAGGCGTTCTCGTCGGGGGGCGAGGCGCAGCCCGCGAGGGGGGCGAGGAGCAGCAGCCGCTCAGTCCAGCGCATGGGCGATGTCGCGGGCGTGGTAGGTCACGATGATGTCCGCGCCCGCGCGGCGGATCGAGAGCAGGGTCTCTTTGACCACGCGCTCGAGGTCGAGCCACCCGTTGCGCGCGGCGGCGTGGAGCATCGCGTACTCGCCGCTCACGTTGTACGCCGCGACGGGCACGTCGACGCTGTCGCGCACCGCGCGGATGATGTCGAGGTACGCGAGGGCCGGCTTGACCATCACGATGTCGGCGCCCTCCTCGAGGTCGAGGCGCACCTCGCGCAGGGCCTCGCGGGCGTTGGCCGGGTCCATCTGGTAGCCCGCGCGGTCGCCGAACTTCGGCGCGCAGTCGGCGATGTCGCGAAACGGCCCGTAGAACCCGCTCGCGTATTTCGCCGCGTAGGACATCACCACCACCTCGTCGTGCCCCGCCGCGTCGAGGGCGCGCCGCACGGCGCCGATGCGTCCGTCCATCATGTCGCTCGGCGCCACCACGTCGGCGCCCGCGTCGGCGTACACCGCCGCGATGCGCGCGAGGCGCTCGACGGTGGCGTCGTTGTCGACGTCGACCGAGCCGTCGCCGCGGGTCTTCAGCACGCCGCAGTGCCCGTGCGAGGTGTACTCGTCGACGCACACGTCGGCCATCAGCACGGCGTCGGGGAGCGCGGCCCGGAGCGCGCGCAGCCCCTGCGGCACGGGGCCAGACGGGTCCCACGCGCCGCTGCCCTCGTCGTCCTTCTGCGCGGGGATGCCGAAGAGCAGAAAGCTCCGCACGCCGAGGGCGCGGAGGGCCTCGGCCTCGCGCACGGCGAGGTCGACGCTGAGCTGGGCGTGCCCTGGCATCGACGCGATGTCGGTGCGGCGCCCCTCTCCGGGCGTCACGAAGAGCGGCGCCACGAGCTGGTCGGCGCGCAGCGCGGTCTCGCGGACCAGGGCGCGGATCGCGGGCGTGCGGCGGAGGCGGCGGGGGCGCTGAATGGGGAAGGTCATCAGGGGTCTCTCTGTTCGTGAAGGTGCGCGCGGAGCGCGTGGACGAGCCCGTCGGCGGTGTGACTCGCCGCCTCGACGGCGGGCGTGATCCCGCGCGCGCGGAGCGCGGCGGAGGTGACGGGACCCACGGAGGCGATCGTCGCGCCGCCGAGGAGCGCGACCTCACCGCCGAGGGCGTCGAGCACGCTGTTCACCGCCGAGGGGGACATGAACGTCACGGCGTCGACGCCCGCCCCGAGGGTGCGCCGAAGCTCCTCGCGCTGCTCGGACGCGGCGGAGACCGTGCGGTAGGTCGGCACGTCGTCGACGATCACCCCGCGGGCCCGCAGCGCCGCGACGAGCTCGCCGCGGGCGACCTCGGCCCGGGGCAGCAGCGCGCGCGCGCCCGACGCGCGCTCACCGAGCCAGGAGATCACGGCGTCGGCGAGGGCCTCGCCGACGTGGCGATCGGGGACCAGGTCGGCGTCGATCCCGTTGCGGCGCAGGGCGTTGGACGTGGCGGGGCCCACCGCGACGACGGCGGCGCCGGCGAGCGCGCGGGCGTCGCGGCCCGAGGCGCGGAGGGCGTCGAAGAAGAAGCGCACGCCGTTGGCGCTGGTGAACGCCACCACCTCGGGCGGGCGCGCGGAGAGGGACTCGATGGCCGCGCGCAGCGGCGCGGGGTCGCTCGGCGCCTCGAAGCGAATCGCCGCGAGCTCGATCACCTCGGCGCCGTCGCGGGCGAGGACGTCGGCGAGCCCCTCGGCCTGCTCTGAGGCGCGGGTCACGACGACGCGCCGGCCCGCGAGGGGCGCGGGCGTCCACCACTGCAGGGCGCCGCGCAGCGCGACCACCTCGCCCACGACGATCACCGCGGGCGAGGAGTGGCGGCGGCGGGTGACGCGGTCGGCGAGTCGGCGACGGTGCCCTGCACCACGCGCTGGGTCGGGAGCGTGGCGTGGGAGATCGCGGCGGCGGCGGCTCCCGGGGCGTCCCCGGCCACGAGCTCGCGGAGGGTCTCCTGCAGTCGGTGGAGGCCCATGTAGATCACCAGGGTCTGAGTCGCCGTGGCGAGGCGCGACCAGTCGTGCTCGACGTCAGCGGCCCGGCGCTCGGTGGCGGTGACGAAGGTCACGCCTTCGACGCGAGGTCGTGGTGGGTGAGGGGGGATCGCCGCGAAGGCGCGCTCGCGCCGAGCGCCGCGGTGACGCCGGGACGACTCGTAGGCCACGCCCTCGGCGCGGAGAAAGGCCATCTCTTCAGCGGCGCTACTGAAGATCATGGGGTCGCCGCCCTTCACCCTCGCCACGCGCCGACCCTGGCGGGCGCGAAAGACCATCGTGTGCAGGATCTCCTCCTGCGCGGCGGAGTCTTCGCCCCCGCGCTTGCCGACCACGAGCAGCTCGGCGTCAGGCCGCGCGTGGCGCAGCACGGCGCGGTGCACGAGCGCGTCGCAGAGCACCGTGTCGGCCTCGGAAATGCGCTGCGCGCCGAGGAGGGTGAGGAGCCCAGGGTCTCCCGGGCCCGCGCCGATGAGGGAGACCAGCGTCGTCACGGGCTGGCGACTCTAGTACACGACGGCGGCCCCGCGAGCGCCCGTTCGTTGACATTCTTCGGCGACCTCGCGTATCCGCGGCCGGTGCGCCGGATCTCGCTCGTGCTGGCCCTCGCGCCGCTGTGGGTCGTCTCCTGCCGCTCCTCGAGCGTCGAGTCGCCGCGCCCCAGGGCCGACGCGGGCCCGGCGCTGCGGGGCCCGGCGGTGGTGCTGCATCCCCAGGGGCGCGAGGCGGTCACGCTGCGGGTCGAGGTGGCGCGCACGGAGCGGGTGCGCAACCGCGGGCTGATGTTTCGCCGCGACCTCGCCGACACGGGCGGGATGATCTTCGTGTTCGCGCGGCCGGGGCACTACGCGTTCTGGATGCGAAACACGCTGATCCCGCTGGACATGGTGTTCATCGGCGCCGACCGGCGGGTGGTGGGCATCGTGCGGAGCGCGACGCCCGAGACCGACGACCCGCGGGACGTGCCAGGAGAGTGGCTCTACGTCCTTGAGGTGAATGGGGGGCTCACGTCGCGCTGGGGCGTGCGGGCGGGAGACCCTGTGGACCTGGTCGGCGTTCAGCCGAGCTACGAGTGACCCGCAGCACTGGAGTCAGAGACCGATGCGCACACGAATCTTCATCGCCACCCTCGCCGCCTCGGCGTGCAACCTCACGACCCCGGCGGAGCCCACCTTCGCGCAGCCCCCCGCGGCGGAGCGCGCCGCGCCTCCGCGGGCGCCGACGCCTGCCCCGAGCCCCGCGCCGCCCGCGGCTCCGCCCGCCCCCCGCGCCGCGCCGCGGCTGCGCGACGTGCGGCAGACGCCGCGCTTCGAGTCGCCGACCTCCCCCGATCCGCTGCGGGGGACCTTCACCCTCGCGCAGGCCACCCGAGGCCTGCCCTCGGGGAGCGGCCTCGTCGCCGAGCTCGAGACCTCGATGGGGGTCTTCACCTGCAACCTCCTCCCCGAGCGCGCGCCGCTGACGGTCGCGAATTTCGTCGGCCTCGCCCGAGGGATTCGTGATTTCTGGGACCCGATGGAGGGCCGCTGGGTGAAGCGCCCGTACTACGACGGCACGGTGTTTCACCGGGTGATCCCCGACTTCATGATTCAGGGCGGGGACATCCTGCGCTCGGGTCGGGGCGGCCCCGGCTACGAGTTCGCCGACGAGAACGTGCGGGGGCACGACCGCGGCGGCCTGCTCTGCATGGCGAACCGCGGCCCGAACACCAACGGCGGCCAGTTCTTCATCACCGAGACCGACCGCAGCCACCTCGACGGGAGCTACTCGATCTTCGGGGAGTGCACGCCGACCGACCTCGTGGCTCGCATCGCGCGCGTCCCCCGCAACGAGACCGACATGCCGTATGAGCCCGTGACCCTGCAGCACGTGCGCATTCGTCGTCGCTGAGACGCAACCGGGAGGCCGTCCCGGCACGAGCACTCCCTCCTGTGAGCGCGCCCGGCCATCACGCCGCGGTCATCGCGGTGCTCCTCGGACTCCTCGTCGGCGCGTGGCGCGCGCCGCCGGACCGTCATCCCCCCGCGCGTCCGCCCAGCATCGCCCGTCGGGCGCCGGCGCCTCGCCGCGGCACCGACCTGAACCTGGCCGACCTCGACGCGCTCGAGGCGCTGCCGGGCATCGGTCGGCGCACGGCGCAGCGGATCGTCGAGGCCCGCCCCTTCGCGTCGGTCGACGACCTGCTTCGGGTGCGAGGGATCGGTCCGCGCAAGCTCCTTCGCCTGCGGCCCTGGGTCACGGTTCGGTGAGAAAGCGCACGCCGAAGGTGACCGAGACGTGGTCCGAGCTGAGGTCGCGACCGACGAAGGGAAACGCGTAGGCGGCCTGGAGGTCGAGGGCGAGTCCCCGACGCAGGAGGTAATACACCCCGCCGCGGGCCTCGACCGAGGGCGACAGCACGAGCTGATCGTCGCCCGCCACGGCGTCGAAGCGCGCGCCGAGCCCGAGGTACGGCACGACTCGAACGACGTCGAAGCCGTAGACCGCACCGACGGCCAGGTAGCCCCCGTGCCGGAGCCCGTAGTCCGCGCCGCCGAGGGCGTATCCGGCGTCTGCATAGAGGGAGAAGGCGTCGCTCAGGCCGTACCAGCCCCCCACCTCGAGGGCGCCGGACGGCGCGGCGAGGGCGCCCCCAGAGGTCGCGAAGCCGCCGCGCAGCGAGAGTTGAAGCTGCCGCGCCTCGGCCGACGCCGCCGCGGGGAAGACGACGAGGGCGAGCGCGACGACCGAGGCGATGTGGGCGGTCACGGAGAGACTTTAGCGCGCCCGGCGCGCGCGCACGCCGTTGACGGGGCACCGTCGGCGTGTAGAGTGCCGCGCCCCTACGGGTGAAGCGAGAAGGAGTTTCTGGGTGAGCAGCGAGAACGAGCGCGAAGCGCAGGATGACAACGACGAGCTCGTGGAGGCCGACGAGGCCGCGAAGGCGTCGGCTGCTCTCGACGCACCCGACCCGGCTGAGCCCAGAAACCGCGCCGAGCGACGCGCCGTGGCCAAGGCCGCGCGCCGCGGTCGCCAGGCGGTGCTGACCGACGGGACGACGCCGGAGGTCGACGAGTCGGCGATGGACCCCGACGCCAATTTCGTCGCGCCGACGACCTCGATCAGCGGCGGCATGGTGTCGATCCCCGACCCGCCTGGGACCCGACGCCCGCGCGTGCCGCCGCGCACGATGAGCAAGGGCACGGGCGACGTCGACGGCGTGCCGGAGTGGGCCCGCTCCATCGGCGACACCTTCTCGGCCAGGCGCAGCTCGATCGTCACGGGGGTTCTGGTGTTCTGCGCGGTCATCGGCGGCACCTGGGCGTGGCAGGCGATGAGCGCGCGCAAGGCGGCCGAGGCCGGCGAGGCGTTGACCCAGGCGCTCGACGCGTTCTCCGCGACGGCGCAGCGCGGCGCGACGACGGACCCGCCGCGCTTCGGTCCCTCGTTCGCGTCGGACGACGATCGCCTGCGGGAGAGCGCGTCTCGCTTTCGCCGCGCGGGTGAGCGCTTTCCTGACGCGCGGGTCGCCCCGCTGGCCCGGCTGGGTCTGGCGACCTCGCTGTACCTCCAGGGGCGCTACGCCGAGGCGAAGCCGATCTACCTGTCGCTCCTTGGGCGCGACCTCGCGGGTATGGAGGTTCAGGCCCTGGAGGGCCTGGGGTTCACCCTGGAGTCGCTGGGCGACCTCGACGGCGCGCTCGCGCGATTTCGGGAGCTCCAGGCGCTCCAAGACGGGGCCTACCGCGATCAGGCGCAGTTCTACCAGGCCCGGGTGCATGTGCGCCTGAGCGCGCCCGAGCGGGCCAAGGAGCTCTTGAAGCAGATCGTCGAGCGCATCGGCTCGGCGGCGGCGGCAGACCCGACGGTGGTGGCGTCGATGAGCCTGCGGGACCAGGCGTTCGCGCTGTTGCGCGAGATCGCCCCGACAGATCCGCTGGTGGTGCAGCGCGACCGCGAGCGCGCGGTGAACCGGCCCGCGGCGGACGACGAACACTCCGAGGGGGCCTCGGGGCTCCCGGCGGGCCTCCCGCCCGATCTGCTCCGCCAGCTGCAGGAGCGTATGCGCCGCACGAAGCAGGGTGGGTGAGGGCGGCGTGATCGCGCGGCGGTATGGGGCGGCGCTCGCGCTGCTGGGCCTCGGCGTCCTGGGGTGTCACGGCCTCGCCCTGGGCTCCAGGGATCGCTGGGATTGGAACGCGACGGCGTCCCCGTACCTTCCGGCGCGACCCGAGCTCCGGTGGCGCGCGCGGCTGGCGGTGCCCACCGACCTCGAGGTGCGCTCTCGCGCCCGCGCGACGCCGGTCGTCGACGCCGAGCGGGGGGTGATCTTCGTGGGCGGCCTCGACCGCGGTCTGCACGCGCTGCGCATCCGCGACGGCGCCGAGCTCTGGCGCTTTCAGATGCTCGGCGACTGCGAAGGCAGCGCGGTGCTCGACGGCGACACGCTGTTCGTGGGGTCCAACGACGGCGCGCTCTACGCCCTCAACGCCGACACGGGGAGCCTGCGCTGGCGCTTCGCGACCGTCGCCGAGGTCACCCGGCGCCCGGTCGTGACCCAGGATTCTGTCTACTTTGCGAACGCGGACGACACGGTCTACGCGGTGAACCGCGCCTCGGGGGAGCAGCGGTGGCGCTACCGCCGGGAGCCCCCGGGGGGCATCACGGCGAGCGGCTATGCGGGCGTGCTCGCGGTGGGCGACCGTCTCATCACGGGCTTCTCAGACGGGCACGTGATCGCGCTCTCGATCGGCGACGGGTCGGTGGCCTGGGACCGAGACACCAACTCGGACTCCGAGTCGGCCGAGGGGGCGACGGAGGCGCACCGGTTGATCGACGTCGACACGACGCCTGTGATCGTCGGCGGGAGCCTCTTCGCGGCTTCGCACGTGGCCGGGCTGTACTCGCTCGACCCGAACGGCGGGGGCACCCGCTGGCGCAACGACACCCTGAACGACATCTCGGGCCTCGCCACCGACGGCCGCGATCTCTACGCCGCGTCGTCGTCGCAGGGCCTGATGCGCATCGACCCCTCCGACGGGACCGTGCGCTGGACCCGCGACCTCGAGGCCCGGGGCTTCTCAGACCTCATGGTGCGCGAGGGGGTGCTCTTCGTGCCTACCTCGGACCGGGCGCTCTGGCTGGTTCGCACGGAAGACGGCGAGCCCATGCTGGGCTTCGGCGACGAGGGCGTCTCGGCGCTGCCCGCGCTGACCCACGACTGGATGTTCGTGAACTCGAACCGCAGCGTCGTCACTGCCTGGCGCTTTCCTCCGCGCTCCTGATCCCCAGACCCGCCCCAGACCGCGATCGCCTGCACGGGACCTCGCCACGGGGGACGTAAGTCCGTGCGAACCCCGGTCGCCGGCTCAGACCTCGCGCTGAGACCCGCGGCGAGAGGGGCCCCGCGGGCCGATCGGCCGACCGTCCGGAGCCCCGGTGCGCGCGCCTTCACGCCGGGCACGGGGAGCCCAGACGCGGCGCTCGGCGCAGTCCGCGGGCGCGGGGCGCGAGCGATGACCTGCGACCGCGACGGCAGACCGGGGGGTCGCGCCGAGGTGATCTGCGGGGTGGGGAGCAGGGGCCTCGCCGTGACCCGCCGCGGCCCAGGGGCCTGGAATTCAAGCCCGGGGCCCCGTTCTCCCCAGGTACATCACTTCGCATAAGATAGATTCTGTCTACTTTGAAAACACCCCCGACGGGCCGGGCACCTGTGGCCCCGGGCCGGGCCGCCGCGCCCCCCAGGCCAGGCGCCGCCACCGCCCGGCGGCTCGAGCTGGTCGGGAGGCCGCCGCAGGCCGTCGGGCGCCCGCACATCCGATCCCCGGGCAGCGGTCCAGACGCGCCCGGCCTCTTGGCTGCCCACCCGGCCACCCCAGCGACTCCACGCCACGGCGGGCTCTGGGAGCCCGCTTCGCCCCGGGAGCCTGAACACGCCCGGCCTGGGACGCTCGATCGCGCAGCGCGCCTGCCGCCGACGGCGGGCCCACGGCGCCCTCCGTCGACCTCCGGCTCGCCACGGTCTGGCCCGCGCCCGACCGACGCTTCGGCCACCCACCGCTCGACCCGCCACCCTGGCGCCCAGGCTCGACCCGCAAGGCGTCGTCCCGAGGCACCCATTCCCCAAGCAATTCAGGGCAATTCGCCACAGACCGACCAGCCGGTCGGAGACCCCGAAACCACCCGACCCGCGGGTCGGTGCGCGCCCAGACCAACCGACCCGCGGGTCGGTTTCGCGTCAAGTTGACGGAACTATCTATTCCGTCAACTCCAGCGCGCGACGGCCCCTCCCAGCTCCCGCCGCGATGGCGGATCTCGGCGCTGAGGTCGCGTCACGTCGGTCGCCGGCCCCCCGAGTCGGCGGGTGCGTTTCGTGACGGGGAGACGTTCGGAGACGCCCGGAGCAGGCCGAGCGTCAGCGGCTCGTGACGGGGGGCTCCGCCGTCTCGGCTCCGCGCCCCCTGCCCCGACGGCCCGAGCGGGTGGCGAGCTGGCCGCAGGCGGCGTCGATGTCCTTGCCGCCGCTGTAGCGACGCACCACCGGCACGCCGAGCTTCGCGAGCTGGTCGTGAAAGCGCGAGCGCTCGGCTTCGGTGGGCGGGCGCAGGTCGATGCCCTCGACGGGGTTCCAGTCGATGAGGGAGAGTCGGGCGGGCATTCGGGCGAGCAGCTCCTTGAGCGCCTCGGCCTCGTCGTCGGTGGTGTTCACGCCCCCGAGGAGCACATAGGCCAGCATCACCAGGTAGCCCTTCTTCTCGCGGTACCGCTGCGCGGCCTCGATCACCTCGGCGATGGGGTACTTCCCCTCCATCGGGATCAGCGACCTCCGCAGAGTCGCCCGCGCGCTGGTGACCGAGATCGCCAGCCGGGCGCGGGTGGGGTGTTCTCGCAGGCGGTCGATCCCGGGGATGATCCCCACGGTGCACACGGTGACGTTCCGACCGTCGACCGCGAGTCCGCAGGGGTCGGAGATCGCCTCGAGCGCCGGGAGCACCCCGTCGAGGTTGTGCAGCGGCTCGCCCATGCCCTGAAAGACCACGCCGTGCACCCGACCCTCGCCGGTGCGCCGAAGCTCCTGCGCGACGACCTGCACCTGCGCGACGATCTCCCAGGCGTGCAATCCCCGGGTGAGGCCCATCCGCGCCGTCGCGCAGAATCCGCAGCCCATCGCGCAGCCCACCTGCGAGCTGACGCACACCGAGAACCGCCCCGAACGCTCCAGGGGGATGCGAACGGTCTCGAACTCCGCGCCGTCCTCGCTGCGCAGCAGAAACTTCACGAAGGGGTCCTCCCGCGAGCCCTGGCGCGAGACCACCTCCAGGCGCCCCGCAGGGATCTCCGCCGCGAGGCGCGCCCGGAGGGACTTCTTCACCCCCTCGACCTCGCGCACGTCACCTCCCCGCTGCACGCAGTGCGCGATGACCTTGCGGGCGTCGCCCAACGAGATCACGTCGGCGCCGAGCTGCGCGACCAAGCGCTCGGGCGTGAAACCCTGGAGCCTGAGGTGGAGCGGGGGTGCCGTCATCGCAGCGAGCGTTACCACGAGAGCCGGCCCTCCATCGCGGCTCGCGCGCGCCAGCGCCGCGGTATATACCCAGTCGCGACATGGACCCCCAACTCGAAGCCCTGCGCGCCCTCTTCGCGTCGATGCCCTCGGTGCTGGTGTGCTTCTCGGGCGGCGTCGACAGCGCGTTCGTCCTGAAGGTCGCCCACGAGGTCCTTGGCGACCGCGCCCTGGGTATGACCGCGATCTCGCCGTCGCTCCCCAAGGTCGAGCGAGAAGACTCCGCGAGGCTGGCCCGAGAGATCGGGGCGGCGCACGTCGTCGTCGAATCACAAGAGATTCACGACCCGAACTACGCGTCGAACCCGACCAACCGCTGTTATTACTGCAAGTCCGAGCTCTACCGCATCGCCCAGGCCGAGGCCGCCCGCCGAGGCTTCGCCTTCGTGGTCAACGGCACGAACCGCGACGACCTCGGAGACTATCGCCCGGGTCTCCAGGCCGCCTCCGAGGCCGAGGTGCGGGCGCCCCTCGTCGAGGCCGGCTTCACCAAGGCCGACGTGCGCCGCTGCGCGAAGCTGGTGGGGCTCCGCGTCTGGGACAAGCCCGCGGCCGCCTGCCTCTCGTCGCGCATCCCCTACGGCACCGCGGTCACCGCGGCCCGGCTGCAGCAGATCGACGACGCCGAGAGCGCCGTGCGGGCGCTGGGGCTGCGGCAACTCCGGGTGCGCTACCACGGCGAGCTCGCCCGGGTAGAGGTCGCGCAAGACGAGATGGACAAGGCCTTCGCCCTACGCCGGGAGATCGCCGCCGCCTGCCGCGCCGCGGGTTTCAACTTCGCGACCCTGGACCTGGAGGGCTACCGGATGGGCTCGCACAACGAGGTCGTGAAGCTCAGGGTGCTCAACGCGTGAACGCGCGCCTCGTGCTGGGCGCCCTCGCGCTCTGGGCGGGGGTGTCGCACGCCAACCCCTTGATTCTACCTACGTTTCCTCCTCCAACTGGGCTCTCCACGGGGGGCGCGTCGAAGAAGTCGTCGGGGCCGAACCGGCCGCTGCGGCTGAGGATCCCGGTCGGCACGCTGATCAACGTGCACCTCGGGGAGGCCGTGGTGCTCGATCCGGTGCCGGGTCCGCTGGAGCGCGCGCTCCTGCGACGCGCGCTCCGTGACCGCGCCAACTGGGAGGAGCGGGACATCGACCCGCGCCCGCTCCAGGTGCTGCGGAGCGCCCTGGTCGCGTTCGGCGCTCGGCGCGTCGAGGTGATCTCGGCCTATCGCTCCGACAAGCTCAACGAGATGCTCCGCAAGAAGGGCCGCCACGTCGCCCGGCAGAGCCAGCACGTGCTCGGCCGGGCGGTCGACTTTCGCATCGTGGGCGTGCCGACCCGCGACCTGCTGCGCTACGTCCGCACGATCCATCGCGGAGGCGTGGGCTTCTACCCCTCGTCGGGCTTCGTTCACGTCGACAGCGGTCGAGACCGCCAGTGGCGCGGGGAGTGATCAGCGCGCCTCGATGAGCGCGCGAAAGCGCGCGTGGAGCCGCCGCGTCCCCTCGCCCGGCGCGACGCTGACCTCGTGATCGTCGACCCGAAGCACCGGGATCACCTCGCGCACGCTGGAGCTCAAGAAGACCTCGTCGGCGGTCCAGAGGTCGGCCCCGGTGATGGGCGCGCGCACCGCCGTGAGCCCCTCTGCGCGCGCGGCCTCGAGGAGGAGCGTCTGGGTCACGCCCGCGAGTCCCACCCCCGCGGGCGTGGTGCGCAGCTCGCTCCCTGAGAGCACGAACACGTTCGCCGACGCGGCCTCGACGACGCAGCCGTCCCGGTCGAGGAAGATCGCGTCGGCCACCCCGGCCTGCGCCGCCTCGCGCAGGGCCATGACGCTCGCGAGGTACTCCAGGGTCTTGCGCCCCTCCGAGGCGCTCGATCGGTGCGCGCCGCGGAGGGTGATCACCGAGACGCCCGCGTCCGAGAGCGCGGGGAGCGCGGGGAGCGCGTAGGCCGCGACGACGCGGGTGGGCGCGCCCACGTTCCGCGGCGCGACGCCGGGAGGGCTCACCCCCCGCGTGAGGGTCAGCCGCACGACGCTCTCGGGCCACGGGCACTCGGAGAGCACCGCGGCGGTCTCGGCCACCCAGCGGGCGGTGGGGGCGCCGACGGAGATCCCGAGTGAGCTGGCCGCGGCGAACATCCGGGCGAGGTGGTCCTCCAGGCCGCGAGGGCGGCCGCCGTAGGTGCGGAGCACCTCGAAGACGCCGTCGGCGTAGAGAAACCCGCGGTCGAACAGGGAGATGGCCGGCGCGCTCGGGTCCACCGGCGCGCCGTTCACCCGCGCTCTCGCCTCGACGCGCACCGGAGGGATCAGGACTTCAAGCTCTCGAGCAGCGCCGCCGCCCCCGCGTGACCGCGGTCGGCCTCGAGGGCGCGCTCGACCATGCTGATGGCCTTGGGCTTGTCGCCCTGCCGCGTGAGGGTCTCGCCGAGGTGAAAGTACACGTCGGCCTTGGTGATCCCCGCGGATCCGTCGAGGCGCTGGAGGAGCAGCGCGCGGAAGGTCTTCTGCGCGCGCTCGAGGTCCCCGAGGCGGAGGCAGATGAGCCCGAGGTCGCGGAGGATCGGGACGCTCGTGAGGTCGACCTTGAAGGCCGCGTCGTAGGTGGCGAGCGCCTGCGCGTCCTCGCCCGTCGCCTCCAGCGCGCGGCCAAGGCGGTGCTGCCACGAGGCCAGCTCCTTGGTGCGCCGCGTGCCGAAGGAGCCGATCACCGCGTTCAAGATCGGGATCGCGTCGGCGCTGCGCTCGCTGGCCTCGTACTGCGTGAGGAGGAGCTGGGCCACCTCGCGGTCCTCAGGCGCCAGGCGGTGCGCGTCCTCGAGGAAGGCCGTGGCGTGCGCGGGCTCGCCCAGCTTCTCGAGGTTCAGCGTCGCCAGGCTACGGAGCGTCGCGACCCTCGCCCGCGCGTCGGTGAGCCCGTCGAGCTCGCGCTCCAACGCGAACGCGAGGAGCGCGTGGTCGCCGCTCTGCTCGGCGTGCCGCTTGAGCCAGTCGAGGGTCTCGGCGTGCCCCGGGTCGAGCTCGAGCCCCCGGCGCGCGGTGGCGACCGCGGCGTCGGGCTCGTGGAGGTGCTGCGCCTCGATGCGCGCGAGGCGCAGCGCGAGGTCGGCCCCCGAGGCGTCGCTCGGCGCGAGAGCCAGCGCCCGGCGCAGCGCCTCGGCCGCGCGGGACCACTGCCCCTCGGCCTCGGCGATGCGCGCCACCGCCTGGAGCGCGCCGACGTGATCGGCGTCGCGGTCCAACACGCGCTCGTAGAGCTCCAGGGCCCGAGAGGGGTCACGGAGCTCCCGCTCGTTGAGCTCGCCGATGCGCACCAGGGTGGCGAGCTCACCCGCGAGGTCGTTGGCGTCGGCGAGGTGCTCCGCCCGGCGCTCGAGGAGGTCGGTGAGGTCCATCCAACGCGCCTCGGCGGCGAAGATGCGCTCGAGCTCCCGACCGGCGGCTTCGTGGGTCGGCGTCTCGTCGATCACGAGCCGCAGGTAGTCCGCGGCGTCGGAGAGGTTGTGAAACTCGCGCTCGGCGAGGGCCGCGAGGCGCAGGTTGGTCTCGGCGCGCTCGGTCGCGCTCACGGCGACATCGAGGCGTCCGCGGAGGGCGTCTTCGAGGTCCTTCCAGCTCCCGTTGCGCTCGAAGATGCCCTCGAGGGCGACGCGCGCGCTCAGGTCGGAGGGGTCAAGTCGAGGATCTCGCGGTAGGCCTCCACGGCGCGGTCGTCGTCGCCGCGGGTCCCGCGAGATCTCCGCGACCTCGCGCCGCAGCGCCAGCGCCTCGGCGGGGTCGCCCGTGAGCCGCGCTCGCGCGCGATGGCCTCGGCGACCTCGGCGTGACGGCCCTGGAGCCGCCGGAGCCGCGCGAGGAGCGGCGAGGGCCTCGACGTCCGTGTCGTCGCCCTCCAGGAGCCGGGTCACCGGGTCGGCGGCGAGGTCGGTGTCGGCGAGCGTGCGCTCGTACATCCGCCGCCTCGCGCAGCAGCGCGGTGCGCGCGACGGAGTCGAACTCACCTCCGCCCGACGCTGCAGCGTCGCGACGAGGTCGGCCTCGCGGCCGGGCACGCGCCGCAGCCCCTCGAGCATCTCGAGGGCCTCGGCGCTCTCGGGCTCGAGCTCCAGCACGGCGAGCAGCCGCGCCTCGGCGCGGGCCGGGTCGCCGAGCTGATCGCGGTACCAACGCGCCGCGCGGAGGCTGAGCCCCGACTGCTCGAGCGCGCCGAGCTGCGGGTGCGCCTCGAGGGCGGCCTCGACGACCCCCGCGAGGCGCGACCAGGCGTCGGCCGCGGGCGCGAGGCGCTCGATCTCGGTGACGATCGACTCGTCGCCGGGGTCGGCGTTGAACGCGCTGATCCAGGCGTCGAGGGCGCCGGACATGTCGCCCAGCCGCTCCTCGCGGATGCGCGCGAGGTCGCCGAGGAGCCGCACGCGGTCGGAGTCGACCTCGGCGCTGCTCACGCGGAGCTCGATGACCCACGCGAGGCGCGCGTGGTCCTCGGTGCGCTGGTAGGCGCTCTCCAGCGCCTCGAGGGCGTCGGCGCGCACGTCGGGCGTGACCAGCAGGCGCTCGAGGCCGGCGAGCGCCTCGGCGTTCGTGGGCACGCGGTCGAGCACCGAGCGGTACGCCGACAGCGCGCCGGGAGCGTCGCTGAAGCGCTTCTCGCGCAGGTCGCCCGCGCGGACCTCCAGCGCGTCGAGGTCGTCGCCCGACGCCACCGCGATGCGGCGCTCGAGCACGTCGAGGAGGTCCCTCCAGCGCTCCGAGCGGGTGTAGATCACGTCGAGGGGGCGCAGGATCGCGTCGTCGTCGCCCGCCTGCTCCAGCGCGCGGCAGTAGTTGCGCGTCGCGCGCACGTCGTCGCTCAGCCGCTCGGTCGAGAGCTCGGCGGCGCGCACCGACAGCTCCTGAATGACCGTGCCGTCGGTGCTGTCCTCGGCCTCGCGCTCCATCGCGTCGACCACGTCGCCCCAGCGGTCGAGCGAGGCCGCGAGGCGCTCGAGGTCCTGCGCGGTCTCGCGGTCGGCGGGGTCTTCGTGCAGGGCGCGGCGGTAGGTCTCGAAGGCGCTGGCGGCGTCGCTCCGACCGTCTTCGTGCACCAGGGCGAGGCCCCGGAGCTCGACGAGTCGCTGCATCGGGTCGCTGACCGCCTCGAGCTTGAGCTCGAGCACCTCGACCAGGTCGTTGGAGCGGCCGCTCGCGCGGAAGATCGGCTCGAGGATCTCCACCGCCGTCTGCCGCTGCGCGTCCTCCCGCGCGAGGGCCTTCACCGCCGCGATCGCGGCCTCGCTGTCGGGCGAGGCGTCGAGCACGTCGCGGTACGCGTCGAGGGCCGCGTCGGGCTCCGAGAGCTTCTGCGCGAGGAGGTCGCCGACGCGGAGCTGCAGCGCCACGCGCGCCGCGGCGTCCTCGGCCACGGAGACCTGGAGGCGGAGGTTGTCGAGGAGCTCGTCCCAGGCCTCCTGCCGGGTGTAGAGCCGCTCGAGCGACGCGATGGCGGCGGCGTCGGTCGGGGCGTCGTCGAGGGCGCGGCGGTAGGCGTCCACCGCGCGCTCGACGCTGCCGAGCTCGGTCTCCCAGAGGCTGCCCAGCCGCAGCGCGGTCTGGCAGCGGATCTCGGGGTCGGTCTCGATGTCGAGCCGCTGCCCCAGCACCTCGCTCAGCGCGCGGGCGTCGCCGCGCTGCGAGTACAGCCCGTCGAGGGCGTCGAGGGCGACGATGTCGGTCGGGTCGGTCTCGAGGGCGCGGCGGAACGCGTCGATGGCGCCGTCGAGGTTCGAGAGCATGTCGCGCTGCGAGTCGCCGATGGTGTGCAGCAGGAACTTCTTGTGCTCGTCGTCGAGGGTGCGCGCGGCCTTGAGCTCGAGCACGTCGATGTGGCCCTGCCAGTCGGACAGCAGCACGTGCAGCCCCTCGAGCAGGTCGAGGACGTCGACCTGGCTGTCGTCGAGCGCGAAGAGGCGGTTGTACGCGTCGATGGCCGACCGGGGGTCGTCGCGGCGCTGGTCGTGGGTCTGCGCGATGGCCCGCAGGAGGTCGGCGCGGATCGCCACGTCGTCGCTCGCGGCGACGGCGGTCTCGTAGGCGCGCACGAGGTCGTCCCAGAGGTTGTGCTCGGCGGCGAGGCGCTCGAGGGCCTCGCGGGCCTCGCCGTCGCCGGCGTCCTCGGTGAAGGCCTGGGCGTAGGCCGAGAAGGCGCCCTTCACGTCCTTCGCGCGGGTCTCGCGGAGCGAGCCGACCTCGCGCAGGAGCTGCGTGCGCTCGGGCAGGTCGGTCGACGCCGCCGTGCGAATGTTGAGCGCGACGATGAGGCGGTTCCAATCGTCGAGGTCTCGGTAGATGGGCTCGAGGATCTCGACGACGGTCAGCCGGATCGCGGGGTGCGCGTCGGCGATGCCCTCGAGGGCGCGGATGGCCTCCTCGTGGTCGCGGCGCTCCTCGACGATGTCGCGGAGCGCGCCGACGGCCCCCTCGGGGTCGTTGAGCTTGTCGGCGCGCAGCCGCCCGAGGCGGAACCGAAGCGCCGACCGCTCGTCGGAGTCCACCGCGTCGAGCACCCGGCGCTCGAGGAGCTCGCTGAGGTCGACCCAGGACTCGGTCTTGATCAGCAGCGCGTCGAGGCGGTTCACGGCCTCGGCGTCGAAGGGGTCGGTGTCGAGGATCGCGCGGTAGTCCTCGATCGCCTGCGGGAGGTCGTGGAGCGGGCCCTCGTCGATCTCGGCGACGAGGAACTGGAACCGCTTGCGCTCGTCGGGGTCGCCCGCGCGGTCGGCGGCGTCGCGGTAGAGCGTGAGCAGCTCGGTGTGCGCGGCCTCGCGCTTGAGCAGCGCCTCGAGGGCGGCGAAGACGTCGCCCCGCGTGGGGTTGAACGACAGCGCGCGGTGGAAGTAGGTGCGCGCCGCCGCGGTGTCGTGCACGCGCTCGTCGAGCACCTGCGCCGCGAGGAACGCGAGCTCCGCGGTCACGTCGTCGTCGACGGACACGGCGTCGAGGGCCTCGCGGTAGATCTCCGCGAGGCGGTCCCAACGCCCGAGCTGCCGGGCGAGGCGCGCGAGGGTGTCCCAGGTGTCCCGGTCTGACAGCTCGTCGCGGAACATCCGCGCGTAGGTCTCGAGCGCCTTCGCCAGGTCGCCGAGGTTCTCCTCGTAGATGGTCCCGAGCCGCGCGTAGAGCTCCTTGCGGGCAGACACGTCGTCCTCCGCCGCGAGCCTCGCCTCGAGGGCCGCGATGAGCTTGGGCCACTCGACGCGCGCCAGGTAGATGGGCTCCAGGGTCTCGGCCACGCTCGCCGCGAAGCCCTCGCGCGCGCCGAGGCGCTCGAGGGCCTCGATGGTCTTGTCGTGGTCGCTCTGCCGCGCGAGGGCCTCGCGGAAGTGCTCGAGCGCGCGCTCGGGCGCGTCGAGGCGGTCCATCGACACCGCGCCGAGTCGGTAGTGGAGCTCGGCCTCGTCGCTCTCGGGGAGCCCGAGCTGGGTCTCCAGCAGCGCGCAGAGGTCGTCCCAGCGCGAGGCGTCGGCGTAGAGCCGCTCGAGCGCCCGCGCCGCGCGGAGGTCGAACGACATCCCGAGGATGGCCTCGTGCGCCGCGATTGCCTCCTCGGCGTTGTTCGTGCGCGCCTCGGAGATCTCCGCCTGCTTGCGCAGGAGGTCCCGCCGCACGCCCTCGTCGTTGGAGAGGTCGGTCTTCGTGCGCAGCACCGCGAGGAGCTCGGGCCAGGCCGAGCGCTCCTCGTGGAGCGACTCGAGCGCGTCGAGCGCGGGCATGTGATCGGGCTGCGTCTCGAGCGCCTTCTCGTACCAGGCGCGCGCGAGGTCGAGGTCGCGGCGCGAGGTGCGCGCGAGGCCCGCGACCATGAACTGCACGTCCCGCTGCAGCTCCGCGTCGACGAGGTCAGGCGCGCACCCGCTCAGGACCTCGATGAGGTCGTCCTCGCGCGACGAGGCCTTCGCGAGCTCGGCGACGCGGTCGATGCGGCTCCTGAGGTCCGCGTCGCCCATCGACGCCGCGAGCTCGCGCGCGGCGTAGTCGAAGGCCCTGCCGCTGTCGCCGATGCCGAGCTCGCTCACCTCGGCGGCGCGCGCGAGCGCCTGACGACGCTCGTCGAAATCGTCGCTGTCGGCCGCCACGCGGTCGAGCACCGTGACCAGCTTCTCCCACGACCCATCCCCCTGGAGCACCGGGTCGAGCGCGCGCGCCGACGCGAGCGCGATGCCCGGCTCCGTCGAGCTGAGCAGGGACCACAGCGCGTCGCGCGCGGCGGCGCTGGCGAGGTCGAGGTCGAGGGCCTCGCGGTATCCCTCCACGGCCCGCGCGAGGTCGCCGGTCTTCGTGCGACGCAGCTCGGCCGCGCGCACGATGAGCCCCAGGCGGTCGGAGTCGTCGGCCACCTCGAGGTCGCGCTCGAGCACCGCGAGGAGCTCGGGCCACGCGTCGGAGAGCTCGTAGAGCCTCGCGAGCGAGGCGTGCACCGCGCGGTCGGGGCCGAAGGTGTCGAGGGCCTCGTTGTAGAGCGCGATCGAGCCCGGCACGTCGGCGAGGCGCTCCTCGAGCACCGCGGCGGCGCGGAGCACGAGCGACTTCTGCTCGGCCGCGTCGGCGGTGAGCTCGGCCTCGCGGCGGAGCACGGAGACCAGCTCGCTCCACTGCGAGGTGCGCTCGTGGAGGCGCTGCAGGCTGCGGAGCGCGTCGCGGTCGCTGGGGTCGATCTCGAGGCGGGACCGGTGCGACGCGATCGCCGCCGGGAAGTCGCCCAGGCTCTCCTCGAGGATCTCGGCGGCCTGGGCCAGCAGCCTGCCCTGCGAGTCTGGGTCGGCCTCGAGGCGCGCGCGGAGCGAGAGGGCCTCGACGAGGCCCTTGGGCTCGCCGAGCCCGCGGTAGATGCGCTCCAGCGCCGTCGCCGCGTCGATCGAGACCCCGACGTCGTCGCCGCCGTCTTCGAGGAGCCTGCGCCAGGTGCGCTCGGCGGCGCGCGGGTCGTGGATGCGCTCGTCGTACAGGCCCGCGAGGTCGCGGAGCACGGAGACGCGCTCGGCGCCCACGCGGGGGTCGTTCGCCGCGCGCTCCAGCGCCTCGGCGGCGCGGGCGTCGGCGTCCGCGACGGCCGAGAGCCGGAGCAGCTCGCCTCGGAGCGAGGCCGCGCCCGGGTCCTGCTCCATCGCGGCGACCAGGGAGGTCAGCGCGCCCTCGGCGTCGTCGAGGACGATCTCGCGCAGCTCGGCGATGCGCTGGTGGAGCCGCGCGCGCTCGCTCGGCGCCTCGGTGAATTCCAGGCGCACCGCGAGCATGCGCACGAGGTCGCCCGCGCCGACGTCGCCGTCGGCCTCGTAGCGCGCCTCGAGGGTCTCCGCCGCGCGTCGGCGGAGCGGGGCGTGGGCGAGGATGCGCTCGATGCCCGCGCGCGCGTCCGCGTCGGTCGGCGCGTCGTCGAGCACCCTCGCGTAGTCGTCGAGGGCGCCCTCCAGCGCGTCGAGGTGGCGCTCGCGCAGCTCGCCGCGGCGGAGGATCAGGCCCCGGGTCTCGTCGGCGTCGCCCGACGCGCGCTCGACGCGTCGGGTGAGCAGCTCCTCGGCGTCGCGCCAGCGACCGAGCCGCACGTAGAGCCGATCGAGGGAGCGCATCGCCGCGTCGCTCTGCGCGTCGAGCTCGAGGATCCGCGAGAACAGCGCCGCCGCCTCGGCGGGCTGGTCGAGGACCTCCTCCACCAGCGCCGCCTCCTCGTCGAGCAGCTCGATCTTCGCGGGCACCTCGGGGGTGCGCTCGATCCACGCCGCGTAGAGCGCGCGGAGGTCGTCCCAGCGCTCCTGCTGCTGCAAGAAGCGCTTGAGCGCGCCGAAGGCGTGGAGGTCGAGGGCCCCCGAGTCGACCACCGTGCGGTGAAAGGGCTCCGCGGCGGCGGCGTCGCCCAGGCGGTCGTCGTAGATCGACGCGGTGCGCCGCGCGAGCGCGACGCGCACCGCAGAGGGGAGCTCCTCGCGCGACGCGATGGCCGCGAGGCGGCTCGCGAGGTCTTCGCCCCAGCCGCGCTGGAGCGAGAGCGCGGTGAGCGCGTCGGCGACGGCCTCCGAGCCGGGCTGCGCCTCGAGGGTGCTGCTCAGCAGGTCGAAGGCGCTCTGGCCGTCGCCGAGGCGCTCGGCGTAGACCTCGGCGAGGCGCAGCGCCAGGGACTGCCGCCTCTCGGCGTCGCCCTCGGCCTCGAGGAGGATCTGAAGCGTCCAGGCCAGCTTGCGGTGCTCGGAGATCGCCTCGAACTCCGGCTCCAGGATGCGCGCGACCTCCACGCGGGTGTCGTCGTTGCCGAGGAGCGTCTCCAGCGAGGCGAGGGTGTCGGGGTGGTGCGGCGAGAGCGAGAGCACCTCGCGAAAGCTCTCGATGGCGCCGGGGAGGTCGCCGAGGCGCTCGGCGCGGATCTGCCCGAGGCGGTACGCGAGGTCGGCGCGAGGCGCCCCGGACGCCAGGTCCCGGCGGCTCGCCACCAGCGACGCCAGCTCGGGCCAGCGCTCGGCCAGCTCCGCGAGGCGCGAGAGCGCCTCGAGCGCCTCGACGTCGGCGGGGTCGTCGGCGAGCACCTCGCGCAGGCGCGCGCTGGCGTCGTCGCGAGACTCGAGCGCGCCCTCCTCGAGGCGCGCGGCCTCCATGCGCAGCGCGCGGCGGGTGACCGGATCGCCCGCGTGCTCGATGCGGTGGTTGAAGTGCGCCCGCAGGTCGCTCCAGCGCGCGGCGCGGCGGTACAGCCGGTCGAGGGTCGAGATGACCTCCTCGTCGCCGGGGGCCTCGGCCAGCGCGGCCTGGTAGCGGCTGATCGCGGCGTCGAGCTCGTGGAGCTTGTCGGCCTCGAGGGTGGCCGCCTTGTCACGGAGCCTCGCGCGCTGATCGGCGGGCAGCGCCTGGATGCGCGCGTCGTAGGTCGCCACGAGCTCGCGCCAGGCGCCGGCGTCGGCGGCGGCGCGCTCCAGGCCGGCCTCGAGCTCGGCGTCGTCGGGGTTCAGGAGGTACGCCTTGAGCGCCCAGCGGAAGGCGCCGGGGCGGTCGCCGAGTCGCGTGGACGCGAGCTCGCGCAGGCGCAGGAGGAGGTCGAGGGCGCGCTCGGTCTCGCCCTCGGGGAGCGCCTCGAGGCGCACCTCGTAGAGCTGGGCGAGGCGCGGCCACTTCTCGTCCTTGAGGTAGATGGGCAGCAGCGCGTCGGTGGCCTCGAGGTTCTTCGGGTCGACCGAGAGCACGCGCTCGTACGAGCGAAAGGCGCGCTCGGGCTGCGCGAGCTGGTCGACGTAGATCTTCGCCGCCCGAAAGCTGAGCGCGATCTTGGTGGCCGGGTCGGCGCTGCGCTCGGCGGCGGCGCCCAGGACCTCGGCGAGCCCCTCGTAGTCGTTGGCCGCGGCGTAGAGCGCCTCGAGCTCGTCCCAATCGCCCGCGGAGGTGTAGGCGTCGCGCAGCACGCGCATCGCCTTGGGGTGCCCCGGCCGCGCAGAGAGCGCCCGCTGCCACGCGTCGATCGAACGCGCCGGGTCCTCGAGGCGGTCGCTGTACACCACGCCGAGCTTCATGAGCGTGTTGAGCCGCTGCTCGGGGTCGGTCGACTCCTCGACCCTTCGCTCGAGCACCTCGGCGAGGCCCGCGAAGTCCTTCTCGCGCTCGGTGAGGCGCTCCAGGGCGTCGAGGGCGCCCGGCGTCATCGGGTCGAGGGCGAGGGCCTCGCGCCAGAGCGAGATGGACTCGCCGGGGGCCGAGAGCTTCTCCGCGGCGAGGCGCGCGAGCTCGACGAGGGCGTCGCGCTTCGCCTGCCCCGAGAGCAGCTCCACCTCGCGGCGCGACACGTCGAAGAGCGGTCGCCACGCCCGGCGCTTGCCGTAGAGGTCCTTGAGGAGGGCGATGGCCTCGGCGTTCGTCGGGTCGAGCTCGAGCACCTGCTCCAGCGGCCGCGTCGCGTTGTTGACGTTGTTGAAACGCTCGAGCCAGAGCGAAGACACGCGCCGCAGGAGGTCGACCCGCGCCCCCACGTCCGCGGTGTGCTCGGCCTGCTGCTCCAGCACCTTGATCACGTCGGTGAAGCGGCCGAGCTTCTCGTAGCTCTCGGCGAGGGCGACCAGGGCGGTGGCGTCGGAGGGCTCGAGGGCGAGCACGGCGACCCAGGTCTGCACCACCATGGGCTCGAGGTTCATGTGGTCGCGGTAGATCTCGACCATGCGCCGCAGGAGCTCGAGCTTGCGCTCGCGGTTCTCCATCAAGGTCGGGCCGGGGCGCACGCCGCCCAGGGCGTCGATCTCCTGGCGGCACAGCTCGACGAGGTTGTTCCACCGACCGGCGAGCTCGTACAGCTCCGCGAGGCGCGCGCGGGCGTCGGCGTGACGCGGGTCCTGACGGAGCACCATGCGCCAGGCCTCGATGGCCCGCTCGACCTGACCGGCGCTCTCGGCGGCGAGGGCGAGCTCGACGCTCTGCTGCACCCGGTCCGACGCCTGCGGGCGCGAGGCCTGGGCGACGCGCGGCGCGGGCACCGAGGGGGCCGCCGGGAGCATCGAGTCGCGAATGAACTCCGGCTCCGACGCGCGCGCCTCCGCGGTGACTTCGGTCTCCGTCGGCGGGGCTTCGGGCGCCTCCGCGGGGGCCTCGTCGCCCTGCGGCTCGACGGTCACGCGCTGCGACTCGTCGCTGGCCTCGGCGGCCGCCGCGCCCGCGAGCATCGCCTCCTCCTCGGCGATCTGCTGCGCGACGGCCTCGTCGATCTCCTCGTCGGCGCCGGCGTCGAGGGCGACCTCGACGTCGTCGTCGCCGTGGCCCCCCCCGGCCTCTCCCTCGCCCTGCGCGGCCTCGCGGAGCTCGGCGTGCTGCGCGAAGAAGGCCTCGCCCGCGGCGTGGCTGGGGTCGAGGGCGCAGAGGCGCCGAAAGTAGGGCGCGGCCGCCGCGACGTCGCCGCGCGTGCGCCAGTGGATCATCCCCGCCTGCACGAGCAGCCCGAGGTCGTTCGGTCGACTGAGCAGCTGGTGCTCGTACACGGCGACGAGGTCGTCCCAGGCCTCGCGCTCGGTGAGGATCGCGACGATGAAGCGCGTCGCGTCGTCGTTGCTGGGGTCGATCTCGAGGATCGCGCGGTAGATCCGCACCGCGGCGTCGAGGTCGTTGCGACGGGCGGCGTGGGTGCGCGCCGCGCGGAGCAGGAGGTCGATGCGCGCGCTCGGCTCGGTGACCGCCTCGGCGCTGCGCTCGAGGAGGGCGACGAGGTCGTCCCAGCGGCCGCCGCGTCGGCGCAGCACCCGCTCGTAGAGCTGCGTCGCGCGAACGTTCCCCGGGTCGACCGCGAGGGCCTGCTCGAAGATGGCGTCGGCCTCCTTGTCGCGCCCCTTGCCCTTGTACTGAAGCACCACGCCCGCGGCGCTCACGAGGTGCGACGCGATGAGGTTCGGGTCGGTGGAGTCGTTCTCGGCGTGGCGCTTGAACGCGGCGGCGACCTCCTTCCAGCGGGCCTTCTTGCCCCCGAGCTCCTCGCGACGGTCGGCCGCGTCGGGGTCGTTGGCGAGGGCCAGGAGCCGGTCGAGGGTCGCGATGGCGGCGCGGTCGTCGAGGAGCTCGTACTCGAGCACCCTCGCCCGCTCGCGCAGCAGCGAGACCTTCTCGTCGGGGCCCGGCGCGAGCTCGGCCTCGACGTCGAGCAGGCGGGCCACGGCCTCGGCCTCGCCGCGGTCGGCGAGGCGCGTCCGCGTCTGAGAGAGCAGCTCGGGAATCGCCGCCTCGGCGCCGAGGTCGCCGCTGATCGCGCGCTCCTCCAGCGTGGACCAGGCCTTCTCGTCCTCGGGGTCGTCCAGGAGAGAGCCGAGCAGCTTCCGGATGTTCTCAACGCTCATCGTGCACCGTTCTCTGAGTCCGCGTGACCCGCGGGGCGAGGACCGGCGGCTGGTCTTCGCCCGTCGCGCGTCGGGTTGCGCCGTTCTGCCGGGAGGGACCTCACCTCGAGGTCTCCAGCGACCCCGTTGCTCCCTCCGCCGGAAATTTGGTGCGTGACGCTATCCCAGCGCCCGCGGGCGCTTCAAGCGTGAACCCGCAATCCCACGCGAGAGATTTTGCCTCGAATCCGCGCCGGCGCCGCGCCCGCGCGCCGCGGGGACGGCGCGGGCTGCGCCCCGCGGGATTCTTGACCGCCGCGCCGCGCTGCTGATACGGGCCGCCGAGCGGTCCCTCGGTGGCTCGCGCCGGCGCGTCCCTCGGGCGCGCCGCGGAGCCACGCCTGCTGCGTCCCCCCAGACGCGGTCGGCGACCACCACACGGCGCGGCGCGGGGCGATGTCCCCGCGGCACGACGTCTGCGTTGCGGGTGAGTCGTTCCGTGCGCCGCGCGGAGAAGGGCAGAGTGAGAGAATGGCGCGTGTGGGTGTGTTGATGGGCGGCGTGTCGGCGGAGCGTGAGGTCTCGCTCCGCTCGGGGGAGGCGGTCGCCGCGGCGCTGCGGCAGCGCGGCCACGAGGTGATCCCGGTCTTCGTCGACGGCGACATCGATCGGGTGCTCCGCGCGACGCCCCTGGACGTCGCGTTCCTCGCCCTCCACGGCCCCTACGGCGAAGACGGCGCGCTCCAGGGCCTGCTCGAGTGGATGGGCATCCCCTACACGGGGTCCGGCGTGCTCGCGAGCGCCCTGGCGATGGACAAGGTCAAGGCCAAGGAGCTGTTCCGGCTGCACAACGTCGCCACGCCCGCGTACTACGCCCTCGACGGCGAGGTCACCGAGCGCGAGCTCGAAGAGGCCCACGGGTCCTTCGGCTTTCCGGTGATGGTCAAGCCGCGGCGCGGCGGCAGCTCGCTCGGGGTCTCGCGCGCGGCCGACCTCCGCGAGCTCGCCGAGGCGGTCTCCCTCGCCCGGCAGTTCGACGACGCGGTGCTCGTCGAGCGCTTCGTGAAGGGCCGCGAGGTGCACGTGGGCATCCTCGGCGACAAGGTGCTCGGCGCCGTCGAGATCGTCTCGAAGCGCCCCTTCTTCGACTACCAGGCGAAGTACTCCAAGGGCCTCTGCGAGTACTACTTCCCCGCGCGGCTCTCGCCGACGCGCTACCAGGGCGTGCTGCGCCTCGCGCGCTGTGCGCACCAGGCCCTCGGGTGCGCGGGCGCCACGCGCGTGAACATCCTCGTGACCGAGCAGGAGAACGAGTCGGTGCTCGAGGTCAACACCCTCCCCGGCATGACCCCGACCTCGATCCTCCCGAAGATCGCGGCGGGCGCGGGCATCGACCTCCCCTCGCTCTGCGACGAGATCTTGAGCCTCGCGAGGCTCCACACCCGCGGCGGGCGCCGCGGCGCCGAGCCCGCCCTGGCGCCGCCCGCCGGCCCCGCGGGGGCCGAGTTCGCCCACGCCTGACCGCTACGCCGCCTCGGCCACGGCCTCGTCGCCCGGGCGCTGCAGCGAGCGCGCGAGGGCCCGGCGCGCGCGGTGCAGCCGAGACATCACGGTGCCGATCGGGCAGCCCCGCGCCTCGGCGATCTCGCGGTAGCTCATCTCGCCGAGGTCCGACATCACCACCACCGCGCGAAACTCCTCGGGCAGCGCGTCGAGGGCCTCGCTCACGGCGCGGGTGAGCCCGTTGAAGCGCACGCCGCCGTCGTCCTCCTCGAGGCGCTCCTGGGCCGAGCTGAGCAGCATCGCGCGGCGGCTCGGGTCGACGCCCAGGTCCAGCGCCCGGCGCTCGCGCTTGCTCTTGCGGTACTGCGAGATGAAGCCGTTCACCAGGATGCGGTGCATCCATCCGCGCAGGTTGGTCCCCGGCTCGAAGCGGTGCCACGAGAGGTAGGCCTGGAGCATGGTCTCTTGCACCAGGTCATCGGCCTGCGCGCGGCTCGAGGTGAGGCGCAGCGCGGCGCCGTAGAGGCCGTTCAGCAGGGGGCGGGTCTGCGCTTCGAAGTCGGTCCGTCGGTCGGGGGTCGGCATGGTGTTGGTCCTCGACCCACACCTGTTTCAATCCTCGGGCCAACGCGTGAATGGGCTTATTTTTCTGCGCTTCGAGGGTTCGCCGCGCCAGCCTGTCATCCCGGCTCAGCCCCCGGGAGGGACATTCTGGCAACCGGCTCAGCCTTCGCTGCCTTCGAGGCACTCCGAGAGGGCGTCGGCGATCTCCGACGCCAGGGCCCCCCGCGTCGCGCCCCGCGCCCGCCTCACCGAGGCCCCCGCGAGCCCGTGCGCGTGCGCGGCCTCGAGCACGGCGGGGAGCAGCTCGTCGCGCTCGGCCAGACGCGCGCCCAGCGCGCCCGCGAGCACGTCCCCGCTCCCGGCGACCCCCAGCGTCGGGTCCGCGTAGGGCAGCACCCAGGCCCGCCCGTCTGGGGCCGCGACGACGGTGCCCGCGCCCTTGAGCACCACCACCGCGTGAAATCGCGCGGCGGCCTCGCGCGCCGCGGCGAAGCGGTCGGCGTTCACGGCCTCGGCGGGGCGGTCGCCGGGCAGGTCGAGCATCCGCGCGAGCTCGAGCGGGTGCGGCGTGAGCACCAGGCGCCGGGGCGCGCGCAGTTGCAGCGAGGGCGCCGCGAGGCGCAGCGCGTCGGCGTCGATCACCAGCGGAACCTCGCACCGCGCCAGCACCCCGTCGACGATGGCCTGCGCCGCGGCGTCGACGCCGAGCCCGGGGCCCAGCACCACCGACTTCGCCCGGGAGAGCGCGGCGTCGAGCTCCGCGCTGAGCGCGGCGAGGTCCTGCGAGAGCGGCGCGGTCATGGTCTCGACGACGCGGAGGTCCATGGAGCGCGCGACCGTCGAGGCGACGGTCACGAGCCCGGCCCCCGCGCGGTGCGCGCCCCTCGCCGCGAGCAGCGCCGCGCCGGTCTTGCCCTCGGCGCCGCCGATCACCAGCACGTGCCCCGCCACGCCCTTGTGCGCGCCGAGCGCCCTCGCCTCGGGGGGCCGATGCGTCGAGCGCCACGCGCGAATCGTGAAGCGAGACAGGGGGATCGGCGCGCCGAGCCCCACCACCCGCACCGCGCCGCAGGCCTCCACGCCGTCGCCGGTGAAGAGCCCGGGCTTCGCCGCGGCGAAGGTGCAGGTGAGGGTGGCGCGGAGCAGGTCGTGGCGCGAGCCGAGCGCGGCGCCGGTGTTCGCGTCGAGGCCCGAGGGCACGTCGAGGGCGACCACGCAGCCCAGCGCCCTGGCGTTCACCGCCCGCGCGAGGGAGCGCGCCACGCCCTGCAGCGGGCGGGTGAGACCGGTGCCGAACATCCCGTCGACCACCATGTCGGCGCCGTCGAGGAGCGCGGCGATGCTCCCGGCGTCGTCGCGGGCGACGGCGATGCCGACCCCAGAGGCGAGCAGGGCGTCGCGCATCACCGCGGCGTCTCCGCGCATCGACGCGGGGTCGGTGAGGGCGACCACGCGCAGCGTCGCCTTCGGGTGCCGCGCGCGCAGGTGCCTCGCGAGCACCAGCGCGTCGCCGCCGTTGTTCCCCGGCCCCACGAGGATCACCGCGGCGGTCGGCGCTCGACCGAGGGCGCGCAGGGCCTCGTCGCAGGCTCCCCTGCCGGCGTTCTCCATGAGCAGCACGCCGGGCACGCCCGCGCGGGCCAGCTCCTCGTCGATCGCCCGCGCGTCCTCGCGGGTCAGCAGCGGCTCGTCGGCGGTCACGGACCCGCCTCCAGCACCACCACCGCGGCGGCGACGCCGGCGTCGTGGGTGATCGTGAGGTGCGCGCGGGTCACCCCGAGCGCGTCGGCCCTCGCGCGCGCGATGTCGTACAGCCGCAGCGTCGGCGGACCGGGCCGCGCCGAGACCACCTCGACGCAGCGCCAGTGGATCCCCTCGGGCGCGCCCAGGGCCTTGCTCGCGGCCTCCTTCGCGGCGATGCGCCCCGAGAGCCACTCCGCCGCCCGGCCCCGCGCCATGCCGGCCAGCTCGACGTCGGTGAGCACGCGCCGCGCGATGCCGTCGCCGCGCCGCGCGATCATCCCCGCGACCCTCGGCACCGACACCACGTCGAGGCCCAGCCCGACGATCACCGCCGCGCCGCGCCTCGGTCCATCGCCGCGCGCATCGCGCGCACGGCCTCGGCCATGCCCACCATCACCGCGTCGGCGACGATCGCGTGGCCGATGTTCAGCTCGACGACGTGAGGGATCGCCGCCACCGCGGCGACGTTCGCGACGGTGAGTCCGTGCCCCGCGGCGACGCGCACGCCCCAGCCGTGCGCGATCGCCGCCCCCTGCCGCAGCGCGACGAGCTCCTCGGCCTGCCGCTGCGGCGTCGTCGCGTCGGCGTAGTCGCCGGTGTGCAGCTCGACCTGGTCGACCCCCAGCGCCGCGGCGGCGTCGAGCTGCGGCACGTCGGCGGCGACGAAGAGCGAGACCTTGATCCCCGCCTTCTGCAGCGCGCTCACGACCTCGGCGAGGCGCGGGCCGTTGGCGACGACGTCGAGGCCCCCCTCGGTGGTGCGCTCCTCGCGGCGCTCGGGCACCAGGGTCACGTGGTGCGGCAGGACCTCCAGCGCCACCCGCAGCCCGTCGTCGGTGGCGGCCATCTCGAGGTTGTAGGTGCCGCGAACGACCTCGCGGAGCACGCGCACGTCGCGCTCCTGCACGTGCCGTCGGTCCTCGCGGAGGTGCACGGTGATGCCGTCGGCGCCGGCGCGCTCGCAGGCGAGGGCGGCCTCGACGGGGTCGGGGTAGCGCGTGCCCCTCGCCTGTCGAAGGGTCGCGACGTGGTCGACGTTGACGTGAAGCGCGACGCGGGCAGACATGGGCTGGCTCATCCTTTCAACAGACCTCGCGCGATGACGAGGCGCTGGATCTCGCTGGTGCCCTCGTAGATCATCGTGACCCTGCTGTCTCGCAGGTGGCGCTCGACGCTCGGCGCGCGGCGGCACCCCGCGGGGCCCAGCGCGCTCACGACCTGGTTGGTCACCCGCCACGCGGTCTCCGACGCGTAGAGCTTCGCCACCGAGGCCTCCTGCGAGAACGGGCGCCCCTGCTCCTTGAGCCAGGCCGCGCGCAGCGCCAGGAGCCAGGCCGCCTCGAGCTCGCACCGCGCATCGGCGAGCGCGCGCCGCTGCGCCTCGCCGCGCACCTCCCCGCGCGCGACGGCGTCGAGGCCGGCCTCGAGGGCCGCCGTGGCGATGCCCACGGCCTGCGAGGCGATGCCCACGCGGCCGCCGTCGAGGGCCATCATCGCGATGCGAAACCCCCCGCCCTCCACGCCCAGCAGCGCGTCGGCGGGCACCCGCACGTCGTCGAATTCCAGCGGCACCGTGGCCGAGGCGCGCAGGCCCATCTTGTCCTCGTGGCGGCCGATCTTCAGCCCTGGGGCGCCGCCCTCGACGAGAAAGCACGAGATGCCCGAGGTGCCCGCGCCGCCGGTGCGCGCCCACACGACGAACACGCCCGCGAGGGGGCCCGAGCTGATCCACTGCTTGGCGCCGCGAATCACCCACCCCTCGCCGTCGCGCGAGGCGGTGGTGCGCATCGCGCCGGGGTCGCTCCCCGCCTCGGGCTCGCTCAGCGCGAAGGCGCCCGCGGCGTGCTCGCCCGAGGCGAGTCGCGTGACGTGCCGGGCGCGCTGCGCGTCGGTGCCGAAGCGCACGATCACCTCCCCCACCATGTTGGTCACGGCCATGGTGACGGCGGTGGCGGCGCAGCCCCGCGCGACCTCGCGCATCGCGCAGGCGTAGGCCACGGCGCCCGCGCCCGCGCCGCCGAGCTCGGCGGGGACGTTCACCGCCATGAGCCCCATCTGCGCCATCTCGGCGAGCACCTCGCGCGGCACCGCCTGCCGCCGCTCGAAGTCGGCCGCGAAGGGCGCGAGGGCGCGGGCCGCATAGCCCCGCGCGCGGTCGCGGAGGACGCGCTGCGTGTCGCTGAGTTCGAGGTCCATCGGTGCCTCTAGGGGAGGTTGAAGTTGACCCGGGCGTACCACGACCCGGGGCTGGGCAGGCGCCAGCTTCGTATCTCGGCGAGGGCGCACTCGCTGACGGTGTAGCCCTCGGCGTCGTCGACGCTGGCGCCCGCGGCGGCGACGCTCCCGTCTCGGGCGACGTAGGCCGAGACGCGCACCTCGCCGCGGTACGCACCACGGCACGCCGCGAGCTGCGCCCGACGCGCGCGGAGGGTCGCGGTGAGGCGTGTGGCGGGCCACGAGACCGCAGGGCGCGCGTCGGGGCCGCCGTCCATCTCGAGGCTCGTCGCGACCTCGGCCTCGCCGCCGCAGGGGGCCGAGAAGCGCAGCGTGCCCGCGTGCTCGACCATGCACCGCTCGACCTCGCGGTCGCCCATGGTCGACGCGACGGGCAGCGCCCAGCGCACGGCGCCGTCGACGCCGACCCTAAGCTTGAGGTCGACCCGCCCCGCGAGGCAGGGGAGCGCCTCGAGTCGTCGGTGAAAGCACGCCGCGAGCCCCTCGTTCGCTTCGCGCACCACGCGGCGCACGTTGTCGACGGGGATGGTGCCGAGCTGCCCCTCGATCTGAATGCCGCCGGAGGCGCCCTCGCACCCGCCCGGCCTCGAGGCCAGGTGGAGCCGCGGGCGCGTCGGCTCTGCCCGCGCCGCCTCGGGGGGCGTGACGGGGGCAGGGCTCTGGGTCGTGCCGCACGCGACGAGCGTGAAGGCGAGGAGGGCGCGTCGGTCCATCGTCAAGGGCGTGGGAGTGTGCACCACCCCGCGCGGGCGCTCAACGAAAGTCATGGGAGGGCGGCGTCGGCGCGGCGAGGTCCTCCTCGGCGAAGTCGCTGAGGCGCTCGGCGCGGAGCACCTTCACGCTGGTCACCCCTTCCTGCTGCTGCGCGTTGCCGTGCAGCACCAGCGCGCCCGCGCTCACCATCACCGGCCGCTGCGCGTCGTACACGTCGGGCGCGACGATGCCGTTGACCACACCGCTCTCGTCTTCGAGGGTGAGAAAGAAGAAGCCCTTCGCCGTGCCCGGGCGCTGCCGGGTGATCACCACGCCCGCCACGATGACCGCCGCGCCGTGCCGCGCGCGTCGCAGGGCCTCGGCGGTCAGCACCCCGCGCTCGCGCAGCCGCGCGCGGAGAAACGACATGGGGTGCGGCCCGGCGCTCACGCCGCTCGCGCGGTGGTCCGCCGCGACGCGCTCCTCGAGGGACATCGGTCGGAGGAACGACGTGTCTTCTCGCGGGAGGTCGACGTCCTCGAAGACCCCGCCGGGCTGCGCCGCGAGGGCGCGCACCTGCCACAGCGCCTCGCGCCGATGCCACGGCCGCGACGCGTCGAGGGACGCGAAGGCGCCGAGCTCGGCGAGGGTCTCGAGCTCGCGGTCTTCGGGCCTCACCCTGCGCCGAAAATCATCGATGGACCGAAAGCCCTGCGCCCCCCTCGCCCGCTCCGCCGCGCGGCCGGTGCGCTCCGAGAGCCCTCGCACGAAGCGCAGCCCGAGCCGCAGCCGCTGCTCCTCGGGAGGACCCTCGCGCGCGCAGTCCCACCCCGAGCGGGTGACGTCGATCGGCAGCACCCGCACGCCGTGCCGCTGCGCGTCTCGGATCACCGTGGCCGGGTGATAGAAGCCCATGGGCCAGTGGTTGAGCAGGGCCCCGCAGAACGACGCCGGCCAGTGCGCGCGGATGTACGCGCTCGCGTAGGCCAGCAGCGCGAAGCTCGCGCTGTGCGACTCGGGAAATCCGTAGAGGGCGAACGACGAGATCCCCCGCACGACGTCGTCCTCCGCGGCCTGCGAGTAGCCGTTGCGCCGCATGCCCTCGCGGAGCCTCGCCTCGATCTTCGCCATGCGCTCGACCGAGCGCTTCGAGCCCATGGCCCGGCGCAGCTCCTCCGCCTCGCCGCCGGTGAAGCCCGCGGCCACCATCGCGACGCGCATGAGCTGCTCTTGAAACAGCGGCACCCCCAGCGTGCGCTTGAGGATCGGCTCCAGCGACGGGTGCGCGTACTCCACGGGCTCGCGCCCCGCGCGCCGCGCGAGGTAGGGGTGCACCATCTTGCCCACGATGGGACCGGGGCGAATCAGCGCGACCTCGATGACCAGGTCGTAGAAGCACGCCGGCTTCATCCTCGGGAGCGTGGCCATCTGCGCCCTCGACTCGACCTGAAAGACCCCCACGGTGTCGGCGCGCCGGAGCATCTCGTAGGTCAGCGGGTCGTCGGGGGGCAGGTGCGCGAGGTCGAGGTCGTGGCCGTCGACGCGCCGCACGGTCTGCACGACCTCTTCGAGCACGGCCATCATCCCCAGGCCGAGCAGGTCGATCTTCAAGATCCCGAGGTCGGCGCAGTCGTCCTTGTCCCACTGGATCACCCGGCGGTTCTCCATCGCCGCGGGCTCCAGGGGCACGACGTGGTCGAGACGTCCCCGCGCGATCACCATGCCGCCGGAGTGCTGCCCGAGGTGCCGCGGGAGCGACTGCACCTCCGCGCCCAGGCGCACCCAGAGGGCCACCCGCGGCTCGTCGGGAGAGAGCCCCGCGGCGGCCACGCGCTCCTCCAGCGCGGCGCGGTCGGCGTCACCCCAGCCGAGCTGCTTCGACACGCGGGAGAGCACGTCCTCGGGGTACCCCAGCGCCCTGCCCACCTCGCGCATCGCGCTGCGCGCGCGGTACGTGATCACGTTCGCGGTCATCGCCGCGCCGCGGTCGCCGTAGGTCCGGTAGACGTACTGGATCACCGCCTCGCGCCCGTCGCCGCTGGGGAGGTCGATGTCGATGTCGGGCCACTCGCCGCGCTCCTCGGAGAGAAATCGCTCGAAGAGCAGCTCCATCTTCACCGGGTCGACCGCGGTGATGCCCAGCGCGTAGCAGACCGCGCTGTTGGCCGCCGACCCCCTGCCCTGCGCGAGGATCCCCTGCTCGCGGCAGAAGCGCACGATGTCGTGCACGATGAGAAAATACCCGGCGAGGTCGAGCTTCGCGATGAGGTCGAGCTCCCGCGCGAGCTGCGAGGCCGCCGCGCGGGTGAGCGGCCGAAACCGGTCGCGCGCGCCCTCGTGGGTGAGCTGGTGGAGGTGGCTGAACAGCGTCTCCCCCTCGGGCACCGGCGACTCGGGAAAGGCGTACCCCAGGTCGCTCAGCGTGAACTCGCAGCGCTCGGCGAAGGCCCGCGCGCCGCGAATCGCCTGCGGGAGGTCGGCGAAGCGCGCGAGGGTCTCCGCCGGGGGATACAGGTGCCAGCGCCGCGAGGGCGCGAGCCTCTTGCCCGCCTCGTCGAGGCTCACGCGCTCGCGCACGCAGGTGAGCACGTCGTGCAGCGCGGCCTCGTCTTCGCTCGCGTAGCGCGCGTCGCCCGCGGCGAGGAGCGCGAGGCCCAGGTGCTCGGCGAGGGCGCGTATCCGCTGCGTGCGGCGCTCTTCGGCGCGGTGCTCGTGCCGCGTGAGCTCCGCCGCGAGGTGCGCGACGCCGAGGCGCGCGCGCAGGGCCTCGGCCCAGGCCAGGCTCCGCCCGCGCCACGGCCCCATGGAGCGCGCGCCGAGGCGAGAGAGCGGCTCCTCGGCGGCGAGGAGCACGCCGAGCAGCCCGGCCCGATGCGCGCTGAGCTCGTCGAGGGTCACCGACGCGAGGCCCTCCCTCGCCTCGGCCTTGGTGACCTTCGCCTTGGCCACGGTCACCAGCGCGCAGAGGTTCTGGTACCCCGCGCGCGAGGTCACCAGGAGCCCCAGGCGCCCCGAGAGCGCCCCGTCGACCACGGAGACCGTCGCCCCCACCATGGGCCGCACGCCCGCCGCCCGCGCGGCCTTGAAGAAGCGCGGCGCGCCGTAGAGTCCGTCGTGGTCCATGAGCGCGACGGCGGGGATCTCCAGCGCCGCCGCCCGCGCCACGAGCGCCTCGGGGGACGACGCGCCGCGCAGAAAGCTGAACGCGCTGCGCGCATGAAGCTCGGGGAACATTCGCTCCCCGGCACGAGATACTGATCACACGTTCAGCGTCAAGCGGTGCTCAGACGTTGATGATGTCGAACAGCTTGTCGGCGAGGCCGCGGTTGACGGTCTTGAGCTGGCGGTAGGCGTCGTTGGCGCCGTTCCAGTCGCCGGCGCGGTAGAGGCACTCGCCGAGGTCGTAGAGGAGCTGGGCGTCGGAGGGGTTCGCGCGGGACGCCCGGCGCAGCGAGTCGATGGCGTCGCGGTGGCGCCCGAGGCGCTTGAGCGAGGTGCCCAGGCCGCGCAGCGCCGCGGGGGTGTCGGGGTGCGCCTGGAGCACGCGGCGGTACGACTTCACGGCGTCTTCGTCGCGGCCCAGCTTCTCGAGCAGCGACGCCAGCGCGAGGTGCGCGTCGAGGTTGTCGGGCTGGAGCTTGAGCGCCGACTGGTACGCGTCCACCGCCTCGGGGACCATCTCCTGCTCGGCGTACAAATACCCGAGGCCCGCGCGGATCGTGCCGTCGCGCGGGTCGAGCTGCGCGGCCCGCTGCACCTCGGCGATGGCCTCCGAGGCGCGGCCCAGTCGCCGCAGCGAGAGGCCCAGGGTGTAGCGCGCCGAGGCGTGCTCCGGCGCGAGGCGCACGGCCTCTCGCAGCGCCTCCACCGACTCGTCCCAGCGCTCCAGGAACTGGCAGAACGCCCCGAGCTTGAACCACGCCTCGCTCGCCTGCGGGCGCACCCGCACGAGCCGGCGCGCGGTCTCGACGGCCTCGGCGTAGCGACCGGCCTCGCCGTAGCCCAGCGCGAGACGCCAGAGCGCCTCGGCGTGCTCCGGCGCGAGGCGCACCGCCTGCCTCAGCGCGTCGATGCCCTCTTCGAGCCGCCCCAGCCGGGTGAGGCTCGTGCCCAGCCCGAGAAAGGCCTCGACGAACTCGGGGCGACCGCGGAGCGCCGTGCGGTACGCGTCCACCGCCTCGGTGTGGTGCCCCGCCTCGTCGTAGAGCACTCCCAGGAGCTGCCACGCGTCGGGGTTCGCCCGGTCGCGCTCGATGCACGCGCGCAGCGAGTCTGCCGCCTCCTGGTAGCGCCCGAGGTCCTTGAGCACCTGGCCCTTGGCGAGGCGCAGCGAGGGCTCCGCGGGCATCAGCTCGATGGCGCCCTCGAGCGCGCCGAGGGCCTCGTCGAGGCGGTCGAGGTGCTTGCAGGCCATCGCGAGCTGGCGATACCCCTCGCTCTCCCGCGGAGAGAGCCGAATCGCCTCGCGCAGCGGCACGATCGAGTCGGCGTAGCGCCCGAGCGCCACCAGCGACTTGCCCGTGCCCACCGCGGCGCCCGCGTCGGCGGGGTCGATGTGCAGCGCGCGCGAGAAGACGTCGGCGGCCTCGGCGAACATCCCCGCGCCGAAGTAGGTCTCCCCCAGCACGCGGTACGCGACGCCGTTGCGCGGCTCGTACTGGATCGCCTTCAGCAGCGCGTCGACGGCCTCGCGCGGCTGCGACGACCTGAGGTAGAGCGCGCCCAGCTCGGTGTAGGTGCGCGCGTCGGCGGGGCGGATGCGCAGCGCCTGACGAAAGCGCTCGATGGCCTCCTGGTCGCGCCCGAGGTCGCGGGTGACCGCGCCGAGGTCGGTGTACCCGTCGGGCTCGTCGGGGAGCAGGCGGATCACCTGGCGGTACGCCTGCGCCGCCTCCTGGAGCATGTCGAGCACGCGGTAGACCCGCCCCAGCGCGGTGTACGCCTCGGCGTAGTCGGTGCGCAGCACCGTGGCCTGACGCAGCGACTCCGCGGCCTCGCGGGGGCGGCCCTGACGCTCGAGCACGAGGCCCAGGTGCATGTGGGCGTCGGCGTGCTCGGGGCTGCGCGCGACGGCGTCGCGAAACGCGCGCTCGGCCTCGGCGTGGTCTCCCACGCGCTCCAGCGCGAGGCCGAGGTGGTAGCGCGCCTCGGCGTCTTGCGGGCGCTGCTCGACGGCGCGGCGGAGGTTGTCGAGGGCCTCGCTGTGCCGCCCGAGCTTGTCGAGGGCGATGCCCAGGTTGCGCTGCGCCTCCATGTCATCAGGGCGCAGCCAGACCGCCTGCTCGTAGGCGTCGGCGGCGTCTTGCCAGCGCTCCTGACGGATGAACACCGCGCCCAGCGCGGCGTGCAGCGCGCCGTCGTTGGGGCGCACCCTCACGCCCTGCTGAAACGCGCGCACGGCCTCGTCGAAGCGCTCCATGCGCTGGTACGCGAGGCCCAGGCGGGCGTAGCCCTCGGGGTGGTCGGGCTTCACGCGGATCGAGCGCTCCAGCGCGTCGACGGCGTCTTGCTGCCTGCCCATGGACGCGTAGGCCACGCCCAGGTGCTGCAGCGCGTCGGGGTCGTCGGGGCGGAGCTCGAGGCAGGTGCGAAAGGCCTCGACGCCCTCCTCGTGGCGGCCGAGCAGCGCGTAGGTCGCGCCGAGCTCCTGCCACGCGAGCACGTGGTCGCGCTTCGCCTGCGTGCACTGCTTGAGCGCCTCGACGCCCTCGACGTAGCGCTTGAGCGCGACGTACGAGCGCCCGAGCTCGAAGTACGTGTCGGGGTTCTCGCTCCTGGCGTGCACCGCGCGGCGCAGCGCCTCGACGGCGGCCTCGTGGTCGCCGAGCTCCGCGTTCACCACGCCGAGGTCGTGCTGCGCCTCGGGGAAGCCCGGCTTGAGCCGCACGGCCTCGCGCAGCGCCTCGAGGGCCGCGCGGGTCTCGCCCATCTCGCGCTCGTGCCGCGCGAGGGTGTAGTGAAACGCCGCCTCGTGGGGCGCGAGGCGGATCGCCTGACGCACCGCCGTCGCCGCGAGCTTCGTGCGCCCGAGGTCGTTGTAGACGATGGCGAGCTGGTTGTAGGCGGGCGCGCAGTCGGCGTCGAGGCGCGTCGCGGCCTCGAGGGCCTCGACCGCCTCTTGCATCGAGCCCGCCGCGGCGCAGCTGATGCCGACGCCCACGCGGAGCAACGGGTCTTCGGGGCGGCGGCGGATCGCCTCGCGGAACGAGGTCACCGCCTCGACGTGCGTGTCGAGGGCCTGCAGCGCGCGGGCGACCCCGGCGTGGCCGTCCCAGCGCTCGGGGTCGATGCGCACGATCTCGCGAAACGCCTTCAGCGCGTCGGCGTGGGCCTCGCGCTGCGCGTGGAGGTTCGCGAGCGCGACCCAGGCGTCGAGGTGGTCGGCGTACATCGCCGTCGTGCGCCGCCAGGCGCCGATGGCCTCCTCGGGGCGCTGCATGGCCTCGAGTGCCTTGCCGTAGCGGTAGAGGTCGTCGGCCTTCGGGTCGACCACCTTGAAGAGGTGCTCGAAGGTGCTCGTCGCGTCGGCCTGTCGGTTCGCGCCGTGGTACGCGAGGGCCAGCGCGCGGAGGATCTCCTCCTCCCCTGGCTTGCGCTCGTTCGCCTGCTCGAGGAAGGGGATCGCGTCGCGAAAGTCTCCCGCCTGCACGTACACGATCCCGACGTCGGCGACGGCGGCGGTGTAGTCGGGCTTGAGCCGCAGGGCCTGGCGAAAGGCCGCGGCGGCGTCGGGCCAGCGCTCGGTGCGCGCGTAGCACTGCCCCAGGCGGTACCACGCGTCGACCAGGTCGCCCTTGCAGCTCGTGGCCTCCTTCAGCGCGTCGACCGCGGCGGGCCAGTCCTCGCGCGCCATCTGCGCGAGGCCGAGGTTGTAGAACGCGTCGGCGAAGCGGGGGTTGATCGCGATGGCGCGCTTGTGCGCGTCGATGGCCTCGCCGATGCGCCCCAGGTTTCGATACGCGACCCCCAGCTGATTGCGGGTGAAGGGGTCGTTGGGGCGGATCATCAACGTGGTCTTGAGGTTCTCGATCGTCTGTTCCAGCGAGTCCGACATGCGCCCCTCAGCGACAACGCTCTCTTGTGGTCACGGCAATGGTTCGCCCGCGGGTGACCTGCCGGGCGACCGTAGGGTCGCACCGCTCCCGCGCGCATGGAAGCCCCGATGGGCGGCGTCGTCTTCCAACGTGCCGATCTCTGCGGTCAACATCGCGTCGGCGTCGTATCCGCTCTCGAGCGCCTCGACGGTCACCTCGGCGCCCTCGACGCGAAAGCGCAGCCGCCACGAGCCCACGGCGATCACGCCCCGCGCGCCGTCGCGCCGCACGCGGTGATAGGGGTGCGGCGACGGGTCGCGGGCCAGCACGGCGCCCGCGCGCGAGGCGAGGTCGACGCCGAAGCCCTCGCACAGCCACCGCAGCGACGCCTCGGCCTCGGGGCTGTACGAGACGGCGTACGCGGGCGCCCGCTCTCGCTCGACGAGGGCGTCGATCCACCCCGCGCGGGCCTCGGGGAAGGCCTCGGCGTAGGGGAGGTACGGCTTGATGTCGAGCACGGGGGTCCCGTCGAGGAGGTCGAGCTCGCCCACGTGCAGCGTGAGCCCGCGCACGCGCCGCAGGGGCAGCAGCGAGAGCCCCAGGGGGTTGGGCCGGTGCGGCGAGCGCGTCGCGAAGACCCCGCGCTTGACCCGCTCTCCGCGGGGCGGGAGCACCATGGGCTTCCACGAGTCGTTGCGGTGAAACCAGGTGATCAGCCACACCCGCTCGACGCCCTCGAGGTCGCGCAGGGCCTGCTCGAAGCCCCTCGCCCGCGCGAGCACCACCCTCCCCTCGGCCTTGGGCCCGTCGACGCCGGGCTGCCGCGGCGCCCGCCACCGGTCGGTGAAGGGCGAGCGCACGACGCCGATGGGCCGCAGGGTCAACGAGTCGAAGCCGCTCACGCGGGCGCAGCGTCGCCCGCGGTGGAGCGCCTCGCAACCTCTTGGGGATCTCGCGCGGATAGGTTGACCTTCGCGTCCCGCGGCGGGTACGCGAAGGTCGATGAAATACCGCACCCTCGGCCGCACCGGCCTCGTCGTCTCTGAGCTCTGCTTCGGCACCATGACCTTCGGCGGCGACGGCTTCTGGCGCGTCGTCGGCGCGCAGGATCAGTCCGCCGCGGACCTCCTCGTGCGCCGCGCCTTCGACGCCGGGGTGAACTTCTTCGACACCGCGGACGTGTACGCCAACGGGCTCTCGGAGCGCATCCTCGGCGAGTCGGTGCGGCGCAACGGGCTGCGCCGCGACGAGGTGGTGATCGCGACGAAGGTGCACGGCCGCGTGAGCGACCCGCTGCCCCCCGACGCCACCGACGCGCAGCGCGCCGAGGCCGACCGGCGGAGCCGCGCGAAGAACGTCAACGGCCTCTCGCGCAAGCACATCCTCGACGCCATCGACGCCAGCCTCACCCGCCTCGGCATGGACCACGTGGACCTCTACCAGATCCATGGCTACGACCCGCTGACGCCCCTCGAGGAGGTCGTCGACGCCCTCGACACGGTCGTGCGCGCGGGCAAGGCCCGCTACGTCGGTCTGTGCAACCGCGCGGCGTGGGAGACCGCCAAGGCCCTCGGGATCTCTGAGCGCAAGGGCCTCGCGCGCTTCGAGTCGATGCAGATGTACTACACGGTCGCGGGGCGCGACATCGAGCGCGAGGTGGTCCCGCTGGCGCAGAGCGAGGGCCTCGCGATCCTGCCCTGGAGCCCCCTCGCCGGGGGCTTGCTCTCGGGCAAGTTCCGCCGTGACACGTCTGCGCCCGAGGGCGCTCGGCGCGCGAGCTTCGACTTTCCCCCCGTGAACCGCGAGCGCGCCTTCGACTGCGTCGAGGCGATGGCGCCGATGGCCGAGGCGCGGGGCGTGAGCGTCGCGCAGATCGCCCTCGCGTGGCTGCTGCACCGCCCGTGGGTCACCAGCGTGATCATCGGCGCCAAGACCGACGCGCAGCTCGTCGACAACCTCGCCTCGGTCGACGTCTCGCTGAGCGAAGATGAGCTGAAGGCCCTCGACGCGGTCTCCGCGCTCCCGCCGGAGTACCCCGGCTGGATGTTCGAGCGTCAGGGCGGCGACCGCGCCTCGCAGGTCACGCGACGGTAGCCCGCTTCGTGAAGCGCATCACGCCGTCGTCGACGGCGGCGTGGCGCAGCGCGACGCGGTCGAGCACGTAGTTCTGGTAGAGCCGCCAGGGCGCCCGCGAGCCCTGCTTCGGCAGCCGGTCCAGCGCGCGCAAGACGTACCCCGCGGAGAAGTCCAGCAGCGGGATCTCCCTCACCGTGGGGTCGTCGTTGTGGGGGTAGCAGGCGCTGTAGCCCCGCGCGTCCATGTGGTTGATCAGGCGGCAGACGTACTCGCTGGTGAGGTCGCACTTCAGCGTCCACGACGCGTTGGTGTAGCCCACCGCGAGGGCGAGGTTGGGCACGTCGCCGCACATCATCCCCTTGTAGGTCATGGTCTTCGCCGGCTCGACGTCCTTCCCGTCGACCTCGACCTTCATCCCCCCGAGGAACTTCAGCGACAGCCCCGTCGCTGTGACCACGATGTCGGCGTCGAGGCGCGCGCCCGACTCCAGCTCGAGCCCGCGCTCGGTGAAGCGCGCGATGCGGTCGGTGACCACCGACGCGCTGCCCGCGCGGAGGGCGTCGAAGAGGTCGCCGTCGGGCACCATGCAGAGCCGCTGGTCCCACGGGTCGTAGCGCGGCGTGAAGCCCTGCGCGGCCTCGCGGTCGCCGCCCAGCGCCTTGCGCGCGAGGCCCACGAGCAGCCCCTTCGCGTGGGCGGGGAAGCGCCTGCAGTACGCGTAGAAGCTCATGCCCACGAGCACGTTCTTCCACCGCACGACGTCGTAGGCCGCCTCGTCCGACACGCGCGCGCGGAGCCAGTCGGCGACGCGGTCCCTCGCGGGCACCGACAGCACGTAGGTGGGCGAGCGCTGGAGCATGGTGACGTGCGCGGCGGTCTTCGCGAGGGCGGGCACGAGGGTCACCGCGGTCGCGCCGCTGCCGATGACCACCACGCGCTTGCCGGTCACGTCGAGGCCCTCGGGCCACTTCTGGGGATGCACGACGAGCCCCTCGAAGCGCTCGCGCCCCTCGAACTCCGGCGTGTAGCCCGCGTCGTAGTCGTAGTAGCCCGAGCACATGTAGACGAAGCCCGCGGTGTAGACCTCGGTCTCGCCGGTCGCGCCGTCGAGCACCTCGACGGACCACCGCGCCTCCTCGCTCGACCACCGCGCGCGCACCGCGCGCTTCTGAAAGCGAATGTGCTCGTCGATGCCGTAGGCCTCGGCGGTCTCGCGGATGTACGCGAGGATGTCCGGGCCGTCGGCGATGGCCTTGGGGTTCGTCCAGGGGCGAAACGAGTAGCCCAGGGTGTACATGTCCGAGTCCGAGCGAATGCCGGGGTAGCGGAACAGGTCCCAGGTGCCCCCCAGGCGCTCTCGGCCCTCGAGGATCGCGTAGCGCTTGGTGGGGCAGCGCGTCTGCAGGTGGTACGCGGCGCTGACGCCCGAAAGCCCAGCGCCCACGATCAGCACGTCGAAATGCAGGTTCTCTTCGGTCACGGCGGTGACCGCGGAGAGTACGCGATTCCGGCGCTCAGAGGTCCGAGAGGTCCTGCGCGAGCATCTCGCGGAGGATGCGGTGCCAGTTCGCCCGAGGGCGCAGGTGCGCGAGCACGGCGAAGAGGCCGAGCTGCATCCGCCCCGCCATCACGAACTCCGGCGGCATCGCGGCGGTGCGCGAGCGCGAGGGCATCCAGCCCACGGTCCTGCCGATGGCCTTCGCGGTGTTCACCCCGCTCGCGAAGGTGCCGCGGAGCATGTCGCGGTCGATGGTCACCTCCTCGTCCGGCGCCACCATCGACGCCGTGGACCACATGAACTGAAGGTGGTGCTCCAGCACCCGCGGGTCCATGTGCCCGAGGCCGAAGAGCTCGGCGTGACGCTCGCGCCACAGCTCGATCTTCTGGTCGAGGAGCAGCTCGACCAGCTCGCGCCAGCGCCGGTGCAACCCCTCGGGGAGCTGGCTCACGCTCCCGTAGTCGAGGAAGGTCACGGTGCCGTCGGGCTGCACGAGAAAGTTCCCCGGGTGCGGGTCGGTGTTGAACACCCCGCGCGCGATCGCGAGCCCCATGGTGAAGCGAAAGATGGTCGCGCCCACCTTGTCGCGCAGCGCCTGGTCGCCGTCGGCGCACACGTCGCGCAGCGAGCGTCCCTCGACGAATTCCATCGTGAGCACGTTGCGCGCGGTGTGGCCCTCGAAGACCCGCGCGACGTGCACGCCCTCGAAGCGCTCGGCCATCGCGCGAAAGCGCGCCTGGTTGCGCGCCTCGACGGTGTAGTCGAGCTCCTCGCCCAGGGTGCGCACCACCTCGTCGACCCCGCCCGAGGTGTCGGCGCCCGGCGCGAGGATCGAGAGCATCGGCTTGAGCGCCTCGATGTTCTTCAGGTCGCTGGCGACCGCGTGCGCGACCGAGGGGTACTGCACCTTCACCGCGACCTCGACGAGCTCGCCGCGCTCGTCGCGAATCGCCGCGCGGTGCACCTGCCCGATCGACGCGCTGGCGAGGGGCGCAGGGTCGAAGCGCGCGTAGAGCTCGTCGAGGGGCCGACCGAGGCCGCGCTCGATCTCGGCCTTGAGCGCCTCGAACGAGACCGTCGGCGCCGCGCTCTGGAGCTTCGCGAGGGCGGCCTGGTACACGTCGCTCGCCTCCGGGGGCAGCAGCCCGTCGACGTACGACGCCGTCTGCCCGACCTTCATCGCGAGGCCGCGGAGCTCGCCGAGCACCTTCGCGGCCTTCTCGGCCGAGAGCTGCACGACCTGTAAATCGAGCTGCGCGTCCTCGCCTCGCAGCACGCGCCCCGCGACGGTGGGGAGCTGCGAGCCGGCGAGGCGAACCAGCGCGAGGCCGCGCGCGATGCGCCCTTTGGGGATCTCTGCGGTCATGGTGCGTGGTGTACGATGCTCCCGCGGGCGGTTTCGTGCGAGGGCTCCTCGGTCGATCCCCGCTGTAGGGGGGGATCGCGTCGCCGCGGCGCTGACCTCGGGCGCTACTCGTACACGCCGTCGAGGAGCCAGCGCCCCCGCGCGCGGTCGAAGCCCACGAGGTAGATCCCGCCGTCGTCGAGCTCGACGTCCCAGCCCTCGTGGTCGAAGGGCTCTCCCCACCACTGCCCGTCGACGCGCCACGGGCCGCCGCACGCGCGCACGCCGCCGCGCACCTCCCCCGCGTCGAGGTAGGCGATGCGCCCCTGCTCGATCACCACCTCGGCCTCCCTCGGCGGGCGAAACACGTGCAGCGCCATGAGCGGGATCGCCTCGGTCGACGGCGGCCCCTCCCGCGGCGCGCGCGGCGGGTCGAAGCTCGCCACCCCCACGGCGTAGGGCCTGTGCGTGTCGGGGGCCACGGGCGCGCCCACGCGGTCGCTCCCCACGAGCGCGGTGAGCTTCGTGAGCGTCAGCGCGAGGCGCTCGGGCGCGGGGCCCGGCGGGTCGAAGAGCCCGAGCTGCACCGGGCGCACGGGCCGCGGCAGCGCGGTCACCCGCAGCCCGCGCACGCCCGCGATGGGAGGCTGCGACGTGAGGGAGGTGCGCGCGATGCGCAGCAGCGTGGCGACATCGCGCGTGGGCACCGCCACGGCGAGGGCGCGCTCGTCGAGCACCTTCGACGCGAGGGGCAGCGCGAGCACCATGCCCCCCACCGCGAGGGCGCGGCACGCGAGGCGCGTCACCAGCGCGTCGAGGAGACGTCGCAGCGCGAAGAGCAGGGCGTCGACGTCGTCGGCCTCCCAGTCGAGGTCCACCGACTCCTCGAAGCGCGCGGGGAGCGCCTCGGGCACCAGCGCGCGGTCGTCGATTCCCTGCGCGAGCCGCACCGCCGCCGCGGCCTCGTCGCCGTAGCGCAGCGCGATCTGCGCCGCGGGCATCGCCGCGAGGTCTCGCACCGTGTCCACCCCGAGCTGCGCCAGCGCGCTGCGAAACTCATCCCCCATGGGCATCGCCGCGAGGGGCACGCGGGCCATGTACGCCCGCTCCTCGCCCGCCGCGACGACGGCGACGCCGCCCCGCTGCCGCGAGGCCATCTGCGCGACGCCCTTGCTCGACGCGACGCCCACCGACACCCGCAGCCCCACGCGGCGCGCGGCCTGCGCCAGCCGCGCCGCGAGGGCGCCCTCGGAGTCGTGCATCCTCGCGAGCTCGCCCGCGTCGACCCAGGCGCCCTCGTCGCACGACTCGACCCGCGCGCCCACCGAGCCCACCGCGTCGAGCAGCGCCGCCCGCGCCGCGCGCATCGCCTCGACGGACCACCCCCGCAGCGCGACCTCTGGCGCCGCGGCGAGGGCCTGGTGCCCGGTCATCCCGACGCGCACGCCGAGGGCGCGCGCGGGCGCGGTGCACACGATCACCCGCTGCCCCCGCTGCACCGACGAGAGCGCCGAGCCGCCGCGCTGCTCGACGTCGAGCAGCGCGAGGGGCTGCTGCGTGAGGTCGGGCTCGACGCGGGTGTACGCCGCGAGGGCGAGGTCGTGCACACGCACGAAGGCGAGGCGCACGCTCACCCTCCGAAGGCGATGGGCGCGCCCTGCCCCGCGCCCCCGCGGCGGCGCAGCACCACGAGCTCGCCCTGCACCGCGTCGAGGAGCCGCCGCCCCGTCCACAGCGCGCGACGTCGCCGCGCCGCGAGCGACACCGCCGCGAAGGATCCGGGCGCGCTCACGCCGCCGTCGCCCACGACGAGGAGCGTGGTGTTCGCCTGCGACGCCCGCTGCGACAGCCGGGACCACGCCGACGCGGGCACCCGCGCGCGCATCCCCACGAGGTACAGCGCGACCATCGCGAAGCCCCCCGCGTCGAGGATGAGGTCGACGCTCTGCAGCGCCGCGAGCATCGACGGAGGGCGCACCCAGAGCACCCGCGCGCGCTCCTCGGGGTGCAGGTCGGTCGGGTCGAGGGCGTCGACGACGTCGACCAGCGCCGAGGGCTCGCCGCGGTGCGTCGCCCGCGCGAGGAGCCGCAGCGTGAGCGCCATGCGCCCCGACGAGCGCGCCCCCGAGAGCGACACGATGCGCCCCCGGGGCAGGCCCCCCTCCAGCGCCGCGTCGAGCGCCGCGAGGCCCGTCGGAATGACCCGCGGGCGCGAGGCGTCGCCCTGAGGTTGCCCCGCGAGGCCGACCTGCTGAGAGACCTCCGTGAGCGCGCGCCGGGCCAGCGCGAGGCGGTCGACGTTGTGCAGCACCGACATCGCAACGCCCGAGGGTGACTGAACACGCGTTCATATACAAGGCCAAAAACCGCTGAAATTCCAGAGGGGTGACCGGGGTCGTAGGAGCTCGAACGACACCGCTGGAGCTCCGGCCAGACGATGCCCGCGGGGCGACTGTGGCGTACAACTCCGGCCCCGATGCGAGCACGTCACCCCTTCGCCCTGGTCACCGCCCTCACCGCAGGCTGCGCGGCCGCGCCGCCCCCCAATCCCCCGCTGGTCCCGGTGGCGGCGCAGCAGCCGGCCGTCACCGCGACCGCCACGCCCGAGCAGGAGGAGGTGCGGGCGCTGCTCACCGAGGCGCTGACGCCGCAGCTCTGCCCCAGGCTCCTGGGGTCGTTCCTGGGGCTGCCGGGCGAGAGCTCCCTGCGCGGCCCGGCGTCGGGCACGGTCGCGTCGGTGGGCCGATGGTGGATCCGCAACTGCGACGCGCGGGTGGACCACGGGCGGCTCTCGCTGCGCATCGGCGGCTCGGGGTGGACCTGGGTCGACCGCGAGAGCGACGGATTTCGCGTGCGGCAGTACCTGCTCTTCGACGCGAGCGCGGCCCTCGAGACGGACGTCTCCGTCGGGTACGACCGGGCGACGCGGGTCGCCTCGCTCTGGATGACCCCCGCGAACGGCGTGCAGGCGCAGATCACCCCGCGAGGCATGGTCAGCGCCGAGGCCACGGGCTTCTTCTCGACCATCCTCGGCGGCGTCGCCGCGCTCACCGGGACCACCGTGAGCGAGCGCGCGCGGGCGCAGGCCGGCGAGCTCGGCTCGACGCAGCTCCGAGAGCGCCTCGCGGGGGGCTTCACGATGACCATCGCCCTCGACAGCCACCAGGTCGATTTCATGGTCGGCGCGCTCCAGCGAGGAGAGCTCCCCGAGCGGCCCTACCCCGCGGGCGGCGACGGGCCCTGGCTGGTGAACCAGCGCTCCAGCGTGTGGCCCGGCGGCCTCGACGTGGTGGGGCCGCTCGACCTCGACGCCGCGCCGCTGAGCCTCGACGTGACCCTCGAAGAGGGCGACGGGGTGGTGATTCAGGCCGCGTGCGCCGACGACCTCGGGCGGTACTTCGACGCGCGGCTGCGCGACCCGAGCGCAACCCCGAGCGCGCCGCGGTGGACCCCCATCGCCACGCTGCGCCCTGGCAGCTCGACGCAGACGGTGAACCTCCCCGCGGCGCTCCCCGAGGGCAACGGGTGCCCGGCGCTGCTCACCTTCGCGCCCCCCGCGGGCAGCACCCTCCCCGCGCGCATGCGCTACCGCGTGATGCCGCGCGCGGGCGCGCCCCGCCGCGCGAGCCCGCCGCGGCCCAGGGTCGAGGCCACGCCCACCCGCCGCGTGCGCGTGCAGATCGTCGGCGTGACCGTGCGTCCCGAGAACGCCAACGGGCGCGCCTGGGACCTCGTGGGGGGAGACGCCGACGTGCTCGTGCGCACCGCGAGCGTGCCCATGGGCCGCGAGATCGACCGCACCCCGGTGATCGAGGACCACAACCACGCCACCTTCAACCGCTGGCTCCCCTCGGCGTTCGAGCTCCCCCGCGACCTGCCCCTGCGCTTCAGCGTCTTCGACGACGACAGCACCACCCAGGAGCTCATCGGCGCGGCCGACCTCAACGCCAGCGCGATCCCCGACGCGAGCGGAGAGATCAGCCTGCCCGTGCGCACCAACGGCGCGGTCCCCGTGCAGACCGCGACGCTGCGTCTGCGCATCGAGGTGCTGCCCTGAGCCGCGCGCTCAGCTCAGGCGGCCGGTGAGCGCGTCGAAGCGCAGCTTCCAGACCATGCCGATGGCCTCGGCGAAGATCTTTCGAGACATCTTCGAGCGCCCCGCGCGCCGGTCGACGAAGGTGATGGGCACCTCGGTCACCTTCATCCCCCGGCGCAGCGCGCGGTAGGTCAGCTCGATCTGAAACGAGTACCCGTTGCTCTCCACCCGGTCGAGGTCGATGGCCTCCAACGCCTTGCGGGAGAAGGCCTTGTAGCCCGACGTGAGGTCGCGCACCGAGATCCCGAGGATCGTGCGGGAGTACACGCTCCCGCCCTTCGAGAGCACGTGCCGCCCGAGGCCCCAGCCCTCGACGCCGCCGCCGGGGATGTTCCGCGAGCCGATGACCACGTCGGCGCCCGCGTCGATCGCGCGGAGGAACTCCGGCGCGTACTTCGGGTCGTGCGAGAGGTCGGTGTCCATCTCGAAGACCACGTCGTAGCCGCGCTCGAGGGCCCAGCGAAAGCCCTGGAGGTACGCCGTGCCGAGGCCCTGCTTGCCCGCGCGGTGCATCACCTGCACCCGCGGGTCTCTCCCTGCGATCTCGTCGGCGATGCGACCCGTGCCGTCGGGCGACGCGTCGTCGACCACGAGCACGTCGGCCTCGGGCATGGAGGCGTGGAGCAGCCGAACGAAGGTCTCGAGGTTCTCGCGCTCGTTGTACGTGGGCGTGATGACCAAAACGCGCCGGGACATAGGCGCGCGAAGCTATCACAAGGGCCGCGCGCCAACGTGATGTACGCTCGCCGCGATCGGTCGATGCGCACCAGACGGGCCACACTCCTCACGCTCCTCGCGGCGGCGACCCTCCCCGCGACCGCCTCGGCCACGCCGCAGGACCTCTTCGGCTACGGCCCCCGCGCCTCGGCCATGGGCGGCACCGGCGCGGCCTTCGTCGACGACTTCGCCGCCGTGCACGCGAACCCCGCGGGGCTCAGCCGCGTGCGCGGTCGCAGCCTCACCCTGGGCTACGCCGCCGCCGCCTTCGGGCTGCGCTACGACGGCGACGCGGTCTCCGCCGAGACCGGCTCGGCCACCCTCATCGGCGTGGGCTTCGAGGTCCCCTTCGGCGGCGTCTTGCGACACCGGGTCGGCCTCGGACTGGGCTTCTTCACCCCCACCAACGTGGTCGTGCGCGCGCGCATCCTGCGGCCCGAGCAGCCGCAGTTCCTGGTGCTCCCCGACCGCGTGCAGTCGGTGGCGATTCAGCTCGGACTGGGCGTCGACCTCGGGTACGGCCTGCGCGTCGGCGTCGGCGCCTCGGCCCTCGCGGGGCTCACGGGCTCGGTGCTCGTCACCACCGACGGCAGCGGCCGCTCGACCTCGCGCATCGACGACCAGCTCATCGCCAACTGGGCGCCCCTCGTCGGCGTCTCGTGGGAGCGCGGCCCCTGGCGCGTCGGCCTCACCTACCGCGGCGCCCTCACCGCGCGCTTCGACGTCGCCATCGACGCGCGGGGCATCGGCGTGCCCATCCCCGTGCTCAACATCTCCGGCGTCGCGCAGTACGACCCGCACCAGCTCCAGCTCGAGGGCGCCTGGGTGCGCGGCCCGTGGGTGGTCTCGGTCGGCGTCACCGCGAAGCACTGGTCGGCCTTCGAGCGCGTGCGCGAGGCCACCTCCGAGGGCCTCTCACCGCTGCCGCCCGAGACGGGCTTTCGCGACACCGTGGTGATCCGCGCGGGCGTCGAGCGGAGCTGGGCCCTCACCGATCGCACGGGGGTCACCGCGCGCGGCGGAGCCTTCTACGAGCCCTCGCCCGCGCCCGCCGCCACGGCCGCGCGGGGATACCTCGACAACGACCGCCTCGCCGCCACCGCGGGCCTCGCGATGACCGCGCGCGTCGGCGAGACCCGCTTCAGCGCCGAGATCTACGCGCAGTTTCACGGGCTCCTGCCCCGCGCCGGCGTCGGCGCCAACGGCCGCGACGTGACCTACGGCGGCACCCTCGGCGTCGCCGGCCTCACCGCGACGGTGGACTTCTGATGCGCGCCCTCGTCCTCGCCGTCACGCTCCTCGCCCCCGCCACGGCCCTGTCGAACCCGCTGGACATGTACGGCTTCGGCCCCCGCGGCGCGGCGCTCGGAGGCGCGGTCGCCGCCGACATCGCCGACCCCACGGCGGTGTATTACAACCCCGCGGGCCTCGCGCGCCTGCGGGGGCTGAGCGTCGAGGTCGGCTACCAGTACGCGGCCCCGACGCTGCGCACCGACGGTCGAGACAACGGCGTCGAGGCGTCGCACGGCGTGGTGGGCGGCGTCGCGGCGCCGGGCAGGGTCTTCGGCGTGCCCTTCGCGCTCGGCGTCGCGTTTCACATCCCCGACGCGAGGCTCTCGCAGGTGCTCACGCCGGTGCAGACCCAGCCGCGCTGGGAGCTCTACGGCGTTCGCACGCAGCGGCTCTTCATCGGCGCCGCGGTCGCGATCACGCCGCTGCGCTGGCTGCACCTGGGCGGGGGCATCGCGTTCATGGCCAGCACCGAGGGGTCGATCGAGATCTCAGGACGCATCTCCGCGACGAACCCCGACACCTCGGCCCTCACGCACACCGTCGACGCCGACCTCACCGCGGTGCGCTACGCGCATTTCGGCGCCCAGGCCGAGCTCGGCCGCGGGGTCTCGCTGGGCGTCGCGTACCGCGACGAGTTCAGGCTCTCGCTGGGCCTCGACGCGGCGCTGCAGGGGCAGATCACTATCGGCCCCGCGAGCAACCCGAGGAGCTTCTCGATCCCCGGCGCGTACGCGCTGCGCTCGCAGACGCTCACGGCGTTTCAGCCGCGGCAGGTGGTCGCCAGCGCGGCCTGGCAGATCAACCCCCGCTGGCGCGTCGGCGTCGACCTCACCTGGAACCAGTGGTCCCGCTACGAAGACCCGACGGCGGCGCTGGAGGTGACCCTCGACCTGGACATTCCCCCGGGGCTCGGCGTCGCGACCCCGTCGGTGCCCGCGCCCACGGCCCGCGTCCCGCTGCGCTTTCACGACACCCTCACCCCGCGCATCGGGATCAGCTACGACGCCCCCCTCGGCCGTCACGCCCTCGCGCTTCGTGCGGGCTACCACTGGGACCCTTCGCCCGTCCCCGACCAGCGCGGCGTCACCACCCTCATCGACGCCGACCGCCACGTGGTCTCCCTAGGGCTCGGCCTCACGCTGAGGCGACTCGGCGCGGTGATCCCAGGCTCGGTCTCGATCCAGGCCTACGCCTCGACGCAGATCGTCCCCGCTCGCTCCGTCGAGAAGGACAACCCCACCGACCGCACCGGAGACTTCGTCGCCGAGGGCCTCGTGCTCTCCGGTGGCCTCAGCGCAGGGGTGAGCTTTCGATGATCCGCCGCGCCGTCGTCTGCGCCCTCGTGGCCGTCGCCTCATGCGGAACGCTCGAGGTGCCTGCCGTCGGTGACACCGACCTCCCCAACAATCGAACCGGCCCCTTCAGGGTACTGAGCCAGGAGGAGCTTGAAGGGCGTCGCTGCATCGTCGAATCCCTCGAGAGCGAAGTTGAAGACCCTGACATAGTACTCGGAAATCACGGGGAATATTGGCTGTTCTCGACACGCGTAACGGGCGCGCGACGCGAGATCACCCGCGCGGTGCTCACCCCCGCGCTCGTCCTACGCGAAGCTCCGAATCCCGTGCTCCCCGGAGTCGACGACGCGCGCTCGCCCAGCGTCGTTCGGGACGGCGAGGGTTGGCGGATGCTCTTCGCGAGGGGCGGACGCGTCGAGGTCGCCGACAGCGACGACGGCGCGCGCTGGCGCGTGCGGAGCGCGCCCGTGCTCGTCGCCGACCCCAGCGCCGGAGAGCGAGGAGGCATCGGCGGCCCCTCGCTGACCGAAGACCCCGACGGGCGTTGGACCCTGGCGTACGAGAGCGGCGGGAGCGTCTGGATCGCCCGCGCTCCGAGGCCCGATGGTCCCTTCGAGCGCGTCGACGTCGACCCCGGCCGCGCGGGACGCCAGCCCGCCCTGGCCGCGAGGGCCGAGTCGCCCACGATCGCGCACGCCCACCCGGTGATTCGCAGCGAGCGGCTGAGCACGGGTCGAACGATCTGGAGGGTCTACGCGCGCACCACCGCCGAGGGGCTGCTGGACGGAGGCACGACGACGGAGCAGACGCTCTCCCTCGCGGCGTCGTACGACGGCGTGCGCTTCACCACCGCCGCCTCCCCGGCCCTCAGCGGACGCGGAGAGACCCAGCCCGACGCGCCTGGCGTGCTCTTCGACGGACCCACGCGGTCGTTGCTGCTGTTCTCGGGAGGGTGCGCGGGAGGGAGGCGGGGGGTGCGCGCGGCGATCTACCCCGCCGAAGCGAGGCTCCCGCTCACGCGCTGATCAGATCCCGCGGCACTCGCTGGCCCAGCGACCGCCGAGGGAGATGCAGCGCGCCTTCGCCTCGCGAGATCCCTCGCGGTTGCGAAGCGCCGAGCGGACCGCCGCGAGCACGAACCATCCCTGCCCGTTCTCGGGGTTCGCCGTCACCGCGCGCTGCGCGAGCCGCTCTGCGTCCGCGTTGCGACCGCGCTCGGCCAGGGCCATCGCGGTGCTCGCCATGAGACGGTCCTCCGTGGGAGCGGCGTCAAAGTACGCCTCCCAGGCCTCGATGCGGTTGCTCCGCCGCGCGGCACGATAGCAGCTCCGCGGCGTTCGCCGCAGGCGCCGCCGGGGCGCGACCTCGGGGGCCGTCGTCGGCGCCGCGGCCACCGCAGGCGCCTCAGGGGCCGTCGCGGGCGCCTCAGGGGCCGTCGCGGGCGCCGCGGCCACCGCAGGCGCTTCAGGGGCCGTCGCGGGCGCTTCGGGGGCTGTCGGGGCGCCGCGGCCGCAGGCTCGGGGGCCGTCGCGGGCGCCTCGGGGGCCGTCGTGGCGGGCGCCTCAGGGGCCGGCGCGGCGGGCGCCTGGGGGAGCGGGATCGTCGTCTCGGGCGGCGCACCGCCCTGAAACTGCGAGGTCCGGAGCACCGTCTCCTGCACGCCATAGCGAGACTGCAGCGCGAACGACCCGATCACCGCGACGACGCCCACGAGCAGCAGGCCCGTGACGCGCATCCACTTCCGGCTGCGCGCGACCTCGGAGGCGTGATCCTCGTGCGCCGGGGTGAGGTCTTCAAAGTTGTCGTGGTGCGGCTTGTACGCAGCCTCGAGGGACTTGTCCGAGAAGAAGGCCTTGGCCTCGTCGGACAGGTGCGTCGACAGCGACTCCTTGCGGTCACGACGCTCGCCTCGAGCGATGACGGGGTCCTTCTTCGCGTCGGAGGTCTTGCCCTTGCTCTCGGCGGCCTTGGACTTCTTCTCCTCGGGCTCGTCGGGCTTCTTCTTCGCGGCCTTGGCCTCGGGTTCGTCGGGCTTCTTCTCGTCGGCGGCGGGCGCCTTGACCGGCACCGCCTCCTGGGTGGCGTCCGTCTCGGGCTCCGTGGACGCGTCCGCGGTCGGCTTCGCGGGCGTGAGGATCTCGCCGCTCACCTCCGCCGCCTCGGCCTCCTCGGCCTCGGGCGCGTCCGGCGGAACCGTGGTCCGCTGCACCTCGCCCTCGTCGCTGCGGAGCGGGTTCGCCTCCGTAGACTTCGCGGGCTCGCTCCACCCCGAGCCCGCGCGCATCGTCGGGCGAGACGAGGTGCCCTCCTCGACGCTCGCGGGCTTCGGCAAATGAATGACGTTGCCCTCGACCCGAAGGCCCTCGACCACCTCGCTCCGCGCGGGGGCTGTGCCGGACTGCGCCGCGGCGGCCGCGGTGTCCTGAGGGGTCGCGGCGGGTGCCGACGCCGACGGGCCGCTCTCTCGCTTTGATTTCGTCCGCTTGCCCTTGTGCTTTGCCACCCTGAGCTCCTTCAGTGCTTCGCGCCGCCGCAGAGAGGGCGCAGGCGAGACCGGCGTCGTTGTGGTTCAAATTGCGCGAGTTCGCAACGCCTCGTCGAGCGCGACTCGTCAGCAAAGAAGCAGCGAACATGCCACGGCGAGCGCGCCCGCGTCACGCCGCCCCGGCTGTGGAGGCCACGCCACGGCGGCGAGAGGCCCCTGGACGAAGGGGACACCCGCCCGTTCGTCCCTCGAACGACGCGCGTCCTTGGGCGAGGCGCGACCTGCGCTTGACCCTCAGAGAGCCAAGAGAATAGCCTCCGCGCCTGCGCTCGCGCTCAGGAGGCCAGAAAAACGATGCGATCCCGGTGGTTCAGACCTGTGACATCCCTCGCGCTGCTGATGGCGCTCCTCCCGCCCCTCGGCTGCAAGAAGGAGGGCGTGGTCTTTCTGAGCATGAACCCGCCCTCCGGAAAGCCCTCGGGCGGTGACGAGGTCCGTATCCGCGGGAGCGGGTTTCGCAGCCTGGGCACGCTGGACATCCGCGTCGGTCCCCGCCCCGCGACGAACGTCGCCGTCGCCGACGACGAGACCATCGTGCTCACCACGCCCGAGTGCCGCGAGGCCGACCACGGCCGCGCCGTCGACGTGAACCTCCTGACGGGAGACGGCCGGAGCTACATCCTCCGCGCGGCCTTCACCTGCCGCCGCCCCGAGGCGAGCGGCGCCAACTCCGACCTCCAGCGCCGACTCTGAGTCGTCACCGCGGCACCGCGGTCACCACCACCGTGAGCACCGAGCCCGCGGGCTGATGGGGGCGATCCCCCTGCGCCACAGCGACTCCGATCGCGCGAAGCTCGGGCTCCAGCACCGAGGGCAGCTCGTCGACCCCCGCGGCGCGGGGTCCGAAGGCGCCCGCGACCGACACCCTGCGAAAGAGCGCCGCGTCTCGCTGCACCGCGCGCGCGGCCTGCTGAAAGACCTGCTGCTGCTCGAACTCGGGGCGCTCGAAGTAGGTCCGCGCCGCCGCCGCCGCCGCCGCCTGGAGCTGCGAGCGTTCGGAGAGCTCCGCGAGGCCGCGCCCGCGGCGCGCCGCGTTGATCGCGCGCAGCAGCCCCGCCGCCGCCGCCGCGGGCTCGACGGGCCTCGGGAGCGCGGCGAACACCTGCGTCGCGAGCAGCCCCGACCCGCCCCGCTCGCGGCTCACCGCGACGCCGACGTGCGTCGCCTCGGCGTGGAGGATGTTCGCGCGGTGACCAGGGCTCGCCATGAGCCCCTCGTGGATCTCCCTCGCGGCGTAGCCCCGCGCCACGTTCTCGAGGGCGAGCGGCGCGAGAAAGCCCGCGCGGCGCAGGCGGTCCCCCGGACCGCCCGTGGTGGGCGAGACGTGGGCGACGAAGCCGTTCGCCGACATGTCGTCCGAGTGCGCCTGCGCGACCGCGGCCAGCTCGCGCGACGAGACGAGGGGACCTAGACCCGCGCGACGGCGCGCGTCGTCGAGGAGCGCCCGGAGCTCTTCGGCCACCGCGGCGGGCTCGCCCGGCGGCGACGCGGAGGTGTCTGCGGGCACCTCGGGCGCCGGCGCGTCGACGTACACCGGAAAGTTCGCGACGACGGTGCTCCCCTGCGCCGAGCTCGCCATGAGCTCGACCTGCCACGCCCCGCGCGCGTCGAGCGTCAGCTCGGCGTCGATCGCCGCGCCCTGCGCGAGAGGGCGCTCCCGCGTGGTCCCGTCGGGGCGGGTGACCACGAGCACCGGGTCGCGCAGGTCGTCGTCCAGGGCGCCGCGGAGCGCGAGCGTGTCACCCACGCGCCGGAGCGGCGTCACCGCGGCCAGCGTCGCGCGGCGGCGCGTGAGCGTGAGCACGATGAGCTCGTCTCCGTCGAGGCGAGCCAGCGCCACGCCGAGGTGCGTGGGGCGCTCGCTGCGCATCAGGTCGCGCATCCCCTGCCGCGAAGACTCGCTCGCCGCGCCCGCGCTCCGCCGCACCACCACCACCGCGGGGATCGGGTCGATCACCCCCGCGCGCCAGGCGAGGGCCTGGATCACCGGCGCCGAAGGCGTTCGATGCTCGGGCGCCGCGCGCACCCGGTCCAGCAGGGCGCGCGCCGTCGCGTCGAGCGCGGCGTCTGGCGCGACGCGGAGCCCCTCCGCCGCGGCGGCCGCCTGCACCTCGGCGACCACCGCGAGGGCGGCGGGGTCGCGCTCGACCGCGACCGCGACCGCGGGCGCCGCGGGCCGCGGGCGCGCGACATCCGCCGGGCGCTGGGGAGACGCGCAGCTCGAGCACGCCGCTGCGCTGAAGGTGGCCGCGAGGAGGACGATGCGCATGGAGGGCGTGATGGTAGCCCAGCCCCGCGCGGTCACACCTCGCCCGCGCCCCCGACGAGCTCGGCGAGGCCCTCGCCCTCGCGGCGGTAGCCGCGGCCGCACGCGGCACATCGCAGAGGCTCTGAGGGGAGCCGCTCGCCGCAGCGGCACATCCACCCCATGAAGCGCGCGGGCACGCCGCCGACCATGGCGAAGGCTGGCACCGAGCGCGTGACCACCGCGCCCGCGGCGACGAAGGCCCCCTCGCCCACGTCGTGGCCGCACACCACGGTCGCGTTCGCGCCGATGCTCGCGCCGCGGCCGACGCGGGTCCGGCGATACTCGTCCTTGCGGGGAAAGGCCGAGCGGGGGTTGTTGACGTTGGTGAACACGGCGCTGGGGCCGACGAAGACGTCGTCCTCGAGGGTCACGCCGTCGTAGAGGCTCACGTTGTTCTGCACGCGCACGTTGTCGCCGACGCGCACGGCGGCGACGTAGCAGTTCTGCCCGAACACGCAGCCGCGGCCCACCACCGCGCCCGACGCGATGTGGCAGAAGTGCCAGACCTTCGTGCCCTCACCGAGCGTGGCGCCCTCGTCGACCACGCTGCTCGGGTGAACGAACGCGGCGGTCATCGCGCCACCTCCCGCGCGGCGTCGACCGTCGCCTCGAGGACGCGGTCGACCTCGCCCTCGTCGAGCTCGCTGTGCGTCGGGATCGACAGGACCTCCGCCGCCGCGCGCTCAGCCGCGGGGAACTCTCCCCGACGGTGCCCCAGCGACGCCACCGCGGCCTGCAGGGGCATCGGCACGGGGTAGTACACCTCGGCGGCGACGCCCCTCGCCCGGAGCGCCGCCTGCAGGCGGTCGCGCTCGGCGTGACGCACGGTGAACTGCGCGTACACGTGGCGGCCGTGCGGGTCGTCGTCGGGCGCGATCACCCCAGGCGCGTCGGCTCGAATCGCCGCGCGGAGGCGCTCGGCGTTCGCGCGGCGTCGCGCCACGCGGGCCTCGTACTTCGTGAGCTTCGCGCGGAGGATCGCGGCCTGCAGCGGGTCGAGGCGGTAGTTCCCCCCGGGTCCGGTGTGCACGTTCTTCGCGCTCGCGCCGGTCACCCTCGCGCGGAGCATCGCGTCGCGCAGGGCCGCGTCGTCGGTCACGCACGCGCCGCCGTCGCCGTCGCATCCCAGGGGCTTCGCAGGAAAGAACGAGAAGCACGCGACGGCGCCCAGCGCACCGACGCGACGGTCGCCGCGGCTCGCGCCGCAGGCCTGCGCGCCGTCTTCGATCAGCGCCACGCCCTCTCGTCGCGCGAGCGCGGCGAGGGCGTCGACGTCGGCCACGCGGCCGAAGAGGTGCACCGCGAGGATGGCCTTCGTGCGGGGCGTGATCCTCCGCGCGACCTCGGCCGGAGAGAGGTTGAAGGTGTCGAGGTCGATGTCGGCGAAGACCGGCGTCGCGCCCACGCGAAGAATCGCGCTGGTCGTCGCGAAATAGCTGAACGCGGTGGTGATCACCTCGTCGCCGGGCCCTATGCCCAGCGCGTGCAGCGCGACGACGATGGCGTCGGAGCCGTTCGACACCCCCACCGCGTGCGCGGCGCCGCAGTAGCGGGCGAACTCAGCCTCGAAGGCGCTCACCTCGGGGCCGAGGATGTACACCCCTTCGCGCAGGACGCGCAGCGCCGCGGCCTCGATGGCCTCCTGGTGTTCGCGATGCTCCCGGGCCGGATCAGCGAGCTGGATCATGTCGGCGAGATATCACGCCCGCGGCGGCGTCGCCCCTGCGAGACCCGACGCCCGCGTCCGCCGAGAGCACCGTCGGGATCACCTCGTCGCGGATCTTCGTCGCCACCTGCTGCCCCGCGCGGTCGATGTCCTGCCGCAGGTCCTGGGCCTCGGGGGTCGACCAGATCCTGCGGGTGTGATCCCAGAGGGTGCGGCTGCCGCCCCCGACGGGGATGAAGAAGAACGTCCACAGCAGGACGAGGGTCACGAGCGCGGACAGGGCCCATCGGATCAACCGCGTCATGGCTCCGCGACGCATAGCCCGCGCGCGAACGGCACGCCAGTACGCGACGGCTTTGACATCGCGGCGGGAGTGTCCGTACCGTCCGCGCCCTTCTACGGAGAACGATCCCATGGCACGTCGGCAGCGAGATCAGGGCGGCAGGCACGGCGACGAGACCCGCGGTCCCTCGGGGCCTCCGCGTGGGGGGCGCCCGCCCTCCCCGGCGAAGCCCCCCGCCACCGCCGCGCGACGGGGACCCCCGCCCGAGCCCGCGCGCCCGCGCAGCGTCGCCGAGGACCCCAACGCCTACCGCTCTCCCGGGTTTCAAGACGTCGATCAGAACCCCTACAAGATCGACTACGCGGGCCTCCCGCGCGACGTCGAGGAGGAGGAGGCCGAGCTCGCCGCGGGCGGCGACGCCACCTCGACCCCGACGCCCGCCGCGCCCCCGCGCGCGCCCAACCTCCCCCGCGGCATGTTGGGGCGCAACCAGGACCGTCGGGGCACCGACCCCAACGCCTACCGCTCCCCGGCGTTTCAAGACCTCGACCGGCTGCACCAGCGCTTCGGCGCGCGGCGCGGCGGCCCGAGGCCCGCGCGAGGCCCCCAGTTTCCCGAGGGCGCTCCCCGCGACGTCGAGGAGGCCGAGGAGCTCCCGGCGGCCGAGACCCCCGCGACCGAGTGAGCGCCGCGTCCCCGCTCAGCCCTCTTTGAGAAAGCCCTCGACGTAGGCCACGTCCTCGCGGCTGCCGACGTAGAGCGGCGTGCGCTCATGCAGCTTCGTCGGCTGCACCTCGAGCACGCGACCGTTGCCGTCGATCGCCGCGCCGCCCGCGGCCTCGCAGATGAACGCGATGGGCGCGGCCTCGTAGAGCAGCCTGAGCTTACCCCTGGGGTTCTTCGAGTCGGCGGGGTACGCGAAGACGCCGCCCTTGAGCAGCGTGCGGTGAAAGTCGGCCACCAGCGAGCCGACGTAGCGCGCCGAGTTCACTGAGGTCGTGCCGTCTGGGTTCACCTTCGGGGTCTTCATCGCCTCGACCCAGCGACGCAGCCCAGGGGTCCAGAGGGAGCTGTTGCCCTCGTTGCACGAGAAGGTCTTTCCCTTCGTCGGGATCTTGATGTTCTCGTGCGAGAGAAAGAACTCGCCCACGCTGGGGTCGAGGGTGAAGCCGTGCACGCCGTCGCCGGTCGAGTACACCAGCACCGTGCTCGACCCGTAGATCACGTACCCCGCGGCGACCTGCGACGAGCCGCGCTGGAGGCAGTCGGCGAGGGAGCCGTTGCGCCCCACGGTGATGCGGCGATGGATCGAGAAGATCGTGCCGATGGAGATGTCGACGTCGATGTTCGAGCTGCCGTCGAGGGGGTCGAAGAGCAGCACGTACTTCCCCGTCGGGTACTTCTCGGGGATCTGGATCACGTCCTCGGCCTCTTCGCTGGCCATGACGCAGAGGTGCCCTCCCGCCTCGACCGAGCGCTCGAGCACGTTCTGCGCGAACTCGTCGAGCTTCTGCACCTCCTCGCCCTGCACGTTCTTCTCGCCGGTGAGGCCGAGAATCCCCGCGAGGCCGGCCTGTCGAACGCGCGAGTTGATGATCTTCGCGGCGAGGGCGATCTGCTGAAAGAGCCCGGTGAAGTCTCCCGTGGCGCCGGGGATCGCGCGCTGGCGCTCGAGGATATGCCGGTCCAGGGTCATGCCCTGAGACCCCATGGTGGGGGGCGGGCCCCAGGAGTGTTGGTACATCACGGCCAGGGTTCTCCTTCGTCGACCGCTCCATCGGTCGGCGCGGGACGTCTCGCACGACCCCGCGCGTCCGTCTACGGAGCGCGTGGAGACCGACGCCACCCCCGCGTCACCCGGTGTAGAGACCGCTCGCCTGGATGTACCCGAGGACCTCTCGGGGCAGCAGCTCGGACACGTCGTCTCCGCGCTGGATCTTCGCCCTCAGGTCCCGCGACGCGAGGGCCGGGAGCAGGGGGAAGGGCGCCTCCGGGTGCTCGAAGCCCTGCCGTCCCACGACGATCGGCGGCGCCAGCTCGACGATCTCGTCCCAGCCGAACCAGCGGTCCCGCTCGTCGAGGATGTCGGCGCCGACGATGAGTCTCAGGCGCCACGAGGGGTGCTCGGCCTGCAGGGCGCGGAGGGTGTACAGCGTGCGGGAGGTCTCCCCGAGGCGCGACTCGAGGTCGCAGACCTCCACCCGCCGCAGGTCGCGAAACGCGCGCTCGCACATCGCCAGCCGGTGCGAGAACGGCGTCAGGCGCTTGCCCAGCGGGTGCCCGAAGGTCGGCACCACGAGGACCTTGTCGAGGGGCTGCGTCGCGAGGACGTAGCTCACCGCCAGCAGGTGGGCGACGTGGGGAGGGTTGAAGCTCCCGCCAAAGAGGCCGACGTTCACGATGCCTGGAGCGTAGAGCAGGGCGCGACGCGGCGACAACCGTGATAGAGACGCGCGAGCGCCCCGTCATCGATCGGACGGAGCGCAGGAAGGACCAGCGCTCGTACCGTGACCGCTCGTTGCACCATCATCCTGGCCGCGGGCCAGGGAACCCGCATGAAGTCGACGCTCCCCAAGGTGCTGCACCCCCTCGCGGGCGTGCCGATGATCACCTGGGCGGTGGACGCCGCGTTGAGCGCGGGCACCGAGCAGGTCGTGCTCGTCGTCGGGCACGGCCGCGAGAAGGTGATGGAGTCGGTGCGGCAGCGCTTCGGCGAGCGCGTAGACTTCGCGGTGCAGCACGAGCAGCGCGGCACCGCCGACGCGGTGCGCGCCGGGGTCGGCGCGGTGCGCGACGATGTCACCGAGGTGATGATCACCTACGGCGACGTGCCGAGCGTGCCCCCCGAGGCGCTGCGGCGGCTCGCGGCGGCGCGGGGCGACGGGCTGCTCTCGCTGCTGACCACCGAGGTCGACGACCCCACGGGCTACGGCCGCATCCTGCGCGACGCCGAGGGCCGCGTCGTGGGCATTCGCGAGCACAAGGACTGCTCCGACGCCGAGCGCGCGATCCGCTCCGTGAACCCGGGCCTGTACTGCGTCACGCGGGCCTTTCTCGAGCGCGGCCTCGCGGGCATCTCGTCGGAGAACGCGCAGGGCGAATTCTACCTCACCGACCTCGTCGCCATCGCGGCGCAGGAGGGCGCCGTCGCCGAGGTCCCCTGGGCCGCGGCGGTGCTGCAGGGGGTGAACGACCGCGCCGAGCTGGCGACCGCCGAGGAGATCCTCCGCAAGCGCATCGCCGACGCGCACCGCCGCGCCGGCAGCACCGTCGCGTCGAGCGCGGTGATCGACCGCGACGTCGAGGTGTCGCCGGGCGCGTTCATCGGCCCGAACGTGGTGCTCCGGGGCCGCACGCGCATCGGCCCCAACGCCGTCGTCGACGTCGGCTCGGTGCTCGACAACGCCGTCATCGAGCAGGACGCGACCGTGCGTCCGTACTCGATCATCTCGAACAGCCAGGTCGGCCCCGAGGCGAGCGTCGGCCCCTTCGCCCACCTCCGCGTCGACAGCCACGTCGGGCACAAGGCCTCCATCGGCAACTTCGTCGAGCTGAAGAAGACCGAGGTCCGCGCGGGCGCCAAGGCGCAGCACCTCGCGTACCTCGGCGACGGCGACATCGGCCCCGGCGCCAACATCGGGGCGGGCACGATCTTCTGCAACTACGACGGCGTGCGAAAGCACCAGACCACCATCGGCGAAGGCGCCTTCGTGGGATCGAACAGCTCCCTGGTCGCGCCGGTGACGATCGGCAAGGGCTCGTACGTCGGCTCGGGCTCGGTGATCACCCGCGACGTGCCCGAAGACGCGCTGGCCGTGGGCCGCGCGCGGCAGGAGATCAAGCCGGGCTACGCGTCGCGCATCCGCGAGCGGCTCAAGAGCCGCGGCTGAGCCTTCGACGGCGGCGCCGCGCGAGCGCCGCGGCGAGCGCGAGGGGCCAGGGGCCGGTGCCTCGCGCGAGGCCGACGGCGCTGCAGCTGCACGCGTTTCGGTCCCGCGCCCCCACGTTCGGGGGCTCCCGCGTCGCGTCCGCGACGTCGGGGGCGGCGACGGCGTCGACGACATCGTCACGCGCGCCAAGGTCGACGCTCGGGAGCACGACGTCTCTCACGGCGCCCGCGTCGATCACGGGCACCGGCACGCACGCGCCGGCCTCGCAGCGCTCCCCCACGGGGCAGGTCGCGCCCGCGCAGGCGTCGACGCAGGCCCCGGCGGCGCACGCCTGCCCCGTCGGGCACGACACCGACGCGCAGGCCTCGACCACGCAACGCCCGTCGGCGCCGCAGCGCTGCCCGGTCGCGCACGGTCGGCACTCGCACCGCGGCACGCAGTCTCCCGCGACGCAGGCCTGGTCGCTGTCGCAGCTCACGCCGGCGCAGGGGTCGACGCACCGACCCGCGCGACACACGCTCCCCGTGGGGCAGCGAATGCCCTCGCAGGCCTCGACGCTTCGCCCGCCCGCGCAGCGCTGGCCGCTCGCGCAGGTCACGTCGGCGCACCCGCTCTCGACGCAGGTGCCTCGCGGGGTGCAGGAGAGCCCCTCGTAGCACCCGAGCTCGCCGAGGCACCGGGCCACGCAGGTGCCGCGGTCACAGAGCTGCTCGCCGGGGCAGAGACCGTCGCCCTCGTCGACGTCGCCGTCGCAGTCGTTGTCGAGGCCGTCGCAGCGCTCGGGGCTCGGCGAGACGCTCCGGAGGCACGCGAGCTCGCCGTTGCGGCACTGCCGCGAGCCCTGGGCGCACACCCCTCGCTCGCCGGTCTCGCACGAGGCGCCCGCGCCGGTGCACACGATCTGGTCGACGAGGGCGACGAAGTCGGTGAAGTTGTTGTCCCCGCCGCTGAACAGGTCCTCCCAGGCGAAATAGAAGGAGTTGCGCTGCGCCCTGGAGTCGTAGATCAGCAGGTGCAGGTACGAGTTCGTACCCATGTTGTCGGGGTTGTACTGGCGCTCGCTGAAGTAGTTGTAGCCGCCGCGGGAGAGGTCGGCGCAGCAGTCGCCGGGGCAGAGGTTCGGCGGGGTGCCGTCCTGCGGCGTGCGGAGAAAGAAGCCGATCTCGCCGCCGAGGTAGTCGGGGTTGCCGCGGAGGTTGAGCTCGAAGCGATCGCCCGCGGACGCGTTGCACGGGATCAGGACGTGGAGGTCCGCGGGGTTCGGCGCCATGCCGGGGCGCACGTTGTACCAGCCGAAGATGTTGCGAAACCGCGAGCTCCCGCGGGTGACCAGCGTGAACGTAAGGCGACAGCCGGGGAGGAACCGCTCGGGCATGATCGCCGCGTCGTCGCGCACCCGCAGCGACTCGCCGCGCCCGGTGAACACGCCCTGAAGCTCCTCACCCACCGGGATCTGGGTGCCGTTGGGCTGCGTGATCGCCCCCGCGACCGCAGACGACAGGAGCGCGGAGAAGAACCAGGGTGCTCGTCGGGTCAGCAATTCAGGGCCTCCGAGCGGTGTTGTAGCAGGCTCCTACGCCGCCGCGGTACGCCCTTCGATGAGTCGATCGACGGCCATGCCGGTCGCCGGCGAGCGCGCGCGGAGGCGCTTCAGCCGGTCGTGGATCACCGCGATCTGCTCGAGCACCGCCTGCGCTTGAGGGTCACGCCGCGCCGGCACGTCGAGGGAGCGGAGCCACGCCACCATCGCCATCGCCCGGGCGTACACGACCTCACGCCGCGGCGCGCACTGCGTCTTCGCCACGAAGAACCGCCGACGCCCCGACGCGTCCTCGCGGAACATCTCCAGGTCCACCAACGCGCGCGACGGGTCAGACTCCCAGACGAACACGTAACCCGCGGCACGAATGAAGCGCTTCTTCGACATGGTGCTCTCCGCTCCGGTTGAGGCGACGCCTGCGCGCCCTGCGAAGACTCTGATGCAATCAGAGCTCCAGCAGACTCAGGAGACACCCCGCGCGCCGCGACAAGGGCTATGAAAGCGCTTCAATAAGTGCGTCGCGCCCGGGGCGGCACCTGAAATCTGGGGGGTCTGTCCCCCTTCGATCGATGAATTGACGCGACTCGACGTTCGCCCGGGATGTCGCGAGAACGCAGGCCATGTAGGTTCGAGTCGCTCTGGGTGCTCCCGCATCTTTTGCACACTCGCGCAGAATCGGGGGGTCGGGGACGCAGCGCGCGCGTTGACCTTCGAGCGCCTCGCGTGGTGATTGGATCCCGTGCGCCCGCTGATCCTGATCGCCCTCGCGCTCTACGGCTGCGTCGCGGGCTCCCCGACGCCCGACGCCCCCAGCGCCTTTGACGCGGGCTTCACCGACCTCGCGAGGGCCGTCGACGCGCCGACGCAGCGCCCGCAGGATGTCACCGCGAGCCCCGGCGACGCGCGCGGGCCCGACGCGCCGAGGACCGTCTTGCGCGTGCGCTACCCCGGGGGCCGCGCGATGAGCGTGCGCGGAGACGCCCCCGGCGCGCTGAGCTGGACCCGCGGCGTGGCCCTTCGCGAGGCCGGCGACGGGGTGATGGAGTGGTCGTCCACCGACGTGCGCGCCCCCTTCGAGTGGAAGCCCCTCCTCGACGACGCGGCGTGGTCCCTCGGGCCGAACTACCGCGCGCGGCCGGGCGAGACCACCGAGGTCTGGGCCCGGTTCACCACCGAGAACGGCGCCGCGCAGCGGTGGCGCGCGAGCTTCTCGTCGCAGATCCTCGGCAACAGCCGGGGGATCTGGATCTACCTCCCGCCGTCCTACGCCGAGAACCCCGCGCGTCGCTTCCCCGTCGCCTACCTCCACGACGGGCAGAACCTCTTCGACCCCCGCGCGAGCTTCGGCGGCGTCGCCTGGGAGGCCGACGACGCGATGAACCTCGGCGCCGCCGACGGGACGATTCGCGAGGCCATCGTCGTGGGCGTCGAGAACACCTCGGCGCGCATCGACGAGTACACCCCGACCGCCGACGCCCAGATCATGGCCGGCGGTCGCGCCGGGGCCTACCTCCAGATGCTGGTCGACGAGCTCAAGCCCGAGATCGACCGGGAGTTTCGCACCCTGACGGGGCCCGAACACACCGCGCTGCTGGGCTCGTCGCTCGGAGGGCTCGTGTCGGTCTGGATCGGCCTGCGCCGCGCGGACGTCTTCGGCGCCGTCGGCGCGATGTCGCCGTCGACCTGGTGGGATGGGCGGATGATCCTCCGCGACGTGGCGACGCCGCGGCCAGGCGCCACGCGCATGCGCAGGGTCTGGGTCGACAGCGGCGACAGCGGGCCCAGCCGCGACGGCGTCGACGACACCCGCGCCCTGGCCGAGGCGCTCCGCGCGGCGGGGTATCGCGACGGCGAGACGCTCCGTTACTCCGTGCAGGCCGGGGCCTCTCACGACGAGCGGGCGTGGCGCGCGAGGCTCCCCGACGCGCTGCGGTTTCTGCTCGGGCCCAGAGACGGCGAGCCGCCCGCGCCCTGACGGGCGGTCAATCGTCGTCGTCGTCGGGGATCAAGATCCCCGCGTCGGCTCCGTTGGGGATCAACCGGATTCCCCCGGCCGTCGGCCGGATCGTGATGCCCCCCGGTCCCGGAACGATGGTGACCCCGTTCGGGTTGTTCAAGCCCTCGAGCTGCCCAGGCTGCGGCCCCCCCAGCGGCACCATGGACGGAGTCGGCTCCCGCGGGGCCGACTCGGAGCCCTCGTCCATCTGCATCACCGCCGCCGCGATGAGCAGCGCGAGCACGAGCGTGCCGAGCACCGTCGCGCCCACGATCAAGACGACCCGCGTGGAGGTCCTCGGCGCGGGCGCGAGCACCACCGTCGGCGCCATCGGGACGGCAGGCGCGACCGTCGGCTCCCCGCCTCGCGGCGCGGGCGCGAGGGTCGGATCGACGGGCGCCGGGTTCCACCCGTGCACCGTGGCGGCGGGAGGCGAGGGAAGCCTCGACGCACGCATCGCCGCGCTGAGCCCCTCGGAGAACTCCCGCGCGGACTGGTACCGCTGGGCCGGGTCGCGGCGCATCGAGTGGTCCACCGCCGCGACGAGCGCCGGCGGCAGGGCGAGCCCGATGTCTCGCAGCGGGATGGGGTCGGTCGTGCAGGCCTTCACGAGGAGCTCGGCGGTGCTCGCGGCGTCGAAGGGTAGCCGCCCCGAGAGCATCTCGTAGAGCATCACCCCGACCGCGTAGAGGTCGGCGCGGTGGTCGATGTCCTTGGAGTTCCAGATCTGCTCGGGGGCCATGTAGTGCGGCGTGCCCATCACCGTGCCCGTCTGGGTGAGCGAGGCCGCGGTGCCCGAGCGGATCTTGCTGATGCCGAAATCCAGCACCGTCGCGCGCACGCCGCCCTCCACCGGCGTGATGAACACGTTGCCGGGCTTCATATCGCGGTGAACGATCCCCGCGCCGTGCGCCTCGGCGAGCCCGTCGAGCACCTGCGAGATGATCTCCACCGCGCGCTCGGGCGCCACGCTGCCCTCGCGGTCGAGGAGCCCCTGGAGGCTCTCGCCCTCCAGCGCCTCCATCGCGATGAACGCCGTGCCCTCGGGGGTCACGGCGCAGTCGAAGACCTTCACGATGTTGCGGCTCCCCAGCGAGGCCGTGGCCCGCGCCTCGCGGAGAAAGCGCTCGAGGATGTCTCCGCGCTGCGAGATCGAGGGGTGCAGGAGCTTCAGCGCGACCTGGTGGTGCAGCATCATGTGCCGGGCGATGTACACGGCGCCCATGCCGCCGCCGCCGATCCAGCGCTGCACCTCGTAGCGGTCGATGCGCGAGCCGCAGGGCCCCTGCGTCGAGACCTCCCCGGTCTTCGGGCAGAGGTTGTTTGTGTCGGGGTGATCGTCCCCGCACGCAGCGCAGTGCGGCATCGCGTGCGCAGTCTACTCCGGCGACGTGAAGATCAACACCGCGAGGGGTGGAACGGTCACGACGACGCTCTGCGCGAGCCCATGCGCGGCGACGGGCTCGGCCTCGACGCCGCCCTCGTTACCGAGGTCGCACCCGCCGTACGCGGAGCCGTCGGTGTTGATCGCCTCGCGGTGCCACCCCGACGACGGAACGCCGAGTCGGTAGCCTCGCCGCGCCAACGGGGTCGCGTTGAGCACGCAGAGGGCGTAGCGACCGCGCCGGTCGAAGCGCAGCCACGCCGCGACGCTCTGCGCCCTGTCGTCGACGACGACCCAGCGAAAGCCCTGGGGCGAGTCGTCGAGCTCGTAGAGCGCGGGCGTCGCCCCGAGGAGTCGGTTGAGGTCCCGCACGAGGCGCTGCACGCCGCGGTGCTCGGGCACGCTCAGCAGGTGCCAGTCGAGGGAGCGCTCGTGGGACCACTCCCCAGGCTGCGCGATCTCGCCGCCCATGAAGAGCAGCTTCTTTCCGGGGTGGCACCACATGTGACCGAGCAGGAGCCGCAGCGTCGCGAACTGCTGCCACGCGTCGCCGGGGGCCTTGCGCAGGAGCGATCCCTTCAGGTGCACCACCTCGTCGTGCGAGAGCGGGAGCACGAAGCGCTCGCTCCACGCGTACATCAACCCGAAGGTGAGCCGGTCGTGCTCCCAGGGGCGGTAGAGCGGGTCCTTCGCCGCGTACGCGAGGGTGTCGTGCATCCACCCCATGTTCCACTTCATCGCGAAGCCCAGGCCCCCGTCCTCGACCGACGCGGTCACCCCCGGCCACGAGGTGCTCTCTTCGGCGATCGTCAGCACGCCGGGAAAGGCCCCGCGGAGCATCGTGTTCAGCTCGCGCAGGAACGCGATGCTCTCGAGGTTCTCCCGGCCGCCGAAGGCGTTGGGCACCCACTCGCCCTCGCGCCGGCTGTAGTCGAGGTAGAGCATCGAGGCCACGGCGTCGACGCGCAGTCCGTCGACGTGAAAGTCCTCGATCCACATCCGCGCGTTCGCGAGGAGGAAGTTGCGCACCTCGTTGCGACCGAGGTTGAAGATGTGCGTGCCCCAGTCGGGGTGGTCGCCCTGCCGGGGGTCGGCGTGCTCGTAGAGCGCCGTGCCGTCGAAGCGCGCCAGGGCCCAGGCGTCTCGGGGAAAGTGCGCGGGCACCCAGTCGACGATCACCCCGACGCCGCGGGCGTGCATCGCGTCGACGAAGGCTCGAAAGTCATCGGGTGACCCGAAGCGCGCGGTCGGCGCGAAGAAGCCCGTGACCTGGTACCCCCACGAGCCGTCGAAGGGGTGCTCGGCGATGGGCAGCAGCTCGACGTGGGTGAAGCCCATGTCGACGACGTAGTCCCCCAGCGCGTCGGCCAGCTCGCGCCAGCTCAGCCAGCGGTCGGCCTCCTCGGGCACGCGGCGCCACGAGCCCGCGTGGACCTCGTAGATCGCCAGGGGCGACGCCGAGAGGTCGCGGGCGGCGCGCGCCGCGATCCACGCCTCGTCGCGCCACGCGTGCGCGCTCGGCGCGTCGACGATCGACGCGTTGCCTGGGCGGAGCTCGGCGCGGCGCGCGTAGGGGTCCGCGCGCAGGGAGAGCGCGCCGTCGGCGCCGAGGAGCTCGAAGCGGTACAGGCTCCCCGCGGGCACGCCCGGCACGAAGAGCTCCCACACGCCGCTCGACCCGAGGGAGCGCATGGGGTGCACGCGGCCGTCCCACGCGTTGAAGTCACCGACGACCGACACCCGCCGCGCGCCCGGCGCCCACACCGCGAAGCTCACCCCCTCGACGCCGTCGACGACGCGGAGGTGCGCGCCGAGGCGCTCGTGGACGCGCCAGTGCCGCCCCTCGCCGAAGAGGTGCTCGTCGAAATCAGTGAAGGTCGGGAGGAACGCGTACGGGTCGTGGCCCTCGACCCCGTGGCACCGCACGCGGTAGCGCAGCGGCGGCGAGGCGCCGGGGACGATGCGCGCGAAGAGGCCCGCGGGGTGCACGCGCTCCATGAGCTCGGGCGCCGCGCCTTCGACGATCAGCTCGACGGCGTCGGCGCCCGGGCGCCAGGCGCGCACCACGACCCCCTCCGGGCACGGGTGCGCGCCGAGGACTCGGTGGGGCTGAGCGTGGCGGGTCTCGACGAGCGCCTGAACCTCGTCGGAGCGATGACCGTGAAGCGGGTCCCGTGCGCGCATGGCCGCGCGACGATGTCGGCGACGGCGCGAGAACGCAACGGCTGATTCGGAACCTTCTCGCGCGGCGCGTGTCGGAGCCTCGAACACGCGCGCAGAAGGGGCCGCCGAGCGGTCCCCCGCGACGCGTCGAGGGAGCAGAGGGAACGCCATGAGCCACGACACGGCGGCGCCGACCGGCGCCATGACGCGCGCGATGCGCGCGGGGACCACGAGCACCTCCGCCGACGCGCTGCGCGTGGCCGTGATGCAGGGCACCCGCGTGCTCGACGAGCGGCTCTTTCGAGGCGACGCGAGGGTCAGCCTGGGGCGCGGCGAGCGGGCGACCTTCGTCGTCGACTCGCCCGCGCTGCCCGAGCGCCTGGAGCTCTTCACCGTGCGAGGCGAGGAGCGCACGGCGCACCTCGACCCCTCCATCCGCGGACGGCTCTCCAACGGCGTCGAGACCCGCGCGGCCTCGGCGTGGGCCCCGTCCTCGGGCGCGCTGCGCATCGACCCGAGGTGGCGCGGGCGCCTGGAGATCGGCGAGGTCGTCGTGCTCTTTCAGTTCGTCTGCGCCGCGCCGGTCTCCCCGCGGGCGCAGCTCCCCGCCGCGATCCGCGCCCGCCCCCTCGGCGCCCTCGACTGGACCTGGAACGCTTGCGCCGCAGCGTTTCTCGCGCTCGGTCTCGCCGGCGCGTCGTACGCCGAGTACATCTACGACCCGGTCGTCGACGACGAGCCCGAGCAGATCCTCCGCATGGTTCGGCTCATGGCGCCGGAGGCCGCGACGCCCCGCGACCGCGAGTCCGCCGAGCCGGCCTCCCCCGACCGCGACCAGGCCGCGGCGAGCGCGCCCGATCGCCCGGACCGCGACGCCAACGCGCGCGTCGCGACGGCTCAACCCGCGCGCCCGAGGAGCGAGCGCGCGCGCGTCGCCGACGCCGTGGCCGCCGCGAACCGCGCGGCCGAGGCCGCGATGGGAGAGCTGCGCGGCAGCAGCTTCTCGGCCCTCGTGGGCGCCCTCGAGCAGGGCAACGGCAGCGCGCGCGATCAGCTCGCGCAGGGCGCGATGCAGCAGGCCAGCCTCGAGGCGCTGCGCGACACGCACGGGGTCTCGGTCGAGGGACGAGGGCGCATCGCCGCGAGGGCCGACGGCGACCCCGCCGCGAGGCGCTCGCTCTGCGGCGAGGACTGCATGGCCCAACGCACCGTGCGCCCCTCGGCGCCCGAGATCGCCTCGACCACGGTGGTGCGGGAGCGGAGGATCTCGCCCATGACGGTGCCCGTCGAGCCGCCGATCGACGGCGTGGGCGAGGTCGACCCCGCCGCCGTGGCCTCTCGAATTCGCGGGCAGCTCGGGGGCGTACGGAGCTGCTACGAGCGCGCGCTCCGCGCGAACCCCGACCTCCGCGGCCGCCTCGAGGTGCGCTTCACGCTCGGGGAGACCGGGAGGATCACCCGCATCCAGGCCAGCGGCATGAGCCAGTCGCCCGAGGTCGGCGCGTGCGTCTCGCAGCGCCTTCGGGCGCTCGCGTTTCCACCCCCGCGGGGGGGCAGCGTCGACTTTCTCTTCCCCTTCGTGCTCGACCACCAGTGACGAGGGTCAGCGCGTCGCGACGGGCACGAAGCAGGGCGCGCGCCCAGGCCCCTCGACGCGCATGAAGCGGCAGGGGAACACCCCCTCGACGACGCCCTGCGTGAGCGCGTCTCGGGGCGCGCCCTCGGCGACGCGACGGCCGCCGCGCAGCACGATGACCCGATCGCAGAGCTGCGACGCGAGGTTGATCTCGTGGAGCACCGCGAGCACCCCCGCGCCGGCCGACGCGCGCGCGCGGAGGATCTCCCCCACGGCCACCTGCTGGTGCGCGTCGAGCGACGCCAGGGGCTCGTCGAGGAGCGCGAAGCGCGCGTCCTGCGCGAGGGCCCTCGCGGTCAGGCACCTGCGCTGCTCGCCCCCCGAGAGGCTCGCCACGGAGCGGCCGGCCAGCTCAGTGAGCGCCGTGCGCTCGAGGGCCGAGGCGACCGCCGCGCGGTCCTCGCGCGAGAGCCTGCCGGTCCAGCTCGTCCAGGGACCGCGCCCGAGGGAGACGTACTCGCGCACCGAGAGCCCGACGGGGATTCGCTCGCGCTGAGGGACGTACGCGATGGCTCGCGCGCGCTCACGCGCCGACATCTCGAGCACCGAGGCGCCCTCGAGGGTCACCGCGCCCTCCGTCGGCCGCATCAGCCCCGCCGCGGCGCGGAGGAGCGTGCTCTTTCCCGCGCCGTTCGGCCCGAGGATGCCGACGAATTCTCCCTCTTCGACCGTCAGCGAGACCTCGCGGAGCACCTCCTCGCCCTCGGCGCGAAAGCGGTGCGAGAGACCCGCGGCCTGCAGCCCGCGGCCGCTCACGGGACTCCGATCGAGCAGGAGCCGAAGCGCATCAACCGCGGTATACACCCCAGCCAGAATCCGACCACTGTGAGGCGCGGCTTGTCCAAGGATCCGTTCAACCAGCTCGATCAATCGAAGCGACGTCGCTGGCCCCTGCTGGTGGTCGCGCTCGCCGCGCTCGGCGGCGGCGCGTACTACTGGAAGACTCGCAGCTCGGCGCCGGTCGGACCGAGGTACCTCACCGAGGCGGCGACGATCGGCGACGTGCGCGAGGTCGTCGAGACCACCGGCACCGTGCAGCCCACGCTGCTCGTGCAGGTCGGCAGCCAGGTGAGCGGGCGCGTCTCGCGCGTGCTCGTCGACTTCAACGTCTCGGTGCACGCGGGCGACCTCCTCGCGGAGATCGATCCCACGAGCTTTCGCGCCGCGCTCGCGCAGGCGCGCGCCGCGGTGATGTCGTCTGCGGCGACGCTCCAGCGCGCGCGGGTGAACGAGCGCCTCAGCTCGCAGAACCTCGCCCGCGCCCGCTCGCTCCGGGAGCGCAACCTCAACGCGCAGGCCGACCTCGACGCCGCCGTCGCCCAGCACGACCTCACCCTCGCCGAGATCGCCGTGGCCCGCGCCGAGGGAGCGCGCGCGCAGGCGGCGCTCCAGACCGCGCAGGCCAACCTCGGCTTCACCCGCATCGTGGCGCCCATCGACGGCGTGGTGATCCAGCGCGCGGTCGACGAGGGACAGACCGTCGCCGCGAGCCTTCAGGCCCCGGTGCTCTTTCAGATCGCCAACGACCTCACCCAGATGCGCATCGTGGCCAACGTCGACGAGGCCGACGTCGCGCGGCTCCGCCAGGGCATGGCCGCCAGCGCTCGGGTCGACGCCTTTCCCCGTGAGACCTTCACGGGCCGCGTCGCCGAGGTGCGCTACGGCGCGACGACGACGGCGGGGGTGGTGACCTACCCCGCGGTGATCGACGTCGCGAACCCCGACCTCAAGCTCCGGCCGGGCATGACCGCGACCATCAACGTCGTGTCGGCCGAGCATCTCGGCGTGCTCCGGGTGCCCAACTCGGCGCTGCGCTACCGCCCGGCGTCTCGCGGCGGCGGCGACGGCGGCGTGCGCGGCGGCGACGAGGGCGGACCGCGACGAGGGGACGGCGGCGTGCGCAGGGCGCAGCAGGACGGCGGCGTGCGCAGGGCGCAGCAGGAGGGCGCCGCGCAGGGGCGGGTCTTCGTGCTTGAGAACAACACCCCCCGGCGCGTTCGGGTCGAGGTCGGGCTCGCCGACGAGCGCTACACCGAGGTTCGAGGCGAGGGGCTCTCGGCGGGGACGCTGGTGATCACCGAAGAGTCTGAGCCCTCGACCAGCGCGCCGGCGCCCCGAGGCGGCGCGGGGATCATGGGCGGCCGCAGCAGGCGAGGGCCGCGGTGAGCGACGAGCCGCCGGTCATCGAGATGACCGACATCGAGAAGTCGTACGTGAGCGGAGAGGTGGTGTTTCGCGCCCTGCGCGGGGTGAACCTCACCATTCGGTCGGGAGAGTTCGTGGCGATCAGCGGCCCCTCGGGGAGCGGCAAGAGCACCCTGATGAACCTGATCGGCTGCCTCGATCGTCCCTCGGCCGGTCGCTACCTCCTCGCGGGTCACGACGTGTCGGGGCTCGACGCCGACGCGCGATCGTTCGCCCGCAACCAGCTCATCGGGTTCGTGTTCCAAGGCTTCAACCTCCTCTCGCGCACCTCGGCGCTCGAGAACGTCGAGCTCCCGCTGATCTATCGAGGCATGTCGTCGCGCGAGCGGCGCGCGCGCTCGGTCGCCGCCCTCACCCGCGTCGGCCTGGGCGCGAAGCTCGAGAACACCCCGGCGCAGCTCTCGGGGGGCCAGCAGCAGCGCGTCGCCATCGCGCGCGCGCTCGTGGGAGAGCCGCGGGTGCTCCTCGCCGACGAGCCCACCGGCAACCTCGACTCGCAGACGGCGATGGACGTCCTCGCGCTCATGCAGGCCCTCCACCGCGAGCAGGGGCTCACCATCGTCATGGTCACCCACGAGCCCGACGTCGCGTCCTGCGCCGAGCGCCTGATCGTCGTGCGCGACGGGCTCATCGCGAGCGACGGGCCGAACCCCTCGGTGCACCTGGCGCAGCCGGCGGAGGTGGTGGCGTGACCCCGTGGCTCATGGCCCTGCGCCTGGCGCTCAGGTCGTTGTCTCGCAACAAGCTCCGCGCGAGCCTGACGGTGCTGGGCATTCTCATCGGCGTCGCGGCGGTGGTCGCGATGACCGCCCTCGGCGAGGGCGCCAAGGGCAGCATCGAGACGCAGATGAACAACCTCGGGGTGAACCTCCTGTGGGTGTACCCCGGCGCGAGCAACAGCGGCGGGGCCCGCGGCGAGATGGGCAGCCGCCCCACGCTCACGGAGGACGACGGCGTCGCCATCGCGCGCGAGATCACCTCGGTGGCCGCGGTGGCGCCGGTGCTCACCGTGTCGACGCAGGTGGTCGTCGGCGCCCGCAACACCGCGACGCGCGTGACCGGGACCACCCTCGACTACCTGCGCGTGCGCGCCTGGACCATGCGTCGCGGCCGCGGCTTCGAGGACCTCGAGATGCGCAGCGCCGCGAAGGTGTGCGTCATCGGCGAGACCGTGCGCGCCGCGCTCTTCGACGACGACGAGGACCCCATCGGTCGAACGATCCGCCTCGGCAAGCTGCCGTGCACGGTCGTCGGCCTGCTCGCCAGCAAGGGCCAGGGGAGCTTCGGCCAGGACTACGACGACACCGTGCTCATGCCCATCTCCACGGTGCGCGCGCGCATGCGCGGCAGCGCGGCCCGAGACGTGAACAACATCGTGGTGTCGGTGCGCGAGCCCGAGCTCATGCGGCGCGCGCAGAACCAGATCGGCGCGCTGCTCCGCCAGCGCCACCACCTCCAGCCCAGCGAGGAGGACGACTTCATGGTCCGCAACCTCCAGGACATCATGGCGACCATGGAGCAGACCCGCAGCACGCTCGCGACGCTGCTCCTCGCCATCGCCGCCATCGCGCTGCTGGTGGGCGGCATCGGCGTGATGAACATCATGCTGGTGTCGGTGACCGAGCGCACCCGCGAGATCGGCATCCGGCTCGCCATCGGCGCGCGGAGCGGCGACATCCTCGCGCAGTTCCTGGTCGAGGCCGTGGTGCTGTCGGTGATCGGTGGCGCCGCGGGGCTGATCCTCGGGGTGGGCGCGGGCAAGCTCCTCGGGCGGGCGATGGAGTGGGCCGTGAGCTTCTCCCCCACGGCGGCGCTCATCGCGTTCTCGACCTCGGCGGGCATCGGGGTGGTCTTCGGGTACTTCCCGGCGAGGCGCGCCGCGCACCTCGACCCGATCCAGGCCCTGCGTCACGAGTGAAGCACCCCGAGGGCCCTCGCGTGCTATCCAGCGGCGCGATGAACAAGCCCCCATCCCGCCCGCTCTCGGGCGCCACGCTGGTGCTGGGCCTGGCGACCGGCAGCCTCACCCTCGCGGCGGTGATCATCGGGTCTCGCCTGGTGAACGTCGAGCGCACCGCCCGCCGACAGGACGTCGAGGTCGCCGCCATCGAGCGCGCGGGCAGCGGGGCACGCCTCGCGGGGCAGCCGCTGCTCGCCCGCGAGGGCCTCCGCGCCGTGCTCCGCGCGCTGCCCGAGGCCTGGCTCGAGGGGCGAGCGCCCTCCCCCACCCTGCTCGCGGGCCTCGCCGTGGCGGCGAACGAGTCGGCCCGCAGCGACGCCTTCGTGGAGGGCCAGGGCGCCGTGCGCTGCGTGGGCTTCGCGGGGGACCGTGAGTTCGCGCTCACGGCCCGCGGCGCCCTCGCCCGCCGCGGCGGCGCCCGGGTGCAGGTCGGCGCGACCGCGGTCGCCCGCTGCGTCATCGCCCACGAGCGCCTGGCCTTGGTCGGCAGCGCGGGAGAGGTCGAGGTCTGGTCCCTGGGAGAGACCCCCGCGCGGACGGCGGTGTGGCCCTCGGGCATCGCCGAGCCCTGGTCCGTGGCGCTGGCCGCCAACGGCGCCCTCGTGGCGGTCGCGGCGCGGCAGCGAGAGGTTCGCGTGTGGTCCTCGCGGGGAGAGCTGCGCCGGAGCGTCACGCTCCCCGCGGGCACCCTCGACGCGCTGGCCTTCTCCCCCGACGGTCGCCGCCTCGCGACGGGCGGCGGCGACGGCGTCGTGCGTCTCTTGAGCGTCGCCGATCCGCCTGCGCTGCAAGAAGATCGAACGCTCCAGGGCCACCTCGCGGGCGTGACCGCGCTCGTGTGGCGCCGCGACGGCGAGCGCCTGGTCTCGGGCGGGCGCGACCGCCTCGCGCTCATCTGGAACGCCTCGACCGGCGAGGTCGCCGCGCGCTGCGAGGGCGCCCGGGGCGCGATTCACGCGATCGCGGTGAGCGCCGAGGGCGCGCGGGTGGTGACCGTGGGCGCCGAGGGCGTGGCGCGGGTTCACGACGGCGCGGGCGGCGCGCTGCTGCTGACCCTGCCGGTCTCGACGGGGAGCCTGCACGCGGTGACCTTCGGCGGAGAGGGGCGATGGATCGCCGCCGCGGGAGACGACGGCGTGGGGCGACGCTGGGAGACCGACACCGGCGCCTCCCTCGGCGCGCGGGCGCTCTCGTCGGCCCCCGTCTGGCACCTCGCGGCCTCGCCCACGGAGCCCCGGCTGCTCGCGGGCGACGAAGCCGGCCGCGCGAGCTGGTGGGCCGCCGAGGACGACGCGTCGCGCGCGGTGATGACCGCGCATCGCGAGGGCGTCGGCGCCGTCGCCGTCGCGCCCTCGGGGGACGTGTTCACCGGAGACGACGGCGGAGACATCTACCGTTGGAGCCCCGTCTCGGGTCGCGTCAGCGCCTTTCTGGAGGGCCACGAGGACCGCGTGCGCGCCCTCGCCCTCACCCCCGACGGCCAGCGGCTGGTGAGCGTCAGCCATGACGGCGGCGCGAGGCTGTGGTCGGGAGACGGGCGCTACCTCCACGCGCTGCGCGGCCACGTCGGATGGGTCACCGCGCTCGCGGTGTCTCCCGATGGGCGCTTCGCGGTCACCGGGGGCAACGACGGCACGATCCGCCGCTGGTCGCTCGGCGACGGACGCGCCGCGGGCGTGTGGCCCGGCGACGCGGCGTCGATCACCGCGCTGGCCTACACCCGCGACGGCGCGCAGATCGTCGCGGGCGACGCGCGCGGGCGCGCCCTGCTCCTCGGCGGCGAGGGCCTCGCGCTGCGCCGAGCGCTGACCGAGCGAGGCGCCGCGGTGTCATCGATCGCCTTGTCGCGCAATGGCCTCGGCGTGCTCGTGGGAGACGCCGGGGGCCAGGTGCGGCTCCTCGACCTCGCGACGGGGCGCGCGCTCGCGACGCTCCGCGCGGCGGGGCAGCCCCCGGTGACCCACGCGTCGTTCTCGTCGGACGGGCGATCGGTGCTGGTCGCCGACGAGTCCGGCGGCGCCGACATCTGGAACGCCACCTCGCTGCGCCACGTCGCCCGCGTCGACGGCGCGCGCCGCGCGGTGCGCGCGAGCTTCTCCCCCGACGGCTCCCTCGTCGCGACGGCCTCGGACGACGGCGCGGTGCGCCTCCACCTCTCGCAGAGCGGCGACCTGCTGGCGAGCTGGCGGCCGTTTCGCGGCGCCGCCCGCGCGGTGCGCTTCACCGCCGACGGCTGGCTGATCGCGACCGGCGAGGGCGGCCCCGCGCGCGTCTACCCCGCGTCCCCTGACGCCTTCGTCGCGCGGGCGTGCGAGCTGCTCGGCGCCGACGCGGACCGCGCCGCGCACGCCGCCTGCGCCTCGCGCCGGGCGGTCACAGCGCCGCGGCCATGACCAGCGCGTCTTCGCCGTCGGCGTAGTACCCCCGGCGCTCGCCCACGACCTCGAAGCGCAGCTGTCGATACAGCGCGAGGGCCGGGCGGTTGCTGCGCCGCACCTCGAGCAGCGCCCGGCGGGCGCCCTCCGCGCGGCAGAGCTCGAGGGCGTGGCGCATGAGCGCCGTGGCGACGCCCTGGCGCTGAAACGCGGGCGCGGTGGCGACGAAGAGCACCTCGGCCTCGTCGGCGACGCGCCACAGGTTCACGAAGCCCGCGAGCTCGTCGCCGCGCTCGTCGACGTAGAGTCTCGACCATCCCCGCGTGAGCTCCGCCGCGAGGGCGTCTTCGGCGTTCTCGCGGCCGAAGCACGATCGCTCGATGGCCGCGAGCCGCGCGAGGTCGGCGGGCGTGGCCGCGCGCAACACGCTCACGGCGCGCGCTCGGAGAAGATCCTGACGCGCACGCGACCGCCGAGGGAGCGGAGGTACTGCCGGAGCGCGTTGGGCACCCCGAGCCACTGGAGCTCGGCGCGCACGCAGCGCCGCTGCTCGTCGTCTGCGGCGCACTGGGACGCGTAGCGCCCCGACTCCAGCGCCCGCCGGAGCTCGACCTCGCTCACCGCGAGGAGCCGCTCGTGCCGCGCCTCGAGGTAGGCCCGCGCGACCAGCCTTCGACGGAGCATCGTGTCGTAGTCGCTCTGCGAGAGCCCCGTCGCCGCGAGGAGCCTCGCGATCGCGTCCTCGCCCTGCCCCGGGGAGAGGCGCTGCCTGCGCACGTACTCGTCGCGGTACCGCGCGCGCAGCGCCCCGACGGCGGTGGGGTCGAGCGAGGAGAGGTTCGCCACCGTCGAGCGCTCGGCCTCGCGCACGGCGAGGGCCTCGCCGAGGAGCGTCTCGAGCACCGGCCACGCGCTGGCGTCAGAGACCGCCGCGGTGAGCGCCTGCGGCATGCCGAAGCGCAGGAGCTCCGAGCGGAGCAGGAGGGTGAATTCGCTGCGGAGCACGTAGCGCGGCGCGCGGTCGCCGTTGAGCTCGAGGGTGGCGATGACGGCGTCGAGGGCGCGCTCGCCCTCTGGGGGCGGCGGGCGCGAGACGAACTCGACGCCCTGGAGCTGCATGAGCAGACCGACGACGAGTGCGGCGACGCGCATCAGGACTCGTCGGCGGGGCCTTCGACGTCGCCGCGCACCCTGCGGTCGCGGAGGAACTCGAGGTAGGCGATGGCGGCGTCGACGTCTCGGGTGGGCAGCACGTCGACCAGCTCGCGGAGCTTTCGCCGCTGCCCCTCGACGCCCAGCCGCGCGCGGCGGAGCGTGGCCACGGCGTCGTCTTCTTCGGCGAGCTCGTCCGCCGCCTCGCTCGGGGGCGGCGACCAGACCGGCCGCGCCACGGCCTCGATGTGGTGCGCCTCGAGCCACGCCTCCATGCACGAGCGAAGCCGCTCGGTGCGAAAGAGGAACCACCGCTCCCGGTCGGCGGGGAAGTTCATCAGCACGTCTTTGAAGCGTCGAAACGCGCCCTTGCCGTCGATCGCGGTGACCAGCCTGCCCCGGAGGTCTGACTCGGTCACCGTGGCGATGAAGCGCTCCATCCAGCGGTACTGCTCACGGGACGACACGGGGTCGACCCGGAGGTACCCCGAGTCCGCGGCGATGCGCTGGTGCATCGCGGGGTCGGCGACGCCGTCGACCACCCGCAGGACCTCGCCGGTGCTGAGGTGAAGGTACGAGTGCACCTCGGGGGCGTTGTTCTCGAAGGCGTCCTCGAGGGCCTCCCACGAGATCTCAAGGCGTCGCTTCTCAATCGTCTCTTCGGTCATCGCGGCACTCACTCTATCAACGCGCGGCGCACCGCGGCGCGCCAACGCGCCTGGAGCTCACCGAGCCTCAGTTCGTCCATCATGGGCACAAACGATCGATCGACCGGGAGCGTTCCAGCGACCTCGTCGCGGGAGCCGAGGAGCCCGACGCCCAGCGCCGCGAGCATCCCCGCGCCCAGCGCCGTCGTCTCGAGGACCTTGGGGCGCACGACCTCGGCCCGCGACAGGTCGGCCTGCACCTGGAGCAGCAGGTCGTTCGCCGAGGCGCCTCCGTCGACGCGCATCGACGCGATGGGCGCGCCGGCGTCGGCGCTCATCGCCGAGACCAGGTCGGCGATCTCGAGGGCGATGCCCTCCAGCGTCGCCCGCGCCAGGTGGGCGCGCGTCGTGTCTCGGCCGATGCCCGAGATGAGCCCCCGCGCGTGCGGCGCCCAGTGCGGCGCCCCCAGGCCCGTGAGCGACGGCACGAAGACCACCTCCCCCGCGTCGGGCACCGAGCGCGCGAGGGCTTCGATCTCCGCCGCGCTGCCGATGAGCCCGAGGCCGTCGCGCAGCCACTGCACCGCGGCGCCGGCGATGAAGGCGCTCCCTTCGAGCGCGTAGGCGACCTCGCCCGGGATCTTCCACCCCACGGTGCTGAGCAGCCGGTGGGTCGAGGCGACGGGCGCGGGTCCGACGTTCATCAACACGAAGGCGCCCGTGCCGTAGGTGCACTTCACGTCGCCGGGGCGAAAGCACCCCTGACCGAAGAGGGCGGCCTGCTGGTCACCCGCGATGCCCGCGATGGGCACGCCGTCGGGCAGCCCCGGGACCCCGCGGGTGTGCCCCACGACGCCGGCGCTGGCCACGACCTCGGGGAGCATCGCCCGAGGCACGTCGAGGGCGGCGAGGAGCTCGTCGCTCCAGCTCAGCGACGCGAGGTCGAGGAGCATGGTGCGCGACGCGTTGGTCACGTCGGTGACGTGGAGCCCGCCCGTGAGCTTCGAGATCAGCCACGAGTCGATGGTGCCGAAGGCCACGGCGCCGTCGCGCGCGCGAGCCCTCGCGCCGTCGACGTGGTCGAGGAGCCAGCCGATCTTGGTCCCTGAGAAGTAGGGGTCGAGGAGCAGCCCGGCGCGTCGGTACACGAGGTCTTCGACGCCGGCCGCGCGCAGGGCGTCGCAGCGGTCCGCCGTGCGTCGGTCTTGCCAGACGATGGCGCGGTGGAGCGGCTCGCCCGTGGCCCGATCCCACAGCAGGGTGGTCTCGCGCTGGTTCGTGATCCCGATGGCGGCGACGGCGTCGCCCGTGATCTTCGCGCGCTCGAGGGCGCCCCGCACGGCCTCGACGACGGTGCTCCAGATCTCGTGGCCGTCGTGCTCGACGAGCCCCGGCCCCGGAAAATGCTGCGGAACGGCCACCGTGGCCCGCCCCAGCACCTGGGCGCGGCGGTCGAGCACGAGGACCGTGGTCCCCGTCGTGCCCTGGTCAATCGCGAGGATGAATTCTGACATCCCTGTTGCACCCCATCGTTTGCGCGGCGCAGACGCGCCGATCGCCGACCGCACTGTCTATCGACCTTTGCGGGCTCATGGCAACCCCTTGGCCGCGACGCCGCGCACAACGGTGCTAGCGTAGGGGCCTATGGTGAACCGCGAGGAGTTTGAGCGAATCGTACAGGCGATGCGCGCCGAGGGCGTCGCCTTGACCATGCCCAACCTCATGCTTCGCACGGAGCTTCCCCGCGCGACCATCGAGCGCTGGCTCGAGGAGGTCGAGCGCGGTCGCCGGGAGGACCGCGGCGAGTGGAAGAAGCCCGCGTCCTCCGACAACCCCATGGACGCGCTGCGGAGCCAGGTCGACACCCTGCGGCGCGAGGCCGTGAAGGCCGTCGCGACCGCGGCGGTGCGTGAGAAGCTCGGCCTCGAGGAGACCCCGCGGGTGCACGGCGCGATGCAGCGCGCCGACAAGGACCTGCGCTGGGGCGCGGGGCTCGGGCTCTTGGGCGGCCCCGTGGGGCTCTTCTACGCCGCGCCGCTCCACGTCGCCGCCGCCACCAGCGCGGGCTACGTCGCGGCGATCTTGCTGCTGCGCATGATCCCGGTGTTCGGCTCGGTCGCGGTGGCCTACCTGGTGCCGCTCGTGCACCTCGGGTGCGCCGCCGCGGGAGCCGCCTACGCGTGGCGCTACAACCGCACGGGCCGCCGCACGCCGCTGTTCCCCGGCGGCATCTCGATCCGCGACCGACGCTGAGGTCCCGCGGCGCTCACGCCCCCCAAGGGCGTTCCGAGTAGCCGCCCGGCGCGAGCTCGAAGGGTCCGGGCACGGTCTGTCGCTCGGCCTGCTCCTCCGCGCGGCGCTGCGCCATGAACGCGATCTCCTTCTCGCGCACGAACACGGTGTACCGCGAGGTGATCGCGACCAGGTGATAGAAGAAGTCCATGTCCTCTTGAGAGAGGAACGCGCCGCAGAAGACGTAGCCGATCCACGAAGCCTTGAGCGCGACGATCATGTAGCGGGTCTCGCTCCACTTCCCCCGGTCCAGGCGGATCACGCGCATCTCGCACCAGCTCGCGACCGTCCAGGTCATCAGCACCAGGTACAGCCACACGAGGAGCCCCGGCAGCCCCTGCTCCCCCATGAGCTGATAGAACGACGAGTGCGCGACGTGCACGTCGTTGGGGTCTGGCGCGTACCGCTTGAAGTACACGAGAAAGTTGCCCGACCCGACGCCCCAGAGCGGCCGGTCTGCCATCATCGCCCGCGCGGCGCCCCAGGCGTTGAGCCGGCCGATGGCGCTCGCGTCCTTCTTCGCCGCCGAGCCGATCGACATGAAGCGCGCGGTCACCGTCGTCCGGCAGGTTCGCGAGCCCGATGAGCCCCGCCGCAGATGCCCACCACCCAGAGCCATCGCTTGTGGTGCAGGCGGTACAGTACGTAGCCCACGACCGCGATGAGCCCGAGCATGCCGCCGCGGCTCAGGCAGAACACCACCGACAGCATCAGCGGGATCAGCGATCCCCAGGCCACCATGCGCTTCCAGAGCACCTTGGTCGTGAGGCCGAGCATGAACAGCAGCGGCCAGGCCATCACCATCGCCATGGCCATCTCGTTGCGGTCACCCGTGGCGCCCTCGAACCGGTGCTCGCCCAGCACGAACTTGCCGTAGGTGTACCGAATGCCCACCACCACCATGGAGAGCCCCATGGTCCAATTGAGCTCCCGGAGCTGCCCCTCGTTTCGAATGAACGCGCAGATCAGGTAGTACTGCAAGAGCATCTTGAAGTAGTTATCGATCTGCGTGTAGGCGGGGCCGAAGCAGGGCGCGTGGAGGGCGCTGTTCACCACGCTCAGGAACATGAACAGGATCGCCCAGTGAAAGCGGTCGCTGGTCAGCTTGTACTTGCGATACCCCGCGAGAAAGATCGCGAGCCCCACCGCGTAGTAGGTGATGGAGAAGCGCACGGTCTCCATCCCGAACTCGATGAACTCGTCGCCGGGGCGGATGTTGTCGCACGCCACCATGCCGAAGAGGGCCCATCGGGGGTTCTTCAGCAGCGCGTAGAGCACCGAGAACAGCAGGATCGCCCAACCCAGTCCGGTCTTCATGCTCGCCCGAGCGATCCTATCTCGGAGTGCCGCCGCGGCGCACTCAGTTCTCGATCCGGCCGGCCTCGAGGGCCTTCACGGTCTCGTAGAGCTCCCACGCGGAGACGTAGTGGAGGATGTACCTCCGCGTGTCGCTCCACCCCTGCTCGAGCAGCGTGAGCAGCCGGTCGAAGGGGCCGCCCTCGTCGAGGAAGTACCCCGGCGCGTCGCCGTTGCACCCGTGCGCGTGGAGCTTGATGAAGCGGTGGTTGGGCGCGCCTCGCACCGCGGGCGCCCGCGCGACCCAGAGCTTCACGCGCTCCTCGGGGTCGACCGGGTTCTCGGGCTCCAGCATCGCGCTCTCGACCCTCGGCAGCACGCCCTTCGCGCGGGAGCGCCAGAGCAGCCCGAGCGGCCCCGGGATCAGCATGATCTCTCCGGGGTGCTCGGCCCCGCCGACGTAGACCTCCCTCCCGCGGTCATGGCCTCGTGAGGCGCCCGGCCGCCCGCGCGCGTAGAAGATCTCGTTGACCATCCGCCCCTGCGCCGCGGAGGGCACGCAGGGCATGGTCATGTCGACCACGCAGCCGGCCTCGCGGAGCACCGAGAGCTCGTCGTCGACGCCGCAGAAGCGCCCGTCGGCGTGGGCGTTGTCGAGGGCCCAGTTGCCGTGAATGAAGGCCCACTGGATCTCGCCCGACGCGCTCCGGCGGAGCATCCCGTGCTCTTCGTGCAGCCGCCGCGTGAAGCGCAGCAGCGACGCTCGGAGGTTCTCCGCGGTGTCGGCCTCGTGGTGCAGGTGGATCTCGACGTCGACCAGCCCCGCGTCGCGCAGCCGACCGAGCGCCTGCAGGTGCTCCGGTCGGTACTCCTCTTCGGGGAAGAACATGGTGCGAACCGGGGCGCGGCCGAAGGAGTCGGCGTGGCGCGCGGCGAGGCGGGGGTAGTCCTCCTCCCAGCGGCGCACGCGGGCGCGCTCGGTCTCGAGGTCAGGCTTGCGCCAGCGCGGCTCGAAGTGGTCGGCCACGCAGAAATACAGGTGCACTGGTCGGGTCGAGTCGGGCCGCTCACGCCGCGCGTTGGACCGAATCAGCCCCGGCAGCCAGAGCCTCGCGTTGCGCACGTCGACCCGATCGATCAGCTCCTCTGGACTCATCGAATCACCCTGTCTCCCCCCGGCGCGACCCTGCCCGCCACGGCGGCGTTCACCGCGTCGAGGAACTGCGCCGCGCGGTCGTCCCAGTCTTCGCCCGCGAGCATCTCCGCGCGCGCCGCGCGTCGGTCGCGCGGGCCCCCGAGGCAGCGCTGCACCGCGTCGACGAAGGCGTCGACGTCGTCGGCGATCTCGACCTCGGGCGCGTAGCGCGTGACCTCGGGCAGCGAGGTCGACACCACCGGGCGCCCCGAGGCGAGGTACTCCCGCAGCTTCAGCGGGTTGATCGACCGCGTGAGCTCGTTGCGCGCGTAGGGCAGCAGCGCGACGTCGAAGGCCGCGAGCACCGAGGGCAGCGCGTCGTAGGGCACCGACGGCAGCAGCCGGACGTTGTCGCGCAGGAGCCGTCGGTCGGGCGCGCGGTCGGTGGGGCCGACGAAGACGAAGTCCCAGTCGGGCCTGCGCCTCGCCGCGCCGGCGACGAGCGCGACGTCCATCCGCTCGTCGAGGAGCCCGAGGTAGCCCAGCAGGGGCCGCCCCCGACGAAGCCCAGGAAAGACCGCGGTGCCTGCGTCGCTGGCCCTCGAGAAGTGCGCCACGTCCACGCCGTGCGGGAGCACCACGGTCTCGCCCCTGCGCGGCCGCCGCGTCGCCGCGAGGTGGGCGCTGGTGGCGATGACCCCCGCGGCGACGTCGAGGAGCTCGGCCTCCATCGAGCGCGCGAGCTCGGCGTCGACCCCCGGCCAGCTCGTGAAATCGTCGACGCAGTAGTAGATCAGGGCCTGCGAGCCGCCGAGCCCGGCGCCGTCGACGCCGTTCGGCACCGTGGTCACCACGATCGGCGCGGGCATGTTCAAGCGGTCCAGCGCGGCCTCGACGGTCCTTCGCACCGACGCGCGGTTCAGCGCCCGCAGGAGCGTGGGCGCCGCCCACGGGGACATCGGCGGAGACACCACGTGCAGGTCGAGCCCCCGCGCCGGGTCCGGCGTCGTCGACGCGGGCTCGGTGCGCCCCCATCGACGGAGCTTCTTCACCACGCGGTGGAGGTCCGCGCGGTCGAAGCGCGGAGGGCGCAGCCCCAGCGTGTTCACCCACACCGTGCGCCGCGTGCGCGCCACGCGCCGAAAGATGTGCTGCACGCTCGACGGGTGGGCGCCCCAGTCGTCGCCGAAGACCACGAAGCCGCGCTCGCTCACGCCGCGGGCGCCTCGGCGCGGGGACCCTCGACGCTCGGGAGCAGCCCCAGCGCGCGCAGCGACGCGGCCGCGGTGTCGAAGGGGTACGCGCGGATCAGCTCGGTGAGGCGCGGGAGCATCTGGTCGAGGTTGTGGTAGCTCCGCAGCGTCGCGAGCCGAGGGAGCCCGAAGCGCGGCTGCCTCGGGTCGATCTCCCAGGGGTGCAGGTACACCATGAAGGGTCCCTCAGGCGCGATGCGCGAGAGCGCCGCGCGGGTGTAGCCCATGGGGAGGAGCCGGAGGTACCCGCCGCCGCCGACGGGGAGGTTGCGACCGAGCACCTGCATCGTCGACGACGGGAACTCCACCAGCCCCGCGCCCTCGCCCCGCTCGATGCGGTACGGCCTGCGCGGCGCGTCGGGGATACCGTAGCGGTCGTGACGAATCGGGAACACGCTGGCGTCGTAGCGAAAGCCCTCGTCGCGCAGCACGTCCAGGGCCCAGAGCGTGCGCTCGACCACGGAGAAGGTCGGCGCGCGGTACCCCTCGACCGAGACCCCGCCGAGGTCCTCGAGGGTCTGCTTCGCGCGGCGCACGTCCTCGCGAAACGCCTCGCGCGTCATCGACGTGATCATCCGATGTGAGTCGCCGTGGCACGCGAGCTCGTGCCCCCCGGCGACGATGCGGCGGATCAGCGCCGGCTGCCGCCGCGCGACCCACCCCAGGGTGAAGAAGGTCGCGCGCACCCCCTCCCTCGCGAAGAGGTCGAGCAGCTGCGCGGTCTGCCACGCGACGCGAGACTCGAGGCGGTCCCACTCGTCGCGGTGCACCCGGTGGGCGACGGCCTCGACCTGAAAGTACTCCTCGACATCGACGGTCAACGCGTTGGGTAGAGCGGGCATTGGGGTCTCCGATCCTCCTCTGCGGTCATGCCAGAGTGCGCCAGCGAGGTCCATGCGCGATCTGACCTTGCGAGCGCGCGGCGCTGGCGTGCACCATCGCCCGCGAGCGATCGACGCCATGGACGTACACACCCGACTCGACATCTCCGTGCGCCCCGCCGTCGACAGCGACCAGGCTCGCTGGAACGGCTTCGTCGACCGCCACCCCGACGCGCAGGTCTACCACCGCTGGGAGTGGGGAGGCGCGTTTCGCGCGGCCTACGGCACCTCGTGGCGCCCCCTCATCGCCATGGACGGCCTCCGCGTGCGCGCGGTGCTCCCGCTCTGCCGCATCGTGAGCCCCCTGGGCGGGGTGAGCCTCGTCTCCCTGCCCTGGTTCGGCCACGCGGGCGTGCTGGCCGACGGCGACGACGCGTTTCGCGCGACGATCAGCGCGGCCCGCGCCTCGATGCGCGCGGCCGGGGCGCGTCGGGTCGAGCTGCGCCACGCCCACGCCGTCCCCGACCTGGGCCTGCCCTCCCGCGACGACAAGGTGCTGATGCGCCTCGAGCTCCCGAGCACCGAAGAGGAGCTGTTCAAGCGCGTGGGCCCCAAGCTCCGCGCCGACATCCGCCGGCCCGAGAAGGAGGGGATGTCGGCGACCCTCGGCGGCCTCGAGCTCCTGCCCGAGTTTCACCGGGCCTACGCCTCGGTGATGCGCGACCTCGGCAGCCCCTGCCACGACGAGGCCCTCTTCGCCGAGTGCTTCACGCGCATGCCCGAGCGCAGCTTCTTCTGCGTCGTGCGCTACGAGGGCCGGCCGGTGGGCGGGGGCTTTCTGGCCGGGATGGGCGACACGCTGGAGATCCCCTGCGCGGGCACGCTCCACGCGATGAACCGCCTGCGCCCCAACATGCTGCTGTACTGGACGGTCATCCGCGAGGCGATTCGGCTGGGCTACAAGCGCTTCAGCTTCGGTCGGTCGTCGGTCGACACGGGCACCTACGCCTTCAAGAAGAACTGGGGCGCGGAGCCGCACCCCCTCGCCTACCACTACCTCCTCGCCGAGGGCGCCGCGGTGCCCGACGTGCGCCCCGACAACCCGAAGTACCAGCGGGTCATTCAGACCTGGCAGCGGCTACCCCTCGCCCTCACGAACCGCCTGGGTCCCCACCTCGTGCGCCACCTTTCGTGACGCGCCGAAGATCGCCGCGCCCCGCTCGAGGTGCTCGCGGCGCGCTCCGACACGCCGCGGATGATCGACGCGCACACGAGGACCATCGCCGGGTCGAGCGCCTCGCCCTCCCCGTGGAGACAACGACGCAGCGCGCTTCGATCGGCCGCGCGCAGGCGGTAGGGCCCCCCGCCGCAGCCGCGGCAGACCACGCCCCCTCTCGGGGATCGACGGTCACCAGGGCGCCCTCAGGGGCGGGCGTGTCGCAGCGCACGCAGCGGTCGAGGGCGATGGCGCTCCCGAGTGCGAGAGCGACTCGAAGGCGAAGCGCACGAGCCGGCCCGCGGCGCGGTCGGCCGGCTCGCGGGAGAGGTCCTCGAAGAGCTCCCCCAGGAGCAGAAAGGCCGTGCCGTCGCCCGGCTCAGACTCGGCCATCTCGGCGGAGATGCAGGTGCCGATCACCGCCGCGGTGTTGCGCCGGAGCTCGTCGAGGAGCGCGGGCCAGGCGCGCAGCACCAGCGCCTCGTCGAGGCGGAGTCCCCGCCGCCCCTCGGTCCACGTCGCGTCGTACATCGCGAGGGGCATGAGGCCGGCGGGAAAGCGCCTGGAGCTTCGCTGAGCGCCGTGCGCCAGCACGTGATGCGCGCGCCGTGCTCGGTGAGCAGCAGCGCGCGGAGGTCGCTCTCGCGCGCCACCGTGCGCCCGAGGACGAAGCTCCGCGCGCGGTGCTCGCTCACCCGGTCTGAGCGCTCGTGGCCGCCGGGAGCGCGCTGAGGACCTCGGGGCCGTCTTGCGTGCGGGGCCGGAGGAGGAAGGAGATCGCCAGGGTCGCCAGGATGCCGAACACCACCAGCGCGATGGCCAGCCCGAAGCGACGGCTGCGGTCAGGGAAGGGAGCGAAGGGCGCACCGCCAGGGTCTTCACGTCGCGGGCGCGAACCTCGATGCCATACCGCGCGAGCACGTCGTCGCCGGCGATGCCCACGGCGCGCGCGTAGGAGCGCAGAAAGCCCTTCACGAAGACCTCGCCAGGGAGCTCGTCGAAGCGGCCCTCCTCGATGCTGGCGAGCGACTGCACCGGGATGCGCGTCGCGTCAGCGACCTCTTCGAGAGAGACGCCTCGCACTTCTCGCTCACGCCGGAGCCACGTACCAATGGATTCCACGCTAGGGCCTCCTCGCCTCGCGGCGCCTGGGACCGCGGACGAAACGCGGGCGGAGGGCGACGCTCACGGCGCCCCCGCCCCCTGGAGACGCGCGCACGACTGCCCTCGGCAGACCGCGGCGCGATCTTCCACAGCGGCGGAGGTCCGCCGCCGACTGATCGGCGTGCTGCAGCGCCGCGTGGGCGCGCCCACGAAGGAGCCACGCCTCTTGAATCGAATCGCAGCCGCGCTGCTGAACGCCCAGCGCCCGGTCGAGCGCCTCGACCGCGCGGGTCGGGTCGGACTGGAGCAGCCGCGCCTCACCGAGGCGCGTGAAGCCCACGCAGAAGTTCGGCTGGAGGGCCACCGCACGCTCGAGGATCACCACCGCCTCGTCGAGGCTGCCCTTGCGGAGCAGCGCGAGGCCGAGGTTGCCCAGCACCAGGTGCTGCGACCGGTAGGTGATCTCCTGGGAGGCCGCGCGCAGCAGGGCGATGGCCTCGTCGTAGCGACGCTGGTTGATCAGCACGGCGCCGAGGGTGTTGCGCGCCTCGGTGAGCGGCACCCGGAGGCGCTCGTCTTCGGCCGACTGCGCGAGGTAGAGCGCCTCGGCCCGGCGGAGCAGCGCCTCGGCGCGCTCGAACTGACCGAGCTCCCCCAGCGCCTGACCCAGATAGAGGTGGGCCTCGGCGTTCTCAGGGTTGCGACGAATGGCCCGCTCCCACGACGTGATCGCGGCGGCGGGGTTGTTCTCGTCGGCGTATTGGGCGCGTCCCAAATCCACGTCAGCCTGTGATTGAAGCCTCGACTCCTCACTCATGCCCGCGCAGGACCATCCGCCGCAGGCCAAATAAGCGATCAAGCAGGCGACGGTCGAGGTTGAGAGGCCGCTGCCCCTGGTGGGTGGGTTCGCAGGCACTTCTTCATCCAAACTCAGCTACGAGGGAGCGAGATCTACCCGAAGCACCAGACGACGGTCAACAGGGAATTTGACACGGCGCCTTGGGGGTACCCGACGCCTAACCCCGGAGCTGCTCCTTCATCCCGAGCACGGAGAAGAGGCGTCGGAGGGCGTCGAGGTCGTCGATGGCGACGCGCTCCTCGACGATGCGGATGTACTGCCCCTCGCGCAGGGTGATCACGCTGCGCTTCACGGTCTCGACGTCGAGGCCCGAGCGCGCGGAGAGCTCCAGGGGAGAGACGGTGATGTTCGCCGAGCCCGCGCTGCGGCCGGTCTCCGAGGCGAGGCGCAGCAGCACGTTCACCACCCTCGAGAGCGGGTCGCGGATGAGCAGGTTCTCGACCTGCTCCTCGGAGTCTCTCAGCCGGCGCACGAGCTGCTGCACGAGGCGGAGCGCGACCTGAGAGCTCCCCTGCAGGAGCTGCCCGAAGGTGTCGGGGTCGAGGGCGAGCACCAGCACGTCCGAGAGCGCCATGGCGCTGGCGGTGCGGGGTGACGAGGGCACGAGCGCGCCCTCGCCGAACAGGTCGCCCGGCCGAAGGATCTGCATCGACCGCTCGAGGTTGCGCACGCGCTTGGCGACGCGCACCCGCCCCTCCTGGAGCATGAAGACCTCGCGCGAGGGATCGCCCTCGCGAAACAAGAACTCACCGTTGGCATAGCGGCGACCGAAGTGCTCAAGCAGTCGGTCTCGGTCACCCGTGGCGGCGTCGCTCATCGTCAAGGGACCGACGTCGTACCACCGCCCCGCGGTCGACGGGAACGCGAATCGTTCGCCCCGGAGCCTCGACGAGGCTTGACAAGCCCGAGGCGATTTGACAGTCTCCGCAACCCATCGCCGGTGTAGCTCAGTCGGTTAGAGCAGGGGAATCATAATCCCAAGGTCGTTGGTTCAATTCCGACCGCCGGTACCCTCGAAAGCCCTTCTCTGAAGGGCTTTCGTCATTTCAGGGGTCGCGTGCGCCTCGGGCGTCACTCCGCGTCGACCTCCGCCGCCAGCAGCGCCTCGGGCTCAACCCCCAGGGCCTTCGCGAGGGCGTCGACGGTGACCCGGTCGGGCTGCAGCGCGCCGCGCTCGATGGCGGCGACCACGCGCGCGCCCCCGCCGAGGCCCGCGCGCATCGCGAGGCCCTCACGGGTGAAATGACACAGCGCCCGAAGCGCTCGCACCGACTCACCAAGAACTCTCTCGCTCGACACTCGGGGGCTCCTCTCTCGCCGCCTTGAGCCTCAGGCGACGCGAGCACAGAGGCTAACCCCCCTCCAACACAGCGGTATCCCTGTGGAGTCATACCCTGTCCGCCGAAGACTTGCGGCGCTGGAGCTCCCTGGTGAAGCGCCCCGCGCGAATTGCGCGGCTCAGGTCGAGACGGCCTCGAGGTGCATGACCACGCGCTCGGCCTCGCGCGATCGCGGGAGGTCGACGCGCACCTCGACGAACCAGTCGTTGTCGTCGTCGCCGTCGACGATGACCTGCCGCACGCGCCATGACTCGGCGCCCTCCTCGACGAGGTGGGTGTTCGCCGGCGCCCGGCTCGCGTGGTCGACGCGAATGACCGCGTGCTCTTCGTGAAAGGGCTCCATGGCGGCCTTGAGGTCCTCGGCGGAGGCGCCGCCGAGCTCGGGGTCGGCCTCGAGGTAGCGCGCGGCGGTGAGGTAGTCGCGGCTCGAGAGCGACTTCAAGAAGCTGTAGAGCTGCCGACGGATCGCGGCGATGAACGCCCGTCGGTTGCGGGTGATGTCGGGCTTCGCCGCCTCCGCGGCGGCGGCCTCGTCGCGCAGGTCGACGGGCACGGGCACCTGGTCGTCGTCGAGCACGTGCTTGCGCTCCCACTCGTCGAGCAGCGACGAGTCGACCTCGCGGAGCATCGTGCGCAGGTACGCGATGACCTCGACGAGCTGCTCGTCCCGCGCCGCGGCGGGCACGGTCTGCACGAGGGTCTTGTACGCGTCCGAGAGGTACCGCAGCAGCACGCCCTCGCTGCGCTGCAGGTCGTACTCCCGCACGTAGTCGGCGAACGAGTGGTAGCTCTCGAACATCTCGCGCACGATGGACTTGGGCCGGATGTTCTCCTCGCCGACCCAGGGGTGCACCCGCACGAAATCGTTGAAGGTGGCGTAGATGAAGTCCTTGTGGGGCTTGGGGTACTCGAGCTTCTCGAGCTCGGCCATGCGCTCGTCGTACTCCATCCCCTGCGCCTTCATCTCGGCGATGGCCTCGGTCTTGATGCGGTCGAGCTGGCGCATCAGCACCACGTCGGGGTTCTCGCAGATCGCCTCGGCGAGGGTCACCACGTCGAGGGCGTAGGTCTCCCCCTCGCGGTCGACCTTCGGCAGCGTGTCGAGGAGCCACATCGCCAGGGTGTTGTGGATGTTGAAGTCGATCTGGAGCCTGGCGTCGACCTCCCACCGGTCGCCGTCGTCCCGGCGCGTCTTGCGCAGCACGCCCGCCTCGACCAGCGACCTGAAGAGCTGCAGCGCCTCGACGCCGCGTCGACGTCGATCGACGTCGGTGCCGTGCGAGGCGCGGAGGAGGCGGCGCAGCCCCCGACAGTTGTCGTGCGGTCGCCGCGAGGGGCGCTGCAGCACGTTGAGCACGAGGCCGTGCGTCACCTGAAAGCGGGAGCGCAGCGGCTCGGGCTGCGACGCGATCAGCCGCTCGAAGGTCGCGCGGTCGTAGTGCACGTAGCCCCGCTCGGGGGGCTTTCGCCGCACGATGCGGCGGAGCTTCGCGGGGTCGCCGCCGGCCTTGGCCTCGAGCTTGAGGTTCTCGATGACGTGCTCGGGCGCCTGCGCGACGACCCAGCCCTGCGTGTCGAAGCCCTTGCGCCCCGCGCGCCCCGCGATCTGGTGAAAATCGCGCACGGTGAGGATGGCCGTCTTCTCGCCGTCCCACTTGCAGAGCTTGGTGAAGAGCACCGTGCGAATCGGGATGTTCACCCCCACGCCGAGGGTGTCGGTGCCGAGGATCACCTTGAGCATCCCCTGCTGCGCGAGCTTCTCGACGAGCAGTCGGTACCGCGGGAGCAGCCCCGCGTGGTGCAGCCCGAGGCCGTGCTTCACGAAGCGCTGCACCTCCTTGCCGTAGGGGCTGTCGAAGCGCTCGCCGCGCAGCGCCTCGGCGATCGCGCGCTTCTCCTCCTTGGTGCTCCAGTCGACGCTCATGAGGTTCTGCGCCTCTTCGGCGCAGGCGCGCTGGGTGAAGTTCACCAGGTAGATCGGGTACCGACCGTTCTGAATGAGCTTGCTCACCGTCTCTTGCAGCGCGGTCTCGGCGTAGACGAAATCGAGGGGCACCGGACGCACCGTCGATCTCACGGTCGCGCACGGCCTCCCGGTGAGGCTCTTGAGCGCGCGCTCGAAGAACTCCGTGTCGCCCAGCGTCGCGGACATGAGCAGAAAGGTCGCCGACGAGAGCACCAGCAGCGGGATCTGCCACGCCGCGCCGCGCTCGCGGTCGGAGTAGTAGTGGAACTCGTCCATCACCACGTAGTCGACCGGCGCGAGGTGCCCCTCGCGGAGGCACATGCTGGCGAGGATCTCCGCGGTGCAGCAGAGGATCGGCGCGTCGCGGTTGATCGCCGCGTCGCCGGTGAGCATCCCCACCCGCTCGGGGCCGAAGTCGTCGCAGAGCGCGAAGAACTTCTCGTTCACCAGCGCCTTGATCGGGCACGTGTAGATCGCCCTGCGGCCCTCGCACATCGCGCGAAAGATCAGCGCCGTCGCGACGAGCGATTTGCCGCTCCCCGTGGGCGTGTTGAGGATCACGTTGTGGCCCGCGGCGATCTCGAGGAGCGCGTCCTCCTGCGCGGGGTAGAGCGCCAGGCCGCGCTCAGACGTGTAGTCCACGAAGCGCGTGAACATCTCGTCGGAGCCGAGGACCTCGCCGTCGAGGGGGAGTCTGCGCGCGAGAGGCGGTTCGTTCTGGCTCATAGCGTGGCGCGGGAGAGCACCACGTCACGTCTCCGCGATCAACGCCGCGGCGCGCGGCGAGGGCGGGCGCGCGGCGGCGGCGCGGGCGGCGAGAAGTTCATCCCGGTGTTGAACGAGAACGCCCCCGCCTGCGGCCGCGGGAGCCGCAGCGCGGCGAGCCGCTCGCGGATGCACGTCGCGACCTCGGGCGCCGCGGGCAGACCGCTCACGTCGATGCCGTCGAGGGAGCCGTCTCGGCGCACCGTGAAGCGCATGTTGACCCTGCCCTGCAGCGCCCTGACCCGCGCGCGCCCCTGCTCGTAGCAGGCGCGAAACTGCGCGTCTTTCGAGCGCACGATGCGGGCCACGTCGCCCGGCCCGATGGGGCGCGACATGTCGATCGCGTCGGGCGGAGGCTGCGTGCCGCCCCGGAGCTGCGTCTGCGGACCGCGCGAGATCACCTCGCCCGTGCCGCCCACCTCCCCCCGAGGGACCTCGCGCTCGACGGGGATCGCGCCGAAATTCGACGCGCCCGCCGCCGTCTGCCGGCGAATCGCGGTGCTGGGGGAGCCCAGCGTCTCGGGCGGGCTCCCCGAGCGCGGCTGCGCGTGACCGAGCGCGGCGAGGGAGAGCAGGCACGAGAGGGAGAGCGAGAGCGCGGCGAGAGGTCGAGGCTTCACGGGGGCACCCCTTGGGAGCGGAGAGGGCGTCGGGCGGATCAGGGCGTGGTCGAGGCGTCGAGGCGGAGCACGGCGCGGGTCGCCTGGCCGCCGCGGGAGTCTTCGACCACCACGCGCGAGGACCGCATGTCGACGTACACGGCGGGGTCGCCGTCTTCGCCCGTGGGGTACGGGTCGCGCGCGGCGATGGGCGCGGCGCCCTCGACGTCGCAGTGCGCGTAGCCCATCGGGTGAACGCCGTAGAGCACCGAGCCGTCGCAGATCACGTCGACGTGGCAGTTGAAATCGAGCATGGACACGGGCGCGACGCGCACGGTGCAGCGCTGGCCCACGCGGGCCGAAGGGAGGTTCGACGACTCCGTCACCGTCGCCGGGCGCTCGACCGCGGTCGTGAAGCGCTCGAAGCCGACGTGCGGGCGCGCCCTCGCGCAGCCGCCCACCGGCGCGAAGGCCGTGACCGCCGCGGCGGCGGGGAGCGGCGCGCCGGGGCTGTGGTGACGGGGCGCCATGCGGTGCTCGCAGAGGGCGGTCATCAGGAGGAAGGGCGCCATCATCGCGAGCCCGCCGAGGCAGCGCACGCCGAGGGACCAGCGCCCCCTCGCCGCGTCGCAGCCGGCCTCTGCGCCGTTGGACAGCACGTGGTCGAGCGCCTCCTGGGTCAGTCGCAGCTCGGACTTGAGGCACTCATTCTCAGCTCGCATCGCATCGAGGGGATCCCGGTAGCTCATGACGCGCTCTCCTGTGAGTTGAAATGTCGTCGGCTCTTTATGGATGCCTCAAGACCCGCGCCTCGCGCAACCTGACATCGCTGTCACCCCAGCGAGCCGGCCCACACGCGGTACGAGATCACCACGGGGTCACCGACCCGCGGGCGGAACATCGATCCGTAGAACACCACCGAGCGCGCGCTCGGATCGTAGTCGAAGCCCTGCGAGCGCGAGCGCGGCGCCACGCGCCCGCCGACGGTGACCTGCAGCGTGGAGGAGATCGGGGTGCGGGTCAGCCGAAACTGGCTCGACGCGCCGGCCACGGTCTCGACGATGCGCGCCATCGCGGAGCTGACCTCCATGTCGGTCGCCGTGCGGATCGGGATCGTCGCGCCCCCCGCGCCCTCGATGGCGCAGCGCGCGAAGTCGGCCACGGCGTTGGACGCGCAGGGCGTCGTCGACACCTCGACCAGGCCGAAGGGCTTGACCTCGTTGTCGACGAACCAACGGACCACGTTCTGGAGCCTCGTGGGGTAGTCAGCCCCCCAGCGCATGCGCTGCGCGGTGGTGTTGAAGTACCGGCTGTCGTCGTTGGTGCCGGGCTCGTCGGTGACCAGGAAGGTCACCACCGTCGCGCCCTCGCGGAGCGTGCGGTCGGGGTTGGTCTCGCCCCGCGCCGCCCGGTCGCGGAACTGCTCCACCGAGATCACCGAGGCCGCGATGGGCTCCTCGAGGCCCCCGGGGAACGCGTAGGGGCGCGCGCTGTCCATCGCGTTGTTCATGTAGCGGCCGGTGGTGACCTGGAAGGCCATCGACTGCGCGCCCATCGGGTCTTCGCCGCCGATCCAGCGAAAGCCCGGCGTGTCGAGGTTGAGCGCGCCGCTGCCCGCCTCGAGGACGCCCACGCGAAAATCAACGCCGGCCTCGGTGAGCCCCTGAAAGAAGCGGCTGGCGGTGTTCCCCAGGCGCTCCTGGTGCGGCCCCATGCTGCCGGAGGTGTCGACGAGCCAGAGGAAGTCGGCCATCGCCGAGCGCTCGGCCATCAGCCGCGGGCACTGGTGGTCGAGGGTGCGGGCCATCGCCGCGACGCCGGTGGTGTTCGTGAGGTCGCGCACCCGAATCGCCGTCGCGCGAGTGCGGTCGTCGAAGTCGGCGACCGGCGAGACGGCCACGACCACGCTCGACCGCGTCGAGTCGGTGCGGAGGATCGTCGTGACCTCGAGGTAGAACGCCTCGCCGACGGTGAAGCCGTCGGGGGTGCCCGCGGGCGCGTCCATGCCCACGAGCGCGCTCACCGCGGCGTCGCGCACGGCGCCCGCCGAGGTGCGCCCCGCGACGCGGTAGACCGAGTTCAGCGCCGAGTGCATCTCGTGGGTGGTGATCGCCTGGCCGACGAGCACCGGGGTAATCGTCAGCCCCGTGATCGCCGCGCGCACCGCGGCGGTGAGCTCGGTCTCGGCGCTCATCGCCTCGGCGCGCACGTCGCCCATCGCGGGTCGCTGGGCGACCAGCGCGGCGACCTGCGTCTCGACGTCGTCAAGCAGCAGCGCGCCCCGGTTGTCGCCGCCGACGCTCCTCGGAGTGCCCCAGGCGGGGTCGAAGCCCAGCTGCACGTCGGCCGAAGGGAGCTGCTGCTGGTTGGGCTGCACCAGCCCCGCGGGGCGGCAGATCTGCACCCCGGTGTCGCTGTCGGGCCGCCCGTCGCCGTCGGTGTCCTGGAGCCGGGGGTCGGTCTCTCCCCGCTCGGCGTCGATCACGCCGTTGGCGTCGATGTCTTCGCCCCGGTCGTCGACGCCGTCCATGTCGGTGTCGCGCGCGATGGGGCTGAGCCCCGAGCAGCGCTCGCCGGTCTGGCAGACCCCCGCGCCGTCGCCGGTGCACGCCACCAGCGGTCGACGCTGATCGCCCGGGTTCTCCGCGACGCACGCGCGGGGATAGGCCAGCTCGTCGCCGTCGCTGATCCCGTCGCCGTCGGTGTCGGCGCGCGTGGGGTCGGTGCCGATGCGACACTCCGTGGCGTTGTCGACGCCGTCCATGTCGGTGTCGACGTCGGCCGCGCAGCGCGCGTTCACGATGTCGCGCGCGACGGGTGCGTCGCGCGGCGCCTCGCCCGCGTCGGCGCCGAAGGGAGTGACCGTGTTGCCAGAGCACGCCGCGGCGACCGCAGAGCTCGCCATGATCATGCGAAGAGAAGTGCGTCGATCCATCTCGCGCAGCGTACCGCGATTGTCACCGCGCGCGCGAGCGAGCCGACCGCCGTCAGACCTCGAGGGCGAGGCCGTCGTGAGAGACGGCGACGCCTCGAGCCTCGACCGACGCGCGGGCCTCGCCCCGCTCCCAGAGGATGGGGTTTGAATTATTGATATGAATCAACACTTTACGCGGACCTGGGATCGACTCGAGGAACTCCGTCATCCCGCCGGCGCCGTCGAGGGGGGCGTGCCCCATGTCCCTCGCGGTCTTGGTCGACGCGCCGAGGGACGTGAGCTCGTCGTCGCGCCAGAAGGTCCCGTCGATGAGCGTGAGCGCCGAGGCGGCGACCTCGCGCCGAAGCCGCTCGTCGAGCACCTTCACGCCGGGCACGTAGACCACGGAGGGGCCGCCTCCCTGCCGGAGCACCCAGGCCACGGTGTCTCCCGCGAGGTCATCGCGGGCCTCGTCGCCGCTGAGCAGGGGGAGCATGTACGGCGGCGGCTTGCTCGCCACCGCGAAGGCCCTCCCGGTCACCCCCAGGGGGCGGCCCTCCCGGTCGGCGAAGGCGATCTCCTCGTCGAGCCTCACGGGGCGGAATTGCACCGCGCCGTACGCGCCGAGCACCGGGAGGATGCGGAGCCCCTCGCGCAGCGCCCGCTCGGTGCGCCTCGTGCCGTAGATCGGCGGCGCGCCGCCCTCGCGGAGCACCACCAGCCCGAGGCAATGGTCGATGTCGGCGTTGCTCAACGCCACGGCCTCGACCGGCGAGTGCCGCAGCGCCTTGGGGTGCAGGGCCGGAGCGGCGGCGAGCTGGCTGCGCACGTCGGGCGAGGCGTTGATCAAGAGCCAGCGCTCGCCGTCGGCGCTCACGGCGATGGACGACTGGCTTCGAGGGGTCACCTCGGGGTGGCCCTCACGGGCCGCGCGGCAACCCGGGCAGCCGCAGTTCCACTGAGGGAGACCGCCGCCCGCGCCGGAGCCGAGGACGAGGATTCGCATGGCGCGCGCGACGCGTCAGCTCGCGCGAAACGCGTAGGCGCCGATCTCTGCGCAGACCAGCACCTCGGTGAAGTCAGGGCGGGTCCAGGTCCCCCGGGAGGGCGCCGTCGCGGTCTCGCCGCGCTTCGGCTCGGTGTTGTTGCGCTGTCGTTGGTTCTTCATGGGGTGTCGAGCTCCTCGTGACGTCAGGGACGCCCCGCGAACCTAGTGACCCTGCGGCCCCTCGGTCAAGCGAGACGACGGCGCTGGCGGCGGAGCGTCAAGAAACGTATGGCTCTGGCGTGACCGACGACGCGAACGCCCCACGCCTGGCTCGCCGCGTGCGCCTGCGCGCCGACCCCGCCCGCGGCGGCCACGTGCTGCTCTTTCCTGAGGGCGTGCTGGTGCTGAACGAGAGCGCGGCGGAGGTGCTCGCGCTGGTCGACGGCGCGCGCACGCTCCGGCGCATCGCCGACGAGCTCGCCCAGCGGCACGGCGCGCCTGACCCGTCGGTGGTGCTCGACGACGTGCGCGCGCTGCTCGAGCGGCTCGGCGCGCGGGGCTTCGTCGAGGGCGTGGGGGCCGCGCCGTGACCCCTCCCCTCGCCCTCGTCGCCGAGCTGACCTACCGCTGCCCCCTGCGGTGCGGCTACTGCTCCAACCCGACCTCCTGGCGCGACCACGCCGACGCGCTCGCCGCGGCCGACTGGTCGCGGGTGTTCGCCGAGGCCGCCGCGCTCGGCGTGCTGCACGTTCACCTCTCGGGCGGAGAGCCGCTGCTCCGCGCGGACCTGGAGTCGATCGTCGCCTCGGCGCGCGACGCGGGGCTCTACGTGAACCTCATCACCTCGGCGTGGGGGCTCGAGCGCGCGCGGCTCGAGCGCCTCGTCGACGCGGGCGTCGACCACGTGCAGATCAGCGTGCAGGACCTCGACGCGTCCGCCGCGGACGTCCTCGCGGGCGTCGAGGTCCACGCGCGCAAGCTCCTCGCCTGCGGGTGGGTGCGCGAGGCCGGCGCGGCGCTCTCGCTCAACGCCGTGCTCCACCGCGCGAACATCGACCAGACCGCGGGGTTCATCGACCTCGCCGAGCGCGTCGGCGCCGAGCGCCTCGAGCTCGCGAACACGCAGTATCACGGCAGCGCGCGGGTCAACCGCGAGGCGCTCATGCCCACGCGCGAGCAGGTGGCGCGCAACGCCGACGTCGCCGCCGAGGCGCGCGTCCGCCTGCGCGGCCGCTGCGAGGTGATCTGGGTGATGCCCGACTGGTTCGCCGACCTCCCCTCGCCCTGCAACGACGGCTGGGGTCGGCGCTTCATCACCGTGACCCCCGACGGCGTCGCGCTGCCCTGCGCGGGCGCGCAGGTGTTCCCTGACCTCGCGCGCGACCGCGTGCTCGCGCGGCCCCTGCGGGAGATCTGGTACGAGGGACGCGACTTCAACCGCTACCGTGGCACGGCCTGGATGCGCGAGCCCTGCGTGAGCTGCGCGCGGCGCGACGAAGATTTCGGCGGCTGCCGATGCCAGGCCTTCGCGCTCACCGGCGACGGCGCCGAGGCCGACCCGGCCTGCGCGAAGAGCCCGCAGCACGCGTTGATCTCCGCCGCGCGGCTGAGCGGCCGCGCCCAGCCCGCGCCGGTCGTCTACCGCATCGACGCGCGGCGCGGTCGGTAGCGCGCCGGCCATCGTCGTTGACAGGGCCGCGCGTGACGTGGTGTGCCGTCGGCGTGTCACTTCGCGGCGTCGCTCCTGAGACCCTGCTCGCGCAGGTGAAGAACACGGCCTCCTGGTGCCTCGACGGCCCCGTCGAAGGGCCCTCGAATTCGTGGCGGCGCGCGCTCCTCGACGCCCCCGAGACGCCCCACGGGCACGACGGGTCGTGGCGGTACTTTCGGCTGCTCCTGGCGGCGCACTTCGCCACCGTCGCGACCTTCGTGCCCACCGACGTCGACAGCCACATTCGCCACCACGCGTGGCAGGCGTGCCCCGACGTCGAGACCCTGCGCCACGGCGTCGACGCGGTGGAGGCGTGGACCGCCTGGGACGCGAGCCAGGTCTCGGCGCGCGTTCTGCGCACGGCGGCGGGGAGCCTGAGCGGGCACGATGGCGAGCTGCTCTCGGTGCGCGCCGGCGCCCTCGGGCGGGCGCTCGAGCTCGGCGCCGAGGACCAGATCGAGCGGCTCGTCGCGAGCATCGACGCGCTGCTCTCGAGGCACGCCGCGGCCTTCGACGCGGTGAGCGACGCGAGGGGCCGCGAGCTCGACGCCCTGCGCCTCGCTCCGACGGTCGCGCACAACCTCGGCGACCTCTCTCGGGTGGTGACCGAGTGGCCCTCCCGCAGCGAGCGCGCCGCGCAGATCAAGCGGCGCTACGGGCGGCTGGGCCACGACGAGGCCGCCGTCGCCGACGCGAGGTTCCTTCGCGTGTCGGAGGTGAACAAGCGGGTCACCGCGAGCGAGAACCACCGCTTTCTCGCGCTGCGGGCGGCGCGGCCGCTGCGCCTCGGCCGGAGCCTCCTGCTGGGCATCGGCCCGTTCTTCGACGACTGGGGCGCCTCGATCGCCCGCGACCCGCTGCTCGCGCCCGAGAGCGAGGGCGAGGCGCTCGGGGGCCACGCCGCGGTGGTCTCGGCGCTGCTCGAGGGGCACGCGTCGTCGCCGTCGTGGCAGGGCTACCTGCGCGCGCTCTGCGGCCTCCACGAGCACCTGCCCGGCGGGCTCGACGGGCTCGCGGAGAAGGTCCCTGCGAGGCTCCGCAAGGCGCTCCGCGCGGGCCCCGTGCGCGAGGCCCTCGGGCTGAGCGCGGAGCGCTTCGCGCAGCGGATGGTGAAGCGCTACACGCAGGCGCTCCCGCCCCCCGCGCGGCGCTGAGCGCTCAGCGCTGCATCGGGAGGTTGATGCGAATGCCCCCGACGTTCACCGACGTCGTGTCACGCTGCTGGCGAACGCGCACGGGGCCGACCCCGGGGACGTTCAGCAGCTCGGTGTTGCGCGCGGCGCTCCCGGTGCCCGCGGCGGGCGCGGTCGAGGGCTGAGCCTGCGCGGGGCTCTCGGGCGCGGGCGTCGGCGCGGGCGCGGGCATCGGGTCGGCGGGAGGCGGCGTCGAAGGCTCGACGGCGCCGGTCGCGACCGAGCTGTCGGGGGTGAGCGCGTTGGGACCCGGCGCCGTGGGCATCACCGGCGCCCCGGCGTCGACGGCCGCGGCCGCCACAGGGATCGGCGCCACGGGGATCGGCGCGACGTCGGGCGCGGGCACCGTGGTCGGCACCGTGGTGGTCTCGCTCGGCTCGGTGGTTGAGGTCTCACGGCGGTTGCATCCGAGCAGAGACAGCGCGACGAGCGCCGCGCGCGCGAGGGTGGACATAGAGGCTCCGTGCGGGGGGTTCATTCGTCGTCTTGGGCGAGGGCCGCGAGGCACGCGATCAGCTCGAGGAGTCGAGGCGCGAGGACCGCGGTGTTCTTGTGCGCGAGCTGCACCTCGCCGTCCTCTAGACAGACGGCGCAGGTGTCGTCTTGGTACGCGAGCGCCGCGGGATCAATTTCGTCCCAATTCGCGCGCTGCGGGAGCTCTCCGGCGTTCTTCCAGTGAAAGCTCTGCGAGGTCAGCGCGAAGCCGTCGCCGACGCCGCCGAAGAGCCGGTCGTCGAAGAGCACCAGCACCCGGTCGCTCTCCGACGCGAGCTCCCCCCTGGACCGGTAGAACCCCTCGAGCTTCTCTTCGGGAATCTCCGGCGCGAGGTAGAGGTCGTCGAAGCTCCCCAGCAGCCGGCGCGCGAGCTCGACGATCTCCTCGTCGGTCCACTCGAAGGTCTGCAGGCGGTCCACGTCTCGCTCGACGCTCCGCCGCCGAAAGACCCCTCCCACCTTGCCCGGAGGGAGCGTGATCGGCGCCTTGCCGCGCTCGGCCGCGACCCTCACCCTGGGGGGCCCGGAGGTGCCCCCCGCGTGCCGTCGACGAAACTTCGCGCCCGGCCCCGAGGGCCGCACGCCCCGGGCGCCTGAGATCTGCGGCGGCGGCCGGGTGAGCACCGCGTCGGTCGGAGCCTCTGCCCCGCGGCCGCAGCGTACGCAGTTGCCCTGATCGCGTGCGCGCGCGCCACAGTGAGGACACTTCCACTCGTCAACCGTCATGGTCCGCCGCTCTATGGGTGTCGAAACATCCGTTCGGGCCGCCGAGGAACACCTCGACCCGGGGCCATTCCTCGCTTCTATCACGCGTGGCGGGCGCGCCGAAGGGAGTGCATCCTCACGCCCGTGCAACCCGCAAAGAAAGCCCTCCTCGCCGGCGCCTCGGGGCTCGTCGGCGGACAGCTCCTCGACCTGCTGCTCCAGGACGGCGGCGCCCTCGAGGTCGTCTCGCTCGGCCGCCGCCGCCTCGACCGCGAGCACCCCCGACTGACGCAGGTCGAGGTCGATTTCAGCCGCCTCGACGACGTGAAGCTCCCGGCCGCCGACCTCGCCTTCTGCTGCCTCGGCACCACCCTCAAGCGCGCCGGGAGCGAGGCCGCCTTTCGCGCCGTGGACCACGACGCCGTCGTCGCCTTCGCCCGCGAGGCCCTCGCCTCGGGCGTGCGTCACTTCCTCGTGGTCACCGCCCTGGGCGCGAACGCCCGCTCGCGGGTCTTCTACAACCGCGTCAAGGGCGAGGTCGAGGCGTCGCTCGCGGCGCTGGGCTTCGACGCGCTGACGGTGCTGCAGCCCTCGCTCCTCCTCGGAGACCGCAGCGAGTCGCGCCCCGGCGAGCGCGCGGCGATCGTCGCGTCGAGGGCCCTCGCGCCGCTGCTCGGCTGGGTCTCGTCGCGCCCCATCGAGGCGTCGGTGGTCGCAGCCGCGATGGAGCGGCTCGCGGCGGCGCCCGCCAGGGGCGTGCGGGTCGTGCCCTCGGGCGAGCTGCACGCCCTCGCGCGGGCGTAGCGCCGCTCAGGGGCAGGTGCTCTGCGGGATCTGCTGACGCACCGGCTCGACGCTGCGCAAGAACGCGATGATGCCGCGGAGGCTCTCGTCGGTGAGCATCCCGTCGGTGTAGCGGGTCATCAGGTTGCAGAGCGTGCGCCCGTCGCGGGCGACGCCGGTGCGCACCGCGCGGGTGATCTCCTCGTCGGTCCACGCGCCGAGGCCGGTCTCGCGGTCGGGGGTGAGGTTGGAGCCGTACTGCGTGCTCATCGGGCGAGGCGTGGTCTGGCCCGCGAAGCGCCCCTGGAGGTCTTGATGACAGAAGGCGCAGAGCGCCGCCGAGACTCTGCCGCGGCGGATGAGCTCGGCCTGATCGATCGCGTCGCTCGCCGACGCGTCGGTCTGTGTGGCCGCGTCGACGCCGACGACGGGGTCGCTGGAGCACGCGGCGAAGAGGGTGAAAGAGAAGAAGACTGCGAGGCTCAAGCGCGAGCGCATCGTCGGACCAAACCACGCGGAGCCTACCCGCGCAACCGAGTCACACACCGCCGCGGTAGATCCGCTCGATGCGCGCGCGGCACGCGACGAGCGCCTTGTCGAAGCGCCCCAGCGACGCGCCTTCGAGGCCCGTGCGCTTGTCGGCGAGGGACTCGATCATCGCCTTGTCACGGCGCAGCTCCTCGACGAGCAGCGCCCGCACGAGGGGGTACGCGGCGGCGTTGGCGCCGAGGCGACCCCAGGGCGGCTGCGACGCGTAGGCGAGCACCACGAGCTCGGTCGCGCCCTCGTCGACGGGGTTGAAGAACACCGCGATGCGCAGCCTCGCGGGGCGCAGCGCGCCGTCTGCGCGACCCAGGTGATACTGCTCGTACACCGTGTAGACCGGCGAGAAGCGGGTCACCCAGTGGTCGACGAAGTCGTCGTCTGAGGCCAGACCGAGGAGGGCGCGGAGCGGCCGCGGGAGGGGCTTCTGCCGCCCCTTGTTGTAGACCTCGACGGCGTCGTCGCGGAGCGTCGTGCGCGTCTCGACCTCGGCCATCGACTCGCTGGCGTACCCCAGCACCAGGTGCGTCGTGGGCGTGTGCTCGACCTCGATGAAGTTGTCGAGCACCAGCTCCAGCGGCGCGCTGACCCGCAGGCGGTGCCGCGCGAAGCACCACCAACCCGCCACGTCGAGCGCGGGGAAGCGCGTGCTCGCGCCGCGGCGACGCACCCACACGGCGCCGTCGCGCGCGACCGCGTCGAGGGAGGTCATCTTCGGGCAGTGCCGGGGAGAGGCGGGCACCCGCCCGACGCCGTCTCGGTCCCACTGCCAGCCGTGGTAGGGGCACTCGACTCGCCCGTCGCGGACGCGACCCAC
>JAWKRB010000010.1:0-279365 GCA_041389885.1 Polyangiales bacterium | reverse complement strand
TTGCCGCAGGTGCGGCAGTTCATGGCGTCGTTGTTGAGGTTGACCTCGCAGCCGTTCGCCGTGTCGCCGTCGCAGTCGGCGAAGCCGGAGGAGCACGCCGAGCGCTGGCAGGTCCCCTGGACGCACTGCGCGAGCCCCCCGGGGACCTGGCACACCCGCCCGCAGGCGCCGCAGTTCGCGAGGCTCGTCTGGAGCGAGGTCTCGCAGCCGTTCATCAGGTCGCCGTCGCAGTCGCCCAGGCCGGGGTTGCACACGCCGAGGCCGCAGCGCCCCCCGCTGCACACCGCCGTGGCCCCAGGGGGCGAGGGGCACGCGGCGCCGCAGCCGCCGCAGTGCGCGAGGCTGATCTGCGTGTCGGTCTCGCAGCCGTTGGCGCCGTTGCCGTCGCAGTCGGCGAAGGGCGCGTTGCAGCTCGCCACGCCGCAGCGGCCGTTGAGGCACGCCGGCACGCCGTTGACCGTGCTGCACACCGAGCCGCAGGTGCCGCAGTTCTCCGGGCTCGTCGCGGTGTCGATGCACCCGCCGCCGCAGCAGGTCGAGCCCGCGGGGCAGCCGCGGGTGTTGTCGCACCCCGGCACGCAGACGCTGCCCATGCAGCGCGTGCCGATGGGGCAGTGCTCGTCGGTGACGCAGGCGACGCAGCGGCGCGTGGCGGTGTCGCAGCGGCGCGGGAGGTTCACGCCGCCGTCTTCGACGCCGCCGTCGGCGGCGAGGGCGAGGCAGGCCTCGTCGCTGCGGCAGCCGAGCTGACAGGTGTTCGTCGAGGCCACGCAGAACTGCGTCGGGGGGCAGATGTCGTCGCCTGGGGTGCACTGCACGCAGCGCCCCGAGGCGAGGTCGCAGACGCGCAGGCCGAGCTCGTTGGCGTCGCAGTCGGTGTTGCTCTGGCAGCGGACGCCGACGTCGTCGGGCGCGTCGAAGGGCGCCGCGTCGAGGCCGCCGAGGTCTTCGAGGGACGCGTCGGAGCCGCCGCCGGCGACGGGCTCGTAGCGGTCCCACTCCCAGGTGCAGCCCGAGGCGAGGAGGGCGAGGAGGGCGAGGCGGCGCATCAGAACGCCCCCGCGAGGCCGACGGAGCCGACGCCGAGCTGAAGGCTAACCCGCTGCGGCGCAGGGCGTTCTGGCTCGGGGCCGCGCCCGGTGATGAAGAGCACCGCCCCGGCGACGACGCCGACGATGCCCACGCCGAGGGAGACGTTGGTGAGGGTCTGAAAGGTGCGTCCCTGGTCGACGGAGCCGCGCTCCGACTCGGGGCAGGGCGCGTTGCCGCAGCGGGCCTCGAGGTCGGAGAACACCCCGGTGGCCGCCGCGCCGAAGGCCGCGAAGCCGATGAGCCCGGCGGCGCCGACGCCGAAGCCGATCCACGCGAGGTTGCGCGAGAAGCCTGAGGGGGGAGGCGGCGGCGCGGGGACGCTGACGGGCGGGGGGCGCTCGAGCTCGGTCTGCCCGGAGCTGGACGCGGCGCGCCGACGGAGCACCACCCCCACCGTGACCTCGCCGCCCGCGGTGATCTCGGTCTCGCGGCTCTCGGTCTCGTGCTCGGCCGACTCGACCACGATGCGCACGTGCCCCGGCATCACCGGAAAGGCCACGCCCAGCGCCTCGCGGGGGATCTCCCGGTCGTTCACCCGGACCACCACGCCGCTGGGGGCGTCGGGGATGGTGAGGGTCAGCCGCCCGACCAGCCCGGCGATCGCGAGCATCTCGGTCTGTGCGGCGTCGCGGGTCGCGGCGTAGCGGGGGTCGGTGGGCGCCCGGTCGGCGGCCTCGCGCATCGCGCGCTCGAATTCGGGCAGGGCCTCGTCGAGGCGCCCCAGCTCACGGAGGCAGCGCGCGACGTACAGCCGCGTGTTGGGCGAGCCGTAGAGCGCCAGCGACGCGCGGAACTCGTCGAGCGCCGCGCCGAACTCGCGCTGCTCGTAGAGCCCCGAACCCCGGGTGAAGCGCTGCTGGGCGAAGGCGGTGTTGTCTTGCGAAGCGGCGGGGGTCGCGGCGAGCGCGAGGGCCGCGATCAAGGGAAAGATGGTCGCACGCATAGGTCCGCCCCGCAGAATACCCCTCCGCGATGCTCCGCCGTACATCTGTCGAAGGCGAATCGTCTGCGGCGTCAGATCGAGCCGGGGCGAAACTCGGAGGGACCCGCGCTCGGCGGGGGCGCCGGCGGCGGAGGACGGGTGCGTCGGGGCGGGTGCGACGGCGCGCGCCGAGGCTCCGATGGGCGCGCGACCGCTTGCGCCGCAGGGGGATCGGGGTCGATCGCGGCGGGGCCGGCGTCGGCCTCGGCGGGGGCAGCGCGGGCGCCTCCGGCGGCGGCGCGAGCGCGGCGGGCGGCTCGGGCGGCGGCGGCGGCTCCATCGGCGGGGCGCGGGCAGCGCGGCGGCGACCGGCGGCGGGGGGGCGGGCGCGGGGCGGCGCATCGCGAAGGCGCCCAGCACGATGAGGCTCGCGCCGAGCACGGCGGCGAGCACGAGGGCCAGGCCCCGGCGGCGCGGCGGCGGCTCGGCGACGGCCTCGGGGGTCACGGCCTCGACGGCCATGGGGAGGGGCGGCGGAGCCGGGCCTCGCGGCACGGTGAGGGCGCCGGGGGGGATGGTCTTCGGCCCGACGTACGCCGCGCGCAGCGCGCCGGGCTCGAAGGAGTCGCTGCCGCTGTCGAGCGACCGCACGATGTCGCGCCGCTGCGTGAGCACGTCGGTGAGCAGGTCTTCGACGGTGTTGGCGACGGTGCGCGCGGGCGCGAGGCGAATCGGGAGCTCCTCGAGGGCCTCGGCGAACTCGGCAGCGGTGGCGAAGCGCTTGTCGGGGTCGAGGGCGAGGGCGCGGAGCACGATCGCGTCGAGCTCGGGCGGCACCTCGGGCCAGAGCGTCGACGGCGTCATGATCTTGTTCTGCAAGACCAGGTTGAAGGTCTCGACCTCGCTGTCGGCGCGAAAGAGCCTGCGCCCCGCGAGGCACTCCCAGAGCACGACGCCGGCGGCGTAGATGTCGGCGCGGCGGTCGACGGGGCGGCCCGCCAGCTGCTCGGGCGCCATGTAGCTCATCTTGCCCTTGAGGCTGCCCTCGCGGGTCACCGTCGCGCGGGCCTCGGCCTTGGCGATGCCGAAATCGCTGATGCGCGCGATGCCGTCGACGCCCACGAGCACGTTGTGCGGCGAGACGTCGCGGTGCACGAGGTTGAGCGGCTCGCCCATGGAGTCTTTGAGCTCGTGGGCGGCGTGCAGCCCCGAGAGCGCGTCGATCATCACCCGCGCGGTGACCCCGAGGGGGATGCGCTGCTGCTTGATGCTGGCGCGCTTGATGAGGGTCGAGAGCTTGTCGCCCTCGATGTACTCCATCACCAGGTAGAGGGCCTCTTCGTCGCCGACGTCGAGGGTGGCGACGACGTTGGGGTGGTGGATCCGCGCGGCGAGGCGGGCCTCGTCGAGGAACATGCCCGAGAACTCTTCGTCGCCGCGGAGGTGCGGGAGGCAGACCTTGACCGCCACGAGGCGCTCGAAGTTCGCGGCGCCGCGGGCGCGGCCGAGGTAGACGGTGGCCATTCCGCCCTGCGCGATCTCTTCGAGCACCTCGTAGCGCCCGAGCCAGTGCGGCTTGACGACGCCCGACGACTGGCTTGGGGAGTGGGTCGCTGGACCGCTGGACATGGCGTCTCGCATTGTGCGGCGCGACAGGTGATCCCCGCAAGCGCCCTCTGCGCGCGGGTTGACGCGGCGTCGCCGCGGGGGGCAAAGGGTGGCGCACCATGCCCACCGCCCCTGAGTGCGCCCCGCTGCGCCGCTACATCGTCGTGGGCGGCAAGGCCACGGGCGATTTTCGACTCGCCGACCTCCCGGGCACCAGCGGCCGCCTCGACGCGCTGCTGCGGTGTCTGCGCGCGGCGCTGCTGGTCTCGCACGGCGTGCGGCGAGACGCGACGGTGCACCTGGTGCTGGGCGGCGGCGAGGCGGGGCCGAGGGTGATGCGGGTGGAGGGGGCGGCGGTGAAGTTCCTGCGGCCGGACGAGCGGAGCCTCGCGGTGCTCGCGAAGAAGGCCCTCGACGCGCCGCGCGCGGGCGAGGGGTTCACGGTGGTGCGGCCGGGGGTCGCGGTGGCCGACGGGGGCCTCGAGGTCGCCCTGGCCGACGTGGGCGACGCGCCGAGGTTCCTCCTCGACGAGCGCGGCGACGACGTGCGCGGCGTGGAGTTCCCGAGGGGCGCGGTGTTTCTCCTGGGCGACCACCTGGGGATGCCCGAGGCCGTGCAGGCCTCGCTCGGCGCCCGCGCGGTGTGTCTCGGCCCCGTGAGCGTGCACGCCGAAGACGCCGTGGCCGTGCTGAGCAACGAGCTCGACCGGCGCTACGCCGGGCCCATGTAGAGCGAGAGCCGCCGCACGTTGTCGTCGATGTGCAGGGGGTGGCGCACGGAGGGCAGGGCGCGCTGGGCGCAGTCGCTGCGCTCGCAGGTGCGGCAGGTGACCCCCACGGGCACCACGATGGCGGGGTCGTCGAGGTTCATCCCGGCCGCGTAGGTGAGCTCCCTGGCGTGCTCGAGCCGGCAGCCCAGGCCGATGGCCTGGATGGGCGGCTGGTGGTGGTAGCCGCCGCTGTCCTTCTGGATGGTGCGCGCGATGCAGAAGAACTCGCCGTTGTCGGGCATGCGCGAGATCTGCACGCGGATCATGCCGGGGGTGAGAAAGGCCGCGAAGACGTTCCACTTCGGGCACGCGCCCGAGAAGCGCGCGAAGCGAATCCCGCTGCCCGAGAAGCGCTTGGAGATGTTCCCGGCCATGTCGATGCGGAGCATGTGGAAGGGGACGCCCTCCCGGCCCGGGCGCTGGAGCGTGGTGAGCCGGTGCGCCACCTGCTCGAAGCCCACGCGAAACCGCCGCCCGACGAGGTCGACGTCGTAGCGCTCGTCTTTGCACGCCTGGAGGAAGCTCTCGTAGGGCATCATCACCGCCCCGGCGGTGTAGTTCGCGAGGGCGACGCGGGCGAGGGTGCGCGCCTCCTGCGTGGGCAGCGACGGGTCGTCGGTGAGCTTGTCGAGGAGCGCCTTGGCCTCCAGCAGCGCGAGCTGGTGCGCGAGCTGAAACGAGCGCGAGCGCGTGGGCAGGAGCTCTGAGAGCAGCAGGCGCCGCGAGGCGGGGTCGAGGCGGCGGAGGGTGCCGTCGCCCTTCTCGTCGACGCTCCGCACCACGCGCACCTCCACCCCGTGCGCCCTCTCGAGGTGCGCCGCGAGGCCGCGGTACAGGTCGTCGGTGCGAATGCCCGCCTCCGCGCAGATGCGCTCGGCGACCTCTTCGAGCTCGGGGAAGTGGTTGCCGCGGTTCTGCACGAAGTCGTTGACGTCTTCGCTGGGCGAGCGCGCGCGGTCGAGCCTCGCGCCGTCGTCGGGGCCCTCGTGGAGCTTCTCGGCGAGGCTGTCGGCGCTCTCCTGCGAGCGCTTGTACGCGCGGTAGAGCGTGAGCACCGCCTGCGCCGCGCTGGGCGAGGCCGCGATGAAGTCGCGCACGTCGCCGTTGGTGAGGCGGTGCGACTCGAAGAGGGGGTCGGCGAAGACCTCGAGCAGGTCGGCGTCGAGGCGGCGCTCGGCGTCGAGGCCGAAGCGCTGGAGGTCGAAGCCCTGCTCCGTCGCCAGCTTCAAGAGAAGCCCCGCCGGGAGCGGGCGGCGGTTGTTCTCGATGAGGTTCAAGTAGCTCGCCGAGACCCCCAGCCGCGTCGCGAGCTCGGCCTGCGACAGACCCTGCTCGCGGCGGTAGGTGCGCACCCGCGCGCCCAGCATGTTCGACTCCCGCGACCGCACGCCCCGCTCCATCACGACCTCCCTGGTTGACAAGATTTACAGTGTGACCGATTTACAGTGACAACTGAATACATCGAAATTCATCGCACATCCCGTGATTGTTGACGCGGGTGGTGCGATGGTCAATTTTCACAACCGAGGATTCTGATGGACAACGGAGTGACGATCGAGGGCTCGCTGGGCGGGCGCGCGGCAGAGGTTCTGACGGGCGAGGCGCTGGGCTTCGTGGCGGGTCTGGTGCGTCGCTTCTCGGCGCGGGTCGACGAGCTCATGGCGGCGCGGGTGGCGCGGCAGCCGGGCTTCGCCGACGGCTCGGGCTTCGGGTTTCTGCCCGAGACCGCGTCGGTGCGCGAGGGGGACTGGAAGGTCGCTGCCCTCCCCGCCGACCTCCTCAACCGGCGGGTGGAGATCACCGGTCCGGTGGACCGCAAGATGATCATCAACGCGCTCAACAGCGGCGCGCAGGTGTTCATGGCCGACTTCGAAGACTCGAACTCGCCCACGTGGTCGAACGTGATGAGCGGGCAGGCGAACCTCGCCGACGCTGTGCGCCGCACGATCGCCTTCACGGCGCCGGAGACGGGCAAGTCGTACAAGCTGGTCGACAAGCCCGCGGTGCTCTTCGTGCGCCCGCGAGGGCTGGCACCTGCGCGAGCGGCACATCCAGGTCGACGGGCGCGACGCGCCCGCGTCGCTGGTGGACTTCGGGCTGTTCTTCTTTCACAACGCCCGCGAGCAGATCAACCGCGGCACGGGCCCGTACTTCTACCTGCCGAAGCTGGAGCACCACCTCGAGGCCCGGCTCTGGAACGACGTGTTCGTGCACGCGCAGGAGGCCCTGGGCATCCCCGTGGGGACCATCAAGGCCACGGTGCTCATCGAGACGCTCCCGGCGGCGTTTCAGATGGACGAGATCCTGTACGAGCTCCGGGCGCACAGCGCGGGGCTCAACTGCGGGCGCTGGGACTACATCTTCAGCTTCATCAAGCGCCGCGCCGGCGACCTCACCGCGCTGCTCCCCGACCGCGCGCAGGTCACCATGGACCGCGCGTTTCTCAAGGCGTACTCGCAGCTGCTCATCAAGACCTGCCACCGCCGCGGGGTGCACGCGATGGGGGGCATGGCCGCGCAGATTCCGATCAAGGGCGACCCCGAGGCCAACGACCGCGCCCTCGCGCGCGTGCGCGCCGACAAGCTCCGCGAGGTCACCGACGGCCACGACGGCACCTGGGTCGCGCACCCCGGCCTCGTCGCCCTGGCCCGCGAGGTCTTCGACCAGCACATGCCCGGCGCCAACCAGATCGACAACGCCCGCGACGACGTCTCGGTCACGCGAGAGGACCTGCTGAGGGTCCACGAGGGCGCGCGCACCGAGGCGGGGCTGCGCCACAACGTGCGCGTCGGGCTGCAGTACATCGAGGCGTGGCTCCGGGGGAACGGCTGCGTGCCGATCTACAACCTCATGGAAGACGCCGCGACCGCCGAGATCTCTCGCGCGCAGGTCTGGCAGTGGGTGCGCTACGGCGTCGCCCTCGACGACGGCCAGGTGCTCACCGCCGAGCGGCTCCACGCCGTGCTCGACGAGGAGCTCGCGCGGGTGCGCGAGGAGCTCGGCGCCGCGCGCTTCGACGGCGGCCGCTTCGGCGAGGCCCGCGCCCTGTTCGAGCGCCTGAGCACCGCCGACACCTTCGAGGAATTCCTCACCGTCCCCGCCTACGCGCTGCTCGACGACGCGACGTAGACACGGTCGATCTCACTGTCCCACAACGGTTTCTGACTCACTCACACCCACGCGCAGGAGCACCCCGATGACCAACGCCAGCACCGAGACCTACGTGACCGACGCGCCGCAGGGGCGCTACGACGGCATCACCCGCCCCTACTCCGTCGCCGACGTGCGGCGCCTCCGGGGCTCGCTCCGCGTGGAGCACACCCTCGCGCAGGTGGGCTCGCGCCGCCTCTGGAAGCTCATGGCCGAGGAGCCCTTCGTGTCGTCCCTCGGCGCCCTCACGGGCAACCAGGCGGTGCAGCAGGTGCGCGCCGGGCTCAAGGCGATCTACCTCTCGGGCTGGCAGGTCGCGGCCGACGCGAACACCGCGGGCCAGATGTACCCCGACCAGTCGCTGTACCCCGTCGACAGCGTCCCGACGGTGGTGCGCAAGGTCAACCAGGCGCTCACCCGCGCCGACCAGATCGACCACGCCGAGGGCAAGTCGGAGCGCTACTGGTTCGCCCCCATCATGGCCGACGCCGAGGCGGGCTTCGGCGGACCCCTCAACGCCTTCGAGCTGATGAAGGCCATGATCGACGCCGGCGCCTCGGGCGTGCACTTCGAGGACCAGCTCGCCTCGGAGAAGAAGTGCGGGCACATGGGCGGCAAGGTGCTCGTGCCCACCTCGCAGTTCATTCGCACCCTCGTCGCCGCGCGCCTCGCCGCCGACGTGATGGACGTGCCCACCGTGCTCGTCGCCCGCACCGACGCCGACAGCGCGAAGCTGCTGCTCAGCGACGTCGACGAGCGCGACCACGCGTTCATCGACGGCTCCAAGGGCCGCACCGCCGAGGGCTTCTACCAGCTCAAGGGCGGCGTCGAGTGCGCCATCGCCCGCGCCCTCGCCTACGCGCCCTACGCCGACGTGCTCTGGTGCGAGACCTCGACCCCCGACCTCGACCAGGCGCGGCGCTTCGCCGAGGGGGTGCACGCGAAGTTCCCCGGCAAGCTCCTCGCGTACAACTGCTCGCCGAGCTTCAACTGGAAGAAGCACCTCGACGACGCCACCATCGCCAAGTTTCAGCGCGAGCTCGGGGCGATGGGGTACAAGTTTCAGTTCGTCACCCTCGCGGGCTTTCACACGCTCAACTACGCGATGTTCTCCCTCGCGCACGACTACAAGGAGCGCGGCATGAGCGCGTACTCCGAGGTGCAGCAGGCCGAGTTCGCTGCCGAGAAGGACGGCTACACCGCCACGCGCCACCAGCGCGAGGTGGGCACCGGGTACTTCGACTCCGTCGCCGAGGTGCTCTCGGGCGGCAAGGCCTCGACCCTCGCGCTCCACGAGTCGACCGAGGCCGCGCAGTTCTGATCGCCCCCGCCCGGCGCGTCGACAGCGCCGCCCGCCTCGCGTACCCTCTCGCACCCCCTTCATGGCGTACGACGTCGAGCCGAGCGCTCGGGTCCCGGTGACGTTTCCCCCCGAGCGGCTCTCGCGCTGGCGCGCGGCGATTCGCGCGGAGTGGCTCCCCTCGGAGCGCCGCGCGATTCATGAGCACATGCGCGAGCTCACCTGGCAGCGCTGGGTGTGGCCCGCGGGCTTCACCTTCGACGTTCTCGCGCTGCTCTTCGTGTACCCCGGCGCGTCGTGGCCCTGGGTGCTCGGGCTCCGCCTCGTGGGCGCGCCGCTCCAGCCGCTCCTCGTGCGCTACGCCAACCGCCCCGACGCCGACGCCGACGTCGTCACCGCGCTCTCGCTCGGGTACACCGAGCTCGCGGTGATCCTCATGGCCCTGCAGGGCCTCGCCCTCGGCGGGTGGGAGAGCCCCTGGGTGCTCGGCGCGCTGGGCTTCACCTTCGCGGGGTCCCTGGTGGCCGAGCTGCGCGCCGTGCGCGTGGCCGAGGTGGTGGCCTCGTGGCCGCTGCTCTGGGTGCTGACCCTGGTGCTCGGGGCGTGGTGGTTCCCCGAGGTGCGCGCGCAATCGGGCGCGATGCGCTCGGTGATGTTCTTCGCGGGGCACTGGGCGATGGTCGGCGCGGTGGCCGGGGGGTCGGTGCACTTCGGGCAGAGGATCTCGATGCTGCGCCGCGAGCTGCACACCGCCCGGCGGCTCGCGCGCTACCGGCTCCAGTCGCGCATCGGCGTCGGGGGCATGAACGAGGTCTGGCTCGCCTGGGACGACCGGGACGAGGTGAGCGTCGCGCTGAAGATCCTCCGGCGCGACCCGAGCTCCGACGCCGTGCGGCGGTTTCAGCGCGAGGCCGAGGCGCTGCGAGAGCTCACGAGCGAGCACACGGTGCGGGTGCACGACGTGGGCGCGAGCGACGACGGCGTGCTCTACATCGCGATGGAGTACCTCGACGGCATGGACCTCAGCCGCCTCGTCGAGCGCCGCGGGGCGATGCACCCCGGCCGCGCGGTGTCGCTGATGCGGCAGGCGTGCGCCTCCCTCGCCGAGGCCCACCGGCACGGCATCGTGCACCGCGACGTGAAGCCGTCGAACCTGTTTCTCACCCGGCACCCCCACGGGGGCGACCGGCTGAAGGTGCTCGACTTCGGCATCGCCCGCAGGACCCAGGAGGACGAGGCCCGTCTCACCCTCGACGGCGACGCCGTGGGCACGCCGCACTTCATGGCCCCCGAGACCTTTCACGGCGTCGAGCCCGCCCCGCAGGTCGACGTCTACGGCCTCGGCGCGACGCTGTATTTCTTGCTCACCGGGCGTCGACCCTTCGAGGGATGGTCGGGCCCCGCCCTCGCCGCCGCCGTGATCTCCGCGCCGGTCGATCCCCCGTCCGCGCACGCGCCGCGCGCGATCTCGCTCGCCCTCGACGCGCTGGTGATGCGCGCGATCTCCCGAGACCTCTCGCGGCGCCACGCCTCGATCGCCGCCCTCGACGACGACCTCGCCGAGGCGCAGGCGTCGATCCTCGACGAGCTCCTCGACGAGGGCCTCTTCGAGGGCGCCCCCGACGGGCGCCGCTTCGACGGCGCGTGATACACGTCGCGCATGCCTCCGAAGCCCAGGGTCCCCTTCGAGCTCCACCCCGCCGCGAGGCTGCTGAGCAACACCGAGATCCCCCACGCCGTCGACGTCGCGCTGCTGCCGGACGACGCCCTCGGGGTGCTGCGAGGCGATTGGAGCTCGAGGCAGATCGAGCTCCACCCCGCCGGGGGCGGCGCGGTCGAGACCCTGCTCGCGCCCGACCCTTCGCGCCCCGTCGCGCACGTCGCGTGGTCCGACGATGGGCGCCGGTGGGCGGCGGTCGCGGGGCGCTTCGCGGGCGACGCGCGGCCCGGCGAGGTCTACGTCGGCGAGCGCGGGCGCGAGGAGCTCCTCTGCGTCGCGACGCTCGAGGAGTACGGCTCCGTCACGCGCAACTCGCTGCCCCGCGCCGCGAGCACCTTGGCCTTCTCGCCCGACGGCGCGAGCGTGGTGGCGCGCGTCTCGCCCTGCGACGGGGGCGATCACCTGGTCGAGGTGGAGACGTCGAGCGGCGAGGCGAAGCGGCTCCCGGTCCCAGGGCTCAAGACCTACCTCTACGCGCACGCCTTCGACCGCGACGGGACCCTCTTCGCCGTCGCCGCCGACCCGGGGCTCTCTGGGGGGCTCTGGTGGTTCCCGCCCGGCGTGCGCGACCGCGCGGGGCAGTCGCCGTCACCGATTGGCTTCGCGCTGCTCCCGGCGCCCAGGGGACTGTGGGTCGTGGGCGCGCCCACCCGCGCGTTTCGCCTCGGCAAGGGCGTGCCCGCGCGCGCGACGACCGACCCGCGGCGCGCGTCGAGCGCGCGGAGTTCCCGCGTCGCGCGTCGGTGAAGTGGGACCAGCGCTACCTCGACTACATCGTGCAGGGCGCGCGGCGCGAGCTCGCGCGGCACGAGCCCCGCGTAGAGCCGAACGCCGCGCCGGGAGGGACCCTGCGGACCTTCGAGCACGAGCTGTTCTGGGAGACCTCGTACGCCGCGCGCCTCGGCGACGACGACGTGGTGATCTCCGACGGGATCGCGGTGTTCCTTTGGCGCGAGGGGGACGCGGGCGTCACCCGCACCCGCCTCGTCGAAGACGTCGCCCGCTGCACCCACCGCGCGGCGCGCGTCGTCGGCCTCGCCGCGCGGGGAGACACCCTCGCGGTGCTCTGGAAGAAGGACGCGCTCGGCGCGAAGACCGTGCTCTCGCGCTTCGCGCTCGACCGCGGCGCGCTCGACCCCTGAGCGGCGCGTCAGCGCGGCGGCGCGAGACTCAGCGTCTCGAGGCCCCGCATGTACGGGCGCAGCGCGTCGGGGATGCGCACGGTGCCGTCGGCCTGCTGGTGCTGCTCGAGGATCGCCACGAGCGTTCGCCCCACCGCCAGGCCCGAGCCGTTGAGCGTGTGCGCGAGGCGCGGCTTCGCCTTGGCGTCGCCCGCGGGGCGGTACTTGATGTCCGCGCGGCGCGCCTGAAAATCGCCGAAGCTCGAGCACGAGGAGATCTCGCGGTAGGCGCTCTGACCGGGGAGCCACACCTCCAGGTCGTAGGTGCGGCGCGCGTTCGCGCCGAGGTCGCCGGTGCAGAGCTCCACCACGCGGTAGTGCAGCCCGAGCTTCTGGAGGATCGCCTCGGCGTGACCCGTGAGGGCCTCGAGGTGGGCGTCGCTCTCCTCGGGGCGGGTGATCCACACGACCTCGACCTTGTCGAACTGGTGCTGGCGGATGAGCCCCTTCGTGTCGCGCCCGTACGAGCCCGCCTCCGCGCGAAAGCACGGGGTGAACGCCGTGTAGCGCCGCGGGAGCGACGCGTCATCGAGGATCTCCTCCGCGTGGAGGTTCGTGACGGGCACCTCGGCGGTGGGGATGAGGTAGAGGTCGTACGCGCGCTCGCCCGAGGCCGTGACCTTGAAGAGGTCGGCCTCGAACTTCGGCAGCTGCCCGGTGCCGCGCAGCGCGGTGTCTTTCACCATGTAGGGCGTGGCGACCTCGGTGTACCCGTGCTCGAGCACGTGGGTGTCGAGCATGAAGGTCGCGAGGGCGCGCTGCATCGCCGCGAGGGCGCCCCAGAGCACCGCGAAGCGAGGGCCCGAGAGGCGCGACGCGCGCTCGAAGTCGAGGAGGTTCAGGGCCACCCCGAGGTCGTGGTGGTCCCTGGGCTCGAAGTCGAAGGCGGGCTTGTCGCCCCAGACGCGGAGCACGCGGTTCTCGCTCTCGTCCTTGCCGACGGGCACCTCGGGGTGGGGGAGGTTCGGCACGCGCAGCAGCAGCGCCTCGATCTCGCCCTCGATCTCGCCCTTCTGCTTGTCGAAGGCCGCGGCCCGCTGGCTGAGCTCCCGCGCCGCGGCGCGGGCGGCGAGCTGCTCCTCGGAGTTCTTCGGGAGCTTCGCGATGCGCGCGCTGGCCTCGTTCGACTGACGCTTGAGCGCCTCGCCCTCGACGATCGCGTGGCGCCGCGCGGCGGCGAGCGCCTCGAGCTGGTCGAAGCCCGCGGGGAGCGCCCCCCGGGTGAGCAGCGCGGCTTTGACGGTGTCTACGTGGTCGACGACGTGACGGAGATCGAGCATGGCGGCGGGACGCTACGGCAAGGCCCCGTGGGCGCGCAACGAGCCGTTGTGAGCGCGGCGCGGCGCGAAGGGTGATAGCGTCCCGTGCCGCACGCGATGATCGACCCGGCGCTGATCCCCCTCATCCAGCGGCTCGACCGCGACCCCGAGGACGACGACGCCCTCGACGCGATCCGTGAGGCCCTGCTGCATCAAGGCGACGTGAGCACCTTCGCGCGGCTGGCCGAGAAGGTCGCCGCGCGTCGGAGCGACCCGAAGCGAGCCGCGGACGCGATCAGCCGCGCGGGCGACGCCTGGGCCTACGGCGCGAGGGACGACCGCGCGGTGCCCCTGTGGCGCCAGGCGCTGGAGGTCGATCCCCAGCACGTGGGGGCGAACCTCGGCCTCGCGGGCGCGATGCGCCGCGCGGGGCAATTCGAGCAGGCCGAGGCGGCGTACGTGCGCCTCCTCGAGGTGGTCCGCGGCGAGGCGCGGCGCGTGCCGATCCTCGACGACCTCGCGCGGCTCCGCGCCGAGCGGGGGGACCTGGACGGCGAGATCGAGGCCGTGCGCGAGGTGGTCGCGCTGCACGGCGCGGGCGCCGCCGCCACCGAGTCGCGGCGCACCCTCGCGCGGCTCCTCGTGCAGCGCAGCCGCGCGAGGGCGCGGGACGAGGGCGAGGGCGAGACCTTCGACGACGACACCCGCGAGGCCGCGCGCACCCTCGCGGCGATCGCGAGGGAGGGCGCCACGGGCCGCGCGATGGACTTCGCCCAGGCCGCGCTGGCGCTCTGGCCGGGCGAGGAGCGCGCGTTTCAGATGCTGGTGGCCAGCACGCTGAAGCACGCCGACAGCGTGACGATGCGCATCCGGTTCCTCGCGGCGAACCCCGAGAGCGAGATCGCGGCGCGCGTGCGGGGCGAGCTCGCCGACGCGTACGTCGCGATGGGGCGCGTCGACGACGCGGTCACCGTGCTCGCGGCCTTCGCGGCCGACGACGCCGAGTCCGCGCGGCAGCTCACGAGGATCTACGAGCGCACCGGGCGCCACGCCGACCTCGCGCGGCTGCTCGCGTCGCTCCCCGCCCCCGAAGATCGCCGGGAGCGGCTGCTGCTGCATCGGCGCCGCGCGGCGGTGGCGCGCACGCTGGGCGACCGCGCGGGGGCGCTGCAGAGCCTCGGGCGCGTGCTCGACGACGCGCCCGCCGACCCCGAGGCGCTGCACGAGGTCGAGCGCGACCTGCGGGTGCGGGGCGCCCTCGAGGCGCTGCGCGACCGCCTGCGCGCCGCCGCGCGCGACGATTCGGCGCCGGCGTCTTCGCGGGTGCGCTGGTGGCGCGAGGTCGCGCAGCTCTCCGAGCGTCGCTTCGACGCGCCCGACGAGGCGCTCGACGCGTGGCGCGCGATGCTCGGCGTGGCCGAGGAGCCCGACGACCTTCGCGACGCGGGCGAGGGCGTCGAGCGCGCGCTCGAGCGCCTGGAGCGCTGGACCGAGCTCGCCGACGCCCGCACCGCGTCGCCCGCGCCGCGCAGGGAGAGGCCGCCCGCCGCGCCGCGTGGCTGCGCTGGCTCGAGGTCGCCGAGGCGAGGCTGAGCCCCGAGGCGCTGCTGAGCGGGCTCGACGAGGCCCTGCGCGCCGCTCCCTGCGACGAGCTCCGCGCGGCGGTGGTGAAGGCGCAGCGAGAGGTGGGAGACGCCGCAGGGGTGACCGAGGCGATGCGCGGCCGGGCCGAGGCGGCGACGGGCGCCGAGGGCGCGGTCGCGTGGAGCGAGCTCGCCGCGCACCTCGAGGCCGAGGGAGACGCCGACGCGGCGCTGGAGGCCTGGCGCAAGGCGCGGAGCCTCGACGCCTCGCTCGAGGACGCGTGGCAAGGCGAGGCGAGGATCCATGAGTCGCGAGGCGACCGCGAGTCGCAGTTCGAGACGCTCCTCGCGCAGGCGAACCACCCGACCGCGGCGGGGCGCTCGGCGGGCGCGCTGTACGGGCGCGCGACCGAGATCGCCTACGACCTGGGCCGCGACGAGGAGGCGCGGGCCCTGGCCGAGCGCGCGCTGCGCTTCAACCCCGGCGACGAGGCGATGCAGGCGGTGCTCACCGCGCTGCGCAGCGAAGACACCGCGCCGGTCGCGGTCGCGGTCGATCCCGAGTCGCCGTACGTGCCTGACGAGGAGGTCGAGACCGTCGACGCCGTCGAGCTCGAGGAGGTCGACGCGAGCCCCGCGTCGGAGGGGGAGGTGACCGGCGAGGTCGCCGCGCCCGAGCCCTCGTCGGCGGCCGACGCGGTGGGCGAGGTGACCGGCGAGCACGAGCCGCGCGACGACGCCGAGGCCACCACCGCGCACGAGACCTCCGCCGCGCGAGCGCCTGACGACGCCGAGGCCACCACCGCGCACGAGGTCGCGGCGCCGCGCGACGACGTCGCGTCGAGCCCCGAAGACGACGGAGGACCCACCGGAATCATGAATCGCGCCGCGCTTCAGGAGGCCCTCGAAGAGGCAGAACGCGCTGCGGCGGAGGAGCTTCGGGCTGACGAGCCGACCCCCGCGCCCCCGCCCGACCCCGCGCCGGAGCGACCGAAATTCTCGCGGCCCCCGCCGCCGGCTCCGCCCCTCGCGCCGCCCCAGGAGCGCACGGGAACCTACGAGGCCGTGCGCCCCGCCGAGCCCGAACGCCTGACGCAGCCCGACGGGCCTGGGCGGACCGCGCCGCCGCGCCCCCCTCCCGCGCCTCCTCCCTCTGAAGCCGAGCCGTCGATCATCATCGACGACGGGCTCCTCGGCGGCGCGAGCGAGGCGCAGCCTGAGCGCGCCACCCTTACGCCGCAGGTGCTGCCGCCGATCGCCTCGCTGCCTCCAGTGCCGGGCCCCGCGGCGCGCCCGCCCCTGCCCTCGGCGGCGCCGTCGGTGCCGCGGCCTTCGCGCCCGCCTCCGGCTCCGCCCGCGCCGTCGCTGCAGCCCTTGGCGATGGCGGCTCCGCCCGCGCCGTCGCTGCAGCCGCTGGCGATGGCGGCTCCGCCCGCGCCGTCGCTGCAGCCGCCGCTGGCGATGGCGCCGCCGCCGCCGTCGCTGCAGCCCTTGGCGATGGCGCCGCCGCCGCCGTCGCTGCAGCCCTTGGCGATGGCGCCGCCGTCGCTGCAGCCCCTGGCGATGAACCCGCTCCACGCGCCGCCTTCGCCGCTGGAGCCTCTCTCGATGGGCGCGCCTCCCCTGGAGCCTCTCTCGATGGGCGCGCCCGCGCCCGCGCCGCTGCCGTCGCTGGAGATGCGCCCCTTCGACGAGCCGCCGCCGGGGGCTGTCGATGTCCTTCGACGAGCCGCCGCCCGACGAGCCCCTTCGACGACCCCTTCGCGCAGGCGTCAGATCCTTCGCGTACCGCGCCGCCGGCGCCGCGCCGCGGCGAGCGCCCGCGCCGGCCTACGAGAGGGTGATGCTCGCGATGCTGGAGCCGCGTTGGGCCACCGTGGGGGTGAGCGCACACGCCCCCGTTGTGCGAGCAATAGTTTCTTCGTCAAGAAGATGACGGCTCCTGGAGCGCGTGCGAACAAGGATGAAGCGAGGTGTCTGCTGGGTGAACCCCCGGCGGGCCCCGCGCATCGAATCCTTCGTCGGCACGCATCGAGGCACGCGCCTCAAGAGGTCCAGAGACCATGAACCCTTCACGATGGATCCTCGCGCTCTCCGCCGCCGTGATGCTCTTCGGGGCGCCGGCGCAGGCTCAGCGAAGCCCGCGCGCGGCGTCTCCCATCGTGAGGGTGCTGCAGACCGCGCCTGACGCGCGCTCCAGGGCGCAGGCCGCGCTCACCCTCGGCGAGCTCGGCGCGATGGCGGCGATGCCCGCGCTCCAGGCGTCGCTGGCCGACCCTGAGCCGTCGGTGCGGGCGTCGGCGGCGTCGGCGCTCTCGATGCTCGGCTCGGCGTCTGCGCTTCCGGCCCTCCAGGCGCACCTCGACGACGGCGACCCCGACGTGCGCGACGCCGTGCGGTCCGCGGTCCGCGCGCTCCAGGCGCCCCCTCAAGACTGGCGCGGCGCGCGCTTCGTGGTGGGCGCCGGCACGCTCGACGACAACACCGCCCACGATCCCAGCCGGGTCCGCGTGATGCACGCGGGGATTCACGAGGCGCTCCGCGGCCGGGCCAACCTCGTGGTGCGCGAGGGGCCGCTGCCTCCGGTGGCGTCGGCCCGCCTGCGTCGCGGGGCGATGCGCGCGTACTCCCTCGACGGGGGCCTCAACCGCCTCGCGCGCACGCAGCAGGGGGGCAGCCCCGCGGTGCGCGCCGAGGTGACCTTCGTGATCGTGGCGCAGCCCGCGCGGGCGATCGTCGGCATGGTGCAGGGCGCGGCGACGGCGCGGCTCTACCCCGGCGCGACGGAGCGGAGCCTGGTCGAGGCCGAGCGCACCGCCATCGAGCACGCCGTGCGCGGCGCCCTCCGCGACCTCGAGCAGGCGCTCCCCAGCGCCCTGCGCTGACCCAGGTCCCTCCGAGGGGGGCGTCGTGCGATGCTCCCCGTCATGAACGACACATCCTACCTCTCGCTGCGCGTCGAGCGCCGGGGGCACGTCGCGGAGGTGGTCCTCACCGGTCCGGGCAAGGGCAACGCGATGGGGCCCGACTTCTGGCGCGAGATGCCCGAGCTCTTCACCGCGCTCGACGCCGACGACGGCGTGCGCTGCGTGGTCGTGCGCGGCGAGGGCAAGCACTTCTCCTTCGGCCTCGACCTCATGGCGATCATGGGCGACCTCGGCCCGCACGTCATGGGCGAGAACCTCGCGGCGCAGCGCGCGAAGCTCCTCGACCTCATCGGCCGGATGCAGAAGGCCTGCGACCTCGTCGCGCGCTGCCGCAAGCCCGTGATCGCCGCGGTGTCGGGGTGGTGCATCGGCGGCGGCCTCGACCTCGCGGCGGCCTGCGACGTGCGGGTGTGCTCCGAGGACGCGCGCTTCAGCCTGCGCGAGGTCAAGCTCGCCATCGTCGCCGACATCGGCTCGCTGCAGCGCCTCCCGAGGATCATCGGCCAGGGCAACACCCGGCTCATGGCGTACACCGGCGGCACCGTCGACTCCGCCGAGGCGCTGCGCATGGGCCTGGTGACCGAGGTGCTCGCCGACCCCGACGCGCTGCTGGCGCGGGCCCGCGCGCTCGCCGACGAGATCGCCGCCAACCCGCCGACGGTGGTGCAGGGGATCAAGCAGGTGATGGACTACTGCGAGGACAAATCCACCGCCGACGGGCTGCGCTACGTCGCCGTGTGGAACAGCGCGTTCTTGCAGTCGAAGGACCTCGCCGAGGCCGTGCAGGCCTTCATGGAGCGCCGCCCCCCGGTCTTCACCGGCGAGTGATCAGCCCTCGCGGCGAAGCTCCGCGAGCATCTTGCAGAACAGCTCGCCCTGCTCGATCGCGTCGTCGAGGGCGACGTGGGTGTGCGGCCGCGCGGAGAACCACCGCCGCGGCATGTTGCGCTTGGTGGCCTGGCGGTAGTCGCAGCGCATCATGGTCATCGCCATGGTCTTGATGTCGACGGCCGAGAAGCCGAAGGGTGACTCCCCCGCGAAGCGCATCAGGTACCAGTACACGAAGAGAAAATCGAAGCCCGCGGGGTAGGCCACGAAGACCGGGCGGCCTCCGAGCGAGCGCACCCAGGCGGCGTACTCGGGCATCGCCTGGGCCGGGTCGCGGAGGTCGGTGCGGGTGGCGGCGTAGGCGATCGGGTTCTCGCGCCAGAACTGCTCGGTGTGCGCGTGCGGACTCGCCCCCTCGAGGGTGTGGAGGTTCGCCGAGAAGGTCGCCAGCGTCGAGCCCCGAGCGTCGAAGGCCGCCGTCGCGAAGCTGAGCATCGAGTGGGGCCCGGGGATGGGGCCGTCGGTCTCGACGTCGGTGGAGAGGTAGATCTCTTCGGTGCTCATCGTCCCTCTTCTGGCCGCGGGCAACGCTCGCGGGAGGCTCCACGCGCGGGCGCGTCCAGGGTAGCGTACTCGCATGGCGTATGACCCCGTGCTCGCCGAGCGCGCGCTGATCGCGCTCTCGAACCACCCCGCCGTGCGCGCCGACGAGCTCGTCGAGAAGAGGATGTTCGGCGGGGTGTCGTACATGCTCCGCGGCGCGATGACCGTGGGCGTGCTCGGCGAAGACCTCGTGGTGCGCGCCACGCCCGGCGACGCCGCGCGCTACCTCGAAGAGCCCCACGTGCGCCCGATGGACTTCACCGGAAAGCCCATGAAGGGCTGGCTCTACGTCAACGCCCAGGCCGTCGACACCGACGACGCGCTGCGCCGCTGGGTCGAGCGCGCGGTGGCGTTCGTCACGTCGACGCCCCCGCCTGCGGCGAAGAAGAAGCGCGCTCAGCGCTGACCGAGCTGCGCGCGAATCGCGTCGATCTCGGTCTGAGAGACCGGACGGCACGGCGTGCCCGGCGGGTGGTCGTGCACCATGTACAGCCCAGGCGCCCGACCCGCGAGAGGAGCGGATGCGCGGCAGGCGCGGCGCGGCAGGCGCGGGCGCGGCAGGCGCGGCGGGCGCGGGCGCGGCGGGCGCGGGCGGCGCCCCCATCGCGGAGGGAGCGGGCGAAGGCGGCGCGAGCGCGGGCGCGGGCGCGGGCGCCGGCGGGTTGCGGGGGGGATCGAGGGGCATCGGGGTCACGGGCATCGGCGCGCCCGCCAGGGGAATGGCGATGGGACCCGGCGGAATGGGCTCGACCGGGGGCCGCGGAGCGACCCCGGCGTCGGCGCTCGTCGGTGGCGGGGGCGGCGGCGGAGGCGACGGGGGATTGCCGGGGCTCTCCGGAGGCGGCGCGCTGCGGTTGCAAGCCGCGAGGACCGTGACCAGCGCGGGGAAGAGGGAGCGGTGGGCGCTGCGGGTCGGTCGTCGAGGCTCCATGCGCGGGATGGGACGACGCAACGGCCCCGAGGTCAAGCCGCGGGCGAGCCGTGGTCGCGCGGGCAGTCGCAGGTGAAGCACGCGCGCATCGAGCGCACGGCGCAGCAGCCCACGAGCCGAGCGCGGAGCGACGCGCGGGCGCGGTGCAGGCGCACGGACGCGTGGTCGGGGGTGATCCCGAGCTCGCGGGCGACGTCGACCACGCGCTCGTCGTCGAGGTCGACCCGGCGCAGGATCTCGGCGTGGTCCGGCGAGAGCTGAGAGAGCAGCCCGAGCGCGCACGCGCAGGCCGCGGTCTCTTCGGCGGGGGCCTCGGGGCCGGTCGCGCGAACGGCGGCGAGGCGGGCCTCGCGCGAGACCCGCGCGGCGTGGTGGTCGGCGACGGCGTTGCGGAGCACCCGCCAGAACCACGGCCGCGCGAGGGCGGGGTCTCGAAGCTCCCCCGCGCGCTCGACGGCGCGGAGGAGGGATTGCTGAAATACGTCCTCGGCCTCGTCGCCGACCCGCCGTCGCAGAAAGTCGACGAAGCGACCGCGCTCCGCCTGAATCGCCGCCGTCACCGCGCGCGCGTCGACCTCTGCGCGCACGTCACCCTCCCGCCTGACGGCGCTGCACCGCGGCGCAGTTGCACGACGGGGGGCAGGCGCAGTTCGGCGGGCACTGGCACGTCGCGCCGCAGCAGCACTCGCCGGCCGCGGGGGCGCGCCCCTGCGCGGCGCAGTTGCAGGTCGGGCCGCAGTTGGCGCAGCCGCAGGACTTCTTCTCGCTCATGGCTCTCTCTCCTCGATTCGCGGCCCCACACCGTCGGGGGCGCAGGGTGATGACGGAGCACGCGGTCCAAACCTTACCAGCGCCGCGAAGAAAACGTATAATACATTGATTCTGCTGGTGTTCTACCGTTGCGCCCCGACGATCTCGCGGATCATCGCGTCGTAGTCGTCCCTCATGGGGAGCGCGTCGAGCACGGCGAGGGCGCGCCGCGTGGCGGTGACGGGGGCGCCGCTTCGCGGGTCGACGGCCTCTTCGCGGGTCTCGACCCAGCGCGCGCCGACGCCTCGCCGCTGCCACGCGGGGAGCTCGTTGAAGTTCACCCCGTGCTGAAAGAGCAGCTCGTTGCGCGCGGCGACGTTCACCCCCTGGAGACGCTTGGTCGCCGTGACGTCGTCGAGGCCCTGCGATCGGAGGAGCCAGTAGCAGTGGCCGTTGAGGGCGTTGCGGTGGGCGTCCTCCTGGCGCCAGCGAAAGTAGTCGACCACGTCCTCGTCGCGGGGGAGCTGACAGACCCGCGCGTCGAAGGCGCCGTGCACCCCCAGGGCGAGGGAGAAGCTCGCGCTGGCCTCCCCCGCGAGCACCGAGACCAGCTTTCGCTCCTTGCGCCCGAAGGCGGCCTCGTCGCGCCGCAGCAGCAGGGAGATCTCGTCGCTCTGGGTGTACCCGTAGAGGGTCGAGAACCCGCAGCGCATGAGGTGCGTGAGGGCGGTCACCATCGCGTCGCGGAGCCGCGGGTCGTAGGGCTCGGTGATCGCCATCACGTCGCGGGTGAGGTGCGAGAACGAGCGGCCGTCGATGCGCGCGACGATGTGCACCCCGGGGAGCACGCAGTGGTCGTGGGCGGTCTCGTACACCCGCATGCGGCGGTCGAGGCTCTCGAACGAAGACGGCTTTCGGGGCGGCGGGTGCACCGCGCGAGGGTAGCGGCGCTTGCGCCGGGGTGGAACCGGGGCTATCGCGGAGCGCCGTGCGACTCGTGGTCGACACCAACGTGCTCGTCTCTGCCCTGCTCCACCCCGGCCGCACGCCCGACCTCTGCCTCGCCGCGGTGCGCGCGTCGGGCGCGTCGGTGCTGCTCGAGGAGCGGGTCGAGGCGGAGTACCGCGAGGTGCTGGCGCGGCCGAAGTTTCGCGGCGTCGACCCCGCGCGGCGCGAGGCGCTGATCGCGTCGCTCTGCGAGGGCGGCGAGCGCGTGCGCCTGGGCGCGGCCTCGACGGTGGCCCTGGTCGACGAGGGCGATCGGGTCTTCGTCGACCTCTGCCTGGCGGGCCGGGCCGACGCGGTGCTGACGGGCAACGCGAAGCACTACCCCACCGACCTGGGCTTCGAGGTGCTGTCGCCTACGGCGCTGCTCGCGAGGCTCGGGGCGTGAGCGCGAGCACTGGCGCGGGGCGGCAGAGTGGCACTACCATCCGGGCCCCGCAAAGCACCCGGTCACGTCCCTGCGGCGCAGGAGTCGAGCTTACAGAATGAGTCAGGAATTCGGCATCAACGAGGGCTTCGTCGAGGAGCTGCAGCTCCGTTGGAATGAGAACCCCGGGAGCGTGAGCGAGCGCTGGCGGAGGGTGTTCGAGGGGCGCGAGGAGGGCCCGGCGCGGCCCGCGAACGGTCACGCCAACGGCCACGGCGCCGCGTCGTCGCTCTCGCCCGACCAGGCCGCGCAGCAGAGCCTCGCGCAGGCCGCGCAGCGGATGATCCACGCGTACCGCAGCCGCGGCCACCTGGGCGCGCAGCTCGACCCGCTGGGCATCGCGCTGCCCGTGCGCGCGGGCCTCGAGCTGGCCGACTTCGACCTGCGCGAGCAGGACCTCGACGCGGTGGTCCCCACGGGCAACCTCGCCGGGCCCTCGGAGCTGACGATCCGCGAGCTCTTCGCGCGCCTCGACGAGACCTACTGTCGCGCCATCGGCGTGGAGTTCATGCACATCGACGAGGCCGACCAGCGCCTGTGGCTGTCGGCGCGCATGGAGCCCACGCTCAACCGCCTCTCGCTGAGCTCTGAGGAGCAGCGGCGCATCCTCTCGAAGCTCCTCGACGCCGAGATCTTCGAGACCTTCTTGCACACGAACTTCCTCGGCAAGAAGCGCTTCTCGCTCGAGGGCGGCGAGTCGCTGATCCCGCTCCTCGACCTGATGATCGACCGGTGCGGCGATCACGGGGTGAAGGAGATGGTGCTGGGCATGGCCCACCGCGGCCGGCTCAACGTGCTCTGCAACATCCTGAAGAAGAGCCCGCACGACATCTTCGCGCACTTCGAAGACAAGCACCCCGAGAAGAACGTCGGCCGCGGCGACGTGAAATATCACCTCGGGTACTCCTGGGATCAGGTCACCCGCAGCGGCAACAGCATTCACCTCTCCCTCGCGTTCAACCCCTCGCACCTGGAGTTCGTCAACCCCGTGGTCGAGGGCCGGGTGCGCGCGAAGCAAGACCGCCGCGACGACGTCGAGCGCCGCCAGGTGGTCCCGCTGCTGATCCACGGCGACGCGGCCTTCATCGGCCAGGGCGTGGTGGCCGAGACGCTCAACCTCATGAGCCTCGAGGGCTACGCCACCGGCGGCACGGTGCACGTCGTGGTGAACAACCAGGTGGGCTTCACCACGTCGCCCGTCGACTCGCGGTCCACGCGCTACGCCACCGACCTCGCGAAGATGCTCGGCGCGCCGATCTTTCACGTGAACGGCGAGGACCCCGAGGCGGTCGCGCAGGTCGCGCGCCTCGCCGTCGACTTTCGCCACGAGTTTCGCCGCGACGTGGTCGTGGACATGTACTGCTACCGCAAGTGGGGGCACAACGAGGGCGACGAGCCCCGCTACACCCAGCCCGTGATGTACGCCGCCATCGACAAGAAGCCGTCGGTGCGCGCGGCCTACGTCTCGAAGCTCGTGGCGCTCGGTCAGGTGACCCAGGGGCAGGTCGACGAGCTCGCGGCGGCGCGCAAGGCGGTGCTCGAGCGCGCCCTCTCCGAGACCCGCGACCGCAAGCTCGAGCCCTCGTCGAGCGCCCTCGCGGGGCTGTGGTCGAAGTACCAGGGCGGAGCCGGCGTCGACGAGCTCCCCGACGACCCCACGGCGGTGCCCGAGGGCGAGCTGCGCGGGCTCCTCGACGCGATCACCACGCCGCCCGAGGGCTTCTCGCCGCACCCGAAGCTCGGCGCGATCCTGCGCACGCGGCGGGCGCCGCTCACGGGCGGCCTGGTCGACTGGGGCTGCGCCGAGGCGCTCGCCTACGCGACCCTGCTGCGCGAGGGCACCTCCATTCGCCTCTCGGGGCAAGACGCGCGCCGCGGCACCTTCTCGCACCGCCACGCGTACTGGACCGACGTCGTCACGGGCGAGCGCTACACGCCCTTCGCGTCGCAGTGCGCGGGCAAGGCGCGCTTCGATGTCTTCGACTCGGCGCTCTCGGAGACGGGCGTGCTGGGCTTCGACTACGGCTACTCCCTCGACTACCCCGACGGGCTGGTCATGTGGGAGGGGCAGTTCGGCGACTTCGCCAACGGCGCGCAGGTCATCATCGACCAGTTCATCGCGTCGTCGGAGGACAAGTGGGCGCGGCTCTCGGGCATCGTGCTGCTGCTCCCCCACGGCTTCGAGGGCGCGGGGCCCGAGCACTCGAGCGCGCGCCTCGAGCGCTTTCTGCAGCTCGCGGCGGAGGACAACATCGTCGTGGTGAACCTCACCACGCCGGCGCAGCTCTTTCACGCGCTGCGGCGGCAGGTGCTGCGCCCGGTGCGCAAGCCGCTGGTGATCATGACGCCGAAGAGCGGGCTGCGGATTCGTCCGCCGGACATCGCGGCGTCGACCCTCGACGACCTCGCGACGGGCAAGTACGAGCGGGTCATCGCCGACCCGACCGTCGACCCCGCGAAGGTGCGCAAGGTGCTGCTCTGCTCGGGCAAGATCTACTGGGACCTCCGGGACGAGCGTAAGCGCCTGGGGGCCGACGACACGGCGATCGTGCGCCTCGAGCAGCTCTACCCCCTCTCCAAGCGCGCCCTCGAGGAGGCCCTCGCGCCCTACCGCGACGGCACGCCGCTCGTGTGGGTGCAGGAGGACCCGTTCAACATGGGCGGCTGGTACTTCCTGTCGGCGCGGCTGCCGGGGTTGCTGGGCGGTCGCATGCCGCTGAGCTGCGTGTGCCGCGACGAGAGCGCGTCGCCCGCCACGGGCTCGGAGAAGGCGCACGCCCTCGAGCACCAGCAGCTCATGGCCCAGGCCTTCGCCTGACCGCGCCGCCGCTCGCGAGGCTTGACCGCGGGCGCTACATGACGTCCCATCCCAGCCACGATGACGACGCAGGAACACGCGAGGTACACCGCGGTCTTTCGCAGCGCCTCACCCCAGGCGCCGGACCTCTTCGTGCGAGAGCTCGACGGCAGCGAAGGGCTCTCGCAGCTCTACGTCTTCGACCTCACCGTCGAGTCGCCCTCGGCGCTCTCGGACGCGATCGTCGACGAGCTGCTCGCGAACACCGCGACGATCGCCTTCGGGGAGTACGAGGAGCACCGAATTCACGGGGTCGTGCGCGAGGTGCAGATGCTCAGCACCGCCGAGCCGACGCCCGTGCTCTACCGACTGCGGCTGGTCCCGAGGCTCTTTGACGCCACGCTCACCCAGGGCTCCTGGGTCTACCAGAACCTCTCGGCGCCGCAGGTCATCAAGGACGTGCTCGGCGAGCTCGGCCTGACCGAGGGGGACCACTACGAGCTCCGGCTCACCCGCAGGTACACGCCCTACGAATACAAGGTGCAGTACGAGGAGACGGACTATCAGTTCCTCTCGCGGGTGATGGAGTACGAGGGGATCTTCTTCTTCTTCGAGCACGGCGACGCGGGGGAGAGGGTGGTGTTCACCGACGCCAACAACGCCTTCGTCGAGCTCGACGGGTTCGCCGCGCTGACCTACGACCCCCGCGGCGGCACGACCGGCGGCGAGGCGAGGCTGAGCGCGATCACCCGCACCCGACGCACCGTGCCCGCGAAGGTCACCGTGCGCGACTACAACTACCGCACGCCCTCGGTGCCCCTGGTGTCGGAGCAGGCCGTCGACGCCGCCGGCGTCGGCGATCAGGTGTACTACGGCGAGCACTTCAAGGACGCGGCGCAGGGCACGCGGCTCGCCCGCGTGCGGGCGCAGGAGCTCTTCGCGCGGCGGGACGTCTACGCGGGCACCACCGCCGTGCGCGGGCTGCGCGCGGGGCACAAGTTCACGCTGGAGGGCCACCCCGTCGAGGGCATGGACCAGCTCTACGTCGTCACCCGGCTGCGCCACCGCGTGCGGCAGCCGGGCGGGACGGGGACGGGCGACGGCCACGGTGTGGAGGCCTATCGCAACGAGTTCGAGGCGATCCCCTACGAGGTCCCCTGGCGCCCCGAGCGGGTCACGCCCCTGCCGCGCATCGCCGGCGTGGTGCACGGGAAGGTCGACGCCCCCGCCGACGGCGACCGCGCCACCCCGGTCGACGAGCACGGGCGCTACAAGGTCATCCTCCCCTGGGACGTCGCGGGCACGCCGGGCGGCAAGGCCTCGCGCTGGATCCGCATGGCCCAGCCCGCCTCGGGGAGCGGCTACGGCGTGCAGTTTCCGCTGCACGTCGGCACCGAGGTGCTGCTGGTGCACGTGAACGGCGACCCCGACCGCCCCATCATCGCCTCGTCGGTGCCCAACATGGAGACGGCCTCGCCCGTCAACGCAGGCAACGCCACGCAGAGCCAGATCCGCACGCGCCACGGCATCACCGTGACCTTCGACGACCAGTCGGGATGAGCGACGCGCCCGACGAATTCGTGCTCCGTCGCTTCCCCGCCTGGTCGATCCCCGCCGTCGCGCTGCCCACCCTCGCGGTGGCCGTGGCGCTGGGCGCGGCGGGCCACCTCGGCGCGGGCGTCGGGCTGGCGGCGATCACGGCGCCCATGCTCTGGATGCTCACCGGCGCGACGGTGCTCACCCACGACCGCGACCTCGGCGGGCTGCGCGTGAGCCCCCGCGGGTTCTCCCCCGGGGTGACGCCGCGGACGATGCCCCTCGACCGCCTGCGCGACGCGCGGGGCGAGCCCGTCGAAGACTCGGAGTCGCTGGCGCTCATGGTCGAGGTCGCCGGCGTGCCCGTGCGACTGTGCGTCGGAGAGCCCGAGCGGGTGCTCGAGGCCGCGCGCTGGATGCGCGGGCTCTACCCCCGCGCCGGGCGAAAGTCTTCGGCCGCGGCCAGCGACTGATCGGTCGCGATGACGTCGGTGAGGGTCGTGTCGTTGCGCCGGGCCGACTGCATGCGCGCGCGGTGCAGCAGCGAGCCCGTGAGGTCGGCGTAGGAGAGGTCGCACTCGTCGAGGACCGCGTGCGACAGGTCGAGCCACCGCGCGCTCGCGTGGTCCATCGTCGCGAAGCGGAGGTCGGCGCGGGGGAGGCTCGCGCGGTCCATGCGCGCGAGGGTGAAGCGCGCGCGGGGCGCCACGCACGACGCGAGGTTCGACTCGCGCAGGTCGGCGCCGCGGAGGTCGGCCTCGGCCAGCGTCGCCCGCGCGAATTCGGCCAGCCGCGCCCGCGCCTCGATGAGGCTCGCGCCCCGCATCCGCGCGTCGTTGAGCGTCGCGCGCTCCATGCCGCAGGCGTCGAGGCGCGCGCCCTCGAGGTTGGCGCCGCTCAGGTCGACGTCGTCGAGGAGGCACCCGCGCAGGTCGACCCCCGCCGCGTTGGCCCCTGCGAGCTGCGCGCACACCAGCCGCGTGCCGTCGCCCAGGCGCACGTCGCGGAGGTCGGCCGCGCCGAACTCCACGCGCTCGCAGTCGGCGCGGCGAAGATCAGCCTGCACCAGCGTCGCGCCCTCGAGCGCCGCGCGAAAGAGCCGCGCGCCCTCGAACGACGCGCCGGTGAGGTCGGCCTCGGTGAGCGTCGCGTCGTCGAGCGTCGCGCCGTCGAAGCGCGCGCCCACGCAGGCCGCGCCCGTGAAATCGCAGTCGACCAGCGAGGCGCCCGAGAAGTCGGCCTCGGCCAGCGCCGCGCCCGCCCACGAGCAGGCCGCGTAGCCCGCGCCCGCGAAGCGCGTCGCCCGCGCGAACGCGCGCTCGAAGGAGCAGTCGGTGAAGCTCGCGCCCGCGAGGTCGACGTCGACCAGGCGCGTCTCGTCGAAGAGGCAGTCGGTGAAGCTCGCGCCCGCGAGCTTCGCGCAGAAGAGGTCGGCGCGAGAGAACGACGCGCCCGAGGCGGGCCTCACGCGCAGGTCCGCCGACGCGGCGCCCGCGAGGGAGAGGTCCGCGCCCGAGAGCTCGGCGTCGCGCAGCGAGGCGCCCTCGAGCGCGGCCTCGGAGAGCGAGGCGTCGCGCAGCGAGGCCCCGGTCAGGTCGGCGCGGGTGAGGTCGGCCTGGTCGAGGGTCGCGCCGTCGAGCTCGGCGTCGGTGAGGCTCAGCCCCGCGAGCCGGGCCGCGGTGAGGTCGGCGCCCGCGAGGCGACGGGTCATCGAGGCCACGCCCGTGAAGTCGAGCCCGCGGAGCCGCGCGCCGGAGAGGTCGGCGCCCGCCAGCTGCGCGCCTCGGAGCACCGCGTCGTCGAGGGTCGCGTCGGGCAGCGCGCTCTGCCGCAGGTCGCAGCCCGAGAGGTCGGCCGACTGCAGCGTCACGAGCTCGCCCCGGAGCCCCGCCAGGTCGCTGCCCCGCGCGTCGATCACCTCGAAGCGCACCTCCTGCAGCAGCATGCGCGGCGCCTCGCAGGCGTCGAGCACGACGCGGGCGAGGGTGCTCGCGCCGAAGACCGCGCCCCGCAGCGTCGCGCGCTGAAAGACCACGTCCTCGCCCGAGACCAGGCCGAAGATCGCGTCGTCGAGCGCGCAGGGCTGGTCGCCGCTGGGGAGAAACGCGCACTGCGTGAGCGAGAGCTCGGCGAAGAGCGCGCCGCGCAGGCTGCAGCCCACGAAGAGCGCGCCGGTCAGCGGCGCGCGCACGAAGGCCGCGTCGTCGAGGGCGCAGTCGACGAAGGCCACGCCGGTGAAGCTCAGGTCGACGAAGCGACGAGCGCGCAGGTCGAGGCCGCGCACGGCGCACTCGTGGAGCCCGCCGTCCTCGTCGAGGGCGGCGTCGAGGGACTCGGTGCTGGTGATCTCTCGCATCGGGTCAGCGCCGGTCAGCCGAGCACGACGGTGCCCTTGGAGCGCAGCTTGCCGTTGATGGTCACGTCGCCCTTCACGATCGCGTTCTTCTGCGCCGTGAGGTTCGCCTTGAGCGTCGTGCGGCTGTGCACCGTGAGGGTGTTCTTCAGCGTGGTCTTCTTCTCGACGAGGAGCTCGCCCTTGAGCTTCGAGTTCTTGTCGACCTGGAGCTTCGCCTTGAGGTGCGTGTCCTTCTTCACCGTGAGCGTCTTGGTCACGGTGGTGTCGCCGTCGATGGTGATGAGCGGCGCCTTCGCCGTGAAAGACGCCTTGCAGTCGATCTTGCCCGTGGCCTTGGCCTTCATCTCGAGGGTGCTCGACGCGGTCTTCACCGCGCCCATCGATTTGACCTCGAACTTCGCGGCGGCGAAGGCGCCCCAGGTGATCGTGGTGAAGTCCACCACCAGCGCGGCGTTCACCGAGAACTTGTTGGCCGTCTTGAAATCGATGCCGATGGGCGCGACCCCCGAGATCTTCGTCGCCGCGACCATCTTGATGTTCGCCGACGCGCGCTCCTCGATGTCGGCGCCCCCGCCTCCCATGCCCATCGCCGACGCGAGGCCGGCGCCGCCGCCCAGCATGCCCGAGAGCCCGCTGACCGCGCTGCCGATGTCGCCCTTCATCATCGCCGACATCGCGCCCGCCATGCCCGCGCCGGCCTCGAGCATGGAGCCGCCGGCCTTGAGCGCGTCCTTGCCGCTGCCCGAGGCGAACTGCGCGCCCGCGCCGGCGCCGGCCTTCACCATGTCCATGCCCGACTTGAGCACGCCGAGCTCGGCGGCGAAGGCCTCGCTGGCCGCGGCCTCGCGCTCGGCCCAGGTGCTCGCCGAGCCCGCCTTCGCGTTCGCGTCGCTCGCCGAGCCGACGTTGGTCTTGAAGTCGTTGTAGGCCTTCATCGCCGAGGTGCTCGCGCAGGCGACCTCGGTGACCTTCTCGGCGGTCTTCGCGGGCGGGGTGTTCGGCCCTGGTGACGCCGGCGCGCCTGAGCCGCAGGCCCCCGGCGCCATGCCGCCGCCCGCGAAGATCTCGACCTTGCCCTGCGAGTGCTGCTGCGTGCTCGCCTGCGAGAGCAGCGCCATGGCGGCGTTGGTCTGCGCCGAGAAGCTCCCCTTCGACTGCAGGCCCATGGTGCCCACGGCGTCGATCAGCACCTGCCCGAGCGTCGTGAGGCTCGCGCCCGCGCCGCCCGCGGCCGAGCCGAAGCACATCGTGGTGCCCGAGTAGGGGACCGTGACGTTGTACGCCTGCGCCGTGCCGCCGCAGGCCTGGGCCGCGCTGCTCGCGCGCTGCGACGCCCGCTGCGACTGCTCGGCGGGCGTGCCCGCGCTCTGCACCGGGGCGTCGTGGGTGATCGTTCCCGAGGGCGAGTTCGGGGCGTCTGACGTGTCGTTGTCTTGCTGCACCGAGATGTTGGGGGCCATGGATCCGCGCGGTCCTCTCGTGCGAGGTGGGGTCGGAGAGCGAAGGCTCCAACGTACCACCGACGGCCCGCCGCTTCACTCCGGCTCGAGGCGCACGAAGCGGCCTCGCGGCGCGCAATTCGTCACGGCCCGCGGCGGCGTCAGGGCCTCGCCCTCGCGCGCTCCCATCGGGTCGAGCATCGCGTCGACGCCCCGCACCCGCTCGACCAGCGCCGGGTCGACGTCAGACTCCCACGCGATCACCGCGTGCGGCGACGTGGCCTGCACGAACGACGGATCCAGGGGCGGGTCGGCGAGGGCGGCCAGCGCGCGCGTCCAGTCGTCGCGGAGCGTCGCGCCGCCCAGGTCGGGCCCCTGCGCGAGCGCCGCGCCCCGCCCGGACCCGTCGCGCCACGACGCCACCCGCGCGAAGAACGTCGCCTCGCCGGCGTCGCGATCGAGCCGCTCCTCGAGCCGCGCGTCGGACCACCCCCACGCGTCGAGCTCGGCCCGCGTCAGCGGCGCGCGGTGCCGGTCGCACTCCAGGGAGATCACCTCGAAGGCGCGCAGCGCCCCGCCCGACTCCCAGCGCCGGCGCACCAGCGGCGCGCGCCCCTCGCGCTGCAGCGCCGCCAGCGCCTCGCCGGGGAGCAGCCGAGACACCAGCGATCTCCCTGCGCCGCAAGGGCATACGCGCGATCCATGAGACCACGACGGCGCCTCGTCGAGGAGCACCCGCAGGTCGCGCTCCAGCGCCTCGCCGTCGAGCTCCGCCTCGAAGGGGGCGGTGGCCAGGTCGAGGGAGCGGCCGCTCGGCCCGACCAGGCGGTCACCCTCGACCTCCAGCGCCGCGGCGGGGCGCGCGGACCGCGCCGCGGACACGTAGCGCGTCACCGCGTCGAGGCGCGCGTCGAGGTCGGCGGCGGCGCGGAGCGCGTAGGCCGTGAGCGGGAGGTCGTGGCGCACCATCGCGCGCAGCGCCGCGTCGACCTCGAGGTCGCAGCCGAGCTCCCCCCGCGACGCGCGCCAGCGGGGCGAGGCGGGCGCGCCCTCGAGGACCGCGCCCACCCGCGCCATCGCCCGCGACAGGGCGTCGAACAGCACGTCGCGGCGCACCGCGAGGGCGAGGGCGCGCCCCCGGTGCTCCCCCGCCGCGAGGGCCTCCAGGAGCCACCGCCACGCGGGCGTCGCCAGGGCGCCCGCGTCGACGCCGAGCACCGCCGCGCCGACCGCGGGCGCCGCGAGCCCCGAGGGGTCGTCGGACGCGAGCAGCCAGTGGCCCTCCTCGACCTCGACCCGCGCGTCCCCCGCCGCGGCGAGCGCCTCCAGCCAGCCCGCGCGCGTCGAGAGCGGGCGGCCGAACACCGCCTCCAGCGCGCCGCGCACCGGCGCCTCAGACCCGTCGAGGAACATCACCGCGAGGCGCTCTTCACCGCCCCCGCGCTCGACCACGAGGTCGCCGCGGCCCATCGCGTGGTAGTAGCGCGCCATCGGCGCCGCCTCGCCGCAGGCGCAAGGCGCGGCGGGCAGGTCGCCGTCGAGGGACGCGAGGAGCGCGTGCAGCGCCCCGGTCGACGCCACCGGCGTGACCCCGTCGGGCGCCAGCCACGCGTCCATCGCGCGCGCGTCGAGGGCCGCCGCGCCGCAGCGCGCGCACCCCCGCGCGAGGTGCAGCGCGTCGGCGGGCGCGAGCATCCCGCGGCATTGGTGAATCCGCGCGAGGCGGCTCGCCGCGCGCGCGGCGCGTCGGTCGCTCAACGCACCGCCGGGTCGAGCGCGGTGCGCCCGACGTCGGCGTGCTCGAGGCGGGCTCCGTCGAGGCGCGCGCGAAAGAGCTGCGCGCCGAAGAGGCACGCGCCCCGGAGGTCGGCGAGGGTGAGGTCGGCGCCCTCGAGGTTCGCCTCGAAGAGGTCGGCGCCCAGCAGCACGGCCTTGACCGCGCACACCTCCCGCAGCCGCGCGCCGCGCAGGGTGACCCCCGTGAGGTCGGCGTCGGCGAGGAGCGCGCCCGACAGGTCGGCGTCGGCGAGGTCGGCGCCCGCGAGGAGGATCCGCGCGAGGTTCGAGCCGCACCACTGCGCGCCCGCGGCCTTCGCGTCGCGCGCCTGCACGTCGCTGAAGTCGGCGGCCTCGGAGGCGCGGAGCCCGGTGAGGTCGCAGCCGTTGAAGCTCGCGCCGGGCGCGCGCGCGCCCTCCAGCGAAGCCTCGACGAGGGAGGCGCCGTCGAACACGCACCGCGCGAGCGAGGCGCCGTCGAGGTCGACGCCGTCGAGGGTCGCGCCCCGGAGGTCGGCGTCGTCGAAGCAGGCGCCGGTGAAGTCGGCCTCGGCGAAGCGCGCGCCCTGGAGACGCGCGCGGCGCCAGGTCGACGCGCTCGCGACCGCCTCGTCGAAGCACGCGCCCTCGGCGGCGCAGCCGTCGGCGACGACGTCGGCGAGGTCGGCGCCGCGAAAGCTGGCCTCGTCGAGGGTCGCGCCCTGCAGGTCGGCGCGCTGGAGCACCGCGCCGTCGAAGACGGTGCCGCGCAGCACGCAGCCGGTCAGCCGCGCGTCGGTGAGGATGCACCCCGAGAGGTCCTGCCCCGAGAGGTCGGTGTTCGCGAGGTCGCAGGCGGTGAGGTCTTCACCCGCGATCGGGCGCTCGTGCGCCCTGCGAAAGAGCACCTCCTCGCGGGTGAGCGCGCGGGCCTCGGGCTCGTCGGGCGCCTCCTCGGGGGGCTCCGGGGGGTCTTCGAGGGCCTCGATCTCGGGCGGCACCTCGTGCCCCTCCGCGCGGAGCCTCTCCCGGAGCTCCGAGGGCTTCGGCGAGGGCGCCTCGGGCGCGGTCTCCTCGGCCTGCAGCGCCTCGGTGATCCCGTCGATCAGGGCGACCGACACGGCGGCCTCGTCGCCGGGCTCGGCCGCGGCCTCGAGCCTGCGCTCGGCGAGCTGCCGGTAGACCTCGGCGAAGGGCGGCGCGGGCGCGGGCGCGGGGGGCGCCTCGAGGTCGTCGGCCTCGGGCTCCTCGGCCTCGAAGGCCTCGTCCTCCGCCGCGCGCTCGCGCTTTCGCGCCTCGAGCACGGCCTGGTAGTGCGCGAGGGGCTTCGCGGGCTCATGGATGCTCTCGTGGAGGAGAAAGAGCGTCTCGACCTCGCCCAGCGCCTCGGTCTCGACCTCGACCAGGCCGCGCCAGACGCACACGGCGACGAGGCGTTCCATGTCGAGGGTGATGGTGTCGCAGCGCAGCGCCACGGCCGTGAAGTCCACGCCCTCGCCGCGGCGGACCTCGAGGAAGCACAGCGGCTGCAGCCCCGGGAGCTGCGCCTCGAGGTAGGGGTGGGCGGGGTGGAGGTTGCGCGCCCAGACCCGCTCGTCGCCCCGCCAGTATCCCTCGACCTGCTGCGGCGGCGGCGCGGCGTTGAAGTACCCCCAGTCGAAGTCTTCGGGGAGCCAGGGCCAGCGGGTCTTGAACCAGGCCTGGTCGTAGGTGCCCGCGAGGCGCACCCGCGCGGGCCACGAGGGGTGGACCGGCGCGAAGCACGCGGGCGCCGGGCGATCGCCTGGGGAGCCGATGAGGTCCCCGGGGTCTTCGAGGTTGGGCAGCGGGCGGTGGCGGCCGTGCTTCGTCTCGACCGCGCCGAGGCCGCGTCCCACGGGGTTCGTCGGGTGGCCCTCGCCGCCGAAGGCCCGCTCCCAGCGCAGGGGCATCGAGAGAAACGACGACGGGGTGCTGACACCGCCGAGGGCGTCCCAGCTCCGGTCGCCGAAGACCTGCAGGGTGCGCTCGACGGAGCCGACGCCGAAGGAGGCGAGGCAGCTCGGCGCGGCGCCGCCGGGGGCGTGCGCGGACCCGACGACGAAGCACTCCGCGCGGGGCTTGAACACCGCGAAGTCGCTGTCTCGCACCAGGCTCGCGGAGGGGTCGTCGTCGTGGTGCTCGGGACCCTGCGTCGGGTCCTGCTCGTCGGCGATGACGCAGAAGCCCTCGGGGCGCAGGTCGAAGGTGGCCTTCACCACCAGGACCATCGCCACGGCGGGCGGGCGCACCTGCCACGGCAGGTAGCCGAACTCGAAGGGGCTGTCTTTGAACACCTGCACGGCGGCCTCAACGCAGGATCAGGACCTTGGTCTGGCTCGGCGCCACCTGCGAGCCGACGGGCGCGTTGGCGTTCATCCCGTTCTGCGCCGTGGGCTTGAGCACGGTGACCACGGCCTTGCCCTGGGCCTTCACCGCGGTCGACCCCATGCGGAACGAGGTCTGGTTCATGTTCACTTGCGACATCATCCCGAAGAGCGTGCCGGCCTCGTCGCCGCTGGAGCGGCTGATCTTCGAGCTCACGGTGACGGCCTCTTTGCCGGCGAATTTCACCTTGCTGCTCGTGCCCGAGGCGCTCGCCACCTGCGACATGTTGGGAAAGGGCGTCGGCACGAAGGGCGCCGGCGGCGCGGGCACCTTGCAGACATCGGGAAAGGACATGCACTGACCTCCCCCTTTCGACGACGCAGGGAACATCTCTCCTCCAAATCCTTCAGGCGAGGTGGACCTTCTCGCCCTTGATCTTCACGTCTTCGGTCGCGCGCACGAGGGCGCGCTTGCCGAGCACGTGCACCGTGCGCTCGGCGATGAGCTTGACCCGACCCGCGCGCGTCTGCGCGAGCTCTTCGACCTCGGTGTACACGTTCTTCGCGCGCTGGATCACCCGGTCTGCCCGCGTCTCGAGCACGCCGAGCGCCTCGCGCACGCGGTCGACGGTGGTCACGAGCTGGCGGGCCGTGAGGCGGGCCTCGGTGACCCGCAGGTCGGCCTCCTGCGCCCGCACCTCGACGCGCTTGCCCGCGACCACGCGCACGCTGCCCGTCGGCGCCCGGAGCTCCAGGTCTCCGTGGGGCACGGAGATCACCGTGACGCCCTCGTCGGGGCGGTGCTCGAAGAGCAGGTTGCCCGAGGCGTCGAGCACCCGCAGGGCCTCGCCGCGCCCACCCGCGCGCAGCTCGGCCGACACGCCGCTGCGAGACACGAGGCGACGGAGGGTGTCGGCCCCCACGTCGGGGGCGCCGTCGCGCAGGAGGGCGGGGGCGGGGGCCCGCTCGGCGTCGTCGTCCATCCGCGGGAGTATCTCACGGAGCGCCCCGCCGCCAACGCCATTCGCCGCTCGCGGGCGGCCTCCGGGGGGGCGCGCGTCGCGAGGTGGGAATGCGGTCGTCGTTGCGCTAGGACTCCGGGCGCGATGGGCGAGACGGCAGACGTGAGCAGGCCGAGGGTGATGATCGTCGACGACGAGGAGAACCTCCGCGTCTCGCTGGGGCAGATCCTCGCGGTCGATTTCGACGTGACCCTCGCCGGGAGCGGCCCTGAGGCGCTGCGCGCGCTCGCCGACGGCGCGCGCTTCGACGCCGTGCTCTGCGACCTGATGATGCCCCGCATGAGCGGGGTCGACCTCTACGAGGCGCTCTCGTCGGTGGCGCCCGACGCGCAGTCGAGGTTCATCTTCCTCACGGGCGGGGCGTACACCGCGCAGGCCCGGGAGTTCCTCGCCCGCGTCGAGAACCCGCGCATGGAGAAGCCCTTCTCCGTGGCCGAGCTCCGCGGCGCGCTGCGCGAGATGACCGGGCGCTGACCCGGGTCACACCGCGTCGAGCTCGGCGAGCATCCTCTCGGCGTTGCTCACGCCGTCGGCGCCGCCGTCGAAGCGCCGGGTGAGCTTCATGTCCGGCGTGAGCTTCCACGGCGAGCGCTTCGTGTTGCAGAGCTCCATGACCTTCGCGGCGTCGAGGGGCGAGTCGTCTTTGAGGTGAATCACCACGCGGTCCTTGTTGGCCTCGATGCCCAGGGCGCGCAGCGGGCGGAGCCGGGTCTTGAGCGCCATGACCCGCACGAGGATGCGCGCGGCGGGGGGCGCGGGGCCGAAGCGGTCCTCCATCTCGGCGGCGAGGTCCTGCACCTCCTCCTCGTCGCGGGCGCTGGCGAAGCGCTTGTAGATCGACAGCCGCACGCCGACGTCTTCGATGTACTCCGCGGGGAGAAAGCTCGGCTCGTCGAAGCCCAGCTCGGGGTCGACGCCGGGGATCACGGGCTGCCCGCGCAGCTCGGCGACGGCCTCTTCGAGCATCTGGCAGTAGAGGTCGAAGCCCACGGCCGACACGCTCCCGCTCTGCTCGGCGCCGAGGAGGTCGCCCGCGCCGCGCAGCTCGAGGTCGAGGGAGGCGACGTGAAAGCCCGAGCCCAGCTCGGTGAACTTCTCGATGGCCTCGATGCGCGCGCGGGCCTCGTCGCTCAGCTTGGAGGGCGGCGGCACGAAGAGGTAGCAGTACGCGCGCTCCCTCGCGCGGCCGACGCGGCCGCGGAGCTGGTAGAGCTGCGAGAGGCCGAAGAGGTCGGCGCGGTCGATGATCATCGTGGTCGCGCGGGGGATGTCGATGCCGCTCTCGATGATCGCCGTGGCGCAGAGCACGTCGTAGCGGCCCTCGATGAAGTCCATCATCACGGTCTCGAGCACCTCGGGGGTCATCTGCCCGTGCGCCACCGCGACCCGCGCGCTGGGGATCAGCCGCTGCAGCTTGTCGGCGCGCTCGTAGAGACCCTCGACGCGGTTGTACACGAAGAACACCTGCCCCCCGCGCGCGAGCTCGCGGCTCACCGCCTCGCGCAGGAGCTGGTCGTCGTCGCGCGAGACCACCGTGCGCACCGCGCGGCGGTCGACCGGCGCCGTGGTGATCAGCGAGAGGTCGCGCATGCCCGACACCGCCATCTGCAGCGTGCGGGGGATGGGCGTCGCGCTCAGCGTGAGCACGTCGAGCTGCGCCTTGAGGGCCTTGATGCGCTCCTTGTGGGTCACGCCGAAGCGCTGCTCCTCGTCGACGATGAGGAGCCCGAGGTCCTTGAAGTGAACGTCTTTGGAGAGCAGGCGGTGGGTGCCCACGAGCACGTCGACCTTGCCCTCCTTGACGCGCTGGAGGATCTCCCGCTGCTCGGCGTTGGTCACGAAGCGCGAGAGCACGGCCACCTCGACGGGGTAGGCGCTCATGCGCTCAGAGAAGGTGCGAAAGTGCTGCTGCGCGAGCACCGTGGTGGGGCACAGCACGGCGACCTGGCCGTTCTGCGAGGCGACGTGAAAGGCCGCGCGAATGGCGACCTCGGTCTTGCCGAAGCCCACGTCGCCGCACACGAGGCGGTCCATGGGGGTGGTGCGCTCGAGGTCGGAGAGCACGTCTTCGATGGCCTTGAGCTGGTCGTGGGTCTCTTCGAAGGGAAAGGTCGCCTCGAACTCGCGGTAGAGCATGTCGGGCGAGGGGAAGGCCCTGCCGGGGTTGGCCTTGCGCTCGGCGTGGATGCGCAGCAGGTCGTCGGCGAGCTGGCGCACCGCGCGGGCGACCTTGGCCTTGGCCTTGGCGAAGGTGCTCCCGCCGAGCCGGTCGACCCTGGGCGCGCCTTCGCTGCCCGAGAACTTCTGGATCTGGTTGAGCCGGGTGACCGGGAGGAACAGCCGGTCTCCCCCGGAGTACTCGATGACGAGCAGGTCGGTCTCGCCCGCGCCGAGCTTGCGGTGCTCGAGGCCGAGGTACTTCCCGATGCCGTGGTCGACGTGAACGACGAAGTCGCCCACGCTGAGCGCGCGGAGGTCGTCGAGGAAGGCGCGGGCGTTGTCGGCGCTCGCGCGCTTGCGGGCGGCGCGTCGGGCGCGGGCGCCGAAGACCTCCTCCTCGGTGACCACGGCGAGCAGGCGCGAGGGCAGCGCGAAGCCTCGGGCGACCTCCCCCGTGACCACCTCGACGCAGGGGCTCTCGGGGCGCTCCCGCGCTGAGAGCGACGAGGGGGTGAAGGCGCCGTGGTACTGCTTCACCGCGACCTGGTGACCGCGGAGCAGCGTGGCGACGCGCTCGGCCTGCGTGGGCGTGCGGCCCGTCACGAAGACCCGGTAGTCGTGGGACTGCCAGAACTGGATCTGCTCCACCAGCGGCATGAGCGCGTCGGCCTTGCCGCGCTGGGTGCGGGCGGCCTTGATGTCGGCCGCGAGGCGGGCGAGCGACTCGGCGCCGAGGTCGAGCACCTCGGCGTCGGCCGCGACGTGCTCGAGGTCGTCGGCGGAGCCCAGGGGGAAGCGCTCGCCGCTGTGCACTGCGAGCTCGTGCGCGACCACCACGCGGTGTCGCGAGAGGCTGCGGAGCGCCTCGTCGGGGTCGAGGTAGTGGGCGGAGTGCGGAAAGGTCGGCAGGCGCTTCTCGACCCGCGCGTCGTGGTCGGCGCGGGCGCGCTCGACCTCGTCGCGGAGCAGCGGGATCGAGGTCGCCGGGCGGTCCCACAGCACCACGAGCTCGGGCGGGAGGTAGGCCTCGAGGGGCTCGAGGGACTCGTAGTAGGCCGGGAGAAAGCCCTCGGCGCCGAAGAACGCGCGGCCGCTCTCGATGTCGTCGAGGAGCTTCTTGCCCTGCATCGACGGCATGTCCACCGCGTCGATGAGCTCGCGCACGCTCTTGCGCGCGCGGTCGCGCTCGACCTCGCCCACGAGGGCCTCCCGCGCGGGGTGCACGAAGAGCTCCTTCACCGAGCGGAGGGTCCGCTGCCCCTCGGGGTCGAAGAGCTTGATCGAGAGGCAGAACTCCTCGTCGAGCTCGACGCGCGCGGGCCAGCGCGAGCTGGGCGTCCACACGTCGATCACCGCGCCGCGGGCGGCGAAGGTGCCGGGGTCTTCGACCACGGGGACGCGCAGGTAGCCCCCCTCGACGAGGCCCTGGATCAGCGCGTCGCGGTCGACGAGCTCCTCGGCCTCGACGAGGTCGCAGCGCGGCCCGAGGGCTGCGCGGGGCACGAGCTTGCGCGCGAGGGCCGCCGCGGGGGCGATGAGCACGCGCCAGGGGAGTCCCTGCGAGAGATGAAAGAGCGTCGCGAGGCGCGCCATCGCGGTGCGGCGGTCGGGGGAGACGTCGACGAAGGGGCTCTGCTCGGGCGCGGGGAGGAGCAGCACCTCGCCGCGCCCCTCCTCGGCCGCGTCGCGGTCCTCGGGGGAGCCGAAGAAGAACGACACGTCGGCGGTCAGCCGTCGCGCCTCCTCGCCGTCGGTGGTGACCACGAGGATGGGCGGCATGCCCGGTCGCTGCGCGAGGGACGCGAGGAGGAGGCCCAGCGAGCCGCCTCCGGTGCGCACGAGGTCGCTGCGCCGCAGGGAGTTGTTCGCGAGTCGGCGAAGGAGGAGGTCGAAGTCCATCCCGAAGGCGATGGGCGCGGAGGGGAGTTCTGGGTCACTCACGGCAGGGCGCGCGTTCTAGCACCCGGGCGGCGGCCTGTGTCGCGGCGGCGCCGACGAGGCTCGCGGAGGGACGCGCGGCTCAGGGCGCGTCGAACACGTCGCGGAGGCTCGTCGCGACGACGGCGCGGTCGATCCACCGCTCGAGCGTCGCGGTGTCGTCGGTCGCGGTGATGCGCGCGAGGCTGGCCTCATCGACGGCGAGTCCGCGTCGGGCGAGGATGCGCAGCAGCGCCTTGGCCTCGCCTCGGGCCTCGCCTCGGGCCTCCCCTCGGGCCTCGCCTCGGGCCTCGCTGTTGAGCATCCGCTGAACAAGCTCTTCGAGAAAGGGCTCCAGGGGCGGCTGTCGTTCGGGGGCGATCATGGCTTGCAGCGTCTCCTTCAGCGTCTCAGAGAGCACCGCCATGATGCTCCGCGAGAGCGCCGCCTTCAACTCAGGGTCCTTCACGTCGTCGGTGCGGCGTAGCGCGCCGAGCACGATCTCTCGTGCGGTCGGCCCGTGCCGCGATTGCATCGCCCAGGCCGCGAAGAAGGCCATCTCGGGGGCCGGCTCCGCGAGCAGCGTGAGGGCCTCGCGCTCGCCGAGCCGCAGCACGGTGGGCGTGAAGTCCAGCGTCGTCTCCAGGCGACCGCGGGCTCTCCACCCCTCCGCGGACCAGGCCGCGACGTTCGCGTGCGGCGTGATCACGAGCACGTCGCCCATCGCCCCGTACCGCCGGCGCAGGTACGCGGCGAGCAGCGGCCACATGGTGCGCTTCTCTTCATCGACGCTGAGCTGCACCTCGACCACGAGCCAGTACCCGTCGCCGTCGAGCACGAAGAGGCCATCTGGCGAAAGCTCCACCGCGTCGGCGAGGTGCACCGCGGCGTCGACGACCCGCAGCGACGCCGAGAATCCTCGCCGCTTCAAGGCGCGCAGCAGCGCATCGAGACGCGAAGGGTCCTCGGTGAGCGCGGCGATCATCCACTCGTGGGCGGGGCTCGGCATGAGATCCTGCAGTGCGCGCGATGTGCCAACCAGAGCGATCTTGAAATCACAGGGGATTCTCGCCGCGGGGTGGCGAGAAGGGGGTGGCGGGGGGTGGCGAGGGGGTGGCGGGGTCGCCAGGGGGCCGCCGTCGAGACCGCCGCTCGACGGCCGCGCGTCACCCGAGGCTCACGCCTGCTTGATGAACTGCAGGTCGAGGGCGATGTCGACGCGATCGGCCACGAGCACGCCGCCCGCCTCGAGGCCCACGTTCCACACCATGCCAAAGTCCTTGCGGCTGATGTGGGTCTTGGCCTCGAAGGAGACGCGCTGGTTGCCCCAGGGGTCCTTGGCCTCGCCGATGCGCTCCACCGCGAGGTTCACGTCGTGCGTCACGCCGTGGATCGTGAGCTTGCCCTGGAGGGTGAGCGTGTCGCCGCTCGCGTCGGTCACGCCGGTGCTCTCGAAGGTGATGGTCGGAAACTTCTCCGCGTCGAAGAAGTCCGCGCTGCGCAGGTGGGCGTCGCGCTTCTCGTCGCGGGTGTCGATGCTCGCGACCTCGATCTCGGCCCGCGCGGTGTTCGCCGCGTCGTCGAAGCTCGCGGTGCCCTTCGCGAAGCGCCCGTGCACCTTGGTCACCATCAGGTGACGCACGGTGAAGCCCAGGGTGGAGTGAGAGAGGTCGAGGTTCCAGGTGGTCATGGCGGGTGCTCCTTGGGGTGCTCGCGTCGGCGATGCGCCGACGGCGTGCGCGAAGGTAGAGCAGCAGCCGTGCCACCACGAATCCACCCGGAAACATGGGTGTGCGCGAGCGGGGCCGATCAAATCGATGGAGGCGGGGCGATCGAAATGATCGCGGCTACGCGTCGCCGATGGCGGACGGCATCTTCGAGGCGGCGCGGAGGTCTTCGACGGTGTCGGCGAGGGTGTCGACGGGGTCGCGGGGGCTCCAGCCGAGCTCCTGCTCGGCGCGGGTCGAGTCGATGTACCAGAAGAGCTGGGACATCTCGGCGCTGGCGGCGTCGAGGGGGGGCTCGGCGCCCACGAGCTTCATCGCGCGCTCCATGAGCCCGACGCTCACGCGCGCGACGGTGCGCGAGCGCGGGAGCACGAGGGCGGGGGCCTTGACCCCGCTGACCCTCTCGAGGCGGTCGAAGAACGCGCGGAGGGTGCAGTTCGACGAGCCGAGGAGGTACCTGCGCCCCGCCGCGCCCTTCTCCATCGCGAGGATCATCGCCGCGGCGGCGTCGCGCGCGTCGACGTACGAGAGCCCGCCGCCCGGCACCGCGGGCACCTTGCGGTCGAGGAACTTCTTCACGTCCCCCGTGCTCGACCCGTACACGTCCCCCGGGCCGAGGAGCAGCGAGGGGTTCACGCACATCACCGCGAAGCCCTCGCCGTTGGCGCGCAGGGCCTCCTGCTCGGCGTAGAGCTTGGAGCGGTAGTACGGAAAGCGCTGCACGAGCTTGTAGGGCGTGGGGTCGTCCTCGCGCGCGACGTGCGAGCCGTCTTCGGACATGCCGACGATGCCGCTCGTGCTCGCCACCACGGCCCGCGAGGCGCCCGCGTCCTTGCACGCCGCGAGCACCGTGCGGGTGCCCTCGACGTGGGTGCGCCAGAGCATCAGCGCGTCTTCGGGGTCGCGCGAGACCCGGCCCGCGCAGTGGTACACGCCCTCGCAGCCCTCGGCCGCCGCGCGCACGCTCGGCGCGTCGAGGATGTCTCCCTGACGCACCGTCACCGCGCTCCCGCCCGGCAGCCGGATCGTCGACCGCGCGAGGATCACCACCTCGTCGCCCCGCTCGACGAGCGCCGCGACCAGGTGACGCCCCAGGAACCCCGTCGCACCGGTGACCAGCACGCGCATCGCTACCTCACTCCCCGAGCCTGAAGGCCTGCGTGAATTGCATCAGCAGGCTCACATCGTTGGATTTCACCGCGCCGGTCATGAACTCCGCGGGGCCCGGCTGCCAGCCCTCGCGCACGATGCGCGAGAACAGCTCGGGCGAGGTCTTGAGCACGCAGTCTGCCGCGCCCCCGTTGACCTTGCCCTGGGTGACCTCGCAGCGCGACGCGTCGACCACCACCGTCCATTTCGCCTCGGGCTCGGCGCCCAGGGTGAAATAGAAGCTCACCGGCGCGTCGAGCTTGCCGGGGAGAAACCTCCGCGGGAGGTCCTCGAAGAGGGCGACCACGGGGTGCTTGCGGGGCTGCGCGGCGCGCGCCGTGGCGCGGCTCGCGAGGTCGAGCACCGCGCCGTCGCGGAGCGACTCCACCGCCTCTTGCGCGATGTGCGCGACGGTGCGCGCGGCCTCCACCGGGCGCATCCCCGCCGTGAGCCGACGCAGCTCGCGGTAGGTCAGCGTCGGGCCGATGCGCGCGGTGAGCTCGCGCTTCGTCGGCACCTTGCCGTGCTTGGGCAGCGACTCGTACGCGCCGCCGAGCCACATCGGCAGGATGTCGACCTCGTGGTGCAGCGCGAGAAAGCCCACCGCGCCCTTGAACTTCTTGATCTGCCCGTCGTCGCTCCGCGTGCCCTCGGGAAAGATCAGCACCGTGCGCCCGCCCTGAAGAATGCGGCCGATCTCCGTGAGCGTCTGGTGCAGGCCCGCGTCGCGGTCGAGGGCGGCGATGTTCGTGAAGTTCTCGAACATCGCGCGGCGCATCGGGGTGGAGAAGAAGTAGTCCTTCGCCGCGAGCGCGACGATGTCTTCGCCGTAGCGACCGAGCGCGTGCTTCACCAGCCCCATGTCGAGGTGCGACGTGTGGTTCGCCACCACGATCGTGTTGCGGTTCTGCGGGATGTACGCGCGCCCCGTCACCCGCGGCCGCATCACCGTGCCGTAGAACTCGCGCTGAAAGAACGCGATCGCCCCCTTGGCGGCCGTTCGCGCCTCGTCGGGGAGGGTGAAGCGAGGCGCCACGCCCTCGTCAATGTCCTTGCGGCGCAAGGGTTTCGGCGCGGTGTTGGGCTCGACATGGAGCGCGCGCTCGAGGTCGCCCACGGTCTCGACGCGGCCCACGAGGTCAGACGGCACCTGCGCGCCGGGGATCGCCGCCTCGAGGGCCACCGCGAGCTCCATCGCCATGAGCGAGTCGAAGCCGAGGTCCCCGCGGAGCTGCGTGGCCGCGGTGATCGTCGCCGGGTCGCGCCGCGAGAGCGAGGCCACCGCCGCGCGCACGGGCGTCGAGCCGGCCGGCGCCGAGGCGCCCCGCGCGGGCGCGCTCGCGCTCACGAGGCGCTCGACGATGGGTCGCACCGCGCCGCGCTTGACCTTGCGCGTCGCCGTGCGCGGGAGCGTCGCGTCGTAGGGCAGCACCACCGCGGGCTGCCACGCGGGGGGGAGGTCTCGCACCTTCGCGCGCAGTCGCTTCATCGCCTGCTCGCGCGCCTCGGCGCGGCGCTCGGCGGGGACCTCTTCGGTGTCGGGCACCGCGAGGAGCGCCGCGCGCTCGCCGCCCTTGGGGTCGGCGACGCCGAGCACCACGAGCTCCTTGATCCCTTCGATGTCGCCGAGGGCGCGCTCGACGTCGTCGGGGTAGAGGTTCTCCCCCGAGGCGCTCACGATCACGTCCTTGCTGCGGCCCACGAGGGTGAGCGCGCCGCCCCTGCCCAGGGAGCCCAGGTCGCCGGTGTGCAGCCAGCCGTCGGCGTCGATGGCGCCCGCGGTGGCGTCGGGGTCGTCGGCGTAGCCCTTCATCACGTTGGGCCCGCGCGCGAGCACCTCGCCCACGCCGCTCGCGTCGGGGTTGAGGATCTTGATCTCCACCCCGGGGATCGCCGGTCCGACGCTCCCCGGCTTCGCCTTCACGCTGGCCTTCGCGACGCTGAGCACGGGCGCCGCCTCGGTGAGCCCGTAGCCCTCGGCGAGCGGGAGCCCGATGCCCTGAAAGAGCGCCGCGGTCTCCTTCGGCAGCGCCGCGCCGCCGGAGATCAGGTACCGCAGCTTGCCGCCGAAGCGCTCGTGCACCGCGCCGAAGAGCACCCGGCCCACGTCGAAGCCCACGTTGCGCCCGAGGGTGCGGTTGAGCGCGAGGGCCATGTCGAAGACGGCGCTGACGGTCTCGCCGCGGTCCTTCACCTGCTGGAGGATCCGCCGCTCGAGGAGCTGCCAGAGCGCGGGCACGCCCACCATCGCGGTGACCTTCGCCTCGCGCATCGCCTCGGTAAGGCGCTCGCCGTTGAGCTCGTCGAGGTACACCGTGGCGCCGCCGCGAGAGAGCGGCAGGAGCATCCCGCAGGTGAACTCGAAGGTGTGATGCAGCGGCAGCACGCTGAGCGTGCGGTCGCCCTCCCCGAGCGGGAACACCGGCGCGAGCGCGCCCAGGAGCGTGGTGAAGTTCCCGTGCGAGAGCATCACGCCCTTGGGCACGCCGGTGGTGCCCGAGGTGTAGATCACGCTCGCGAGGTCGTCGCGGGTGAGCCTCGGGCGCTCGGGCGCGACCAGCCCCTCGCCCTCGTCGGTGAGCGCTTGAACCTCGAGCGATTTCACCGCGAGGCCCGTCACCCGCTCGGCCGACTTCTCATCGACCACCGCGGCCACGGCCTTCGACGCGCGGATCACGTTCGCGAGGGCGTCGGCCTCCATCGCCGCGTCGGTGGGCACCGCGACGGCGCCCGCGCGGAGGATCCCGAAGTACGCCACGGGCCACGCGATGTGGTTGCCCGCGCAGAGCACCACGCGGTCGCCGGGCTTCACCCCCGCGGCGGCGAGCCTCGCGGCGGTGGCCTCGACCCGCGCGTGCATCTCCCGGTACGAGACCCGCGCCACGCCGTCGCGCTCCATGCGCAGCAGCGCGGGGCGGTGCTGGTGGCGGTCCGCCGCCTCGTCGAGGAGGTCGAGGAGGTTGTCGTACGCGCGCTGCGGCTTCGCGGGGCGGTTGACCCGCTTGTCGAGCTCGGGGAGCACCCACTTCTCGAGCCCCGGGAGCTGCACCTCGTGGAGGTACACGCGCCAGTCGATGTCTTCGGGGTGCCAGTACACGGCCTCGCGGTCGGCGGGGATCAGCCGGTCGCGCAGCGCGGCCATGTTGTCGGTCACGAAGCGGTACTCGGTCTCGGCCATGAAGGGCACGAAGAGCGAGAAGATCTCGCCGTTGCGCTTCGCGACGTCGGAGTAGCTCGCCAGCGCGCGGCTCGTGGGCGCGAGGAGCATCGCCGCGGGGCCCACGGCGGCCTTGCGCGCGAGCTGCGAGAGCGTGCGCGCGGCCTTGGCGATGGCCGGGGCGCCGTGCGCGCGAAACTCGTCGGCCGAGACGGGCGTGGGCTCCCAGTAGGTCTGGAGGAGGTTCCACCACGGGTTGCCGCCGGTCTTGCGCTGGTAGTGCTTGCGCTTGTAGAGCCCGCAGATCTCGACGATGCGGTGCATCATCGCGGGGTTCGTGTGGCTCGTGCCGAGCTGGTAGACGCTCTCGTGGGTGTCTTCGAGGAGCGCGCCCAGGGCCGCCACCATGCCGCCGGCGACGTAGTCGACGGGGATGATGTCGAGCGACGACTGCTCCCCCGCGGGCACCTGGATGTGCCCGTGCATGAAGAGATAGGTGATCGGGGCCATCGTGTTGATGCCCTCGTTCCACCCGGGGAAGGGGAAGCGCTCGGAGCTCTCGATGACCGCGGGGCGCACGATGGTGTACCGCAGCCCGCTGCGCGCGAGCACCTGCTCGCCGAGGGACTTCGTGTACGTGTACGTGTTGGTCCAGCCCCAGAACTTCGCGCGCTCGGTGCCGACGCGGCCGGTCTCGTCGGCGATCCAGCGCTCCTTGGCGCGGCGCACCTCGGCGTCGAAGACCTCCCCCGTGGTGGGCTCGTGGCGCTTGAGCAGCGCGGCCTTGGCGTCTCGCTCGAAGTGCGCGAGCCAGTGCGCGTCGTCGGCCCGGCGCCGCACGCTCGCGGCGAGCTCGAGGCCCTCGACGATCTCGCGCTGCGGGTCCCACTTCGCGTCGGGCATCTCGCGAAAGTGCGGGAAGGGCAGGCGCTTCGGGTCGACCTCCTCGATGCGCCCCTGCTGGTAGCCCGCGACGTAGCAGGTGCTGGTGTGCAGCACGGGCACGTCGCCCAGGGCCTGCGCGAGGGCCACGAGGTTCTGCATCCCCCGGGCGTTCGTGAGGATCGCCTCGTCGAGGGGCGGGTCGAAGTCCACCACGCCCGCGACGTTGACCACCGCGTCGACGGTGCCGTTGAGGTCCTGGATGGTCTCTGGGGTGAAGCCGCAGAGGTCCTTGGAGACGTCGGCGTCGAGGACCTGGACCTTCTCGCGCAGGAAGGCGTCGAACTCGCCGCCGGGGTGCAGCTCGCGCAGGGGGCTGAAGGGCTCGCTCGAGGCCACCGAGGCCCAGAAGCGCGCCTCGGAGTCGACGTCTTTCCGGCTCCGAACGACGAGGAGGATCTTGCCGATGGAGGGCCACTTCGAGAGCAGGAACGAGAGCCAGACCTTGCCGAGAAAGCCCGTGCCGCCGACCACCAGCACCCGCGCGCCCTCGAAGACCCGCGAGAGGTCCAAGGGGGGGTGCGTGCGCACGGGCCCGTCGGTGAGCCGCTCGAGGAGCGCCCCTGGGGGCGGAGGCGGGAGCGAGACCGTCGCCGCCTCCAGGTCCACATCGTCTTCGAGGGGCAGCGGAGGGGGAACGCTCTCCCGAGAGCTCACGTCGCGCCCCCCGCGCGAACCTTCATGTCCGCCATCGCGATCGGGGGGATGTGCATGCAGGTGATCGACGGAGACCTCGGCGCGGTGTCCTGCGCCATCTCCAGCGCCTCGTGCATCGTGCGCGCGGTCTCGTACCCGAGGATGCGCGGGATGTACTCGTTGTCGGCGCCCACCACGATGACCCGACCGAGCCACTGACGCCCGGCCTCGCCCCAGTACCACATGAAGAACGGGTGCACCGGGTGGTACGCCGTGCCCTTGCGGTACATCTCCAGGTACGCGGGATTCCTAGAGAATTCCTCCTCGTACTTCTTGTGCAGCGTGAGCGCGTCGCGGGTCTCGGGGAGCAGCCGGTGCACGAACTCGACGTAGGGCGCGTGCTGCTCGGGGTCGAAGCGGTCGGAGCAGGGGTGGGTGATGATCATCGTCCCGCCCTTCTTCACCACCGGCTCGCCGCGGTAGAGGTTGAACATGTACCCCTGGGCCATCACCTGCACGAGCAGGGGGTTGAGGTACGCGTTCACGTTGTAGGGAGAGATGAAGGGCACGCCGCACACCACGATGTCGGCCTGGCCCTCCATCGGCACGCAGTACTGCTCGAAGCACTTCTTCAGCGTGAGCGCGTGCACCGCCTCGGTCTCGCCCGCGTACACCCCCGTGATCTCGAAGGGCGAGGGCACGCGGCGAAAGATCTCGTGGCGCAGGCCGTCAGGCGCGCGGTCGAGGGCGTACTTCATCCCGCGAAAGGTCGCGCGGTCGAGCTCGGACCAGTCGTCCTCGTTCTTGTGCAGGAAGTACAGCGGCCGGTCGAACATCCGGTTGTTGATCGTGGTCTCGATGGTGAAGACCTTGAGCACCTTGTTCGCCGCGCGCCCCTGGCGCTCGACGACGGTGTTCAGCTCGCTGGACTTCGGGTCCATGTACGAGTGGCACTTACGCATCACCCGGGGGTTGTGGTGCGCCTTGAGGCTCTCGTACCCGCAGAGCCCCACCGCGACGCTCTTGTGCCCGCCGTCCATGGGCACGAGGTTGAGGTTCACGTAGATGATCAGGTCGCTCTCGGCCGCCTTGCGGTTGAGGATCACCGGCTCGCCGAGCTCCGTCTCCGCCACCTTGCGCATGCCGTCGGGGGCCTCGGCGCAGTGGTTGTAGAGCCGCTTGGGCCAGTAGGCGTTGAACACCTTGTCGCCGACGATGTGCCGCACCTCCTCGGCGTTCATCTTGCGATGCACCGAGGTCGCGATGATGATGTCGATGTCGTCGACGCCGTAGTCGTTGAGGAGCGGGAGCACCACGTGGAGCACGCGCTCGCGCACGTCGGGGCGGCGCATCGGCGGCAGCGGGAGGGAGATGTCGTCGAGGGCGATGACCACGCGCATCCCAGGGCGCAGCAGCGCGTGGAGCGGCTCAGACCGCTCGGGGTGGTTGATCGCGAAGCGGATCGCCGCGTCGGGGTCTTTGAGCCCGGCGATGGGGGGCTTGGGGTACATCACCCGGGTGCCCGGGGGGAGGTCGACTTCGACGAGCTTGTCGCCAGAGAACAGCACGCGGGGCGCGCTGCGGCGGTCGAGGGTCACGACGCAGGGGTGTGCGGTCACGGATTACGGTCCAGGTGGAGGATGGGCCAGTTGTGCTCGTGCGCGAGGCGGGTGAGCGCCCCGTCGGGGTTCACCGCGGCGGGGTGGCCGACGACGGAGAGCATCGGGACGTCGGAGTACGAGTCGCTGTACGCGAAGCACTCGTCGAGGTTGTGCCCGTGCGCGTGGGCGTGCTCGCGCAGGAGGATCGCCTTCATCGGCCCCGCCACCACGGGGGGGATCATGCGCCCCGTCGCGACGCCGTCGGCGAACTCGAGGCGGTTGGCGATGACGTGGGTCGCGCCGAGGTCCTTCGCGAGGCGCTCCATGAGAAAATCGAGGGCGCCCGAGATGATCACCACCTCGTGGCCGATGTCGACGCAGCGCCGCACGAGCTCCCGCGCGTCTTTGTACACCGCGGGGCGCAGGACCTTGTTGTAGGCCTCGTCGGCGAGGATCATCAGCCGGTCCTCGGTCATGCCCTCGTAGAGCTTGAAGAGCGCCACGTTGAACGCCCGGCGGTCGCGCAGCTCGGCAAGGGCGAGCATCGGCGCGCGGGCGAGGGCCCCGGCGACGCGCGAGAGCGTGCGGGCGGGGGAGGCCTGGTTCAAGAGGTAGAACAGCGTCGGGTGGACGAGGTTCGTCCTCACGATCGTTCCGTCGACATCGAGGTAGCTGGCGGGCATCGTCGCTCCGCCGCGGACGCCCGCGGCGCCGCGCTCTATAGTCCAATCGCGCCGAGAAATGGAGCCCCTCCACGTCGTCGCCCCGTGACGCGGTGCGACGTAGCGCCGAGGCCCGCCCTCAGTTCGGCTGAAAGACCCGCGCCTCGACGACCGCCTGCACCTGCGGAGGCACCGCCGAGAGAAAGTCGTAGCCCGTGCGCTGCTCGAGGGCGTCGACCGACAGGATGTACCGGTGCCAGTCGGGGGTCGCGCTGCCGTCGTTGGGCATGTCGACGGCCAGCACGGGGGTGTTCGCGCTCACCGCGGAGAGCCCTGCGCCGCGGGGGAGCAGCGCGATGACCTTCCACGTCGTCGAGGGCACGCCCACCCGCCGCGCGGTGTCGTTGCTGCGGCCGACGCTCGGGCACGAGGGGTCGGGGGTGTTGCCCTGCGGCGCGCGGTCGGTGGCGCACATCGGGGGGTAGGTCCCGCCCGCGTAGGTGTAGAGGTCCCACCCCTGCCGCGCCATCTGCACCGACCACGACTCCAGCGACTCCCAGGGCCCCGCGTTGAGGTCGTGCCGCTGCGGCAGGATGTTGCTGGTCAAGAAGGTCGCGGCGTTGTCGTCGGGGTCTGCCGTGCGCTGCGCCGACGGGACCAGATGACCCCGGTCGAAGCCCGAGCCGCGGTAGTCGCCCTGCAGCACGCGGTAGACCCCGTCGGGGAGCTGCGGGTCGGGCGAGAAGCCGTTACGGGTGCGCCCGGTGTCGCCCAGATCGGCCGCCGTCAGCCGCCACGCCGCCCAGTTCGGCGCGTTGCGAAAGCGGTTGTACGACAACACATATTGCGGCTTCACCAGCAGCATCTCGTCTTGTCCGCTGCGGTCGACCGGCGCGCCGAGGGCGGCCTGCGGGCTCGGCACGAAGCCTCCCTGCGAGGGCGCGCCGGGGAGCGCCGGCGGGGGCTGTGCGCCGGGACCCACGGGCACCATCGAGGGCGCGGCCTGCGGGGGCTTCGCGCTCTCGGCGACGCCGTTCAACAGCTCGAGCACGGCGTCGACGTCGCAGCTCGCGAGGAGCAGCGGGAGCGCGGCGAGCCAGGGGCGCTTGATCATCCGCCGAGCATAGCAACGAGGGTGCGCGCGGTGAGGGAGAGACCCGCGGCGCCCATGACCGCGGCCGCGGTGATGCGAAATCCCCGCGGCGGGAGCCGCTGAAACAGCGCGCTGCCCAGGGCCGTGCCGAGCACGAGCGCGGGGGCGAGCCAGAGCGCGTCGCGGGCGGTGCGCGCGGTGAAGGTGCCGTCGGTCAACCAGCGGGCGATGAGCGCCGCGTTGAGCACCAGCCAGAGCGCCGACAGGGTCGCGCGAAAGGTGGCCTTGTCGACGTTCTTGCGCGAGACGACGTACACGATGAGGGGCCCGCCGGCGTTGAACACGCCGTGCACCACGCCCCCGGCGAAGAGCGAGAGCCCCGCGCGCGCCCTGGGAATCGCGGTGTTCACGGCGCGGGGGTCGAGGATGCGCCGGAGCTCATTGCCCGCGAGCAGCGCGACGCCCAGACCGAAGGCCGCGCGGGCGACGGGGCGGTCGGCGACGCGCGCGAAGGCGAGGCCCAGCGCCAGCCCGAGGCCCGCGAGGGGGAGAATCTCGCGGAGCAGTAGCGCCCGGTCGATGTGCGCGCGGGCGCGCAGCGCGACCCACGACGACAGCGCGAGGTTCACGGTGATGAACGCGGGCATGACCGCGTCGAGGGGGCCGAGGAGGGCGCCCAGCGTGGCGACGATGACGCTCGAGCCGAAGCCGAGCGCGCTCTCGGTCACGAACGCGAAGGTGACGATGACGAGGAGGCGGGGGTCAACCATCCGGCGCCTTCGATGCGCGGGCGACGCTCGGAGGAGCGCCGCGGGCGAGATAGAGCCACGTGAATCTCACGCGTGCGCAGGAGGACGTCGCAGGGGGTCAGCCGTCCAGGCCGTCGAGGAAGTTCAGGATGAAGTCGTTGACCGCCGTGCGGTCCTCCATCACGCCGAGCATGCCGTACATGGCCGCGGCGCCCTCGGCCACGGTGCCCTCGCGCCGGATGGTCTCGGTGCACTCGCGAAGGTCGCCGAGGATCTCCCCCACCAGCGGACCGTGCGAGGGCGAGATCATCGCGTGGAGACCGGGCGGGTACTGGAGCCGGTCGAGCTTCCACCCCTTCATCTCCATCGCGTCGCTGAGCGCGAAGGTGTCGATGTCGTCGGCGGTGAACCCGAAGACGCTCGCCACGGGGTTGCCCAGCACGCGCAGGCCGGGGATGGCGTTGATCCCGTCGATGAGGGCGCGGGCGGCGGTCATGGTCTTCTGCGCGAGGCGCAGGTAGCCCTCCTCGCCGAGGTAGTGAATCACCGCCCAGGCGCCCGCGATGGGCCCCGCGGCGCGGGTGCCGGTCATGCTGGGCGAGCCGTAGAGCCCGCCGGGCCAGTCGGCGTAGGCGACGAACTGGTGCCGGCGCAGCGCGCGCTCGCGGTAGAGCACCACCGAGGCGCCCTTCGCCGACCAGCCGTACTTGTGCACGTCGGCCGACATCGAGGTCACCCCCTCGACGCGAAAATCAAAGGGCGGAACGGGGTATCCGAGCTTCTCGACCCAGGGGAGCAGAAAGCCCCCGAGGCAGGCGTCGACGTGGCACAGGATCCCCTTCTCGAGCGCGATCGCCGCGAGGGTGGGGATGTCGTCGACGGTGCCCGTGGGGTACTGCGGCGCCGAGCCCACGAGGAGGATGGTGTCGTCGTCGATGAGCGCGCGCACGGCGTCGGTGTCGACCGTCGAGTCTTCGCGCAGCGGCGCGTGCACCGCGCGCACGTCGAAGTACGCCGCGGCCTTCTCGAAGGCGGGGTGCACCGACAGCGGCACGATCATGTTGGGGCGCTGGCACTTCGGACGATTCTCGCGCGCCCAGGAGCGGGCGGCCTTCACCGCCATGAGGATGCTCTCGGTGCCGCCCGTGGTGAGCGCGCCCGCGGAGCCCTCGGGGGCGTGGAGCATCCCCAGGGCGGCGCGGACCACCTCGGTCTCGCACTGCCGCAGGCCCGGAAAGGCCATGGGGTTCAGCGCGTTCTCCGAGAAGTACATCGTCGCCGCGGCCTTCTGGATCTCCAGCACGTCGTCGCCGGGGTGGTAGACCAGCGAGAAGGTCCTGCCCCCGCGCCAGTCGACGTCGCCCTGCTGCATCCCCTTGAGCCGCGCGAGGAGCGCCTCGCGGTCCATTCCCTTCGACGGAAACTCCATGGCCGGGACCATGGCAGCAATCCCTGGGAGATGACAACGGCAGCGATTGACGGCGGACCGGCATCGCGGGCACAACCCCGGCGTTGTCGAGCGCGCCGCGAATGACCGAGAGCCTGGAGACCGACCGCCCCCCCGCCTCCCGCAAGCGCACCGCGCTCTCGGTGGCCCTCGTGGCGTGGTTGTACCTCTGGGTGTTCCCGTACCACGCGGTGGTCAACAACCCGAACGAGAACGTGCGGGTCTACATGACCGTGGCCGTGGTCGACGACCACACCTTCGCGATCAACCGCGTCGAGAGCACCTGGGGCTACGTCAACGACAAGTCCGTGCGCGAGGGGCGGCTGTACTCGTCCAAGGCCCCCGGGTCGAGCTACGTCGGCGTGCCCTTCTACTGGCTCCTCACGAAGGTCACCGGCCGCCACGCGCTGCCCCCGCTCCACCCGCCGCGGCCCGGCGCGCCCCCGCCCCGGCCCCCCCTCGACCGCACGGCGCTGGTGTACTTCCTCCGGCTCACGAGCAACGTGCTCCCCGGGCTGCTCTTCGCGTGGTTCTGGCACCGCTTTCTCGACCGCCGCACCCGCTCCCCGGCGCTGCGCGACGCCGTGTTCTTCAGCACCATGCTGGGCTCGTCGGTCTTCGCCTACAGCGAGGTCTTCGCGGGGCACGCGCAGAACGCGCTGTGCCTCGGCGCCGCGATCATGGCGCTGACCTCCGTGCGTGAGGGCGACGACGCCGCGGCGAGCGAGGGGCGGGCGGGCGCGGTACGCCCCGGCGCGATGTTCCTCGCGGGGCTCTTCGGCGCGGGCTGCACGATGTTCGAGTACCCCGCGGGCATCGCCACGCTCTTCGTCGCGCTCTGGATCGCGAGCGTCGGCGCCGCGCGCCGCCGGTCGCTGCTCTACGGCGCGGTGCTCGCCGCGGGCGTGGCGGGCGGCCTCGCGCTCAAGCACCGCGCGGGCCCCGCGCTGGGCGCCGCGGCGCTGGGCGTCGCCCTCTACGTCGCCACCCTCAACCTGCGCTCGGCGGCGCGCCTCCTCGCCGCGGCGCTCGGCGGCGCGATCCCCACGGGGCTCACGCTGCTCTATCACAAGCGCTGCTTCGGCGACCCCTTCAAGCCCGGCTACAGCTTCCTCGAGAACCCCACCTTCCGCGAGGAGACCAACCAGGGGTTCTTCGGCGCCACGCAGTTCTCGTGGGAGGCCGGGCTGCGGCTCTGGCTCGACCCCGCGTTCGGGCTGATCCCCTCGACGCCGGTGTTCCTCGCGTCGCTGGTGGGCTTCGGCGCGTACTTCGCGTGGGGCCCCGACGCGTCGACGCGGCCCACCCCCGCGCAGGTGTGGGGGCGACGCGCCGCGAGCGCGCTCTTCGTCGCCTTCGCGGTCCTCGCCGCGGTGAAGGCCGCGAGGGCGCTGCACGGCGCGCCCCTCGCGTCGTCGCACGCCGCGGTGGGGCCCTGGCTCGCCGCGCTGGTCTTCGCGCTGGTCGCGCTGGTCGCGGCGCAGCTCCCGCGGCCGCGTCGCCCCGACGCCTCGCTCGCGTGGGTCATGGCGCTCACGGTGCTCGGGCTCTCGCGGCTCATCGGCGCGATGAACAACTGGCGCGGCGGGTGGCAGGTGGGGCCGCGCTACCTCGTGACCCTCGTGCCGGTGCTGGCGATCACCGCCCTCGCGGGGCTCGACGCGATGCGAGGCCGCCGCGAGGGCGCCCGCGCCCGGGCGGTCACGGTCTTCGCCGGGGGCGCGACCCTCGCGGCGATGGCCCTCACCGGGGCGCCCTCCGCGTGGTTCCCGCACATCCCGCTGGAGTTCAGCGCGCCGCTCTTCGAGATGATCCTCCCGCTGCTCCGCGGCGGCTACGTGCCGCACAACGCCGGGCACCTCGCGCACCTCGCCGGGCACGCCTCGATGGCGGGCTTCTACCTCGCCGCCCTGCTCGTCGCCTGGGTGCTCGCGAAGGGCGACGAGCGGCGCCCGGTGGCCGTCCTCGCGCACGCCGCGGGGGTCGTCGCCGTCGCGGCGACGCTGCTCGTGCCCCAGGCGCTGTCGTTCCACGCCGAGAGCATCGGGCCCACCCGCTACGTGCTCGGCGCCTTCGAGCCGCACCTCCCCGCGACGGCGCCCGCCTCCGCGCCGCCGCCGGGGCGGGAGAGCCCCGCGCAGTCCGCCGCCCGCGCCCGCGCGCTGGCCGCGCGAGGCGAGCAGGCGGCGGCGATGCAGGCGTGGCTCAAGACCATCCGCGCGAGCGCGCCGGCCAACCCCTGAGCGTTGGACCCTCGCGGCCATTGACCCCGCGAGACCCGGCGAACGATGATACGCCGCGCCGATGGCCGCTGCCCTCTCCGAGTCTGAGCGCAACGCGCTGCTGCACAAGCACCTCGGCCTGGTGCAGAAGATCGCCCGCACGCTGCTGCACGACCAGCCCGCCTGGGTGCGCTTCGACGACCTGCTGGGCGCGGGGCAGGAGGGGCTGGTCGACGCCTCGCGGCGCTACGACCCCGAGCGCGGCGCGTCGTTCTCGACCTACGCGTACTACCGCGTGCGGGGGGCGATGCTCGACCACGTGCGCGACGTGACCTCGCGCGACCCCATCGCGCGCACCCGCGCCATCGCCCAGGCCGCCGTCGACGACCTGATCGAGACCCGCGCGGGCGACCACGACCTCGCGGCGATCACGCCCCAGGCCGCGGCGACGCTCCTCGCCTCGACGCTGCACGAGGCCGCCACGGCCTTCGCCCTCGGAGAGCTCGCCGCCGAGACCGGACCCGTGGCGGGCGAAGACCCCGAGACCGTCGCGACGCGCCGGGAGACGAGCGCGAGGCTCGTCGATGCCATCGACGCGCTGCCCGAGCGCGAGCGCGACATCCTCCGCGGGGTCTACGTCGAGGGGCTCACCATCGAGCAGAGCGGCGCGTCGCAGGGGCTCACCAAGGGCTGGGCGAGCCGGCTGCACGCGCGCGCCCTCGCGATGCTCCGCGAGGCCCTCGCGGGGATGGAGGCGCACCTCGGGGTGGAGGGCTGAGCGACGGCGCTCAGCGGGCGCGGCGGCGGCGGAGCACGGCGAGGGCGGCGAGGGCGGCGGCCATCCACGCGTGCCGCGCGCTCCGTGCAGAAACGCCTGCGGCGCATTGCATTCCGCCGCCTGCGGTGGCCGGCGTGGGCGCGACCGAGGCGCCCGCGTCGAGGGAGCTTGCGCCCGCGTCGAGGGAGGGTGCGCCCGCGTCGAGGGAGCCGCCCCCGCCCGCGTCGGGGGAGGTCGCGCCGGCGTCGGTGTCGGTCATGGGCCACGGGCAGGCGGAGTACCGCGGGCGGTTCTGCTCGACGCCGAAGCGGTACGCGCGCGAGCGCTCGCCGCCGGCGCTCGCGGCGAGGTCGAGGTCGCGGTCGAGCATGCGTCCCTCGAGGTCGGCGCGGAGCCGGGTGACCATGGCGCTGGCGCCGATGCCCTCGTAGGCGAAGCGCGCGTCGTCTCTCGGGGCGACGAGGGTCATGGGCATGGTCGACGCGTCGGCGGGGTCGTTGAAGACCGTGGTGGGGAGGTTCGACGCGAGGCGCACGAGGTTCTCCTGGGGGATGCGCTCGGCGCTCTCGGTGATCCACGCGCGGCCGCCGTTGGCGCGGTTGATGGCGTCGAAGCGGTCGATCACCACCTGCGAGAGGTTCGTGGGGCGGCGGTTCCAGTCGTAGACGAAGTCCTCGTCGCGAAATTCTCCGTTGGGAAAGTTCATCGCCTCGACGCGCGACTCGTTGAAGACCATCAGCGAGAGCCCGACCTTGTCGGCGATGCCCGCGGCGATCATGCGCAGCGGGAGCCTGGGCTGATAGCCCTCCACGGTGACCCGCACGGGGATCATCCGGTTGATCCCCTCGCCGGGGCGCAGGCGCAGGGCGATGAAGTCCATGGAGAGGTCGACGTAGTACTGAATCGTGGGCTCGAGGCCCGCGGGCACCGCGTAGCCGTTGGCGTTCAACCAGCTGCGCAGCACCATCGCGTCGGTGCCGCGGAGCACCGCGACGGCGTAGGGGCCGACGGCCTCTTCGCGCAGCACGGTGACCCCCGAGTCGGCGGCGGAGGGAGCGTCCTGCCACGAGGTCGAGGCGTCGAAGGCCCCGGTGCCGCCCTGAAACGGCGGCGGCTGGCACCCCGGCGGGAAGGGCGGCGGCGTCGGCGCGGTGATCGTCGGCACGGTGAGGTTCGTCACCAGGGTGATGAACGCGTCGCTCGCGAGCTGAATCCGTGTGCGGTCGGTGTACCGAATCGGGAGGATCCACGAGAACTCCGAAGGACGACCCGCGTACTGAAACTGGTCCCACAGGGTGGTCTGCGTGGTGGAGAGCGAGAGCACCATGCGGTGATCGGTCACCACCTGCACCGAGTTGGTCGGCGCGAAGCACCCGCCGCACGCCTCGGCGCGCGTGGCGTACCCCGACACCGACAGACCCAGCAGCAGCCCCCACGAAGCGAACGTGCGTCTCATGGCCGGGTGAGCCAGCAAGCGCCGCACCACGCGGGAGAACCCGAGAGAGCGCCTCGCGCGGTGTGCCAGGGTGCGCCGGGATCAGAGCGCTTCGAACACCCGAGCGGCCTCGGCGGCGCCGTCCTCCGCGCGGATCTTCTCCCCCAGCTCCGCCGCCCGCGCGGCCATGGCGTCGTCGCGCACCATCGCCTCCAGGGCCCGCGCGAGGCGGTCTTCGCTCAAGCGCCTTCGGGGGATGGGCGCCGGGCCCACGCCCAGGTCCGCGACGAGGTGACCCCAGAAGGGCTGGTCCATCATGAAGGGCACCACCTGCGCGGGGACGCCCGCCCGCAGCGCCGCGCCCGTGGTGCCCGCGCCGCCGTGGTGCACCACGCCCCGCACCCGGGGATACAGCCAGTCGTGGGGGATCGCGTCGGCCACCATCACGTCGTCGTGCGCCCTCGCCTCGAGGCCGCCCCAGCCCGAGAGCATCACCACCCGCACCCCCGCGCGCCGCGCCGCGCCCATCACCAGCTCCGCGGTGCGCCCCGGGTCCGAGCTCGACATGCTCCCGAAGCCCACGGCGACCACGGGCTGCGGCGACGCGAGAAAGCCCTCGAGGGCGGGGGGCGGCGACCACGCGTCCCCCGCGGGGAGAAACCAGTACCCCGTGACCCGATGCCGCGCGCCCCACTCCGGCGCGGTCGGGAGGATGTGTCGGCTATACCCGTGCAGCACAGGGAGATGCGCGTCGCCCCCCATCGAGAAGGGCGCCCCGAGGGAGGCGTGCGCGGCCTTCATCGCGCCCTTGAAGGGCATCCACAGGGCGGCGTGGGTGAGCCGGTGCCCGAGGCGCCGCGCGAAGGCGCCCCGCCACGGCGAGACCACGCCGGGGAAGGCGTCGGTGGGCGGACCGAGGGGGTGCAGGTGCGCCTCCACCATCGGCACCTTGAGCTTCGTGGCCACCGCGCGGCCGAAGACCAGCCCCCCGATGCCCGCGGCGATCACGTCGACGCCGGCGCAGGCGTCGAGGCACTCCCGCGCCCAGGCGCGCGCGCGCTCCTCGAGGTGCCGCATCGAGAAGCGCATGACCGCGAGCGAGCCCCGCTCCGCCACCCCCTGCGACGCGCGGAGCATCGCCTCGATGCCCCCGGTCAGCGGGCGCGGGTCGACGCCCCGCGCGGCGATCATCTCGGCGAAGTCCGACGGCGCGACGACGCGCACGTCGTGGCCCGCGCGCTGGAGCCCGAGGGCGAGGGCGAGGTACGGCTGCACCCCGCCGCGGGTGTCGAAGGCGATGAGGGCGATCTTCACGGCCCTCCCATCATTGCAACAAGTCGTTGCAATGGCAACGGCGTGGCTCCACGATCTCTCCCCGTGAGACCCTCTGGCGTGGCGAAGAAGGTGGCGACGCGACGAGACGCCGGGCGCCCGCGAGGCGAGCCCGTGGTGGCCGCGGTTCTCGACGAGACCCTGCGCGCGCTGGAGCGGGAGGGCCTCGCGGGGCTCAAGGTCGAGGCCGTCGCCGCGGCGGCGGGGGTGAACAAGACCAGCGTGTACCGCCGGTGGCCCACGCGAAACGCCCTCGCCGCGGCGGCGATCGCCGAGGCGCAGGCGCACCTCACGGCGCCTCCCGAGACCGGGACCCTCGAGGGGGACCTCCGCGCCGTCCTGCGCGCGGTGGGAGACTTTCTGACGAGCACGGCCGGCCGCGCGACGCTGCGGGTGGCCCTCGGGGGCGGCGCAGACGAGCTCGAGGGGGCGGTGCGCGGCGCGCTCGAAGCGCGCGCGAAGGCCGGCGCGCGGGCGGTCTTCGCGGCGGCGGTCGCGCGGGGCGAGGGGGTCAGGGTGCGCGACGCCGAGGCGGTGGTCTTCGGCCTCGTGGGGGCCGCGCTGCACCGGGCGCTGCTGGAGCGACGCGCGATCGACGCGCGCTGGGTGGCGGGGGCCGTGCGCCGCGCGCTCTACGGCGTCGTGGCGTCGAGGGGCGAGGCCGCCGGGGCCGCGGGCGGCGCGCGGAGCGTGGGGTCGTAGGGGCGCCAGTCGTCGAGGCGCGCGCGGGGAGACATGGGCACGAGGTAGTCGGCGTCGCGCACGCGCCGCAGGTCGGTGGCGCCGGCGCTCACCACGGGCAGGTGGTGAAACGACACGGTCGCGTAGAACATGCGGTAGTGAAAGAAGTTCTTCTGCACGAGCACGTCGGCGTCTCGCGCGGAGAGCCCCACCGCCGACCAGAAGCTCGGGTGAATCGGCAGCGGCGGGCCGTCGGTGACCACCACCCGGAGCGCGCCGGCGTCGAGGCGCAGCGCGCGCCCGGAGTCGCCCACGGCGCGCGGGCCGACCTTCACCGACAGGGTGACCGCGGGCATCTCGTAGCCGGGCGTGCCCTGGAGCACGACCTCGCGCGCGCTGCCCTCGGGCGCGTCCCACAGGGCGTCGACGGCCGCGGGGTCGTGCAGCGGAACGTACGCCTTGAGGTCCGCGCCCTCGCGGGCGAGGGCGGCGAGGAGGCGGGTGTTCCCCCCTGGCGCGCCCGCGCCCACCACGTCGTCGACGTCGACGAAGGTCACCGGACCGACCTTGCGCCAGGGGCTCTCTCGCGCGGCGGCGATGGCCGCGCTCGCGTCGAGCATCGGCGGCAGCGCGTCGTTGCGCACGCGCCAGAGGCGGTCGGCGAAGCCCTCGGCGAGGCGCTCGGCGAGGGCGGGGTCGCCGTCGGTGCACACGTGCACGGCCCAGCCGATGGGCGCGGCGTCGGTGTACGGGTGCACCATGAAGAGGCTCGCGGAGATCACCCTGGGGTCGTCTTCGAGGCGCTTGAGGTCGCGGAACACCCCGCGCATGGGCGCGAGAAAGCTCACCGTGGTGCCGCCGCCGAGGGTCATCGGCAGCTTGCGCCACGCGTGCGCGGGGGAGCTGCGCCCGCGCAGCGCGTCGATGAGCCGTCGGCCCGCGCGAAAGCCCGTGGGCGCGAGGTCCCAGTGGGGGTTGCTGCGGTAGGCCACGAGCACGTCGACGGGGTCGACCAGGCCCGCGCTGAGGTTGGCGTGCAGGTCGTAGCTCACCGCGAGCTTCGCCTCGGCGCCCAGGGCCGCGCGCACCCTGCGGAGGATGTGCGCCTCGGGGGGCTCCCCCAGCCCGTCGACCTGCATCGAGCCGTGGAGCGCGAGGTACACCCCGTCGAGCGCGCCCGCGCCCGCGATGGCCGTGAGGAGCTCGTCGACCAGCGCGTCGAAGCACGCGCGGGTGAGCGGTCCGCTGGGCACGGCGAGGGCCGACGAGAGGGGCACGCACTGCACGCCCCCCGCGAGCCGGGCGGCCTGGCGAAAGCCCGTGAGCTCGGCGTGGGGCATGAACGACTTGAGCTCGGTGCCGCGCAGGGTCGTCGCCGCCGCGAGGGCCGCCCCCGCGAGGTGGTGCACCCGGTCGAAGTCTCCCATCGCCGTGCGCGAGGGGGAGAACACGTTGGCCTCGTGAAAGATACGCCCGTAGCCGACGCGAAGGTCTCGTCCGGGGATGGGCTTGAAGCGCTCAAACATCGCTCGCTCTCTCTCTGCGCGCGGCGACCGCACGCGGTGAAACCTCGCGCCGCAGGGGCGCCAACACACACGACTCGAACAGCGCCAGGGCGGGCTCGGCCTCGACCCCCGACGCGACGCGCTGGAGGGTCAGCCCGTCGATCACCGCGCGGGTGAGCGACACCACGGCGCCGGCGTCGCAGGGCGCGACGGTCCCCGCGGCGACGCCTGCCTCCAGGTCGCGCACCATCGCGGCCCGCGCCGACTCGAAGAGGGCCGCGGCGCCCTGCATGACCTCGCCGACCCGCGCGCCCCCCGCCACCGCGAGCGCCTGCGTGAGGAACACCAGCCGCGCCTCGCGGCCGCGGTGAAACTCCAGCACCGCGCGGGCGCGCGCGGCGAGGCGGTCGACGGGGTGCGAGACCCCCTCGAGGCGCTCCGTGAGAAAGTCCTGCTGCGCGGTCACCAGCTCGCCCAGCGCCGCCTGCACGACGTCGAGCTGCGTCGGAAAGTGGTACAGCAGGGTCGTTCGGTTCACCCCGACCGCGCGCGCCAGCTGCTCGGTGCTGATCGCGAGCCCTTGCGCCTCAAGCACTTCGGCGGCCTTGAGGGCGAGCGCGCGGCGCCGCTCGAGGTCAGGCGGCCTCGGCATCGCCGCCGCCCTCCGCGCAGGCGTCGAGGGAGTAGTCCCAGAGCGCGCGGGCGAGGTCTTCGCGGAGCGCGAGGGGAGAGGGCGCCTCGGCGCGCTGCTTGTTGAAATACAGCGGCGCGTCATCACCGAGCTCGACCTCGGCGGCGTGCACCAGCGTCGCGCCGCCGAAGCTCACAGGCTTCATGCGCAGCAGCCACGGCAGCAGCGTGCGCGCCCCCGGCGGGACCCTCCGCCAGATATCACTCGCGATGCGCCCGGGGTTCAGCGCCACCGCGGAGAGCTCGGGCTCGCGGCGGCGAAGCTCCGCGGTGAAGAGCAGGTTGCACAGCTTCGACACGCCGTACTCGTCCAGGCCGCTCACGCTGCGCGTGGCCTCGCGCAGGCGACCCCAGGGGATCTCCCGGGCCCGTCGGTGGCTCCCGCTCGACACGTTCACCACCCGACCCCGGCGCGCCCTCAGGCGCGGGAGCAGCGCGCGGGTGAAGGCGAAGTGCCCGAGGTGGTTCACCCCGAAGGCCAGCTCGTACCCGTCGCGGGTCAGCCCGCGCTGCCCCGCCAGGCCCGCGTTGTTGATCAGCACGTCGAGGCCGTCGAGCTCTCGGGCGAGGGCCTCCCCCGCGCGTCGCGCCCCCGCCAGGTCGGTGAGGTCGAGGGCCACGAAGCGCGCCTCGGCGCCCGCCTCGCGGAGGCGGTCGAGCACGGGTCGGGTCTTCTCCTCGGAGCGACACGCGAGGATCAGGCGCACGCCCGGCCTCGCGAGCTGCGCCGCGGCGGCCGCGCCGATGCCCGTGTTGGCGCCGGTGATCACCAGGGTTCGTCGGTCGTTCATCATTGACGATCTGTCAGATAACATTCACTGACGGATTGTCAAGGTATCGCGTTCAGCCTCTCCTGCGCCTCCGTCGCCTTCGCGCGAGGGCCGCGAGGGCGATGCCGCCTGGCGCGCTCCCTCGGGCGTTCCCTCGCGCCGCGCAGGCGCACCCCGCGGCGGGCGTCGGCGCGGGCGAGCCGACATCCCGCGCGGCCGCCGCGTCGAGCGTGACCTCGTCGTCGGGCGCGTCGCTCGCGGCGTCTCCGCCCGCGTCGGGAGGATCGAGGGGCACGCGCGCGGGCGCGGTCGCCGCGTCGAGGTCGCGCAGCCTCGGCCCGAGGGTCGCCCAGGGCGCCTCGCAGCGGCCGCTCACGCCCCCGTCGCCGCAGCCCGGCAGGGGGCCTTGAAGGTCGCGCAGCGACATCCACGGCGCCACCGTCTCGCCCAGGTCGCGGGACCACCCCAGCGAGTACCCGTCGCTCGCCTCGTCGGCGCACACGAAGAGGGTGTCGCGGTGAAAGCGCAGGCAGCGCACGGCGATCGGCGGACCCACCCGCGCGAAGGGGGCGCCGTCGACCGAGCGCTGCATCCCCGACCCGCGCTCCGAGGTGCCCCACCACACGCGGCGGTCGTCGTCGCTCACGGCGAAGCCCGTCATCGGCGCGGCGCTCGCGGCGACGCGGGTGAGGGAGGCGCCGCCGTCGTCGGAGCGGTAGAGCCCCGATCCGAGCCCCTCGGTGGTCCGCACCCAGAGGCGGTCGGGGTTCGTGCGGCTGACCGCGGCGAGGTAGGGCGTGGCGTTGGAGGGGAGGGTCGCCGCGACGGGCGCGAAGCGGTCGCCCCCGTCGTTCGAGCGCAGGATCGTGGGTCGCGCCTCGGCGTTCGCCCCCGACACGTACACCCGCGTCGGGTCGCGGGGCGCGAGGTCGACGGTCTCGACGAAGAAGCGGTCGAGGCGCGCGGCGAGGGTCCAGCTCCGGCCGCCGTCGCGCGACCGCAGCACCACGGAGTACGGCGTCGCGCCCTCGACGAAGGCGCCCGCGGCGGCCAGGAGCACCTCGCCCGTGGCGCTCTGGGTCACGTCCAGCACCCGCGCCATGGACCCCGCCGGGGCGCTCCACCCGCAGCGGTCGACGGTCGAGACGCGCAGCCCGTCGGGGAGCCCGAGCGTGATCGCGCCGTCGGACGCGAGGGCCGTCGTGGGGTCAAACTCGCCCACCGCGCCGAGGGCCTCTTCGCACACCCACGACCACCGCGCGCCGCGGTCGGTGGTGAGCGCCAGGCCGAAGGTCGTTCGCAGCACGAACGATCCATCAGACTCCCCGGGGCCGACGAGCAGGTGCCCCGCGGCGGGGAACCTCCCGTTGGCGTGGAGCAGGGGCGAGGCGAGCGTGGCGGCGAGGGCGAGGCGCGAGAAGGTTCGAGCTCGAACGATCAAGGGATGAAGCCGTCTGCGCAGAAGTCTTCGGGGGCCTGCCCCACGTGGCGGGTGAAGAACGACCGCACCGACGACGGCTCGACGCAGTCTGCGGCGTAGAGCCAGCCCCAGGCCGCGCCGGCGAAGGGCGTCTCGATGAGCGCGTCGTTGGTGATCACCAGGCGCAGCCGGGGGTCGCCCGCGTCGGGCATGCACGCCGGGTCGCCGGGGATCGTCTGTGACGCGGCGACGAGCTCGTCTCGCGCGGCGTCGCAGGCGCCCGCGTCGCCCGCGCAGCGGTAGAGAAAGACCACCCCGCCGTGCTCGAGGTTGTGCACCCAGTTGCCGCGGGCGAGGTTGGGAAAGGTCCCGAAGCGCGTCCAGGTGTTGAAGTGCGGCCCCGACGAGGGGGGATTGGTGAGCCACGCGATGGCGCCCGCGTCTTCGTCGACGTGGGGCGAGGCCTGCGTCGGCACCTGGCGCTCCCGCGCGTTGCAGCGCTCGCCGCCGGGGATCGCCACCCACTCGCCCGACGGCGCGTCCTGCGCGTCTTCGAGCGCGGCGTCGGTCATCCCCGCGTCGGCGACGGCCGCGTCGATCACGTCGGGGGCGACCGGCACGTCCGCGACGTCGGTCGCCGTGACGACATCGAGCGCCGCCGCGTCGTCCGAGACATCGGTCGTGACCGGGACATCGAGGGAGACAGGCGCGTCGATCGCGACGTCCTCGCTCGGGACGTCGGGGGTGATCGCGTCGGTGGAGGCCGCGAGGTCCGCGGCGGCGAGGTCGGTTGAAGGCACGTCGGCGGAGTCACTGGCGACGCTGCTGTCGAGCACGCCGGGGCGGGGGTTGGACGAGCACCCCAGCGCGAACGCGGCGAGGAGGAGGGGGCGGGTCAGCATCGCCTCGACGGATACCACGTCGCGCCGTCAGCGCCGCACGACGCAGCGCACCTGGGGAAAGTCCGACCCGAGGCAGGTGCGCATCTCGGCCTGGCACGCCGGCTCGGTCATCTGCGACGACGCGAAGCACCCCTCGAAGGCCGCGACCTCGCCCGCGCAGCGCGTGCGAATGCACGGGTCGTCGGTGCACATCGACGCGTCGATGCACCGGTCGAGGACCTCCGACTGCGCCGGGCAGCAGCGCGTCGCCGCGAGGTACACGCAGAACCCGCAGTCCTGGTCGCGGTTGATGCAGCCCTGCTGGCAGACCGGGTTCGCGCCGCAGTTGCAGAAGCACGTGCGCACCGCCGCGCCGCACATGCCCGGGTCGATCACCACGTCATCGGCGACGACGGGCGCGTCCTCTCGGGGTGCCTCGGGCGCGTCCATGCGGACCGCGTCGGCGCGGGGCGCGTCGAGGGAGGACGCGTCGAGGGGGGGCGCGACGAGGTCCGGGGCCGTCACCACGTCCACCGCGTCGATTTCGAGCGCGGCGTCGGCGCCCGGCGGATTCACCGTCGGCGACGAGCACCCCGCGAGAACCAGCAGCGTCGCAGCCCAGCGCACGGCGTCGACCCTATCACGCCCGGGGCCGGCGACGTCTCCGCAGGGCCAGCGCGAAGACCGCGACCCATCCCAGGTGACCCGCCCGCGGCGCGGGGACGGCCCGGCACTGACAGCCCCCCTGGAACTCCTCGGCGTACCCGTCGTCGCCGACCTCGCCCGCGTCGTCGTTGGCGTCGCTGGCGTCGGCCACGTCGTCGCTCGCGTCGCCCGCGTCGCCCCCGTCGCCCGCGTCGTCGCTGGCGTCGGCCACGTCGTCGACGGGCACGTCCTCGGGCGGCGCGATCACCACGTCGGGGAGGGGGGCGCCCGCGTCGATCACCCGCGGGCGCACGAGCACCTCGCAGCGCACGACGTCGTCGGCGGGGCCGAACCAGGTCGCGCCCTCCTGCACCAGCCCGTAGGTGTCGGCGAGCGTCTGGGGCACGCTCACGTCGGGGATCGAGAGCACGAACGAGAAGCGCCCCGTGGCGCCGGGCGCGGTGGCAGAGTCGACCGCGGTGGGGCGGTTGGGCGCGAGCCAATTCACGGTGTCGTAGAACGCGCCGCGGCGGTCGCGGGGGCTCGTGGTGCCGAGGCGGGTGTTGCGCGTGTCCCAGGTCGCGGTGCCCGTGTTGCGGTACTCGACGTAGGCCACCGGGCGGTCGCCGCTGGTCGCCTGCGCCGGGCAGCTCACCCGCAGGAGGGTCGCGGCGTAGGCGGGGGTGGGCGGGGTCACGTCGCACCCGGTGCGCGCGAAACCCGCTGCGGGAGAGCGAGATAGACGCGCCTCGGTCATGGGTCCGTAGGCGCCGTCCTCGGCGATGCGGTCGCCGGGGTTGTTGGTGTTCCAGAGGCGCTGAAAGGCGCGCACGGAGTCGGCGCGGCGGTCGCTGCCGGGGCAGTCGAAGTGCACGTCGTCGGTGCCGGGGTAGGGGTGCCGGCACCCCGCCGAGGTCATCGCCCGCATGGCCGCGGACCAGTTCGCCAGGTCCACCGCGGTGCCCGTCTCGTGGTTGGAGTTCCCCGGGCGGGCGGCGAGGCCGCAGGCGCCGGAGAAATACAGCACGTACTGGTCGGCCAGGGTGCGGAACATCGAATTGATCTGCAGCGGCGTGGTGCGCGCCGCGGCCCACATCGCGTCGCGGGTGCCCGCCTGCGCGAGGGTGAACAGCCGCGACTCGCTCAGCGAGATCCCCGCGTGCGGCGCGACGTTCACGAACATCCCCGGAAACATGCACAGCTGCGTGTCGACCAGCTGCCGCGAGATGCCCACCACGTTCGCGGTGCTGCAGCGCCGCTGGGCCGCGATGTTGGCCACGGTCTGCGCCGAGGCGGACGAGGCCGCGAGGGCGAGGGCGAGGGTGAGCGCGGCGCGCATGACCGCCGGATGGGACCACGCAACGGCCCTCCTGCGAAGGGTCGTCGCGCGTTGACGCGGCGAAGCGGCATACCTGAAGCTCGGGGCGTTGCCCCCCCGATCGCGTCGACTCCCCCTCGCGCAGCGCGAGGCCGCGCTGGCGGTCGTCGCCTCGGTGCACGCGCGCTGCGACTGGGGGCGCACCCTCGCGACCGACCCCCTGCGCTACGCCCACCGCTACGCGCGCCGAGACGACCGCGAGGTGGCCGCGCTGCTGGGCGCGCTCCTCGCGTTCGGCAACGTGAAGGCCATCCTCGCCAAGCTCGACGCGGCGCTGGTCACGCGCCTCGACGACGACCCGGGGCGGGTCGTGACGGAATCTTCGCGCGACGAGCTCGCCCGCCGCTTCGAGGGGTGGCGGCACCGCACCTTCTCGGGCGACGACGTCGCCGCGCTGCTCTTCGCCGCGGGGTGCCTGCTGCGCCGCGACGGCTCGCTCTTCGCGTCCCTCGACGGGGCGTGGCGCGCGGAGGGTGAGCTCCGGGGCGCCCTCGCGCGCTGGGTCGACGCGCTCCGCGCCCTCGCCTGGCCCGACGGGACCACCCGCGCGGCGAAGCACCTGCTCCCCGACCCGCGGGGGCCGAGCGCGAGCAAGCGGCTGCTGCTGCTCTCGCGCTGGGTCGTGCGCCGCGAGTCGCCCGACCTGGGCCTGTGCGAGGCGATTCCCCCTGCGGCGCTGGTGATTCCGCTCGACGTGCACGTGCACCGCATCGCGCTCAACCTGGGCTTCACCGCGCGCCCCACGCCGAGCTGGGACACCGCCTCTGAGGTCACCGACGCGCTCCGCCCCCTCGACCCCGACGACCCCGTGCGCTTCGACATGGCGCTGTGCCACGCGGGCATCTCGATGCGCTGCCCCTCGCGCCGCGACGCCGTGCGCTGCGAGGGCTGCGCGCTGCGCTCGGTGTGCCGCCACTGGTGGTCCGCGCAACCGAAGGCACCCCGCGACACGAGCACGCGCCCATGAGAACGACCCTCCTCGCCGCCCTCGCGCTCCTCTCGCTGTGTGCCTGCAGCCGCAAACCACGACCGACGCACGTCGTGAGCGTGGTCGACACGGGCCCCGTGATCATGGTCTCGGGGGTCTTCGGCCTCACGGGCCCGTCGACCTCGGCCTTCTCCGCCTCGCAGTCGTACAGCGGCGTGCGGCGCGGGCGGTGCCTTCGCCTGCCGTCGGCGCGGCAGGTCATGGGCGACCCCGAGACGATGCGCGCGGTGGCGGCGGCGCGCGCGCCGGGATCCTTTCGCGACGCGGGTGAGCTCATCGTGCGCGACGACCGGGGCCCCGAGCTCGCCGTGATCCGCCCGATGTTTCACGGGCTCTACATGGGCGTGATCCAGCGCAGCGACGTGCGGCGGATTCGCGTGCGCGTCACCGGCGGCGACGGCATCGGGGCGCACGAGTTCGACTCGATCCCGCTCAACCCCGCGGGCAACCCCGTTCGCATCACGGCGCCCCCCGCCGGCTTCTCGGCGCGTCGTGGCGCGCCGCTGCGCATCGCCTGGGCGGGCGCGGGCTACCGCGACGCGTTTCTCACCCTCTCGCTGATGCCGTCGAGCGTGAACGACGTGCGGGGGATCGTCTGTCGGCTCGACTACGGCCGCGGCTCCCTCACCCTCTCGGGCGCCGACCTCGACCTGCCAGGGACCACCGGGCCCATCGTGTTCAGCGCGCAGCTCACGACGATGACCTCCTCGGTGGAGGGGCCCTGGGTGCTCAACGCGATGACCTCGGGCGCGCCGCTGACCGGCACGCTCCGCTGATCAGTGAAGAAAGGTGTGCGCGAGGCGCGCGCCGAAGGTCACGAGGCCGAGCACCAGGGTCACCGAGAGCGTCGAGATGGCGGCGCGGTGGCCCATCACCGCGTCGAGGGGGAGCGCGCGGCGCAGCGCCCAGGGCGACGCGACCGCGACGCCCAGGGTGATGAGAAAGAGCGGCGGCCCCATGAGGTGCGCCGAGAACGCGTCGACGACGTGCCCGTGCGCCATGTTCGTGAAGCTCGTGGTGAGCCCGCAGCCGGGGCAGGGCACGCCGCTGATCTCTTGAAAGTTGCACGGCGGGAGCCCGAGCTGCTGGTGCGTGCCGAAGCCCCGGGCGTCAGGGCGGAGCCAGAACGACAGCACCACCACCGGCCAGCTCGCGAGGGCCGCGAAGAGCCAGATGAGCCTCGCGACCCAAGGGCGATCCGCGGGCGCGGACCTCGGACTGACCTGTGAGGCGAGGGCCTGAGACTCCATCGGCGATCGCGGGTGCATACCACGCTGCGCCCATAGGGCGCCGGGAGGGTGGGTCGTCCCGGTCGCGCCGGGACACTCTGCCGCGCTCCCCCGAGCCGCCCTCGGCTCGCGCCTCCGCGCGGTCGAAATACCTCAATTGTAAGGCGAATCGCGCGCGCACAGAGTCGACCCGGGACGCCGCTCCGGCGCCTTGGAGGAGCTCGCGCAGAGGTGTCAACGATCGCACGCAACGCCCGGAGGGCGCTCGCTTCGGGGCTGCTGGGGATGCTCGCCGCGTCGTGCGGCGGGGAGGGCGCGTACGCGTCGCTGGAGCGCGCCGACGAGGGGCCCGCGCGGGCGCCCGAGGCGCGGCGGGCGGCGGCGGCGCCTGGGGCCGTGGCGACGGCGGCGACGGCGGCGCCCGAGGCCGAGCAGGCGCTCCTGGGCACCTGGTACCTGAACGACCGCGGGGAGCGAAGAATCCTGACGATCCATTGGGACGAGGGCGCCCGCGCGCTCAGCGCCGCGCTCGCGGTCGACTCCGACGCCGAGGACCGCGTCGCCGAGTCGCTCGAGGTGCTGGGGTGGCGAGGCGACGGCGCGCTCTCGCTCCGTCGCGTCGACCCCGCGAGCGGCCGCGCGGACTGGTACGCGCTCCGCGCGGTGCACGGCGTGCTTCGGGGACGCGTCGCCCCGCGCGCCTCGGCCGCCGCCGAGCCCCCGCCCGTGACCTTCACGGGGCACGTCACGGGCTGGTGCCGCGAGGCGATGGACCGCGCGTCGACCCAGCGCACCTGGGACCTCGTGCTCGACGACCGCCTGCGCGCCACGCTGCGCATCGACCGCGCCCGCGAAGGCGGGGCCCGCTACGTCGGCACGCTGAAGGTGTACGCCTCGGTGGCGCGCGGCATCGAAGACGAGGGCCCCGAGCGCGACATCGCCGTGCAGCGCTGGGACGGCGAGCGCCTGGAGTTCTACACGAACGACGGAGGCGCCCGGCAGCACTACATCGCCACCGCGCGCGGCCGGCGCCTGCAGGGCCGCTTTCTCGAAGGCCCCGGCGAGCCCACCCTGAGCTTTCGCGGGGCGCGCAGGGACGTGCTGGGCTACGGCCTCACGCCCCGCCCGGCCGCAGAGCGAGACGCCTGGGGCGCGCGGGCGCGGGCGCAGGTCGCGCGGCTGATCATGGCGGGCAACCCCACGCCGACGCGCCTCGAGGTCTCGGTGCAGGGGGCGGAGGTCGCGCCCTTTCCCGACGTGCTCCCGAACCCCACCCGAGACGACGACCTGGGCGCCTGGCCGCCGGGCTACCGCATGTCCGACCTGCGGCTGTCGTCGACCCTGCCGTCGCGCCCCGGCGAGGGCGAGGTCAAGCGGGCGACGCGGGTGATCCTCGCGAAGCCCCAGGGCGCGCCGCCCGCGGAGGGGTGGCCCGTCGCCGTGGTGGTCAACGGGCACTGGGGCAGCGCGTGGCAGACCTTCGACCCCGCGAGCTCGTACTGGTACGGCGACGCCTTCGCGCGCCGGGGCTACCTCGTGGTCGCGGTGGATGTCTCGCACCGTCCCGTGAGCGAGCGCTCGGGGCTCTACGTCGACCTCGCGCAGGGAGACTCCCCCGCCGACGGCAACGGGGTGCACCCGTCGATTCACGCCGAGGGCATGGACACCGACTGGGAGGAGGACGGCGAGCGCGCCTGGGACGTCATGCGCGCCCTCGACTTCGCCCTCGCGCAGACCGGGGTGAACCCGCGCAGCGTCACCCTCGCGGGGCTCTCGATGGGGGGCGAGGTGACCTCCATCGCGGGGGCCCTCGACCCGCGCTTCACCACGGTGATCCCCGCGGGCTTCTCGCCCGACGTCGCGGTGTACCGCTACCGGCACCACCCGTGCTGGGACTGGGCCCACGCCGACGTGAACGAGTACCTCGACGTGTCGGACTACCACGCGATGATCGCCCCCCGCGTGCTCGTGGTGGAGACCGGCGTGCGCGACATCGCCTACTCCGTCGCCGCCGAGCCCTTCGCCGCCGACAAGCAGGTGCTCCGACGGAGCCGCGCGGCCTTCGCCGACGTCCCCTCGCGCGTGGTGCACTTTCTCCACCCCGACGCGCACAGCTTTCAGGTGGGCGACCTCAGGGTCGACGGCGCGAGCCCCACCGGGGTCACCACGCCCACGCTCATCGCCCCCGAGGCGCGGTGGGACACCGCGTGGCAGCGAGACGCCGCCCTGCGCCCGCTGGCGCCGACCCTCTTCGACCTGGTGGCGACGCTCGATCCGTGAGCCGCCCGATGGGGTTCTCGCGCCGCCGCGCTATCCTCCCCCGCGATGATGCGATGGGCCGTGTGCTGGAGCTTGATCCTGTCGTCTTCGGGCGCCCTCGGGCAGCCCAGGCCGCGCCGTGACGCGGGCGTCGTCGACGACGCCGGGCCCACCGCCCGACAGCTCGTCGAGGCCGCGCGGGGCGAGCGAACGGCGTTCGACGAATTCGGCGACCCGCGGGGGAGAGAGCCCGCGCGCGACGAGGAGCGGCCGCTCGCCCGAGTCGTCCAGGGTCGATGCTACGCGCTCCTCGGCGCGGCGGTCGGCGCGTCGCAGGTGCGGGCGCGGGTGATGGCGCGCGGGGTGACGGTGGTCCCCGACGCGCCCCTCGCGAACTCGCGGGGCGAGGCCGTGCGGCGGGAGTTCTGCGTGCGTCACCCCAGCGACTGGTACGTGCTCCGCGTCGCCCTCGAGGGCTCCTCGTCGTGGCACGTCGCCCTCGTCGAGCTCGGCGTCGAGGTCCGCGCGCCCGAGGCCCCCGCCGCGCCCGCGCCCGAGGCCCCCGCCGCGCCCGCCGCCGCGGCGCGCCCCGAACCCATCGGCGGAGACGACTACGTGGGCGCGCAGATTCGGTCGTACGCCCGCGCGCGCCCTCGCCTCGTCGGCCTCTCGCCCGTCGCGCGGGGGCGGCTCTCGACCAACGAGACCTGGACCGCGCGCTACGCGCTCCCCGCGGGCCGCTGCGTCGAGCTCGTCGCCGCGGGCGTGCCCAGCGTGCGCGACCTCGCGCTCGAGATCGAAGACCCCGCGGGGCGCCGCGTCGCGCAGGACGGCACGCACCGCGCGACCGAGGCCGTGCGACACTGTCCTCACTACGCGGGCACGCACACCGTTCGGGTGCGCATGTTCGCCGGCGCGGGGGCCTTCGCCGCGCAGCTCCTCATCGAGCCCTGACGGACCATGCGAAAGCTCAACTACTGCCTCGTCGACGTGTTCACCGAGCGCCCGCTGTCGGGCAACCCCCTCGCGGTGTTCACCAACGCCGCGGGGGTCTCGCCCGAGCTCATGCAGCGCATCGCGCGCGAGACCAACCTCTCCGAGACGGCCTTCATCCTCCCCGCCGAGTCGGGCGGCACCGCGCGCCTGCGCATCTTCACCCCGCGCCGCGAGCTCCCCTTCGCCGGGCACCCCATCGTCGGCAGCGCCTACGTGATCGGCCGCGCCGCGCCGCTGGGGCTGGTGCGCTTCGAGACCGGCGCGGGGGAGGTCCCCGTGGTCATCGACCGCGAGGGCGGCTTCGTGTCTCGCTGCACCATGACCCAGCCCGAGCCGCGCTTCTCGACGACCGACGTCTCCGCCGAGGTGATCTCGAAAGCCCTGGGCTGCAGCGTGATCGGCGCGGTGTGGGAGGCGAGCAACGGCCCGTCGTTCCTCCTCGCGCGGGTCGACGACGTCGCCGCGGCGCGGCCCGACCTCGGCGCCCTCGCGGCGCTGCCGCACGCGGTGGGCATCTACGAGTCCCCGCGCGAGAGGCTCACCCGGCAGCGCCTCTTCGCGCCGGGGGAGGGCATCCCCGAAGACCCCGCGACGGGCTCCCTCGCGGGCCTCGTGGGCGCGCGGCTGCGCCTCGACGGGCTGCTCTCCGAGGGCGACCTGGAGATTCAGCAGGGCGACGAGGTGGGCCGCCCGAGCTCGATCTACGTGGGGCTCCGCGACGGCGAGCGGCCCACCGTCGGCGGGGCGTGCGCGTCGGTCGCGCGCGGGGTCTTCGAGCTCCCCTCGTCGCGATGAAGAGGGCGCTCGCGCTCGCGGCGCTGCTCACGGCCTGCAGGCGCCCCGCGCCGACGCCGCCGCGAGAGGTGTCCGCCCTGCGCGACGTGATCGACGTGATCGACGCGGTCGACGCCGCCGACGCGGCCGACGCGATGGACGCGGTCGACGCGCCCGTGGAGGAGATGGATGTCCCTGCGGCGCAAGCGCCTGTGTCGACGGCTCCGCAGCGCTCGCCCTTCGACTCGCCCATCGCCGAGTCGTGGCCCGTGGCCGCGCGCTGGACCGCGCGCGAGGAGCAGGACTACGCGCGCTTCGTCTCGCGCCTCGGGGCCGCCGTGCGCGACCGCCGCTGCGGGCGGGTCGACCGCTGCCTCCGCGACCCGTCGATCAACACGCTCTTCGACCCGACCACCGACGCGCGCCTCCGCCTCGACGCCGACTGCGCCGACCTGCCCTACGTGCTCCGCGGGTACTTCGCGTTCAAGCGACGTCTCCCCTTCGGCTTCGTCGCCGCGGTGCGCGGGACCTACAGCGCGAGCGCGCGCTACGTGCTCGGCGTGCGCCCCACCGCGTGGCGCGCGTGGACCTCGTACCGCACGCCCCGCGAGGCCATCGGCGCCGCCGTCGACACCGCGTGGACGATCATGTACCGCACGCCCCCCGAGACCGAGCGCAGCGATTTCTACCCCGTGCAGGTCCGCCGCGACGCGCTGCGGCCGGGCTCGATCTACTACGACCCCAACGGCCACGTGCTCGTGGTCTCTGAGGTGCGCGACGACGGGCAGGTCTACCTCATCGACGGGCACCCCGACGGCAGCCTCACGTGGAAGCGCTTCGGCGCGGCCTTCGCCCTCGGCACGCGGCGGCTCGGCGGCGGCTTCAAGAACCACCGACCGCTGCGCATCGACGCGAGCGGCGCCCTCGAGTGGATCCCCAACGCGGAGCTCACCGACCGGGACGACGACGAGCAGTGGGACCGCGCGCGCTGGCTCCTCGAGGCGCGCCCGGTCTCGTACCCCGAGTGGGTGCGCGGCCGCCTCGCGCGGCCCGGCGCGGCGATCGACCCGGTGCAGGATTTTCGAGAGCAGATCCAGGCGTTGTGCCGAGACATCTCCGACCGCGCCGTGTCGGTCGACCTCGCGCTCGCGGCGGGGATCCACCGGCAGCGTCACCCCGGCGCGCTGCCGTGGAACATCTACGGCACCACCGGCGACTGGGAGACGTGGTCCACCCCCTCGCGGGACGCGCGGCTCAAGACCGCGGTGCAGGAGATGTCGCAGGGCCTCGACGCGCTCCCCGCGACCTCGCCGCTGCGCCCGGCGATGCGCGCCGTGTGGGACGTCGAGTCGGTCGGTCCCGAGTGCAGGTTTCGCTACACCAACAGCGTCGGCGCGACGGTGAACCTCTCGCTCGCGACGGTGCTCGATCGCCTCTTCGACCTCTCCTTCGACCCCTACCACTGCCCCGAACTTCGCTGGGGCGCGCCCGAGGGGAGCGACGAGCGCAGCACCTGCCCCGACACGCACACCAAGCTGAGCTGGTACCGAGACGAGCGACGTCTGCGCAACCGACTCGAGCGCGTGTACGGCGTGCCCACGCCGACGCGCGACGGCCCCGCGGAGCCGCCCGCCGTCGACCCGCGACCGCGACTCGGCGTCGCCACGACCCCACCCGCGCGCTGACGATCCCCTTGCCGCGCAACGAGATCCAGCGCGCGAACGACGCGCGCGCGGCGCACCTCGTTCGCCCGCGACAACGAGTCCCCTCGGGTTGACGCGGGGGCGCGTCGTAACGATCTTCTCTCCCCATGCGAGCGACAACCCTGGGTGCGGCGCTGGTCGTCGCGACGCTCTCGACCCCCGCGACCGCGCAGCGACGTCCCCGCTCGCTCATCGAGCAGCCGACGGCGACCGCGTGGCCCGCGCGCCGCGCGTGGACCGCGACCGAGGAGCGCGCCTACTCCCGCTGGGTCACGACCGTCGGCAGCGCCGTCGCGGCGCGCCGCTGCCGCGGCCTCGCGGCGTGCCTCGACAACCCCGCGATCAACCCGCTCTACGTGCCGGGTCGCCGCATGCGCTTCGAGGCCGACTGCGCCGACGTCGCGTACCTCCTGCGCGCGTACTACGCGTGGCGCCGCGAGCTGCCCTTCGGCTTCGTGGGCTCGGTGCGCTGGGTGCGCGACCGCAACGGCCGCTACCTCGCCACGCGCCCCGCGAGCCTCGCGCGGTGGGACGCGTTCCCGACCCCGTGGCGGCTCCTGCACGACCTCGGCGGTCGGGTGAATTCCAATTGGTTCCGGATGCAGCCCGGCGTCGAGGGCGGCGACTGGTACCCCGCGCGCGTGCGCCGCGGCGACGTGCGGCCGGGCACCGCGTACTACGACCCCGACGGCCACGTGCTCGTCGTGTACGAGGTCACCCCCGCGGGCGAGGTGCGGCTCTTCGACGGACACCCCGGCGGGAGCATCACCGCGCGCACCCTCGACGCGCGGCTGACCCCCGGCTCCGCCCGCGTCGGCGGCGGCTTCATGAACTGGCGCCCGATCGTGCTGCGGGGCCGCGAGATCTACCGCCCCACCAACGCCGAGCTCCCCGACTACGGCGGCGGGCAGTACGACCGCGCGCGTCGGGTCGTCGGGGGCAGGCAGGTGGCCTTCGACGTGTGGGTGCGCGCGCGGCTCCGCGCGATGTGACCGCTTGCGCGACCTCGGCCCTCGGGGCGATGGTGTCGCGCATGACCTCGCGCGCAGGCATGGCCGTGTTCGCGGCGCTGCTCCTCGCGGCGCCGAGCGCGATCGCGCAGACGCGCTTTCGTCGCCCGGTCGACCCCGCGCCGACGATCTCCTACGGCTACGACAACAACGGCTCCGCGGGGGGCTGCCGCGACTACACCTGCGGCTCGCGCTGCTACGACGGGCACACCGGCACCGACATCCCCGTGGGCCTCGGCACCACCGTGCGCGCCGGCGCCGCGGGCACGGTCATCGCGACCAACAACGGCTGCGCGAACTACGGCGCGGTGGGCAACACCTGCGGCGGCCGCTGCGGCAACTACGTGCAGCTCCAGCACGCCGACGGCACCCGCACGATCTACTGCCACATGCAGCTCAACTCCATCGCGGTCTCGCGGGGGCAGTCGGTGTCGTGCGGGCAGGCGCTCGGGCGCTCGGCGTCGAGCGGGAGCTCGTCGGGCCCGCACCTGCACTTCGGCTGGTCGAACGGCACCTCGCGCGACCCCTTCTCGGGCGGGTGCAGCAACGGCGGAGGGCGCTGGGTCGATCAGCGCGGGTACCCCGGCTCCCCCGGCGAGGCCTGCGAGGGGCCGCCCCCGCCGCCGCCCTGCCTCGCGCGCTCGGGGCCCTTCGGGTGGAACTGCTCGGGGCCCATCGCGGGAATGACCTGCACGCAGATCCAAGAGCCCTCTGACCCCCACACCTGGGGCGACAACTACTTCTGCTCCGACCTCGACCGGGGGCTGCGATGGTCGAGCGCCGGGCCCATCGCGGGGATGCGCTGCACGCCCGTGAACGAGTCGTCGGAGCCGGCGTCGCACGCCTGGGGAGACAACTTTCTCTGCGCGCCCTCGTGGCTGCCGTACCGCTTTCAGTTCGCCACCGCGGGGCCCATCGCGGGGATGTCGTGCGTGCAGTGGTCCGAGCCCGCCGACCCGCACACCTGGGGCGACAACTTCATGTGCTGGACCCGCGACACCCAGTGTCGACGGCGCGAGGGCCCCTTCGCGTGGAGCTGCGACGGCGCGGTGCAGGGCATGACCTGCGTGAGCGTGCGCGAGAGCTCCGACCCCGACACGTGGACCGACAACTTCGTCTGCACCGAGGCCGACCTCGGCCTGCGGTGGTCGAGCGCGGGGGCCATCGCGGGCATGGACTGCACGCAGATCACCGAGGGATCAGAGCCCGCGTCGCACACCTGGACCGACAATTACCTTTGTCTCCCAAGGGGATCGGCGTACTCGCTGCGGTGGTCCAGCGCGGGCCCCATCGCGGGGATGTCGTGCGTGCAGTGGTACGAGCCCGGCGACCCCCACACCTGGGAGGACAACTTCCTCTGCTGGCGCTACACGCCCCCCGCGCCCCTCGACGCGGGCGCGCCTCCCGCCGATGTCCCCCGCGCCGACGTCCCCCGCGCTGACGTGCCGCGCGCCGACGACCGACCGTCCCCCGACGATCGCCCGCGCGCCGACGTCCCCGTCGCGGACGCGTCGCTCGCCGACGCCCGCGCCCGCGACGTCGCAGCGTCTGCCGACGTCGCCGCCGACCCTGAAGACGCGCCCCCCGACGACCCCTGGCCCTCGGACGTCACCGTCGCGCCCGGCGGGTGCGGCTGCGCGGCGCCCGGCCCGACCCCGCGAGGCGCCCCGGCGCTCGCCATGCTCGCGCTCATCGCCTTGCGCCGCAGGCGTTTACGCGCGACCTCGGGCGCTCGCTGAGCCCTCGCCAGCCCGCGCGGTGACGCGGTATGCTCGGGGGATGCGCCACCGCTTCACCTTCGTCGTCGCGCTCCTCTCCGCCACGGGCTGCGAGCTCTTCTCTGGCACCGCCGAGACGCCGCCCGGCGCGGGCATGGCGGGGCTCAACGCCGCCTGCGCGACCTTCACCGACTGCCGCAACGGGCTGACGTGCAACGCCGGGACGCGCACCTGCGTGCCGCGGGGCGAGACCTCGATGGGCTCTCCGTGCTCCCTCACGGCGGAGTGCGCGGCGGGGCTGTTCTGCGGCGCGCCTGGGCTCTGTCTCCCCGCGGGCACCGGGGAGGTGGGCGCGCGCTGCGGCGACGCCTCGGCCTGCGCGCGGGGGCTCGCCTGCGTGCGCGCGACCCCATCGCTCTACGGCGCCTGCGCGGCGCCGCGGGCCGCCGCGGGCGACGGCGGCGTGGCGGGCGACGGCGGCGTCTCGCTCCTCGCCGGCGCGGACGTCAACGGATCCTGCCAGGACACCCTCGACTGCGCGGCGGGGCTGCTCTGCGCGGCGGGGCGGTGCCGCAGGGCGTCGCCGGGCGAGGGCATCCCGACGCCGTGGGCGGGCGAGACCTGCGAGCCCTCGGAGTCGACGCAGGTCCGGGCGTTCTTCGAGGTCCCCGGGGCCGATGGGGCGCCCGCGCACGACTTCTTTCGCCTGCCCTTCCCGAACGACATCCGCCGCGACCCGATGACCGGGCGGGTGAACCTCCGGGGCTTTCCGCACCCCGGCACCGAGCTCCTGGGCTTCGACCTCGTCGACCGCTACGCCCGCGCCCTCGAGACCTCGACCGACGGCTTCGGCACCAACACCGTCGCGTACTTCAGGTTCTCGGGGAGCATCGATTTCGGCACGCTCCGCCTCGACGGCGCGACCCCGACGGTGCGTCTCATCGACCTCACCACGGGCGCGCCCACCAACTCGGTGCGCGTCGGCGCCAACAGCGGGCGCACCCGCTACCTCTGCGAGAATTACGTCACCGTCGAGACCGGCGTGGGCGTCCCGCTGGCGCCGAACCACACCTACGCCGCGCTGCTCACCGACGGCATTCGAGACACCAGCGGCGGCCCCGTGGTCGCCGACGCCGACTTCACCCTGATGCTCGCGGCCACGGCCCCGAGTGACCCGGTCAAGGCCCGCGCGTGGAGCGCCTACGCGCCCCTGCGGCAGTACCTCGCGATGAACCCCGTGGGCCTCATCGACGCCGCCGTGTGGACCACGCAAGACCCCACCCGCACCATGTCGGCCATGCGCGCCGCGGTGCACGCCGCCCCGGCCCCCGCGGCGACGGGCTTCGTGCGCTGCGCCCCCGGCGTGCGCTCGCCCTGCGACGACGGGCTCACGGGCGACGAGCACGTGCGCGGCTGCGTGGGCGCCGACGACCCGGCCTTCGACGAGCTCCAGGGGATGATCTCGATCCCGACCTTTCAGCGCGGCGCGCGGCCCTACAGCACGCCGGGCGAGGGCGCGCTGGCCCTCGACGCCATGGGCAGGCCCACGCCCACGGGCACCGAGCAGGTGTGCGTGACCATCACCGTGCCCCGGGGCGTGACCATGCCCGAGGGCGGCTGGCCCGCGGTGCTCTACGCGCACGGCACGGGCGGGAGCTACCGCTCGGTCGTGGCCGAGGGCCTCTCGCGCACGCTCTCGAACGTCGACGTGCCGGGCATGGAGCCCGCGCGCTTCGCCACCGTGGGCTTCGAGGGGGTGATGCACGGGCGTCGCCGCGGCGAAGGGGTCACCGAGTCGCCCGACCTGCTCTTCTTCAACTTCGCCAACCCCGAGGCCGCGAGGGACAACATCCTCCAGGGCGGCGCCGACGTCTTCGCGATGGTCCGCGCGCTCTCGACGGTGAGCCTCACCGACCTCCCGGCGGCGGGCGGGCGCGTGGCCTTCAACCCCCAGCAGGTGGTGTTCTTCGGGCACTCCCAGGGCGCCACCGTGGGCGTGCCCGCCCTGGCCTTCGAGCCCGGCGTCGCGGGGATCGTGCTCAGCGGCGCGGGCGGCGACCTGCGCGTCTCGCTGCTCACCAAGCGCCAGCCCATCGACATCGCCTCGGCCGTGCCCGTGGTGCTGCAGGAGACCGGCGTGAGCTCCGGGCACCCCGCGCTCAACCTCTTTCAGGCCTTCTTCGAGGTGAGCGACGCCGCGAACTACGGCGGGCTGATGCTCGCGCGGCGTCCCATGGGCGTGCCCGCGCGGCCCGTGTTCATGAGCTACGGACTCGACGACACCTACGCGACCATCGAGACGCAGCAGGTGCTCGCGGGGACCCTCGGGCTCCCCGTCGCGAGCGACCGCCCCGCCGCGAGCATGTGGCCCCCGGCCTCGTCGCTCTCGCCGCTGCCCTTCATGAACAACGCGTTCGGCACCACGGCGGGGCTGCTCCAGGGCCAGCCCCCCACCGGGCGCGACGGTCACTTCGTGATCTTCGACGTGCCCACGCTGCGCCGGCGCGCCCACGTCTTCATGGCCACCGCGTCTCGCGGCATGGCGGTCATCCCGCAGTGATCACGGCGGCGCGCAGCGGGCGCGCCGGGCGGCGTCGAGGGCGTAGGCGTTGCGCGGAGACCGCGCGAGCACCTGCCGCGCCCGCAGGCACACGCACCGCGCGTCGCGCCGCAGCACGCACGACATGAGCAGGCCCCGCCACGGGGGCACGCTCTCGGGGCGCAGCCGCGAGGCGTCGAGGAAGGCGCGCTCGGCGCCGGGGTGGTCGCCCTCGCCGAGGCGCACCGCCCCCGCGAGCACCCGCGCGAGCGACGACCGAGGCGCGTCACGCAGCGCGCGCGCGAGCTCCGCGCGGGCCGCGGGGACGCGCGACGGGTCGCGACGGAGCTCGGCCACCACCCGCGCCCAGTCGCCGGGGTGCAGCGCGCGGTAGCCCCGGTCGCGGGCCAGCGCCGCGTGGTCGGCGTCGCGCACGGCGACGAAGGCCGTGTCGTCGAAGTACACCAGCGACCAGCCGGGGATCGACTCGGCCCAGGTGAGCAGCGACGAGGTGCGGTGCACGATCACGCCGATGTCGTACTGCGTCAGAAAGCCTTGCAGCGCAGGGGCTCTCGCGCGAAGCGCGGCGTCGACGAAGCGCGGCTCGTACAGCGCCATCGACCGCCCGTCGAGGAACACCGGGTGCCGCGCGTCGAGGGTCCAGAGGAGGTACCCCCCGAAGGTGAACTCGTTGAGCATCTTGCCCTCGGTGGGCTGCGACGCGAGAAAGCGCGCGGCGCCCACGGGCATCTGCTCGGGGTTCACCCCGGCGCCCCAGCCGTGGCGCAGGGGGAGCACGGCCACGGTCCCCAGGGCGACCGCGAAGGCCGCCGCGAGGGCCGCCCGCGCGCGCGAGGGCGCGAGGTCGAGGAGCCCGCGCGCGCCCTCGAGGGCGACGGGCGCCAGGGCGATCGCCGCGAAGGGCACGAAGCGCACCGCGTGAAAGGCCTGCGCCGTGGTGATCGCGCCCAGCAGCGCGACCTCGACGCGCAGGGCGCCCTCTCGGCGCATCGCCCAGAGCCCCGCCAGCGAGAGCGCGAGGAGGGCATAGAAGCCGTAGGCGTAGGGCGCCGCGGCGTCGAAGCGCAGCAGCGGGGCCCACTCGGTGATGAGCTCGGCCATGTTCACGTCGGAGACGTGCGCGAAGCCCGCGGCGAGGCGGTCGAGGGGGCGGTGGGTGAGCAGCAGCGCGAGGGCCGAGAGGGCGACGGTGACCCACCACGGCGTCACCGCGGCGCGGAGCTCGTCGCGCCCCCGGTGCCGCCAGGTCTCGCCCAGCGCCGCGAGGCCCACCGCGCCGAGGCCCAGGGGCGCGCTGGGGTGGAGGTTCTGCCAGACCGCGAGGATCACCGGCGCGGCGCGCAGCCAGCGGCGGTCGGCGCGGGCGGCGTCGAGGGCCGCGAGGAGCGCGGCGAAGCACGGCAGCGCGAAGGTCTGAGGCCGCGGGGTGACGCGAAAGATCAGGGCGGAGACGAGCGGCGCCGCGACGGCCAGCGACGCGTCGAAGCGCTTGTGGCGCAATGCGATCGCGACGGCGAGGGCGCCGAGCGCGCCCGTCAGCAGCGCGAGGGCGCCGTAGCCCCCGAGGGACCACGCGCCGTAGAGGATCGTGTCGGCCAGGGCGTCGACGAAGCGCAGCGGGCGGCCGAGGGCGGTGTGGCTGAACGAGTCGACGGCGGGGATGGCGCGGTGCGCGACGATCCAGCGGCCGGTGGCGAGGTGCCAGAACGCGTCGGGGTCGTAGACGGGGTTGTATCGCAGGGCCACCACGGTCGCGGCGGCGAGGGCGGGGACGGTGGCGTGGGCGCGTCGCACGGGAGCCGAGTTCTGGCACGACCCGCCACCGGAGCGCGAGCTACGCGAAGACCTCATCGACGCGGCGCGCGGGGGGAGAGGTGAGCGATCAGGCCACGGCCATGGGGATGCCGGCGATGCCCTCGACGGCCTGCTCCCAGACCTGCCCGCGCAGGCGCTCGACGCGCTCCTTGAGGGCGCGCTGCTGGGTCACGAGGGCGTCGACGTCGGCGACGCTGGGCGCCTCGCCCTCCTTCGCCGAGAGGATCTGCCAGCGCGTGGTGCTGAGCACCTCGATCATCGCGCGGCGCACGTCTTCGCTCGCGGCGCCCACGAAGTCGCCGAGCTTCTGCCCGAAGCGCTCGATGGTGGCTGCGATCTCGGGGGCGATGCGGGCCGACACCGCGCGCACCGCGTCGGGGGCGCTGTCGGTGGCCTTGCGCTTCACCTCGGAGTCGACGCGCTCTTTGAAGAACATCGCGAGGGCGGGGGCGCCGAGGGTGAGCACGGCGCCGAGGGCGAGGTTCGCGGTGACCATGACCCCGACGCCGAAGGCGCCGAGGGCGAAGACCGAGACGTCGTACTTGAGCGTGTCGACCGAGACGTCGAGCGCGCCCGCGCCCTCGCCGAGAAAGTCTCGAAGCGCGCGGTCGCTGTCGCGGGCGTCTTCGTTCACCAGGGCGATGACCTCTTCGGCGAGCTTCTCCATGCGCTCGCCGAGGTCCTTGCCCTCCTTCTCGAGCCACTTGCGCCAGGTCTCTTCCATGAACGTCGGGAGGAACTTGCGAATGTCGTCGGCGCTCGACTTCTCGACCTCGAGTCGGATCGCCGTGGCGAACTCGTTGGTGAAGGCCTCGAGGTCCCGCGCGGCGACGGCCTTGATCGCGGAGATCTCCTCTTCGATGCGGGACTTGCGCTGGTCGACCTGGGCGCGGGCGAGCTCGATGTCGGCCTCGAGGGCGCGGGCGCGGCGGTCGAGCTCCTCGCTGGTCATGGTGAGCGCGCGTCGCCGCACCGAGAGCCCGCGGCCGACCATCTCGCTCACGCGCAGCCCCTCGTCGGCGGCGTAGTCGACCAGCATGCGCAGCCGGTCGCTGCCGAGCAGCGCCGAGAGCTTGTCGAGGAGCGCGCTGAGCCCGCTCTCCTCGCGCTCCCCCGCGAGGGCGCGGGTCGCGGAGAGGAACATCACCGGCGCGCCGGGCACGAGGCTCTCGAGCTGCCGCGTGGCGTACTCCATCACCTCGACCCGCTCGGCCGCGCTGAGCAGGTCGGCCTTGTTGATCGCGAAGAGGATGCGGTCTCTCCCCGCGCCGAGGAGCCTCTCGCGCAGGAACTTACGCTCGCTCTCCTTGAGGATCTGCCCCGCGTCGAGGAGGAACACCACCGCGTCCGCGCGGGGGACGTACCCGTAGGTGATCTCCGCGCGCTGGTGGTTCAGGTCGTTGACGCCGGGGGTGTCGACGAGGGTGACCCGGTCTTGAAGGATCTCCGCGGGGTACTCGATCTCGACCCGGAGCACGTCGTTGGGGTCGACCTTGGCGCCGCTCTGGAGGTCTCCGAGCTGGGCGAAGGGGATCTCTTCGGTGGGGCCGGCGATGGGCCGCGCGCGGTCGTCGAGGGTGGCCTCCGGGGGGCGGTGCACCACCACGGCGCGCTCGGTGTCGCCGTGTCGCACCTCGTGAATGACCGTGGTGGTCGGGGTGATCCCCGTGGGGAGCACCGGGCCGCCGAGGAGGGCGTTCACGAAGGTGGTCTTGCCGTGGTTGAACTCGCCCAGCACCACGAGCACCGCGCGCTCTTCTTCGAGGCGCGGGAGGCGGTCGGTGAGCAGGCGCTCGCGGAGGGAGGGGGCGCCTGCCTTCGCCGCGAGCTCGGCGAGCTCCTTGAGGGCGCCGATGAGGTCATGCTTGGTCTCGTCGAGGGGTCGCATCCGTGTGTCTTCTTTCGTCTCAGAGGACCTTGATGAGCTCGGAGGTCTTGCGCTCCAGCTCCTCGCGGGCGTCGCCGCCCTCGGCCCCCGTCGCCTGTCGGTAGAGCTCGCTGTCGGTGAAGATCTTGAGCGCCTCGATGCGCTTGGTGACGTAGGGGTGGGTCTTGGTGAGCTCGCCCACGCGCCCGATGCCCTGCATCCCCTCGCCGAGCTGCGCGAGGTACGCGCTCATGTTCATCTCCGCGAAGAGCCTGGGCGAGCCCACCGCGAGGCGCGCGAAGGACCTCACCGCCGCCTCGGGGTTCTTGCAGCAGAGCAACCCCGCGCGGTCGCAGGTGATCTCCGCGGCGCGGGCCCACCCCTGGAGCGCGAGCTGCAGCGGCATCAGCAGCGGCGCGAGGAGCCCCGCGCTCATCTGGAGCACGCGCTGCACCTGCGCGAGGGTGGTGAGGTAGACCACGTGGTTGTTCTGGATGTGCCCGCACTCGTGGCCGATCACGAACTCGAGCTCGTCGTCGCTGAACTGCTCGGCGAGGAGCGCGTGGATGATGATGAACGCGTCGACGTCGGTGCCGTAGGTCATCGCGTTGTACGAGTCCATGCGGGGCACGATGTAGACCTGCGGCGCGGGGATGCCGAGGGTCGCCGCGCAGCGCTCGACGATGCGGTGAATGCGGGGGAACTGGTCGGGGCCGACCTTCACCGCCGAGCCCAGGAGGTCGCCGGTGACCAGGGACTTCGAGAGCCGCACGGTCTGCGCCACGGCCAGCTCGAGGGGGCGAAATTTTCTCATCGCGCGGAGCACCTTGAGGTCGCCCTCGAAGGCGTATCCCTCTCCGCGCTCGCCGGTCACGCCAGACTTCTTTCGGGCTACAAAGGCGCTGAAATCAAGGTCCATCGTGGGCGCTCCGATCGGGTGAGCGCGAAACGTAGCACGCGACCGCGCCCGGGGGCCGCGGAGGCGAGCGCACCCAGGTCAAGGCGCACACGACGCGCGCAGAGGGCGCACGGGTTGCGTCGCGCGTGAGGGGCGTCGCGGGATGGCGCGTGCAATCCCGCGCGGCTCCGGGATTGCAGTCCCACGGGCATGCGAAGACGATGGGTGGGGCTGCTCGCGGGGGTCTCGTTGGCGGCGCTCGTGGGCCTGGCGGTGAGCCAGAAGGCGCAGTTCGTGGTCGGCGGCGCCCTGGTCGACGCGGGCTACCGCATGCAAGACCGCCTCGCGCGCTTTGACTTTCAGCACACCGGGCACGACATGAGCGCGTCGGCGGTGTGGCAGGAGTTCATGCGCCAGAACGACCTCGCGTCGGGGGTCCGAGGGGTGTTCCCGCGCTCGAGCTACCACCCGGTCGTCGCGATGGTCGCGTGCATGGACGCGCGGCTCGACACCAACGAGGTCACCGGCGACACCCGGCGGTACTACTACATCCTGCGCACGGCGGGCTCGGTGCTGAGCCCACGCGAGGAGGAGATGCTCGAGCTCGCGGTGCGCGGGGGCGTGCGCCTGGTGGTGTTCACCACGCACACCGACTGCGCCGCCGAGCGCGCGGCGGGCGACCCCGCGCAGCGCGCGCTCTACCCGCAGCTCTCCGCCGGGGTCGACGAGCGCGAGGCGCGCATCCGCGAGTTCATGGCGCGCCCCGCGATCGCCGAGCGCGTGCGCCGGGGCGAGCTGATGGTGCGCCGCGCGCTGATTCACACGGAGACCGGGCGCTTGACGCCGCGGTCCTGAGCGGTACGGGGCGCGGAGCGGTTCGAAGGATCCCCCGAACGATCCGATCGCTTCGCCCCGCCGTCCGAACGGCGGTGCACCCAGGACGCTCCTGAACGAACAGGCGAACCCTCGATCGGCCCTCCGTGCACGACACGGGCGTCGTACGACACGGGTGTCGTCAGACCTGGGCGCGGTCGGGCATGGGCGTCGAAGGGGCCTCGCCGCGCTCCTTGACCCTCGCGGTTGGGAGCTCGAGGGAGCGCTGGGGAGCGCCCTACGCGAGCAACCCCGTGACCACGTCGGTCACGCGGCCGGGGCCCACGCCGTACTCGCCGGCGCGCACGCCCATCGCCTGGAGCAGCGCGAGCATCACCTTGCTGGTGTTCTCGCCCCGCGCGCGGAGGTGCAGGCCCTGGCGCACCGCGCCGTTGCCCGAGCCCGCGATCATCATGGGGTAGTCGTCGAGGGAGTGCGTGCGGCCGTACGCGCAGTCGCTCATGCAGAGGATCAGGCAGTGGTCGAGGAGCGTGCCGTCGCCCTCGGTGATCCCCCGCAGCGCGCGCAGGAAGTACGCGAGGTCGCCGAGGATCAAGCGGATGATCGCCTGCACCTCCGGCTGCTCGCCGGGCTCGTCGTGGGTGAGCTGGTGGTGCCCCGAGGGCGCGTTGGGGTACAGCACGTTGCTCACCGGCTGCGAGTACATGTGCGAGAAGACCCGCGTCTGGTCGCAGGCCAGCGCCATCGCCGTGAGGTCGGAGATCACGCGCGAGATCTCGTGCACCTGCGGCCGCCCCGCGATGGGCGGGAACTCCTCAGCGGGCATCGCGGGGCGCATGCACGCCGCGAGGTTGGGCGGGTTCTCTTCGAGGCGCTGGAGCTGCCGCTCGATGGTGCGCACGCCGTCGAGGTGCTGCTCAAGCCGCGCGCGGTCGGCGGTGCCCAGCCGGTCTCGCAGCCTCCCGGCCTGCCCCGTCACGGCGTCGAGCACGCTGCGGCGCAGGCGCAGCCGCGGGTCGGCCATCGTCATCTCGCCAGGCGCGCGAAAGCCCTCGCCGAAGAGCCGGTTGAAGAGCGCGCGGGGGTTGGTCTCAGGCGGGTTCACCTGCCCCGCGCCCGAGTACGAGAAGCCCGAGCTCGAGGGCTGCACGCCGGTCTCGAGGGAGCGAAAGCGCGTGTCGCCGCCGATCTCTTCGGCGATCACCTGGTCGAGGGAGGGGCGCGAGAACTGCCCGTTCATCAGCGCGTCGCCCGTGAGCACGCCCGCGGGCCCGCTGCCGTGGGGGACGGTGTTCAGCGTCGCCACGCGGGTGCCCGTGATCACCGTGAGGTGCTCGCGGACCTCGGACAGGGGCATGATCAGGGGAGACGGGGTCCAGCTGGCGCCCTCGCCCTGCGGGGTCCAGGCGTCGGGGATGACCCCGTTGCCCCAGAACCACACCCCGAAGCGCTTCGGAAAGGCCGTGCCGCCCGCGTACGCGGTGCCCGTGCTGTTCATCATGGCCTCGAGGGGCGGCAGCGCGACGGAGATCGCCGCGGCGCCGAGCATCCCCTTGAGGAGCGTGCGTCGATCGAGGACCTTCACGGCGTCACCTCCGGCGCGGCGATGGCGCGAAACGCGTCGCTCGTCGCGATCTCTCCCAGCAGCCAGCGGAACCTGAACCCGTTCTCGGCGAAGCCCCGCTGGAGCCTCGCGACCTCGCCGTACTCCCCGGGCAGCTCCGTGCGCCCGTTGGCGAAGCGGTAGAGCTTCGTCACGACGCAGCGCGGGAGGTCGGGGTGGTCGTGGAGGGTCTGCGTGAGCTCTACGAAATCTCGAAAGGTCCGCGTGCCGATGCTGCCGCTGGGGTCGACGCGCACGCCGTTGTCCTCGGTGCGAAAGCGACCGATGCCGTCGAAGTTCTCGAGGGAGAGCCCGATGGGGTCCATGAGCTGGTGGCAGCTCCGGCAGGTGTCGTTGGTGCTGTGCTCGGCGATGCGCTCCCGCAGCGTCGGCAGGCGCATCGACGCCTCGGGGATGGCCGTGTTCACGTTCACCGGCGGGTCGGGGATGGGCGAGCAGAGCAGCGACTGACGGATGAACTTTCCGCGCAGCGTGGGCGAGGTGCTCGTGGGGTGGGCGTAGAGCAGCAGCAGCGACGCGTTGCCGAGAATTCCTCGGCGCGCCTCGGTCGCGGGGAGCTCGACGCGGGCGAAGTCGGCCGCCGTGACCTCCGACGCGCGGGCGGGGAAGCGCACGTTGTACAGCGCCGCGAGGCGCCGGTTCACGTAGGTCGTGCGGGTGGTGAGCAGGTCGCGAAAATCGAGGTCGGCGTCGAAGGCCACGTGCTCGACCATGCGCAGGGTCTCCTCCCGCGCGGCCATCGCGACCTCGGCGTTGTACGCCGGGAACGCCACCGCGTCGCGGGTCACCCCGTCGAGGGCGTACAGCGAGAGCCACTCGGTCACGAAGGCCCGCAGCCCCCGCCGCGAGCGCTCGGAGCGGAGCATCCGGTCGACCTGCGCGCGGAGCCCGTCGGCGCGGCCCAGGGCGCCGTCGGCCGCGGCCTGGAGCAGCTCGTCGTCGGGGGGCCCGTCCCACAAGAAGAACGACAGCCGCGAGGCCATCTCGAGGTCGCTGAAGCGCGTGGGGGTGCCCGGCGCCGCCGCGACGCCCACCTCAGGGCGATAGAGCAGGTCGACGGACTGCAGCAGCCCCGCCACGCCGTACTCGAGCCCGCGGTAGAAATCTCCCAGCGCCGCAGCGGCTTCAGACGACACCTGGACGAAGGGGGTCATCTCCTCCTCGGTCACCGGCCGGCGCCAGAGCCGCGTCGCGAGGGCCGAGAGCGAGGCGCGGGCGCACACGTCGTCTTGCGTGCCCGTGGGGGCGCAGCTCACGACCCTGCCGCGCCGCGCGGTCTCGCGGAGCACCTGCGCGGCGAGGTCGAAGGCCGCGGCCTGATACTGCTCGACGCCGCGGCGCGACACGCTGCTCTCCGACGCGCCGATGGAGAAGAACCCCTCGCGCGCCGTGTCAGGCTCGGTCGACGCGGGGAGCACCAGGTCGGTGCCCAGCACGTCGCGGATGGTGTTGAGGTACTGCGAGCGCGTGAGCCGGCGCATCGCCGCGGGCGGCGGCTCGAAGGGCGTCACGGCGACGGGGGTGTCGACCGCGGCGTCGACCGGGGCCTCGGACTTCTCGCACGAGGCCGCGAGCGCCGCGAAGAGCAGGAAGGTGTGAGCTGACCTCAAGGCGTCCTCCGTTGAAACGCGACCCGCGACGAGACCGCCCGAGAGCCGTCGAGGATCGACGCGACCGTGGCGTCGGGGTCGTCGAGCAGGCGCTTGCGCGCGAAGGCCAGGGCGTAGGTGCCGACGATCGGCGTCTGCTCCGAGTCGGGGATGTTCATGCACGAGCCCAGCGCGAAGAACTGGTGGCAGCCGTCGGCGACGTCGATCCAGGTGAGGTCGACGCCGGTCGCGGTCATGAACTGCGCGTCGGCGCCCACCGGGTCGGCGGTGCCGCTCATCGAGAAGAGCGGCGCGCGCACCGGCGCGTGCCCCATCGGGCCGAACCAGTCGCGCTGGATCGACCCGGCCATCGGGATGCCCGCGATGAAGCGCGGGTCGGCGACGCCCATGCGAAACACCGCGAGGTCTTCGGGTGAGCAGCTCACGGGCGCGGCGCAGCGCGCGGCGACCTGCTCCATGTCGTAGGTCGCGCCGAGGATCGCCCACACCGTGTGGCACCCCGCCGAGTGCCCCGAGAGCACCGCGCGCCGGGTGCTCGCGCGGCCCCGCAGGGGATGCTCCATCGGCAGCATGTCGACGGCGTCGAGGGTCGCGCTGACGTCGAGCGCGCGGAGGTAACGGGTCGCCGGGGGCATGGGGTTGGGCGTGTCGGTGAGCCCGTTGCCGACGTGGTCCGGCGCGACGGCGAGCCAGCCGTGCGACGCGAAGTGCCGCATCAAGAACGCGCTCGTCGGGCCGAAGCCCTGGTGCCCGTGGGTGTACACATGCACGGGGTACCCGCCCTCGTGCACCGGGGCCGCGGGCGGCGCGTCGACGATCGAGACCATGTCGCGAAAGATCAGCGCGTAGGTCGGGTGCGCGCCGTCACGCGCCAGCGTCGGGTACCACGCGTGGATCGGGATCGTGCGCGGCGCCGACTGCCCCCGCGGGGTGTAGGTGAAGTTCCACCGCGTGTAGCCCACGCGAAACCGACCGGGCTGGTCGACGGGCCAGGTGAGCGGCGCGGTGGGCGCGGGCTCGAAGATGTCCTCAGGCGCCGCCGTCGCGTCGGCCGCGGCGTCGTCGAGGGCCGAGACGTCGAGGGCGTCGGCGCTCGCGCCGTCAGCGCCCGCGTCGGCGGGGCTCGACGCGGGCGTCGAGGAGCAGCCCGCGGCGAGCGCGAGGCATAAGACAATCGCGGCGCGCATAGGGGAGGCATCATCCCGGCGCATTGAACCTGGGTCAACCTGGGCCGCCGCTTCGCGCGTGGGCCTGGGGGCATCCAAGCGGGGTGAGAATTCTCCTCGCGCTCTCGCTCGCCGCCGCCGCGGGCTGCCGGCGAACGCCCCCTGCGGCTCCGACGCCGCCCTCGCGGTCGGTTCGTCGCGACGTGCCTGCGCCTCGCGATGTCCCTGCGCCCCGCGACGCGCCGGTCGCCGCGGCCCCCGTCCAGCTCCCCGCGCCCTACGAGACCAAGGTCGCGGTGAACCCCGCGCGGCTCGTCGACCGCGCCCCGGGCGACGCGCTGCGCGCCCCCGCGGGGCTGACCGTGACGCGCTGGGCCGAAGACATCGGCGAGGTGCGAACGCTGGCCCTCGCGCCCTCGGGGGAGCTCTTCGGCGCCGACCGGCGCGGGATGATCAAGGTCTTCGCCGACGAGGACGGCGACGGCGTCGCGGAGCTCAGGCTCACCTTCGCGCGGGGCCTCGAGCTGCCCTTCGGCGTCACGTTTCAGCGCGCCGAGGCCGTCTACGTCGCCGCCACGAGCGCGCTGTGGCGCTTCAGCTACCGCCCGGGGCAGCGGCTCGCGCAGGGCGCCCCCACGCGGGTGCTCGCGCTCCCCGGCCACGGGTACAACCAGCACTGGACCCGCAACGTGGTGCTCTCCCCCGACGGCGCCGAGGTGTACGTCTCGGTCGGGTCGGAGACCAACGTCGAGCCCGAAGACGACCCCCGCGCGGCGATCCTTCGGGCTCGCGCCGACGGCTCCGACGCGCGGGTCTTCGCGCGGGGCCTGCGCAACCCCGTGGGCCTGGCGTTCTCGCCCGACGGGCGCTTGGTGACCGCGGTGAACGAGCGCGACGAGCTGGGCGACGACCTCCCGCCCGACTACCTCACCGTCGTCGCCGAGGGCGCGCACTACGGCTGGCCCTATGCGTACTGGGGCGCCCACGAAGACCCCCGCCGCCGCGGCGAGCGCCCCGACATCGTCGCCCGCGCGCGCACCCCCGACCTCTCGCTGGGCGCGCACGCGGCGCCGATCGCCGTGGTGTTCCCGAGGCGAGGCGCCCTGGGCGTGCCCGAGGGAGACGCGCTGGTGAGCCTGCACGGCTCGTGGAACCGCGCGGTGCACTCGGGCTACAAGGTCGTGCGGGTGCGCTTTCGGGGCGGTGTGCCCGTGGGGCCCGTCGAAGACTTCGTGACGGGATGGCTGCGCCCCGACGGCGCGGCCTGGGGGCGCCCCGCGGGGATGTGCGAGCTGGCCGACGGCTCGCTGCTCATCGTCGACGACGGCGACCAGTCGATCTGGCGCGTCGCGCCCTCAGGGGCAGCTCCCCGCGCCGTCGGCGGGGACGGCGGCCGCCCCGCGCAGCCAGCTCCGTAGAAAGCACGCGAGGTCTCGCCGCGGGGGATCGGTCTGAAACACGGCTTCGTGGCCGTCTTCGACGTCGTCGCCGAGGTACTGCCGAACCACCATGGTCACGCCGCCGCGATTGTTCGAGATCGAACCATCGACCTGGGCGCGGCCGTTGAGGGGGAGGAGCGACGCGAGGGAGGCGAACTGCGTGAGCGACGCGTCGCGCGCCGGGCCCGCGAGGTCGAGGCCGAAGGAGAGGCTCGTGGCCTGGGCCACCGGGGGAGGGATGTAGTGGTCCACAATCCCCTGCATCATCAAGATGTTACGCGGCGCGCTGCGGGAGACGTAGCGCCCGTAGGGGGCCACGTCGGCGGCCTCCATCGCCCACTCGAGGATCGCCAGCGCGGGGTTGTCGACCCGCAGCGTGCCCGCGGGGAAGCGCAGGAGCATCTCCGCCGCGGCGCGCACGGGGAGCGGGCGCTCTTTGAACATCACGTTGCCGATCCAGCTCCCGCCGGCGCCGGAGAGCATCACGGCGGTGAAGCGCGGCTGCTCGGCGACGGCGAGGGGCGCGATGGCGGCGCCCATGCTGTGCCCGAAGAGGGCGACCCTGCTCGCGTCGAAGCGGCCGGAGTTCCCCGGGGCCGAGGCGCCTTCGCAGTCGCTCAGGTCGACCTGCACGCGCTCGACGGCGTCGGCGAGGAGCACGGTCTCGAGGGCCGACTGCCGCACGTTGTCGCGCATCGCGCGGAGGTTGCCGAAGTTGTAGACGAGGAACTGCTCGTCGCCGCGGGAGACGTTGCGGGGGCCGCCGTGGGGGCCGTCCCAGGAGATTCCGGCGACGCCTTCGCGGGCGAAGTCTCGGCCGAGGCCGGTGCCCGCCTCGAGGGGCATGCCGTTCGCGCCGCGCACGCCCCGGTCGACCAGCGGGCGGTCGCCCCCGGCGCCGGTGCGAATGAACACCGTGACGGGGTATCCCCCCGCGGGCATCGCGCGGCGGGGGATCGTGAGCACCACCCGCGAGCGCTCCATGCCTTGTAGCGCGAGGCCTCCGTCGGCCTCGAAGGCCCACTCGCCCTGCGAGGTGTACGGGGCTGTGCCCTGTTGAAACACCGGCACCATCACCTCGCCCGAGTACACACAGAAGTCCGGAAAGACCTCGGCGCGGGTGAAGCCGCTCGGCGTGAGGGTCGTACGAGCTCGAACGACCTCGACGGCGCGGGCGAATTCCCGCCGCGCGTCGCCCGTGCGAAACACCGCGAGGCCCGAGACGGTCGTGGGCGAGACCCCGGCGCGGCCGAGCACCGCCGCGGCGTCGCGGTAGGCCGCGAAGTCGTGCGCCGAGAGCGCCGCGGGGCGCGCGCCGTCGACGATGCCGCGCCAGGTGCGGTCCATCGCGAGGGGGGCGCCGGCGGCGGTGCGCACGCGGCGGGTGACCACGGCGGCGTAGGTGCGGGCGGGGTCGAGGGAGATGCCCGCGACGGGGAGCACCGTGAGCATGCGGGGCGCGCCGCCGGGGGGAGCCTCGACGTGAAAGGTGACGTTCACGGGCACCCGCGCGCGGCCCGCGTCGTCGCCCTCGAGGGGCGTGATGAACACCGAGGCGTCTTCGCGCGCGCTGCCCTCGAGGCTCGGGAGCGACGCCGGGTCGAGCTCGTCGGTGGCGGTGAAGAACACCCCCGACGCCGTGCCGAAGCCGTCGCGGGCCTCGGCCATACGCAGCATGTTCGAGAGGTACGGGGAGCTCTGGTCGTTGGGAAAGCCCGCGAGGTTCGCGCCGTCGCCCTCGCCGTCGCCTCGCAGGTGCTCGCTGGGGAAGGGCGCGTCGAAGAACCCTCCGCCAAAGTTCATCTGCACCGAGGCGCCGACCACCGACGGGTCCGCGACCGGGCTCTCACCCGCGCACGCTGCGACGAGCAGCGCCATGCACGACAAACTCCGCATCGGGACAGCATGGCACAGCCGCGCGGCCCCGCGGGCGCCGTAGCATTGACAAGCCCGCACCATAGGGAATACGCCCCCTCCCGTGGAAGCTCGCATAGGCACTCGGCTCGGACCAATGGTTGGCGCACTCCTGCTCATGGGGAGCCTCGTCGGGGGGTGCACGAGCGACCCCGAGTACCCCAACTGCGAGAACGACCGGCACTGTCAGCGAGACAACCGTCAGGAGTTCTGCGTCAACCGCCACTGCCAGCAGTGCCGCAACACCTCCGACTGCGGCGCCGAGCAGACCTGCCTCCGCGGGCGCTGCGTCGCCGGGGTGAACGCCTGCGAGGGCGACAACGACTGCCTGGTGAACCAGCTCTGCGAGGCGCACCGCTGCGTCCCGCGGCCCGAGTGCGACTCGACGCGCGCCTGCGGCAACGGCCGCCACTGCGAGACCGGACGCTGCGTCGCCGACGCCACCGAGGACCAGGACCCCGTCGAGAATCGCGGCCCGCAGTGCAACCTCGAGCCGCCGCACTTCGAGTTCGACGACACGCAGCTCTCTGAGGCGGCGCGGAGCGTGCTGCAGCGCGGCGCCGAGTGCATCCAGCGCGAGCGCACCTCGCGCTACGTGCTCATCGGCCGCTGCGACCCCCGCGGGGCGACGGAGTACAACCTCGCCCTGGGCGAGCGACGCGCGCGCATCGTGCAGCGCTACCTCATCTCGCTGGGCGTGCTCCCCGACCGCCTCGCCGTGAGCTCCGAGGGCGCCGAGGGCGCGACGGGCACCGACGAGGCCGGCTGGCGGCAAGACCGACGCGTAGATTTCAGGCTTCGGCAGTGACTCGGAGGGTTCGAATGTCGGGCGCGACGATGCGACAGAGGATCGGGCTGGCGGCGCTGGTGGCGGTGAGCGCCCCGGCGTGCTGGGTGACCTCCGGGGAGTTCGACCACAGCCGCTCGGCGATCGAGGCGCGGCTCCACTCCCTCGAGACCAACGACCAGCAGCGGCGGCAGCAGCTTCAGACGGCCGTCGACAACGCCACCGCCCAGGTGCGCACCCTCAACGAGCAGCTCGAGCAGGCGCGCACGCAGACCCGCAACCTCGCCGACCTCGGCACGCGCTTCGAGTCGATGGAGGAGCGCCTGCGCACCCTCACCGGCGCCCTCGACGAGGTGCGACACCAGGTCGACGAGACCGCCAACGCCCGCGGCGAGATCGCCCGGCGCGTGGACGTCGTCGAGCGCCGCCTGGGCATCACCGCCCTCGTCGACGCGTCGCAGATCCCCGCCGACAACCAGCAGCTCCTCACGATGGCGCGCACGGCCTTCGACGCGCGTGATTTCGCCCGCGCGCGCTTTCTCGGCAGCACGCTCCTGCAGCGCGCGCCAGAGGACCCCTTCGCCGACGACGCGCAGCTCATCGTCGCGCGCTCGCACCTCGCCGAGAACCGCGCGGCGACGGCGGTGCAGGAGCTCAACCGGCTCCTGCAGAACTACGCCAGCGCCGACTCCGTGCCCGACGCCCTCGCGACGCTCTCGGAGGCCTTTCTCAACCTCCGCATGTGCACCGAGGCGCAGCGCACCCTGCGGCTCCTCGCCGAGCGTCACGCGCGCACCCCCGCGGGCGCCGCCGCGCGAGGCCGGCTGGAGCAGGTGCGCGCGCTCCCTCGGGAGGCGTGTAGCCGCTGATGCCTCGGGTGTTGAGCACCGCCGCGGCGCGCTACACCCTCGGGGAGAAGCTCGGCGAAGGCACCCTCTCGGAGGTGTGGCGGGCGACGCAAGAGAGCGTGCGGCGCGCGGTCGCCGTGAAGCTCCTGAAGCCCTCGGTGGCGCCCACCTCGCAGCTCGGGCAGCGGTTTCAGCGCGAGGGCGCGCTGCTCGCGACGCTGTCGCACCAGAACATCCCGCACGTCTACGACGTCGGCGTCGAGGAGGGCGAGCGGCCCTTCGTGGTGATGGAGCTCGTCGAGGGCGTGACCCTCGCGGCGCTCCGCAACCGCGCGCGCGAGTCGGTGCTCCCCGCCGACGTCGCCGCGATCATCGCGCTGCGGGTGGCGCGGGCGCTGGAGTACACCCACCTGCGGGGCGTGGTGCACCGGGACGTGAAGCCGGGCAACGTGCTCCTGGGCCGCGGGGGCGAGGTGAAGCTCGCGGATTTCGGCATCGCCCGCGCCGCCGACGAGGGCCCCGACACCCTCGGCGCGGTGGGCACGCCGGCGTACATGTCCCCCGAGCAGGTGCTGGGCGACCGCCTGGATTTTCGCTCCGACCTCTTCTCCTTCGGGATCACCCTCTACGAGATGCTCACCGCGCGCCGGCCCTTCGAGGAGGAGGCCTCGCGCACGGTGATGCAGAAGATCCGTCTCGACCGCTACGTGCCCCCCCGGCGCGTGCGGCGCGACGTGCCCGCGGCCCTCGAGCGCGTGCTCGCGCGGTGCCTCGAGAAGGTCCCCGCGCACCGCTACCCCTCCACCGGAATGCTCTGCGACGACCTCGCGGCCTTTCTCGCCTCCCGCGGCGTCGCCAGCCACGAGGCGCGGCTCGTGGGCTACCTCACGAGCGTCGGCGCCGTCACCAGCGACGACGCGCGCGCCGTGCTCGACGCCGTCCCCGCCGCCTGGACCCGCGCCCCCGATCGCGCGAACCCCTTGCGCCGCTTCGCGTTCGTGCAGCTCGCCGCGGGCGCCGCGCTGAGCCTCGCGCTCCTGGGCCTCGAGGTCTCGCGGGTGCGCAAGCAGGAGTCTGCGCCGCTGCCCGGACCGCGCCCGGTGGGCGTCGCGGGCGTCGGGTTCTTGCGCGTGCTCGCGCGCCCCTGGGCCGAGGTGAGCGTCGACGGCGTGGTGGTCGACGTGACCCCGACGGCGCGGGCGATCCCCCTCGCGCCGGGTCCTCACTTCGTGCGCCTGCGCAACCCCGCGTACGACCCCGAAGACCGCGCGGTGCAGGTCAGCGCCGAGGGCACCGTCTGGGTCGACGTCGACCTTCACCGCGGCGAGGCGCCCCGTGCGGAGTAGCGCCATCGCCTTGTGCGCCAGCCTCTTCGCGAGCGCCGCGGCCGCCGACGTGACCCACGTCTACCAGCGCGGCGAGACCCTCGCGGCCATCGCCGACCGCTACTACGGCAACCCCTCGATGGAGCCGGTGATCGGCGCGGCGAACTTTCTCTACGTGCAGTCTGCGCCCACGCTCGCGCAGGGGGTGCACCTGACGATCCCCTCGGTGACCTACGAGACCGCGCGCGCGGGTGACACCTGGGAGCGCCTCGCGCAGCGGCACCTCGGCCTCCGCAGCCGGGGCCCGTACCTCGCGCGTGTCAACCGCGGTCAGTTCAACATCTCGCCCTCGCCGGGCACGGTGATTCGCATCCCGTACCTCCTGCGCTGGGTGGTGAGCAGCGACGAGCCGCTCTTCGAGCTCGCGCGGCGGTTCTACGGCGACCGCACGCAGGTGCAGTTCATCCTCGCGTTCAACGGGATGTCGTCGCAGCGCGTGGCGCGGGGGCAGGTGCTGCTCCTCCCGCTGGCCGACGTCGTGCTCCGCGACCCGACCCTGGGCGGCGCCGACCCGGTCGTGGTGGCGACGCACGCCGAGCAGCGCGGGGTGGAGCGGGAGCTCCCGACGCTGCAGCGCTACATCGACCGCGGGCTCTACGCCGAGGCGGTGGGTCTGGGCGCGCGCCTCGCCGCGGCGAGCAACCTCGCGACGGCGCAGCGGGTGTCGGTGCACCGGCTCCTCGCCGAGGCGTACACCGCCCTCGACCGCAGAGACCTCGCGACCGACGCGCTGCGGGTGGTGGTCGCCACCGATCCGAGCTACCGGATCGACGTCGACACCACCTCGCCGCGGGTGATGGAGGCATGGATCGCGGCCCGAGGCTCTGCGCCCTCGCAAGTGCTCGCGCCCGCGCCGCCCACCGCGCGCCCCGACAACGCGCATTGAGGTTCAACGCCCGGAGAGAAACCCGAGGCGCTGCACCACGCGCTCCGGCGTCGCGCGTACGACGGCCATGATCGCGCCCCACACGCGGGGCGCGTAGGCCACGGCGTCGCCCCGGTCCATCGCGCGCACGATGTCTCGCGCGACGCCCGGCGCGGTGCCGAAGAGCGCGTGCTTCGCGTGCCCGACCGTCATGGGCGTGTCGACCGGACCGAGCTTGAGCGTGGTGACCTTCACCCCCGCGCGGTAGAGCCGGGTGCGCAGCCCCTGCACATACACGCTGAGGGCTCCCTTGGCCGCGCCGTAGGTGTAGTTCCTCGGGCGGCCGCGTTCTCCGGCGACGGAGGTGATCACACCGATTCGCCCGCGCCCCGCGCGCTCCATCTCGTTCGCGAGGGGGATCAGCAGCGCCACCGCAGAGACGAAGTTGGTGTGAATCACCGCCTCGGCGGCGGACACATCCCGCTCGGTCTCGAGCTGATCACCGAGCTCGCCGTGGGCGATGAGCGCGCGCTCGGGGGGGCCTCCAAGCGCGGTCACGGCCTCGCGCAGCACCGCGTCGGCGCGGGAGAGGTCGTCGAAATCGGCGGTCGCCGTGGTCACCGCCGTGCCCTCGCAGCGCCGCGCGACCGCCGCGAGCTTCTCGGGGTTGCGGCCCACGAGGTGCAGCCGGTCGCCCCGACGGGCGTGAAGAATCGCGACCTCCGCGGCGATGGCCGAGGTCGCACCGAGGATCAGCACGCGCTCCATGGCCGGGAGCCTAAACCAGGTGGCGCGCGCGGGCGCAGAGCGCGTTCATGGGGCCACAGTGACCGGGAGAAAAGCCTCCCAGAGAGCGGTCGGCGCCATGAACTGTCGGGGAAGGGGAGTTGACGACACAAAGCGAGAATCACCTGAAAATACAAGTAGAAAGCTCCGGGCGGCCTCGTCGTCTACCCCGTGCAAGGCTCGTGGAACGCGAGGTGCACCGCCCTGGACGAGTCGGTCTCGGGGAGGCTGGAAGTGGGGAGCCACGTATGACAATTCGCATGAATCCATGGGGAGGGCATCGATGTTGAATCCGGGAAGCCATCTTCGACAGATGGGGATGGGCTCCTACGGAGCTCCAGAACAGGTCCTGCGTGGGAGCTCGATGCACGGGGCAGGTCGAAGCCTCGCCGAGCCAGTCTTCGTCCCGAGCGTAGACCAGAGCCCCGCTGAGCTCTTGGCCGCGCTCACCTTCAGGCGTCCTTCGGCCGTGTCGACCGCGCTGACCACGCAGGGGCAGACCACGATGACGGTCAAGGTCCAGCGCTTTGTCGCCGGTGACCAGGGCGCCAACCCTCTCTTCGATCAGGGCAATCCCCCGCCGCCCGTCGCCTTCGAGGTCGGGGCGGAGACCGAGTTCACGCTGCAGCGCATGGGCCGCTCGGTCGCGACCTACGCCGCCGATCTGAGCGCCGCCGAGCCTGGCGCCGCGGGCAACGCGCGGCAGTCGCAGACCATCGCGGCGATCAGTCAATTGCTGTATTGGATGAACAAGTGGCTCGGTGGCCCCCTCGCCGGGCAGGTCGGCTTCAAGAGCGTTCTTCAGATCGCCGACGAGGCCAACCGCACCAACAAGAGCACCGACCTCGCGGTGGATGTCGCGGCGCGCCGGCTGCTCACCGAGGTCTGGACTCGTGGAGAGGGCGCAGGAGAGGGCATCGACTGTCTGCTGGGCAACGACCAGATGCTTCGATCGCTGATGACCACCGCGGGAGACACCCCGAACTGCGGGCTGTGGATCGACCGTCGCTCTGGCTTGAACGTCTATCACTACCTCGGGATACCCTTCTACCGCGTCCCGTTCCCCCACAAGATCATTCCAGAGACCTCGGAGCCCGATCCCACACGAGGTTGGCTGGTCGGTGCGAACCTGGGACCGATGGGGCTCCAGATGGTGCACGTCACGGGGACCGCGGAGAGCCGCGGCATTCAACTGGATGTCCAGCCGCTCGATGCGGCGGCGGGGACGGTCGTGCAGCTCGTGCAAGCGGCCCTGACGCCGGTTCTGTGGGATCCGTATGGCATCCTTGGATTTGACAGCGTTGCCTACAGCGCATCTTGAGGAGAAGAGACCATGAGCAACGGACTGCCCAGCTACGGCCGCTATCTCACTCGCCCCACCCTGGCGGACCTCGAGGTCGAGGTCAACACCACGGAGGGATTTCCCTTTCAGTTTGCGCTGGTGACCTTCGCCGACGACGCGCCTCCCGTGGTCATGTTCAACCAGACCATCTACCCGTTTCTCGCGCCGGGTGACGCCCGGACGCTCGTCGACGCGAACGGCGAGACCGTGGTGAGCGCCGCGCCTGATACGGTGACCGCCCCCACGCGCTACCTCGTCGCGCAGAACGCCTCGGGCACGGATCCGGTGGAGCTGCGCTCCTTCGAAGAGGGGGCCGGGGCTGTCGATCTCCTCGTCATGGCACAGGGAGCGGGGCTTGCGGTCCTGACAACCAACGAGGGTGACGATTCGATCATCGCGGATGGCTCCGACGGGGTGCGTGCGCTGCGTCGCACTGCGACCACGGGAGCACCTGCCCAGGTCTTTCATGTCGATCACATCCCTGGGGCTGCTCTGGCGACGGGAGACGGCGCTACGCTCGACCTCAGGATCGTTCCAGAAGGTGGCCCGTTCGGCGGGACTCCTGTGCAGTTGGCCTCGATCACGGCGACGGTGAACGACCCAACCGGCACCCCTTCGAGCTCGGTCGATATCGCAATTATCGGCGACAACGTGCTGACACTGAACGGTGCGGGCGCCTTCGTGAACGGCGGTCTGACCGCCACGAGCGCGGTCGTAAACGGCGCCCTGACCGCCACGAGCGCGGTCGTGAATGGTTCACTGACCATCGACAAGATCATCTACGACACCTCGATGCTGGAGGCCGATCGCGCGGTTGGCAGTGAGACCGCGCTGAGCTCGAGCACGTCAAAGTCCGTGACGAACAGCAACGTGGTGACCAGCAGCATCATCTCGGTCACGCCGCGCTCGGAGTTGGAGGGAGCGGTGCAGTGGTGGGTTGAGATTCCAGTAGGCGGAGGCTCCTTCGAGGTCCACTTCGACGCGGCGCTCTCGGCGGACTGGGATTTTGACTTTGAGGTGAAGGGGGTGACGACGTGAAGCGGGCTTGATGCCAGTGAGTCGAGATCAAGGAAAGCGCAATATGAACAAGCAGCGGAACACGGGCGTATTCGCCGCACTGCTCAACAGCGAGTCCTATTACGGATGTAGTGGTTGCGATGGTGAACGAAAGGATCTGCACTCAGCATCATTTGAACACTTCAATTCAATGAGCAACGCCTCAAGGCTAAACGCAGTTCGTGGATTCCCTTTTGTTAGAGTTCCTGAATCGTACGACGACTCAACATTCGGTAGGTCATTCCTCTCTCTGATCGCCCAGGTCAGTGCTACCTTACCCAATTTCCCCCAGAGTCTTCAGAACTCTCTCTACTACCCAACATGTGAGGTGGCCGAGCAGGCAATGGCATGCGCTTGGGCTCCTGCGCTGCATCCCTTCATCGAGGGTCAAAGCGCCCTGTTCGCGATCGAGTCCTCTCTTGGGTCTGGAAGATTCTCTTCATGCGATGGATCAGCCTCCCAGGCAATCAACTATATTTCGACCTTTGCTGACGACTGGAGTTATCAGCCGAGATACATCTTGTGGGCAGATCCTCGTGCATGGCCAACGTTGTTTCCACAGGTTCTCAATCCGCAGCGCCAGTCAGCGATCCTTTCTGCTCAACAGCAGACACTAACTGATGCGTTACAGTTTATCAGGGCGCGAGCGGCAGCCTACGTCCCAGGGTCGCGTACAGCTCAAGATGATGCGCGCAATGCTTGCGTGTTCCTCAAGAGGGTGTGGCTGATGCTCGCTGCCTTGCTGTATCTGGAGCTGAGAGTCTATTTTGAGTTCAATCGCGCTCGCTTGTTCGCGATACTGGTGCAAGCTCCTATCTCGTGCCGAGTTCGACTGAGCAATTGGATTAGTCTGAATGACTGGAGCCTGTTGGGAGCTACTCATTCGCCGCGACTATGGTGGCCGTTTGGCTGGTCAATTGAAGACTGGTTTCCGTTCGTGGCAAGAGTCACTGCCGCGTCCAATGAGGAGATTGAGCAGGTGTTTTCTCATGAGATCCAACCACGTTGGACTCAGCCCCCTGATATCCCGCTGATTTATCGGTGCCCTGGAGTTCCAAGATGGCTTTGAGGGATCGCATGACCTATCTCCGACGTCGGGGGTGGCAGTGCGGCTCCTCGTACGGCGTCACGTTTCTGCTCGTGCTCTTCAACGTGACTACCTGTTCGGGGACTTCACGGTGGAACTCCATTCGCAGTCCCGTCTGTTTGAACCTCGGTGGTGCGTCTAACTCACCCCCGGTGTTCCATGCCGAGTTCTCTGTTGTCACTCGAGATCCGTCGTGTCTCATGTTGTCTGTGAATCGCAGCGATTTGATGGCGGTGGCTTACCAGATCCAACAGGCTGTCCTGAGCTGCTCCCTTCCGAGGGAGGGTGTCGTCGTGTTTGAAGTTCGCGAACGACAGCTCGCGAGCGTCGATCTGTACGAGCTTGCGATCGGCACTCAGCAAGCGTGCCTGTTGAGCAAATTCGAGCGCATGGCGGTATCGGTCAGAACATTCCTCGCTCGACCAGGCTCTCGGTCACATCCCGCCCCGGCGTGTCAGTGTTCGGACCGGAGTTTTACGATGCGGGTCCCATGGTAGATTGCTTCGTGCACGATGTGTGTGACCGACGGGCGCCGTCTGTCGCGGAATGCCGTATGGTGACCTCATGCTTATTACCAATGGCCAAGAAGAGGACACGAATGCGCGCATCTCTCATCACAGTCTGTCTCACGGCGCTTCTCCATTGCGGTGGCGCGACGCCCCAGGCCGACGCCGGGCCCTCGGATACAGCGACATCGAGTGCCGTGCCGCGCCTGGACCTGCTCCTGGTGATCGACAACTCGGGCTCGATGACTCGCAATCACGAGCGCTTCGCCGCCTCTCTCACTGGCTTCCTCGCCGCGCTCGCCGCGCCGCTTCAGGATGGGCGAGTCCTGCGCGATCTTCAGGTTGGCGTGATCTCGACCGATCTGGGCTCTCCTGGAGACCGAACCGCAGATTGTGTTGGCCGAGGCGACGACGCGCGTCTGAATCCCCTCGCACACGGCGCGTCGCCTACACCTCGCCGCGATCCACGCTGCGACGCGAGGCCAACCTCCGACATTGTTCGCTCGGATCTTTCGGCAGAACGACGCTCGGATCTGCTGCTCGATCTTCAGTGTCAGATCGCGATGTCTCCCTTTGGATGCGGCATCGAGCAGCCGCTGGAGGCCGCACGCCGCGCGCTCATGCGACGGCCGGGTGACGAGCTCATCGGCGTTAAGCGACACATTTGCGGAGAAATTCGAGGCACGCGGCGAGGGCTCTCGGATGAAGAGGACGGCTCGATCCGAGATTGTCGCGACGAGCCTCCCGGCACCGGCATGTGCATGGACGCGAGTGATGCGCTCGACATCGGGCCGAGCCGCTGGTCTTCCGCGGACCTCAACCTGCGCTTCTACGGCTATTCGCCCTGCGGCCTGCAGGACCCGACGTGGTCCGTGGACCGATATGCTCATCCCGTGAACACCGAGACCGGCCTCACCGCGTCCCACGCGGCGCACCCTGAGCGGGTCGTCTTCGCGGCGATCGCGGGCGTGCCGCTGCAGAGCCCGAGCACACCGGTCAACTGGGCCTCGCTCCTCGGTCGGGCGAGCGCGCAAGGGCCTGACGACTACTGCGGACGCGAAACGTCAGATCTCGTCTGGACCGCGCCGGATGGTTCGAGGACCTCGATGCGTCCGGCGAACCTCGATCCGCTCTGTTCGACGAGGGCCGTGCCTGCGTGTTACGCCGAAGGGAGCGAGTTCTCTTCGGGGTGCGGCACAGATTCCCGCTACTACGCCTGGCCGGGCAGGCGTCTGGCGGAGGTGGCGAGGCGCTTCGACGAATCGCCCCGTTGCGACGGTCAGGGCTGTGGAAACGGCTATATCGCCTCGACCTGCGCCGCCGACTTCGGACCCGCCATGAACGCGATCGCGCAGCGCATCCGACGACGACTGTGACGCCGCCACGCGGCGCGCTCAACCTCACCCCGCTACCGCGCGCCCTCTCCCGAATGGAGAGGGCTCTTCAGACGGGTGCCTGCATCGAGTTTGACATCGTCATGAATTGCCGCGAATGCTGACGAATTCGTGTGGAGTAATGCGACCTGAAGAGCCCTCTCCATTCGGGAGAGGGCGCGCGGTAGCGGGGTGAGGTCGGCCGACATGTGTGAGCCTGACGGCAGAAGTCACGGGGATCGTCGAGGGGTTTCAGAGAGGGACGGAGCCCTGCGCCTTGTGACGTGTGTCGCGTTCATGGGGGCGCTGCCCCTCGCGGCGGGCTGTGTCGGCGCCACCCTCGCAGAAGTATCGGCGCCCAACGCGACTCGAAGCGCTGACGCCCCGACCCCTCGGGCATCCCCGCGAAGGGAAGCCAGGGCCGTGCTCGCGGTCGCGACGGGCTCCAGACTTCACACGTGCTTTCTGGTCGCCGGCGGTGCCGTGTACTGCCGTGGGAGGAACAGGAACGGCGCGCTGGGCGTTCCCGAACCTCGGTGGAGCGACGCGCCGCTCAGGGTTCGAGGGCTGCCCGAGGTGGCCCAGGTCGCGACCGGCGACACGGGTGTCACCTGCGCTCGCGGAACGGAGGGTTCGGTGTTCTGCTGGGGCGACAACGAGTTCGGGATGGTCGGTACGACCTCGGCGCTCTGCGAGCGCTGCGAGAACGCTCGATGCTGTCGTCGCCCGATTCGCCTCCCCGCGCTCCGGGGCGTTCGTGATCTCGCGATCGGTCCTGCGTCGGTCTGCGCGGTCACCGCAGACGGCGCCCTCTGGTGCTGGGGCGCGACCAACCTCCCGTGGACCCCCGGCGCGGCACCGACACCTCGGCACATCCCTTCGGTCATCGATGCCGTGTCGGTGCGGGCGACGGCCACGGGCTGGGTCATCGGGCGCCGGGACGGCACCTTCCTGCTCTCGGATCCCCTGGCTCGGGCGATCCCTCCTGGCGCTCGGGTGGCCCCTGGCCCGTCGGGGTTTCATGTCTGTTCTCTGACCCGCGATTCCGAAGTGCGTTGTGACGGCGCGAACAACTTCGGACAACTCGGGGGTCAGACGACGGACGCAGGATCAGGCCGCAGCTCCGCGACCCTCGCGCTGCGAGACCTTCGCGCCCTCGCAGACGGCTGGAGGCACTCCTGCGCGCTCTCCCACTCGGGCGAGGTCTCATGCTGGGGCGACAACACCGACCAGGCGCTCGGCGCGCTCACCGGCGATCGATGCCCCGGCGTCGTCGGTGCGGCCGACTGCGTGCCGAGCCCGCGACGAATCGAGTCGATCCCGCGAATGCGCGCCATCTTCGCCGGAGGCAGCGTCACCTGGATGATCGATGAGCAGTCGCACCTCTGGGTGCTCGATGGGGGCACCTTCGGCACACGAGGGGTCGCGACTCGATACGGATGGCCTTGACCGTGAGAGGGAGCGTGAAGGCCGTGTCGCGACAGTCGAGCGAGAGCACGTTGAGGTGAAGCCGGGGCGCAAGTCGCTTCCCTGCATTCGCGAAAGAGCCATTCTTCGTGATGCTCTGGAGTTGCCGCGACCGTCGCACGGGCGTGCTTCCCATCACGAGTGAACGCCGACCCTCCGATGGAACCGCACCCCCCGCGATCTCGGCCCACTTCACCGACGCGCGACGTCTGCCCTACGACACATCGCGCGATCACGCGTAGCGCGCGAGCTCGCCCCTCCGGCGCACGTCGACGGTGGCGCAGTGAAAGCCGCCGCCGAAGACCCGGTAGTGCATGAAGTCGCAGGGGATGGGATCAAAGCCCCAGCGCCGCAACGCGTTGTGCAACGTGACCTGCGAGCGTTCGACCACGACGCGGCGGGGGTCGAGGGAGAGCACGTTGAGGTGAATCCACGCGCTCACGAGGGAGAGGTACGCGCCCGAGAGCCCTGGGATGGGGTCGGGGGGAGGTCCGTCGACGAGCTCCCAGCCGCGGAGCGCCTCGGGGAGCCGCGCGCGGTCGACGAACTCGGGGTTGATCATCGCGAAGCCGGGGCGCAGCGGGATGAAGGTCGTGTCGATGTGCATCGGCGTCGGGCACCGCGAGGGGATCTCGTGCACCGCGTAGCCCTCGCCGAGGTGCCGACGCAGCCACTCGACGCCGGCGCGGTTGGTCGCGTTGCCCAGGGTCACGAAGAGGTCCCGGCCGCAGCGGGCGAAGTCGGCGGCGTCGAAGACCGGCTCCCACTCGTTGATCACGCTGCGCGGCGCCTCGCCCGCGCGGGGCGGGCGGTAACGTGGGTCGTAGAGCGCGTCGCTGAGCTGCGGCTTGGGCGCGGCGGACCAGCGGGCGCCGCGGGCGAAGTAGTCCTTGAGGAGGCTTCGGTAGGCGTAGCCCTCGAAGTAGCGCGCGCGCCAGGGGGAGGGCGCCTCGATGACCTCGTCGCCCACCACCAGCAGCAGGTCGCGGGGGCTCGCGGTGCAGAAGCCGCTCGACGACCAGAAGGGCGTGCGCGCGGTGCGGGTGTGGTCCATCACGTCGGGGCGGCGCACGGTGACCCCCTCGCGCTCCAGCAGCCGCACGAAGCCCTCGAGCTCCCGCTGGGCGTTCGCGCGGAGCACCCAGGGGTAGCGCCGCCCCGCGAGGGCTCGGAGCGCCAGCGCCGCGACGCCGGTGAGCCCGCGCGCGCGCTCGACCAGGTGCCACGGCGGCACCGCGGCGTGCTCCAGGCGGCCGACGATGACCTCCTCCAGCGGGTCCCACTCGTTGTGCGAGGAGACGGGGCAGGCGGTCATCGCGACGACTCCGAGGCGCAGGGGAGCGCGAAGGACGACTCGGGCATCCAGCCTGGCAACGGTCTGCGAGGCACGGTGACCTCGCGCCGCACCCTCCACACCTGCACCGGCGACGCGACGGTGACCCGCTCCGACGCGAGGATCCAGGGCCTCAAGCTGTAGACCTCCGAGGCGCGCTCGCTGCGCGCGAGCACGAGGTAGCTCCCCACGGGCGGGCGGTGCGGAAACTCACACGGCCACAGCGCGTCGCCGTAGAGCACGGGACGCAGCGCGCGAAACACCGCCGCCGACTGCGCCGAGTGGCGCCCGCCGAGCTCCTCGCCCAGCTCGAAGAGCATGTCGTAGCCCACGAGAAAGCGCACGCGCCGCGCGCTCCCGCGGGCGTCGAGGGCCGCCTGGAGCTGGTGCAGGTTCGTGTAGACCGCCGCGTCGCGGGGCGCGCGCTCCAGCGCGTCGACCGCGGCGCTGAGCCCCGCGATGGGCCTCGCCGACGTGTGGCGACGCGACAGCGAGGGCGCGGCGAGCACCCCCGCGAGCGCGCACGCCGCCGCGGCCACCGCGCGCCGCGGGAGCAGCAGGGTCAGCCAGGGCGCGGCGAAGAGCGCCGCGCCCGCCGCGCCGTAGGGGCCGCGAGGGAGCGTGAAGGCCAGCGCGACGCCCACGACCCCGAGCGCGATCGCGCGGCGCGCGGCGGGGCGCTCGTCGGCGACGGCCTCCCCCACGAGGAGCGCGATCACGGGGAGGTGGCAGAGAAAGTACCGCGCCGTGTAGTCGTAGTTGAACAGCCGCCCGAGCTGCGGGAGCGCGAGCTGCGCCGAGAGCGCGAGGGCGAGCGTCACCGCCAGCCAGCGCAGCGCGACGTGCATGGTTGAGGGGCGCAGCAGCAGCGGCGCGAGCGCGAGGGGCGTGAGCAGAAAGAACCCCGAGAGCAGCGACGCGACGCCAGGGCCGTCGAGGGCGAGGCTCGACATGGTCGTCGGCGCCGTCTCCTGCAACAGCACCGGGGGGCGGGTGACCAGCCACAGCGCGCTGCCGTGGTAGAGCGCGCCCGCGACGACGTAGACCCCCGCCGCCGCCGCGAAGCCCGCGAGCGCCTGCGCCCGTCGGCGGTGAACGACGTCGAAGAGCACCAGCGCGAGGAGGTACGGGGCCTGCTCGTAGCGCGACCACAGCCCCGCGGCGGCGAGGGCGCCCGCGACGACCCGCGCGCGAGGGGAGCCGTCGAGGAGCGCGAGGGCGCCTACGAAGAAGAGCACCGCGGTGCTGTTCGATTGCCCCGTGGCCGCGCTCAGGAGGTACAGCGGCGAGCACGCGAGGAGCAGCGGCGGGAGCCACGCCGGGCCGCGCCCGAGGCGCCGCGCGACGCCGCCCAGGAAGTACACCGCGAGGGCCGCCGCCGCCGCGTGGGCCGTGAGAAACACCCGCCAGCCCACCGCCGCGAAGGGCGCGAAGAGCGCGCTGGTGGAGGGGTGGATCTTCTGAAAGAACAAGCCCGCCAGGGGCTCTCGCGCGACCACCGAGGCGCCGATGAAGGTGAGGTAGCCCTCGTCGTCGGCGAGCCTCCCCGAGAGCCCCACGAGGGCGGTCACGGCGAAGAAGGCCAGGGCGAGAAGGGCCTCGGGTCGCAGGGCCGGCAGCGTCGATCGCGCGCGTTCGGTCACAGGGTCTGCAGAAACGCGAGGAGCGCCGCGCGGTCTTCGGGGGAGAGGGCGTTGAAGCGGCTGCGCGAGGGCGCGGCCTCGCCGCCGTGGGCCAGGATCGCCTCGGTGGGCGTGCGCGCCTGGCCGTTGTGCAGCAGCGTGCGCTGGTGCCTCAGCCCCCAGAGCGGCGGGGTGCGAAAGTCGGGTCCGCGCGCGGCCTTGTCGCGAATGTGGTTGTCGAGGTCGGCGCCCATGTCGTGCAGGCACAGGTCGGTGTACGAGCCTGGGGCCTCGGGGCCGAGGTCTCGTCGGTGGCACGCGGCGCAGCCCACGCGCTGAAACACGGCCTCCCCCGCGGGGTGCTCGCCGTCGCGCGGGGGCGGCGCGAGGCCGCGCACGAAGTCTGCGAGCTCGTCGATGTAGCGGTCTGAGACCTCGGGGTCGGGGTGCGAGTCGCGGTCCTCTCCGAAGAAGCGGTCGTGGCCCGAGGTGATGTTGATGTCGTCAAAGAGCGCGTTCTGCGCGAAGTCGCGCACGGTGCGCTGGTGGGCCTTGGCGCCGAAGCGGTGCAGGCGACCCTCGTGCATCGAAGGTCGGCCGCGCACGCCGTCGCCGTCGCGGTCGTCGGGGTCGCAGCCCGCGATCACGACCTCGTCGGGCACGCGCTCGATCAGCCCGAGCCCGAAGAGCGGACGCGGCCGCGAGTAGCTCGCGCCCTCGGGGGGCGGGCGAGGGGGCCAGCCCGGAAGCGCGTGCGCGGGGTGGTGCTCGGTCTCGAACGCCGGCGGAGGACCGGGCGAGATCCAGAGCAGACGCGACGGCGCCGTGCCCCCGACGACGGGGTGAAAATGGCACGCCGCGCAGCTCCGCTCTTCGAAGTACGGGCCCAGGCCGAAGTCCTCTCGAAACGCGGTGGTGAAGGCCACGCGCCCGCGCTCGAAGCGCGCACGCCCCGCCGCGTCGAGGGTCGTGAGGGGGCCGCCCAGCGCGCCCGGCGGAGGCGTCGGCGTCGAGGCGTAGGGATCCGGGTTGGCCGGGGGCATGGGCGCCGGGCCGTTGCGGCGGTTGAGCCCGAAGCCCGCGTCGACCCGGAGGTCGCGGCTCACGGCGCGCGCGGGCGTCGGCGGCCTCGGTCGTCGGTCGCACGACGCGGCGAACAGGGCTGCGATGCAAGCGATTCGAGAGAGTGAGGCGCTTGCGTGGCCCCTCGCCAGAGACATGGGTGCGACGATGGACCCACAGGCGAACCGTCGTCAACGCGATCCTGCGGCCTCGAGCCCGCTGTACTACCCTCCCTCGACTCTCGTGGGACCGCGCCGCGTCGTCATCGCCCTCGCCCTCGCGGCCTACCTCGCCCTCGGGCTCAGGTTCGGCCGCAGCTTCAGCGCGTTTGGCGAGGAGCTCATGGTGCAGCCGGGCCCGGCCGTCACGATGCTCACGGCGCGCGGGGGCTCCGCGGAGGTCCTCTCGGCGCCGAGCTGCCGGGGCGCGGGGCTGCGCACCCTCTGGCTCCCCGACCGCCCGCGCTGGAGCCTCTGCGCCGGCGGTCGCCAGTGGCCCATCATGCTCTCGGGCTACCTCGGCGCGTTCTTGTTCTGGCCCCTCGGTGTGCTCGGCGCGGCCCTCGGCGACGACCTCCTGCTGCGCCGCGCGCTCTCGACCCTCGTGGGCGTCTTCGCGCTGCTCCTGGGCGCCCGCGTCGCGCGCGACTCCGACGGCGACGAGGCCGAGCTCCCGGCGCTCCTGGCCCTCGCGGTCACCCCCGCGTTCGTGGTGGTGCACGCGATCTTTCTCCACTACGAGACGGCGCCCTCGACGCTCTTCTGCCTCGCGGCCGCGCTCTACGCGCGCGACCTCCGCCGCGGCCCGCTGCGCGCGCAGACCCTCTGGGCCATCGGGCTGCTCTGCGGGCTGGCCGTCGCGGTGAACCTCCGGTACGCGATCGTGCTCGTCGCCCTCGCGGTCACGGCGTGGCGGCTGCGCGCGCCGCGACCCCGGGTCGGGGCCGCCAACGTCGCGATCGCGCTGTGGTGCATGGCGATCGCGCTCTCGCCGGTGCTGCTGCGGTACGCCCTCGACGTCGGCGGCGCGCGGGGCGACCGCTCGACCACGCTGATGCCCGTGCTGCGCACCAACCTCGCGCGGCCCTGGGTGATCGTGCGCACGATCGACGACGTGCTGCGGTGGTGGTCGAACCTCGCCGACTACCTCGCGCAGTTCAACGGCGCGGCGGGCTTCAACCACCCCGCGCTGGTCCTCGCGGCGGCGGCGATGGCGTGGACGGTGCTCGGAGGTCTGCGGATCTTGTGGCGCCGCGAGGGCAGCGCGCTGCACGCCGTGCTCTCGCTGACGATCACGGGCTTCTGGGTCTCGGGCGCGCTGATCTACGCGTGGTACCCGCGCAACATGGCCCCGCTGCACGGCGCCTTCGGCCTCGCCTACGGGCTGATGCTCCACCGGCTCTCGCAGGCCCTCGCGGGCCGCGGGCTGGGCGAGGGCGCGCGCCTGGCGGTGTGCGCGGCGCTGTGCGTCCCCTTCGCGGTGAACGTCGAGCAGCTCCGCGCCGCGTCGCGTCGCTCCCCCGCGCCCTTCAACCTCGCGAGCGAGCGGGCGATGGGCGCGTACCTCCGGGCGCACCCGCTCCCCGAGGGTCGCCTGGTGAGCATGGACCTCTTTCTCGCCGGGGTCTTCGAGTCGCTCAGCACCGGCGGCTCGGAGATGGCCTACGCCGAGCCCCTCTGGCAGGGATGCGCGCGCCGCGACGGCGCCTGCCTCGCGTCGAGGGCGCGGGCGCTCCTCGCGTGGGGAGGGGACCGTCCGCTGCGGGTGGTGATGCTCGCCCCCGACCCGAGCCTCCCTGTCGCCGACCGCAGCATGAGCTTCTCGCGCATGCGGTCGGTGCTCCGCGCGGGCGGCGCGCGGGTCGTCGACGAGTTTCACGCGCGCACCCCCGCGGGCACCGACGGGATCCTGCTGATGCGGCTCTACCGCGCGGGCGATTCGCGGAGCAGCGCGTCGAGCCCCGGCGCGATGCGCGTCGCCACGACGCGGTGACCCCGTCGGCTCCAGTGCTCCTCGTCGACGGTGAAGCTCGGGTCGCGGGGGAGCCATCCCAGACGGATCACCGTGATGCCCCTCGCGCGGGCCTCGCGCACGAGGTCGAAGTCCCGGTGATCGGGCTCGCCCAGCGTGACCAGCGCGAGTCGCGTCCCCCGCGATCGCGCGGCGGCGACGAGGCGGTCGAGGCCCGCGGCGAGGCGCTCAGGAGGCTCGTAGCGCTCCCCGCGCCTCTCGAAATCCTTGTGGAGGCGCAGCAGGTAGATCAGCCGCGCCACCCGCGAGACCGTGGTGATCCAACGCACCGTCGCGCTGCGCGGCGCGAGGCGCGACCAGTCCTGCGCCCGCTGCAGGTGGTGGGGCGCCACGAGGATCACCGCCACCGGGTGCGTCTCGCTCGCCATCGCCCGCTCGGCCACCCGCGCCTGCTGCAGAAAGTGCTGGCCGGGCACGCTGCAATTGCGCGTTCCGTGCAGCGCGTGGCCCCGGGCCGCGAGCTCGCGGCGGAGCAGGTCGGGGAACGCGTCTCGCTGCGGCACCGCGAGGCCGAAGCCGTGCGAGCTCCCGAGGGTGAGCAGCGACGGGGCGGTGCCCGAGTGCTGGCAGCCGTCGGCGGCGATGACGTAGCGGGTCTCTTCGACGTGTTCGAGGTAGCCGTCGGAGACGTAGGTCCCGGGGCGCAGCGCGAAGACCGCCTCGGGGTCGGACGAGGGCATGAGGCAGGGGAAGGGCGCGGCGATGTAGCGCCGCGCGGTGACCTCGAGCACGAGCACGATCACCGCGGCCCAGGCGCCCCACCACGCGAGGCGCCTCCTTCGTACTCGCGTGGCCTCGGCGCTCACCCCGCGGACCATGCGAGACGCAGAGACGCGGTGTCAACGGCGCGAGCGACGTGCGATGCTCCGCCCCCTCATGGCCGCGCTCCTCGACCCCGCGCTGATCGCAAGGCTCATGGAGACCTGGGTGCGCCGCCCTCGCGCGCCGACGCGGCTGGTGATGGACCTCACGCGCCGCTGCAACCTCCGCTGCGAGATGTGCCACACGTGGAAGGTCGAGCCCGCGCACGAGCTCAGCCCCGACGAGGTGCGCGCGGCGCTGGCGCAGATGCCCGAGCTGCTCTGGCTCGACCTCACCGGCGGCGAGATCTTTCTCCGCGCCGACGCGGCCGAGCTCTTCGACGCGGTGCTCGACGCCGCAAAAAGTCTGAAAGTGCTGCACTTTCCGACGAACGGGTGGTTCACGCGGAGGGCGCTGGAGGTGACCCGACGGGTGCGCGCGCGGCGCCCCGACCTCGCGCTCATCGTGACCGTGTCGGTCGACGGGCCCGAGGCGCTGCACGACCGCATTCGCGGCCGCGAGGGATCGTTTCGCCGGGCGATGGAGACCTACCGCGCGCTCTGCGAGGTCCCCGGCGCGGACGTGTACCTCGGGACCACCGTGACCCCGAGCAACCGCGATCACCTCGACGCGCTCCAGGCCGCGCTCGCCGCAGAACTCCCAGGCTTTCACCCGCGGCGCTGGCACTGGAACTGGCTCCAGGTCTCGCAGCATTTCTTCGCCAACGCGCACCTGGCCGAGGCCGCGGGGGAGCGCGCCGCGCCGGGCGCCCTGGTGCACGAGCACCTCGAGCGCCGCGGGGCGCCGACGAGCATGGTCGAGCTGATGGAGCTGATGTTCCTGGTGAACCTCGACGCGTACCGTCGGGGGGAGCGCGCGGGCATCCCCTGCCAGGCCCTGCGCAGCGCGGCGTTCATCTCCCCCGAGGGCGTGGTCTACCCCTGCCACGTCTGGGACCGCCCCGTCGGAGACCTCCGCGCCCAGACCCTCGACGAGATCTGGAACGCCCCAGAGACCCTGAAGATCCGCGAAGACATCACCGAGCGCCTCGCCTGCGGCGGGTGCTTCACCCCCTGCGAGGCCTACCCCGCCCTCGCCGGGGCGCCCCTCCACACCCTCGCGCAGACCGCGCGACGCGGGCTCACGATGCTCCGCGCGCGGCGACGCGCGGGCGGGATATGATCCGCCGCGATGGCTTTGTTCCCTGTGACCGTCGTCGTCGGGACCCGCCCGGAGGTCCTGAAGATGGCGCCGGTGCTCCGCGCGATGCGTGCGCGCGGCGTGTTTGACGTCGACCTCTGCGCCCTCGCGCAGCAGGGCGCGCTGCTCGACGTCGCCCTCGCAGACTGCGCCCTCGCGCCCACCGCGCGCCTCGCCCTGACCGACGCGCCCCCGCGCCTGGGCGAGAGCCTCGCCGCCGCCGTGCGCGCCGTCTCCGCGCGGCTCCGCGAGCGCCCGTCCCGCGCGGTGATCGTGCAGGGCGACACCACCAGCACCCTCGGCGGCGCCCTCGCGGGCTTCTACGCCGGGCTCCCGGTCGCGCACGTCGAGGCGGGGCTGCGCAGCGGCGACCCGTGCTCGCCCTTCCCCGAAGAGATGCACCGCGCCCTCGTCGACCGCCTCGCGTCGGCGCTCTACGCGCCCACCCCGCAGAGCCGCGACAACCTCCTGCGCGAGGGCGTCGACCCCGCGCGCGTGGTGGTCGTGGGCAACACCAGCATCGACGCGCTGCGCCAGATGCACGCAGAGACCCTTGTGCCGCAAGGGGATCGCTCGCTTCGGGTGCTGGTGACCTGCCACCGCCGGGAGAACTTCGGCGAGGGCGTGCGGGGCGTGTGCGCGTCGGTCGCGGCGCTCCTCGCGGCGCACCCCGAGGTCGAGGTCGACTACGTGCTCCACCCTCACCCCGGCGCCCACGAGGCGCCCCGCGCGGCGCTCGAGGGCCTCCCCCGCGTGCGCCTCCACGAGCCCATGCCTCACGCGGATTTTCTGCGCCTCCTCGCGCGCGCCAGCGTGGTGCTCACCGACTCCGGGGGCGTGCAAGAAGAGGCCGCGTACCTGCGCCGCCCGCTGCTGGTGCTGCGCGCGGGCACCGAGCGCGTCGAGGCCGTGCGCCGCGGCGTCGCCCAGGTCGTCGGGACCTCCCCCGACACCGTGCTCCCCGCGCTGCTCTCGGCGCTGCAGCGAGATGCCTCCCTCGACGAGCCCTTCGGCGAGTACGGCGACGGAGAGGCCGGCGCGCGCATCGCGGCGGACCTCCACGCGCGGCTGGAGCGCGGCTGGTGATCCTCGACGCGGGCGCGGCGCGCGCGTGGCTGCTGGGTCCCGAGGTCGTGCGCGACGACGGCGCGGTGATGTCGTGGAGCAACCCCGCGCACCCTGGCTATCCCTACCCCGAGATCGCGGGCCTCTGGCTCTGCGCCTTCGCCGACGACCCCCGCGCGCCCGCGGTGCGGCGCTGGCTCGTCGCGCAGCTCGACGACGACGCGCGCCTCGGCCGCGACGGGGTGACCTACGCTTTCGACGCCGCCGTCGCCCTCCGCGGCCTGCGCGCCGCCCGCGAGCCCGACGCCACCCTGCGCGCCGTGGCCGCGCGGCTCGCCGCCGACCTCCGCGACGGCCCGGTCTGCGGCGCTCCGGCGCCGCGGTGGAGCGCCTCGCGGGGACCTCACCTGCTCAAGTGCGCGATCGCCTTGCAGGAGAGCGGCATCGAGCTCGACGAGGCCGCGCTCGACCTCGACCGGGGCGCCCTGCTCGACGCGCGCGGGCTCCGCCTCGACGACGGCACAGGGCGCGGTGTGACCTACCTCCACGCGCACCTCTACGCCCTCGAAGCGAGGCTCTGGCTCGCGGGCCGCGGCCACGCGTTCGCGCGCGCGCAGCTCCTCGACGGCGCCCGGTGGACCGCCTGGGCCCAGGACCCGAGCGGCGGCCTGCGCGCGTGGCACGACGGCGCGCGCGCCGAAGGTCCGCTGCGGGCCGACGCGACGGCGCAGGCGGTGCGGCTCTGGAGCGCGGTGGACCGCGAGGTCTACGCCGCGGAGATCGCCCGCGGGAGGGGCTTTCTCGCCCGGTGCCAGCACCCGAGCGGGGGACTTCGCTACGAGCCAGGGAGCGACGACGTGAACGTGTGGGCGACGATCTTCGGGGTGCAGGCCGAGGCGTGGGCGCGAGACGGCGCGCGGGGGGCGCCCTGGTGAGTGTTGACGTGGTCATCGCGGCGTTCAACGAGGCGCCGAGCATCGGGGCCGTGGTGCGAGGCTGCGTCGCGCACACGCCGTCGCTGGGCGAGGTGATCGTGGTCGACGACGGGTCCCGAGACGACACGGCCGCGCAGGCGAGGCTCGCGGGGGCGACGGTGCTGGCGCTGCCGCGCAATCGGGGCAAAGGGGTCGCGCTCCGCGAGGGCCTGGCGCGCGCGAGGGCCGAGGTCCTCGTGCTCCTCGACGGCGACGGGCAGGACCGCCCCGACGAGATCCCCCTGCTCCTCGCCGCCCTCGCGCCGGAGGTCGACATGGTCGTGGGCTCACGCTTCATGGGCACCTTCGAGCGCGGCGCGATCACCCCGATCAACCGCGCGGGCAACCTCGCGCTCACGGGGCTGCTCAACGCGCTCTTCTCGGCGCGCATCACAGACTCCCAGGCGGGGTTCAGGGCCCTGCGCCGCAGCGCGTTCGAGCGCATGAGCCTCGAGGCGAGGGCCTACGACATCGAGACCGAGATGCTCCTGCAGACCCTCGCGCGGGGAGGGCGCGTGGTGGAGGTGGGGGTCACCCGCGAGGCCCGCGCCCACGGCCGCAGCGGCCTCCGCGCGGTGCGAGACGGGACCCGAATTCTCCTGCGTATGCTCCGCCTCCGCGCGCGCTACGGAGCGCCGCGGTGACCCCTCGCGACGTCGTTCCGCTGGAGCGCGCGGCCCTGCTCCGCGCCCTCGCGCGCTGCCTCGCGGGAGACGACCGCCCAGAGCCCCGCGCCGCGCTCCGCGAGTCGCTCACGCGCGAGACGGGCGCGAAGCACGCGGCGTTGTTCCCCGACGCGCGCACGGGGCTGCACGCGCTGCTGCGCTGGGTCGGCACGCGCGCGCCTGGGTCTGAGGTGCTGCTCCCCGATTACAACTTCTTCGCGGTGCCCGCGATGGTGCGCCGCGCGGCGCTGCGTCCCGTCTTCGTCGACGTGCGCGGACCTCACGGCGAAATGGACCTCGACCTCGCCGCCCGCGCCGTGACCCCGCGCACCCGCGCCGTGATGCTCGGGCACTTCTTCGGCCGCCCCAACGACCTCCACGCCTGGCGCGCCTTCGCCGAGGCCCGCGGGCTCTGGCTCGTCGAGGACTGCGCCCACGCCTTCGGCGCCTCGATGGCCGGGCGCTCGGTGGGCCGCTGGGGCCTGGGCGGAGCGTTCAGCCTCTCGCTCACCAAGGGGCTCACCGGGGTCATGGGCGGCGCGGTGATCACCGACGACGACGAGGTGGCCGCGTGGCTCAAGGCGCAGGAGCGCGAGTCTCCGACGCTCCCCCGCGCCGAGGTCGCGCGCTCGCTGCTCTCGGCCCTCGGGGGCACGGTGATGTTCGGTGACACGCTCTATCCCCTTGCGCTGCAACATCTTCAGCGCGCGGTGGGGGGAGACCTGTACGAGACGCTGATGCGAGAGCGGCCCCTCGCGTGCGATCCCCCGGCGGTGCCGACCTACGCCGCGATGCCCTCGGTGTGCGCCGAGCTCGCGCGCTCGCACCTGCCCCGCGCGCTTCGCGACATCGACGGGCAGCGCGCGCGGGCCCGTGCGGTGATCGAGGCCGCGCCCTTTCGCGGCGTCGAGGCGCCGACGTGGGAGGACGACCGCCGCGCGACCTTCGTGAACCTCGTGCTGCGCGCAGAAGACCCCCGCGGGCTACGCGCGTCCCTGCACCGCGCCGGCTTCGACACACGAGGCGACTACCTCACGTCGAGCACGGGCGACGCGACGCGCTTCCCGGTGAGCGTGCGCCTCGCCGCGAGCGGGGTGTACCTCCCGGTGCGCGCGATTCGGAGCGATGAGGAGCTCGCGAGGATGATCGCCGCGCTTCGTCGCGAGGGCGGAGGGAGGCCGGGAGTCCGAATGAACTCGATGGGGCCGCAGTGACCGGGAGAAGAGCCTTCCAGAGCGCGGTCGGCGCCATGAACGGTCGGGGCAGGGGATGCACGGAAGCGAATCGAGAAGCGACTGAAAGTGCAAGAAGAAGGCACCGGATCGCCCTCGCCCTCACCCCCGACGGGACTCTGGGTGCGCGAGCTGCCACGCCATCGTGGGAGCGTTCAGGAAAGCTCCGAGTGGAGACCCACGTGCGACAATTCGCGTGAATCCATGGGGGCGCGTCGAGGATGACTCCTGACGGCACTCTTCGAGGGCTCAGGGGTGCGAGCGGGGGGCGATGAAGTCCCGTGGTAGCCTCAGGAGGCGATGACCGCAGCGCATCGACAGAGGCTTTCCCACGACGAATACCTCGCGCTCGAACAGCGCACCGGTGTGAAGCATGAGTTCTTCGACGGCCAGGCGTGGGCCATGGCCGGGGGGACCCCTGCGCATGCCGAACTGTCGTTCACGGTGGGCGTCGCGCTCCGCGGCCTGATCGGCGATGGGCGGTGCCGCGTCTACTCATCGGACCTGAAGCTCCGCGTCGTGGCAACGGGGCTCGACACCTACGCCGACGCGGTGGTGGTCTGCGGCCCCCGCGAGACCGCCCCCGACGACCCGAACGCCGTCACCAATCCTACGGTCATCGTCGAGGTCCTCTCCGACTCCACCGAGCGATACGACCGCGGAGTGAAGTTCCAGAACTACCGGCAGATCCCGACGCTCCGCGCGTATGTGCTGGTGTCGCAGTGGGAGCGGCGCGTCGAGGTGCTCACCCGCGACGGGGAGAACTGGCTCTACACACAGAGCATCGAGGGCGGCGCGGTTCCGCTGGCCCCGCTGGGGGGCGCGATCCCGGTCGACGCGGTCTACGACGGCGTCGAGCTCACCGGGTAGCTTCATCGCCTCCCCTCGGTCGGCTCGATCCACGTCCGATCGAACCACCCGCCCTCGCCGCGTGCCTTGAATTCCTCCGCGAATGTGTCGCTTGACGCAGATGAGGGGCACCCCGGAGCGGGGGACGCAGGGGTGAGGTCACGCCGTGGCGGGGGCGTGCGCAGGTCGAAGAGTCTCTCGGCGGCGGTGGTGCCGTCGGGCCCTCGCAGCCCGTCGTTGCGTGCGACGGTGAGCGCCTGCCACCCCAACCTTCAGCCCTTGACGCCCCCCGCGGTGAGCCCGCCCACGAGGTGCTTCTGCACGGCGTAGAAGATCGCCATCACGGGCACCGACACGAGGATCGCGCCCGCGGCGAAGCGCCCCCAGGCGGCGTCGTACTCGCCCACGTACCGCTGCAGCGCGACGGGGAGCGTGAAGGCCGTGTCGTGCGAGAGAAAGGTCGCGGCGAGGATGAACTCGTTCCACGCGGCCATGAAGGCGAAGAGCGAGGTCACCGCGATCGCCGGCCGCGCGGCCGGGAGCACGACCTTCACAAAGGCCTGCCAGCGCGTGGCGCCGTCGACCATCGCGGCCTCTTCGAGGTCGCGGGGGATCGCCTCGAAGGCCCCGCGCAATTGAAACAGCGCGAAGGGCAGCGAGGTCGTCGCGTAGACCAGCACCAGCCCGGCCTTGGTGTCGAGCAGGTGGAGCTGGTCGAGGATCACGTACAGCGGCACCGCCGTCGCCACCCCAGGGAACATCTGCGTCGCGAGGAGCACCCTCGTGCCCGCGTCGCGCCCGACGAAGGCGAAGCGCGCCATCGCGTAGGCCGCGGGCGTCGCGAGGCCGACGCTCACCGCGGCCGTGGCGACGCTCACCACGATCGAGTTGAGGAGCTGCCGCCCGAAGAGCCACTGCCCCGCGCCGTTGGACGCGCCGAGCACCTCGCGAAAGTTCACCAGCGAGACCGCGTCGGGGAGGGGCACCGCGCGAAACGACGGCGTGCCCGAGGGAGACAGCGCGAGCGACACCACCCACAGCACGGGGTAGAGCGCGAAGCACACGGCGAGGATCAGCGCGGCGTGCACCAGCGCGCTCACCCACCAGGGAGATCGGTTCATCGCGCGCTCCCCCGGCGGCGCGTGGCGAGCGCCAGCAGCCCGAAGATGAGCACCGAGTAGGCCGCGGCGTAGCCGTACTGCGCCTGGCGGGTGAAGGCCCAGCGGTAGGCCTCGCTCACGAGGATCTCGGTCTCGCCGTCAGGCTCGCCGCCCGAGACGAGAAAGACCACGTTGAACTGGTTGAAGGTCCAGATGGTGCCCAGGGCCACGGCGGGGCCCAGGGAGGGGCGGAGCATCGGGACGGTGATCTTCCAGAACTGCTGCCACGAGGTCGCGCCGTCGACGGAGGCGGCCTCGTAGAGGTCCCTGGGAATGCCCGCGAGGGCGCCGATGGTCACCACCATCATGAAGGGAAAGCCCAGCCACGCGTTCGTCGCCACGTTCGCCGCGAAGGCCGTCGAGAAGCGCGCGAACCACGAGATCGGCTCCCCCCCGAGCGCCACCAGCAGCGCGTTCATCGCGCCGAACTGCCGGTGAAACATCCCCTTCCACGCCAGCGCCGTCACGTACGACGGCACCGCCCACGGGAGGATCAGCAGCACCCGATACATCGCCTTCATCCGCAGCGCGGGCCGCGAGAGCAGCAGCGCGAGCGACACGCCCAGGGCGAGGTGCAGGGTGATGTTCACCGCCGTCCAGAGGCAGGTCACCAGGAGCACGCGGTAGAAGCTCCCCGTCGCCAGCAACGGCCCGCCCCGCGCGATGAGGATGTCGACGTAGTTCGCGAGGCCCACGTAGTACGACCGCCCCGACTCGGTCGCGTAGAGCGAGGTCGCCGCGCCGATCACCACCGGCGTCACCACCAGCAGCCCCACCGCGAGCGCCGCGTGCCCCACCCAGAGGTACGCCGACGCGCTGCGGCGCAAGGCGATACGATAGTCAGGGTCGCGCGCGCGGCGGAGCGCCGAGAGGCACAGCCCCAGCGCCGCCGCGCCCACCGCGAGGAGCGCGAGGGTGCCGTCGCGACGTCGGGGCAGCGGTCGGGTCACGTCGGCGAAGCGTCTCGCGCCCTCGTCGAGCGCGGCGCGCACGGTGCCGTCGCGGCGCAGCGCCTTCGCGAGGGCCATGCGCGCGGGCTCCCACGCGGCGCGCATGCGGGCGTGCGTGGGCATCGGCCGCGCGCCCATCGAGGCGCGGCGAAAGGCCGAGAGCACCGGGTCGCGGGCGAGCTCGGGAGAGCGCTCCCACGCCTCGCGCGTCGCCACCACCTGCCGCCCGACGCGCGCGCGCGTCACCGCCGCCGGCACCTCGCCCAGCGCCCGCGCGAGGACCCTCGCCAGCGCGGGCTCCCTCGCGTGCGCCGAGAGCAGCGCGCCCTCGACGGTGGCGAAGGGCTCCAGCGAACGTCCTTCGGCCTCGGGCACCGTGGGCAGCGGCTGCACGGTGAAGCGCACGCGGTCGCCGAGCTCGGCCGCGAGCCACGGGCCCGAGATCGCCGCGGCGGCGTGGCCGGTGAGAAAGAGCTGCGAGACGAGGGTCCCGCTCGCCTCTTCGGGGATCGTGCGCGCGTCGAGCATCGCGAGCACCCGCGCGACGCTGCGCTCGGCGCCGTCGCCGACGAAGAGGTAGCGCCCGCGCTCGTCGAGGTACCCGCTGCCGAAGGCGTGCGCGAAGGCCGCGTGAAAATACGCGCTCGAGGCCTCGTACACGAGGGGGTAGCTGTCGCGGGGGAGGGAGCTCCGCAGCGCCTCGAGGTCGGCGAGGGAGCGCACCTCGCCATGCACCAGCGCGGGGTTGAGGTAGAGCGCGACGCACTTCACCGAGAGGGGCACGGCCCAGAGCGACCCGTCGGAGGAGAACGCGCGCACGGCGGTGTCGTCGAAGCGCGCGGTGTACTCCGCCTCGCCGAGGCTCGCCACGGGCGCGAGGAGCCCCCGCGCGCGGTAGCTGGTCACCCGCTCGTGCGCGTCGATGAAGAGGTCGGGCCCGTTGCCGTGAGGGATCGCCGACTCGAGCTTCGACGCGTAGCTCTCGAAGGGCATCGCGAGCACCTCGACGGTCACCCCCGGGTGCGCCGCGCGCCGCCACGCCTCCACCGCGCCCTCCAGCGCCCGCTGCTCGTCGCCGCGGTAGGCGTGCCAGAGCACCAGGCGCTGCGCCCAGGCGGATCCCGGCGCGAGCACGCCCACGCACAGCAGCAGGAGCGCGGCGAGGGAGGCCCTCACGCCGCGGGCTCCGCCGCGTCGAGGGCCCTGCCCGTCTCGGGGTGAAAGAGCAGCACCGAGCCCGCGTCCGCGTGGAGCGCGAGGCGCTCGCCGGGCCGAGGGAGCGCCGCGCTGCCGTCGAGACGCGCGACAAAGCCTTGTGCCCCAACGGTTCCGTGCGCGTAGGCCTCGAAGCCCATGGGCTCCATCACCTCGACCTCGAGGGTGACCCGGCCGTCGCTCGCGGGAGAGACGTCGTGCGGGCGCAGACCCACCTCGACGGGGTCGCCGGGCTTCAACGCGGGGTAGCGCGCGGCGTCGTAGGCGAGGGAGACGCCGTCGCCCTCGACGCGCCCGTCGGAGGCGATCTTCGCGGGGAGAAAGTTCATCGAGGGCGAGCCGAGAAAGGCCGCGACGAAGCGCGAGACCGGGCGGCGGTAGACCTCGAGGGGAGGTCCCTGCTGCTCGACGCGCCCGGCGTTGAGCACCACGAGCCGGTCGGCGAGGGTCATCGCCTCGACCTGGTCGTGGGTGACGTAGAGCATCGTCGCGCCGAGGGACTGGTGGAGCTTCTTGATCTCCACCCGCACCTGCGCGCGCAGCGCGGCGTCGAGGTTCGAGAGGGGCTCGTCGAAGAGAAACACGCTGGGGCGCCGCGCGATGGCCCTGCCCATGGCCACGCGCTGGCGCTGCCCGCCGCTCATCTCCTTGGGGAGCCGGTCGAGGAGGTGCGCGATGTCGAGGGTCTTCGAGACCTCGGCGACGCGCGCGGCGATGGCGGCCTCGTCGACCTGGCGAAGGCGCAGCCCGAACGCGAGGTTGTCTCGCACCGTGAGGTGCGGATAGAGCGCGTAGCTCTGAAAGACCATGGCGATGTCGCGGTCTCTGGGCGCCGCGCGGGTGACGTCGCGGTCGCCGAGGGCGACGCTGCCGCCGTCGGGCTCTTCGAGGCCCGCGACGGTGCGCAGCAGGGTGCTCTTGCCGCACCCCGAGGGGCCCACCAGCACGGCGAACTCTCCGTCCTCGATGCGCAGGTCGATGCCGCGCAGGATGGTGTTCTCGCCCAGGACCTTTCGCACGCCTCGCAGGGTCAACGCCGCCACGACGCGGGAGGGTACTTCGCTTTCGCGCTCGGATTGAAGGGCCTCGTCAGGCCCGGGCCGCTCCGGCGCGATATTCGTAGTAGTACCGAATCACCTGCCGCACGTAGTGCTGGGTCTCTTCGTAGGGGGGCACGGTGCCGTAGCGAATGACCGCGCCCGAGCCCGCGTTGTACGCCGCGAGGGTGAGGATCAGGTCGCCGTTGAAGGTGTTCGCGAGCACCCGGAGGTAGCGCGCGCCGCCGAGGATGTTCTGCCTCGGGTCGAAGGGGTCTTGCACGGTCATGCTCGTCGCCGTGCCCGGCATGAGCTGCATGAGCCCCAGCGCGCCGCTCGACGACACCGAGAAGGGGTTGAAGTCGCTCTCCTGGCGGATCACCGCGCGAATGAGCGCCTCGGGGAGCTGGTAGAGCGTCGCGGCCTCGCGGATGTACGCGTCGAAGCGCCCGTAGCGCGCGGGGTCGCGGGCGGTGGCGAGGTAGCGCGCGCGGGTCTCGGCGCTCGCGGCGGGCGCCGGGGGCATCGAGCCCACGCTCGGCGGCGCGGCGGCGTTGACGGCAGGCGGAGGCGCCGGGCGCGGAGTGTCTCGCGACGAGATGAACACCCGCGCGTCTTGCCTGCGCCGCGCGGGCACGTTCGTGAAGTGCAGCGCGCCGTCGGCGCCGCGTGACATCCAGATCTGCGCGTGACCCGTCTCTCCGCGCGCGGTCAGCGCGGCGGCGAGGCAGAGGGTCATCGAGACGAGGGATCGCACGGAGCTCACATCGTACTCAACGACGGGGGCCCCGCGCTAGCTTCCATGTCGGGCTCAGAGCCCGGCGATGGACATCATCGACGTGGTGCCGTTGCGCTCGTCGAAGACCAGGTAGAGCTGCGCCTGGCCGCGCTCGAAGGTCGCGGTGGTCGCGCGGTGCGACTCGATCTCGGGCGGGAGGCGGCGGTCGCGGGGGAGCTCCGCGAGGGTCCACCCCCGCGTGGGGAGGGTGCGTCGGTACCAGTCGCGCACCTCGGCGAGCGGGGCCTGCACGGAGTACATCCCGAGGGAGTTCGCGACGCCCTCTTCTTGCGCCGAGAGCAGCCTGCGCATGCCCGGAAAGCGCGAGAGACCGTCGACGTCGCGCCCTGGCGCGTCGCCGCGCTCGGGGAACATGCGCAGGAGGTCGAAGCGGCCGTCGGTGGCCACGGTCACGATGCGGGTGCCCGAGCTCACGCGCTGCACGTAGGCGTAGCGCATGTTGCCGAGGCGCGAGAGGTCGCCGCTCGACACGAAGGACTGGATGCGACGGCTGAGGGCGTTGCTGCGCACGTCGTCGCCGCCCATGTCGAGGCAGGCGACGTAGCCGCTGCGCTCGTCGCCGCTGCGCATGACCTCGAAGTTGGCCGTGCGCCGCCCCGCGCGGGCCCAGAGGGCGTTGAAGGCCGCGCTGCCGAAGGCGGGGTTGGCCCGGGCCATCTCGCGGGTGAGTCCGCCGCCCTGGCGGGCGCACTGGGTCTCGTACCAGTCGAGGACGGCGCCGACGCCGTCGCGGGTGGTCCCGGTGGCGAGCTGGAGGGTCTGGCCGTTGAGGAGCACGCGCTTGGGCGAGTGCATCGCGCCCTGCTCGGCGTAGGGCATGAGCTGCCGCGCGAGGCGCTGCATCCCCTCGTTCACCTGCGCGCGCGCGGCGCGCATGCTGGCCACGGACGCCACGCTGGTGCCGACGAACACGAAGGCCAGGAGCCGGGTCATGTGCGGGCGGTGTGTCTTCTGGCGCGCCATCACGTCACCTCTCTCAACAGAACGGGGTGAACGAGCAGAACGCCTGCTGCACGATGCTGCTCGACGTCGCCGCGACGGTGTTGCACATCATCTCCTGCCCCGCGAGCACCGTGATGCTACCGCCCCCGAGGATCCCGGGCTTCGCCACGCTGCGGGTGACCCGCGTGCTCGCGATGGGGTTGGTGATCTGCAGGATGTTCCCGATGGAGCCCAGCACGCGCTGGAGACCGTCGAGGGCGCTCGGCCGGTCGCCCTGGGGCGCCTCGCCGCGGGTGATCGAGCACCCCGGCGGGATGCGCTGGCAGCCGTTGGTCGCGTAGGTCCACACGCAGGTGCGGGTCTCGGCCATGGTGAAGATCTTCGAGCTGTAGGCCTTGTGCATGTAGATCATGCCGGCCCACACCGCCGCGAAGAAGGGCAGCATCACCACGGTCTCGGCATAGGCCGCCCCGAGCTGCCTGCGGCGCCTCGCGGTCGACATCTTCACCGTCTTCATCGGAGTTCTCTCCTTCATCGCCTGAAACACGCCCCTGCAATGCTGCCCTCGGTGCCCTGGTTCGGCAGGGTGACCTCGGCGCGAATCAGCGAGAAATTCCCGCCCGTAAAGCCCATGAGCAGCATCGACGAGCCCGTGAGCCCCGCGTGGCTGAACTCCTGCTGACCCGGGCGGGCGTCGGACAGGCGCTGCCGCGCGATCTGCACCGTGTTGAGGTTCGTCTGAATCTGCTGGAGGTTGCCCGAGCGCGCCGCCCGCGCGAGGTCTTGCATCTGCCGAATGGGCACGCCCGTGAGCAGCTGCGGGAGGTCGTCGCAGGCCATCTTCGACACGATGGGCACGCCGCAGTGGTAGAGGTACGAGACGCGGGCGGAGCCCGTCACGCCCCCCGAAGCGGTCGCGAAAATTGCTGCCGCGGGGCGCGTCGGGGAAGGTCACGCTGAGCGCCGCGCTGTTGTACGCGAAGGCGCCGAGGGCCAGGCGCACCGCGGGGCTGTTGGCGCCGCCGATGGCGTCGACGAGGCTCTGCCGCCGGGGGTCGCGGTCGTGCATCAGCTCGTCGAGGGAGGGCGACGCGGCGACCAGGGGAAAGCTCGCGGCGAAGCGCACCGCGTCGAGGCGCGCGCCGCCCTGCGCGGGGCCAAATCCGGGGAGGCCCACGGAGCCCAGGGACGCGCCGAAGAGGGCGCCCAGGGCGGTGGCGCCGCCGGTCCATCGGCCGCCGCCGTTCACGTCGTTCATCCGCGCGCCGCCGTAGCGGTGGTCGCAGTCGGGGAACACCACGATGGCGGCGCGGGCGGCGCTGGCCGCGGCGTGCTGCACCACGAGGTGGGCGCTGTACATCAGCGCCTCCTGGATCATCCCGAGCACCATGATGAAGAACGGGATGAAGGCCACCAGGAACTCGACGTAGACCGCCCCCGAGGTGTCCCTCCGGAGCGAGGCCGCGCTGCGTGTGTTTCGTGTCGCCATCGGAGTCTGAACCCTTCAGAGCGGGCTGTTCGAGAGCGCCGCGATGACCGTTCCAATGAGAATCGCGCCGCCCATGCGGATCGTCGTGAGGAGCTCGGGCCGGATCTCTCGCCGCCAGGCCCTCGGGAGCACCGGGTTCAACCCGATGAAGAGCGTGTTCGTCATCGCCGCCAGGAGCCTTCCGTGCCACGCGAGGCGGGCCATGCCCAGCACCCCCGCGACGCAGATGGCGAAGAACTCGGCCTCGATGCCGAAGTACATCCCCAGCAGCGCGCCGATGCCCGCGAAGACCTTGACGTCGCCCCCGCCGCCGACCCGGCGGGTGTCGCCGTCCTCGGAGGTGAGCTGCTTGCGAAAGAGCAGGTACGGAAAGAACCCGCAGGCCAGCGCGCCGAGCACCGCGTGCGCGACGCCCCAGAGCGCCGTGCGGCCGCCGAAGGAGAAGTAGTCGTAGCCCCGCGCGCCCGCGTACGCCTGGAGCGAGATGCCCGCCGCGAGCGCGCCCCCGCTGATCCAATTGGGGATGTGGCCGGTGCGGAAATCCGACACCGCGGCGGCGCCGGCGGTGAGCACCGACAAGCCGATCGCCAAGGTCAACAGTCCGCCGGACACGCGCTCAAACTCCCTTTCCAAACAACAACGCCGCGCTCCCTCTTGCGGAGGGGACGCGGCGCGGCTGCGATCACGACCTCTCGGTGCGTGGAACCATGAAGAACGGGCTCTGCGCCCGCGGGATCACGGTCCGAGGCCGGAGATCTGGCTGTTGCCCGAGTTGATCTTGTTGACGACGGTGTTGCCGAAGGTGCGCCAGGCGGTGATGCCGACGACCGCGATCAGGATGAGGATGATCACGTACTCGACGGTGGAGAGGCCCTCGGTGTCCTGAATCAGCCCGCGAACATTGTTCTTCTTCATGGTCTTTGCTCCTCAATCGTTGGATCGAAACACCGTCGGTCGGGTGCGGCCATCCCCCTGGTCAGGGGAAGGGCATCACGAGGATCGTCTGCGCGAAGCGATAGTAGTCTACGAACGGACGACCGAGCGAGTACGTCGCCGCCGCGGAGATCACGCTCACCAGCAGCAGCACCACCACGTACTCCACGAAGGCAGCCCCCGCCTCGGCGGGCAGCACCTTCATGGACCGGATGGGGCGACGATCGCTCACGGACGATCCCTTTTACACGCGCCGTGCCAGCGCCGCCAGCGCCGCCTGCGCCCCCCCTCCCTGGCGCTGCCGTTCCCTGAAACCGGGCGATTCGCCCGGAAAATCAGACCTCCGCGGGCGTCGCGGGGTGGGACGTCTAGCTCCCATCCCCCAGTTCCCCGTGGGGGGTCTGGGAGGATCGCTTCCCAGGGATCAGCCCGATCCCCCCCACAACCATGACCACCCCGTTCTCGACCGCGGCCCGCGGGAGCCCCAGCACCTCGGTGACCCCCGGGGCGACGAGCGCGAACGCCGCGTAGGCCAGCACCGACGGAGGGCAGAGCGCCGCGAGCCACCACAGCGCCGAGAGCCCTTCGCGGGCGAGCCCGGCGGGGGAGACCAGGCGGAGAGGTCCCTCGGGGCGCAGGTCGAGGCGCACCCGGCCCAGCCAGTCGAGGCGGGGCAGGGCGCGGGCGAGACGTCGGTGCGCGGGGCGCGTCTCGCAGAGCGAGAGCGTCCACCCCCGGTCGCCCGCGGGCGCGAAGGCGTAGTACCCCAGCAGCATCAGGAACGTGAAGAGCTGGGGAAACAGCCACTCCTGCATCACCACGTGCATCGTCGCCCCCGCGACGAAGGCCGTCGCGCGCCACCGCCGGCTGAAGAGCATCGCCGGGAGAAGCGCCTCGAGGCACACGATCCCGCTCTGCGCCGCCGCCGCGAGGGCGGGCTCGGAGAGCAGCGGCGCGAGCGCGGGGTTGACCAGCCCCCGCACGCCCGACTGGGGGACGCGCTCGGTGACGATCCAGCGCACCACCGCGCCGCCCTCGCGCCACCAGGGGTGCGCCGCCTTCGCGAGCACCGAGAGCAGGTAGATCAGCGCGAGCTGCACCTGCACCAGCCGCGGCACGAGCGAGGTCGTCGCCTCGCCCTCTTCGCTCGACCACGGGGCCCTGTGCGCGCGCGGGCCGTCGAGGGCCGTGATCGCGACCAGCAGCCAGAGCACGTAGTAGTTGTTGTGATAGACCTGCGGCGCGAGGGCGTGCAGGCCGGCCAGCGCCGCGCACAACACCCCCGCCGACGCCCGCGGCGCCGCGCCGACGAAGACCCCGAGCGACGCGACCGTCGCGAGGAGCCACAGTCCGTAGGGCGCCGCCGCCTCGACGCCGCTGCGGCCGACCGCGTAGAGCGCGAGGCGCGGGGTCCACTCGGCCTCGGCGTGGAGCAGGCCCAGGAGCGCGAGGCCCCCGACCCCCGACCGCAGCGAGCGCGCCATGCGGGGGTGCGACGGCGCGCCGAAGAATTGCCCAGGGGTCATCGCCGCACCTGGAGCCTGCGGGTGAAGCGCGGCCACCCCGGCGACGCGCAGCGCAGCTCGCTCACGAGCGTCGCGCCGGGGGGCAGCGTGCGCGCCCAGCGGCGGAGCAGCGCGTCGAGGGACGCGGCCACCTCGGCGTCGGAGTCGGCGTAGGGCGCGAAGAGCCAGACAGCCTGCGAGAACTCCCCTGGGGCGCGCGCGTCGAGGACCGTGCGCATCGCGCTGCCGCGCAAGGGCATCGGCGCGGGACGGGCGTCGGAGAGGGAGACGCGGAGGGCGTGCTCGCAGCGACCGACGAGGGGGCCGGCGAACATCGTCCACGAGAAGCGACCCGAGGCGGGGTAGGGCGACGAGGGGTGCGCGCGCGCGGCGGGGATCACCAGCTGCGCGGCGATCCAGAGCGCGCCGAGGGCGGTGGCGGTGGCGGGGCGCACGGGGGGATCATCGCACCAGGGAGGCTCCCCCTGGGAGAGCTCACGGCGTGATGGTCACCGGGGTGCCCACCCCCACGTGGCGGTACAGCTCCTCGACGTTCGCGTTGGTGAGCGCGACGCAGCCGTCGGTGGGGCCCCAGCGCTGAATGAGCCCGAGGCGGTGCGCGAAGGGGATCCAGAGCGACATCAGCCACGCCCGCTCGCCCGGAGAGCCGTGAATCCCCACCCCCCGACCGGGGCGGTCGATGCCCAGCTGCCGCGCGCGGTGCAGGTCGGCCTCGTTGGGGTACGAGATGCCCATGAAGCGGTGAAACCGACCGGTCTGCCCGTGGGAGATCAGGTGGTAGGTGCCCTCGGGGGTGCGCTCGTCGCCCTCCCGGAGCTTCGGGCCCATGGGGTTCGCGCCGAAGGTGACCCCGTAGCGTCGAAAGGGTCGGTTCGCGCAGCGCAGCTCCAGCACGCCGTCGGACTTGTCGATGTGAATCGAGGGGCTGAAGCAGGTCGGCTGGCGGTTCGAGGCCCTGCTCGCGCCGGAGCGGCGGTGTCGCGCATCAGTGGCTCCGCAGAGCGCAAGGATCGCGAGGGGGATGGCGGCGTGTCCCGGTCGCATGCGTGAAATAGCTAACGGCCTGCGCGCGGAGACGCAAGTTGTGTGTCGTGATCCACGGGTCGTTCTTTGGGGGCCGCGGGTGTAGCATGAAGGCGCGATGACGCTTGGTACGCGGGGGCTCTTGGTCGGTGCGTTGGGCCTGGTGGCATGTGGCGAGCCTGAGCGCATGACGCCGTTTCGCTCGAGCGCGGTCGACGCCGGGGCGACCGACGTGGTGCTGGCCGACCGCGGAGTGACCTCGGGCGGCTCGTGCCGCGACGACCGCGACTGCGACGACCGGATCGACTGCACCGAAGACACCTGCGTCGTGGGCGGCGTGTGCGAGCACGTCGCGTTGCAGTCGCGGTGCCCTTCGGGGCAGCGATGCTTCCCCGCCGAGGGGTGCGCGACGATGGCGACGCGGCGCTGCGCGATGGACGAGGAGTGCGACGACGGGGTCCCGTGCACCCGCGACGTGTGCGTCGCCGGGGGGACGTGCAGCAGCATTCGCGACGACTCCCGGTGCGCGGCGGGGCAGGTGTGCGGCGCGATGGGCTGCCTCGCGATGGGGCGCTGCGCCGGCGACGGCGAGTGCTCCAACGGGGTGTACTGCGACGGCGACGAGCGCTGCGTCGGCGGCGTGTGTCAGCCGGGCGCGCCGAGGACCTGCTCGGACGATGACCCTTGCACGGGCGACGTGTGCAACGAGGCGATGGACCGCTGCGAGAACCCGCCGCTCAACCCCTGCGGGGGCACGGTGCAGAGCGGGACGTACCGTCTGACTCCGGGGCCGAGCTACTCGTGCGGGGCGGGGAGCTTCGGGCCGGTGGCGCAGATCACCCTGAACGCCACGGCCACGAGCGTCGAGGTCACGGGCTTCGCGGTGCCGCTGCGGGGCCCGGCGCCGTCGATGGGGATGTTCGCGGCGAACGGGACGAGCTCCCAGGGCGGGTGCCAGTGGGCCTACAACCTCACGGGGAACTTCACGATGGCCGATCGCTTCAGCGGCGTGCTCAACGTGAGCTTTCCCTTCTGTGACGCGTCGCGCGGATGCTTCTCGCAGAGCATCCTCGTGGCAGGAGTGCGGCAGTGATGAGACACCGATCCTCGGTCCCGGTCGCGCTGGCGCTGTTCGCGATGCTGGGGTGCTCCGACAGCGGCACGCGCTCCTTCGGCGCCGCCGACGCCGCGACGGCCTCCGCCTGCACCTCGAACGCGCAGTGCGACGATCGAATCCCCTGCACCCGCGACGTGTGCGTCGTCGGCGGCGTCTGCGAGCACCTCGCGGACAACAGCATGTGCGCGGCCCCGCAGGTGTGCACCGTGGGCGTCGGCTGCGCGGCGCCCGGCGCGAGGCGCTGCGCCCGCGCGGCCGACTGCGACGACAACGTCGCCTGCACCCGCGACTCCTGCCTCGTCGACGGCACCTGCCGCAACTCCCCGCAAGACGACCAGTGCCCCAGCGGCCAGCGCTGCCTGGAGACCGGCTGCGGCGCCGGGGGCACCAGCGGGCGCTGCGCCGCCCCCGCGGACTGCGACGACCGCCTCGACTGCACCGAAGACACCTGCAACGCCTCGGGGCAGTGCATTCACGTCGCCCAGAACGCGCGCTGCGGCGCCGGGCGCGTGTGCCGCGCCGGGATGGGGTGCGTCGCCGAGCGCTCGTGCTCCTCGGATCAAGACTGCGACGACGGCCTGCGCTGCAACGGCGTCGAGCGCTGCTCGGAGCTCGCGTGCTCCGCGGGCACGCCCATCGCCTGCGACGACGGCGTGGCCTGCACCATCGACGCCTGCGTCGAGGGCGACGCCGGGATGTGCACGCACACCATGGACCCCACGTGCATGAGCATGTCGGTGCCGTCGGGGATCTACGCGATCGCGCCGCCGGTTCGCTACATGTGCTCGTCGCTCCTGGGCACGCCGGTCATCAACCTGAACATCTCCAACCTGCAATTCAGCTACGTCGGCGGGATGCTTTCGGTGAACGGCGTGCCCTGCATGGAGGGGATGCGGGGGGCCTCGCCGGTGGGGCAGTCGTTCTCGGTCTCCTGCCGAAATCCGGGGAGCTGCCACGAGGACTATCGCCTCGAGGGGAACTTCATCGACGGCCGCCGCTTCAACGGCACGCTCACGCTCACCTTCGTCGACGCCCTGCCTCCCCTGGGCTGCTCCGCCGCGCCCGAGTGCACCAACCAGCGCTGGGTCGTGAGCGGCACGCTGATGTAGCCCCTCGCCTCGCCCCGGGGACCGTTCCCTCGCGCGGGGACGGCTTCGTTCGCTACCTTCGGGGCCATGCCCTTTCAGTTCGGCGACGACGAGGTGGTCTATTCGGGTCGGTGGATTCGCATGCTGCGCCGGGAGGTGCGCACGCCCGACGGCGGGGTTCACCACTGGGAGCTCATCGAGCGCCGCACGCACGGCCCGATCGTCGCGATCGTCGCGGTCACCGAAGACGACCACGTGCTGCTGCTGCGCACCTTTCGCGTCCCCGCGCGGAGCTGGATGCTGGAGGTCCCCGCGGGGCTGATGGACAAGGCGGGGGAGAGCCCCCTCGAGACCGCGAAGCGCGAGCTCCTCGAAGAGACGGGCTACGCGTCGGAGCGCTGGGAGACCCTCATGCGCGGCCCCTTCAACGCGGGGCTCACCACCGACGAGATCGTGTACTTCATCGCCCGCGACGCTCGGAGGGTGCAGGAGCCCGAGCTCGAGGCCCTCGAGGCGATGGAGCTGCTCGCCGTGCCGCGGCTCGAGCTCGCGCGGGCGCTGATGAGCCCGCCGCCCGACACGCAGGTCGACGTGAAGCTGTTCTCCCTGCTGTGGTTCCTCGACGTGCCGAGGGTGACCGACGACGAAGCCCGGTCGTAGCGGCGCGCCATGACCCGAGTCGCGCTGACGCTGTGTGCGCTGCTGCTCCCTTCGACCTCGCTCGCGCAGCAGCTTCGGCAGATGTCTCGCACGATTCACGAGGGGCGATCGACGCCCAGGCCCTCGAGCGACAACAACCCCAACGAGCGGGAGTCGTCGCGCAACCGACCCTCGGGGCGCGACCTGCGCTCGCCTCGGCGACGCTCGCCCTGGAACCTCTCCCGGCGATACCTCGCGCACCCCTACGCCTTGGGGATCACGGGCTTCGAGCTCCCTGCCGACGCCGCAGGCGACAGCCGAGGCATCGCCGTGGTGATGAGCCTCGAAGGGGGAATGCTCCTGCCCTCCGTCGGCCGCGCGGGCCTCGGCATGCGAATGATCTTCGGCGCCATCGAGGTCGAGCTCCGGGGCAGCGCGCTGGTGGAGCGGGAGGAGGGCGTCGCGGTGTGGGCGGGGCTCGTCGGCGCGCGGGTGGCCTACGCGATCACCGACGGAGGACCCGCGCGGGTGAGGGCGCTCGCCGGGATGGTGTCGTTTCTCGACGCCGCGGGAGACGCCAGCGGGGCAGAGGCGGGCTTCGCGATGGACGCGTTTCCCGTGCGCCCGCTGGTCGTGTCGGCCGAGCTCACGGGCGGCGTGCTCGGGCGCGCGGGGATGGTCTCGGCGCGACTCACCGCGGGGGTGATCTTCGATCGCACCGAGCTCTTCGCGGGGTGGACGCACCTGATCCTCTTTCCCATGGTCGAGGGCCCCGTGGCGGACTTCGGCGGGCCGCTCCTGGGCGTGCGATTCTGGATGTAAGCGCCAACGGCGGCGGGCGTTTCTGGTTCAACCACCATGAAGCACAGCCCCCTGCCGATGATCCTCGCCCTCGCCGGGTGCGCGAGCGCGCCCTCGCCGACGCTCGTGACCGTCACCACCGTGCACACGCCCGAGACCCTCGTGATCGCCACGGAGCCGCAGCCGCCCGCCGTGGTGGTGACCGAGCCGGGGCGGGTGATCACCGGCCCGGTCGAGGCGACGCCTCCTGAGGTCGCCGTCGGCGCCGGGGGAGGGCTGCGTTGCCCCTCGCCGCAGCGCGCCCTCGCGGGCTCGCCCGTGACGCTCCGCGCCGAGGGCTACGCGCCGGGGACGCGCCTTCGCTGGACCGTGACGCAGTCGCCGCAGGCGCGGTGGTATCGCTTCGCGCCCCGCTTCGACCCCAACGACTCGGACAGCATCGTGGCGATGGGCGCCGAGGTGCCCTTCACCTCGGTGATCGTCGGTGACTACACCGTGCACCTCGACGCGCGCGACGAGCAGGGGGCGACCACCTCGTGCGAGACCACCGTGTCGATGCTGGGGCACGGCCTTCGCGTCGAGCTCTCGTGGGACACCGACGGCACCGACGTTGACCTGCACCTGGCCTCGCAGCCCGTGCCCCGGTGGTTCACCCCGAGCGACTGCTACTACGCGAGCCGGACGCCCGAGGGCAGCGCCGAGGCGTCGCCCCAGGCGCGGTGGCTCGATGTCGATGACGTCGACGGCAGGGGGCCGGAGAACATCCGGGTGGACGTTCCGCACACCAACGGGGAGTACACCGTGGGGGTGCACTATTACTCGTCGCACGGTCAGTCGGGGATCACCAACGCCCAGGTGGTCGTGTATTGCGGCGAGCAGCGCGTCGCGCAGTTCTCGCGGGGGCTCATGGGCGACCGCGGCGAACGCAACGACTTCTGGCGCGTGGCCGGCGTGCGCTTCGACGGCAGCGGCGGCTGTCAGGTGCGGCCCATCAACGAGGTCGTGACCCGGCAGCAGGCCGCCTCCCCAGGCTGAGCCCCAGGGAGGGGCGTGCGTCGTGCGCGCACGATGCGCGCGTCGGGGATCAGGGGCGACGCAACGGGCGCGCGGGGGCGCTGGTCCGATCCGTGCTGCGTCTCGTGGGCGCTGGATCGGGTGGATCGTCCCGCGCTCGCGCGGGGTGAGAGAGCGCGAGGGAGTCTCATGGAGATCAACGTTCAAGACACCGTCGGCAACATCGCGGCGAGGGTGCCCCAGGCCGCCGCGGTCTTCGAGGCGCTGCGCCTCGACTACTGCTGCAACGGCGCGCGGAGGCTGCGCGACGCCTGCGACGACGCCGGGCTGCGGCCCGAGGACGTCGTCGCGAGGATCGTCGACGCCCAGCGCGCGCCCACGAAGGCCCTGGTCGACTGGAGCTCCGCGGGGGCCTCGGCCCTCATTCGACACCTGGTCAACACGCACCACGTGTACACGCGAGAGAGCTTCGAGCGCCTCGCCGCGCTCATGGCGAAGGTGCTCGCGCGGCACGGCGACGCGCACCCCGACCTCGCGCAGATCGCCTCCGCGCTGGGCGCGCTGCGCGATGAGCTGATCCCCCACCTGTCGAGGGAGGAGGCGGTGCTGTTCCCGTACATCCGCGAGGTCGAGGCGCGGCGGGCCGCGTCGCGACCGCTCGGGCCGGTGCCCTTTGGCAGCGTGCGCCACCCCATTCAGGCGATGAACCGCGAGCACGAGGGCGCCGGGCGCATCCTCGCCGAGCTCGAGGCGCGCACCAGCGGGTACACGCCCCCGGCGGAGGCCTGCGCGAGCTGGCGCGCGCTCTACGAAGGGATGCGCGCGCTGCAGCTCGACCTGCACATGCACATCCACCTCGAGAGCAACGTGCTCTTCCCCATGGCGCTCCGACTCGAGCTCGGAGGCGCTGACCAGGTCTGAGGTCCCGCGAGGCGCTTCGGTAGACGCATTCTCCTGATTCATGCACTCTCCCGCCGCTCGATTTCGGGCGGTGCCATTCAACAGGGAGGAGAGCGCATGGATTTCACTCAGGCGATCATCACACTGAAGGCCACGGGGCTTGAGCTGATTCTCAAGGCCGCGAGCGCCATCGCGATCTGGGTCGTGGGTCGCTGGGCCATCGGCGCGGTCAACGCGATCCTCCGTCGCACGCTGGGCGCGCGAAAGATCGACGACACCATCACGTCGTACATCGTCAACACGCTCAACGTCGCGCTGACGATCTTTCTCGTGCTCGCGATCCTCGGGCGCTTCGGGGTCGAGACCACGAGCTTCGCGGCGCTCCTCGCGGGCGCGGGCCTCGCGATCGGCACCGCGTGGTCGGGCATGCTGTCGAACTTCGCGTCGGGCGCCTTCATGGTGGTGCTCCGCCCCGTGCGCGTGGGCGACTTCGTCAACGTCGGCGGGATCACCGGGACCGTGAAGGAGATCGGGCTCTTCGTCACCGCCCTCGACACCCCCGACAACGTTCGCACCTTCGTCGGCAACGGGAAGGTCTTCTCGGGTGACATCGTCAACTTCAGCGCGAACCCCTTTCGCCGCGTCGACCTCAAGGCCCAGATCTCCGGCGCCGCCGACGTGGGCAAGGTCGTCGAGACCCTGCGCGCCGCGATCAAGGACCGGGTGAAGAACCTCGACGCCAGCAACGGCCCCGACGTCGAGATCCTCGAGTTCAACGAGTTCGGCCCGCTCCTCGCCGTGCGCCCGTACTGCCACACCGACCACTACTGGCAGGTGTACTTCGACACGAACCGGGTGATCGCCGACGAGCTCCGCGCCTTTCCGCCGCCCGCCCGCCCCCTCGCGGTGCGCAACGTCGGCTGACTCCCCGCGCCGCGCCCGACGAGGGTAGAACCTCCGTCGGGATGAACGCGCACGACCGCCTCGAACCCCCGATCACCTGCTTCTTCGGCACCCGCGTCGCGCCCGACGCGATCGCCTCCGACCTCCGCGCCGCCGGGCTCCGCGCCGCCCGCGTCGAGGTCGGCGACGACGGCGTGCGGCTGCGGTGCCACGACGCCGACCTCCGGCGAGACGACGTCGCGCGCGCGCTCACCGCGCTCCGGGTGCGCCTCTCGCCGCTCACCCCCGTCTCCCTCGACGCGCTCGAGCCCGCGGTCGAGGACGTCACCGTGGTCGACCTGCGCGCGCGCCCCCCCGAGCTCGTCGCCCTCGCCGAGGTCTTCGACCCCGACGCGGGCTTCGCGCCCGCCCTCGCGGACCTCGCCTCGCGCCTCGCGCCCTTCGCGCCCCCAGGGGCGATCGTTCGAGGTCGAACGATCTCGTCGGCCCCCTGCGACGACGCGCTCCACGCGGGCCTCGCGCGGGCGGTGGTGGCGGCGGCGGCTGGGCTCTCGACGACGGCGACGCTCTCGGTGCTCGTGCCCACCCGCGGCGGCGCGCGGGAGCTCGCGCGGGCGCCGGGCGTCGAGTCGCCGGCGATGCACCTGCTGCTCTGGGTGCGCCCCGGCGGCGCGGAGGGCGTGCGTCAGGCCGCGCTCGTGGCCGCGGCGTGGCGCTTCGAAGCCCTCGCGTCGCTCGCGTCGCTGCTGCGCGAAGAGCTCGCGGGCGCCCCCGTCGAGCGCGCGCCCGACGTGCTCCTCGACGGGCTCGTGTGGCGCGTGGGGCGCAGGCCCACGGTGGCGGCGCCGCGGCCCGAACGACCCGCCAGCGCCGTCGCGGTGGACCCCGACCGCTGCACGAGCTGCGGACGCTGCGCGCAGGTGTGCCCCACGGGATACCTCGACGCGCGGGCGCGCCCGACCACCGACGACCTCGACGCCTGCGTGCGCTGCCACGAGTGCGTGGAGCACTGCCCGGTCGACGCGATCCGCCCGCTCTACGGCGACGACGCGGCGACGCACGCCCGCGCCCTCGCGCACCGCCCAGGGTGGCTCTCGCGGCTCACCGGCGCGCCGGGGCCGCTGCTGCCCGCGCCCTTTCCGCCGAGCTGGCTCGCGCCACGCGCCGCCGACGCGCCCGCGCCGAAATGGGTGCTGGGCCTCGCGGTGATGACGATGCAGGAGCACGCCGCCGCGCTGCTGCGAGACGGCGAGGTGGTGGGCGCCGTCGAGCTCGAGCGCCTCACGCGCGAGCGCCACGCGGGGTGGCACCCTCTGGGGCGCGAGGGGGTGACCGCGGCCGTCGACCCGACCCTCGCGCTCGAAGAGGCGCTGTGCCGCAAGCCCGTGCGCGCGCTGCTCGAGTCGCAGGGGATCACCCTCGACGACGTCGACCTCGTCGCGGTGAACGGGCTGCACGGGCGCTTCGTGGGGGCGATCCCCTTCCTCGACGAGGGGCGCGACGTGCCCCCGGTGCGGGCGGGGAGGGTGCGCTTCATCCCGCACCACCGGGCGCACGCGGCCTCGGCCTGGCGGCTCTCGGGGCAGCGCGACGCGTGGGTGCTCACCGTCGACGGGCGCGGCGACCGCGAGTCCGCGGCGCTCTGGCGGGGCGAGGGCGGCGCGCTGCGCCTGGCCCACACCCTCCTCGCGCTCACCGACCGCTCGGTGGGCGGCGTGTACGAGGGCGTCACGCGCCTGCTGGGCTTCGGCGGGCACGGCCAGGGGAGCACCATGGCCCTCGCGGCCTTCGGCGAGCCCAAGGTCGACCTCTCCGACGCGCTCGGCGACGACGGCGCGCGCACCGTCGCGCACGAGTCGTCGATCGACCGACTCGCGTCGTATCGCCATGCGGGACAAGGCGATTGGACGCAGGCCCAGCGAGACCTCGCGGCCTCCGCGCAGCGCGCGCTCGAGGAGGCCGCGGCGGGCTTCGTGCTCCGCGGCGCCCGTGGGGCGCCCGTGGACGCGCTCGCGATCGCCGGCGGCGTCGCGCTCAACTGCCGCATGAACGAGTCGCTGCGTCAGCGCTTCGGCCTCGACGAGGTCTTCGTGCAGCCCGGCGCGAACGACGCGGGCACGGCGCTCGGCGCGGCGCTGGAGGCCTGGTCGATGGAGGGGGGCGCGGCGCCCGCGCGCATGACCCACGCGATGCTGGGTCCGTCGTTCGGCGACGCGGAGATCGAGCGGGCGCTGCGCCACGCCGGGGCGCGCTACCGCCGGGTCGACTCGGTGGCCGACGAGGTCGCGGCGATGCTCGCAGCCTCGAAGGTGGTCTGCTGGTTTCAGGGCGCGATGGAGTTCGGGCCCCGCGCGCTCGGGGGGCGGAGCCTGCTCGCCAACCCCGCCGACCCCGCGATGCACGCGCGGGTCAACGCGATGAAGTCTCGAGAGCCCTGGCGGCCCTTCGGCCCGTCGGTGCTCGCGGGGCACGAGGGCGACTGGTTCGAGCGGGCGTTCGACGCGCGCTTCATGGTGTTCACGCTGACCGTGAGGGAGGCGATGCGCGCGCGGGTGCCCGCGGTGGTGCACGTCGACGGCACGGCGCGCCCCCAGGTGGTGCACGCCGAGACGCACCCGCGCTACCACGCGATGATCTCGGCGTTCTTCGCCCGCACCGGGGTGCCCATGGTCCTCAACACGTCGTTCAACCGCCGCGGCGAGCCCATCGTGTGCACGCCGCAGGACGCGCTCCGGAGCTTCTACGCCCTCGGCGCCGACGCCCTCGCCATCGGGTCGTTCGTGGTCGAACCATCTCCCGAGGCCCCCGCGGCGCTCGACGACCGCGCCCTCGCGGCGCTCCCTGGGGGGCGCCGGCTCTCGCTGCGGCTGACCACCGACTGCGACCTCGCGTGCGCGCACTGCACGGTGCGCGACCTGCGCGAGTCGCCCGCGGGCGCGCCGCGGAGCCACGACGACGCGCTGCGCGCGCTGGCCGAGGGACGTCGCGCGGGGTGCGACGAGCTCGTGGTGCTGCGCGGCGAGGCGACGCTCCGAGACGACCTCCCGGCGCTGGTGCGGCGCGCGCGCGCGATGGGCTATCGCTACGTGCAGGTGCAGACCGACGGGCACGCGCTGGCGTCGATCCCGCGGCGCGAGGCGCTGCTGTCGGCGGGGGTCGACGCCTTCGACGTGATGGTCCTGGCGGGCGAGGAGGCGCTGCACGACCGGCTCAGCGGCGCCCGCGGGAGCTTTCGCCCGAGCGTGCTCGCGCTCCAGGCGCTCGCGCGGGCGGGCAGGGTGCTGCAGGCGAGCGTGCCCCTGCTGCGGAGCAACCTCCGCGGCCTCGGCGCCGTGGTCTCGATGCTCTCGAAGCTCGGCGTGCGCCGGGTGCAGTTCAATTTTCCGCGCCCCGTCGAGCTGCGCGACCGCGTGCTGATCGACGAGGTGCCGCGGCTCTCGACGGTCGCGCCGTACCTGCGGCACGCGCTGGGCCTCGCGGCGCGCGCGGGCCTCGAGGCGAGCACCGAGGCCGTGCCCTTCTGTCACCTCCCCCCCGAGGCGCGCGGCGGCGGCGAGTCTTCGCAGGACTGGGCGCGCCACCGCGTCGACGATTTGCACGTGCTCCACGAGTCGCTGGCCGAGGGGCGTGAGGGGCAGCGGCCCGTGCCCCCTCCGTGTCGCGAATGCGCTGCGAGAGAGGCGTGTCCGCGCACCTGGGGGCTCTACCTCGAGCTCGTGGGGAGCGACGAGTTGAGGCCCCTCCATGACTGACGCGAGGCTCACCCGCCGCGTCGCGCTCGCGGTGCTCGTGGCCGCCCTCGGCTACTTCGTCGACATCTACGACCTGGTGCTGTTCTCGATCCTCCGCGTGCCCTCGCTGCGGGGCATCGGGGTCTCGCCCGAGGCCGTGACCTCGACGGGCGCGCTGCTGCTCAACGTGCAGCTCGCGGGGATGATCGTGGGCGGCGTGGCGCTCGGCGTGCTGGGCGACCGACGCGGGCGGCTCACGGTGGTCTTCGGGTCGATCCTGCTCTACTCCTTCGCGAACCTCGCGAACGCCTTCGTCGACAGCGTGTGGCAGTACGCCGTGCTCCGGGGCCTCGCGGGCTTCGGCCTCGCGGGGGAGCTGGGCGCGGGGATCACCCTCGTGAGCGAGCTCCTCCCGGCGCGTCGCCGGGGCCTGGGCACGACGGTGGTCGCGAGCGTCGGGCTCACCGGCGCGCTCTTCGCGGGCGCGCTCACCCAGTGGCTGCTGCGCACCTACGGGGCGAGCGGCTGGCGCGTGGCCTACGGCCTCGGCGGGGCGATGGGCTTGGTCCTCCTCGCGCTGCGCGTGGGGGTGCTCGAGAGCGGGCTCTTCGAGCGCGCGAAGGGCGACGACGTGCGCCGCGGCGAGCTCGGGCTGCTGCTGCGTCCGGCGGAGCGCCTGGGGCGCTTCGCGCGGGTGATCCTCGTGGGCACGCCGATCTGGTTCGTGGGGGGCGTGATGTTCGTGTTCGCGCCCGAGATCGGCGGCGCGCTGGGGCTTTCGTCCCGCCCCACGGGCGGGGGCACGATCTTCTGGGCGTACCTCGGCGTGGTCTTCGGCGACATCGCGAGCGGGCTCCTGAGCCAGCGGCTCCAGAGCCGCAGGCGCGTCATCGCGGGCTTTCTCGCGCTGCTCGTGGCCGCGGTGGCCGCGGTGCTCACGCAGGGCGGGCGCAGCCTCGCGGTGTTCTACGGGCTCATGTGCGCGGTGGGCTTCGCCACGGGGTACTGGGTGCTCTTCGTGACCACGGCGAGCGAGCAGTTCGGCACGAACCTCCGCGCGACGGTCACCACCAGCGCGCCGAACTTCGTGCGGGGCATGGCGATCCCCGTGACCACGCTGTGGTTCGCGCTGAAGCCGTCGATGGGCGTGGTGCCCGCGACGGCCGCGGTGGGCGCGCTGTGCGTGGTCGCGGCCCTCGCGGCCCTCGCGGGGATGCCCGAGAGCTACGGGCGCGACCTGGATTGGTACGAGCGGTGAGCGGGCGGAGCGCCGGCGATCAGATCGAGAAGGCGCCGATGAAGTACGGCGAGCTGCGGCTGCACATCACGTAGCCCGAGGAGGCCGTGCGCGTGCCGGTCCAGCGCTGGAGCTGCGTGGCGCCGCGGTTGACCGTGACGGTGAAGGGCGTCGAGCCGCGGATGGAGTACGGGGTCGCGCACACCAGGTAGGTGCCCGACGCGGGGGCGCCGGCCCAGAACACGTTCTCGGGGCCCGTGGTGCTGGTGTCGTCGCGGTCGAGCTGACCCCCGCACTGCGCCGTCGCGCGGTACGAAATCTCTGCGCCGCAAGGGGGTACGACGTGGAGGTCCATGTCGCCGGCGAGGGACCACACCATGGTGATGCGCAGCATGCCGTCGCCGACGCACACGCCGTTGGCGCAGGCCTGACCGCTGGGGCACACGTTGCCGCAGCGGCCGCAGTTGTTTCGGTCGGTGAGCACGTCGGTGCACCCGCTCGGGCACATCACCCGCGGCGGCAGGCAGGTGACGCAGCCGTCGTCGGCGACGCCGTTGCAGTTCTCGTCGACGCCGTTGCCGCACACCTCGGCGACCGGGGTGATCTGCCCCATGCAGGCGCTCCAGGCCACCGTGGAGCCCGCGGGCTCGCAGCGCTGGGTGCCCGCGCGGCAGGCGCCCACGTCGGCGGTGCCGGTGGGGCCGCCGTAGCAGCCGCGGGTCGCGCCGAGGGTGCAGGCGCAGCCGGTGTTGGGGTTGCCGTCGCAGTCGCGGTCCATGCCGTCGCAGCGGTCGGGCGAGGGGACGACCTCGCCCATGCAGGCGCCCCACGCGGTGCGCCCGGTCATCTTGTCGCGCACGCAGGTCTCGGTGCCCGCGCGGCAGAGCCCGACGTTCGCCGTCGAGGGGTTCGCCGAGTAGCAGCTCCGGGTCACCCCCGCGGTGCACTCGCAGCCGGTGTTGGGGTTGCCGTCGCAGTCGCGGTCCATGCCATCACAGAGGTCCATCGCGGGGAGGACCTCGCCCTCGCAGGGGCTCCAGTCGGCGCCGCCCTCGCGGGCCACGCACTGCTGCATCCCTGGGCGGCAGAGGCCGACGCCTCGGGTCGAGACGTCGCCCGAGTAGCACGCGCGGGTCTCGCCGGGGTTGCAGAGGCACCCCTCGTCGACCATGCCGTCGCAGTCGTCGTCCATCATGTTGCCGCAGGCCTCGAGGCCCGCGCGGCCCCATCCCTCGCACGCGCTCCAGGTGCCGAACTCGCCGCTGCCCTCGCAGCGGATCACCCCGCGGCTGCACACGCCCCGCCCGGCGTTGCCCGGGGCGCCGCCGTAGCAGGGCTGCGTCGTGCCGGGCACGCAGGCGCAGCTGTCGTCGACCATGCCGTTGCAGTCGTCGTCGAGGCCGTTGCCGCAGACCTCTCGCGCGACGCACCCGCCCGAGCCGTCGGAGGGCGCCGCGGGCACGTCGTCGAGGGGCGCGATGTCGAGGGCGCTGGACACGTCGCTCGGGGCCGCCGCGTCGTCTGCGCCCGCGCCGCCGTCTGCGCCCGCGCCGCCGTCTGCGCCCGCGCCGCCGTCGGTGCGAACGCCCAGCGCGGCGTCGACGAGCTCACCGCCGTCCCCGAAGCCAAGGCCCACGGTGCCGCCCCCGACGGCGGAGCACCCCGCGAGAAAGACGAGAGCGAGCGACGCGACGCGATCGGTGCGCTTGAGCAAAGGGCAGACTCCGTGTTGAAGAAATCGTTCCCCGTCAGGAATACATGGATCTCCCTGGCGCGTCACCGGATCGCGCGTGATTTCCAGCCGAGTTCGTCCCACTCGGCGGCGGGATCGCTGTCCCACACGACCCCCCCGCCGACGCCGTAGGAGATCCCGGAGGGGTCGGCGACGAGGGTGCGAATCGCGACCGCCAGCTCGACGCTCCCATCCGCGAAGACCGTGCCGTACACCCCGGTGTAGAGCCCGCGGCGGGAGGGCTCGAGGCGGGCGATGAGGTCCATCGCCGCGAGCTTCGGTGCGCCCGTCACCGAGCCCACGGGGAGCACCGCGCGGAGCATCGCCTCGGCGCCGAGCGCCCGCGGCACCTCGGCGCGCACCCACGAGGTCAGGTGGTGCACGAAGGCGTGGGTCTCGGCCTCGAAGAGCCGCGGCGCCGTCACCCGCGTCGCGACGCGGGAGAGGTCGTTGCGATGCACGTCGACGGCCATCGCGTTCTCGCTGCGCTCCTTGGGGTCGCGCAGGAGCGCGGCGACCTCCGCGGCGTCTTCGACGGCGTCGGCGCGGCGGGGGCGGGTGCCCTTGATGGGCGCGGTCCACGCGACGCCGCGGCGTCGGTCCCAGCGGAGCGCGAGCTCCATGCTCATGCCGCCCACGGTGACCCCGCCGACGTTCGCCAGCATCGCGCGGGCGGCGCGCGAGGCGATCACCCGCGTCGCGACGCGCTCGGTGGCGCCTTCGACGGGCGGCGACTCAAGACGTCGCGCCACGTTCACGAGGTACACATCGCCCGCGGCGATCGACCCTCGCACCTGGTTCACCGCCGACACGAACGCGTCTCGGGAGGTCGCCGACGTGGTCTCGAGCGGCGCCCAGGTCGCGGGGCGGTCACGCGCGTCGCGCGTCGCCTCGTCGAGGCGCGCGAGCGCGTCGGCGGGGCCGTGACGCGCCTCGCCGCGTGCGCCCCAGACGAGGGTCGCCTCGTGGCGCGCGAGGAGCGCCGCGGGACAGCGGTCTCCCAGGGGGCGGCGGTCGATCACGGGGCGCGGGTCGCACGCGGCGCGGGCGGCGTCGTAGCTCAGCCAGAGCGTCGCGACCGGGAGCTCCGGGGGGCCGTCCGCCTCGGCGCAGAGCGCGTCGAGGGCCTCGGCGAGGGGCGCGAGGGCGGCCTCCGCGCGCTCGGCGGGCACGCTCACCTCGGGCGCCAGGAGCGAGGCGAGCGCGTGCGACGGGGCGCGCCCTTCGGCGCCGGGGAGCCTCGCGCTCACCCTCGACGACCCCCGCGCCGCGGCGAGGTGCGCGGCCGCGGTCACCGCGTCGAGGTCGCGCACTACGCCGCGCCGACCGGGAGCAGCGCGAGGCTGTCGAGGAGCCCGCGCACCTCGCGGATCACCAGCCCGGGGTCTTCGAGGTACGGGCTGTGCCCCACGTGCGTGGGCTCGACGATGCGCGCGTGCGGCGGCAGGTGGCGGAGAAAGAATTCCCGGTGCTCCGCGGGGAGCACGCGGTCGCCCTGGCCCCAGATGAGCACCAGGGGCACCTGGAGCTCGGACAGGCGCTCGGCGTTGAGCAGGTCGCGCTCGGCGATGCCCTGGAGGAGCCCGCGGAGGCCGGGCTGCGCGAAGGTGCGGCGCACGCCCCAGGCGAGGGCGTGGCGCATCGGCGCGCGGCGGGCGAAGAGCCGATCGACGAAATCGAGCGCGTCGCGGTGGCTGTTGAGGTGAAACGAGTCGACGAAGCGCGAGAGGGCCTCGGGGCTCATGGGCGCGCCGCCGGGTGACATCAGCACGAGGCCCCGCACGCGCTCGGGGCGCGCGAGGGCGTACTCGATGGCGGCGAGGCCTCCCATGGAGTTGCCGACGAGCACGGCGGGCTCGCGCAGGCGCTCGTCGAGGGACTCGAGGAGCCCCGCGCGGAGGGTAGGCGGCGCGAGACCCTCGAGCGGCATGTCGCTGAAGCCGTGCCCCGGCAAATCGGGGAGCACCACCCGGCGCACCGACTGCCGCAGCGCGCCGATGACGGGCCACCAGTGAACGGCCGCGGAGCCGAAGCCGTGGAGCATCACCACCGTCCCCGGCGGGGCGTGGTGGTTGACGCCCTCCAGCGTGTGCACGCGCCCGGCGCGGGTGTACGAGCGGTGCGAGCGCCAGCCGCGCGCGTGGAGGAGGTTCTTCGCGATGTGATGGCTGACGAGGGCCATGGGGGTGAGTCAGCGTAGCACCGCCGCCGCGCGCTCACGGAGTAAGCCGCGGCTCGCGCGGCGCGGCCTCGGTCGTGCGACACTCCCAGGGGTGGCGAGTGGAAGGCTGCTCCGTTGGCTGCATCGCGACGCGGCTCCCCGCTGGGGCGTCGACCCTCACGAGCTCGACCCCGACGCGCTGCGGGTGACCCTCGCCAAGGCCGCGCGGCTCTTTCGCGTGGGGGGCTACTTCGACCTCGACCTCGGAGGATGGGAGCGCCTACCCCCGGCGCCGGCGCTCCTCGTGTCGAACCACAGCGGCGGCACGAGCATCCCCGACGTGTGGGGGTTCGGCGTGGGGTGGTACCTGCGTCACGGGCTCGCGCGCCCGCTGCACCCGCTGGCGCACGAGATCATCCTCTCGACGCCGGCGACGGCGCGGTACTTCGGCCGCCGCGGGGTGCTCCGCGCCCGCCCCGAGACCGCGTGGCGGGCGCTGGTCGAGGCGCGCCGCGACGTGCTGGTGCTCCCCGGGGGCGACCGAGACACCTGGCGCCCGTTCTCGCGCCGTTGGGAGGTCGAGTTCGCGGGCCGCGTGGGCTACGCGAAGCTCGCGCTGCGCGCGGGGGCTCCGGTCGTGCCCGTGGCGCACGCGGGCGCGCACGAGACGCTGGTGGTGCTCTCGGACGGCAGCCGCCTCGCGCGGGCGGTGGGGCTCCACGGCCTCGTGCGCGCGGAGATCTGGCCGGTGCACCTCTCGCTCCCCTGGGGCCTCGCGTTCGGTCCCTGGCCTCACATCCCGCTGCCCGCGCGGATGTCGTACCGCTTCGGACCGCCCATCGATCCGAGGGAGTACGGCGGGCCGACGGAGCGTCCCTCCGAGCGCGCCGTGCGCGCCCTCGACGCCGCGGTGCGGGGCTCGATCCAGTCGATGCTCGCTGAGCTCCGCGCCGAGCGCGCGGGCGGGCGCGCACTTTAAGGGTTGCGCGCGCGACTTGGTTGCATGAGCGTTGCGCCGTCGGCGGCGCAGCCAACCGCGCGCTGTGCGCGGGTGCGGTGCGCACGTCGTCAGGAGGATTCTATGCGTTCTCTCGTCTCGTCGGGCGTGCTCGCCGCGTTCGCATCACTCGCGGCCTGCAGCTCGACCCAGGCGCCCGCGCCGCAGCCCGCGCCGATCGTCGTCGCGCCCGCGCCCGCGCCCGCGCCTCCCCCGCCCGCGCCCCCGCAGCACACCGAGGCGCAGCTCCAGGGCGGACACATCACCCTCGCCCACCAGATCACCTTCGAGTACGACTCGGACCATATCCAAGAGGCCCAGTCCCAGGGCGTGCTCTCTGACCTGATCGCGCTGCTGCGTGAGAACACCCAGATCCGGCGCGTTCGCGTCGAGGGGCACACCGACAGCCGGGGCGACGCGAGGCACAACACCGAGCTCTCGCAGCGGCGCGCGCAGGCCGTCGCGGCGTACCTCCGCTCGCACGGCTTCGACAACATCGAGTTCGAGGCCGTGGGCAACGGCGCCTCGTCGCCGCTCTGCACCGAGGACGTCGAGAGCTGCCACGACCGCAACCGCCGCGTGGAGTTCACCATCACCGATCCCCCTGCGGCGCAGTGAGATCGCGCTCAGGGGCAGGCGCCCAGGCAGCTCCGCCGGGCGCCCCCCGGGCACGCGTCCCCCGCGGCGTCGTCGCAGGCGCGCGCGGTGTCCCCCGAGATCTCTACGCGAATCTCTGCGCGGTTGTTGTCGTAGTTCGACTCCCGGTATAGCGGCCGCGGGGTGCCGTCGCCGACGTTCACCGCGAGGGTCAGGCGGTAGATCCCGTCGCCCACGCGGTCTGCCGCGCCCGGCGCCTCGGGGCCCAGGTCGACCCATTGGCACGGCACGCTGCTCGGGTACTCGTCTCCCCACATCGGGCTCAGCCCGAACTCGGGGCGCTCGTCGAAGGGCCACTCGAAGCTGAAGTTCGCGCAGCGCGGCGGCTGAAAGACCCGGAGGCTCGGGTCGGCCTCGCCCTCGCGCACGTTGTCTTCGAGGCAGAACGACTGCTTTCTCGCGGTGACCACCGTAGAGCCGTCGACGGTGCGCAGGGCGTAGTCGCCCCAGCCGCGCACGTGAAAGTGCCCGTGCGCGGTGAAGTTCTCCCAGTGCGCGCGGTCGTTCTCGTCGGGGCGCCCCACGCGAAAGGGGCCGTCGCCCACGTTGAGCGCCGCGAAGTTGAAGCGCAGCACCCGTCGCCGACCCGGCGCGCGCACGCAGCCCTCGACCACCTCGGCCGAGCTCGAGAGCAAGGTCAGCGTCTCGAGCCGCAGGCGGTTGGGCGTGGGCTGGTCGGTGTCGTCGGCGATCCACGCGCGGCGCACGATGAGGTCGGGCGCGGGGCATCGGCCCAGGGGCGCGGGCTGACACCGCGCGAACTCCGGGGGCTCGTCGAGGAAGGCCGTGTAGGGGCACCGGAGCTGCCCGGGCGGGCACGCGCCGCCGTCGGTGGGGTCGGGCGGGGGCGCGTAGCGTCGCGCGTCGGTGGCCCCGGCGTCGGTGAGGTACTCGCAGGGGACGTACCCGGGGCGGGCGTAGCAGTCGCCGTCGGTGTCGCACTCGCAGCGCGCCTCGCCGGGCCAGCACTGCCGCACGCGGCCGAGGGCGTCGCGCGGGAGGCCCGCGGGGTCGGCGGTGACCGCCGTGTGGCCGCAGCCGACGTCGGCGAGGCCCGCGCCCGCGTCGCGGGGAGCGGTCGCGTCCATCCCTTGCGGCGCAGGGACATCGCGCGCGTCTCCGCGGTTCATGGCGCCTGCGTCGTCGGCGCCGTAGGGGCGCTGCGGGCACGCCGGGAGCGCCAGGGACGCGCCGAGGGTCACCGCGGCGCCGAGGGCCGCGCGGAGGGCGTCGCGGCTCATGAGGGCGCCAGCAGTCCCCGCGCGAGGCTGTCGCGCACGAAGCCGAGCACCTGGGGGGCGACCTCGCGCGGATCGGCGTCGCAGAGCCGCGCGTAGGCGGTCACCGCGTCTCGCACCCGGGCGCTCACGTCGAGGAGCTCGAGCAGCGCCCACGACGCCTCGGAGAGCTCCCGGTCGGCGAAGGGGAGGGCGCGAAAGCGCGCGATCCATCGGGGTCGGGTGGCGCTGTCGGGGCGGTCGCGCTCTTCGATCCAGGCGACGCCGTCGGCGCAGCGCACGCCCGCGTCGAGGAGCGCGTCGTCGGCGCGGGCGGCGAGGGCGAGGCCGTCGGCGAGGCCCTGGAGCGCGTCGGCGCCGAGGCCGCGCAGCCCGAGCACGGGGAGGGTGAGGGTGTACCCCAGGCCGTCGGCGCGCACGCACACGAGCCCGTACTGAAACGACTCGACCGACATGGCCCGGAGGTGCGCGCGGTACCGCAGCGCGGCCTCGCGCCACCGCGCGCCGAGGGAGGCGTCGACCATCGTGGCGTAGCCGATGCTGTACGCGTCCGGCCCCATCGACGGCGCCGTCAGGACCATGAGACCCGCGGCGCTGGCGCCGAGGGCCGCCCTGGCGCGCTGGTGCAGCGGCGCCTCGGCGGGCGTCGCGGACTGCACCAGCACCACCGCGGAGCCGCCCTCGCGGAGCAGCCCCGGCAGCTCGGCGAGGAGCCTGAGCGCGAGCTCGTCGCCCCGCGGTCCTCCGTGCGCGAAGACCGACGCGTCGACGTCGGGGGGCTGCGCGATGAACGCGGGCTGCGAGACCACGAGGTCGAAGCGCTCGCCCGCGACGGCGGCGCAGAGGTCGCTCACGACAAAGCGCGCGCGCACGCCGTTGAGCCGCGCGTTGAGCGTCGAGATCGCCACCGCGCGGGGGGAGATGTCGACGCCGACGGCGGTCTGCGCGCCCCGCGAGGCCGCGAGGAGCGCGAGGGTGCCCGCGCCGCAGCCGACGTCGAGCACCGACGCCACCGCCGCGCGGGGGAGCGCCTCGGCGAGGTGCAGGGTCGTGGGGCCCGGCCCCATCACCGCGTCGGCGTGGGCGTCGAGGGGGTCGGAGAGCACATAGAGCTCGAAGCACGGCGCGACGATCACCGCGGCGCGCAGGCCGCCGTCGGCGTGGGCCAGGGCGCCGGCCTCGAGGAGGTCGCGGGTGGTGGTAACGCCCAGCAGCGCAGTGACTTCGGTCTCATCGACGACGTCGAGGTAGAGCAGCAGCCGCGCGAGGGTGCGCCCGGGCGTCGGCGCCGCGCGGAGCTCGGCCTGCACGAGGGGGAGGCGGAGCCCGTCGACGAGCCCCGGCGCGATGCGCTCGCAGTCCGCGACGACCGAGGGGGTATACCCGGCCGCGACGAAGGACGACCGGAGCGCCGCGAGGGCCTCGTCGGAGAGCGCGCAGAGCGTGTCGAGGGGCGCGAGCCGCATCGCACGTCTCTACCACGGACCCCGCGCGCGCCACGCCTCCGACGGGGGCTCGGTTCAGGGCGCGGGGATGCGGCGCGGCTCCCGCACACGGGGGCGCCGGGAGTGGTAGTACCTCGGCGGTCCAAGTGAGCGACGAGAAGGCGCCCGACGATCTCCGCGCGATGCTCCGCGAGACCCCCTCGGTGCTCGCGAACGCCCTGCGCACCCTGCGCCTCGTGTGGGACCTCGACCCCCGGCAGCTCCTCATCGCCGCCTCCGCGCGCGCCGCGGAGGCCGGGCTCACCGTCGCCGTCGCCTGGGTCGGGCGACAGCTGGTCGACGGCGTGGTCGCGGCCTCGCGCGCCCGCGAAGGGCTGAGCGCCGTGGGGGTGTGGGTCGCGCTCGAGTTCGGCCTCGTCGCGGCGCGGGCGGCGATCAAGCAGGGGGGCGAGCTCAACCACCAGGTGCTCCGCGCGCGGCTGGGCCTCGCCGTGAACCTGAAGATCCTCGAGAAGGCCGCGAACGTCTCGTACCCGCGCTTCGAGGAGCCCGAGTTCATCAACCAGATGGCGCAGGCGCGGCGCGAGGCGAGCGGGCGCCCGCTGTCGATGGTCCAGGAGTTCCTGGCCATCGCGCAGGAGGTGATCACCCTGGCGGGCTTCGCGGCGCTGCTCTGGGGCATCGGCCCCTGGGCCCTGGCGGCGGTGGTGATCGCCGCGATTCCGCCCTTCGTCGCCGAGGCGTGGTTCGGCCGGGCGCTGCACCAGATGTCGAAGCGGCGCACGCAGCGCAACCGGCAGGCGTTCTACCTCGAGGCCGTGCTCACCAGCGAGGCGAGCGCCAAGGAGGTCAAGCTCTTCGCCCTGGCGCGCTGGCTCATCGACCGATTTCGCGGCGTGCACGAGGACTTTCACCGCGAGGAGCACGCGCTCCTCCGGCGCCGCGCCCTCGCGACCGCGCTGCTCACCTTCGCGTCGAGCGTCGCGTACTACGGCGCCGCGGCGCTGGTGGTGGGGCGCGCGGCGAGCGGGCTGCTCTCCCTGGGCTCGATGACCCTCGCGCTCGTGGTGCTGCAGCAGGGGCAGCGGAGCCTCGCGAGCGGCCTCAGCGCCTTCGCGCGGGTCTACGAGCACAACCTCTACATGTCGAACCTCTTCGACTTTCTCGAGACCGACGAAGACGAGCCCGACGAGCCCATCCCCGACGACTTCGCGCCCGACGCCGCGCCCCCCGAGGTGCGCTTCGAAGACGTCTCGTACCGGTACCCCGGCGCCGAGCGCGACGCCCTGCGCGGGGTGAGCCTCACGCTGCGCCCCGGCGAGACCGTCGCGCTCGTGGGGCGCAACGGCGCGGGCAAGACCACCCTCGTGAAGCTCCTCGTGGGGATCTATCGCCCCACCTCGGGCCGCGTGCTCATCGACGGCGTCGACGCGGCGACGATGAGCGCGCCGGCCATTCGCCGCCGCGTCGCCGTGCTGTTTCAAGACTTCGCGAAGTTTCAGTTCTCCGCGGCCGACAACGTGGGCCTGGGATGGCTCCCGCTGCGCGAAGACCCCGCCGCCCTCGACCGCGCGGTGCGCGAGGCCGGCGCGGAGGGCGTCGTCGCGAGGCTGCCCGAGGGGCTGAGCACGCCGTTGGGCCGGGCCTTCGGCGGAGACGACCTCTCCGGCGGGCAGTGGCAGCGCCTCGCGCTGGCGAGGGCCTTCATGCGACCCGCGTCCATCGTGGTGCTCGACGAGCCCACGGCGTCGCTCGACGCCGAGGCCGAGCACGAGGTGTTCGCTCGCATGGCGGAGCTCAAGCGCGCGCGCACCGCGCTGCTGATCACGCACCGCTTCGCGACGGTGCGCACCACCGACCGGGTGGTGGTGGTCGACGGCGGAGAGGTGGTCGAAGAGGGGACGCACGCCGAGCTCCTCGAGCGAGGAGGGCTCTACGCGACGATGTTCCGCCTGCAGGCCGACGGGTACCGCGAGCGCGCCGAAGACCTACATTGACCCCCTCCCGAGGTGGCGATCTACGCACTTGCAGCGCGCGTGGACGATCAGTAGCGTGGAACGCGTGGACGGAGGGACCTTCGGACAATATCTCCTGAAGGAGCGCATCGCGCAGGGGGGCATGGCCGAGATCTTCGCGGCCGAGCGCCTCGGGGCGCGAGAATTCCGGCGGGAGGTGTGCATCAAGCGGATCCTCCCGGGCCAGAGCCGCGACCGGGCCTTCGTCGAGATGTTCATCGACGAGGCGCGCATCTGCTCGCGGCTGCGGCACTCGAACATCGTCTCGATCGACGACTTCGGTGAGATCGACGGGCGCCTCTTCGCCTGCATGGAGTGGGTCAACGGCGTCGACGCGTCGAAGGTGCTCCGCGCGGTCACCCAGCAGGGCAGGACCTTTCCCGTCGACGCGGCCTTCTTCCTCGCCGCCGAGGTGCTCCGCGCGCTGGAGTACGCCCACGGCAAGCGCGACGGCGGGCGGCAGCTGCAGATCGTGCACCGCGACGTCTCTCCGCACAACGTGCTGGTGAGCTACCTCGGCGAGGTGAAGCTCACGGACTTCGGCATCGCGCGCGCCACCACGCGGCTGCACCAGACGCAGGGCGACCTCGTGAAGGGAAAGCTCGCGTACATGGCCCCGGAGCAGGCGCTGGGCAAGAGCCTCGACGGCCGCGTCGACCTCTTCGCCGTGGGCGTGATGCTCTACGAGCTCCTCGCGGGCAGGCGCCCCTACGGCGGCGCCCACCACGACATCGTGCTCGCCGCGATTCAGGGGCAGCGCACGCCCATTCGCGCGCTGCGTCCCGAGATGACCGAGGCGCAGGCCGCCGTGCTCGACCGGCTCCTCGAGGCCGACGTCGAGCGTCGGTGGCCCAACGCCAGCGAGGCCATCGACGCCATCGCCGCGCTGAGCCTCTCGACGGGCGAGCGCACCCTCTCGGCGCTGATGGCCGAGCTCTACCCCAACCAGGGCTCGGTGGTGACCCCGCGGGTCGTGGCGCCGACGCCGATTCAGGGCGCCGCGTCGCTGCCCCTCGCCGACACGATCTCCCTGGCCGCCAGCGAGATGGTGGGACCCAACGGCACGGCGGTGTCTCCCCCCGCGCCCGCGCCGGTGGCCTACGCGCCCCCCGCGCCCGCGGCGCCGCCTGCGCCGCCGCAGCGGCTCGGCGTGATGGTGGCGCTCGGCACGGTGGCCTTCTTCGGCGTGATGAGCACCGTGGCGCTCGGGGCGTACACCTTCGCGCAGTCGGGCGCCGCGCCGCCGCCCGCGCCGGTCGCCGCGCCGATCGCCGCGCCGCCGTCCGCGCCGCCGTCCGCGCCGCTCGCGCGCCCCGAGCTGCCCGCGGAGCCGATTCGCGCGCCGATCCCCGAGGTCGCGCCCGCGCCGCCGCCCGCGGTGGCGCCCGCGGTGGCTCCTGCGCAGCTGAGCGTGGTGCCCATGCCCTGGGGGCGGGTCACGGTCGACGGACGCGCCGTGGCGACCCGGCAGTGGGTGAGCCTGCCGCCGGGGCCGCACCGCGTGGTCGTGCGGCAGGACGGCGGCCGCTCCGCGTCGCGCACGGTGACCCTCGCGCCGGGGCAGCGCCTCTCCCTCACCGTGCCGGTTCGCTGAGCGTCGGCCAGGGCCCTCCGCGGGTCGTCAGTGCTGCGGCACGCTCTCGGGGCCGCCGCGCTCGCCGAGGGCCTGGGCGTCATAGTGCACGTACACCCGCGTGCCCGGCCGCTGCGCGGTGGCGTACGCGCCGTGCCACCCCGGCGGGACCTGGGGCTCGGACCAATTGAAGAACCAGCGCGCGTCGGTCGGCGCGAGGTTCACGCACCCGTGGGAGCGCATCATCCCGTAGCCCTCGTGCCAGAACGCGCCGTGGAGCGCGAAGGAGGCCTCGAAGTACATCACCCAGGGGACGTCTTCGATGGAGTACGGGCCGTCGTTGGCGCTGTTGCCGTCCATCGTGGTGGCGACGTGCTTCGATTGAATGCGAAACCCGCCCTGGATGGTCTCGTAATTCTCTTCGGGGTTGTTGCGGTTGCGGCGCCCCGTGGAGGCGACGGTGACGTACACCGGCGTGGCGCCCTCGTACGCGACCACGCTCTGGTGATCGAGGTTCACGTCGAGCCACTTCTCGCCGGGGCTGAGGTCGGCCGGCGGGGCGAGGGCGGTGACCACCCGCACCTGCCGCGAGCGGAGAAAGAGCCCCTCGCGGGTGCGGTAGAACTCGTTCGAGCCCGCGCGAACCGGCGGGTCGTCGGTGAGCTGAAACGCCGTCAGCCGCGGCACCCGACCGATGGGAGAGAAGCCCCCGCGCCCGTTGGGCTGGTAGGTGCTCGTGGTGAGGCTGAGGGCGAAGGCCACGGGGAGGTGCATCTGCTCGCCGAGCGGCTGCCCCTGAAAGGTCGAGAAGTTCCGCACGATGCCGACGCTGCCGGTGCGAACGAAGCCGCCGGTCTGGGTGCGCCAGAAGGTCCCCGTGCTGCCGCGCATCGCGCGGTCGAGGGAGACGTACATCCCGCGGGTCATTCGCCGCAGCAGGGGCGTGCCCGCGGTGCCCGCGAGCTCTTCGATGCGCACGTTTCCATCCCGCGCGGCGGTGGCGCCGGCGTCACGCGCGGGGGCCGGGGCGCCCTCTCCCCGCGGGAGGGTGCCGCCGTCGGGCGCGGTGTTTCGCTGGGGAAAGCGCTCGGGCTCGACCTCGCGCTCGTCAGAGCGCGAGGGGAGCCAGCGGTACATCACCGTGGGGCGCCAGTTGATCGCGTAGCGAAAGGGCATCGACGCGTCGACCTGCGGCGGGGTCGGCAGCCGTCGGCCCACCGACCTGCCCTGGACCTCGGAGGTCAGCGCGGCGAAATTGCCCACGCACATGAACCCGCCGCCCTCGACCTCATACCACCCGGCGCCCACGACCTCGCGTCGGAGCGGGCAGCCGGCGTTGCCGAGCGGCCCCCGCAGGATGGGCACGGTGCCGCCGGTGCGCACGTAGCCGATCCAGCGCGAGCCGCTCTCGGGGGCCTCGACGATGGGGGCGCGGTAGGTGAGCGAGGTGATCGAGGGGCGGGTGTCGGCCGCGTCGCCGAGCGCGGACGCGTCGTCTGCGCTCGCGTCGTCTTCGCTCATCGCGTCGAGGGCGGCGTCGTCGTAGCCGGGGAACACGCTCGCGTCCTCGGCCGAGAGCTCGGCGCCGCCGTCTTCTTCGGTCTGGGGCGCCCCGGCGTCCTCTTCGGGGCCGTTCGGCGCCTCGGCGGGGTCGATGGAGGGCGTGGAGGTCGCGTCGCTCCACAGCTCGTCGAGGCTGTGGCAGCCCGCGAGCGCGAAGAGCGTGAGGGTGATCCGCGCAGCGGCGCGGCGTGTGGATCTCTCGGTCATGGAGGGTTCTGTCGCCGATCCATTCTCGACGCGGCCCTGGGGTGGAGGACCGTCGGCTCAGGCCGATAGCCTGAGACGGTCGGCGAGGTCAAAGTCTCGCCCACGCGCGTCGTGACCCGAACGACGATGCGAGGATCGCGCCGAGGCCCCGACGGTGCGTTGAAGATCCCGCCGCCGTGGCGACGTCGATCCTGCTACCTTGACCCAGAGGTCCTACGCCCGACTCATGCAACGCGGCACCTCCGACACACCACGGTGGCACCAGAGACTCACGGTGTTCGTCCTGGCCTCCGCGGCCCTGCACACCGTCCCGTTCTTCGCGCGGCCGCCTCGGGCGGCGTTTCCTCCCATCGACGTCACGCTGAACCCCGCGGTCGAGTTCGGCCTCGAGGCACCCCCCGCCCCGCCCCCGCCCGCGGCGCCTCCTGCGCTCCCCGCGGCGGCTCCCGAGCGTCCAGCGGTCCCGGTCGAGCGCCCGCGCCCCGCGCCGCGCCGCGAGCGTCCGCTCCCCCTCCCCGACCCTCCGTCGGTGAACCTGCGCGAGCCCGCGCTGGCGGGCACCCTCGAGCCGCCGAGCCTCCGCGACGCGGCGGTGCCCGACGAGGCCGCGGTGGCGCTGGCCGACGCCTCGGTGCCCGACGAGGCCGCGGTGGCGCTGGCCGACGCCTCGGTGCCCGACGAGGCCGCGGTGGCGCTGGCCGACGCCTCGGTCGCGCCGCCTGGGGTGCCAGGGCTCGCGGGGGCCGCGCCCGATCTCGTCGGCGCGATCCCCTCCGGCGCCGCGGTCACGATGCTGCTGCGTATGGACCGCCTTCGCGCGAACCCGAACGGCGCCAGGGTGGCGGCGATGCTCCGGGCGATCCCCGACTGGCAGGCGCTGCTCGACGGCACCGAGCTCGACCCGGTGCGTGACTTCGACGCCGTGCTCCTGGCGACCTCGCAGCTGTTCTTTCGCCGGGGCCAGGCGCCTGACATCACCGCGGTGATTCGCACGCACACCGCGCGGAGCTTTCTGCGGGCCTCGGTGGAGCAGATGGCCGGAGCGCGGCCGCCCTCGACCGGCGACCCCGACGCGGGCACGCTGCGCGACCGCCTGCGGCAGCGCGACGCCGGCGCCCTCCCCGCCGCGAGCCGCGCGGTGTGGCGACGACAGGGCGCCGCCGAGGTCGCGCAGATCGATCGGTACATCGGGCCGCAGACGGTGATGCTGCTCCCCGACGACCTGGTGCTCATCGCGCCGCCCGCGAGGGTGCCGACGCTGCTCGCGATGCTCCGCTCGCCTCAGGGCCAGGCGATTCGCGCCCGCGCCGCGGGCGACGCCCAGGACCTCGTGGCGTTGATGCACGGCGAGGGGCTGCGCCGAATGCTCCGGGGGCCCGCGACGCTGATCCCGCTGCGGGGCGAGCTGGGGATCTTCGAGACGCGCAGCGGCGGGGCGGCCGACGGCGGCGCGCGGGTGCTCCTCCGCGCCGATTTCGACGACGCGCGTCAGGCGGCCGCGGCGGCCCGGGTGATGCGAGGCATCCTGGCCGCGGCGAGGGATCAGATCGCCACCGCGCGCAGCTCGCCCATGCAGGTGCTCGGCGCGGCGGCGGTGGGCGTGAGCCTCTCGGAGCTCGATGACGCGGTGGAGGCGTTCGGGGCGCGGGACGAGGGGGCGGTGATGGTCCTCGAGGCGAGGCTCACGGCGTCGCAGGTGGCGCAGCTCCTGAGGGCTCAGGCCCTCGCGGGGCTGTTCGGGGGCTAAGTCAGGAGATCATCCCGACGACGTTGCGGTTCTGCCGCGAGATGTCGGCTGCCTCCTTCACGCGCTCGAAGACCGAGCGCGAGTCGATGAGCCCCACCAGGGTGAGCTTCGGGTCGGTGCGGTCGTTCGCAAGCACGTAGATCCTCGCGATGCCCAGCATCCGCTCGCTCAGCGACTGCTGAAACTCCACGTCGCGCACCCGCCACAGCGGGAGGGTGTCGATGCGCCGGGAGACGATCCCATACTCGACGTCGATCGATCGGTCGGTGATCCGGTACTTCGTCGAGCGTCGGGTGAGCTCGAGGTGCGCCCAGAGCGCCCCGGCCACGACCAGGCCGACGCCGGCGACGATCGCTGCGATCACCGGCTCCATCGCGTAGACCAGCGCGCCCGCGAGGGCGCCGACGACGCCCAGCGCCGCGAAGCCGGCCGCCAGCGCCGCGCGCCCCCACCAGGCCCGCCAGGAGGGCGAGCCGACGTACAGCAGGCGGGCCTCGGCGAGCTCGCCGGTCGCGGCGTGGCCCGGTCCCCCGGTGAGAGGCGTCGTGAGGGCCGCGCCGTTCAGCGTCGTGTTGCAGTGGCGGCACTTGACCGCCGCGTCCTGGATCTCCTCGGCGCAGATGGGGCAACGCTTCATGGTACGATCATGGCACGCCCAGGGATGAGGTCGTAGCCGCCGGGCCCCCCGCGGCGAATCTTCTCGGCGTCGGTTGGTGCGCCCGGTCACAAAAGAGGACCGCGCACAAATCTGCCGAACCGCTGGCGACCGTCGCTCATCTCAGCACAGCAACCGCCTTCACCGTGGAGAGTCGAACCATGGCACGAGATGGCGACCTCGCTCTCGATCGCTACATTCAACGCGTCAAGAACATCCCGACCCTCTCTCGCGAGGAGGAGCACTCCCTCGCGCTCCGCGTTCGGGACCATCAAGACCCGGCGGCTGTTGAACAGCTGATTCACGCCAACCTTCGGTACGTGAGCGCCATCGCGATCACCTACCGGCGCTACGACGTTCGGCTCTCGGACCTCATCTCCGAGGGCAACGTCGGCCTGGTCACGGCGGTGCACAAGTTCGACCCCGACAAGGGCACGCGCTTCGTGACCTACGCGGCCTACTGGATCCGCGCGTTCGTGTTGAACTACGTGATCAAGAGCTGGAGCCTGGTGGGCGGCGGCAGCGGCGCGCTGCGGTCGAAGATGTTCTTTCGGCTCCGGCGGGAGCGCGCGCGCATGGCGACCCTGGCGCACGAGACCGAGGCCGCGATGGAGCGGCTCGCCTCGGAGCTCGGCACCACGACCGCTCGCGTCGAGGAGATGATGCGCCGCCTTGAGTCCCGCGACGTGTCCCTCGACGCGCCGGTGCGCGAAGACTCCCGCGCGACGGGGGCCGACCTGCTCGAAGACGGCGCCCTGCCGCAGGACGAGGCCTACGCCCGGCGCGACCGCGAGGCGCGCATCGGCGTGCGGGTGCAGGACGCGGTCAGGGGCCTCGACGACCGGGAGCGCTACATCGTCGAGCAGCGGATCATGGCCGACGACGAGATGTCCCTCGCCGAGATCGGCCGTCGCCTGGGCGTCTCGCGCGAGCGGGCTCGGCAGCTCGAGGTGCGGGCCCGCAAGAAGCTCCGCACGACGCTCTCTGACCTTGAGGCGTCGGCCGAGTAGCCCGCGCTACTCCGCGAAGAGCGCCGACGACACCAGCGCGGCGTTGTAGGCCGTGTGCACCAGCCAGGGAGCCACGACGCCGCCGGTCGCGAGGCGCACCACGCCGTTCACCACCCCGACCGCCGCGATGGGACCGAGGGCGAGGGGCGAGCCCTTGAGCTGGGCGACGTGTACCGCGGTGAAGACCGCGGCGGGGATCAGCACCGTGGCGGCGCGGCCGAAGCGGGCGCAGAGGCGGCCCAGGGCGCCGCGGTAGAACACCTCTTCGGCGAGGGGCGCGAGCAGGCCGCCGAACACGACCACGTAGCGCAGCGGCACGCGCTCGAGGTCGCGCCCCGCGGGGGTGTCTCCGGCGTTGGAGATGCGGGTGCTGATCAGCAGCGCGATGGCGACCAGGAGCGCGCCGATGACCAGCGCGCGGGCGAGCTCCCGGCGCGGCGGAGGCACGAGCTCGAGCGTCGCCCGCACGTCGGCGCCGGGCTCCAGCGCGCCGGTGGACCAGGCCGCCGCGAGGAGCATGCCCACGCTCTGCGTGAGCACCGCGGCGAGCATGGCGCGGGCCGAGCCGCCGCCCGCGGAGAAGGCGAAGACCGCGGCGACGTGCGCGAGCGCGGCGCCGGCGGCGGCCCGCACGACCCCCCGCGCGAGGTCGTGGAGGTCTTCGACGGCGTGGGCCTCGGGCCGCGCGAGGCTCCCCGCCAGCGGCGCCAGGACCATCGCGGCGACGCCCAGGAGGAGCGCGGCGAAGGGGAGGGTGTTGTGCGCGCCGAGGCTGCCGCCGTGGCGCAGGGTGAGGGTGGTCCCGCGGGGGGGAGGGCGATCGAAGCGCACGACGGGGGCGACCTCGAGGGCGACGGGGGTCGACCACGACGCCGCGGCGCAGCGCCCCACGCTGGCGGCCTCGCGGGTGAGCCGCTCGCGCCGCCCGTGCACCTCGAGCCACGCGTCGATCGAAGCGCCGCCCGGCGCGCAGGCCGTGACGTGCACCGCGCCCCGCGCGCGGAGCCGGAGCGCCGAGAAGCCGTGTACCCGAGCGCCCTCGGGGGAGGTCTCGGTGAGCGTCCCCTCCTGGGCCTCGAGGGAGGCCGTCGCGCGCCACGCGCCGACGGTGCCGAGGGCGACGAGCGCGGCGCCGGCGAGGAAGACGCCCCGTGGCGCAGGCCGCCGGCTGGTGCTCATCGCGGGGAAGTGTACCCCGATCGGGCCGTCGTTCGCTGGTTCTCTGGGCGATCGAGGTGCATACTGCGACGTGATGTCCCGTTGGTGGAAGGAACTCGCGGCGGTCGCCCTCGCTGGCGCCTGCTGCGGCACGCTGATCCCGCGCGTCGCGCTGCCCCCGTCGGCGCACGCGCGCTCGATGCGCCGCGTCATGAGCTCCCCGCCGGTGTCTCAGCCCTCCGCGCCCGCGGCGCCCCCTGCCGAGACGCCCGCGCTGGCCGAAGCGGCCGCGGCTCCGCCCGAGCCCTCGCCCGAGCCGGCTCCGGGCGAGGCCGAGGCGCCCCGAGCGACGCGGGTGCGCAGCGCGCCCCGACCGCCGCAGGGCCTCGAGCGGGCGCGCGGTCGTTGGATCCTCGACCTCCGCGGAGTCGAGAGCCCCCGGGCGCTGCTGAGCGGCATGGACCTCAGCCCGCCCGGCGCGCCGGGCGCTGCGCCCGACGGCTTCGTGGTTCGCCGTGTCGACCGGGCGGGCTACGCGCGCGCCGCGGGGATTCAGCCCGGCGACGTGCTGCTCTCGGCGAACGGCCGCGCGCTGCGCAGCGCCGACGACGCCCTCGACGCCTTCATCGCCTCTCGCCACGCGAGCCGGGTCGCGCTGCAGTTTCGCCGGGGCGCTGGGAGGTACACGGTCCACGTCGAGCTCCGGCGCAACGAGCGCGTGGCCCTCGGGGGCTGAGCCGCCGTGGGGCCTCGGAGCGACTTGACGAGACCCTCCGTCGGTCCGTAGCTTGCGCGGCCCCGCGCCACACTCTGGCGCGAAGCACCGGAGCGAAGGAACCCTACGATGCGCAAGGATACGACCCCCGCCAACATGCTCTTTGACCGCCGCGTTGTGGAGCGGAACCTCCGCAAGGGCGTGGTCACTCGGGAGGAGTACGACCAGTGGCTCGCGAACCTCGCTGACTCTACGCCCAATTCCGAGGTGATTCGGGCGACGCTGGGCGAGGAGGCCGAGCTCGACGGCGAGCTCGACGGCGACGACGACGACGCCGAGGGCTGAGACCTTCGGAACATTCTCCCCGCCCCGCGGGTTCATCCATCCGCACGACGTCGGATCGGCGACCGCGTCGTGACGTTGATGCCCGGCCGTCGGCCGTGCTAGCGCGATTCGCATGTCGCAAGACCATGACGAGGACCATGAGACCCGCCTCCCCGATGTCGGGGAGGCGATGCCGCCCATCGATTTCAACACCTTCATCCTCTCGCTCGCGTCGGCGACGATGATCGACCTGGGTGAGATGGAGGGGCCAGACGGGCGACGTCACGCCCCGAACCTCTCGATGGCGAGGCATCACATCGACCTCCTCGCGATGCTGCAGGAGAAGACCCACGGGAACCTCAGCGGCGAAGAGGAGCGGCTGCTCCACCAGGTCCTCTATGATCTGCGGATGCGCTTCATTCAGCTCGCCGAAGAGGTGAAAGCAGGAACGTGACCCCTCGCGCCCATGCCTCCTTCGTGCTCCTCGCGATCGGCCTGGCGCTCTCCTCGTGCCGCCCCCGCGGTCGCGTCGAGGCGACCTCCAGCGCCGCAGACGCGTCGGCCGCGACGCCGTCGCCGCCCGCGCCGCCGCCGGCTCCTCCCGCGATCCCGGCCCCCCCCGCCGCCGACGCCGCGACGGCCTCGGCGGACGCGGCCCTCCCCGCGCCGGGCACGGGTCCCCTGCCCAACAGCCCGAGCTCCTTCGCGCCGGTGGTCCGCAGCGTGCGCGGATCGGTGGTGAGCGTCTTCGCCGCCGTCGCCGACATGGACGGGATGACCTGGGGCTGGAACACCCCGCACGAGGAGCGCCTGCGCCTCGGCAAGGGGACCGGGTTCATCATCACCGAGAGCGGCGAGATCCTCACGAACAACCACGTCATCGAGGGCGCGCGCTTCATCCAGGTTCAGTTCGACGACGGACGGCGCTACGGCGCGGCGGTGGTGGGGCGTGACCCCAGGCTCGACGTGGCCCTGCTGCGGGTCAAGGCGCCCGGCCTGCGGTTTCAGCCGGCGCGGCTGGGCAACAGCGACCGCATGGAGGTGGGCGATTGGGTCATCGCCATCGGCAACCCCTACGGGCTCTCACAGACCGTCACCGCGGGCATCGTCAGCGCGGTGAACCGCACCGCGAACGAGGTCTCGGCGCAGGACGACAGCTTCGGCAACCTCCTGCAGACCGACGCGAGCATCAACCCGGGCAACTCGGGCGGGCCGCTGCTCAATCTTCGCGGCGAGGTCATCGGGATCAACGTCGCCGTGCACGGGCGCGCGCAGGGCGTGGGCTTCGCGATCCCGATCAACATGGCCACGGTGGTGCTCCCGCAGCTTCGGCAGTTCGGCCGCGCGGTGCGCTCGTGGCTGGGGGTGCAGTGGCGGCGGGTCGACGAGTCGACGCGCCTCGCGCTGGGCCTCGACGACAGCCACGGGGCGCTGATCATGTCGGTGAACCCGACGAGCCCGGCGTCCCAGGGGGGGCTGCGCCCCGGCGACGTCATCCGCAGCTTCGACGAGCACCCGCTCCTCGACGGCACGCAGCTCCCGTGGCTCGTCTCGTCGGCCGGCGTGGGCCACCGCGCGCGGGTGGGGGTGCTCCGCGCCGACGACACCGGGGCGTACCGTCCGGTCACCGTGGACGTGACCCTCGCGGCGGTGCCTGAGGCCGTCGCGGTGCCGCGGCCGCAGTTGCAGGGAGTTCCGGGGATGGTCCCGATTCCGTAGCGCTACCCGTCGCGCACGCGAGACATCAGCGCCGTGAGCTCGTCGGCGTGGAGGCCCTGACCGCTCCACCCGACGGCGAGGTTGAGCCGGGGCCGATGCGCCAGGCCGCGGCGGGCCAGCGCGACGGCGTCGTCCTCGTGACCCGCCCTCCAGAGCCACGCGACGATTTGCGAGACGGACGAGTCGCCCCACGGGTCCCACGGGTCGGCGTTGAGCGCGGCGAGGCAGGCGCGCTCCCCCACCGCGGGCGCTTCGTCGCGGGCGTAGCGCGCGACGTACGCGAGGAGCTTCACGTCGCGCCCGCGGCGGGACAGGGCGTCGAGGTCCTCCAGGGAGCGACGGTCTGGCGGCAGGTGCTCCCAGCGGCGGAGCGTGGCCCAGTCGTGCGACGGATCGATCGCGAGCGCCCGCTCGAACGCCTCGCCCGCGCGGCCGTTGAAGGGCCCGTAACGGAGCGACGCGCCCACCAGCACGTGGAAGTCCGCGCGCGTCTCGAGGGGGCGATCGCCCGCGGCCTCGACGACCTCGACGAGCCTGCGAAACTCCGGCCCCGGGTAGTCCGACGCCGCGGCCAGCGGCGCGGCTTCACGCGCAGCGACGCCCGCGCCGGCCTCGTCGCCGACGGCGTAGAGGCCGCGGGTGAGTAGCCAGGCGTGTCCGATGGTGAGGGGCGCGAGCAGGGCGGCGCGTCGGCACGCGTCGACGGCGGCGTCTGCCTCGCCGAGGGCGAAGCTCGCCTCGGCGAGCTCACACCACGCGTTCTGGTTCGCGGGGTCGTTCTTGAGGCTTCGCCGCGCTCCGGCGCGTCGGGCGCGGTCAAGCTTGATGCTCACGCCCCGCGTCTACGAGCGTCGCGCGGGTGACGTCAACCCGGCGCGCCCGCGCGAAGGCCCCGGTCGCGTATCAGCGCGGCGCGATCTCGTCGACGGCGTGCGCGGCGGCCACGTCGCGGGCGGTCACCCCGCCGACATCGTGCGTGGAGAAGGTCACGGTCACCCGCCGCCACCCCACCAGGAGCTCCGGGTGATGATCGATGCGCTGGGCCACCAGGCTCACCTGGACCGCGAAGCCGACGCCGGCCTCGTAGCTGTCGAAGCTGAACGTCGCCGCGATGGCGCGGTCGTCGCCGATCCACCTCGGCAGGCTCTGCAGCGCGTTGCGCACGGCGTCTTCGCTCATTCGCGGCATCCCTCACACCTTGCGGCCTCGGGGCGCGAAAGGCGAGGGCGCAGCTCGGCAATTCTTGAAGGTCGCGAACCTCGAGGGGCTCGCTTCGGGGTTGAAGCTCGGGGCGGCTCTGTGCGAAGTGCCCTCGCGTGCGCGGAAGAACGCTGCTCGAGGCGCTCATGGAGCTCAGCCGGGCCCGCGGCATCACCGTGCGCCGAGAGCCCATGTCCCGGGGGACCTCGTCGGGGGGCCTGTGCGTGCTGAAGGGGGTCCCCACGCTCTTCGTCGACGAGCGCGCGGCCATCGACGCGCAGATCGAGGTCGTCGCCGCGGCGCTCCGAAAGCACGACTGGTCTGAGCTCGACCTCGACCCGGCGGTGCGCGCGGTGCTCACCCGGCCCGGGCGGGTCTGAGCGCGGCCGCTCAGCGCCAGGTCGAGACGGGCCAGCCTCGGCGCCGCGCGACCCAGCGGAGCCGGGGATCGGGGTTCACCACGTGGGGCACGCCCACGCGCTCGAGCATCGGCAGGTCGGAGATCGAGTCGGTGTAGAACACGCTGCGCGACAGGTCGACGCCCTCCGCGAGGGCCCACGCCTCGGCGGCGCTGACCTTCCCGTCGCCGTAGATCAGCGGGCCCTCGACCTCGCCGGTGAAGCGCCCGTCTCGCACGGTGAAGCGCGACGCGAGCACGTGCTCGATGCCCACCTCGGCGGCGACGGTCCTCCCGGCGTAGATGGTCGTGGCGCTGAGCAGCGCGGTGACGTCGCCGGCCTGCTGGTGGGCACGCACCGCCGCCCTCGCGGCGTCGGAGATCTCGCGCAGCACCTCCGCCTCGACCCAGCGCGCGACCTCCGTCGCGAAGTCGTCCTCGACCCGCCCCTTCATGCGCCGGACCACGCTCCGGGCGAGGGTGGGCACGTCGATGGCTCCGAGGCTGTACCGGGCCAGCCACCAGAGGACCACGGCGAGCTCCCGCCGCCGCGCGCGGCCGTGCCGCCGCTGCCACGCCGCCCAGAGCCGCGCGGTGTTCACCCGCACGAGGGTGCGGTCCATGTCGAAGAAGGCTGCGCGCCTCAACGGCCCTCCAACCAGCGCTCGAAGAGGTTGCTCAGGGCGTGGAGCACCACCGCCGCGCCGACCCCTCCGCGCCACACGCGCAGCGCGCCGAAGAGCAGCCCCGGAAAGAACACCACCGCGCGGGGCACGGTCGGCTCGACGACCACGTGGGTCAGCGCGAAGAGCGCAGACGAGCCCACGACGGCCTTGACCAGCGCCGGGCGCGGCGAGCGCAGGGTGAGCTGGCGCTCGCCCAGGAGGTCGCCGAGGCGCGTGAGCACGAAGCCGCGAAAGAGCACCTCTTCGGTGAAGGCCACGGCCAGGAGCTCGGTGGCGAGCTCGCGCCAGCGGTCGCCGTCGAGGCCGAGGCGCCGCGGGCCGATGGGGTGGTTGAAGTAGGGCCAAGCGTACGCGTAGACCGGGAGCACGACGGCGGCGACCCCGAGGGCGACGGCGACCTCGCGCAGGGCCTCGGGGATCGACTCCCAGAGCGTGCGGAGCAGGGAGCGGGGGTCGCCCGCGCGGCCGGGGAAGAGCCCGCCCATGCGCACGCCGTGCCGCGCGGTGTCGTCGTCGTCGCGGCGAATGAAGTGCAGCGCGGCGAAGAGAAAGACCACGCCGATGAGGTCGTGCAGCCCCTTGCGCAGCGCGAAGGGGCGGGAGAGCACGAAGACCAGCGCGTTGACCACGACGGTCGCCACGACGAGCTGGTCGCGGGCGCGGCGGCGCGCGGGGTCGAGCATGGCCCCGGTCAGTTCACGTCGATGGGGGTCGTCACCGGGGCGTCGGCGGGCTCGTCGACGGCGGCGGGATCCTCGGGGGCCGCGGTGTGGCGCTCGACCTCGGCGTCCATCGTCCCCGTGAGCATGCGAAAGACCATCTCCATGTCCGCGCGGAGGGACCACAGGGGGTACTCGAAGGTCGCGGGGCGGTTGCCTTCGATGAAGAAGTGCCCGATCCACGCCGGGCCGTAGCCCAGCACCGGGGCGGCGAGGAGGTAGCGGCCCCGGCCGGTGCGGAGGAAGGCGCCCAGCGCCGCGAGGGCGGCGGAGGAGCCGAGGAGGTGGAGCGCTCGGTTCGCGGGGTGGCTGTGAAACCGAACGTAGACCGGCCAGAAATCTTCGTAGCGGGAGATTCGTTCGCTCATAGGAGCGATGCTGTAGCCCCCGAGACCCGTGCTTGTCGAGGGAGGGCTCACTCGCGCGGGGCGAGGTGGGTGCAGAACCACTGGTCCCCCCAGTGGATCATCACCCGCGACTCGAGGCGCTCCTCGCGGCCGTCGTGGGCGAGGACCAGCCGCGAGCGGTAGCACGACCAGTAGGGCAGGCGGTTGGCCTCTCGGCCCACGCTCATCCAGGTGCAGGCGCGGGAGAGCTCGAAGCGCACGAAGCGCGAGCGGGCGAGCCAGGGGTGGCGCTCGCGGTAGCGCGCGATGTCCCGGCGGTACCAGCGGATCAGGGTCGAGAAGTACCCCGCGGCGCCGGACATGTCCTTGATCGCGAGGAAGGGGTCGCGGGGGAGAAAGAAATCGAGGGCGCGGTCCACGTCTCCGGGGGCGCCGGTGCGCAGCGCGAGGGCGAGGTGGCGCGCGCGGGCCTCGACGTCCCCCGGCGGCGGGCGGGGGGCGGGGCGGCGCAGCGCGCGGCCGTTGCCCGGCGGGATCGCCAGCGACGGCCACGGGTCGGCCCACGCGATGGGGACCGCGACGAGGCAGCCAAGGAGCACCAGGGTCCAGGGGGCGCGCATGGGAGCACCCGAGTACCACGTTCAACCCGCGCCGTGGCCTTCAACTTGCTTTGCCATTGACAACGCAAAACTACGAGCCTCGCAGGGCATTTCGCGCGTCGCTCGCTTGACCGACGGGGGGGCTGCGGGCTAGACGTGCGCGGTTCGACGGGTTTGTCCCGAGGTGCTCCACGGTGGTCAGCCCTCCGTCGGCGCGCCCATCGGGGCTCCCGTGACGGCGCCTCGCCCGTGAGACCGCGACGTCACGGGCGACAGGCGATGAAGAGCTCCCAACCCCCTCCTTACCAGGCGCAGGTTGATCGGTTGATCGGCTTCGGCAACAGACGGCACAACCTACCCTCCGCCGGGATCATTCCCCCAGGGGTGCGGTGACCGACCGGGCGATCATCGACGAGGTGCGTTCGCGCATCGACCTCGTGGAGCTGGTCGGAGCGTACGTCCCGCTGCGGCGTCAGGGGTCGAGCTACGTCGCCCGCTGCCCGTTTCACGACGAGAAGACGCCGAGCTTCTCGGTGTCTCCCGACCGGGGGCTGTATTTCTGCTTCGGCTGCAAGGCCAGCGGCGACGCCCTGCGCTTCTACGAGCACATGGAGGGGGTGCCCTTCCCCGAGGCGCTCCGGGCCCTGGCCGAGCGCGCGGGGGTCGAGGTCCCCGAGACCCGCGACGCGACGCAGATCGCGGAGGATCGCAGGCAGCGAGACGTCTCCGAGCGCCTCCACGCGGTGTGCGAATCCGCGGCGGCGTATTTCGAAGCCTGCCTCCAGTCTGACCCCCTCTCCGAGCTCGCCCGCGGCGCCCTCGAAGAGCGCGGGGTGAGCCCCGAGCTCGTCACCCAGTTTCGCCTGGGCTACGCCCCCGCGCGCTGGGACGGGCTCACCGAGCACCTCCGCGCGCACCGCTTCTCCCCCGCCGACGCCGAGATGGCCGGGCTGCTGCTCTCGGGCCGCGGCGGCGGGCACTACGACCGCTTTCGCCACCGGCTGATGTTCCCGGTCTTCGACCGCGGCGGCCGGGTGGTGGCCTTCTCGGGCCGCATCCTGCCGCAGAGCGAAGAGATCCCCGAGGGCATCGTGCCCGCCGACGCCGGCAAGTACGTCAATTCTCCCGAGACCCCGCTCTACCGCAAGGGCGAGCTGCTCTACGGCCTGGCCAACGCGCGCATGTCGATGCGCCAGAGCGCCGAGGCCCTCGTGGTGGAGGGCAATTTCGACGTCGTGCAGATGCACCAGCACGGGTTCAGCAACACCGTCGCGCCGCTGGGCACGAGCTTCACCGAGGCCCAGGCGAAGCTGCTCCGGCGCTTCGCCGAGACCGTGGTGCTGGTGTTCGACGGCGACGAGGCGGGGCGCAAGGCCGCGCGGGCGTCGCACCCGGTGTGCGCCAAGGCCGGGCTCATCGCGCGGGTGGGGGTGCTCCCCCCGAGGCTCGACCCCGACTCCTTTCTCCGCAGCGCGCAGGAGGGCTTCGGCGCCGAGGGCATGCGCGCGCGCATCGAGACCGGGCCGAGCATCGTCGAGTGGTTGATCCACGACGCGCGCGACTCGGCGGGCGACAACGTGCCCGAGCGGGTCTCCGCGCTCCGTCGGCTGGCGCCGGTCATCGCCGAGGTGCGCGACAGCATCGAGCGCGAGGTCTACGTGAAGCTCGCGGCGAAGGCGCTCTACCTCGACGAGCCGCAGGTTCGAATGGCGCTGAGGGAGCACCAGTCGCAGAGTGCGCGGGTGGCGAGGGAGTCTCCCTTCAACGACGACGCGCGCAAGCGCCCCGGGCTCTCGCACATCGCGTCCGAGACCGACGCGCCGGTCGAGTCGCGACAGAAGGTTCTCGCGAACGCGCTGGAGGCGGTGCTGGTGCGGCCGGAGCTCCTGGAGAGCGAAGACGCCCACGCGCTCCAGGGGGAGCTCGGCCCTGACTTCGCCGGGCTCATCGAGGCCGCGCGGGCGCAGTGGCGAGAGGGGCAGCGCCTCGACGGGGCCGCGCTCGCGGAGCTCTGCCCCACGGAGAAGTCCCGGGTCTGGGTGGCCTCCCGGCTGGTGGCCGGCGGAGAAGAAGACCCGGCGCAGCAGGAGCGCTGGGCCTTGCAGCTTCGCGACTCTGTGTCAAAGCTCATGCGAATTCAGAAACTTGCAGATTCGAGAGCGCTCAAGCTCCAGGGCGCGCGGGCGGGCACCCAGGGTGACCCCTCGCAGGAGCTGGCGCGTTTGCAGCAGAAGTTGGAGATCGAGCGCACGCTCGTGCGCGCGAAGACAGGACGGAGCGGTCAATCATGAAGGGAGCGACGACGGGCATGAAGGACCGTGAAGTGGCACGGAAAGATCGTGCTTCGGCACCGAAGAGCCGACCGACGAAGGCGACGGCGGGGCGCAAGGCGACCAGCGCCAAGGCCAACGGCGCGTCGACCGACGCGGGCAAGGCGAAGGGGCGCGAGCGCAAGGAGGTGCAGCAGCTGATCGAGCTGGGCAAGTCCAAGGGCCACCTCACGTACGAAGAGATCAACGAGGCGCTGCCGGCGGACTCGTTCTCGTCGGACCAGATCGACGAGCTCATGGGCATCCTCGGCGACGAGGAGATCGAGATCGTCGACGCCTCGACGCAGGTGAAGGTCGCGCCGAAGCGCGCGGCGGAGGAGGACCAGGAGAAGCGCGTGGTCCCCGTGCCCGAGGAGGAGGAGGCGGCCTCGTTCGACGACGCCTACGCCTCGAAGAGCAACGACCCGGTGCGGATGTACCTCCGCAAGATGGGCTCGGTCTCGCTGCTCACCCGCGAGGGCGAGGTCGAGATCGCGAAGCGCATCGAGGACGGGGAGAACAAGGTCCTCAACACGATCCTCCAGTCGCCCATCGCGGTGCAGGAGATCGTGAAGCTCGGCGACAAGGTCAAGCAGCGCAAGCTCCGCCTCAAGGACGTGGTCCGCGACGCCGACGACGAGGAGGGCTACAACGAAGAAGAGGTGCGCAAGCGCATCGAGCGGCTCACCGAGAAGGTCAAGAAGATCTGGGTGACCATCGGCGAGCTCGAAGAGACCCTCGAGGGCCCGCGCAAGATCTCGGAGACCCGCAAGAAGCAGACGCAGACGGAGATGGACGCGCAGCACAAGGAGCTGCTGCAGGCCCTCCAGGACATGCGCCTGAACAAGAAGCAGATCGAGAACATCGTCGTGCAGCTCAAGAAGCTGATCGACCAGCTCGAGCGCGCCGAGGCCCCCCTGAACGAGGCCGCCCGGCGCTTCGGCGTCGACCCGCGCGACCTCAAGAAGCGCCTCAAGGAGTTCGACGCCGCCGACGGCCGCCGCAAGGCGGTGCTCGCGCGCCAGGTCAAGAGCAACACCAAGGAGATGGAGGCGCTCACCGAGGCGGTGAAGGCCTGCTCGACGAAGGTGCGCACCGTCGAGGAGAAGGCCAAGGAGCAGGGCGTCTCCCTCGACGAGCTCCGCAAGACCTACCGCGAGATCCGCGACGGGGAGCGCACCGCCGAGCGCGCCAAGGCCGAGCTCGTCGAGGCCAACCTCCGCCTCGTGGTGAGCATCGCGAAGAAGTACACCAACCGCGGCCTGCAGTTTCTCGACCTGATTCAGGAGGGCAACATCGGCCTGATGAAGGCGGTCGACAAGTTCGAGTACCGCCGCGGGTACAAGTTCAGCACCTACGCGACCTGGTGGATCCGCCAGGCGATCACCCGCGCCATCGCCGACCAGGCGCGCACGATCCGCATCCCGGTGCACATGATCGAGACGATCAACAAGCTGATCCGCACCTCGCGCTACCTGGTGCAGGAGTTCAGTAGGGAGCCCACGCCCGAAGAGATCGCCGAGAAGATGGAGCTGCCGCTCGACAAGGTCCGCAAGGTCTTGAAGATCGCCAAGGAGCCCATCTCCCTCGAGACCCCCATCGGCGAGGAAGAAGACTCGCACCTCGGCGACTTCATCGAAGACAAGTCGGTGGTGTCTCCCTCCGAGGCCGTGATCTCGAGCAGCCTCTCGGAGCAGATGCGCAAGGTGCTCAAGACGCTCACCTGGCGCGAGGAGAAGGTGCTCCGCATGCGCTTCGGCATCGGCGAGAAGAGCGACCACACCCTCGAGGAGGTCGGTCAGGGCTTCGAGGTCACCCGCGAGCGCATCCGCCAGATCGAGGCGAAGGCCCTGCGCAAGCTCAAGCACCCCTCCCGCTCCAAGCAGCTCAAGTCCTTCATCGAGGGCTGAGCCCGCGCCCGCTCCGCCCTCCCTCCTCGCGGGGGAGGGCGCCGCGCCTTCACCGCCAGATGCGCTCTGGGCCCGGCAGCGGATCGCCGTAGTCGGCGCCGAGCTGCCCCCGCCGGTTGTCGCCCCAGCACCAGAGGGTGCCGTCGGTGAGCGCCGTGCACGCGTGCGCGCGCCCGGCGATGAGGCTGGAGAAGTCCGCGCGCGCGAACGTGAGGCGCAGCAGCGACACGGGGGCGTCGCGGTCGGTGAGGCTGTCGTCGCCGACCTGCCCGCGGTCGTTGCGCCCGGCGCAGCGAACGTCGCTGAAGCCCGAGCTCGCGCACGTAAAGCCGTCGCCCGCGGTCATCTTGATGGCGCCGGCCCAGCGCTCGGTCGCCGTGGCCTCGCGCAGGGTCTCCGTCGAGCCGTCTCCCCGCGCGCCTCGGGCGCCGTCTCCCCAGCAGCGCACGGCCTCGCCCGGCCCTCGCGCGCACGCGTGGTTCGGGCCCACCGCGAGGAGCGCGAAGCCCGCCGCGCCCACCACGGGCGCCGGGGTGGACCGGCTCGCGGCGAGCCCGTCGCCGAGCTGCCCGAGGTCGTTCGCGCCCCAACAATCGATCCCGTCGGCGGTGTTCGCGCAGGTGTACGAGCGGCCGCAGCGCACGCCGCGACGCGCGCCGGGCACGCGCGCGGGGAGGGCCCGGTCGGCGGTGGCGCCGTCGCCGAGCTGTCCGCGGTCGTTCGCGCCCCAACAAGACGTGGCGTCGCCGAGGGCCGCGCAGGTGTGGGCGCCGCCCGCGCTGAGCGAGTCGGCGGCGAGACCCGCGACGCGCACCGGGACCACGCGGTCGGCGGTGGTCCCGTCGCCGAGCTGACCGCGGTCGTTCGCGCCCCAGCACCACACGCTGGAGTCGCGTCGAATCACGCACGCGTGCTCCGCGCCCGCGGCGATGGCGAGCGCCTCGGTGACGCCCTCGACGCGGGCAGGGCGGGGGGAGTCGTTCGTGTCCCCACGACCGAGCTGCCCTCGGTCGTTCGCGCCCCAACACCACGCGCTCCCGTCGCTGCGCGTGGCGCAGGTGAAGGCGTCGCCGAGGGCGAGGCCCGTGAGCGAGCCCATGGGCTCCTCGAAGCGGTCGGCCGGCGCGCGCGCATCGCGGGGCACATCGGGCGCCCCCGCCTCGGGGACGTCGGGGCGCACAGGCGCGTCGAGGTCCTCGGGGGCGTCGGCCGCCGCGGCGTCGACGGGAGAGACCCCCGGCACGTCGAGCTGCACCGCCGCGCTCTGCTGCCCGATCACGATGTCCCACTGACACCCCACGAGCGCCAGGGGGCGAGCAGCGACGCGGCGCGCCTCACCGGCACGCCCCGCGCACCCGAGCCACCTGCGGCGACGCGGGGTGGGCGGCGACGAAGCGATCGGCCGCCGCGCGGGCCTCGTCGCCTCGCCCCGCCGCGCAGAGGGCCAGGGCCTGCGCCGCCTCTCGCTCCTCGCGGAGGCGCCCGCGGGGGTAACGCCGCGCGTGCTCCGCGAGGGCGGCGAGGGCGCCCGCTCCGTCGCCGCGCGAGAGCGAGCGCTGCGCGCGCTGAATCCACGCGAGCTCGCCCATGAGGTCGTCGGCCGCCTCGGGCGGCGCCGCGCGCACCCTCGCGGCGCGTGCGGGGGGAGGGACCACCGCGGGCGCGGGGGCGGGAGCCGGGGCGACCACGGGCGCCGTCACGGGCGCGGAGGGAGGCGCGGGGGGAGCGATCACCTCGGGCGCGGGGGGCGGCGCGGGGGCGGCCGCCTGCGCGGGCGGGGCAACAGGGCGCGGGGCAGGGGCGGGGGAGGGACGGGCGAGGACGCCGACGACGAGGGCGGTCACGACGCAAACCCCTGCGGCCCAGGGCCATCGGAGCGCGGGGGGAGGGGCGGCGAGGCGGGCGGCGACGGCGGCGCGCACCCTGGGGGCGGCCTCGGGCGGGGGCTCGTAGGCGTCTGCGAGGGAGGCCAGCAGCGCGCGGGACTCGGGGGACAGCTCGCTCATCGCTTCGCTCCACGCAGCCGGGACGCGGCCGCTTCAAACTCCGTTCGCGCCACGCGCAGACGGGAATACACCGTGTTGACCGGGATGCCGAGGGCCTCGGAGACCTCGGGCGCCGACATCTGCTCGAGCTCCGAGAGCGCGAAGACCGCGCGGCGCTCTTCAGGGAGCGCGTCGAGGAGCCGGTCGAGGAGCTGCGCGGCCTGCGCCCGCTCCATCGACGCCTCGGGCGACAAGCCAGGGGCGGGGAACTGAGCGTCGTCGCTCATCGGTTCGTGCGGGTCTTTGCGCCGGCGCCAGCGACGGTGATCGCTCGCCACGCGCAGGGCGATGCCCGCGAGCCAGGTGCGGACCGAGGAGCGCCCCTCGAAGCCCGACAGGCGTCGGTGCACCACCACCCAGGTCTCCTGCGCGGCGTCGTCGAGGTGCGCGCTCGAGACCCCGAAGCGCCGCAGGTTTCGCCACACGAAGGAGAAATTCGCCTGGTACACCGCGTCGAAATCGAGCGGCGCGGGGAGGGAGGGGGCGGTCTCCGCGGTGAGCACGGGGGGGGAGTGGCCGACGGCGGGACGATCCGTCATCACATCTCGAAGCTCAGCCCCGCGGAGAGGGTCACGGTCAGCGCGGGGACCTCCCAGGCCGCCGCCGCGCCCTGCACGACGAAGCGCGGGCGGGTGATCGGGAGGGCGACGTCGAGCGCCACCACCCCCGCGAGGCGAGCGCCTCCCAGCCGCGCGAGCAGCGACGCGCCCCCGGCGACCCAGGGCGCGTCGCCGCCTCCCGAGGTGGTGAACCCGTCGGCGCTCGAGCGCAGCCAGCCGAGGTCCACGAGGGCGCAGAGGCCCAGCCGCGCGCGGCCCGACGACATCGCGCAGAGCCGGGTGGTCAGCGACGCGCGCAGGGCGCGGAGGCTGGCGCTCTGCGGGGCGATCGCGCTCCGGGCGCCGTAGGCGAGGGTGGGCGCGAGCTCCAGCCGGGCGACGCGCCACTGCAGCGCGAGGGCCAGCGACGCGCCGAAGCCCGTGTCGGGCAGCGCGTTGGCGTCGACCAGGGCGCGGGCGCCGAGCTCGACGCGGGGCGCGCGCGGCGGCGGCGGAGCCGGGGGAGGCGGGCGGAGCACGGGCGGGAGCTCTGGGTCTTCGAGCTGCTCGACCTCCGCCGGGAGCGCCGGGCGCGGCGACTCGGGCGCGGGCGCGGCGTCGTCGAGGGCCAGCGCGAGGATCACCGCCGTGGCCTCGCCCAGCGCGTCGCAGCGCAGCGCGGCGAGGCTCCGCACGCCCCCTGGGGTCTCGATGCGCACGCGCCAGCGGCGCCCTTCGCGGGTGACCCGGGCGGAGGCGGAGAGCGGCGCGGCGGGCGCGTTCGCGCTCCGGAGCTGCGCGACGCGGGTGAGCACGGCCTCGCGGGAGGGGCACTGCGCCGGCGCCTCCCAGGTGAGAGACACCGGCGCCGTCTGCGCGCCGACCGCGCCGCCCAGGGAGAGCGCCGCGCCGGCGACGAGGATGGGTCCCACGCGCCGCACGCGCGGTACTGTACCCGACGCGCGGCGCCCGTTGCTGCGCGGCGCGCGCCGGGCGATAAGAACGCGCTGCCCATCGGGGGCGCGACGGGAGACGCACGGTGATCGAACGAGAGATGCAGGGCGCCGTCGTGGTGCTGCGAATGGCCCACGGCAAGGTGAACGCGCTCGACCTCGAGCTCTGCGACGGGCTCGCGTCGGCGCTCGCCGCGGAGGGCGCGAGCGACGCCCGCGCGGTGGTGCTCACGGGCAGCGGCCGGGCCTTCTCCGCGGGGGTCGACCTGCGCCGCCTGGCCGACGGCGGAAGGCCGTACATCGACCGCTTTCTCCCGAGCCTCGAGCGGCTGTTTCGCGCGGTCCTCGACCTGCCCAAGCCGCTGATCGCCGCGGTGAACGGCCACGCCATCGCGGGCGGATGCATCGCCGCCGCGGGCTGCGACCACGTGCTCCTCGCGCGGGGCCCGGCCCGCATGGGGATCACCGAGCTCGCGGTGGGCGTGCCCTTTCCCGCGCTCCCCCTCGCGATGATGGCGTCGCGGGTGTCGCCCTCCGCCCTGCGCGCGCTGGTGTACGGCGCGAGCACCTACGCCGTCGACGACGCGCTTCGCGTCGGACTGGCCGACGAGCTCTGCGAGCCCGACGCCCTGCTCCCCCGCGCGCTGGAGCTCGCGGCGAAGCGGGGGGAGGTGCCCGCGGGGGCCTACGCGATGACCCGGCGGATGTTCGCCGAGCCGATCTACGCGACCGTCGCGCGGCAGCGGGCGATCGACGACGAGGCCGCGGGGATGTGGTCGTCGGACGAGACGCTGGCCTCGATTCGGCGGTACCTCGCGTCGCTCGCGGCGCCGCGGGCATGAACTCGGGTCGACGAAGCGGGAGGTCTCAGCCGCATGAGCAGCTATGAGTATCACGAGTTTCGAGCGTTGGACCGGCCGCTGACGAAGGCGCAACGAGACGCCGCGCGCGCGCTCTCGAGCCGATCGGTGGTGACCTCTCACTCGGCGGCGTACAACTACAGCTACGGGAGCTTTCCAGCGCGACCTGTCGATCTTCTGACGAAGGGAGGCTTCGACGCCTGGTACTACCGCGCGTCCTGGGGCAGCTGGGCGCTGGGTCTTCGACTGCCTTCGAGCCCGCGGCTGCGGGCGATCTCGCGCTACGCCAGCGACGGCGTCGAGGTGACGCGAACGAAGGGCTCCGTGGTCGTGGTGCTCCGCCACGAGGCCGAGCCTGAGTGGATCGACGCCAGCGACGAGATCGACGAGCTCCTCCCGCTCCGCGACGAGCTGATCGAGGGCGATTTCTCGGCGCTCGCGCTCGCGTCCTTCGCGAGCGACCGCGACGACGACGCGGGGGTCACGCTCGCGCGCTCGCGGCTGACCGACGCGCAGGAGGCGCTGCTGGGCCACCTGGACATCGAGCGGGGCGAGGTGGTGCTCGCGGCGCCTCGGGCGCCTCGCGCGGCCAGCGCGACGAGGTCCAAGACGCCGAAGGCGCGCTCGGGGGTCGGGGCTGAGGTCACCGCGATGTTCGCGCGGCTGGAGGGCGCCCTGACGCCGCGGCGGTGAGCGTGACGGCGGTCAGCGGTCGCCGCCGCGCAGCCGCTCGACCTCGGCGCGCAGCGCGGCGATCTCCGCTTCGTAGCGCGCGGACTGCTCGATCGCCCGCTCGCGCTCGGCCTCTGCGCGCTCGCGCTCGGCCTCTGCGCGCTCGCGCTCGGCCTCTGCGCGCTCGCGCTCGACCTCGGCGCGCTCGGTGGTCGTGGGCCAGAGGTGGAGCGCGTCGCGGTCGTCGGCGAGGCGCAGCCGCGCGCCGTCCTGCACCACCAGCCACGCGCTCATCTCGGGGCTCCAGCACGGCCCGTCGCCGCGGTAGATCTGGCGAAAGTCTCCCGACTCATCCCGGCGCCACACCTGCAGCGTGAAGGGGCCGCCGTGCACCTTGGGGCCGTACCGGTGCGGGTCGAAGACCCAGAGCTCGGCGGTGCCGCTGGCCGCGTACTGGTCGGGCCCGGTGACGTAGTCCTTCGCGGCGGTGCCCTTGCTCACCATCTCGACGGCGACGCGGGGCGGGTGGTGTCCGTGCTCCCAGGTGCACACGCTCGAGGTCAGCAGCCCCTCAGGGGGCGACGGCACGTACACCGCGATGTCGGGGTCGACGCCGACCTTCCAGCGCGCGCGGTTCCAGCGCAGCGCCAGGTTGCTGGTGATCATCGCGTCGATGCCCACGCGCTCGGCCCAGGCGCGCAGGATCAGCTTCATCAGCTCGATCACCGCGTCGTGCCACGCTGACTCTGGCATGTCCTCTTCCTCGAGCTCCCAGCTCTCGTCAGCGTCGGGGACCTCGTAGACCACCGCAGTCTTCGGCTCGACCGATCCGCTCATGCGCGGGAGCGTATCACGCCGCTCGCGCGGCCTTCGGGCCCGCGGCGACCGCGGTCACGACCCGCGGTAGGTGCTGTACCCGTAGGGGTTCAGCAGCAGCGGCACGTGAAAGTGCTGCGAGGGGTCGCGCACGGTGAACACCACCGAGGCCTCGGGGTAGAAGCCCTCGATGTCCAGCGACGCGAAGTAGTGCGCCGTGTCGAAGGTGATCCGGTAGACCCCGGAGTCCATGCGCGAGGGGTCGTCGATGAGGTTCTTCGCGCGGCCGTCGACGTCGGTGAGCCCGTCGGCGAGGTGCGTCCACGAGCCGTCGGGGGCGCGGTGGCAGAGGGTCACGGCGAGGCCCGCGGCGGGGCGCCCGCGGGAGGTGTCGAGGACGTGGGTGGTGATTCCGCTCATGGCGTCTCTGGGGGTCTCTCCGGTCGAGGGGGCTTACTGGGGGCGCCGCGCTCAGCGGCAGCCCTGGTCGATCCAGGCGCCGATGCGGTCGCGCTCGGCGTCGGTCATCTGCGTGAGGTTCGCGAGGGGCATGTTGCGCAGCACCACGACGCGCTGGAGGATCTTGTCCTTCCACCGTCGCGCGAGGTGCTCGTTCTCGAGCACCACCCCGTTGGGCGCGGTGGGGAAGGCCGTGTTCGTCGGGAGGGTCGCGTGGCAGGGCTCGCAGCGCGACTGAAAGATCGGCGCGACGTCGGCCCAGGCCGTGGGGGGCTGCGGCGGGCGCGGCGCCACGCGCGCGAAGCCCGTGGGGTGCGCGAAGAGAAAGAGCGTCACGGCCAGGGTGACGAAGAGCGCCACCGTCGCCGGGACCTTCCACGCCCGGTAGGTGAACCGGATGTTCATCGCGTGGCGGATCACCGCGCTGCCCACCGCGAGGACCAGCAGCGCGAGCCAGTTCAGCCGGTGGTCATAGGTCTGCGGAAAGTGCCCGCTGAGCATGATGAACAGCAGCGGGAACGTGAAGTAGTTGTTGTGCACCGAGCGGGTCTTGGCCTGGAGCCCGATGGCCGGGTCCTGCTCGCGCCCCTCGATCGTGGCGTTCACCAGCTCGCGCTGCGACGGCATGATCACCATCCAGACGTTGCCGGTCATGATGGTGCCGAGCATCACCCCCACGTGGATGTACGCCGCGCGCCCGGAGAGCGTCGCGAAGAGCACCGCCGAGAGCGCGAGGATCCACGCGAGGGAGACCACGAAGCCCGCCGTGGGCTTGAAGCGCAGGGGCGAGCGCCACACGAGGTCGTAGCCCACCCACGCCGCGAGGAGCACCCCGACGCCCACGCCGATGGACTTCGCGCCGCTCAGGCTCGACACCGCGGGGTCGGTCATCAGGGCCGCGTCGCCCATGTAGAACACGAGGATCAGCAGCGCGATGCCCGGAGCCAGGTGACCCCGTTCTGCCACTTGAACCAGTGGAGGGTCTTGGGCATCTCCGAGGGCGCGAGGTGCTTCTTCTCGACCTGGTAGAAGCCGCCGGAGTGCACCATCCAGATGTCTCCGATGTGGCCCTCCCCGGCGCCCTCGCGGCGCTCGAGGTTTCGGTCGAGCCAGTTGAAGAGCATGGAGTTGCCGATCCACATGATCCCCGCGATGAGGTGGACCCAGCGGGCGACGAGGTGCAGCAGCTCGTGCACGTGCGACATGGCGGCGGACTATAGTGAACTCCCTCTTCGCGAGGGAAGCGTCACGGGTTCGCGTGGGGGATGATGCAGCCCCAGTTCGGGGGCGAGGCGCTGAGGTTGTAGAAGCCCGGCGCCGAGGTGAGCGGGCCGATGTCGTTCTGAAACTTCGTCAGCAGGATGTACGCGATCGCCATGATGAGCATGGGCAAGAAGCCCAGTGACCGCTCGTTGCTCTTGCGCGTCGCCATCGCCGGGGGATCATAGTTCCACGGGTCGGGCGAAGTGAAGGGGGCGCAGGGGGCGAGCGTTCTTGACGCGCGCGTCGCTTCTCCCGCACCGTCGCGGTCGCGATGGTCGTACCGCATCATGTTCTCGTGGAGCTCGGCGCGCGGTGGAGCTCGGCGATGGTGCTCGCCGAGGCCGAGGTGGCCCTGCACCGCTGGTCGGCCGACGCCGAGGCGCTGCGGCCCTACGGCTGGGGCCCGGTGCGCCGGGACCGCTTCGAGGCGCTGGTCGACCGCCTGCGCCACCGCCACGACGCCTGGAGCGGGCGCTCGACGCCGCAGCGCGCCACCCGCGACGCCCTCCGCGACGCGCGCCGCTGGTTCGACCGCGCCCTCTCGATCCTCGAGGCCACCGCGCTGGACCACGAGGACGTGAGCGAGGCGCTGCTCGACATCCCGCAGCCCGGCGTCGGGCTGGGCACGCTCCGCGACGCGGTGCTGGCGGCGATGCAGCGGTGCCTCGCGTGCCGCGGGCGCCTCGACCCCGACGCCGCCGACGCCGCGTTCTTCGAAGAGGGCGCCGCCGTGCTCGGGGCCCTCGCGGCCGTCGACGGCCCCAACCCCGAGGACCCGACGGTGCGCGCCGAGCTGCTCGACGCCCTCGACGGCGAGGTCTTTCTCACGGTGCGCGGGCTCAACCGCGCGGGGTGGCGGGCCTTTCACGAGGCCACGCCCGAGCGCGCGGCGCGCTACGTGATGCAGTTCCTGGTGACCATCGGTCGCGGCGAGCGCGAGCCCGCGTCTGAGCCCCCCGGGGCGGAGTAGGAGCGCTGCGCCCATGCGCGTGCTTCACGTCCTGCACAGCATGTCCTTCGGCGGCGCCGAGGTGCTCGTGCACGACTTCATCCAGGCCACCCGCGACCAGGCCTCGCAGTCGATCGTGTGCCTCGACGGCATCGGCCCCCTCGGGGAGACCCTCCGCGCCGACGGCGTGCGGGTCGACGTGCTCGGGCGCGCCGAGGGCCTGCAGCCCGGCGTCGCGCTGAAGCTCCGCGCGCTCCTCGCCGAGGCGCGACCCGACGTGGTCGTCGCGCACCAGTACACCCCGTACTCCTACGCGGCGATGGCGCTCCCCGCGGTGCGTCCGCGCCCGGCGCTGGTCTTCGTCGAGCACGGCAGGCACTACCCCGACGTGCGCCGCCCCAAGCGCGTGCTCGCGAACCGAGGCGCGTTCCTTCACTACACCGACGCGGTGCTCGCGGTGTGCGGGTACGTGAAGCGCCTGCTGGTGGCCAACGAGGGCATCCCCGCCGACCGGATTCGCGTGGTGTACAACGGCGTCGACCCCTCGCGCTTCGAGCCCGACGCCGTGCCCGACGACGTTCGCGCGGCGCTGCGGGGCGAGCTCGGCGTCGCCGACGACGCCAGGGTGGTCGCCTGCGTCGCCCGCCTCCACCCCGTGAAGGACCACCCCACCCTGGTGCGCGCCTTCGCCCGCGCCGCGGCGCGCGATCCGAAGGCGGTGCTGCTGATCGTCGGCGGCGGAGACGACGGGGCCCTGCGCGCCCTCGCCGCGGAGCTCGGCGTCGCCTCGCGGGTGGTCTTCGCCGGCGTGCGCCGGGACATCCCCGCGGTGTACGCCGCGAGCGACCTCTTCGCGATGTCGTCGCTCTCCGAAGGGACCTCGGTGACCCTCCTCGAGTCGATGCTCATGCGCCGCGCCTGCGTGGTCACCGACGTCGGGGGCAACCCCGAGGTGGTCGAGCGCGAGGTCACCGGGCTGCTCACGCCCCGCGGCGACCACGCGGCCATGGGCGACGCGATGGCCTCGCTCCTCGCGGACCCGGCGCGCCGCGACGCGATGGGCGCGCGGGGGCGCGAGCGCGTGCTCGATCGCTTCACCCAGGCGCAGATGCACACCGCGTGGCTCGGCGCCTTCGCCGACGCCGCCGCGCGAACCCGTCGCTGAGCGGGAAAGGCCTCCCGAACCACCATGTGCGGCATCGCTGGCATCCTCGACCTCACCGCCCAGAGCGGACCTCCCTCCCGGCAGCTCCTGAGCGTGATGATCCGCGCCATGCGCCACCGCGGGCCCGACGAGTTCGGGATCTACCGCGACGCGCGGGTGGGCCTCGCGCACGCGCGGCTCTCGATCGTCGACCTCGCGAGCGGGCAGCAGCCCATGTCGAACGAGGACGGCACCCTCTGGGTGGTCTTCAACGGCGAGGTGTTCAACCACGTCGAGCTCCGCGAAGAGCTCGCCGCGAAGGGACACACCTTTCGCACGCGCTCGGACACCGAGGTGATCGTGCACGCCTGGGAGGAGTGGGGCGAGGGCGCCTTCGCGCGCTTCAACGGCCAGTGGGCCATCGCGCTCTGGGACGCGACCGCCGAGCGCCTGATCCTCTGCCGCGACCGCGTGGGCGTGCGCCCGCTCTTCGTCGAGACCTCGGGGGGCAAGCTCCGCTTCGCGAGCGAGGTGAAGTCGCTCTTCGCCGACCCCGGGGTGCGCCGCGCCTTCGACCCCAGGGGCTTCGACGAGACCTTCACCCTCTGGGCCTCGCGCGCGCCGCAGGGCGTCTTCGAGGGCGTGCGCGAGCTCCCTCCGGGCACCCTGCGCGTCGTCGAGCGCGACGGGAACTCCCGCGACGTGCGGTACTGGTCGCCGCGCTTTCCGATCGTCACCCCGCGCGAGGCGCGCACCCCCGACCCCCGCACCGAGCGCGAGGCGGCCGGGGCCCTGCGCGAGCACCTGCTCAGCGCGACGCGGCTCCGCATGACCCGCGCCGACGTGCCCGTGGGCGCGTACCTCTCGGGCGGCATCGACAGCTCCTTCACCGCGCGGCTGGCCCGCGACGCCGTGGGCGGGCGCCTCAAGACCTTCTCGCTGCGCTTCGAAGACGCCGAGTACGACGAGACGCCCTTTCAGCGTCGCATGGTCGCCGAGCTCGGGAGCGAGCACGCCGAGGTGGTCGCCACCCGGGGGGACATCGCGCGGGTGTTTCCCGAGGTGGTGCGCCACGCCGAGCGGCCGCTGCTGCGCACCGCGCCGGCGCCGCTCTTCATGCTCTCGCGCCTCGTGCGCGACGAGGGCTTCAAGGTGGTGCTCACGGGCGAGGGGAGCGACGAGTTCCTCGGCGGGTACGACATCTTTCGCGAGGCGAAGGTGCGGCGGTTCTGGGCCCGGCAGCCGTCGTCGACCCTGCGGCCCAGGCTCTTCGACCGGCTCTACCCCTGGCTCGCGCGCTCGCCCGCGCAGGCGCGGGGCCTCGCGCTGCAGTTCTGGGCCAAGGGCCTCGACCAGCACGCCTCGCCGACCTTCTCGCACGGCCCCCGGTGGTCGTCGGCGGCGGCGCTGCAGCGCATGTTCGCGGCCGACTTCGCGGGACGCGCCCACCCCGCGGGGGCGCCCACGGCGATCGAGGCGGTGGAGGCCTCGCTGCCGCCGGAGTTCTCGTCGTGGGACCCGCTGGCCCAGGCGCAGTACCTCGAGATCACCACGCTGCTCTCGCCCTACCTCCTCTCGTCGCAGGGCGACCGGATGCTCATGGCGAACTCGGTGGAGGGGCGCTTCCCCTTCCTCGACGCCGAGGTGATGGACTTCTGCAACGGCCTCCCCGCGCGCTTCAAGCTCGACGTGCTCGACGAGAAGCACCTGCTCAAGGTCGCCGCGAAGGGACGGATCCCCGATGAGATCCTCGAGCGCCCGAAGCAGCCCTACCGCGCGCCCGACGCCGCGAGCTTCGTGGGTGACAACGCCCCGGAGTGGGTCGCCGAGGTCCTCTCGGAGTCGAGCCTGCGCGAGGTCGGCGTGTGGGACCCGAACGCCGTCGCCACCCTCTACGCGAAGTGCCGGCGCCGCGCCGCGAAGGGGGAGCTCTCGTTCAGCAACGCCGACAACATGGCCCTCGTCGGGGTGCTCTCGACGCAGCTCCTGCACCGCGAGCTCATCGCCCCGGCGCCCGCGTCGTCGAGCGACGTGCTTGCGATTCACACGGTGATCGATCGCGCGTGAATCTGGCGGCCGCGAGGGCCGCGGTGATCCAATGGCGCGCGAAGTGCTATGCGGACCGTGTAGCCCTCGCGTCACGAAGGAACCGCCATGACCTCGCACCCCCCGATCCGCTCCGCCCTCGCGCTCTGCGCGCTCCTCGCCCTCGTCGGCTGCGGCCGCTCCGAGCTGGAGGTGGACCCGCTCCCTGACGGCGGTGTCGCGATCGATGTGCCACTCGACCGGCCTGACACACCCGACGGCGGCGCGTGCTTCGCCAACCTCGACTGTGACGACGGGGTGTTCTGCAACGGCGCCGAGTCGTGCAGCGCGGGCCGGTGCGTCGCCGGCGCGCCGGTGAACTGCGACGACGGGCAGAGCTGCACCGTCGACACCTGCAACGAGGCCGCCCGCACCTGCGCGAACACCCCCGACGACGCGCGCTGCCCGGCGCCCGGCCGCTGCGACGTGATGCGCGGCTGCGTCACCGAGGGGTGCACCTCCGACGCGCAGTGCGACGACCGCGACGTGTGCAACGGCCGGGAGCTCTGCCGGGCCGGCGCCTGCGTGCGGGGCGAGGCGCTGCGCTGCGACGACGGGGTGGCGTGCACCGCCGACGCCTGCGACCCCGCCGCGGGCTGCGTCTCGCGCCCCGACAACGCGCGCTGCGACAACGGGCGCTTCTGCGACGGCGCCGAGGTGTGCGTGCCGGGGCGGGGCTGCGCGCCGGGCCGCCCTGTGCTCTGCGACGACGGAAACGCCTGCACCACAGAGCGATGTGACGACACGGCGCGCGCCTGCGTGTCGAGCGCGACGCCCGTCGACGCCGACGGCGACGGCTTCATCGCCGCGCGCTGCGGCGGAGACGACTGCGACGACGACGACCGCGCGGTGAACCCCCGGGCGGCGGAGCGGTGCGGCGACGGCCGCGACAACAACTGCGACGGCCTCGCCGACTGCCGCGACCGCGCCTGCGCGGCGACCCCCGCCTGCGGCGCCTGCGTGCCCACCGGCCCCGAGACCGACGCCGCCTGCGCCGACGGCCGCGACAACGACTGCGACGGCATTACCGACTGCGCCGACAGCGACTGCCGCACGTCGCTCTCGTGCCAGATGTGCGTGCCCACCGGCCCCGAGTCGAACCCCATGGCCTGCGCCGACGGCCGCGACAACGACTGCGACGGGCGGACCGACTGCGCCGACCCCGAGTGCGCCATGGTGCCGGGCTGCGTGGCCTGCGTGCCCACCGGCCCCGAGCAGTGCGGCGACGGCCGCGACAACGACTGCAACGGCGCCACCGACTGCGCCGACGCGGCCTGCGCGCGCACCGACGCGTGCGCGATGGTCCCCAACGACAGCTGCACGACGGCGATGCCCATCGGGCTGCCGGGCCGCGCGGTCGGGACCACCACCGGCGCGCTGAACAACCTCGAGCCCAACTGCGCCAACCCCGGCGGCCTCGACGTGGTCTTCGTGCTGCGCAACCCCGTGCGGCAGACGATCGTGATCGACACCGAGGGCTCGAGCTTCGACACCGTGCTCCAGGTCTACCGCGACCGCTGCGGCGACCCCGCCTCGGTGGTGAGCTGCGACGACGACAGCGGCTCGGGCGTGACCTCGCGGGCGGTGCTCACCAACGCCGAGCCGGGGACGTACTTCATCGTCCTCGACGGCTTCGGCGGCTCCAACGGCCCTTCGTGCTCAACACCCGCGTCGGCGCGGTGGAGGTTCGCGACAACGGCGTCGACGACGACGGCGACGGCCTCGCCGACTGCCGCGACCCTGACTGCGCGACCTTTCCCGCTGCCAGATGTGCGTCCCCACGGCGCCCGAGTTCACCGCCTGCGCCGACGGGATCGACAACGACTGCGACGGGCTCATCGACTGCGCGTCGCCCCAGTGCGCGATGTCGCCGGCCTGCTTGATGTGCGTCCCCACGGGCCCCGAGGCCGCGGCCTGCGCCGACGGCCGCGACAACGACTGCGACGGGCTCACCGACTGCGCCTCCCCCGCCTGCGCGATGGCGCCCAACTGCCTGAACACCCCGAGGAATGACCGCTGCGAGGGGGCCCGCGTCCTCACCGTGCCCTCGACCACCACGGGGACCACCCTCGGCGCCGCCAACGACTACACGCCCCAGACCGGCATGGCCGGCTGCGCGGGGGGCGCGGGCCCCGACCTCGTGTACGCCCTGCGCGTCTCGCGCCCCGCCACGATCACCGTCGACACCGTCGGGTCGAGCTTCGACACCGTGCTCTTCGTGCGCCGCGATCAGTGCGACATGGGCGCGCAGGTGGCGTGCAACGACGACACCATGGGCCTCCAGTCTCGGGTGACCTTCGCGGCCACGCCGGGGACCTACTACGTCTTTCTCGACGGCTTCAGCAGCAACTCCGCGGGGCAGTTCGTGCTGAACGTGAGCGAGGCGACGGGCGCCGAGGTGTGCAACAACCGCGTCGACGACGACGGCGACGGGCTCGTCGACTGCGCCGACCGCGACTGCGCCACGAGCATCTTCTGCACCTGCACCCCGACCCCCGAGCGCGACGCGCGGAGCTGCTCCGACCGCGTCGACAACGACTGCGACGGGCAGGCCGACTGCGCCGACCCTGACTGCGCGGGCACCGCGGCGTGCTGCCGCCCGACGGCGACGCGCGAGCTCGGCGTCGCGGCCTGCACCGACGGCATCGACAACGACTGCGACGGCGTCGCCGACTGCGCCGACAGCGACTGCCGCCCCTCGCAGAACCCCGGCGGCGAGTGCTGCAACGGCCGCGACGACAACGGCAACTCGCTCATCGACGAGTTCGCCTGCGGCTGCGAGTCCGCGGTGAACTGCCGGGGCGTGGGCAACGGCGGGCCCTTCCCCTCGAACACCTGCTGGTCGAACACCTTCAGGGTGTGCGCGCCGAGCTGCAACCTCCTGGGCGGCAACGCGTTCTGCTCGAACTTCTTCTCGGGCACCCGCTGCGACAACGCCAGCGGCGAGTGCCGCTGAGGCCCCCTCCCGCGGTGGTCCCGCGCGGCGAAGGGCACTATCCTCTCGCCGCGTGAGCGACGAAGACCCTCCTCCTCAGCAGCTCGACGCCTACGAAGCGAAGTACATGTCCGCCGACGGCGGGGTGATCCACGAGCGTCGGCGCATGCCCGGGTGGTTCTTCGGGCTCCTGGGCCTGGTGGGCGCCGTCGAGCTGGGGGCGAGCGTCGCCACGGGCAACCCCTTTCCGGCGCTCATCGCGCTGCCCCTCCTCGCGATGGCGACGCTGCTGCTGTCGCACCTCCGGGTGGTGCTCACCCGCGAGCACCTGCACATCCAGTACGGGCTCTGGGGGCCGAAGGTCGCCGTCGCCGACATCGTCTCGATGCGCGTCGAGTCCTACTCGATGATGCGCTACGGGGGCTTCGGCATTCGCCGCTCCCTCGACGGGTACTGGGCCTACAGCACCCCGGGGGGCAGCGGCCTGGCGCTGGTGATCGAGGCGAGAGACGGCCGCGGAGGCACACGCAAGCTCTGCGTCACCCTCGACAAGGCCCACGAGTTCAAGCGCCGCATCGAGGAGCTGCAGGGCGTGGGCGGCGCGCGGGTGCGCGTCGAGGCCGAGGCGGGCGCGGCGGCGGGCGAGGGGCACGAGCTCGAGGTCGAGGCCCGCGCGGCGGCGAAGCGCGAGGGCTGACCGACCGTCAGAACTGCTCCTCGTGAAAGCGCATGCCGCGGGTCGAGGCCGCGCGGCGCAGCACCGGCGCGAGCGCGTGCGGCCCGCAGAAGAACACCCCCGCCTGCGCGCGCGGGTGCGCCCCGCGGACCTCGTCGAAGAGCGCGTCCCAGTCCGGCGCGCCGAAGCGCGTGCGGGCGCGCAGACCCGTGATGGGGTCGCGGCCGGTGCGCGCGGCGAGGAGGTCGAGCGCCACGCCGAGGGTCGAGCCGCCGGTGTCGGCGCGGGCCGAGGTGATCCACATGCGCAGGTCGAAGAGCCCTCGCGCGTCCTTCTCCTCAAGGCCCCGGAGCAGCTCGGCGAACCACTCGAAGGCGAACTGATCGCGCGCGACCCAGAGGAAATAGACCTTCTTCACCACCCCCAGCCCCTCGCCCTCGCCGAGGCTGCGCGCGAGGAGGCTCGCCAGCACCGACGCGAAGGGCGTCACCCCGATGCCCGCGCCCACGAGCACCGCGACCTCGGCGCGAAAGACCTCCGAGGCCGGCGCGCCGTAGGGCCCGTCGAGCTCGGCCTCCAGCGCCGTGTCGTCTCCCATCTCCTTGCGGCGCAGGGCGATCGCGTGCAGGGCCGAGGTCCAGTTGCCCAGGCTCCGCACGTGCGCGGTGAGCAGGTCGCTGCGCTCGGGGTGGCTGCTGAGGGTGAAGGGGTGCCACTCGCTCCGGGCCACCGCGGGCACCCTGAGAAACACGTACTCGCCGGCTTGAAAGCGAAAGCGCTCGGGCCGCGCGAGCACCACCAGGGTCACCCCCGAGGCCATGGGTTCGAGCAGCGCGACGCTCGTGGCGTAGGTGCGACGCCGCGCGCGCCGCCAGCGCTCCAGCGCGAAGAGCCCCACGGGGAGCGCGAGCCACGGCCGGGGACCGGGCGCGTGCGCGAAGGCCAGCGCGATCCACGGGACGTACAGCAGGTGCGAGCGGGCGAAGCGCTCGAACTGCCCCGAGCGGCGCACCGCCTCGCGGGCGAACCACAGCATCACGCCGAAGACCGCGAGCCAGGCGACGCCGGTCCACACCGGGGTCAGCGCGAGGGCGTCGAGCACGGAGACGTCGCGGGAGGCCAGGTTGCCGACGTGCGCGAGGGTGTGCACGGCCGCGAGCGCCAGCAGCGCGACCGCCGCGACGCGGTGCAGCCGCCACGCGTCGTCGAGGGGCAGCAGCGGGCCGATCACGCTGCGGCGCAAGCGCGTGATGAGCCCGCGGAGCGCGGGCACGAGGATCCATCCCAGCTGCAGGTCCATGGCCCAGCCGCAGGCGCGGGCGAGCTGCACGTAGCCGTTGGCTCCGCGGGCGCGGTAGGTCAGCGCGCCTGCGGCGAACATCCCGACGCTCGACGCGGCGTAGAGCCCGACGAAGAGCCAGGTGGGCCAGGCGAGGCGCAGGCGCTCGCGCAGGTCGGGCCCAGACCCAGGCGCGCGGGCCAGCGAGCGCCCGAGCAGGTGCAGCGCGCCCCGGGCGAGGGCCTCGCGCATGGGGCCGTGCGACTCGACCACGGCGTTGAACTCGTCGAGGGAGATGCGCCCGTCGAGGTCACGATCGGCGGCGCGGAGCAGGGCGCCCACGAGGCGCTCGCAGGTGCGCTCGGGGAGGCGCAGGCCGCTCTCGGCCAGGGAGAGGTGCACCATGCGGGCGACCTCGTCGCGGGAGAGCGCGCCGTCGCCGTCGTGGTCGTGCAGGGCGAAGGCGAAGCGAACGCGCTCGGGCAGAGGGCCTTCGAGCAGGGTGTGGAGGCGCCACGCGAGCTCCCCCACCCGCACCACGCCGTCGCCGTCGCCGTCGAACTGCGCGAGGATCCGCCCGGCCAGGTAGTCGCTCTCGAGCCCCAGCGAGCGCCGCAGGGACGCGCCGTCGAGGGAGTCGTCGGGGTCGAGGCGGCTCAGCGCGTCGAGGGCGGGGTTCGCCGCGGCGTCAGGGTGTCCCGCCATAGCTCCCGGCGATTGTATCTCCGCCGACCCCCGAGCACGCCTTCGGGCGCACCATTCTCTCTGCGGCTGTGCTATCAGCGCCCGCGCCGTGTCGTCCGCATCGCCCATGCCAGCGGTGAGCCTCGTGATCCCCGTGTTCAACGAGCACGAGTCGCTCCCTGCGCTGTTCACCGCCCTCGACGACGCGCTCACCGCGCTGCCGCAGCCCGCCGAGGTGGTGCTGGTCGACGACGGCTCCCGCGACGGCTCCTTCGAGCAGCTCAAGGAGGCCGCGGCCACGCGCCCCTGGATGCGCGTCGTGCGCTTTCGCCGAAACTTCGGCCAGACCGCCGCCATCGCCGCGGGCATCGACGAGAGCCGCGCGCCCATCATCGTGCCGATGGACGCCGACCTGCAGAACGACCCGAAGGACATCCCCCGGCTCCTCGCCGAGCTCGACCGGGGCTTCGACGTGGTCTCGGGCTGGCGCCGCGACCGCAAGGACAAGGCCGTCACCCGGCGCCTCCCCTCGATGGTCGCGAACTCGCTCATCGGTCGGGTCACGGGCGTTCGCATCCACGACTACGGCTGCACCCTCAAGGCGTACCGCCGCTGGGTGCTCGAGCCCTACGGGCTCTACGGCGAGATGCACCGCTTCATCCCGATCTACGCGAGCTGGGCCGGCGCGCGGGTGACCGAGATGGTGGTCACGCACCACCCCCGCGTGGCGGGCCAGAGCAAGTACGGGCTCAACCGGGTGTTCAAGGTCCTGCTCGACCTGCTCACGGTGACCTTCCTCGGCGGGTACGCGACCAAGCCGATCTATTTCTTCGGCAAGCCCGCCTTCGCGCTGTGCCTCGTGGGCTCGCTCTCGGGCGCGGTCTTCGTCGCGCAGTTCATCAAGGAGCACGTCCTGGGCCTCGAGGGCGTGTGGCTCCAGCCCACGACCCTGCTGCTCCTCGCGGTGTTCCTGTTCTCCCTGGGCGTGCAGTTTCTGCTGATGGGGCTGCTCGGAGAGATCTTGATCCGCACCTATCACGAGTCCCAGGGCAAGAAGACCTACCTCGTGGGCGAGCGGGTGAACTTCACCCCCACGGAGCCCTGACGAGGTCCCGGCGTGTGCGGCGTCGTCGGCATCGCGCTCCCCGAGGGAGCGGTCCCAGACCCCGCGCTGCTCCGCGCGATGGCCGACACCCTCGCGCACCGCGGCCCCGACGGCGACGGCGTCGAGGTCATGCCCGGCTGCGGCTTCGGCCACCGACGTCTCGCCATCGTCGACCTCTCGCCCGCGTCCGCCCAGCCCATGCGCTCGCCCGACGACGGCGCGATGCTCACCTTCAACGGCGAGGTCTACGACTACGCCGCGGTGCGCGCGCGGCTCGTCGACGAGGGGGAGCGCTTTCGCTCCACGGGCGACACCGAGGTGCTGCTCCACGCCCTGCGGCGCTGGGGCTTAGACGCGCTCTCGCACATCCACGGGATGTTCGCCTTCGGGTACTGGGACGCCCGCGCGCGCACCCTCCTCCTGGGGCGTGACCGCTACGGCAAGAAGCCCCTGTACTACGCCGCGCTCGGCCCCGACGGCCGCGAGGGACTGGTCTTCGCGAGCGAGCTCCGCGCGCTGCTGGCGCACCCCCGCGTGCGCGCCGAGCGGGCCATCGACGTCGCCGCGGTGTCGCAGTTCCTCACGCACGAGTTCGTGCCGCAGCCCCGGTCGATCCTCGCGAACGTGCGCAAGCTCGGGCCCGGCGAGGCGCTGCGCTGGGACGAGGCCCGCGGCCCTCGCGTGGAGGTCTACGAGCGGCCGGTCTTCGGCAACCGCGTGCGGGCGTCGACCGAGGCGCTGGCCGACGAGTTCCTGCGCCGCGTCGACCGCGCCGTCGCGCGACGTCTGGTGGCCGACGTGCCCGTGGGGATCTTTCTCTCTGGCGGCCTCGACTCGTCGCTCGTCGCGGCCTGCGCGGTGCGCCACCACCCGCGGGTCAAGACCTTCGCCATCGGCTTTGAAGACCCGAGCTTCGACGAGCGCGCGCACGCCGAGTCCGTGGCGCGGCACCTGGGCACCGACCACCGCGTCGAGGTCCTCGCGCCGGGCGCGATGCTCGACCTGCTGCCCTCGGTGCTCGACGCGATGGACGAGCCCCACGCCGACACGTCCATCCTCCCCACCACGCTCCTCGCGCGCCTCGCGCGGCGGGAGGTGACGGTCGCCCTCGGGGGAGACGGCGGCGACGAGATCCTCGCGGGGTACCCCACCTTCTCCGTCGACCAGCTCCGCCTCCCCGCGGCGCCGAGGCTCGGGCGCGCGATGGCGTCGCTCGCGTCGCGCTTCCCCCCGTCGGGCGAGAACTTCTCGACGGGCTTCAAGCTCCGGCAGATGTCGTACGGCCTGGGTGACCGCGGCGCGCTCCGCCACGCGCGGTGGCTCGCGTCGGTCGACCCCAGCGAACTCCCCGCGCTGCTCGGCCCCGCCCTGCGCGAGGGGATTCCTCACGCCCTCGACGCCGCGCGCGCGGCGGGGGACGGGGCGGCGAGCGATTTCGACGCGGCGACGGCGTTCTACCTCCGGGTGTACCTGGGCGAAGGCGTGCTCCAGAAGGTCGACCGGGCGACCATGCGCGTGTCGCTCGAGGCGCGCGCGCCGCTGCTCGACACGGAGGTGGTGTCGTTCTGCCTCTCGCTCCCCGAGACCCAGCGCGTGCGCGGTGGGACCACCAAGTGGCTGATGCGCAAGGCGATGCGCGCGATGGTGCCGCGGGAGATCCTCGAGCGGCCGAAGAAGGGCTTCGGCGCCCCCGTGGGTCAGTGGCTCCGCGGGCCGCTGCGAGACTTCATGCGCGACACGCTGAGCCCGGCGCGGCTGGCGGAGTCGGGGTGGTTCGAGCCCTCCACGGTGCAGCGGTGGATCGACGAGCACCTCGACGGCCGCGCGGATCACCGCAAGCCGTTGTACACACTCCTGGTGCTGGAGCACTGGCGGCGAAGGTGGTTGATGGCGCCGTGAGCGAGCCCTCTCGATGGCGGGTGACCGCGGGGGACGTCGTGGCCCTCGCGGCGGCGGTGGTCGCGCTGGGGGTGAGCGCCGAGGTGCTCGAGCGCGCCCGCGGCAAGACCGACTCGCGCCGCGAGCTCGTGCGCGCGGTGCGGGCCGAGGCGGGCCCGCGCGACCTGGTCTTCGTGGCCGAAGACTCGCCCGAGACCCTCGAGGCCCTCGCGCCGCTGCCGTCGCTCTGGGGCGTGCCTCCGACCGACGACCTTCAGGGCGTGCGCAGGGTCTACGGGCTCGCGGCGACCGCGGGGGGCATGGGGCCGTACTTCGCGCGCTTCGGGCCGGGGCGCTCCCTCGACCCCGGCGGCCGGGCCGCGGTGTGGGACCTCGCCGCGCAGCGCCTCGCGCGGGTGACCTACGACGCCAACACGGCCTTCGCCGACCGCGTGGCCGCCCGTCGTGAGGGCGGCGCCGACGCGGGCGACTGCCCCCGCGTGGGCAACCGGCTGACCTGCAAGGGCCCCGAGTGGAACCACCTGCGCGCCGAGCCCCACACCTTCGACGGCGCGCCCTTCCCCTGCGTCTACGCGCACCCGCACGCCGACGGCGACCTGGTGATCTCCTTCGAGCGCGTGCCCGCCTCGCGCGCCCTCGTGGGCACCCTCGGCATCGACGACGTCGCGTACTTTCCCGGCGGCGCGCCGGTGAACATCACCCTGAGGTTCACCCCCGATCAGGGCGCGGCGGTGGAGCGCGCGCTCGTCGCGGCCAACCGCAAGGGGGTCACGCCGTATCGTCTGGAGCTCCCCGATCGCCCGGGCTCGGCGGTGTGGCGCATCTCATCGCCGAACATCGCCTCGCGTCAGCTCTGCTTCACGATGCGCGCGGTGCGGTAGGGGAGTTTCGCGGCGGGGTCAGTGGCGGGAGCGGTGGCGCCGGTGGCGGCGTGAGGGGGGCGGCTCGGCCTGCGTCGAGGGCGGCGGCTCGGGCATCTGCGGGTCGAGGATGCGGAACTCGACCCGGCGGTTGAGCGCCTGCGCGGCGCGCAGCCGGCGTCCCCGGAGCCCGTCGATGGCCTGCACGGGCTGGGTCTCGCCGAAGCCGTGCGCCTCGAGGCGACCGGCCTCGACGCCGTGCTCGGTGAGCCAGCGCATGACGCTCGCGGCGCGGCGGTTCGAGAGGTCCATGTTGGCGCTGTCGTCGCCGACGTCGTCGGTGTGACCGTGGATCGACACGCGTCGAATCGCCGCCGTCGCCTGCAGCGCCGTGCCCACCGCCTCGAGCACGGGGAACGACGTCTCCAGGATCGTGTCTTCGCCCGACGCGAAGAACACCGGGCGCACGATGCGAATCATCCCGGCCTGGATGAGCACCAGCCCAGGGCAGCCGTTGCGCCGAGGGTCGGCGCTGGGCGCGCCCGGCTGGTTCGGGCAGGCGTCGACGGGGTTGGGCACCGAGTCGTGGTCGGTGTCGGGCAGGGGGCAGCCGGCGCGTGCGGGGTCGGGGTGAAAGCCCGCGGGCTCCGTCCTGCACTGGTCGAGGGTGTTGACCACGCCGTCGCGGTCGTCGTCGCCGTCGGGGCACCCCGCGCGGGCGGGATCGGGCGTAGGCCCTTGCGCCACAGCGGGACAGGCGTCATCGCGGTCGAAGATCCCGTCGCCGTCGCCGTCGAGGAGCGGGCAGCCGGCGCGGGCGGGGTCGGGGTGCTCGCCCTGGGCCACGCCCACGCACTGGTCGTCGGGGTCGAGCACGCCGTCGCCGTCCTGATCGCCGAGGGGGCAGCCGCGGCGCGCGGGGTCGGGGTGCGCGCCCTGGGGCACGTCGACGCAGAGGTCGTCGGGGTCGAGCACGCCGTCGCCGTCGCGGTCGGCGGGGGCCGCGACCGGAGTGCTCTCGGGGACTCGCAGGGTGAACGAGAGCCCGAAGGTGAGCGCGGTGCTGTTCGCCGCGAGGTTCACCGCCGCGTCGTGCTGCACGTAGTGAAAGCGCCCGTACGGCCCGAGGCCGAACCACGACGCGAGCCTGAATTCGAAGCCGAGGCCCGCGTCGAATCCGAACTGCCGCTGGTCGCCCGTGAGCACCAGGCCGGCGTTGCCGTCGACCCAGAGGCGTCCTACGCGTCCCAGCTCGGGCTCGACGCGGAGGCCGCCTTGAAACGCCAGCGTGCGCCCGGTCGCGCTGCCCGTCTGCGAGGTGAGGTAGAAGCCGTTGTGCACGGAGAGCTGGAGCGAGAGCCAGTTCACCACGTTGAAGGCCAGGCGCCCGGTGACCTGGACCACGGCGGAGTCATACGAGAGCCGCTGGCGGAGCGTGTCGTTCACCACGAGCCCGGCGCCCACCTCGCCGCGCAGCGCGAAGCGAGAGGCGCCCTCTTGGGCCGACGCGACGCCGGGGGCGGCCAGCGCGCCCAGCGCCACGGCCGTGACCAGGAGACGAGCGGAGCTCAGTCGCGGCAGCACAGCACACCTCCGTTGGCGTTCCCGGTCTTGGTGACCGTGCGGCTCTCCTGGGTCATTCCGCCACAGCTCCAGGTGCCAGGGATCGACACGCAATCATTGCCCGACACCCGGTTGAGGCCGTCGCAGTTGATGCCGGCCTGCACCGGCGCGCCGTAGCTGCCGCACCCGAAGAAGTCATTGTTCAAGTCGCCGCTCTCCTGGCAGTTCTGCGCGCAGTTCAGCGACGTGCACGCCGAGCCGGTCATGGTGTTCGAGCGCAGCGCGCACACGAAGCAGCCGGTGCCCGAGACCGCGGCCGCGAAGAACGAGCTCGCGGGGTAGTCGGTGGTGGCCGTGCAGCCCATGTTCATCGTGCGCGTGCGAATCTCGCCGCCGTTGCAGATGTGCCAGCCGCGCGCGCAGAGGTTCGACGACGCGCAGCCCATGCCGTTCGCCGGCGCGGTGGTCGAGCTGTTGCCCAAGGTCGCGCACTGGCTCATCGTCGACGCCGGGATGGCCGGGAAGATCCCTGGCAACGACCAGGCGCCGGAGCACCCCGCGATCTGCGGGAAGCTCGTGCGGTTCACGAAGGCCTCGCGGGTGCCGTCGGCGCAGCCGATCTGGTCGATGGTCACGACCGGCACGCACTGGCCGCTGGAGCAGATGTTCCCCGAGGGGCAAACGTTTCCGCATCCGCCGCAGTTGTTGGGGTCGTCGCCCGTGGTCACGCACTGGGTGCCGCAGAGGGTCGAGCCGCTCGCGCAGGTCGCCTGGCAGCTCCCCGTGCGGCAGACCTGACCCGAGGGGCAGGCGTTGCCGCACGAGCCGCAGTTCTGGGTGTTGCTCGAGAGGTTCACGCAGGCGCTGCCGCAAGACGACTGCCCCAGGGGGCACGCGCAGGCGCCCGTCACGCAGCTGCGTCCCGAGGGGCAGCCGTTGCCGCACGAGCCACAGTTCGCTGAATTCGTCATCAGGTTCACGCACACGCCCGAGCACACGCTCTGCCCGGCGCCGCAGGTGGGCGGCACGTCAGCGGGCCCGGCGTCGACGCCGCCGTCGGCGCCGTCGTTCATGCACGCCTGCACGAAGGCGTCGCACGCGCCCGAGGTGACCCGCTGCTCGACGCAGGTGAAGGTCGGGGTCATCGCGCAGTTCGCGGTCGCGCAGGTCCACAGGCTGTTGAAGAGCACCTGCGCGCTCGCGGTGAAGCCCGTCGCGCAGGCGAGGATGCAGCCGATGTCGGTGCAGCTCGTCGAGCACGCGATGAAGTCGCTGCACCGCCGCGTGCCGGTCGAGACATCGGGGGTGTCGAGGGGAACCACCGTCATGTCGACCGCGTCGGGGGTGTCGAGGGGCACCACCGTCACGTCGACCGCGTCGGGGGTGTCGAGGGGAACCACCGTCATGTCGACCGCGTCGGGGGTGTCGAGGGGAACCACCGTCACGTCGACCGCGTCGGCGGCGTCCAGCGCGCCGCCGTCGGCGGCTCCGACATCCGCGGCGGCGTCGTCGAGCGGTGCCAGAACGCTCCGCCCGACGGTGCAACCGCCCAACAAGGCCGTGAGCAACGCTCCGGCGGTCAAGACCCCATGTGCTGAAGTTGGACGCACAGCGACTCCCTTCGCCTCTCACCCGAGAGGCTCCGGGCACCTTAGCCAGCGAGCGAAGAGAACCGAAGAATATTCAGGAAAAACAAGCCTTGCGTGGCCCCGCCACGCTCACGCGCGGGTGCCTTCGGAGGTCGCGCGGTCGCGTCGGGTGATGATGTCGTCGACGAGGCTCTGGGGGAGCGCGCCCGTCTGTTGAAAGTGGCGCATGTGCAGAATGGCCTCGGCGGCGACGTCGGCGGCGCGCCGTCCGTCGACGAGCTCGTCGATGACCGCGGGGTGAAAGGCCGCGAGCGCGTCGTCGTCGACGGCGCCGATGCGCCGCGCGAGGTCGGTGAGCGCGTCGAGGGAGTTCATCTTCATGTACGGGCAGGTCGCGCAGCCCCCCGCGGTGGAGCACCCCTCGCCCCCCGCGGACCCGGGGACCACCACGAGGCCGGGGTCCAGCGTCGCGGCCACGGCGTCGCTCGCCACGGGGAACACCACCTCCACGGCGACCCCCGAGCCCGCGTGCTCGCGGAGCGTGCGCTGCACGTCGCGCACGATGGACGTCACCATCCCCGCCTCGGTGCCGAGGATGAAGCGCACCGCGCGCTGGTCGCCCGCGGCCACGGCCTCCTTCACCTTGCGCGAGACGAAGCGGAGGATGTCAGAGGTCGATCCCACAGCGCCGCGGTCGTGAGCGCGGGCCTCGAGGGCGAGCTCGAACATCTCGCCCGGCACCTCGAGGTGCGCGGTCACGAGGGCGTCGGGCTCCTCGTCGCGCACGCGGCGCACGACCTCGGCGCCGAACATGTGGTGCACCACGCAATTGCCCTGGCGAAACCAGTCGAAGCGCGCCCGCAGCGCCTTCACCGACGCGCGGTCGTGGGCGGGGTGCAGCGCGCGGATCTCCTCGTCGGGGAGCGTCGCGAGGGTGTCGAAGAAGCGCCCGAGGTTCGCGCCCATGTACGTGTCGGGGCCGAACCACACGTGCGCGTCGGGCACCGCGGCGAAGGCCGAGAGCACGGTCTGCACGACGTTCGACGACGTGCAGGTGATCGTCGGGACCTTCGCGTGCGCGCGCGCCTTCGTGCGCAGGCTCGTGTTGATGTAGACCACGTGCAGGCTCTTCGGCGTCTTGGCCGCGCGGGCGAGCCAGGCGTCGTAGGTGAGCGTGTCGGCCGCGGCGGCGAGGGAGCAGCCGATGGGCTCGGCCGCGGCGCGGTACACGGGCACGTTCGTGAAGCCCGCCTTGTCGAGCATGGCGCGGGCGTTCTCGCTCATGAAGTCGACGCCGAGCACCACGACGGCGGCGCACCCCGCGCGCGCGAAGTCGACCGCGCGGTCGGCCATCACCAGGGAGTCGCTGATGTGAATGTGCGGCCAGGAGCACGCGGCGAGCACGCCCTGGAGCTGCGGGTCCATGTAGTAGTGCGCGACGACGCCGATCTTGCGCTGCGCGAGGAGCGCGTCGAGGGTCGCGACGGCGTCGGGGTCGGGGCGCAGGTAGTCGGCCTGCGAGCGGGCGAAGGCGCCCTCGGCCTCGAAGCGGTCTTCGAGCACACGGAGCGTGGGAAAGTCTGAGGTGCGGCTCACAGCGCGGAGTTGTGCCACATCCTCGCGGGTGAAGTGGAGCGCGCGATCAGCCCGGCGGGTCGTAGATGCGACGCACGTCGGCGCCGCCCACGAACGCATACGACCCGGCGCTGCCGTATCCGTACACCACCACGCCGAAGGGGCGGTCTCCCCCGAGGCGGTGCACGCCCGCGTTGAGCGGGCAGCGCCGCGACTCCCAGGTGACGCCGTTGAGGGTCCCCGCGGGCTCGATGATGCAGGTGAGCAGCTCATCGCCGTCGATGCTCACGGTCGCGCCGGGCTGCGCGACGAGCACGGCCCAGCTCTGCGTCCATGACCCTGGCGTGAGGACCACGTAGTCCTGACGAAACTGGTCGACGGGGGGGAGCACGGTGAGCGAGGGGTCGCCGATGTGCGGCCCGTCGACGTACTCGTTGCTCACGAGGATCTGCCCGACGATCACGGGCCGGTCCGAGGTCACCACGACGTTGCGCTGCGTCCACGTGGTGCGCACCTCGCCGGGCTGGAGCGTGAAGGAGTCGAAGGGCGCGGGGAGCGAGGTGCTCACCGTCGCGGGCTCCGCCGCGCCGACGAAGCGCAGGATGTCAGGCTCGCGGTAGCCCCCGGTCGAGCGCACGGGGCTCCGCGGGACCACGTAGCGCGTGCCCAGCGACTCGACAGGGAACATCTGGTCTTCGAGGTGATCGAGGCAACAATTGCCCCCCTCTCCCGACGGCCGCGGGACCTCGAGGACCCCTCCCGGCGCGCTGGTGGTCTCGACGCCCGAGAACACCGAGACGGGCTCTGACGCGACGATCGAGGTGCCGCTCAGGTCGGCCATCGTGCGGGGGTCGTCTTGAAAGGTCCCGTCGTCGGTCTCGAGGTTGAGCACGTCGAAGGGACCGAGCGTCGCGACGATCTCGCCGCCGGGCATCGTCGCCGCGATGGGCGCGTTGCCCCGAATGCGCCAGGTCGGACGCACCGTCACGCGGGTGTTGGGGCGCACGCCGACGACGGTGACGTACGCGCGGTCGATGATCCCGAGGAGGGGGACCGGGTGCCCCGCGGGCCAGCCGATCGCCCGGTAGACCCGGCCCAGCGCGCTCGTCGGGAGCAGCAGCGAGGCGTCGTTCGAGTAGGCGTTCGCGAAGACGTTGTACTGATAGACGATGATCGGCGACGTCGATCGAATGCGAAACGCGTTCGACGACAGGCAGGTCCCCGGCGACGCGTAGTCATTGGGCCGCGCGCCGCAGTCGAGCTCGCGGGTCGGGAGGACCACCGCGCGCAAATCGCCCGGACCCACGGAGAGGTCGGCGATGGTCCTCGGTCGCGCGGGCTCGCCGGGCGGCGCGTCGTTCAGCTCGATGGTGACCTGCGCGCGGGTCGCGCCGACGTTCGAGAGCGCGACGCCCCAGGGCGCGCTCGCGGGGTCGCCGAAGCCGTCCTGCTGATCGAGGTCCACCGCCCAGAACTCGCAGCCGACGTTCGAGGGCGACTCGGCCGCGAGCCGACACGCCGACACGCACGCGCCGTCGCGGCAGAGCACCGCGCCCTCGCCGTCGCAGCGCTCGATGACCGCGCCCGGCGTGCCCTCGGCGGTGCAGCGCCGCACCTCGTCGCCCACACAGATCGTCTGCCCCGGCGCGCACTCGAGGCAGCCCCGCCCCTGGGTGCACTCGACCTCGCACACCACCGGCGTCCCGGGTCCTCCGTCGGCCGTGCAGGGCGTGAAGGTGCGCCCTTCGCAGGTGCCGCAGCGCAGCGCGCCGTCGAGGGTGACGTCGAGGCGCGCGCCGCCGTCGCCGAGGGTGAGCCGCGGCGATTCTGCGCAGCCCAGCAGCGCGAAGACGAGCGCGAGGGTGCGCTGCGCGGGGGCGCGCGAGCGCCATCGGGGAGGGGTTCGTTCGTTCGCCACGCCGCGATGACCATGCCACAAGCGCGACCGGCTCGCGTGGGTCTCACCCTGGCACAATGGGAGCCCGTCGAACGTAGAGTTCACGGCCCGGCATCGTTCATGCTCTGCAAGGAACCATCATGACTCCACGACTCGCTTCGCTGAATCTCATCGCCGCTGCGCTCTGCGGACTCTGGGGGCGCGACGCGTCGGCGTGCTCGCAGGAGGCGTGTCCGCCGAGCGTGCTCGTGCCTGGGTCGCTCCCCGACACGACGAGGATGATCCCCGCGAACCTCCCCGCGCTCGTCTGGGGGATCGCTCGCCTCGAGCGCGCACCCACGGCGTCGGACCTTCGGCTCGTGCGCGAGGGCGTGATGCCCGCTGAGGTCGCGACCGCGCTCTCGCCCTTCGCGATGAACACGTCGGTGCAGCTCATTCGCCCGGCGGAGCCGTGGGCGGTCGGCGCGCGATACACCCTCACCGCCAACACGTTCTGCTCGGCCGCGTCGGGAGCCATGGAGGGAGCCGTGACGACGAGCTTTCTCGTCGGCCCGGCGGTTCCGTTCCCGACAACGCTCGGCACGCTGTCGATGGGCGCGCTCCAGCAGGGCCGGATGGTGGTCCCGCCCGACAGCTTCGACGGGAGCTGCGGGACGACCGCCGACGTCGCGAGCCGCGCGCCGTCTCTGGCCCTCTCGTCCGACGCCGCGCCGTGGAGCTCGCTCCTGCTCGTGCAGTTCCTGGTCGACGGGCGGCCGAGGGGCTCCGTGCGTACGGGTGACGGCGCGACCGTCCCGAGTCGCAACCTCTTCGCGGGCCCAGACCAGCTCCCCTACGTCGTGTGCGGCACGCCCTCGCCGGCGGAGACCTTCGCGATTCCGCCTGGCCTCCATCGCTTTCAGTTTCGCGCGACGGTGCCCGGCTCCGACCTCGCCCTGCTGAGCAACGAGGTCGAAGCCGAGATCACCTGCGCGCCGTCGCGTGCAGACGCCGGCGCGCCCACCGACGTGCCCGTGTCAGCGTCCGACGCGCCCGCGGTCGTGACCGACGCGCCCGCGGTCGTGACCGACGCGCCTCGCGCAGAAGACGTCGCCGACGGCGGGGCGGTCGCGCCCATGATGAACGGCGGCGGGTGCAGCGCCGCGCGTCCTGGTCGCGGGGGAGGGATTCTCGCGCTGCTCTCGCTCCTCGCGCTCGCGAGGGGACGCCGCAGGGCGAGCCGTTCAACCCGCGGCTGACACGCTCGTCGCCTTCAGGGGGGCGCGGTGGGCGCGAGGGTGGTCACGCCCGCGCCCCACCAGGGCGGGCCCGTGCGCTGCTCGGGGGTCGCGCGGCCCGTCTCGATGTCGATGAGCACCACCAGCCCGCTGCTGGTGAAGCCGTAGACCGAGCCGCGCCAGTAGCCCAGCCCCCAGGTCTCGGACTGAAAGGTCTGTCCGATCAGGGTCGCCGCGCCGGTCTGGGGGTTGATGCGCGCGAGGTACTCCAGGCCCCCCGAGACCACGGTGGCGAAGGTGCCGGCGTTGACCACCGAGACGATGTCTCCCGACGAGCCCACGCCGTTGCCGAAGGAGCCGTACTGCGTGGCTCGGCCTGTCACGGTGTCGACGCGGTACACGATGCCCGAGCGGTCGGCGGCGATGAGCTGCTCGGTGCCGCCGATGAACTCGTCGGCGGGGATGAAGCTCAGCCCGTTCACCGTGCTGCCCGCGAAGTCGGCGACGTAGGTGCAGCGCGCGGTCATCGGGTCGACGCGGTAGAGGGCGCCGAAGGTGATCCCCCAAATGTCGCCCGCGGCGTTCACCGCGATGTCGGTCATGCGGTGGTCGTTGCCGTCGGAGGGCCACAGGAACGGACCCACCCGCACGACGCCCAGCGTGCGCGGGTTGAGGGTGTAGAGCGAGTCGCTCGAGTGCGCGAAGACCCGCACGTTGTCGAGGGCCTCGGGGGTGTCGACGGGGATCGCGGGGACATCGAGCCCGCCCGCCTCGGGCGCCGCGTCGACGCGCGCGGCGTCGAGGGCCACCGAGGCGTCGCGGTTGAAGCTGAACGACGGCGACTCCGCCGCGCAGCCCAGGGTCACGAGGAGCGCGAGGCCGAGGCGCCGCACGCTCACACCACGAGCTGCCGGAGCTCGCCCTGGTGGCGCTCGGCGTACACCGACAGCACGTCGAGGGCGTCGCGGATCTCGCTCGCGTCGAGGTCGGTGAGCGGGAGCTCCACCGAGAGGATCACGTCGCCGTCTTCGTCGAGGGAGAAGCGCGCGAGGAGGATCTCGCCGTTGAGCTTGAGCAGGCGCTTGTAGAGCACGTCGGCCTTCAGGTCGTCGGCGGGGAGCCGCACGATGGGCAGCACGCGGAGCTTGCACCAGCCGTCTTCGACCTGGATCACCAGCGGAAACGCGCTCACGCGGCCGCGAAAGCTCGAGCGCCAGGTGCCCGGCGCGAGCGAGATCACCGGCCAGCCAAGCTCCTTGAGGTGGCCCTCAATTCGCGCGACGTCGTTCTGCACCACCGCCATGAGGTCCGAGGGTATAGCCCGTGAGAGGTGATCCTCACAAGCGGCGTGCGCGTCACACGAGGGCGAGGCCGTCGCCCCGGTAGGTGGGCACCTCGTCGCGCACCGCGTCTCCCTCGATCAGCAGCGCGCGATCGACGCGGTCCATGGGCTCGCCCGCCTTGGCGTGGCGAAAGAAGACCGGATCGCCCAGGGAAATTCCCCGCGCCGCGTCGCCGCGCACGGGGGTCTGCACCTCGCCCGCGCCCTCGAGGGGGAGCAGGGCGAGGCCCTCGGGGAGCCAGGGGCGCGGGAGCCGGTCGGGGCCCGCCGCGCCCGACGCCGCCCAGCCCCCGCCGAGGCAGGTCACGATGTCGTCCGCGGGGCGCCTCGCGGCCTGGAGGGCGAAGCACGCCGCGGGCTCCACCGCGAACTCGTCGAGGCCGTCGAAGAGGTGCCCGCCCAGGAGCCCCGAGCCCACGACCACCTCGTTGATCGACGGGTCGCCCGCGGTGAAGCGGAGCGACCCGGTGCCCCCGCCGTTGACGAGGTCGAGCTCGAAGCCGTGGTCCCGCAGGGTGTTGTACACGGCCTCGCGCCTCGCGCGCACCGCGGGCCGAGAGAGGCGCTTCAAGAGCGCGTGGGCGCCGAGGGGCCGGCCCCGCGCGTCGCGGTCGGGGAGGCCCGCGATCTGCGCCTCGTAGCCCATGAACCCGCGGAGGGTCACGCCCCTCGCGTCGCGCACGCGGAGGGCGAGGGCGAGGGCGGCGTCGGCGGTGCAGATCGGAGAGCGCCGCACGCCGAGCACGAGCGGCCCCGCCCGCCACGCCATGTCGACATCGAGCGCCACGGGGACCACCACGCCCCGCTCCGTCGCCCTCGCCGCGAGGCGCTCGACCTGCGCGACGTCGTCCACCATCGCGGTGACCGTCGCGCCCGCCTCGGCGCAGTCGCAGAGCGCGTCGAGGTCCGCGGGGTGCAGCGAGGGGTAGGCCACGAGCACGTCTCGAAAGCCTTGGGAGACAAGGTGTTTCGCCTCGCGCGGGTGATAGCCGAGGATGCCCCCGAAGCGCTCGCCGAGGCCCTCGGCGGCGCGCTTGAGGAGGGCCACGCAGCGCACCGACTTGCTCCCGAGGCGCACCCTCGCGGCGCTCCCGCGCACGCCCGCGAGGGCGGTCGCGACGTTGGCGTCGAAGGCCGCGAGGTCGACGAGCACGGCGGGGAGGGGGCGGTCGCCGAGGGCGGCGCGGTAGCGGTCGTAGCGGCGGGCGGGGGCGTCGTTCACGTCAGCGGCAGCAGGGTACCCGCTGGCCGTTGCAGATGGTGTTCCATGAGGTGTTCGGGGTGCCGCGGACGCGAGCGTCACCGTCGACCGCCGCAGCGGCCCGACCGACGCTCAACCCGCACGAGTCCGATGCGACGCTGCTGGGAGAGACATGTGACCCGAGCAGGTTCTGAAGCATCCGCGAGACTCCTGCGCGAAGGATCGCACAGGAGTGGTCGCCTCGACATCTCAAGGCCCGCCCCCTCGCGTCGTAGGCTCCTTACCCCCGCTGGGCGCTTCGCAGCGCGGCGGAATCGTGGCACGAGTCCCCCATGCGCGCGCAGGCTCTCCCGCTCCTCCTCGCCCTCGCGGCGTGCTCCAGCACTCCCGCCGTCCCGGTCGACGCCACGGTCGCGGGCGACGCGAGCGCCGACGTCCCCCGCGCCGACGCGCCCGCCTCGAAGGACGTCGAAACCACCCCCGAGGACGTCCCCGTCGACGCAGGACCCCCAGTGCCGCAGCGGGTCATGATCACCAGCGGCGCCCTCGACGGGGTCGCGCAGGGGGGTGTGGCGAGGTTTCTGGGCATCCCCTACGCGGCGCCCCCCGTAGGCGACCGCCGCTGGCGCGCGCCCGCGCCCGTCACCCCCTGGACCACACCCCGCGACGCGCAGCAGAAGGGACCCGGCTGCCCGCAGCCCGCGGGGATGATCCTCGGCATGGCCCCCACGTCGGAGGACTGCCTCTCGCTCAACGTCTGGACCCCTCGCGTGGGCGCCTCGACCGAGCGCCACCCGGTGATGGTGTTCATTCACGGCGGCGGCTTCACGAGCGGGCACACCTGGGGCGGCGACTACGACGGCGAGCTCCTCGCGCGGCGGGGGATGGTGGTGGTCACCCTGAACTACCGCCTCGGTCAGCTCGGCTACCTGGCGCACCCCTCCCTCTCGATGGAGTCCGACGCCGAGGGCGTCTCGGGCAACTACGGCTTCATGGACCAGCAGGCCGCCCTCCGCTGGGTGCGCGACAACATCGCCTCCTTCGGCGGTGACCCCGGCAACGTCACGCTCTTCGGCGAGAGCGCGGGCTCCATGGCCGTGAGCCTGCACCTCATCGCACCCGCGTCGCGCGACCTGTTCCACCGCGCGATCACCGAGAGCGGCACCAGCACCGTGATGCTCATGCCCCTGCGCGACGAGGACGCGCGCGCCCCCGTCGAGAGCGCCTACTCCCTCGGGCGACGCTTCGTCGCCGCGCTGGGCTGCGACTCGGCGACCGACGCGCCCGCGTGCCTGCGCGCGAAGAGCGCCGCCGAGGTCGTGGCCGCGATGCCGTCGACGAACGAGCTCGTGCGCTTCGAGGCGCGGTTTCAGCCGAACATCGACGGCAGGGTGATCCCCGAGACCCCGTGGGCGGCGTTTCACAACGGCCGCTTCGCGCGCGTGCCGCTGATGGCGGGCACCAACCGCGACGAGGGCACGGTCTTCACCCTCACCGCGCCCATCACCACCATGGACGCGTACCGCGCCGCGGTGGAGCGCCTCGTGCCGGGGCACACCGACGACGTGGTCAACCGCCTCTACGCCCCCGCGATGTTCGCGAGCATCAACGCGGCGTACAACGCCTTCCTCGCCGACGCGGCCTTCATCTGCCCCGCCCGCGACCTCGCGCGGCAGTACGCGAACGCGTCGCTCCCGGTCTTTCTCTACCACTTCACCCACGAGACGCAGTTCGGAATGCTCCTCCGTCTCGGGGTCTTTCACTCCGCCGAGCTGCCCTTCGTGTTCGGCAACTTCACCGGCGTCTTTCGCTACCGCGACATCGACGGTCCGGTGGTCGACCTCACCCAGGGCTACTGGACCCGCTTCGCCGCGGGCTCCGACCCCAACGGCGCGGGCGCCGTGCCGTGGCCGCGTTACGCCGCCGAGAGCGACGGGCACCTCGACATCTCCGCGACGCCGATGGCGGGCGCGGGCCTGCGCCGCAGCCAGTGCGACGAGATCACCCCGTGGCTCGAGCCGCCGCGGTAGGGCGCTCGCCCCGTGGCCCCTCCACCCCCTCCTCCACCGGCGAAGCCCATGGAGGAGGGGGTCGAGGGCGTCATCCCCCGAGACCCGGGATCAACAGCGAATACTTCTCCCGCTGCGCGTCGGTGATGTGCTCCGCCGCGGTCATCACCGCGTAGCGCAGCGCGCCCGTGGCGGGGCTCTTCGCGGGGTCGGGCAGGCTCGCCGCGAGCGCGCGCACGACCTCCTGCGCCCGCGCGACGTTGTCGCGAATCACCGCGAGGATCGCCGTGACGTCGACCTCGTCGTGCTCGCGCCAGCAGTCGTAGTCGGTGGCGAGGGCGAGCGTCGCGTAGGGGAGCTCGCACTCCCGCGCGAGAAAGGCCTCGGGCACGTTGGTCATGCCCACCACGCTCGCGCCCCACGCGCGCCACAGGTGGCTCTCGGCGCGGGTGCTGAAGCGGGGGCCCTCGATGCACACGTAGGTCCCGCCCTCGTGCACCGTGGCGCCGGTGCTGCGCGCGGCCGCCGCGAGGGCGCTCGCGAGCACCGGGCACACCGGGTCGGCGACGGAGACGTGCGCGACCACGCCCTCGTCGAAGAAGCTCGACGCGCGGTGGCGGGTGCGGTCGATGAACTGGTCGACCACCACGAGGTGACCCGGCACGACCTCTTCGCGCAGCGAGCCCACCGCGGAGATCGAGACCACCTGCGTCGCGCCGAGCTTCTTCAGCGCCCAGAGGTTCGCGCGGTAGTTGATCGCCGTGGGCGAGACCCGGTGACCCCTGCCGTGCCGCGGGAGAAAGAGCATCGACGTGTCTCCCAGGCGCCCGCGAATCACCGCGTCGGAGGGGTCGCCCCAGGGGGTGCTCACCCGCACCTCGTCGACGTCTGTGAGTCCGGGCATCTGGTAGAGCCCGCTGCCGCCGATCACCGCAAGCGTCTGTGACATCGTGTTCTCTCTCTCGATCAGGGCGCGCCGAGCACGTCGTTGAAGAAGCGCACGAGCTCGCCGTACGCGCGGACCTTGTTCTCGATGCGAAAGATCCCGTGCCCCTCGTTCTCGAAGCGCACGTACTCCACCCGCTGGTTGCGCGCGCGCAGCGCGGCGACGATCTGCTCGGCCTCGTGCACCGGCACCCGCGGGTCGTTGGCGCCGTGGATCACGAAGAGCGGCGCGCGGATGCGGTCGACGCGGTGGATGGGCGACACCCGATCGAGCACCGCGCCGTCGCGGGCGAGGCTGCCGTACTCGGCCTCGCGCAGCGCCCGGCGGTACGACGCCGTGCGCTCGAGGAAGGTGCGAAAGTTCGCGATGCCCACGATGTCGCAGGCCGCCGCCCAGAGCTCGGGCTGGAGGGTGATCGCCGCGAGGACCATGTATCCCCCGTACGACCCGCCCGTCACCGCGATGCGGTCGGGGCGCACGAAGCTCTGCCCGCGGAGCCACTGGTTCACGAACTCCAGGTCGCGCACGCTGTCTTCGCGGCGCTCGACGTCGTCGAGGTGCGCGTAGCGCTTTCCGTACCCCGTCGAGCCGCGCACGTTGGGCGCCGCGACGACGTAGCCGCTCGCCACGAGGTACTGAATCACCGGCGAGAAATACGGGGTGAACTGCGACTCGGGGCCGCCGTGCACCCACACCACCACCGGCGCGCGCTCGCCCTCGCGCATCCCCCGCGGGCGGAACAAGAAGAAGGGGACCTCGAGTCCGTCGAAGCTCCGCACGCGCTCGAGGGTGGGCTCGACGAAGCTCTCTTCGGTGAAGCTCCCGTGGTCCGCCGCGGTGACCTGGGTGACGGCGCCGGTCTGGGTGTTCACCCGCCACACCTCGTCGGGCGACACCGCGCGGCCGAGGCTCAAGAAGAGCTGCGCGCCGTCGGCGGTGAAGTTCAGCGTGCGAATGTTCCCCGCGGGGAGCGTCGGGCGCGTGCGCTCGTGGAGCGGCGCGGTCGCGGCGAGGTCGTAGAGCCTGAGCTGCGAGTACCCGTCGACGTTGAGCACCGCGGCCATCACCGACCCCGCGCGCGACACCTCGAAGGCCGTCACGTCGTGCGCCTCCTCGTGCAGGAACACCGGCGCGACGCGCGTCGCCGTCGCGTCGGTGAGGGGGAGCGCCGCGAGGTTCATGAACTCACGCCCCTCGTCGGTGATCACGAAGAGCGCGCGCCCGTCGCGCGAGAAGCGCGGGGACTCGTAGCGCACGTCGCCGGTGTGCGTGGTGATCCGCCGCGAGGGGCCTCCCGCCGCGGGCACGAGGTGCACGTCGGTGTCGAAGCTCCCGCGCTCTTCGACCACCGCGAGGGTGCGGCCGTCTTCCGAAAAATCGCCCGCCTCGTAGTGCCCCGTGGTGTCCATCACCCGCCGCGCGGGGGCGTCGCCCGCCGCGTCGCGCACGTACACGTCGAAGGCCCCCCGGTCGCGCTCGTTGGACGTGAACGCGAAGGAGGTCCCCGCGGCGTTGAAGGCGCCGAGGAAGGTCTTCACCCCCGCGGGGGTGAGGGCCGCGGCGCTCGCGGTCTGCCCCGGCGCGACGCGAAAGATCCGGGTGTTCTCGTCGCCGCCGGTGTCTTGCCCGTAGAAGATCCCCGCGGCGCCGGGGGACCAGTGCGCGTACTGCACCCGCTCGCCGCTCTCAAGGAGCCGGCTCCACGCGCGCTCGGGCGAGGGCGCGTCGCCCACCTCGGCGACGTGCGCGAGGGGCAGCCCCGCGCTGTCGGAGAGGAACACCACCCGACGCCCGTCGGGCGAGGGAGACGGAGCCCAGGCGCGGTGCACCCGGAGGAGCGACTCGAGCGAGGGGCCCTGACGCGGCTGCCACCGCGCGGCGGTCGCGCGTGAGGGAGGGGTGACCTCGGGGGCGCGGGTGCGGGCGGTGGAGCAGGCCGCGAGGGCGAGGAGCGGGAGCAGGAGCTTGCTGGCGCGCATGAGAGGGCAGGGAGGCTACCACGAGCGTCGCGCGCAACGTCGACACGACGCCCTGCCACGGGGCCGGCCAGGCGAAGATCCCCCTTGCGCCGCAACGACATCCGCCGCGGTCAGGTCCCCGAGGGGATCGGGAACGAGATCGGGTGGTTCAGCCCGCCGACGCTGTCGAAGGAGAAGCTCACGCTCACGGGGGGATCGGTCGAGGGAGGGAACACCGGTCGCAGGGTCATGTCGACGCGCGCGCCGGGCGCCACCGTCGCGGGGCCCTCGATGGCGCCTGGCGCGCTGAGGTCTCCCGCGACGCGCTCGTCGGCGCGCACCTCGATGCCCTCGCGGCGAATCGACATCACCCGGTCGGACTGGTTGTGCACGACGAAGCGCAGCGTGAGGGTCCACCCCGCGCCCGCGTCGCTCCGGCGCGCGCGGGAGCAGGCCATGATCGTCGCGGCGAGCCCCCGGTCGGGCCGCGGCGGCGGCACGTCAGCCGGGGCGACTGGCGCCGCGACCCGGGGGACGTCGGTCGCCCTCGGCCTCGGCGCGGGCGCGGGCGCGGGGGCGTCACGCCGGCAGCCGACGGCGAGCAGGGCGAGCAGGAGCGGAGCCGTTCGCATCGCGGGGGATCGCAACGCGTCCGAGGGGCGCAGGTCAAGCGAGGCGGCGGAGTCGTGCTAGAAATCGCCGCCGTGACCGAAGCCCCCGACGAAGCGAAGGAGCCGTCGCAAGACGACGATGAGTCCGACGAGGAGGCCCTCGAGGGCGAGCTCGTGCAAGACCTCGGCGCGGAGGAGGGCGGCGGAGACGACGAAGAGAACATCGAGGCGCTCTCGAAGGCCCTCGCGCGGGTCGGCCCCACCGACGCGCTCACGGCGTTCATGCAGCGGATTCGGGAGTTTCCCCCGCTGCCCGACTCCGAGGAGCGGGAGCTGGGGCGCCGGGTGCAGTCGAGCGGCGACCCCGACGCGGCGCGCAGGCTCGTGGTGCACAACCTCCGCCTCGTCGTCGCCATCGCGTACGACTTTCGCCGCGCGTGGAACAACGTGCTCGACCTCGTGCAGGAGGGCAGCGTCGGGCTCGTGACGGCGGTGCAGCGCTGGGACCCCGAGCGCGGCGCGCGCTTCGCGACCTACGCGGCGTACTGGATCCGCGCGTACATCCTGCGCTTCGTGCTGACGAACTACCGCCTCGTGCACACGGGCAACACCCGCGCGGGGCGGCGGCTGTTCTTTCAGCTGGAGCGCGAGCGCTCGAAGCTCCGGCTCATGGGGATCGACCCCACGGTCGAGGCCCTCGCCGAGCGCATCGGCGTGGAGGAGAAGGACATCCGCGAGGTGTCACGCGCCCTCGACGCGCCGGAGATGTCCTTCGACGCGCCGATCCGCGAGGAGGGGCGCACGCTGGGCGAGTCGTACTCCGACGAAGACGAGGGCTCCCCCGAGGACCACGCGGCCTCGACCGAGCTCCGCGCGCGCCTCGCGGGCATCGCGTCACGCTTTCGCGCCACCCTCAAAGACGACCGCGAGCGCGCGCTCTGGGACGAGCACCTGCTCGCCGAAGAGCCCGCGTCGCTCTCCGACCTCGGCGCGCGCTACGGCGTGAGCAAGCAGCGCATGGGGCAGGTGGTGAACGCGATGAAGGCGCGCTTTCGCGAGGCCCTCGAGCGCGAGTTCGGCCCCGACGTCGACGTGTCGATGATCGCCCGCGAGAGCGACTGAGCCCCGCGCGCGGTGGGGCTGTCGCAGAGCACACTGTCCACGGCGACCACCGATCTGCCTCGCGCTTCGGCCTCACCCCGGAGGGAACGCGAGCCAGACGCCTGATCCCCCGAGCGCTCCGTGCGGGGGACCCGGCGGAGACGCTATCGCCGCGGACCTCGCGCCTCCGACTTCAAGCGCGAGAGCGCCCCTTCGACCACGATGGAGAGCAGCGCCGAGCAGTGGGGCGACGCGGCGGCCGCGTGCGCGAGCACCCGGACCGAGGTCAGGTGCGCGAGCGCCGCGGGCAGCGCGGAGTCGCCCTCGTCGAGGCGAGCGACCGCGTGCGTCGCCTCTGTGACCGGCACCATGATCGCGTCGACCCCGGCGTCACACAGGCACGGCCGCGCGCGAAAGGTCCACCGCTCGCCCTCCACCGTCTCGCAGCGGAGCGCGAGACCGGCGGCCTCGACGCGGAGCCGCACGCCCTCTCGGGCCGCGAGCTCATCGTGCCGTGCCGCGACCCACGCGCGCGCGTCGGCGTAGGCCATCGCCTCTGAGAGCATCCACCCGCGCGAGGTCGCGAGCTCCCACGCCTCGTCCTCGTCGGGTTCTGCGTCGCCCGAGCACTCGATGGATTCAACGGCCCACAGCATCGACTGCGCGAGCGCGGCGCGCGCATCGGCGGAGTCGAGAGAGAGGGAGCCGTCGAGCGCATCGAGGAGCTCCGCGCGCGCGACCGCGAGGCGTGCCGGGGTCTCGGCGGAGCCCATCGCGTCGACGAGCGGAGTGAGGTCGGTGACCATGGGGCGACCGAGGATGCCGCAAGGTTACGCTGACCGGGAGACACCCCTGGGGCGCGTTCCGCGAAAGCACCGAGGGATCGAAGAGGATGAGGTGAGTCGGGATCCGTCGAGAATCGTCGTGAAATCAACGTGTTGCTGGGTATGTCTCGGGCAGGATCCGACGCGGTCCGGACGTGTCGCGACCCGTTCTGCGACCCGCGGCGCAGCGCCCCAAGGGGGCGACCTGGCGCTCTGGCAGGCTCTGGTCGCGGCCCTCGCTGGGAGGGAGCGGCGCGTCAGGCAAGGACGCGCCCGAGGGCCACGAGCCCGCCGCGAGGGCGCGCGTGGTAGCGTCGCCTCGATGCCGCAGCTCATCCTCCGGTCGGTCAGCGCGCAGCCCCTCGTCGAGCTCGTCGGGGCCGACGCCAGCGGGGCCGCGTCGCGCCTCGTCGTGTGCGCGGGGCAGCTCGAGATCGCCGCCGACGAGCGCGGAGGACCGGCGCGCCTCGAGGGCGTGCTGCGCTTTCTCGTGCCGGGCGCGCCGACGTTGCCGTCGAGCTCCGACGCCTCGCGCGCGCGGCTCTCGGTGACCGCCTACCCACTGGGGATCACGCCGATCGCGATCAACGACGCGCGGCTGCTCGTGGTCGGCGCCCGCGCGGCCCTCGTGCCCGAAGGCGGCGCGCTCGCGCTCGCGGTGGAGGTCGCCCTCGAGGGGCTCTACCTCGCGCCTCCCGCGGCGGCGCGCGTCGGCTGGCAGCTCACGGCGACGCTCCCCCTGGTTTGACGTGGCGGTCTTGAAGGGGCGCGGCCGGGCTCCCTCGCGGCGCTGCGCGTGGGCGCGTCGCGGGGGACCCTCAACGGAGGCGCGCGGTGTCGGCGCCGACCCCCGACGCGGCCGCGATCGCCGGGAGCACGAGCTCGGGGTCGCACCCGTTGAGCCCCGCCCCCCACGCGGCGTTGAACTCCACGACCGCCCACCCCCGGCCAGGGATCAACCCGACATCGACGACGTAGACCTCCGGCCCGCGCAGGCCCGCGCACAGCGCGCCCGCGAAGGCCGCGGCGGCCTCGGGCTCGGCGGCGCCTTCGTACACCGAGCAGGCCAGCACGCGGCCGTCGCGCACGAAGCAGCGCGCCTCCGCGGCGGGTTTGATGAATCCGGGCGCGCGCGGCGAGGGAGGGGAGTCGGCCGACACCGCGGTCCCCAGGTCGACCACCTCGGTCCCAGCTTCATGTCGGCGCCTGTAGGGCGCGGCGGCCAGCGGGCGAATCGGCCCGGTTTGCCGCTGCGCCAGGGAACGCCGTGTCGAAGTGACGCGAGGCGCCCGTGGCCCTCATCCCGGAGAGACCACGATCCGGAATGCCTATCCCTGCGACGCGCCGAGCCGCGAGGAGGGGCGCACGCTGCGCGAGTCGTGCTCCGAGGACCACGACGGCTCCCCCGAGGACCATGCAGCTTCCACCAAGCTCCGCGCGCCATGGCGTGAGTAAGCAGTACGTGGGGCAGGTGGTGAACGCGATGGAGGACCGCTTTCGCAAGGCGCTCGAGCGCGAGTTCGGCCGGGTCTGCCTCTCATGCTGAGCGCCGCTCTCGAACCGGGGTTCGCCTGCCGCTCGCAGCTCGGGGTACGAGGCTCACCCCGTGCACCACAAGGGGTCACACCGCCTTCGCGGTGTGCAGTAAGACCTGCAACCCGCGGGATGAGGCACGCACGCCCCCAGGGCGAGCGCATCAATTCCTCAATGGGTTCAATGGATTTGTCGCGGGCGGAGAGGCTGCCCACTTCAGCGAGCCAGCGACCGCAGGGAGCGCCCGGCGAGCGAAGGGGGCAGCTGAAAGCGGTGAGCAAGGTCTCCATGGAAACCAATGAGGAATTGATGCGCTCGCCCTGGCACGCCCCCCCGTCAACGGCTCTCCCGCCTGCCCCTTCGATCACGGCCCGTCGTGGTCCCCTGCACACCGCGAAGGCGGTGTGACCCCTTGTGGTGCACGGGGTGAGCCCCGTACCCCGAGCTGCGAGCGGCAGGCGAACCCCGGTTCGAGCGCGGCGCTCAGCATGAGAGGCAGACCCGGGCAGCGCCTCTGCGTGCGACACATCCCTTGAAACCAGGGGATGAATGGATGCGCTCGCACCCGGTGGTGCACCCTGTCGACGCCGTCGACGAGCGCCTCGCAGCTCCACGACCGACCTCCACCGGACCCGTCATGACCAAGATCCCCGCCTCCCCTCCCGACCCTGCCGACGACCCGAGCGCGCGGCGGCTCTATCACGGCACCCGCGCAGACCTCCGGCCCGGCGACCTCATCGCGCCCGGCTACGCCTCGAACTACGGCGCGCGCAAGAAGGCGAACCACGTCTACCTCACCGCCACCCTCGACGCGGCGACCTGGGGCGCGGAGCTCGCCGTCGGTGAGGGTCCCGGTCGGATCTACCTCGTCGAGCCCACCGGACCGATCGAGGATGACCCCAACCTGACGGACAAGAAGTTTCCGGGCAATCCGACGAGGTCGTACCGATCTCGTGACCCGCTCCGGGTGGTGGGGGAGCTCACCGGGTGGCAGGGGCATGCGCCCGAGGCGATCCAGGCGATGAAGGACGGCCTCGCGCGGCTCGCGCAGCGCGGCGTCGAGGCGATCGACGACTGAGCGCGGTCCTCGGGGCGCGGGGGCGAAGGCTTGACGCGCGAGGGTCGATGGGGTTCTCCTTCGGCGCGTGAGCGCGGGGGCGGAGATCAGCGCGAGGGCGGGAGGGTCAGCGATCGAGCGGGCTCACCACCCCGAGCGGTCCGCGTTCGACGACGTGCGTGTAGATCATGGTGGTGCGCACGTCCTTGTGACCGAGCAGCGTCTGGATCGCGCGAATGTCGGTGCCCGCTTCGAGCAGGTGTGTGGCGAAGCTGTGGCGGAGGGTGTGGCAGGTCGCGCGATGGTAAATCTCCGCCACAGTCGCCGCGTCGCGAATCGCCTTCTGCAGCGACGAATCGTGGAGGTGATGGAGCACCAGCCTCCCCGTCGCGGGGTCACGGCAGGGGCGCGACGCGGGGAAGAGGTACTGCCACGCGAGGCTGGTGGCGGCGTAGGGCAGCTTCGCGCGGAGGGCGTGCGGAAGGTCGACCTCGTCGCGTCTGGCCGCGAGCTCCGCGTCGTGGCGTCGGAGAACGAGCTCCCGCTGCGAGAGGCTCCCGGCGTCGTAGAGGGTCAGGGTATCGCTTCCGCGTGCGCCTGGGTCGGCCTGGCGCGGGAAGTGGTCGAGCCTGGGCGTGGGCGGGTTGCGTGCGAGGCGCAGAAAGTTCGCCGCCGGGTTGTTAGGGCGTTAGGCCGCCGTGTTGTTAGGGCGTTAGGCCGCGGCAGCCTAACTCCGCGGTTAGGGGAATATGTCGGGTCGCGTGGGGGCCTAACACCGCGGTTAGGGGAATATGGGATGGATAGGCATCCGAACGCTATGTTAGCCACCGGAGGGATTATGTCGGCCCTCACAGGCGGCGAGGCTTCCCGACGCGTCGGGTTGAATTGCAGTAGTCTTCTGGGGCACTCGTCAGACGAGACCGAAATCTCTACGCCCGAAGCCCATTGTGGACTGGTCTTCCGAACACACGCCAAACCATCCACCCTTGTCAAGTCCCGAGAACCGCAAGCAAGCAAACGAGAGTGCACGGCAGCTGACAGCGAGCAGTCCACGGACGACCAGATTCATTTAACACTTCACGACGGCGCCTGCCTACACCCTTCAACGCTCGGAGGAACACTTGCCTGACGGGACAGAAAGCATCAGTCAGCTCATCAACGCAATGAGAGACGGGCGGCTAAGGTATCTGGATGCAGCCCAGAGCATTGGTCGCGTCTACAACGTTGGTCAGATTCGCGCTATCGCAGAGCTTGTCGGCACGCACTCTGTGGAGGCTGTAGACTCGGCTCGTGGGTCTAAGGGCGTAAAGTCGGCGTATCAGCGTGCAGACGCGCTCGTGCGTTCATGCGGTGCAGGGGAGCTCGTTGATCTTGATGATCGCAGCACTCGCTGGTTGGCTGACCTGTTCTGGAGGAGCCGCCTGTGGTGAAGTTTGTCGATCGTCGACGCGGGTCCCGAGGTGGGCGGCATACTCTACCTTCTCGAAAGGGGTACACCAAGAGCGAATTCTCCGCCTCGGCGGTCACCTCGACGCTCCTACAATCAAAAGTCAGCTAGCGCGATCGGTTCAGGTTCTCGCCGAGCTCGGCCTAGCTTCTCATTTCATCGGGCACACTCTGGTCTCTCTCCGGACCGAGCGGTCGCCGCTTTCAAGTCAGTGGAGACGATGGAGATTCTGCCGTGACGAACGAGTTCAACAGTCATTCCGGCTGATCCTTGCCGCAGAAGATTGTGGCCCCGACCGTTCGACGCACTCCATACCTCTCGACCCGCAACGACCAGAGGATCCTCCTAAACTTGGTCGCCCACGGTCCCGTGCTTCTTCGCGGTGGGCGAGGCACGGGCAAGAGCGCATTCATGATCGCAGCTGCGCGCCTCGATCCTGTCGTCCTGAGTGCGAGCGCCGTCGGGGTCTACATGAGCCTGCGTCATGCGCCCTTCTCAAGAGCACTGGGGAAGCTTACGGTCGTCTGCTCTGCGAGATCATCGTCCGCAGCGTGCGCGATACTCTTGGCGCGCGTGCATCAGACTTTTCCCTGAGCCAACGACGCCAGCAGTACGCACTGGTACGACTTTCCACCTCGGGAAGCGTATAGTTCTATTCTTGACGATGCGGCCTTGGTCGCGAGGCTTCTGGAAAGTTTTGATACTTACCGCACAATCAGCAGCAGTTCGGTTTCGTGCAAGGCTGCGATCCTGGGGTAACTCGCTTTGGTGCGCGTTTCGATGTCTACAGACGCCACTGTCGTCGACCTTCGCAGCGAGATGCCTGGCTTGAGACCTTCACGAGGTAATGAACTCACGCTTTCCCGGTGTCTTCGAAGCAGGGCGACTCCGTGGTCTCTCGCCGATGTGCTCGCCGGCTTTCGGCCAAGCAGTGGAACATGCGTGGGTTTGTATTCGCTGCTAACGCTCTCAAGACCCAAAGCGTGGAGAACCATCGGCCTCCCTGAACTCACCGCGTCACTACTCAACATGTCGGATTGGCCTTTGCTAGACGAGATCCGCCCTGCCGGGGAAGTGGCGCCCATGGTGCCCGTCGCTCAAGACGCCGCGTCGCATGTGTTCGAGGAGGTTGGGCAAGGCCTTCAAACCCGCGCGACATCCTGATTTACCGAGAGGATGAGCGCCTCGCGCTGCTCCAGATCCTCGAGTATGCTGGATTCCTCGCGAGGAGCGAGCGTCGCGGGCGATGAATCGGGCGGGCGGGGAGCTCGCTACGCACTGAATCTCGGTACACTTCTCGAACAAACCTGGTGCGCGCCTGACCAAGGAGCTGTTCGAGCGGTGGACTTCCGCCCGGAGGATGTTTCATCGCACGAGTTCGCTCGCCACTGTCAATCTGCCGCCGTACTGACCAGACGGTGCCAGTATCCTTGGCGAGCCCATTGACAAACTTCGTGTTTCCAAAGCGTATCCGTACGGTCTCACCGAGCATAAAGTGACGGCGCTCAAGGAGGCGGGACTCACCGTTGGTGATCTTGCTGACGGGTGACGAGCGTCGACAGCATCCCGTACGTGGGTGTGCCGTTGCTGAATACAACGTGCTCGGACAAGCCATTTGGATGTAGTGAGTGCGCATTGGAGCAACATTGCACACTCACTTGCTAAGCCGATGGTGCCGACCGCTTCCAATCAGCTGCCGTCACCCCATCGCGCCCAATGCGGCGGCATCGGCGAGCTGTTAGCCACCGAGGGATTATGTCGGCCTCACAGGCGGCGAGGCTTCCCGACGCGTCGGGTTGAATTGCAGTAGTCTTCTGGGGTACTCGTCAGACGAGACCGAAATCTCTACGCCGAAGCCCATTGTGACTGGTCTTCCGAACACACGCCAAACCATCCACCCTTGTCAAGTCCCGAGAACCGCAAGCAGCAAACGAGAGTGCACGGCAGCTGACAGCGAGCAGTCCACGGACGACCAGATTATTTAACACTTCACGACGGCGCCTGCCTACACCCTTCAACGCTCGGAGGAACACTTGCCTGACGGGACAGAAAGCATCAGTCAGCTCATCAGCAGAGAGACGGCGGCTAAGGTATCTGGATGCAGCCCAGAGCATTGGTCGCGTCTACAACGTTGGTCAGATTCGCTATCGCAGAGCTTGTCGGCACGCACTCTGTGGAGGCTGTAGACTCGGCTCGTGGGTCTAAGGGCGTAAATCGGCGTATCAGCGTGCAGACGCTCGTGCGTTCATGTAGCGGCTCCGCGCTTGGCCGCGCAGTGTCGAGACTGATCATAAGCATGTCTTTTCGCTCCTCTCCTATCGCAGTATCCTGAATGCATGGCAGACGGACGCCGCGGTTCTGACGTCCCTCAGCAAACGCTTCGGCTTCGACTCCGCGCTGCAGTTTTCAATACCCAACAGAGACCCGTTTCAGAACTCAGGCGATATGTGCCCTAGGTCGAGTCACTGCGGCGAGCTCGAAACAGGGGCCGGGTCTCGCTTGTCTTCGCCCAGCTTCGTCTGATGCGTAAGGCGCTAGCTAACGCAACGGACGGCGACGAAATCTTTGTCGCACGGATACCAGTGGCCGTCCACTTTCTGTTCGATCTTGGCGTCGTCGAATTTTTCAATGCCTCCATACGCGGAACCTCCCATGGCATATCACACCACGGAGTTTCCCAGGCATTTCTGGTCGTGTATTCAAGGCGTTCGAGATGGGTGAACGGCGATACAGACCGAAGCAATGACGCCAGGACCCATGGGTCGCCTCGACAGAGGAACCTGATGACGTACCTGGAGACGGTCAAGCAGGGCGAAGACTCGCCATGACGTAGAGCGAACTACGGGCAAACGGGGCGAACTTGACACAACACAGAGGTCGCGTATTCCACTGAAGGAGATCCTCACCGACTTCACCAAGGAGCTGGCTCAAAAGTGCAATGATCACGGGTACGAGAATCCTCTTGAGGGCAAAAACCTCTACGAGATATTCCGGACTCTCAAGTCAGAAAGTCATACGCTGTCCATGGACATGGGTGTGGCCCTGGGCGCGCGTGGGGCAGGGTTGAACTTACCGCATTGTATGGTAATGACTCAGATGCGGAAGTTCCGGTGTACTACATCTTTAGCGACTGACTGCGCAATCGAGAGATGAGTTTCGCGACGCAGTCAAGGAGTCGCGGGCTGCTCGATTCAAGGTGGACCCCTACTCCATTGGCTCGCGCTTCAAGAGAAAGTCGTGACCCGAGTTGAAGACAGACTCTCCGAGACGCTCGGCCTATCCCCAGCGGAGGCCACCGCCGTGGTTCGTGCAGTCACTGATACTGCCCGGCATTCGTACGGAGGAGGAATTTCTGTCTATAAACTCGTTGAGTCTACCAACCAAAGCCCGCAGATCCTGAAAGCTGCCCTGGTGATATTACTGGCCTGCGGTGTCATTCGGGCAAAGTACGTTCCGTTTCATAGGTTTTGCGATGTTCAGGTCGGCCCGGCGGAGGCGAGCGTAACTGACATAGAGAAGAAGGCAGACGAGGGAGGCTACCCCACACTTTGCCCTGGCTGCCGCCAGTACCTGGACGGGTTCTCGGACGTTCAAGTTCGTGTCATTTTCTGGATGCCGGGGGCCGGCGCATGAGCAGATCCGAGATGACAACGGATGAACTCATGCAAATCGCAGACTGGGTATCCGCTAAGAATGCGGGCCTAAGGGCGTATGAGGCAATCTACGCGTCGCTTAGCGGTTGGGATAGCGATGAATTCTTGAGGCTGTACGCTGTGTTTATCGACTCGACTCAGGTGGCGCTGTCATCCAACGGCAATCAAACGACCAATGCCAAGGGGAACCCGCTTGAAGTGGTGTCCAGATACTTTCTAGAGAAGGGCGGGGTCGCCAGGAATATGAAGCCCGGGGGGGTCCCTGGGAAGTGGACGGTAGACGGAATCGGCGAAACGTATCCCGACCGAGTAGACCGCATACTCGGCGCCGGAATGTGCGCAACCTGCGGCCCCCAGATTTATCTAGAGGCAAAGAATCACTCTGACGTTTTGCAGGCGGCGGATTGGGCACAGCATAACGCGCGCATGAAGAACCATGGCTGCCGACTTGGAGTTGTCATCTCGACAGGAGGCTATGCAGTGCGTGCAGGACTCGGGTATGCCGATGAATTGTATCATGACTGGATCCGAGGTTTTGTTCACATTTTGTTGTCCGTCGATGACCTTCGACAGGTGGCGATTGGTGGTGAGTTTCCTTGGTCCATTGTGAAAACCGCGTTCATTCGTGTTGTTAATCAAGAGTTTGAGCAGCCCCCGACTCAGCTCAGGTACTCAAAGGCTGAGTGTCTCAAAGTGGCTAAGGCTGAGTACGACCGTCTTCATCCTCCCTCTACCGTGGTCGCAGCAACGACGACGGATGGCGATGAGGGATGAAGATTGTGTGCTCACTATCGCAGCTTTGCCGCTTGAGTATTCCGTAGATCCCTGCGTGCGGTCTAACAAGCCGATGGTGCCGACCGCCAGCCGTGCCTCGCGGAACCCGCGCTGCCCTAGCGGCGGCGGCACATCGGCCAGCCGTTAGCCGCCGCGAGCAGCGCCGCGCGTCGGGGTTACGGATGACCGCAGCAACCAGCAACTGACGGCAGCAAGGGGTAGCCGCCAACGAGGAGCGCAGGGTGACATCGGATCGGGCGACTAGTACGAGGACAGGTGATGACCGACGCTGGTAGCGCAAATCAAATGAAGTCTGATGAGCCGTTCGAGAACCTTGAGGCCGTACTTGCGTCCGTCGCGCACGTTCTCGTCGCCAAGGGTTACTTGGAGGAAGCCTCGGTCTTTGCGAAGTCGGCAGTTGATCTCGAGTACGTCGAGCACGACAACTGGAACGGGGTGACTTCGGTATGGAGCCTCAACATCCGCGTTCCGCTTCCGCAATTTACATCGTACTCGGATGGCGAGAAGAAGGCGATCGAGGAACTCATCAGCGACGCGATCAAGCCCTTCATTATGACAAACAATCATTGGGTTAACCCGCGTATCCAGCCCATGCCGTTCAAGGACCCTGATTGGCGAAGAAATGTCGCGATTGCGGTCAGTGGTAGCGACGCGACCAATCAAGGTCGAGCTCACAGCGCGCATGTCGCGCCTTTAGAGTTTGACGGACTGTTATTTCGGTCCCAGCCGGAGATTGCAGTCTACAAGGCCCTCAAGGCCACCGGGATTCCGTTCGCACCACTCCCTGTCTTTGTCCGCGGGGGGCCAGCATTCTCTCGTGTCGAACCCGATTTCGTCCTCATTAAAGATGGGGTTGTTGTCTTCCTCGAAATCGATGGCGCCTCGTTCCACAGGGAGAGTCCAGCGGACGCTCACTACCGCACGAAGCCATTTCAGGACGAAGGGGTAGTTGTCGAACGGGTCAAGGCGGCAGACTGCAACACTCCAGAGAAGGCAGCTCTCCTCGCGAAGCAGTTAGGGGACCTCATAAGAAAGCGTGCTGGGCAGAAGTGAGCGTGGAGCGGATGTTCAACAGGTTGGTGTGGCGATCACCACTCGGACCTCCGTGGAACCCGCGTTGCCCTCTGGGCGGCCGCACATCGGCCAGCCGTTAGACGGCAACGGACAGCAAGGCCGAGAGGAAAGGAGTTGGGTGCTGTAATGACAACTACATGGAGCGATATCATGAAGCTTGTCGAGGAGCACGCTCCCGAGGGACCCCATCTGGATTTCAAACGTGAACCGTACGCTCATGCGGCCGAAAGAAGACCAGACCGAAAGGACGCGAACACGGAGTTGCGAAGAGACGCAACGTCATTCGCGAATGCCGGTCACGGCCGCATCATTATTGGTATCGACGAGCAGGACGAGTCCGCATTCGCTATTCGGCATATTGCCGACCCGATCGCGTGCGAAAAACAAGTGAGCAATGTTCTCGCTTCCAACATCGAGCCTCCATTTTCCTCAAGCGAATGTCGTGTGTTTTCCGTCCTCGATCCTCTCGATGCTAGCCGCGGCGTTGTCGTAATTGATCTGTCTTCCGCCGCCACCTCAACTCCTCGGGCAGTCGCTGAAGACAATGTCGTTGACTTCTGGATTCGTGCAGGCAAGAGCAAGCGCCGAATGGCATACTTCGAAATCATGTCTGCATTTAGGCGAGTGATTGATGCAGATGCGGCTCAGGCGACAAACGGAATCGTGAGGCACGAAGTCCGAAAGTTGCGTTGGCACATCGGCAGGGAAGTCAGCTGCCAGGATGAACAGCGCTGGGTTAGGCTGTGGCCCATGGTACGCGAACTGGCCGACTATGCGAAGGAGTATGGTTTTGAGGTTCGGCAGGAAGTTCTCTTGGCGATTGGTGAAGTGCTTGATTTTCCACGACGGGGAATGCCTGAGGAAGTTGCCGTCTTTGCTGTTGAAGTTGTTCATGAAGCGGTCGGTGATGCCGCCCTTGTTTGGGCTCGGAAGCCGCACGAGTCACCTCCGGATACGATCGCACTGGCAGAGCGCGCCCTCAATGTGACGTGGTCACTTCTTTGGGATAGCACGAGGTACTTGAAGAACTCTCGTATCCTCTACGAAACGCTTCAGCTGTGGTCTCGTATCTTGCGCTGGAGCCGCGTCATGGATCTGAAGGAGATGGAACAGAGAATAATTGGCGACCTCCGGCGTGTTCGCGCGATCGCTGCCGAGTGCAGGTACCCGTCCGGCGTTCGTCTTGTGGATTGGTCGTTGCTTCAATCTGAGCAAACTGGGATTGGGTCCGTGGATCTGCCCTTCGACCTGTATCAGGAGGTTCACGGCAAGTAGTCAACTCAGCATTCCATCCTTCGAGGTCTAACAAACCGATGCTCCCGACCGCCCCCACTTCCCTCATCTCCCTCCTCGCGCAACGCGTCCCACGCGGCCGAGACCTACGCGTCCCGCCCTCGCGTCCCTCTCCGTCGCGTCCCGTGCGGCCGAGACCCACGCGTCCCGCCCTGGCGTCGCCTCCCCGCAACCCTCGCGGCCGCGTTCATCGCGTCCTTCCACCACCTCGCTCTCCGCGTCCCGTGCGGCCGCTGACCGCGCGTCCTGCTCTCGCGTCGGCGCACCTGCGTCCCGTTCGGCTGAGACCGACGCGTCCCGCCCTCACGTCGCCTCTCGGTTCGTCCCACGCGGCCGCGGTCCGCGCGTACTGCTACCGCGTCACCTCGCCGAGTGCGGGGACGCTCCATGACTGGCGCGCACGAGAGCGGTACGCGGCGCGTAGAAGAACAACGTGCGGCGAGAGAGCGCCAGGCGAGAGGGGGCTCGGGCGCACAGAGCACAGCACGGGAGCGCGGGTGTGTGGCGCGATGTGTCGGGGGTCAGGGCGTGCAATGCGCGTGGAGCGAAGGCTTGACGGACGCCAGGGCGCGATGGTGGGATCGCGTGGTGATCGCGAGGGACGCACGCGTGAGGGCGGGAGGCGGAGTGCGGAACGCGAGGGCGCGCGGCGGGGTGGAGGACTGCGGCGGAGTGAGGAGCGCAAGGGAGTGGGGCGGGGTGTGGGATGGGCGCGAGAGAAGGCTTCTGTTGGGTGGTGCGACGAGCGGTGTTATGCAGCTCACGGCGAAGAGCAGGGATTGCGCTACGGATGGAGGCGAGCGAGCCATGAGCGACGGACCGCGGGCGACGATTGACTTACGACGGCCTGCGAATGGCGGCCGATCGACACCGACCGACGGCGATGAACGGCGAGCGGCGTAGCGATGATGGAAGCCGCAGTGAACAACTGCCTCCTGGCATCAACGCGTGCCGCGCCTCGAGTACGTCCGTGGAGGTAAGCAATGGCACCCCCACCCGAACACAATCCTAAATTTTATCCGATACAAGGCCATCTCTTACCCGAGCGCCTGCGCCCTCTGGCGAGTCATGTCTACATCAGCGTGATCTACACTCCAGGCCCTCCCGGACAGAAAGTAACCTCTGCCATCGAGCTCTATTTCGACCTGACTGCGGACGACATGACTTCGCAGGAGCAACTGCGATGGCAAGCTATGTTGAGGTCAAACGGCGATCTGCGCCTGGTTGCGGATCGCCATCGGTCCAAGATTAGGAACTTTGAGGAGCTGCTGAGTCAGCTAGCCGAGCGTCTTGCGGACTCGTCTGAATCCGAAATATGACGACCAGGTCTTATGCGAGTCGTGCCGCAAATCGGCGGATGCATGCGCTTGATTGCCGGTCGTCAATCGCCTTGACGGAACGCAATGCGCGGCTGATCGCACCTAACAAGCCGGTGGTGCCGACCGCTCCCACTCTACCCATCCGCAACCCGTCACGCCCGCTGCGGCCGCACATCGGCCAGCCGTTGGGCAGCCGAAACAGCGCGATCCACAGGAGTCGCCGATGCCAACGATCCCCATGAGACGGTTGGTCCTCGGGGACCGAGTATTCCAGTGGCGTCGCACGCATCGGCACACGATCCAAGGTGCTGCTGGCGGCTGTGAAGAGCTTCTTCGCGTGTTTGCCGAGGGCAACAAGAAGGCCGTGCTTCACATATCGTTTCGTGAGAAGCCGGGGTGGGGAGTTGGTTATCCGGCAGCGGGAGTCATCTGGTCCGTGGAGGAGTCGAAGGGCTACAATTTGAACCGCCCTGCGGTGGTCGCGGCGCTTGTCCGGTATACGATGCAGTGCGGGTGGGATCCAGGGGGCGAGAACGCGCTTGAGATCCGTGACGGAATCCCCTTGCTGTCCTCCGCCGCGGCGCCGTCGGAGTGAGTCCCCACGTGCCCCGCCCGCCAATGCCGCCAACCGCCCCCGCTCCCCTCAACCGCCAACCCCACGCACCCGAGGCGGCGGCACCTCGGCCAGCCGTGAACACCGCGCGGCGAAGCTCCCCCATGACATTCCCGCTCCCCGAGGCGCGCGAGATGGTGGCTGCTGCCAGGCGCTACGTCATCGGCGAGGTCCACTTCAGCGAGCTCGTCGGTCCCACCGAGCGTTGTGAGTTCTGGGCGAGGGTCTACGGCGTTCATCCCGCCCTCCATGCGCTCGCGGCGGAGTGGCAGCGGCTGCTCGACCAGACCTGGAACGAGCGGGGGCAGCATCCCGTGGCGCTGCCGGAGCGCGAGCTGCGTCGTCGAATCGCGTCGCATCTCGGCATCTCTCTCGCGGATCCGACGGAGCGCGCGGACGGGGCCGCGTCAGGATCCCCCGCGGACTCCTCCCGCTGAGCGCTCCGCCGACCCGCGGCCTCGAGGCATCGGCCCGCCGTTGCGCTACGCTGCGCGCCGATGCGGCCTCAGGAGCTCGACGCGTGCTGGTCTCGGGTGATCGGAGAGGCCCCGCCCATCCCGTATTCCCTGCGCGACCTCTGCCAGAGCCGCTGGGTTCGGTTTCACGCGCTGCCCGACGCGAGGCGCTACGCCGCCTCTCCGGCCGACACCGACGAGATCCTGCGACGGCACAACGCGCTCCTCGACCACCTCGCGCGGCGCGCGCCGCGCGTGTTCCTCGTGACGACCGCGTACTCCGACGATCGCTCCGTGGCGGCGCGGGCGTCGCAGCTCTGCGCGCTCGATCCGTCGGCGCAGCCGTGGCGGGTGCTCCCCATGCACGCGCTCGCAGACCACTCCGAGGTCCCGAACTTCTGGCACCTCTTCGCGAGCGAGTGGACCTGGAGGCCGGGGATCTTCGATGAGATTCTCCGTCTCGTCGCGGACGACGAGGTGGCCAACGTCTTGTGGTTGTTCGACGGAGCCGGTTGCGTCTACCATCCCTACGACGGTGGCGCCGACGTGGTGTTGAGCAGCACGGCCGCTCGAGATGAGATCAGGGCCGCGTACGCGAGCTGGCTCAGCGCGCGTCGGGATGGGCTGTGAGACAGCCGCACCCCGCAGGAGGCATCTTCGTGATTCAGGTGTCGCAACTGTCTACGATCGAAGGCCGAAAGGCCGCCCTTGAGGCGTTCGTGGTGGACTGGTACGGCGGACGGCTCGCGGCGCCCGAGAAGATCCCAGGTTGCCCCGAAGTCCTCGGTTGGTGGGCGGGTCTCTTGTCGGCCAACCCCCGCCTGGTGGGCGAGCAGAACATGTTCTGTGCGCCAGAGCTTCACGTCCCAGATCCCTTCATTCTGTACGGAGACCCTCCGCGTCGCCAGGATCCCCCATCGCCGCTCTGGGTGTTCTGGAGTGAGAACCAGGGTGTCGTGACGCTGTTCTGCGAGAGCGACGGCGCCGATCCCGCCGTGTGGTCGAGGTGCGACTATCCGCCTGGCCCTACGCAATCCTTCGTGCGGGAGCGCGAGCCGCTGTCGGGCCAGCTCGTTCGATGGACCTTGATGGAGGCGCTCTATAGCGCGCCCGTCGGCGGCGTCTGGGCGAGCCTCGATCGCGCGGCGTTCGACGAGGTGATGGCGCGCTCCGACCTCGCACGGCTCCCTCTTGAGCCGACGGGCGCGCCGTCCGACTCGCTGGTGTTCTACGCGGGCAAGGAGCTCATCGCGGCGTCGGCGCCCGGGGAGTGGCCCGGCGAGGTCGCCTTCATCCTCGGCGCCCGCACGGACTCGGCCGTCGGCGACGTGCTGGACGGCCTCGAGGACCCCTCGGCGCTTGGCCTCTGAGCGTCTCCCGGTGACCACATAGGCGTTAAGCAATAGGAGCTCCTGTGGTATCCGGGGGCATGGACGAGAACCCGATGACCCCCGCCGGCTGGGCGACGATCCAGTCGTTCCTGCCGAAGAACTGGACGCAGCGGGCGGAAGAGCTGCGGCTCTGCCGCTCGATCCGCTCGGCCACCGGCGAGGAGAAGGCCAAGCTCCGGGATCCCGGGGTGCTTCTGCGACTGGTGCTGCATCACGTGCAGACCGTGAGTTCCCTCGACCAGACCGTGGCGCTGGCGGCTGCGTCGAAGCTGGTGGACGTGTCGGCCGTCGCGCTCCATTACCGCATGCGCGCGGTCGGTCCCTGGCTCTCGGAGCTGGCGGCGCAGATGATCGGTGCGCCGGAGATGTTCGACGCGGCGCGGTGGGCGGGCTTTCGGATCTTCTGCACCGACGCGACCACGGGAACGCGACCGGGCGCGATGGGCACAACCTTCCGTGTCCACTACCGCATCCACGCACAAACCCTGCGTCCCGAGCAGGCGCACTTCACCGACGACAAGGGCGGCGAGACCCTTCGAAACTTCGCCATCCAGCCGGGCGACCTGGATCTGGTGGACCGTGCCACAGCACCCCGCCGAGCATCGAGCACTCGGTCATCCACGGCGGCGACCTGATCGTCCGCTACAACCGCGGGACGTTGCCCGTGCTCGACGCCCGCCGCCGCCAACCGATCGACGTGGAGGCGTGGGTGCTCGCGCGCCGAACGCGAGACCAGGCTCGCAGCCGAGCGGTGATCGTCGAATGCAAGGGCTGCGCAGTCTTCGGACGCATGATCGCGATTCGCTTGCCCAGGCCGCAGGCAAAGAAGGCCCGGCGGCGGTTGCTCAAGGAGAAGGGCAAGGACGCGAGCGAGAGGGACCTGCTGTGGTCCGAGTACGTGGTGGTCTTCACGACGGTGCCCGCCGAGATGCTGTCGGACGAAGCAATCCTTGCTCTGTACCGCCTGAGGTGGCAGGTGGAGCTTCACATCAAACGTGACAAATCGCTGGGCGGCCTCGATCGGCTGCCCAACTTCCGGCCCGACACAATCGAGGGCTGGGTCAGCGCCAAGCTCCTGCTCGGCGCCCTCGCACGCCGGATGGTGTGCGAGGCTTTTCCCCCGAAGCCGAGTCCAACGGGCGAGGTCCCGTGCTCGCTGCCTGAGGAGGTCGAGCCGTGTACGCCCAAGCAATGGGCGCTGCTCAAGATCGTGCACCAATTGCTCTCTACCGCCCTACTGCCCATCACGCTCGACGCGTTCCTGGGGCTCGCTCCAAGCATCGCCGAGCGACTCCGATCGAACCACCCGCCCTCGCGCCCGGCCGCCCTCGCCGCGTGCCTCGAATTTCTCCGCAAATGTGTCGCTTAACGCCGATGCCCGGTGACCATGCCCCGGTGTCTGGCGCTGTCGCCGAGCGCGGTTCTGTGGGGCCGACACGCCATGGCGACCCGATGGGCCGGCAGTGGTCTCGATCCACGTGGGGCGATCCGAACGGATGCCCGGAGGAACATGTCATGAAGAAAGCTCGCGCACTCCCCGTGGGGACCTACGTCAGAATTCCCCTGGAGGACGGGTCCTTCGGCTACGGGCGCGTGCTCTCCAATCCGTACATGGGCTTCTACAACCACCGAACCGCGGAGCCGACCGACGATCTGGACGCGATCGACGCCAGGCCCGTGCTCTTCACGCAGGCCGTTCGCCTGCTCCGATTCGATCGATGGGTGAAGCTCGGGTGCCGAGAGCTCGACGGCGAGATGGCGAGGCCCGTCGTGCGCTTCATGCAAGACCTCGCCGACTTCAGAAGGTGCGTCCTCTTCGATTCGACGGGAGCCGAGAGGCAGGTCGGCCCCGAAGCGTGCGTCGGCGTCGAGCGGGCCGAGGTGTGGGAGCTTCGCCACATCGAGCGCCGGCTGCTCGACACCTTCATGGGCCGGCCGAATCCAGACGAGGTGCACGCGAGGGTGCGTCTGGCATGAAGCGCGAGACAGCACAGTTCAGCCTCGCGAAGCTCGAAGGGCAAGGGCCATGAGCGGCCCCGTGCGTCTCATCGACATCCGAGAGGGCGCCGAGTTCGAGATCGACCTCACGGCCTTCTCGGAGCCTGAACCTGTCTTCGCCTATGTCGACGACGCGGGCAGCAGGGTGGCGCCGCGGAGCGGGCTGGTGCTCGACGGGCGGGTGATCGTCGAGGGGCAGCCGCCGTTCATGTGGCTCAAGGGCCCGAGGGACTGCGTGCGCCTCAGGGCGACGACGGAGGGTGGCCCTCGGAGCGAGCGCGTGTCGTTTCGCGCGCTGAGCGTCGGCGAGTTCTGCGTGGAGATCTACCATGTTCGCCGCGACGGTCGCGCCACGCTGCTTCACCAGAACGACTTCTGTTTCAAGTGATCCGCGGGTGTACGCGGAGACCAGGGCGGGGTCTCGCTCAGGGCGAGCGCATCAATCCCTCATTGGATTCAACGGATTTGTCGCAGGCGGAGACAGGGCCTGCCCCTTCAGCCTCGCCGGGCGCTCCCTCGAGCTCGCTGGCTCGCTGCCGAAGTGGAGCCTGGTTCCTGGGCGCCCCGCCGGGGCGGGGGCTGATCGGAAGCGATCGTCGCGCGCGTGCCGCGCTCGACGGTGGGGGTGATCGATCTTCGCGATGGAACTTCAGGCGTCGGCAGCTCACGGCGGAACATCCCGCGAACCCTTCACACACCGTCGGGTGTGGAACACACCCGGTGCGCGCCCGGTCAGCCCCGCCCGCGGCGGGGGCTCCAAGTTCAGGCTCCCACTTCAGCGAGCCAGCGACCGAAGGGAGCGCCCGGAAGTGAAGGGGCGGCGCTAAAAGCGGTGAGCACTGTTTTCCATTGAAACCAATGAGGAATCTGATGCGCTCGCCCTGGGGTCTCGCTCCACCGCGGGCAGGGTCGTGCCGACGGTGGACGCTGCGTCTGATCTCTGTCGTGGGCGACACCTCACCGACGCCACCGAGCGCCCTCCAGGGACGCGGCATCGGGGCGCGCGCGATGGCTCCCTCTGGCGTCCGCGTCGCGTCGACCCGGGGCCCTCCACTCCCTGCCCCTCCTCCATGGGCTTCGCCGATGGAGGAGGGGCTTCGTCCTGCGGGGTGATGCGTCGCGTAGACCTGCCCTCGAGATGCAGGGGGCCTTCTCGAGACAGCCTGGACGCGTCTGCCATGACGTGTGTCTCAGCCCCTCCTCCATCGGCGAAGCCCATGGAGGAGGGGGCAGGGGGGTGGAGGGGCCCCGCGCCACCCCCCGCTCACTGCACGACCACCGCGCCCTGGTACATGTTCATCCCGCAGGTGAAGCGCATCCGCCCCGAGGCGGGGACCGTCAGGGGCACCTCCACCGCGGTGTTCAGCGGCAGGTCGCGCCGGATGTTCTGGTCGGGGAACACCAGCTGCTGCCCGCAGGTCTCGTCGGTGGTCCGGGTGAACACCAGGGTCACCGACGCGCCCGCGGGGGCGTGGATCGTGGCCGGGTGGTAGCCCTCGCCATCCACCGTCACCGCGACCCGGCCCTGCGCCGCCACCGTCGCCGTCGTGGGCGCCGCGGGGGCCGGCGCGGGGGCGGGGGCGTTTCGCTCGCAGCCCGTCGCGGTGAGGGCCGCGGTGATCGCCAGCGTTCCGAACATCGTCCATCGATTCATTGCGTCTCTCCCTCGCGGCCCGCGTCGGCCGCGGCCTCGACCACACTCTTTCGCACCGCCACGTAGCCCACCGACGCCGCCACCGCCAGCCCGAGCGTCACGCTCCTCGCCGCGGGGAGCCACCCCGGCGCCGCCGCGTAGAGCGGCCAGGCCAGCGTGCCCAGGGCGCCCAGCGCGCCCGCGCCCGCCGCGGAGGAGAGCCGCGAGAGCCACGCGAGCCGCGCGTCGCGGGTGAGCGCCAGCAGCCGCCACACCCGCTGCTCGTTGCGCCAGTACGTGTAGATCACCGGGATGATCTCCAGCGTGAGAAAGGCGCTGGTGATCAAGCCCCCCACCATCGGGGCGGCGATGCGCTTCATCACGTCCGCGCCCGAGCCCTCAGACCACAGCAGCGGGACGAGGCCGAAGAGCATGGTCCCCACGGTCATGAGCTTGGGGCGCACGCGCTGCACGGTGCCCTCGGCGTGGGCCTCGACGATGTCGTCGAGGGACTGGATCTGCCCCGCCGCCAGCCGCCGCTCGTAGGCGTGGTCGATGTACACGATCATCACCACGCCGGTCTGCGTCGCCAGCCCCACCAGCGCGATCACCCCCACCCAGACCGCCGTGGAGACGTGGTAGTCCAAGAGGTAGAGCGCCCACACGCTGCCCACCAGCGCGAAGGGCACCGAGAGCAGCACGATCAGCACCTCGGTGAGGTTCTTGAACTGCCAGTAGAGCAGCAGGATCACCACCAGCAGCGCGAGGGGCACGAGGAGCTTCATCCTCGCCTCCATCGCCGTGAGCTGGCGCCACTGCCCGGTCCACTCGACCCACACCCCTGGGGGCAGGCGAATCGCGCCCTGCGCGGTCAGGCGCCGCACGAGGGCCTGGGCCTCGGTGACCCAGCCGCCCACGTCGCGCTCGGGGTCGAGGTCGACGTAGACGTACGACACCAGCGTCCCGCCGTCGTCGCGGACCATCGTGGGCGCGCGGGTGAGGTGGATGCGCGCGACCGTCCCCAGGGGCACGGTGCGCCGAAGTCCATCTGCCGCAGGGGCTTCGCCCGGCAGCGCCACCGGCAGCTCGCGCAGCACGTCGAGGCGCGTGCGGGCGTCTTCGCTCAGCCGCACCTGCACGCCGATGCGCACGCGTCCGTCGAGGGTGGTGGTGACCACCGCGCCGCCGAGGGCCGCCTCGACCACGCGGTGCACCGCGTCGACCGGGAGTCCGAAGCGGGCGAGGGCGTCGCGGTCGGGGTCGATGTCGACCTGCATCCCGCCGAGGGAGCGCTCCAGCAGCACGCTGCGCGTCCCGCGAATGCCGCGCAGCGAGCGCTCGAGCTCGGCGCCCACGCCCTCGAGGGCGGCGAGGTCGTCGCCGTGCACCTTGAGCCCGACCACCGTGCGAATGCCCGTCGACTGCATGTCGACCCGGTTGCGAATGGGCTGCGTCCACGCGTTGACCCAGCCCGGAAAGCTCATCGCCCGGTGCATCTCCGCGAGGAGCTGGTCGCGGCTCATGGGCACGAACTCGGGCCAGAGCCTCGCGAGGGCACCGCGCATCCAGGTCGGCGTGCGGCCGACGTACCACCGCCGCACGTACGTCGTGCGCCACTGCGCCCTGGGCCGCAGGCGAATCACCGTCTCGATCATCGAGAGCGGCGCCGGGTCGGTGGGCGTCTCGGCGCGGCCCGCCTTGCCCAGCACCGAGATCACCTCGGGAAAGGTGCGGAGCACCGCGTCCTGCCGCTGGAGCTGGCGCCGCGCCTCCTCGATCGACACGCCGGGGAGGGTCGACGGCATGTAGAGCAGGTCGCCCTCGTCGAGGGGCGGCATGAACTCGCGCCCCAGCCGCGGGATCAGCGGCAGCGCCGAGCACACCGCCATGAGCCCGATGAGCACCGTGGTCTTCGGGTTGCGCAGCGCGACGTGCACGAAGGGCTCGTAGAACGCGCGAATCACCCGAGACACCGGGTGCCTCGCCTCGGAGAGGATCTTGCCGCGGATCAAGAGGTCCCGGAGCGCGGGGGCCACCGTCACCGAGAGCAGCGCGGCGGAGAGCATCACGAAGGTCTTGGTCCACGCGAGGGGGCGAAAGAGACGCCCCGCCTGACCGTCGAGGCCGAACACCGGGATGAAGCTCGTCGCCATGATCAGCAGCGACGAGACGATGGCGGGGGTGACCTCCTTGGCGGCCTCGGCGAGGAGCCTCGCGCGCTCTTCTGCGGGGAGGTCCGCGGGGGCGCCCTCGAGCTTCTTGTGCGCGGCCTCGATCATCACGATCTCGGCGTCGACCGTGGCGCCGACGGCGATCGCGATGCCCCCCAGCGACATGATCGTCGCCGGGATGCGCAGGAGGTACATCGGGATGAAGGCCACGAGCACCGCGAGGGGCAGCGAGATCACGGGCATCAGCGCGCTGCGGAGGTGCAGCAGAAAGCCCAGGATCACCACCGACACCACGATCATCTCCTCGGTGAGCGCGTGGCGCAGGGTGTCGATGGCGCGCTCGACGAGGTCCTTGCGGTCGTAGACGGGCACCACCTCGACCCCCGCGGGGAGCGTGCGGCGCAGCTCTGCAATACGCTGCTCCACCCGCTGAATCACCGCGCGGGCGTTCTCTCCCAGCCGCATCACCACGACGCCCGAGACCACCTCGCCCTCGCCGTTGAGGTCCGCGGCGCCCCGGCGCAGCGCCGAGCCCATGCGCACCGTCGCCACGTCGCGAATCAGCACGGGGGTGCCCCCGCGGGTCGCGCGCAGGGCCGCGCGCTCGAGGTCGGCGGCGCCGCGAATCCAGCCGGTCCCTCGCACGGCGTGCTCGCGCTGGGAGAGCTCGATGACGCGCCCGCCCACCTCGCCGTTCGACGCCCGCACCGCGTCGGCGACGTCGGTGAGGGTGAGCCCGTAGCCCCGCAGCCGCGTGGGATCGACCGTCACCTGCCACTGCATCTCGTAGCCGCCCACCGTGGCGACCTCGCTCACCCCAGGCACCGCCGCGAGGGCGTAGCGCAGGGTGTAGTCGTGCAGCGCGCGCAGGGCGCCGAGGTCGCGCTGCCCGCTGCGGTCGACCAGCGCGTACTGGTACACCCAGCCGATGCCCGTGGCGTCGGGTCCGAGCCTGGGCGTGACCTCGGCGGGTAAGCGGGATTGCAGCGATCCCATGGCCTCTTGCACCCGCGATCGCGCCCAGTAGAGGTCGGTGCCCTCTTCGAAGATCACGTACACGAAGCTCATCCCGAGCATCGTCTGCGCGCGCACGTCGACCACCCCCGCGGTGCCCAGGAGGCCGGTCACCAGGGGCCAGGTGACCTGATCCTCCATCAGCGTCGGGGTGCGGCCGGGCCACTCGGCGAAGACCACCACCTGCGTGTCCGAGAGGTCGGGGATCGCGTCGAGGGGAATGTGCGTGACCGCGTTCCACCCCGCGACGGCGAGGGCCACGGCGAAGAGCAGCACGAGCACCCGGTTGCGCGCGGAGGCCTCGATGATCCTCGCGATCACGGCGCGCCTCCGTCGACGGGGGCCTCGGTGAGCGAGGCCCGCAGCCGGCTCTCGCTGTCGATCATAAAGGCCCCCCGCGCGACCACGCGCTCGCCCACGCGCAGCCCGTCGAGGATCGCGAGGCGCTCCCCCCGCGCCGGCCCCACGGTGACCCTGCGCGGGTCGAAGCGCCCGCCCCCCTGGTCGACGAAGACGTACTGCGCGTCGCCCGTGTCGATCACCGCGTCGCGGGGCACCTCCACGCCGGGTGAGACCCCCGCGTCGCCGCTCGCGCTGAAGCGCGCGCGCCCCCACTGTCCAGGGCGCAGCGCCATGCGCGGGTTCGGGAGCTCGAGCCGCACCCGCGCCGATCTCGTTGCGAGAGAGACGTTTGGATCGATCAGGGTCACCCGCGCGGGCAGCTCCTCGCCCTCGCCGTCGTCGGCGGCGAAGCGCGCCACGGCCCCGCGGCGAATCGACGCGACGTGCTCGGTGGGCACGCTCGCGATCACCCACACCCGCGACAGGTCGGTGATCTCGTAGAGCGTCGCCTCGGGGGTGATGTACGCGCCGGGCACCGCCGCGTGGCGGGTGATGTACCCCGCGATGGGCGCGCGCACGGGCACGGCGCGCAGGGCGGCGCGGGTGCGCAGAACCTCGTCGATGTCGCCCGGCGACATGCCCAGGAGCAGCAGGTTGCTCCGCGCCGTGGCCACGAGCTGCGCCGGCGCGCTGATGCCCTCGAGGCCGTGGGGAGACGCCGGGCCTCCGCCGGGCTCGAAGCGCAGCGCGGCGAGCAGCTCCTGCTGCACCACGAGCACCGAGGGCTGGTAGACCCGCGCGAGCACCTGCCCCGCCGACACGCGCACGCCGGTCTCGCGCACCGCCGCGGCCTCGATGAAGCCCGGCGCGCGGAGGTGAACCTGCGCCACCGCGCGCTCGGGGGCCTCGACCACCGCGGGCGCCGTGAGCCCCTCGTCGCCCGATCCCGCCGTGGCCGCGACGGAGCTCACGCCGCCGCGCTGCACGCGGTCGAGGGTGAGGGTCACCGGCACCACGCCCGGCAGGGTCGCGGGGGCGCCGCCGTCGTCGTGGGCGTGCGCGTCGTGGCCGCCCTGCACCTCGGGGGCGTCGTCGACGGGCACGAGGGCCATGTGACAGATCGGGCAGGTCCCCGGCTGGTCGGAGCGCGCCTGGTGGTGCATGGGGCACCAGTAACGACCGCCCTGCGGGCGGTTCGAGGCGCCCGGCGCGCGGCCCCAGAAATGGAGCATCGTGCTCGTCGCCACCGCGGTCACCGCGATGATCAGCACCCAGCGGAGCAAGCCCACGAGCGCGAGGCGGCGCGGGGAGAGCTTCGCGTCGCTCACTCGCTCGCCCCCGTGATCGGCGCCAGCACCAGCGGGTGCCGCGGCAGCGGCGCGCCGACGGCCCACTCGAGCTCGGCGACCGCGCGGAGCAGCTCGGCGCGGAGCTCGGCGTCGTCCATCTCGAGGTCGAGGAGCACGCGCTCGGCGTCGATCCACCCGAGGAGGGTCTCGCCGCCGACGGAGTACGCGCTGCGCGCGGCCATCACCGCGCGGCGCGCGGCGGGGAGCGCCTGCCCGTGCATCACCGCGAGCTCTCGACGCGCCCCCGCGAGGCGCGTGTGCGCCGTCGCGACCTCGCCGCGGATCGTCGCCTCGACGCCCGCCGTGTCCTCCCGCGCGGCCAGCAGCCGCTCCCCCGCCGCCCGCGCCGCCGCCGCGCCCGCGGACGAGAGCCACGGGAGCGACATCATCGCGTTGAGCCCGTACCCGACGCCCACCCCGGGGTCGCCCATCACCGACGCGCCCACCTCGACCCTCGGCACCGTCGCCTCGGCGCGGGCGGCCTGGTGCCTCGCGCTCGCGGCGGCCTCGGCGGCGGCGCGCGCCCTGAGCTCGGGCCGCTGACCCAGCGCGGCGGTGAGCAGCGCGGGGAGCTCGACGTCGACGTCCTCGACCACGAGCGCCTCGGCGGGGGGCTCCGCGGGGAGGGAGCCCTCGTCGAGGCGCAGCAGCGCCTCGAGCGCGCGCGCGGCGCGGTCGCGTCGGGCCTCGTAGCGCACCAGCGCGCGGTGCACCCGCGCCTGCTCGGCCTCGACGCGGGTGACCCCGCCGAGGTTGGCGCCCCCCGCGGCGAAGCGCGCGCGCACGATCTCGAGCATCCCCCCGACGACCCCGAGGTGCGCGTGGTGCAGGCTGTGGTGCAGCGCGCCGTCGACCCACTCCGCGTGCGCGAGGGCCACCGATTTCGCGAGGGCGCGCTCGCGCGACGAGAGCTCCGCGAGGGCGCCCTGCGCCTCGAAGAGCGCGGCCCGCGACCTGCCCTCGCGGGCGCCCAGCGGGGTGAAGCCCTGACGGAGCTCGAGCATCAGCATCGACGCGCGGCCCCAGTTCCAGGGCTCGTCGAAGGGGACCCGCCACACCTGCACCCCCACCTGCGGGGCGGGCAGCGCGCGGGCGGCCTCGGCGTCGTGGAGGGCGGCGCGGGCGCGGTGCAGGGCGGCGCGGCGCGTGGGGTCGCGGTCGAGGGCGAATTCCACCGCCGCGTCGCGGGTCACCGCCGCGGGGGGGGCGGGGTTCGTGGGGCGCTCCATGCGAAGGGTCGAGGCCGCGAGGCGGTCGATCTGCGCGGCGACCTCGGCCGACGCGCAGCCCCCGACCGAGAGCGACGCGGCGAGGGCGAGCGTCATCGCGGCGACGGGCCGCGGAGGTGTGGGGAGGGGGCGCGCCATGCTCGTGCGAGGGCACTGTGCACGAACGGGACCGGCGCAGAAATCAACGCGCAGACCGCGCGCCCCCGAGGCGCGGCCCGAAGCTTGAGTGCAGGCTCGGGCGCCGCGTCGCGCTCACCCCGCGCGGGATCTACCCTGTCGAGAGAGAGTTCGAGTGATGACGGCGAAGCGAACGGAGCCCCCGCGCGATGCGATGTGACCCGACGAGTTCCAGAGGGGCGCGGGCGCTGTGACCGGGCGGGTCACAGCCCCGCGGGGGTGGAGCCTGCACGCGCGCCTCCGCGCGGGCCTCGGCGTGCTGGCGGTGCTGACCTTCACCAACACCGTGACCACGGTGGTCGCGCTGCGGCGCTACGCGGCGGCCAGCGACGCGGCGGTGCGCGACGTCGCGATCGCGCTGCGCGCCAGGTCCCTCGGGGTCGACGCGCGGGAGCAGTACCTCCAGGAGGTGCAGACCATGGTGCTCGGCGACCGCTCGCGGGTGCTGCACCACGGCGCCTGGGCGGGGCATTTTCGCATCGAGGCGCGCGACCTCGCCCGTGAGCTCCCCGCCGACCGCCCCGCCCTCGAGGCCATCATCGCGTCGAGCCGCGAGGTCGACGACGCGTTTCGCCGCGAGATCCTCCCCGCCGTCGACCGCGGCGATCGCGCGGCGGTGCTCGCCGCCCACGGCCGCGCCGAGGCCGCGGTGGTCGAGATGATCCGCCGCGCCGACGAGATCGGCGCGCGCTTCGAGGCCCGCGCCGCGCAGACCCGCCTCGCCGCGGCGCAGAGCGCGCGGGTCGCGACGCGCCTCGCCCTCGCGCACGCGGGCCTCGCGGTGCTCTTCGCGCTGCTCGTGGCGCGCTCGGTGTGGCGGGCCTTCGACGGGCCCACGGCGCGGCTGCGCGCGGTGGCCGCGCGGGTCTCGGGGGGGGACACCGACGCGCGGGTGGGCGAGCTCGCGGTGCCCGAACTCGCCGAGGTCGCCCGGGCCTTCGACACCATGCTCGACCGCCTCGCCGCGCGCGAGGCGGCCCTCGTGCGGGCCGAGCGCCTGGCCGTCATCGGGCGCTTCGCCGCGGGCGTCGCGCACGAGATCAACAACCCCATCGGGGTGATCCGCGGGTACCTCAAGACGATGCTGCGCGAGGGGCACGAGGCGACGCTGCGGCGCGAGCTCGAGATCCTCGACGAGGAGGCCCTCGCCTGCCAGCGCATCTGCGAGGACCTGCTCACCTACGCGCGCGCGCCCACCCTCGCCCTTGCGCCCAGCGAGCTCGCCTCCCTCGGCGCCGAGACCGTGCAGCGCCTGCGCGACACGGGCGAGCTCGGAGACATCGAGGTGTCGGTCGACATGGATCGCTGCGAGGCGAACGTCGACCCGCTGCGGATGCGCCAGGTGCTCGGCAACCTCCTGCGCAACGCCGCGCAGGCGACGCAGGCGCCCGCGGAGCTCACCGGCCGCGTCGAGGGCGCGCGCTACCTCATTCGCCTCTCGGACCGGGGCCCCGGCGTCGCGCCCGAGCTCCGCCCGCAGCTCTTCGAGCCCTTCGCGACGAACCGCATCGGCGGCAGCGGGCTGGGCCTGGCGGTGAGCCAGGGCATCGTCCGCGCGCACGGCGGCGAGCTCCGCGCCGAGGACCGCCCCGGCGGCGGCACCACCTTCGAGCTCTCGCTGCCCCTCACCCCCCTGGAGACGGCATGAGCCCCGTGATCCTCGTCGTCGACGACAAGCCGAACTTCCTCTCGCTGATGGTGAAGATCCTCGGGGGCGACGCCGAGGTCGTCACCGCGCGCGGGGTGCAGGAGGCCCTGCGCGCGCTCGCGGCGCGACCTCCCGCCGCGGTGATCTGCGACCTCCGCATGCCCGACGGGGATGGCCTCACCGTGCTCCGCGCGCTGCGCGCCCGCGCGAACCCCGCGCCCTTCATCCTGATGACCGCGTACGGCACCGTGCCCACCGCGGTGCAGGCCATGCGCGACGGCGCCTGGGACTACATCACCAAGCCCTTCGACCCCGACGAGCTCCGGGCCCAGGTGCTCCGCGCCCTCGCGAGCGCCGCCTCGCCGCGGGGCGACGCCGCCCCCGCCGAGGCGCTCCCGGCGCCGCCCGAGGCGACCGCGCCGCCCCGCGCGCGCTACGGCCGCCTCCTCGGCGCGAGCGCGCCCATGCAGTCGCTCTACCGCATGATCGACCGCGTCGCGCCCACCGACGCGACGGCGCTGGTGCTCGGCGAGACGGGCACGGGCAAGGAGCTCGTGGCCCGCGAGCTCCACGAGCGCTCGGCGCGGGCGACGCGGAGCTTCGTCGCGGTGAACTGCGCGGCGATCCCCGCGGAGCTGATCGAGAGCGAGCTCTTCGGGCACGCCCGGGGGTCGTTCACCGGCGCCGCGGTCGATCGGCCGGGGCTCTTCGAGGCCGCGCACCGGGGCACGCTCTTTCTCGACGAGCTGGGGGAGCTGCCCCTCTCGACGCAGGCGCGGCTGACCCGCGCGCTGGAGGAGCGGGCGGTGCGTCGGGTGGGCGAGAGCCACGAGCGCAAGGTCGACGCGCGGGTGATCGCCGCGACGCACCGCGACCTCCCCGCGAGGGTGCGCGACGGCGCCTTTCGCGAGGACCTCTGGTACCGACTGAACGTCTTCGCGCTCCGGGTGCCCGCGCTGCGCGAGCGGCGCGACGACATCCCCGCGCTGGCGCGTCACTTCCTCGCGTCGTCGGGGGCCACGGGGCCGCGCGAGTTCACGCCCGACGCGATGTCCGCGCTGGTCGAGCACGCGTGGCCGGGCAACGTGCGCGAGCTTCGCAGCGTGGTGACCCGCGCGGCGATCCTCGAGGAGGGCGAGCGCGTCACCGCGGCGTCGCTCCCGCCCGAGCTGCGCGCGCCGTCGCCGGGCGGGGCCCTTCGCGAGGTCTCAGAGATGACCTACCGCGAGGCCGTCGACCTCGCGAGGGACGCGGGCACCCGGCGCTACCTCGAGGCCGTGCTCGCGCGGCACCACGGCAACGTCACCGCCGCGGCGGCGCAGGCGGGGGTGGAGCGCGAGAGCTTTCACCGGCTGCTGCGCCGTCACGGGCTGCGCGCGGAGAGCTGGCGCGAGTCGGGGGAGGGCGGAGAGCCCGAGGGGGGCTGAGCGCGGGGGGCGATCGACCTCCCCACGCCGCGCGAGCTCACCTCCACCCTTCACATCCCCTCGCAGGGAGGCGCTACGGCGTCGCGGGGGCTGCGGGCGCCGCGGGCGCCTCGGGCGTCTCGGGCGTCTCGTCGTCGTGCTCGGTGCGCTCGGGGGCGGTGCGAATCGCCGGGGCGTCGTGGGCGACCTCGTCCATCTCGCCGTCGGCGCCGGGGGGCGCGGTGACGGGGGCCGACGGCGCCTCGGGCTGCGGGGACGCCTGCGAGGCCGCGGCCTGCGCGGGGACTGCGCGCGGGTGGCGGTCTGGCGGCGGCTGCCCGTCGCGCCCGTACCGCGGCCGCTCCCCAGGGCGGGACCAGTCGACCCAGTAGGCGTTGTCACCCCGCACGTCCATGTGAATGAACACCGAGCGGGGATAGAAGCCGCAGCCTACGTTCGGCAGCGTGCGGCAGTAGTCGACGAGGGTGCGCCGGGGCACGCCCGCGACGCGAAAATCAATGGCGCGGCCGCTGTTGTGGTTCGAGTGCGGCGTCCACTGTCCCCGGCGAAAGGGCCGAAAGCCCGAGATCACCTCGACCTCGCGGCCGCCGAAGTGGTCGCTCACGAGCGCGAGGGTGCGCAGCAGCCGGGGATCAATGTTGTGCGTCGCGCCCGAGGTCGAGCGCATGAAGCGACGCATGACCCCGAGCACCGAGCGCCCAGGGCGGCGGAGGTTGGCCGTCACCCGCTCGTCGGAGTAGATGCGGTGGAGGTTCACCACGCCAGGACGGCGGGGCGTGCCCCAGCGCGAGGCCCTGCGCCCGGTCGCGCCGCCCCTGCGGACCGAGGCCGCGTCTCGAGCGGGCGCGCTGCGCGACGCGACGCGCGTCGTCGCTCGCGGGGCGGGGGCGCTGCGGGTCGCAGACCTCGACGCGCTTCGAGCCTCGGCGGCCGGGGCGGGGCGCGCCGCGGGCGTGGGGGTCGCGCGCGCGGCCGGGGTCGCCGCGGTCGCTACCTCGGGGACCACGGCGGTGCTCGGGAGCCTGAGGCTCAGCCCACGACGCAAGGGGTAGGGCGGCGCGAGGTGGTTGCGCGAGGCGAGGGCGCTGGTGGTCACCCGGTAGCGCTGGGCGATCTGCGAGAGCGTCTCGCCGTCTTGCACCGTGTGCGAGCGAGGGGCCCGCTGCGCGAGCGCGTCTGGCGCGCTCGCGAGGGTCGCGAGGGACACACAGACCGCCAGCGCGGCGCGCAGAATCGACGAGCGGGATGACGCCACGGCGAACTGCGGTAGCACGGGTTCGCGCCGACGCTCAAGTCGGCGACAAAAGTCCCGCGTCAGCCGCCGTCGCGGGGGGCGCGCCGGAGCCAGGTCTGCACGTTGCGGCGGTGCTCCTCGAGGGTGCGCGCGAAGACCGAGCGGCCGTCGCCGCGGGCCACGAAATAGAGGTCGAGGTCGGCGCTGGGGCTCAACGCGGCCTCGAGGGAGCGCGCGCCGGGGTTGCACACCGGCGACGGCGGGAGCGCCTCGTGGCGGTAGGTGTTCCAGGGGTTGCTCGCGTCGGCGAGCATCGCGGCGGTGATGGGCGCGCGCACGCCGCCGTCGGCGCCCGCGCAGGGGCCTCCGTCGGCGAGCCCCGCGCGGAGCATCATCCTGCAGCCGAAGGTGACGGTGGGGTCGCTCTGCAGCAGGTGCGGCACGAAGTCACTGCGAGACAAGCGATTCCAGAACACGCTGGAGACGTGCGCGCGGTCTGAGGGGTGGCCGGTCTCGCGCTCGATGAGGGAGGCGAGGGTCACGATCGCGCGGTCGACCGGGTCTGCCGCGACGCCGCCGCCGGGGCTCAGCTCGCGCAGCTCCGGGGGGAGCGACGACACCAGCGCCGTGGCCCGGAGCACCCCCGCGGGGTTGGCGGATTTCACCGCGTCGAGGCGCCGCGCCATCACCTGCGCCATGCGCGCGACCACCGCCGACGCGCCCGCGTCGGGGGCGAAGTCGTAGGTGTCGGGAAAGAGCCAGCCCTCGAGCGACGCCGGCATCCCCGGCCGCGCGGGCACCCCGAGCCGCGCGAGCACGGCGGGGTCTTCGGTGTGCGCGAGAAAGTCCTCGGCGCCGCAGACGCCCTGCTGCGCGAGCCTCCGCGCGATCTCGAAGCGGGTCCACGCCTCGGGGACCGTGACCCGAATGACCCCCGCCGCCCCGCTCCGCAGCGCGCGGAGCACGGCCCTGGGCGTGAGGTCATCGCGCAGCGCGAGGGCGCCTCGGCGGGTGCGCGGCGCGGTGCCGGTGATCGAGACGAGGGCGTGAAAGAGCCATGGGTGATCGATGATCCGCGCGTCCCAGAGGGCGCGGGTGACCTCGGCGGCGCCGGCGTCTTCGGGGATGAGCACCCGCACCGCGCGCCCTCGGCCCCGGTGCGGCGTGAGCATGTACGCGCCCACCGCGGCGACCGCCGCCGCGCCCGCCGCCACCAGCAGCACCGCGGCGATGTACCCCGCGCCCCCGCGCCGCTTCGCGCGCCGCGCGGGCTTTCGCGCGGGCGCCTTCGCGGGCTTCGCGGGGGGCTTCTTCGCGGGGGGCTTCTTCGCGGGCTTCGCGGGGGGCTCCGCGGGGGGCTCCGAGGATTTCAGTCGTCGCTTTCCAGCCACCCGCTGCCTCCACGACGCGCGTCTACGAAGGCCTGGAGCAGGATCGCCGCGGCCTCGGCGTCGATGCCCTCGCGCCCCTTCACGCCTCGGGCGACGCGGGCGCGCTGGGCCTGGGTGGTGGTGAGGCGCTCGTCCCAGAGGTGCACCGGGAGCTTCAGCCTGCGCTTCAGCGCCGCCGCGGCCTTGCGGGCGCTGCGGGACGAGGGGCTGTCGGTGCCGTTCATGTTGAGCGGGAGCCCCACCACGAGCTCGTGGGCGCCGAGGGCCACCGCGCGGTCGGCGAGGGCGGCGATGGGGTCCTTGATCCCCTTGATGTCGAGGGTGCCCGCGGGGCGCGCGTCGAGGTCGGGGTCGTCGTGCAGCGCGAGGCCGATGCGGCGCGAGCCCAGGTCCACGCCGAGGAGCACGCGCTGGCCTGGAGGGAGGGGTGCGGGGTCGTCGCTCATGCGGTGGAGGCCGCAACGTGTATCACCCTTCGCGCCCGGGCGACGGGGCGTCTTCGCGGCCGCGGGGGACGGGGCGCGCGAATCCGCCCGCGGTGTACTACTACCTTTCCACAGGGGATTTGAAGGGTTCAACGCGACGAACGTACCCACCTCCCGCGCTGCCGCGCACCCCTTCTCCCGCCTCGGGCTGCGTTCGACACACACGTCAGGAGTCCGCTTGAACACAAGCGTGATGCGCCTCTGGTCTGTCCGCGCCGCCGCTCGTCCCTTCGACTCCAGCGCGGGTCCCCTCCACCTCCGCCCTCCTCCAGCGGGCTTCGCCGATGGAGGAGGGGCTGCGTCCTTCGGGTACGATGCTCCGCGTCGAACTGCCCTTGGGATGCGTCACATGGCCTGAGACCGCGCGGATGTGTCTGCCATCCCTTGTGTTCAGCCCCTCCTCCATCGGCGAAGCCCATGGAGGAGGGGCGGGGGAGGGCCCCGCGTCGGGTCGAAGGGACGCGGGGCGGTGTGGACAGGGGGCAGACCAGAAACGCATCACGCTTGTGTTCAAGCGGATTCCTGACGTGTGTGTCGAACGCAGCGCCTCGGGAAAAGGGGTTCTTCGGTCGGGCAGAGGTCATGGTGGGTACCGGGGACGTCCGGCGAATTTTACCCATTCCTACCTCTTGCAGAGCGTCTCTCCCGAGGCGGGGAGAGGGCGCGCGGTAGCGCGGTGTGGCCCGCGGCGCGAGTTCACCTCAACCCTTCAAATCCCCTGTGGAAAGGTACTACAACCCTCGCATGGGAACCGCCTCGCGCGCCGTGATCGCCGTCGTCTTCGCGGGCTGCGCGTCGGCGTCTCCGCCGCCCGAGGTGCGGGTCGAGGGCGCCGTGCAGGTGCAGGCCCGGCTCACCGTGCGGGTCAACTGCGAGGCCATCTGCCGGCAGATCGAGCGGGCGTGTCGCCAGGCGTGCCGCCCGCAGGCGTGGTCGCCCAACATGCAGTCCATCGCCGACTCGTGCGAGCACGACTGTGACTTCAACCGCTTCAGCTGCGTGAGCGAGTGCTCGCGATAACCGCGGACGCCGCGCCGCACGCGCGCCGCGCGACCTGAGCTAGACTCTGCCCGCCGTGAACCTACGCCCTTCGCTTCTCGCGCCCTTCGCGCTCCTCGCCGCCTGCGAGACCACCGCCACCTCGCTGCTCCCCGACGCCTCGCGCCTCGACGTCGCCGACGTCGCGACCGACGCGGTCGACGACGCGAAGGTCACCCCCGACGACACGGGCTGCGGCGCCGAGCGCCCCACCGACGAGACGGTGTATCCCCGGGCGCTGTACCTCGCGCCGGGGCAGCGCGCGACGGTGGTCCTTCGCACGGCGCGCGACCGCTGCGTGCCCGCGCCCTTCGCGGTGCGCGTCGAGAACGCGGCGGTGGCCACGGCGAGCGCCGAGCGCGTGACCGTCATCTCGCGCACGTCGACGGCGAACGTCGACATCACCGCCGTCGCCGCGGGCACCACCACGGTGACGATCGGCAACGCGTCGCTCGCGGTGACCGTGGCGCCCACGGCGCTGCCCGAGTGTCCGATGAACACCCCGGCGACCACGGGGATGCTCACCGCGGGCGCGATCGTGCGCGGCACCTCGGGCTCCCCCCTCGCCGAGGCGTCGGTGTCGCTGCCGATGCTCGCGACGGAGATCCCCGCGATGGAGGTCTCGATCGCCTGCGCGACGCAGGCGCTCCCCGAGGGGTACACCGCGATCGGCCCCGCGGTGCGCTTCGACCCGCAGCTCACGCGGCTCCCGCGCGAGGTGCCCTTCACGGTCCCGGTGAACCCGACGCGGGTGCCCACGGGCTACGAGCTGCAGGTCGAGTTCGTGTACAGCTCCGCGCTGCACCCGACGCCGCGGGTGGTGCCCGTGGCCGACGCGCACCTCACCGATGACGGGCGCGCGATGACCTTCTCGGCGCCGCGGCTGGGCACCTGGCAGGCGGTGATCCGCACGGGCCTGGGCACGCGCACGCGCCAGCGGCGCTTCACGTACCACTCCATCCTCGGGGTGAGCATGGGCGCGGCGGGCGCGGCGTCGATCGGCACGCGCAACCCCGACCGCTTCGACTTCGTCGCCCCCCTCGGCGGCCCCGTCGACTGGAACTACCAGCTCCACTACATCCACGACTATCACGTCGCGGGCTTCTGCACGGCGGCCGAGCGGGCGATGAACCCCGCCGCGTGCGAGATGGGCGCGTCGATCACCCGCACGCCGCCCGTGACCGACCTCTTCGAGCGGCAGCAGCACTTCGAGGAGTGGTTCTTCCCCGACGGCTGGGGCGGTCAGGGCGGCACCTTCGACCGCGAGTCGTACACGCAGATCTTCCGGGACCTCACGCGGATGTTCGGCAACGCCATCGTCCCCTCGGGGAGCGACGGCGTGCAGCCCATGGGCGTGCCCACCACCGAGGGGACGCGCACGAACAACGAGCGCTGCGCGAACCCGGTCACGCTGATGAACTGGTTCGACCGGGACTTCAACCCCGACGGAACGCTCCCGGTGGTGACCTTCTGCGACGGCACCCACGAGCCCAACCGCCGCGGGCTCTGGGACGGCGGCCGCGGGTACTACCCCATGGAGGTCTCCCTCGCGGTGGACGTGAACCGCAACGGACGTCGCGACCGCGGCGAGCCCGTGCTCCGGCAGTTCTACGAGCCCTGGCAGGACACGGGCGCCGACGGCGTGCCCTCGTCCATGGAGCCGGGCTACGACGCGAGGACCAACCCCGACCCCGCGGGCGACGACTACGACCGGCAGTTCAACCCCGGGGGCACCGAGGGGAACTTCGTCTACGAAATGGGCGAGCCCTTCGAGGACGTCGGCGTCGACGGCGTGGCGTGCCCCGCGGGTCGTACGTGTCCGTACGACCTCGGCGAGGGCAACGGGCGCTTCGACACCACGCCGGGCACCCGGCGCTTCTGGGACGTCGGCCCGCGCAACACCGTGGCGCGCATGCCCCTCGACTCGCTCAACCGCCTCGACTTCTGGGTCGACGGCGGCACCCGCGACCTCTTCCTCTTCGGCACGGTGTCGAACCACTTCGTGGGCTCCCTCGCGCAGCGCGGCCGCTCGCTGCACTATTTCAACAACTTCGCGCCCATCGGCGCGGGGCGCGTGCCCGAGACGAACTTCCCCTACGACACCATCGACTGGGCGCGGGTGCCCGGCACCGCGATGCTGCGCTACGGCACCCCCGACGCGATGCCCGGTCAGCTCATCGACGGCGACGGCGGCCACGTCGGCACCATCCCCCAGATCACCAACCGCATGTTCGCCGGGCTCTACTGGATGCAGGCGCGCTGGCCGGGCGGCGACCGCCGGGTGGAGCAGTACACCACCGAGGTCGACAACGAGGGACGCTGCGCGACGGGGCACTTCTGCACCTTCGACTTCCGCTCCGAGGCCACCGGGCGCACGGGCCCGGTGAGCGTGTACCTCCCGCCGGGCTACCACGACCCGGCGAACCGCGACCTGCGCTACCCCGTGGTGTACTTCCTCCACGGGTACGGCATGGAGCCGCAGCAGCTCGTGGCCACGGGACTCATCGTGGGCAACTTCATGTCGAGCGCCTCGCTGCCCTCGTGGCGGCGCCCGCAGAAGTTCATCATGGTGTTCCCCGACGGCCGGTGTCGTCAGCCCGACGGGTGCATCCGCGGCACGTTCTACACCGACTCTCCTGTGGGCAACGCGCAGATGGAGCGGTACTTCCTCGACCTCTACGACTACATCGACCGCAGCTACCGCGTGCGCGCCCCCGAGACCCTCGAGGTCACCGAGTAGTGCTTCGCCGCGGCCGCCTGGGGCTGCTGCTCTCTGACGACCCTCGCGCCCTCGTGCGCGCCGTGGCCCCCGACAGCCCCGCGGCGCGCGCCGGCATCCTCCCCGGCGACCTCCTCGACGCCGCCAGGACGTCTCTATCTCGCTGCCGCGCAGGGGTCTCGGTCACGCTCCGGGTGACCCGCGGCGGTGACACCCGCGCCCTCTCGCTCACCCCCGACGCGCTCCCCGAAGAGTCTCACCCCGGCCTCACCACCGTGTACGGATCGCTCTCCCGCGACGGGCGCTCGCTCCGCACGATCCTGGTGACCCCCGACGCGCCGCGCGCCACGGTGCTCTACGCGCAGGGCGCCGACACGGGCTCCATCGAGCGGACGGGTGGTTCTGACGACGATCCCCTCCGAGGGCTCGTGCGCGACCTCGCGGGCGCGGGCCTCGCGGTGATGCGCGTGGAGCGCTTCGGCGCGGGCGACAGCGACGGCGACGACCCAGGATCCGCGCGCTGGGACGACGACCGCGAGGACCTCGCCGCGGCCCTCGCCGCCACGCCTGGAGCGAGCGTGCTGCTGCTCGGCCACTCCCTCGGCGCGATGCACGCCGCGGCGGTCGCGCACCGAGACCCGCGGGTGCGCGGGGTGGTGATGTACGGCGCGGGGATCGACCCGTGGCGCGCGTACCTCGACGCGAACCTGCGTCGCCAGCTCGCCCTCGCGCGCGCGCCCGACGCCGAGGCCCTCGCGCGGGAGGTGCTGGCGTGCTGGACGGCGCTCCTCGACGGCGCAGAGACCCTTGCGCTGCAAGGAGATCGCGCGCGTGCGTGGAGCGGCTTCGACGGCGCGCGATGGTTCGGCCGCGCGCTCGCGTACTGGCGCGCGGTCGACCGCGAGGACCCGTCCGTGGCGCTGCGCGCGCTGCGCGTGCCGGTGCTCGCGATGTGGGGCGCGAGCGACTGGGCGAGCGACCGCGACGAGCACGCGCGCATCGCGGCGCTCACGGGCGGAGACTTCGCCGAGGTGCCCCGCGCCGACCACGGCTTCGCAGACTTCGCGCGCGCCGAGGACTCCTTCGCGGCGCGGGGCCGAGGGCGGTGGCAGCCGGCGGTGGGGCAGGCGATCTGCGAGTGGGTGGCTCAGCGCTCGTAGCCGTCGCGCGAAGGTCGGGGAGCGCCTCGCCGAGGAGGTCGCGGCGGCGATCGCGCCGCTCGCTTCGAGGCGTGTAGCGGGATGTGTTCCTGAGAAGGCGAGGCGGCCGCTCGGCTTGACAGAACGAAACTCCGGTGTGACCGTCGACAGCCGGGGAAGATTCTTGCTTCGCAGGGGGGGGGATGAAGGAAGATCGACGGGTTGAGGGGACGACGGTTGGCAGTGCCTATCGCGTTCGGCGACTGCGCGCGAAGGGAGGCATGAGCGACATCTTCGACGCGAACCACGTCGACACCGGTCACCGCGTGGCGATCAAGGTGCTCCCCAAAGACAAGCTCCATCACAGCGAGTACCTCGCCCGAATGGCGAGGGAGCGGGCCCTGCTGGAGCTCGCCGCGGGCACGGGCTCGGTCGAGCTTCGCGACAGCGGATTCTGCACGACCTACGGGCCCTTCCTGGTGATGGAGTACCTGATCGGTCGCCCCCTCGACGGGCTCCTGGTCTCGAACGGGAGAATGAGCGTCGAGGACGCCCTTCCGATCTTCATCGAGGTCTCAGACACGCTCGCGCGGCTTCACGAACTCAGGATCGTTCATCGTGACATCAAGCCCGCGAACGTCTTCATCACGGCGCCGTCGGACGGCAATGCGCGAGCCGTTCTCCTCGATTTCGGCGTCTCGGCGCGGCGCGATCTCCCCTGGGAGCCCACCGACGACGCGGGGGCAGACCTGTTCTCCGAGCCGGTCGATCGCCTCACGACCCGGGGGGAGATCCTCGGGACGATCGAGTACATGTCGCCCGAGCAGCTCATGGCGCTCCACGAGGAGATCGGGTACGAGTCCGACATCTTCAGCCTGGGCGTGTTGATGTTCGAGCTGCTGAGCGGTGAGCTGCCCTACGGCGTAGACTGGCCGCAGCGCCTCCACAACCTCCATCACACCGCCGTGCCCCGCAGCGTCAGCAAGATCGTCGAGGGCGTGCCGAGCGATCTGGCCCAGCTCATCTCGAGGATGATCGCGAACCGCCGCGTCGATCGCCCGGCCTCGATGAGGGACGTGCACGAGGAGCTCAAGCGCGTCGCGATGGACCTCCCGCTGGAGACGCGCGCCCCGCTCCTCGAGGGCCTCTCTGGGGTCCGCAGCGCGCACGATCGGCGCCATAACCGGGCCGTCTACGCCACCCCCGTTCGTATCATCGCGAGCGGCAGGGTCTTCGACGGGCGGAGCGAAGACGTCTCCGAGGGCGGCATGCTCCTCATCGCGCGTCAGCGGCTGGCGGCGGGGGAGCGTATGACGGTCCGCTTCGCGCTCCCGCTCGACGGCGAGGTCGCTCAGGTGGAGGCGCTCGTCTGCTGGTGCCGTGAGGGCCGAGGTCGCGTCGCCATGGGGATCACGTGGGTCGATCCCTCCGAGTCCTTCTCGCTGGCTCTGAGGTCCTACGTCGACTGGATGCTCGACCCGGACCGGTCGGTGAGCAGCGTCACGCTGCTCGACGCGGAGGGGGCGCCGCGGTAGCGCGGGCACGCGCTGCGACCGGTCAGGGGCGGTCGGGCAGGCAGATTCGAAGCTCGGGCACGCCCGTCAGGTGGCAGTGAAAGCCTGGGGCGCAGGCGTTCGAGGTGCAGCTCTCCACGCATCGTTCGCCGACGCACATCGCGAAGCCCCCGTCGACGCGCGCGGGGCACTGACCGCGGTCACCGCAGGGCGGGGCGCAGTACGCGCCGGAGTCTCCTCCGTAGGCGTTCACGTGGGCGCACTGCGCGCCCCCGCTGCACGCCTCGAGGTCGATCGCGCAGCGCTCGTACGGGGCGCGGGTGACGACGGCGGCCGCGTCGACCCCGGCGTCGCTCCCGCCCTGAGGGCTCGCGCCGCCGCACGCCCCGAGCAGCGCGGTCAGCGTCAGCGCGGTTGTGCGCCACCGCGGGTCGCGACGCGCGGCCCGGCGTCGGGCGAGGGCGCGGAGGGGGCGAGCTCGCCCTTCATGGTGTCTCATCGATGCGTCGAGGGCTGGGAGCATGGGGCGTCGAAGGGGGGCAGGAGGTGGCGCGCCGCGTGTGGGAGGGGGGCGCTCGGCAGGGCTCAGCTCGAGTAGCCGTAGCGCGTGCGCAGGTCGGGGAGCGCCTCGCCGATGAGGTCGCGGCAGCGGTCGCGGAGCGTGGGGACGTCGTCGAGGGTCATGCCCGCGGTGGGCACCGGGGCGAGGATACGCGCGCCCGCGTTGGCCTTGCCGAACCACTTGGAGTGCTTGGGGCGCATGTCCTTCGTGCCCGCGATGGCCACGGGGAGCACCGGCACGCCCGCGCTGATCGCGAGGCGAAACGCGCCGTCTTTGAAGGCCAGCAGCGCCCCGTCCTTCGAGCGCGTGCCCTCGGGGAACATCATCACCGAGATGCCCGCCGCGAGCGCCCGCTCGCACTCGGCCATGGTGACCCGCACACTGTCTCCATCGCCCCGCCGCAGCGGAATGTCTCCCCCGAACCTCATCGCCCACCCCACGAAGGGCGGCTTGAAGAGCTCGGCCTTCGCGACCCAGCGCATGTCCCAGGGGAGCCACGAGAGCAGAAAGGGGTCGGCGGTCGACTCGTGGTTGGCGATGACCACGTAGGCCTTGTGGTCGATGTCCGCGGGGCGCTCGCCCTCGACGGAGAACTTCCACAGCGGCTGGATGCGCGTCGCCGTGCGCCCCAACCGCCGGAGCCAGCGCCCCGGCTTGCGCTGCGTCGGGTCGCCCCGGTGCCGCAGGTGCGACAGCGCCATGATCGGGAGAAAGCTCGTGAGCACCACCCCGAACTCGGCGTACGTGTACAGCCCCGTTACGACGTGCTTCTTCATGGAGTCCATGCGCGTATACCGCTTCGGCGCAGGTGTCGAGAGCCGTCGCGCGGTGACGCTCTGCGTCGCGCGATGACGCGGGCGTCGCCCACCTCCCGCGCTACCGCGCGCCCGTCGCCGGGGTTGGGCGTCGCCTCTACGCCGTCTCGGCGTGCGCGACCTCGAGGGCGACCTCGATCATGTCGTCGAAGGTGCTCTGCCGCTGCTCGGCGCTGAGGTGCGTGCCGAGGCGGATGTGGTCCGACACCGTGAGGATCCCCAGCGCGCGGGCGTTGTACTCGGCGGCGATGGGGTAGAGCGCCGCCACCTCCATCTCGACGCCGAGGAGCCCGTACTTCTCCATCGCGTCCCAGAGGCCCTCTTGCGGGTGATAGAAGAGGTCCGACGAGAAGACCGGGCCCACGCGCACGCTGCGCCCCAGGCGCTCGGCGGCCTCGACCGCCCGGCGCATGAGCCCGAAGTCGGCCACCGCGGGGAGGTCGTGGCCCAGCAGCCGGATGCGGTTCACCTTGCTGTCGGTGCCCGCCGCGCTCGCGATGATCACGTCACGGAGCTTCACGTCCGCCGCGAGGGCGCCGCAGCTCCCCACGCGCAGGATGGTCTTCACCCCGTAGAACTTGAACAGCTCCGTCGCGTAGATCGAGATCGACGGCATGCCCATGCCGTGCCCCATCACCGAGACCCTGCGCCCCCGAAATTCGCCGGTGAAGCCCAGCATGTTGCGCACCGCGGTCACCTGGCGGACCCCGGTGAGAAACTTCTCCGCGATGTATTTCGCCCGCAGCGGATCGCCCGGCATCAAGACGACGTCCGCGAAATCTCCAGGCTCGGCGCCAATGTGAGGGGTGCTCATGAGGTCGCAGAGGGTAACACCGTCTCTGGGCTGTGCTACCGTCTCGCCCCTCACAACAGGGAGCGCCACCACCTATGCGAAGCGTCGACGACGTTGAACGGTACCTCCAGAGCAGCGAGATCAATTACTCCGACCTCGGCGGGGGGATGTACCTCGTCGACGTGCACACCACGCTGTCCCACAGCCTGGTGATCAAGGTGGAGCCGCCGCTCGTGGTGTTTCGGCTCAAGGCCGGCCCGCTCCCCGCGGCGGGCAGCGAGAAGCGCGCGGCGCTCTTCGAGTCGCTCCTGCGGTTGAACGGAACGGCCCTGCTCCACTCGTCGTTCTCCATCGCCGACGACGGGGTGTACCTCACCGCGGCGCTGCCCCTCGACAACCTCGATCAGAACGAGCTCCAGGCGGTGGTCGACGACATGTCCATGGCCGTCTCGCAGCACCTCCCCGAACTCAGCGTCGACAACGCGAACTGAAAGCCTCTCGGAGAACAACCGCATGGGACTCTTCGGACGTCTGGCCTCCCTCATCAAGAGCAACCTCAACGACCTCATCTCCAAGAGCGAGGACCCGGAGAAGATGCTCAACCAGGTCATCCTCGAGATGAACCAGCAGCTCGTCGAGGCCAAGAAGCAGGTCGCCCTGTCGATCGCCGACGAGAAGCGCCTCGCGAAGCAATTCGAGACCGAGCGCGCCACCGCCGAGGAGTGGGAGCGCAAGGCCATGATGGCCGTGCGCGCCGGCGACGACGACCTCGCCAAGGAGGCCCTGCTCCGCCACAAGGAGCACGAGTCGCTCTCGGCCGAGTTCGAGCGCCAGTGGCAGAAGCAGAAGATCGCCGTCGAGAAGCTCAAAGACGCGCTGCGGGTGCTCAACAACAAGATCGAAGAGGCCAAGCGCAAGAAGAACGTCCTGGTCGCGCGTAAGAAGCGCGCCGAGGCGCAGAAGGCCATCCACGACACGATGTCGAGCCTGTCCAACGACTCGGCCTTCGACACCTTCCAGCGCATGGAGGAGAAGATCGTGCAGATGGAGGCCGAGGCCGACGCCCAGGGCGAGGTCGCGGAGCAGTACTCGGGCGACGTGCTCAGCCAGAAGTTCAAGGACCTGGAGAACACCCGCGGCGCCGACGTGGCCCTCGACGAGCTCAAGCGCAAGATGGGCCTCGCCGCCGACAACGCCCAGCCCGCGGCGCAGGTGAGGGTCGACGCCTCCCCCGCCGAGGCCGTCGCGCCGGCCGCCGCGGCCGAGGCCAGCGAGGCCGAGGAGCTCGAGGCCGTGCTCGCCGCCGCCAAGGCGCGTCGCGCGGGCGGTTGACGGAGCCGCGAACGGGGTTTACCCGTCAGCCGCCATGCCGACGTACAACTACCGCTGCGCAGCCTGCAACCACGAGTTCGAGCGCGTTCAGCGCATCACCGAAGACGCGATCCGCACCTGCCCCGCCTGCAACGCCGAGGCGGCCTCCCGGCTGATCACCTCGGGGAACTTCATCCTCCGAGGCAGCGGCTGGTACGCCGACGCGTACTCCGGCGGCTCGAACAAGGGCGCCACGAAGAGCACCCCGACCTCCAGCACCACCACCACCACGAGCGCCTCGAGCGACAGCGCCGCGGCGCCCAGCGCGCCGAGCGCCCCGAGCACGCCCAGCTCCTCCGGCGGCTCGTCGACCTGAGTCAGTCCGCGTCGTCGAGGCGGGGCATCCTCCGCGCGCCCGTCACCCGCCACGGGCCGCGGGCGTAATTCGCCAGGGCCGCGGGGCACGCGACGAGGGCCGCCGAGGCGTCGTCGCAGCGCCCCTCGAGCGCGCGCAGCACCTCGATCACCCCGCGCAGCGCCTCCGTCGGGAGGGGCGCGTCGGCGGGCTGCAGGTGGTAGTCGACGTCGACGAGACGCCCGCGCCAGTAGGGGTTCTCGTGGGCCTCGGGGGCGCGCCGCACGCTCACCGTGACCCGCAGCGAGAGCGCGCCGTCGCGGGCGAGCTCGAGGAGCACCGGCGCGGCGTCTGCGAGGTCGCTCAGGGGCGCCGGGGAGGTGACGTCCCACGCGGGGTCAGACTCGGCGCGGAGGGCGCGGGGGAGCCCCTCGCGCAGCGCGTCGAGGTCGTCGTCGTGGGACTCGGCGATCACCCTCGCGCAGCGCGCCGCGGCGTCGTCGAGGGTCGCGCGGTCGGCGTCGCGCCAGCGGTACGGCCTCGGGGTCACGGCGAGGCCGCGCACCCGCCGCGCGCGCTCGGGGAGGTCGGGGCGAAGCGCCTCGACGAGGAGCACCCCGAGCGGGAGCCCGTCGCGGTCAGAGACCTCGATCGCGAAGGCCGAGGAGGGCGGTCGCTCGGTGATCCCCGCGTCGGGGCAGGGGGTGAGCCGCAGGCGCAGGCCCTCTTGCGACGCGCGCAGGAGCCGCCCGTCGCTCGCGCGGAGCACCACGCCGCGCCCGTCGCTCAGCGCGCGCGCGGCCGCGCGAGGGGCGTAGGCGGTCTCGCGCGCGTCGCCCGAGAGCTTCGACGCGAAGGCCGCGCGGGCCTGCGTCGCGACGTCGTGCGGCGCCGCGGCGGTGACGTGCCGCGCGAGCCCCGAGGTGAGAAACACGAAGGCCAGCGAGCCCTCCAGCCGCGGGTCGGCGTCGACGATGCGCTTGGACTTCCAGAACACGTCCTCGCGCCAGGCCTCGACCCGGTAGAAGTGCCGCACCTGCGCGAGGAGCTCGCGGTAGATCGCGCCGTAGCTGCGCTGAAAGTACTGCGCGAAGGCGGCCTCGAGCTGCGGCTCGGCGAGGGCGCTGTTCGCCGCGAGGGCCGCGAGGTAGCCCCCCGACATCGCGAGGTGCACCCCCGTCGAGAGGATCGGGTCGATGAAGCACGCGGCGTCTCCCGCGAGGAAATACCCCTCGCCGGCGAAGCGGCTGGCGCAGTACGACCAGTCCCGCGCGCTGCGCACGTCGGCGCAGCGACGCGCGTCTCGGAGGAGCCCGGGGACGATCTCAACCCCTTGCAGCGCAGCGGTGTAGAACGCATCGAGGGAGGCCGGGGCCTCGCCGCGCAGGGCGCTCCAGTCCGAGGTCACCACGCCGACGCTCGTGCGCTCGGGCGAGAGGGGAATGAACCAGACCCAGCCCGTGGGGGTCGAGACGGTGACGATGTGGTCGGTGGCGTCGCCGGGGAGCCTCGCCGCGCCCTCCCAGTACGACCACACCGCGAGGCTCTTGAGCCCCTCGATGTACCGCCGCTCGGTGAGCTCGTGGGCGAGCACGGCGTCTTGCCCGCTGGCGTCGATGACGTAGCGCGCGCGGACCTCCACGGGCGCGCCGTCGCGCTCGGCGCGGAGGCCGACGACCCTCGCGCCCTCGCGGATCGTGCCTCGCACGGTGACCCCTTCGAGGAGCTCGGCGCCGAGGCGCGCGGCGTTGCGTGCGAGGAGGTGGTCGAAGTCTCCGCGCTCGACGAAGTACGCGCTGGGGTAGACGTCGAGCTCGCCGAAATCCAGCACCCAGGGCGTGCGGTCGCGCCCCCACACGAAGGTCTGCCCGACCTTGCGTTGAAAGCCCGCGGCGCGCACCTCGTCGGCGACGCCGAGCTCTTCGAGAAAGGGCAGCACGCTGGGGATCAGCGACTCGCCGATGTGATACCGCGGCAGCCGCTGGCGCTCGAGCAGCGCGACGCGCCGTCCCTCTCGGGCGAGGAGCGCGGCGGCGGTGCTCCCCGCGGGTCCGCTGCCGATCACGACGACGTCGAAGCGAAGGGTCTCCATCGCGGGGCTCACGGCGCGCATCGTAGCGCGCCCGAACCGCGTCGGTTCGTCGACACGGCGTCGCGGTCAGCCCGCCGCGCCCGCTGAGCGCCAGCAGGACCCGCGCGGGGAACAGATCAGCCGTCGCGGCGAGTCGCGGCGGCCGGGGGCTCGGGCAGGCGAGTCGTCGAGGCCGATTCAAAGAGCTCAAGGAAAGGGACGAAGTGGAACCAGCGGTTGCGCTTGTGCCCGGTGATTTCGTGAAGAATCCCGAGCTCGACGCAGCGGCTCATGAGGCTGTTCGCCGTCGGGGTCGAGACCGCGAGGGCGCTCTGAAGCTGAGCCACGGTGATCGCGGGGTGCAGAAAGAGGTGATCCAGGGTCTTCAATAGATTGGGTCCTCGCTTGTCTTCGAGGACCTTCTGGTGAAGCTCGCGCTGGAGGTCGAGCACTCGATCGGCGGTCGCCGTGGCGTCCTTCGCAACCTCCGCGACGCCTCGGAGAAAGAACCGCACCCACTGTTCCCAGTGCCCGTTCTCGCGAACGGCCTGGAGGCGATCGTAGTACTCCGCGCGATTCCGCTTCAGATACGCGCTCAGGTAGAGCAGGGGGCGCTTGAGCACCCCGCGCGTACAGAGCAGAAAGGTGATCAGCAGCCGCCCGATGCGCCCGTTCCCGTCGAGAAAGGGGTGGATGGTCTCGAACTGCGCGTGCGCGAGCGCGGCCTGGATCAGCGGAGGAAAGCTCTCGTCGTGGAGAAAGCGCTCCCAGGCGTCGAGAACATCGTGCAGGATTCTTGGCGGCGGAGGCACGAAGCGGGCGGTCGTGAGCACACAACCCGGCGCTCCAATCCAGTTCTGGGATGTGCGGAACTCTCCTGGGGTCAGCAGGGTGCCACGGGAGTTCTCCAGCAGGGTGCAGTGGATCTCCCGCACCAGCCGCTTCGACAAGGGCAGCGTCGCCAGCCGTTCCAGCCCCATGTTCATCGCTCGGACGTAGTTGGACACCTCCGCCGCGTCTTTGACCCGCGCGTCGCCGTCCATCCCCGCCTCGAACTGGAGCACCTCAGTGAGCGACGCCTGCGTTCCCTCAATCTGGGAGCTGAGCACGGCCTCCTGGCGCACATACATCGCGACGAACAGGTCGGGGTTGGGCACCCGCGCGGCGATGCCATCAAGACGGCCCAGGTGGAGGGTCGCCTCGGAGAGCGTGCTCACCATCGACATGTCGAGTTCGATGGGCGGATCTGGAGGCAGCGGAGAGGGCTCGAAAGCAACGTAGCCCTCAACCTGACGGACGAAACTTCCCGCTCGACCCATGAGTTATAGTTAAGTCTGCGTGCTCAAATTTACAATGAGAGGGAGGTAATCGGCGCTGAGCGTGCCCGATTTAACCAAAGGGCGCACGCGGGTCTCCCCGTTCATCGCGTCGACCTTGAGACTCTGGAAGTTTCACGCCGCGCCGAGCGAGCCGTCGTCGCGGAGCACGAGCGCGCGGCCGCGCCAGGCGAAGCGGCGGCTGCGCATCGCCCGCGCGAAGCTCGCCGCCAGCACCGCGTCGGCGAGGAGCGACTCGCGAAACGATCCCGCCGCCCCCGCGCAGCGCCGCGCGACCGCCGCGACCGCCGCCCGCGCGAGCCACACGCACAGGGCGACCAGCGTGAGCACCGGCGCCGCGGGAGGGTGCGCGAGGCCGAGGGCCAGGGCCGCGAGCGTCCACGGGACCGTCGCGAAGAACATCGCGGGGTAGCTCCACACCAGCCGCGGCCGCTGCGCGCGGATCACCGTCATCCACCGCGCGTACCGCGCGATCACCGCGCGCAGGTCTCGCCCCGAGGCGCTCGACGGCGCGACGAAGGAGGCGCACTCCACCCGCCACCCCGCGGCCCGCCAGCGACGCGCGAGCTCGAGGTCCTCGCCGAGGTGGTGCTGCACGGCGTCGAAGCCCCCCGCCGCTGCGAGGGCGTCGCCGCGCATCGCCAGGAGCTTGCCCACCACCCCCGCGGGGTCGAGGTGGGCGAGGAGCGAGAAGGCGTGGAGCGACCCGCTGAGCACGGCCCGCGATGCGCGGTCGCCCAGGGTGTCTCCCCCGCGCTCCACCGGCGGCGCCCACACCGCGGCGAGGTCGGCGCTCGCCGAGAGCCGCGCGGCGAGCTCGCCCAGGGGCAGCCCGGTGAGGTCGACGTCGCTGTCGGCCACGAGCACCGGGCCCGCGAAGCCACCCTCCCGCGCGAGCATCGCCGCGAGCTGCGCGGCCTTGGGGTTCGGTCCGTCGGCGCCGGTGATCACCCGCTCCGCGTCGATCCCCCTGCGGCGCAACGACTCCGCCGCGCGCTCACACAGCTCCGCCGCGGGGTCGTCGGCGCGCGACACCCCCAGGCGCACGCGCACCGGACCCCGCCACGCCGCGAGGGACGCGCTCAGGAGGTTCGCCTCGAGGCCCGGCTCGAGCCCCGCGCAGGGGCGGAGGAGCAGCGCGGTGTCGTGCGATCCTGTTGGGAGACAAGGGGTTCTGCGCGCTCGAAGGGCGCCCAGGGCGCCGAGGGACTGCGCCGTCGCGAGGGTCATGCCCCACACCGCGACGGCGGCGACGATCATCGCGGGCGCTCGCGTTTCATGCGAAACGGCAAGAGAAACTGCACCCACGGCGCGGTGAACCGCTCCAGGTCGACGCGCTCGTGCATGGCGTAGACGTCCGAGCCGAGGAGCCGCGTGCGCACCACGCTGCGGGCGTAGAAGGGCGTGTCTTCGAGGGTGCGCGCGACGGTGGCGTAGGCCGTGACGTCGGCGCGGGTCTCTCGGGCCATGCGCCACCCGGTGTCGGGGAGCGCGAAGCGGCGCGGGAGATCGATCTCTTCGACCTCGCCCCCGCGGCGGCAGCGCATCGCGCGCTCGCGGCGCAGGCCCGCGGTGTCGACGGTGTCGTAGAGCAGCACGGCGTCGCGGCCGACGGTCGCGCGGGACCAGTCCCAGGAGCGAAAGGCCCGCTCCAGGGGCTCATCGCCGGCGTTGGCGTCGTGGTAGCCGTGGCCCGACCAGCGGATCTTCGGCTCGTCGAGCTCGACCTCCACCCGCGCGACCGGCGCGACGGGCCACCAGAGGTGACTGCCCTTGCCGTCGATGGGCACCATCGAGTCGGTGCACGCCTCGGGGATGAGCCGCACGCGCCCGCGGAGACGTCCAGGGCGCAGGGAGGGAAACGGGGCCACGCGCTCGTTGAGGTCGGCGACCAGGGCGCCGCCCTCCCAGCGTAGGGAGCTCGCGCCGAGGGTGAGCTCGTCGGCCGCGCGGGTGACGTCGGAGCCTCCGCGCTCGGTGAGGGACCACTGCTTTCCCTTCGGTCCGTAGAGCGCGACGTTCATGGTGCAGTGGGCGAGGGGATCACCCCGGCCCGCCTCGCGCGCGCTGCGGTAGAAGGGCGAGAACACGTTGCCCAGCATCGCGATGAGCGTGAGCGCGTGGGCGCCGTCGTCGCTCAGCGCATCGAGGTACCACCAGGCGTAGCCGTCGCGAGGGACCTCCCGGTCGAAGCGAGGTCCTCCAGCGCGCGCTGCGCCGCGAGGCGCCCGCTCTGCGCCGCCATCGGCACGCCCGCGCCAGGGTGCGTGCTCCCCCCGCAGAGATACATCCCCGGGATCGACGACCGCGCGCCCGCCCTCGTGAGCGGTGAGCTCATGCCGTGCGACGCCGGTCCGTACAGCGCGCCCCGCGTCGCCGGAAACATCCGCGCGAAGTCGTCGGGCGTGGTCGTCGCTGTGCAGTCGGGGCTCCACGCCACCGAGAGTCCCATGTTCGAGAGCTTCTCTCGCGTGCGAAGAATGCATCGGTTCGTTTCCTCCAGGCTGAAGGGGCGAACGCCGCCGCGGGCGGGCGCGTTCACGATCAAGAAGAGCCGCTCGGGCCCCTGGGTCTCGAGCTCGCCCTCGTCCCCCCGGTCCTGCGCGCAGACGTACACCGTGGGGTCGTCGGGGAGCGTCTGGTCGTCGAAGATCTGCGAGAACTCGCGGGCGTAGTCCTTCGAGAAGAACACCGTGTGCCGCGCGAGGGGGAAGCCCTCGGTGCGCGCCACCGCGCTCACCGTCAGCGCCGAGAGCGAGCGCTCGCCCTCCACCGCCGGGCGCCACGCCTTGCGCGCGGCCTCTCCCAACAGCCCCCCCGTGAGCGCCGCGGCGTCGCCGTTGAACACCACGAGGTCGGCGTCGATCCGCTCTCCGCTCGCGAGGGTCACCCCGGCCGCGCGCCCGCGCTCGACCCGCACCTCGCGCACCTCGGCGCCGCAGCGCAGCTCGACCCCGAGCTCCGTCGCCAGCGTCGTGAGGGCCTTGGCGACGGCGATCATCCCTCCGACCGGGAGCCACACGCCCACGCGCTCGACGTGCGCGATGACGTTGAGCGTCGCGGGGCTGCGCCAGGGCGACGAGCCCGAGTACGTCGCGTAGCGCCCGAAGAGCTGCAACAGCCTGGGATCCCGAAAGAATCGCTCGAGGGAGCGCCACATCGTGCGGGTGCCGTCGATGCGGGTGAGGGAGGCGAGGCCGCGCAGCCCCTGGTCGCGGATCACCGATCCCAGCGTCGGCCGCTGCGCGCGCAGAAAGGTGCCCTCGACGTGCTGAAAGATCTCCTCGCAGTAGTCCGCGTAGGCGCGGTAGCCCTCGGCCTCGCGGGGACCCGCGAATTCGCGCACGGCGTCGACGGTGCGCGCGAGGTCGGCGAAGAGGTCGAGGCGCGAGCCGTCGGGCCAGGCGTGGCGCGCGAGGAGCTCCGAGGGGCGCAGGGTGAGGTAGTCGTTGAGGTCTCTCCCGGTCTCGGAGAACAGCGCGTCGAGCACCCAGCGCATGGTGAGCACCGTGGGCCCCGAGTCGACCTCGACGCCGCCCAGGGAGAGCGCGCGCATCTTTCCCCCGAGGGCCGCGGCCCGCTCGAGCACCGTGACCGACACCCCGCGCGCCGCGAGCTGCGTCGCCGCGGAGAGACCGCCGACGCCGCCGCCGATGACGACCGCGCGGGGAGCTTTGGAGGAGAGGGGCATCGGTCCTTCTGATGCACCACCTCTGTCGAGGGTTGCGCGAGCGCCGCGGCGATTGTGCGGCGGGGGAATGAGGGGGAGGTCGGTTCAGCGATCGTTCACCGCCCGGAGCGGCCGCCGAAATGCAGGTGCAGCGGCGCGCCGTCGCGGGTGCAGGCGACGACCACCGCGCTCGTGCGGGGCAGGAGCCTGTGAAATCCCCCATCGCGCATCCACGCCGTGACCTGCTCGCACGACGGCGTCGCCGTGCCGAACTGCTCGACGCGCTGCGCCTCGGTGAGCGTCGAGACCGCGCCCCCTCGCGGCGTCGCGCTCACCCCGTGGCAGATGTCGAGGATCGAGTGGGTCCCCTCGCGGCCCTGCATCGCGAGCAGCGCGTCGATGGTCGCGGGCGCGTGCTCCGCGGGCGCGCGCCCCGTCGCCGCGGCGTACTCGGGGTTCATCGTGAGGGGGAAGTAGTCACCGTCGGCAAAGACCTTTCGGCGCAAGCGCTCCAGCGCGGCGCCGAGGTCGGGGTCGTGGTCACAGAGGTAGTCCCATCCCGAGGCGCTCATGGGGAGGAGGGTAGCTCCTCGTCGCGGGGATGGCCGTGATCCGCGCTGCGTGGGCCCGCGCGAACAATCGGTTCCCCGCACACAACCTCCGCGACCCGGCGCCCGATACACTCCCGCTCGCGCGCACCGCGACGAGAAGAAGGGGAATCGGTCGTCATGCAGCATTCAGTCGTTCCGTTTCAGGGGCAGGCCCAGCTCTCGAAGCCCATCGGCGAGGCCGTCACGCGCGTCGGGGTCGTGGGGGGGGCCGTGGTCGCCGTGGTGTTCCTGTTCTTCATCGCCCTCTCGCTGCTCGTGCCCAATCCCTCGGAGTCTGTGCGCGAGGTGCTCGGGCAGATCTATGGCGTGGGCGCGACGGCCTTCGTGGGCTGGTTCCTCTACGCGCTCTCCCAGGCGTACCGAACGCAGACCGAGCCGATCACGGTCTACGCCGACGGGCGCGGGCTCGCCTTGAACGGCGCCCTCGTCGCGCCGCGGGAGGCGATTCGGCTCGCGGCCATTCGGCTACCGCGCGCCGCCTCGGAGCACCACACCCGTCACGGCATGCTCGTCCTGGACGCGGCGCCGATGACCGTCGAGGTCGTCACCGACGCGAACGCGTGGAACCTGATCCTCGGGGACTACGACCGCAGCGCGGCGCTGCTCGTCGCCATGGGCTTCGCGCCGACCACCCTCGCCGCCGACGCGCCGCGCCCGAGCACGCGCTCGGAGATCGACGCGCAGCGCCCCTTCAAGCTCGCGATGGCGGTGGTCGTCGCGCTCAGCATCGTGGTGACCCTCGTACCCTCGCTCAAGGCGCTCCTCCGCCGTTGAGGCCGCGCGGCGCATGAGGCGGTCGCGCTCGCGCCGCGTGATCCTGCGCCGACCGTTCCCATCGCGGGCGACGTGTACTAGCGTCCCGCGCGGGATGCGCCGCTCCATCGCCGCTTCGCTCGCGCTCTGCCTCTTCGCCGCGCCCTCGCTCGCGCGCGCGCAAACGTCGCGGGTCGACGGCGCGCCCTGGCGCCCGGAGCTCTCGGTCGACCCCAACGCGCTCCCCTACGTCGAAGGCACCCTCGTCCCCGGCGCGTGGAGCTGGAACGCCAGCGCCACCCTCGAGTACGTGCGCGACCCCCTCGTGGCGACCGTCCGCGGCGCGACCAGCTCCGTGCTCGCGCACCAGCTCTGGGCCACCCTGGGGCTCCAGGTCGGCCTCGGCGCTCGCGGGGCTGTCGCGCTGCAGCTCCCCGTGCTGCTCTTTCAAGAGGGCGACCCCGGCGCCTCGGGCGCGCCTCGCCCCGAGACCGCGGGCGTGGGCGACGCGCGGCTGCTGCTGCGCTGGAGCACCCGCGCCGAGCGCCCCTCCACCGTGGGCAACCCCGGAGGGACCACCGCCGCCCAGTACGCCCAGTCGAGCACCGAGCGCCGCGAGGGCTTCGGCCTGGGGCTCAACCTCGCGGTCACCGCGCCGCTGGGAGGTCCGTCGTACGTGAGCGCCGGCGCGCCCACGGCGCACGCCTTCGCCGTGCTCGACTTTCGCCTCGCGCGGATCATCGGCGCGGTGTCGGTGGGCTACCGCGCGCGCTTCGACGACCGCTGGCCCTCGCAGTCGGGCACCTGCGTCGACGCGACCTCCCCCGCGTGCGTGATCGACACGCCCCTGCGCGACCAGCTCACCTGGGGCGTCGCGATTCGTCAGCCCCTCGAGGGGCTCATCGCGGGGATCTCGCTCCTCGCGCGCAACGCGAACGTGGCGTCGGCCGCGATCCTCACGGGGTATTTCGCGTCGACGTACCTCACGCTCCAGGGCGCGATGGACGCGCGAGACCCGCTGGGCGCGACGAACCCCCTGGAGCTGGGCTTCGGGCTCCAGCGGCAGCAGGGCGAGTGGATGCTCACCGCGGGCGCCTCCCTCGGGCTCACCGCCGCGGCGGGGGGCGGCGCGCCCCGGGTGATCGCGTCGGTGAACTACGCGCCGCGCTTCATCGACGACGACCACGACGGGCTCCGCGACGACCCCGCGATCGACCACTGCATCGGCCTCCCGGAGGACCGCGACGGCTTCGAAGACGACGACGGCTGCCCCGAAGACAACGACCAGGACGCGATCCCCGACGAAGAAGACCGCTGCCCCACGGTGAACGAAGACGAGGACGGCTTCGAAGACGAAGACGGCTGCCCCGACCCTGACAACGACCAGGACGGGATCCTCGACGTGAACGACGCGTGCCCCGACGAGGCGCCGGGCGATCACCCCGACCCCGCGCGCCGCGGCTGCCCGTCCACCGACAACGACGGCGACGGGGTGAGCAACGCCGACGACCGCTGCGTGGACGTTCCTCAGGGCGAGCACCCCGACCCCGCGCGGGCGGGGTGCCCCGCGCCCGACGGCGACGAAGACGGCGTGCCCGACCCCGTCGACGCGTGCCCGACGGAGCCCTCGCGAGGGAGCCCCGCGGCGCTCCGGGGCTGCCCCGACGACGACGCCGACCGCGACGGCGTGCCCTCGCCCCAGGACCTCTGCCCCGAGGCCATGGAGACCCTCAACGGCGTGCGCGACGACGACGGCTGCCCCGAGACGCCGACGCGCCCCGGGGGGGTGATTCCTGGGGCGATTCAGCGGGTTCGGGTGGTGCGCGGGAGCCCCGACGACGCGGGGACCGTCACCCTGCTCCAGCCCGTGACCTTCACCGCGGCCGACGCGGTGAGCCCGGCCAGCGCGCCGGTGCTCGCGCAGCTCGCGGTGGCGATCCGCGCGGTGACCCGCGTGCCCGACCGTTGGATGGAGCTCTCGGTGCCCACCACCGCGCCGGCGGTGCGCGGCCCCCTCGCGGTGAACGACGCGCGGTCGGCGCGGCGGCGTGACGCGGTGATCGCCGCGCTGCGGGCGCTGGGCGTGGGCGAGCGGGTGCTGCGTCCCGGCGCGACCGCCCCGCCGCTGGGCGCGGGCGTCGCGCCGCGGGGCGTGGTGCTCACCCTGCGGGTCGCGGAATGATCCCGAACGGCGTGGTTGCGCCAAGGCACGGGGTGCCGTAACGCTCTACCCCGACGCTGGAGGGCGAGTCGGGGTAACCTCTCGCTCCGACACGTACCATTCACTTCACGGAGCATCGCGTGAGCAACGCCGAGAATAGCCCCCACAGCGACCCCAACGACCCCATGGTCGGGCAGACCGTCGCCGACGGGAAATACCATATCGTCCGCGTCATCGGCGAAGGGGGCATGGGCAAGGTCTACATGGCCGAGCAGAAGCTCGGAGACCGCGTGCGCCCGGTCGCGATCAAGACCCTGCTCCCCGAGCTCGCGCAAGACCCGCAGATCGTGCAGCGCTTTCACCGCGAGGCCGGCACCGTCTCGCTCCTCGAGCACCCGAACACCATCAAGTTCTTCGAGAGCGGCAAGTTCGGCGACGGCCAGCACTTCGTCGCGATGGAGTTCATTCAGGGCGAGAGCCTGGCGCACATCATCGGCCACGGCCCGCTCCCCGGCCCCCGCGCGGAGTTTATCCTCCAGCAGGTGTGCGGCTCGCTCCAGGAGGCCCACGAGCACGGCATCGTGCACCGCGACCTCAAGCCCGAGAACATCGTCCTGACCCAGAAGGGGCAGAAGGGCGATTTCGTGAAGGTCCTCGACTTCGGCATCGCCAAGCGCGACGAGAGCGAGGAGACGGTCAACGCCAAGCTCACCCGTCAGGGCATGGTCCTCGGCACGCCGCCGTACATGTCCCCGGAGCAGTTCACCGGGCAGCCCCTCAAGCCCGCGAGCGACGTGTACTCCCTGGGCGTCGTCGCCTACGAGATGCTCACGGGGAGCCTCCCCTTCGAGGCCAGCACCCCGTGGGAGTGGGCGACCAAGCACCTCACCCAGGCCCCCAAGCCCTTCGAGGAGCACGCCGTCGGCGCGCAGATCAACCCTCGGCACAAGTCCGCGGTCTTTCACGCGCTCGCGAAGAACCCCAACGATCGCCCGCAGTCGTGCACCGACTTTCTGCGCGAGTTCACGGGCGACGCCAACGCGGGCGGCGACTGGGCGGTCTCGACCAACACCGCCCAGGGCGGCTTCGCCTCGGGCGGCGGCGCGCCTCCGGCCATGACCCCGATGCCGGGGGTGCCCACGGCCCCCTCCGGGAGCGGCGGCATCGCCGCGACGATGGCCGTGCCGTCGTACACCAACCCCACGCCGCAGCCCTTTCAGGGGATGCCCTCGAACCAGGGCTTCAACCCCGTGCAGCCGTCGAACCCCGGGGGATACACCCCGGCGCCGTCGAACGCGGGCTTTCAGGCGATGCAGCCGCCCTCGAACCCGGGCTTCAACCCCATGCAGCAGCCGGGGGGCTACGGCTCCATGCAGGGGGGCTACGGCTCCATGCAGGGGGGCTACGGCTCCATGCAGGGCGCGCCGCCCAAGAAGAGCAACACGGGGAAGATCATCGGTATCGCCGCGGCGCTGATGGGCCTCGCGGTCATCGGCGGCGTCATCGCGATGCGCGACCACGACGACACGCCGAGCACGCCGAGCACGGCGACCGACCCGACGCCCACGCCCACGCCGGTGCCCGCGCCAGACCCGAACGCGGTGGGGGTCAACCCCAACCCGACGCCGATGCCCCAGCCGGTGCCGGTACCGGTGCCGAGCAACAACATCCAGCCGCTGCCCAACACGATGCAGCCGGTGCCGAGCAACACGATGCAGCCGGTGCCGAGCAACACGATGCAGCCGATCCCCACGCCCGAGCCCACGCCGAGGCCCGAGCCGACGCCCCGGCCGAGGCCGGCCGCGCCGAGCATCTGCAGCCGCGGCGGGCAGATCGACGACATGATCCTGAACGGCCGCTGCTCGGCGGCGCAGAGCCTCGCCCGCGCCATGCGCGCGGCGGGGTGCCGTCGCATCCCGCTCGACAGCTTCGGCTCGGCCTGCACCGCGCCCTGAGCGGGGCGCGGTCTCAGCGCCCGGCGGCGATCGCGAGGCCCTGGGCGTTGAGCTCGAGGTCGAGCGAGAGCACCCGCCAGTCTTCGTCGGTGAGCGCGAGCCCCGCGGCCTCGGCCTCGGCGGCGAAGACCCCGCGGAGCTCGCCCGCGATGAAGCCCTCGCGCTGGTCGGGGGCGAGCGACTTCGCTTGCGCCACAAGGGCTTCTGAGCGCGTGAGCCAGCGGTGCAGGCTCGGCGCGAGGGCCGCGGGGTCGCGGTGCTCGCCGAAGTGCGTGAGGCACACGCTGCCGGTGCCCAGGGCCACGATGCGGTCGACGCTCTCGTGGGCGGCGGGGCCGTCGAAGTCGGTGGGGCTCGTCGAGGGGAAGATGAAGGGTCTGGCCCGCTGGAGGACCGGGTAGGCGAGGCCGAAGGCGTCGCCGGTGTAGACCGTGTCGCGGGCGGGGTCGTGCACCACCATGTGGTGGTTCGCGTGGCCGCGGGTGTGGTGAAAGCGCAGCGCGCCGCTCCCGAAGGGGACCTCGCTGTCGTCGTCCATGGCGCGCACCCGCGCGGCGTCGACGCCCTTGAGGGTGCCGTAGAGCGCGGCGAAGCGCTCGGGGCCGTACACCGCCGTGGCGCCGGCGACGATGCGCGAGGGGTCGATGACGTGCCGCGCGGCGCGGGGGTGCGCGAGGAGGGTGGCGCGGGGGAGGGCGTCCATGAGCGCGTGGGCGCCGCCGGCGTGGTCGAGGTGCACGTGGGTCACGATGACGTAGCGCACGGCCTCGCGGGGGAGCCCCGAGGCGTCGACGGCCGCGAGGATCTTCGGCGCCGCGAGGGCGGTGTTGGTCTCGACGATCGCGGCCTCGCCCCCGGCGACGCGGAGGTACGCGCAGGCGAAGGAGGGGCCGAGGTAGTCGCAGTCGAGGGTGGTGAGCGCGTCGTTCACGGGGCGTGAGGCTAACACGCGTGGAGAATCCCTCTCGGGAGTCGCGTATAAGTCCAGATCGCCCTCGGACTCATCATCGACCCCACGGGAGCCTCATGCGAACCGCCCTCCGCCGCTATGTCCTCGCCGCCACCGCCGCTGTCGCGCTCTCTGCGGCGGGGTGCACGATTCACGTCGAGCAGCCGAGGATCACCCCGCGCGACATGCAGTTCACGGGCATCGACGGGTCGGGGCTGGTGTTCACGGTGACCTTCAACGCCTACAACCCCAACACCTTCGAGCTGACGCTGCGCGACCTCGACGCCCACCTCTGGCTCCAGGGCAACGACGTGGGCTCGACGGTGAACTCCCTCGGCGCGACGCTCCCCCCGATGCGCGAGGTGGGGGTCACCGCGCGGGTCACCATGCCGTGGAACGGCGCGCCCGCCTGGCTCCTCACCGCCGCGGGGTCGCCCATGGTGGAGTACACCCTGCGCGGCGAGGTCACGGTCGAGCGCTTCATCAGCATCCGCACGAGCTTCGAGCACGCGGGCACGGTGCCCAGGTCGTTCTTCATGCAGGGCGCCGTGGGGACGGTGAACGGGCTGCTTAATTCCTTCGGCCTGCCGGGCGTGCAGGTGCAGTGAGGGCGCCGGGGGGCAGGGTGTCGCGCACGCGCTCGAAGGTCTCGAGGGCGCGCGCTTCGCAGGCCTCCCAGTCGATGTTGCGCCGGCTCGCGCAGTTGTAGTCGGGGCGCGGCATCTTGTGCTCGGGGAGCCCGAAGCACGGCGCGATCATCATCTGAAACAGCGAGGTGGCGACCTCTTCGTTGTCGGCCTCGCGGTCGTCGACGTCGCGAAAGGGCCCCGGGCCGAGGCCGTAATTCGCCTTGTTTCGCCGCTGCTTCGGCGCGGTGAGGAAGTGACACGCCTCGTGCATCAGCTTCTCGGTGTCGCAGAGGCCGTCCTTCGCGACGTAGAAGTGGCGGCCGTCGAAGCCCACGGGCTGCGCGAAGAAGGGCATCTTGCCCTGCTCGTCGCCCTGGAGCTCGACGAGGCGGTATCCCTTGCCGGTGACTCGGGTGACCCAGGCGGTGAGGGTGTTCCAGTCGGTGCCGCAGCGGTTCTTCGGGTCCGTGCAGCAGGGGGTCCTGTCGCGCATGGGGCGCTCTCTATCGCACTATGCGAGGTCGCGGGAGGTGGTACCTTGCGTCCCGCTGTGGAAGCCGACGTGACCGCCGCTGCCGACATGCCTCCCAGGCCCGCGCCTGAGCCGGTCTCTGCGCCCGCCGTGGGGGACGCGCTCGAGCCGGTCGCCGACGCGGCGCCCGCGACGCCGTCCACCGCGCAGACCGCGGCGCCGACGGCGACCCCTCCGGCGCTCGAGCTCCCCGCGGCGCCGAAGGAGCTGCGCCCGTCTCCCCTGGTGACGACCTCGACGCGGGTCCCCTACGAGTCGCTGGAGAAGGTCGCGCCGAGGGATCACGACCCGGTGAGCGAGGCCACCGCCGAGGCCATCGCGCACGTGCGCCGCGAGGGCGCCTGGCGCACGGTGCTGCGCGTCGTGGGCGTGGTGACGGCCCTCGCGCTGTGCATGCGCCTGGCCTTCGACGACGCCATGCCGAGGCTGGTGCTCGCCCTGGGCGTCGGGGCCTTCACCGTGGTGCTGGTGGCGCGGGTGACCCAGGCGTGGTCGGCGGCGCGGCGGCGGCGGGTGATGCTCGACAGCCTCGACCTGCTCGTTCGCGCGGGCAACGCGAGCCCCGAGGCGCTGCGGCTGCTCGCGCCGCAGATCGCCTCGCTGGTCGACGCGCTGCGGGCGCACGACGCGCCGACCTCGTCGATCTCGCCTGACGAGGTCGTCCTCCGCGCGCTCGGCCAGGCGGGGAACAAGACCGACGGTGCGTCGCGTTCGGACTGAGCTGTGATCCCTCGTTCGCTCCGTCGCGCAGGGCTCGTCGCGGCCCTCTCTGGCGGCGCCACCCTGGCCGCCGAGGTCCTCGGCGCGCGGCTCCTGCGCATGCTCCTCGGCAGCGCGGGCATCGCCCTCTCGGGCACCGTCGCGGGCTCCCTCGGGGGCCTGGGCCTCGGCGCCTGGCTGGCCTCCCGCGCGCTCCGCGAGGGGCGGGTGAGCCCCGGCGCCCTCGCGCGCCGGGTGAGCCTCGCGCTCTGGGCCTTCGCCACCCTCGCGCCGACGCTCTCCGCCCTCTGCGCGGCGCCCCTCGCCCGCGCCCTGGTCGCCCTCTCGTCGCTCTCGCCCCTCGTCGGTGACGTCGCGCGACTCCTGGTCGCCCTCGCGCTCACCGCGCTCCCCGGCGCCCTCGCGGGGGCGGTGTACCCCTGCGCCGTCGCCTTGAGCGAGGGCGAAGAGGCCGAGGCCACGGCGTTCACCGGCGCGCTGAGCTCCCTCGGCGCGGCGGCCTTCGCCCTCGCCGCGGTGTTCGTCGTCGCGCCCGAGGTGGGCGTCGCGAGCACCCTCCGCGGCGCCGCCCTCGCGTGGCTCGTCGCCGCCTGGGCGCTGCGCCGTGAGCGCGCACAACCCCTTGCGGCGCAAGGAGATCCGACCCACGAGGACCCGCCCGCGGCGCGCGCGCTGGTGGCCGCGCTGGCGCTCACGGGCTTCGCGTCGACGGCGCTGAACCTCTCGCTCACCCGCCTCGCCGAGCTCTCCTTCGGGCCGAGCGCCTACGCCCTCGCGGCGGCCACGGCGGCGCACGTCACGGCCCTCGCCGCGGGGGAGCTCCTCGCCTTCGCCTGGACCCGGCGCGCGCCGGTGGCCGACGTCGCCGACGCGCGGCGGCGGTGGTCGTCGTCGCTCTTCGGCGCGGCGGCCGCGGCGGCGCTCACGCTCCCCGCCGCGATGTCGCTCCCGCGGTGGACCGGGAGTCTGCTCACCGGCGGCGTGCGCCACGTCGGCCCGCTCTGGGCGGGCGCCGTCGCCGGGGTCACCCTGCTCGCGCTGCCCACCGTGGCGTGCGTCGGCGCCTCCATGGCCTTCGCGGCGCGCTCGCTCAGCGCGCGCGGCGGCGGAGACGGCAACGGGCGCATGCTCGCCGCGATGAGCGCGGGCAACGTGCTGGGCGCGCTCCTCGCGCCGACGGCGCTCATGCCCGCGCTGCGCGTCGAGGGCGCCCTCGCGGTGTGCGCGGCGAGCCTGGCGCTGGGGTGGGCGCTGGTGTCGTCGAGGTCCTTGTCTCGCAGGGCGATGGGCGCGGTCGCGGTGTGCGCCGGGGCGCTCTTGGGGGTGTACCGGGCGCGCCTCGACCCGGGGAGCGTGCTCGACGGGCCCTTTCTCTACGCGGGCTCGACGCGGCTCGAGCTGGGCGCGGTGGTGTGGCGCCGCGACGGCCGCGAGGGCACCGTGGCGGTGCGGCGGGCGCCGACGGGCGCGGTGATGCTGCAGATCAACGGCAAGGTCGACGCGACGAGCGACGGCGACGCGGCGACGCAGACCGTGGTGGGGCTGCTCCCGACGGCCCTCGCCCGCGACCCCCGCGACGTGCTGGTCATCGGCCTCGGCAGCGGCATGACCGCCGACGCGGTGCGCGGCGTCGCGGGCGTGCGCCGGGTGCGGTGCTCGAGCTCGTGCCCGAGGTGGTCGACGCCGCGCGGCGGGACTTTCGCGCGGCGAACCACGCCGTGCTCGACGACCCCCGGGTGCGGGTCGAGGCGAGCGACGCCGCCCACGCGCTGCGCGGCATGACCGAGACCTGGGACGTGATCGTCAGCGAGCCCTCGAACCCCTGGGTCACCGGGATGAGCGACCTGTTCACCCGCGAGGCCTTCGAGGCCGCCCGCGCGCGGCTGCGGCCGGGGGGCACCTTCGGGGCCTGGTTTCACGCGTACTCCACCGACGCGCAGACCGTGGCGGCGATCGTCGAGACCTTTCGAGGGGTGTTCCCGAGGGCGACGCTGGTGGAGGTGGGCGCGGGGGTTGACTACCTGCTCATCGGAGGGAGGGAGCCCTGGAGCGTCGACCTCGACCTGGCCCTGCGGAGGCTCCACGGCGAGGCCCCCGCGGCGATGCTCGCGCGCGCGGGCATCGACACCGACGCGGCGCTCATGGCGCGCTTTCTCTCGGGGCCTCGGGGCGTCGCCGCGGTGGCCGCCGGGGGAGAGACCCTGCGCGCGACGGACCTGCGGCTGGAGTTTCGCGCGCCGCGGCTGCTCTACCGAGACGCCCGCGCCGAGGTCTTCGCGCGCTTCGACCGGGTGCAGGACCTCCCCCTCGCGGGGCTCGTGCGCGACGCGGGACCGGGCTCGACGTGGCTGCGCCTGGTCGACGGCAGCGACCCCGCCCGCGAGGCCGCGATGCACCTGCGCCGCATGGCCATCGCCGAAGACGCGAGGGACTACCGCGCCGCCCTCGCCGAGGGCGAGCTCGCGGTGGGGCTGCGCCCCGACGACCTGCTGACCCGCACGCGCCTCGCGCGGCTCTACCTCCACCGCGCGCTGCACAAGCACCGCGCCCGCGACTCAGGCGGCGCCGAGGCCGACCTCACCACGGTGGTCGAGCTGCGCCCGCACGTCGCCGAGCGCTTTCGCGCGCTGGTGCTGCTCTGCGACCTCGCGCTCCGGCGGCACGACGCGCGCCGCGCCCTCGCGAGGGCCGACGAGGCGCTGCTCATCGCCCGCGCCGCGGGAGAGCCCGCCCCCGAGCTCTACGTGCGTCGAGCCGAGGCCCTCGCGGGTCTGGGCGCGCCGCAGGCCGCCGCCGAGGCCCTCGACCGCGCCATCGACGAGACCCAGGACCCCGCGCGCCGCGCCGCGCTCCGCGCCCTTCGGCAGGGCGGCAGATAGCCGAGGGTAGTCGTTGACGAAGGCGCGCGATTCGCGCTCCCATCGGCCCTTCGTGGCGACGGATTCGCCGCGCAGGAGACGAGCATGAGCGTGCGGTGGACGACGGGTTTGTTGGGCGCGCTCGCGCTCAGCGTGGGGTGCAGCGTGGACGTCAACAGCGGGGGCGGCGGGACGGTCACCGCCGACGCCACCGTGCGCAACGACATCCCCGGCGGCGCGAGCTGCGCCTCGGCGACGAACTGCGGCGCGTGCACGGCGATGGGCGCGTGCGGCTGGTGCGGGCGCACCGGGCGCTGCATGGCGGGCACCTCGTCGGGCTCGGGCGACACCACCTGCGGCGGCGCAGACTGGGCGTGGACCTCGTCGCGCTGCGGCGCCGACGGCGGCGTGCTCCCCCCGGTCGACGCGGCGGCGCAGTGCGCGACGGCGACCAATTGCGCGTCGTGCACGGCGATGGGCTCCTGCGGCTGGTGCGGGCGCACCGGCCGCTGCATGGCGGGCGGCTCGATGGCCTCGGGCGACATGAGCTGCGGCGGCGCCGACTGGGCGTGGCTCTCGTCGCGCTGCAGCGCCGACGGCGGCGTGCTCCCCCCGGTCGACGCGGCGGCGCAGTGCGCGATGGCGACGAACTGCGGCGCGTGCACGGCGATGGGCTCCTGCGGCTGGTGCGGGCGCACCGGGCGCTGCATGCAGGGCACCGCCACGGCCTCGGGCGACATGAGCTGCGGCTCCCCCGACTGGGCGTGGATCTCGTCGCGCTGCGGCGCCGACGGCGGCGTGCTGCCCCCGCGCGACGCGGGCCCCGAGTGCACGGGCGTGCCCCGGAGCTGCGGGCTCACCCTCGCCGGCGGCGTGCGCACGTGCACCGCGGGCCAGATGGTCACCATCGGCTGCAACTCGGGCTGCTCCCCGGCGCTGGGGATGTGCACGGGCGACGCGGTGATGCAGATCTGCCCGTCGACCTCGACCACCGCGGCGTGCAACGAGATGACCGCGATCGCCTCGAACGACGACGCGACCCCGGCGTCGATGTGCCGCGGCGACGCGGGTACCAACCTGTGCCCCGTCACCACCTTCACGTGCCCGACCAACGGGATGTACACCGTGTGGGTGGGCGCCTACGACGCGACCGAGACGGCGACCTGCGTCCCCGCCGTGCGCTGAGCCTCAGCTCAGGCGAGAAGCCGCCCGACGAGGCGACGCCGCAGGGTCCCCGACGAGGTCTTCGACGACCGCGCTGGGCTCACCCTGCGGCGGTCGCGCGGTCAGGGGCGCGCTCGAAGGGATACGGGGGAAGTGGTTCCGGCGGTGGGACTCGAACCCACGACCACGTCATGAATGATGAAGTAACCCTCGTCCTCGCTGCGGTCGCCCGAGAATGGTGGAGAGGGTGTTTTTCGCGCTCTACCGTCTGAGCTACGCCGGAATCGCAGCGACGCTACAGCAGGCGGCGTGCCAGCGCCGGGGGGCCCGAGAACACGGCGGCGCCAGCGGGACCGGGCGATCCTACGCGCGAAGGTCGTATCCTCTGGGATAAGATTCTGGAGGACCCTAGAAGGGATCGACTCTGGATCCGTCACCAGGGATCCAGGTGCCCGCGAGGAGGTCGGGCACGGGGGAGAGCACGCCGAAGCACCGGCGGGGGTCGCGCTCGTGGTGCCAGAGGTGCGCGCGCTTCATCGCGCGCCCCCAGCGAGTGAGGGGGGCGTAGTCGGTGTGCGCGGCGAGGTGCGCCACGCCGTACTGGACCATCGCGAGGGTGAACCCCAGCGCGACCCCCGCGGCCCACGCGCCGCGGCCCCAGGCCAGCCCCGGCGCCGCCGAGAGGACCGCGAGGGCGACGGAGCCCCGCTCGGAGATGAAGAGCTGGTCGAGGTCGTGCGGCGCGCGGTGGTGGTCGTAGTGCATCGCGTCGTGGGCGCGGCGCAGGCGCGGGCGCGAGGCGCGCACCCGGGGCGCGTGGAGCACGAAGCGGTGCAGCGCGTACTCGAAGCCGAGCCAGAGCGTCACGCCCGCGAGGGGCGACGCGAGGGCGAGGCCCGACGGGCCGCACGCCGCGAAGGCCGCGAGGAGCGCGAGGGCGAGGGCGAGCTGCGCGCGGATCTTTCGGTGCTCGAAGGCGCGCCGATAGAGCCGAGGGAGGGGCGACACGGGCCGCAGGGAGCCGGAGCCCGCGCCGCGGGTCAAGGGGATCTCACGCGTCACGCGCGCCGCACGGGAGCCGAGGCGTAACACCCCGGGGTCGGGCCCGCGCGCCGCGTAGAAAATCACGCGCCAAGCGAGCACTCTGCGGCGTGAGCCGGTCACCCAGGACGCGACGAGCCTGGAGGAGGATGATTGATGAGAGACCAGAGAGCGAAACATGGCGCGTGGAGCCGCCTGTTCGCGGCGGTGAGCTGCGCCGTCGCGTTCGGCGCTTGCGACGGCTCGGCCGTCGTCGGGACCAGCAACGACGGGGGCGGCATGGACGCCGCCATCGACGCGCCCTGCGGCGCGGGCGAGACGCGCTGCGCGGGGCAGTGCGTGAACCTGCAGCAGAGCGCGCAGCACTGCGGCGCCTGCGGCGCGGCGTGCCCCGCGGGGAACCTCTGCGTCAACGGCGCCTGCATGGCGAGCTGCCCGGGCACGCAGACGCTGTGCAACAACGCCGAGTGCGTGAGCACGGGCACCAACCGCGCCCACTGCGGCGCGTGCAACAACGCGTGCCCCGCGGGGCAGGTGTGCTCGAACGGGCAGTGCTCCCTCGACTGCGCGGCGAACCTTCAGACCTGCTCGGCGGGCGGCGACGCGGGCGTCGACGGGGGCGGCGCGCGCTACTGCGCCGACCCGATGACCGACCGCGCCAACTGCGGCGGGTGCGGGAACGCCTGCCCCGCGGGGCAGATCTGCGAGCGCGGCGCCTGCGCGGTGTCGTGCGTCGTGGGCACCACCCTCTGCGCCGGCTCGTGCCGCGACCTGCAGACCGACCAGAACCACTGCGGCGCGTGCGGCAACGCGTGCCCCGCGGGCCAGGTGTGCTCCAACGGCGCGTGCGGCACCGTCTGCCCGGGGGGGCTCACCGAGTGCGGCGGCGTCTGCCGCGACACCCAGACCGACCTCGCGCACTGCGGCGCGTGCGGCAACGCGTGCCCCGCGGGTCAGGTGTGCTCCGCGGGCGCGTGCACCACGAGCTGCGGCGCGGGCACGACCAACTGCGGCGGCACCTGCCGCGACCTCACCACCAACAACAGCCACTGCGGCGCGTGCGACAACGTGTGCCCCGCGGGTCAGGTGTGCTCCGGCGCGATGTGCCGAACGACCTGCGCCGCAGGCACCACCGACTGCGGCGGCGTCTGCCGTGACCTCCAGAGCGAGACGCGCAACTGCGGCGCGTGCGGCAACGTGTGCCCCGCGGGCCAGGTGTGCTCCGCGGGCATGTGCGAGGTGTCTTGCGGCACCGGCACGACCAACTGCGGCGGCGTGTGCCGCGACCTGACCACCGACAACGGCAACTGCGGCGCGTGCGGCGCGGCGTGCCCCGCGGGGCAGGTGTGCTCGGGCTCCATGTGCCGCACGAGCTGCGCGGCGGGGACCACCGACTGCAGCGGCGTCTGCCGCGACCTCCAGAGCGAGCGCGCGAACTGCGGCGCGTGCGGCAACGCGTGCCCCGCGGGCCAGGTGTGCTCCGCGGGCATGTGCCAGGTCTCGTGCGGGTCGGGTACGACCGAGTGCCTCGGCGTGTGCCGCGACCTCCAGACCGACCTCGGGCACTGCGGCATGTGCGGGCGGGCCTGCGCCGCCGGGCAGGTGTGCTCCAACGGCGTGTGCAACGTCGCCTGCGCGGCGGGGCTGACGAACTGCGGCGGCGTGTGCCGCGACACCGACACCGACAACAGCCACTGCGGCATGTGCGGGCGGGTCTGCGCCGCCGGGCAGGTGTGCTCCGCGGGCGCGTGCCAGGTCTCGTGCGGCGCGGGCACGACCAACTGCGCGGGCGCCTGCCGTGACCTCCAGACCGACCGCGCCAACTGCGGCGCGTGCGGCGCCGTCTGCGGCGCGGGCCAGGTCTGCACGAACGGCGCCTGCGTCGTGAGCTGCGGACCGGGCCTCACCGACTGCGCCGGCGCCTGCCGCGACACGCAGACCGACCGCGCCCACTGCGGCATGTGCGGGCGCGCCTGCGCGAGCGGCCAGGTGTGCTCCGCGGGCGTGTGCGCCACGAGCTGCGTCTCGGGCACGCAGGACTGCTCCGGCGTCTGCCGCAACACGCAGACCGACGTCGCGGCCTGCGGCGGCTGCGGCATGGCCTGCGCGACCCCCGCCAACGGCACGGCCTTCTGCGCCGCGGGCCGCTGCGGCATCACCTGCAGCGCGGGCTTCGGCGACTGCGACGGCAACGCCGGCAACGGCTGCGAGACCCGGCTCGACAGCACCACCAACTGCGGCGGCTGCAACGTGCGCTGCAACTTCGCGAACGCCTCGGCGACCTGCGTCGTCTCGGGCTGCGCGATGACCGCCTGCAACGCGGGCTTCGCCAACTGCGACGGCGACACGATGAACGGCTGCGAGGTGAACACCCGCACCGACAACGCCAACTGCGGCGCCTGCGGCAACCGCTGCGGCGCGGGCCTGACCTGCTCCAACGGCGCCTGCGTCGCGACCTGCTCCACCGGGCAGACCGACTGCTCGGGCGTGTGCCGCAACCTCGAGAACGACCCGAGCAACTGCACCGCCTGCGGCAACAGCTGCCCCCGCCCCGCCAACGCCACGGCGTTCTGCGCGGGGCGCTGCGCGTTTCAGTGCAGCGCGGGCTTCGGCGACTGCGACGGCAACGCCGGCAACGGCTGCGAAGAGGCCCTGACCAGCGTGACCAACTGCGGCGCCTGCGGCTTCGCCTGCCGCTTCGCCAACGGCAACGCCGCGTGCAACTCCGGCCGCTGCGCGCTGACCACCTGCGCGGCGGGCTTCGCGAACTGCAACAGCGACCCCAACGACGGCTGCGAGGTCAACACCGCCAGCGACCGCGCGAACTGCGGCGCCTGCGGGGTCGCCTGCGCGAGCGGCCAGGTGTGCTCCGCGGGGACGTGCCGCGTGAGCTGCGCGAGCGGGCTCACCGAGTGCAGCGGGAGCTGCACCAACACCCAGACCGACCCGAGCAACTGCGGCGCCTGCGCCCGCGCGTGCACCGCCCCGGCCAACGCGTCGCCGGTGTGCGCGGCGGGCACGTGCTCCTTCGTGTGCAACGCGGGCTTTCGCGACTGCGACGGCAACCCCGCGAACGGCTGCGAGGTGAACACCAACACCAGCGTCGGCAACTGCGGCGCCTGCGGCAACGCGTGCTCCTTCGCCAACGCCGCGCCCGCGTGCAGCGGCGGAGCGTGCTCGTTCACCTGCAACGCGGGCTTTCGCGACTGCGACAACAACCCCGCGAACGGCTGCGAGGTGAACACCAACACCAGCGTCTCCAACTGCGGCGCCTGCGGCAACGCGTGCAACCTCCCCAACGCGACGCCCGTCTGCGCCAGCGGCGCGTGCGCCGTCGGCGCGTGCACGGGGAGCTTTCGCAACTGCGACAGCAACCCCTCCAACGGCTGCGAGGTGAACACCCAGAACGACCCGAGCAACTGCGGCGGCTGCGGGGTCACCTGCTCCAGCGGGCAGTGCGTCGCCGGCGCGTGCGTCGTCACCTCGAACCGCTACCAGCAGAGCTTCGTCTCGGGGCAGGGGTCCAGCGGCGCGCAGTGCTCCGCCTGGGACTCCTGGCGCGCGTCGCTCACGGGCACCTACACCCGCGTCACCATCCGCGGGACCTTCAACCCCACGGGCGTGAGCTGCACGAACCCGACGGTGGTGAACGGCCTGGCGGCCTCCCTGCGCAACGGCACCGAGTTCAGCGGCTCGTGTGACGGGAACAACTGGCACAACTGCGGCACCCGCTTCAACGGCGAGCTCTGGCTCAACCCGCCGAGCTCGTGCAGCGGCAACAACTGCCCGTCGGGGTACATCGTGCGCCCCTGCATCGGCGGCACGAACCCCAACTGGGGCGGCGTGAACACCGCGACCTGCGGCGCGCCCAGCCAGGAAATGATCGTCGAGTTCCAGTAGCCCGCGCGGCGCTCCCCTCCCGACAAGCGTCGATTCCGTGACGCGCGCCTTGACGCAGGGCGCGCGCTGGAATTCTCATGCCTTGCATGATCGCGCGACGAGAACGGCTCGCATCGCTGCTGATCCTCGCGGCGCTCGGCGGCTGCGCGGGCACCGTCGAGGGCGACCTCGACGAGGACCTCTCGCACCCCGCGATCCCTGACGACGCCGAGATCCCCGAGGGCGCCGACGTGCCGCTGCTCCCGCCCAACGAGGGCGAGGAGGACGACGCGAGCGTCTCCGAGCCCGACGACGCGAGCGCCTCCCCGCCCGAAGACACCGGCGCCCCAATGCCCGACGACGCGGGCGCCTCCCCGCCCGACGCGGGGAGCGTCCCCGCGATCGATGTCCCTGCGCCGCAAGACGTTTCGACGCCTGATCCCTCCCTTCCGCCTCCTCCCTGCCGCCGCACGGTGGGCCCCTTCACCTGGGCCTGCGACGGCCCCGTCGCCGGCGCGCGCTGCGTCGCGCTGAGCGAGGGCGCCGACCCCCACTGGGTGAACAACTACGTGTGCACCTCGAGCGACCTCGGCCTGCGGTGGTCGAACTCGGGGCCCATCTCGGGCATGCGCTGCACGCAGATCACCGAGCCCGCGGAGCCCGCCTCGCACGCCTGGGGCGACAACTACCTCTGCCTCCCCACGTCGAGCCCGTACCAGCTCTCGTGGAGCTACAGCGGCCCCATCCCCGGGCGCGAGTGCGTCCCCTTCTACGAGCCCGCCGACCCGCACACCTGGGCCGACAACTACCTGTGCTTCACCCAGTCGGCGCCGCCGCCGCGGTGCACCGGATCGTCCTCGGGGCAGTCGTCGATCTGGACCTGCTGACCCGCGAACCGCAGCGCGCGTCAGCGCTGCGTGAGCGGCGTGGTCGAGACCTCGACCTGCGCCCACGGCTGCGTCCCTCAGCCCTCTGGGACGAACGACACCTGCGCCCCCGCCCCCGCGCGCTGCACGGGCTCCGCGTCGGGGCAGTCTGCGGTCTGGACCTGCACGTCGAACCGCGCCGCGCGCCAGCGCTGCGTGAACGGCCGCGTCGAGACGGTGAGCTGCGCGCACGGCTGCGTCGCGCAACCCTCGGGCACGAACGACTACTGCGCCCCCGCGCCGCCCCCCGCGGGCTCGCTCCCCGCGTGTCGGCGGCAAGCCCTGCTGCGCTGGGGTCTCCACCCCGACGCCTCGGACCGGCTGCGCTGCGCCGGCGTGCCCGCCTCGCGCATCACGCAGACCATCGGCTACGCCGCGGCCTCGGCGGGGACGCACGGGCCCGACGGCCGCGTGAACGGCGTGCAGTACGGCGCCGCCACCGACATCTCCACGCGCGGCCTCTCGGCCACGCAGATTCGCACGCTGCTCTCGCGCCTCGCGGACCAGGGCTTCGCGGCCTGGTACCGCTGGCCCGGACACGACGGCTGGCCGTCGAGCGAGGCGCCGCACATCCACGCGATCTACGTGGGCTGCCGGATGAAGTCGTCGCTGCAGGCGCAGGTGCGCGACTGGCTCCTCGGGCGCAACGGGCTCACGACGCACTACCGCTACACGTTCTTCGCCTGGTCGAGCCGGCAGATCGCGCTGATCCGCTCGGTGTACAACCGCTACAACTGAGCGGGCGCGACGTGCTCCACGGGGCCCTCGTCGCGCAGCGCCCAGTACAGCGGCAGCGGGAGCTTCGCGGGGCCCACCTGAAAGACCTCCCACCCCAGGAGCAGGTCCTGCCGCCCCTCGTTCACCGCGACGAGGGGCGTGCGCCCCAGGCGCGCGAGGTCGAAGAAGGGGTTGCCCGCCACGCCGTAGTGGAGAAAGTGCGCGCCCGCCCAGCCCTTGGGGAAGCGCTCGGACCCGGCGCCGCGCACGCGGTAGTGCCCGAAGGTGCGGGGCTCGCCACGGCGGTCGCGCATCGGAACGCGCGGGCCGTAGACCCCGCGCTGCTCCATGCGCACGTTCCACCCGCGCACCTCGCCCGTCGCCTCGTCGCGCACGAAGGACTTACGAAACGTGTGCCACAGGAGCTTGCGCGCCCACCCCGGGAGGCTGAGGTCGACCCCGAGAAACTGCCGCCCCGCGAGGGCGTCGAGGTCGAGGGCGTGGCCGCGGCAGAGCACCCCGTGGAGGGCCTCGGCGTTCATGCCCATGAGGTCGTCGAGGGTGAGGACAGGGGAGGGAGGGGTCACGACGAGCTCTTTCCGACCCGGAGCACCCGGGTGCGCGCCACGCGCACCTCGCCGCTCGGGCTCGAAGGACGAGGCGCTGGGGGCTGCGAGGTGCGGGCCACCTCGGCCGACGCCCGGGTCGAGGCGCTCACCAGCGAGCCCCGGTCGCCCGCGGCGCCCTCCTGGTAGGGGCGCGTGCTCGACGGGCCGAAGAGCACCACGCGCAGCGCGTCGACCCGCTGCGCCACCGCGAGGTCGTGCGGCGCGAGACTCCCCGCCTCGCTCAGCGCGGCCCAGGCCGTCTGCAGGTCGCCCCGCGCGAGGGCCTCGTCGATCGCCGTGCGCGACGGGTCCAGCCGCGAAGGGTCGAGGGGCTCGATCAAGCGCTCGACCCGCTCCAGGCGCTCGGACCAGCCGGGCTCGTCGGGCCACACCCGCGCCAGGGCCCGCCAGGCCGCGGCGGCCTCGAGGAGGTAGCCCTCCCGCGCGAGCTCGTCGACGGCGCCGTCTCGCAGGGCCGTCAGCGCCTTGGTGCGGTGCGCGCGGTCGCGGCCCTTCGCCTTGAAGAGCAGCGCCTGCAGCGGGAGCAGGGCCCCCTGGTCGGCCCGGCGGAGCCGCAGCGCGTCGAGGATCTCGGTGCCGGCGTCGAGGTCTCCGGCGTGCGCGAAGAGCTCCACGAGGCGTTCGGGCGTGAGCGCGGCGTCGTCGGTCATCTCGGTGGATCCCCGTGGCGACAGTGATAGCACCCTCGCGGCGCTGTTGACCCCGACGGAGCAAAGGGATTACGACTCCGCCCTCGCCATGGCCGAATCTCACGGTTCTCACGGTTCCCACGGTTCTCACGGTGCGCCGTCGCACCACGCCCTGGAAGTGCCCCCAGAGGACCCGCTGCGCACGCCCAATTGGCTCCCGCTGTTCGGCTTCGGCCTGATCATGGCCGCCGCGCTCGGGATCTACCTCTTCATCAGCCCCGGCGTGATGAACGACACGCCCGCTGCTTCGGGCGACGCCGCCGTCGAGGCCGACGCCGCCACCCCCTGACCCCCGATCCCATCGTCCCCCTTCGAGGAGCAACGCGCCATGGCCGACGTCCCCGCCGATCTGAAGTACACCAAGGACCACGAGTGGGCTCGCGTCGACGGCGACCGCGTCGTCGTGGGCATCACCCAGCACGCCGTCGAGGCCCTCGGCGATGTCACCCTCGTGGGCGTCGACGTCAAGGTCGGCGCCGCGCTCACCGCGGGCAAGCCCTTCGGCACCGTCGAGTCGGTGAAGGCCGTGAGCGACCTCTTCGCCCCTGTCGACGGCACCCTCGTCGAGGTCAACCCCGAGCTCCAGAACAGCCCCGAGCGGGTGAACGAGTCGCCCTACGACGCCGGTTGGATGGTGGTGATCCAGGTGCGCGACGCGGGCGCGCTGAGCGATTTGCTCGACGCCGACGCCTACGCGGCCTACCTCGGCACGCTCTGAACCTCCGCGGCCCCGCGGCGGCTCCAACGGCCCACTGATTCGCCCCCCTGCGCCCCGGCGGCGCGCCCTCACGGAGAAGTGTCCTCATGGAAAAGGTGATCATCCTCGGCAGCGGCCCTGCGGGGCTCACGGCGGCCGTGTACGCCGCGCGCGCGAACCTCCAACCGATCGTGATCGAGGGCCTCGGGGGCGACCACCAGCCCGGCGGGCAGCTCATGATCACCACCGAGGTGGAGAACTACCCGGGCTTTCCCCACGGGGTCACCGGCCCCGAGCTCATGCGGCAGTTTCGCGAGCAGGCCGAGCGCTTCGGCACGCGCTTTCTCACCGAAGACGCGCTCAAGGTCGAGCTCCAGGGCGACGTGAAGCGCGTGTGGGTCGAGTCGCAGCCCGACCCCCTCGAGGCGCAGACCGTCATCGTCTCCACCGGCGCCGTCGCGAAATGGACCGACGCCAAGGGCGAGAAGGAGCTGCAGAACTACGGCGTGAGCGCCTGCGCCACCTGCGACGGCGCCTTCTTTCGCAACAAGGACGTCATCGTCGTCGGCGGCGGTGACACCGCGATGGAGGAGGCCGTGTACCTCACGAACCTCTGCCGCTCCGTCACCCTCGTGCACCGCCGCGACAGCCTGCGCGCCAGCAAGATCATGCAGGAGCGCGCGCTCAAGAACCCCAAGATCAAGTTCAAGTGGAACAGCGCGATCGAAGAGATCCGCGACGTGACCGCGAAGCAGGTCACCTCGGTGATCCTCCGCGACACGGTCACGAACGAGCGCTCGGAGATGCCCATCGACGCGGTCTTCGTCGCCATCGGGCACACCCCGGCGTCGGCCCTCTTCATGGGCCAGCTCGAGACCCACGACAACGGCTACATCCGCGTGAAGCCTGGCAGCACGTACACCAACGTCGACGGCGTCTTCGCCTGCGGCGACGTCGCCGACCACCACTACCGCCAGGCCGTGACCGCGGCGGGCACCGGCTGCATGGCCGCCATCGACGCCGAGCGCTGGCTCTCCGCCCGCGAGGGCTGAGCCCCCGTCACCCGCCGTGACAGGTGTCTCGCCGGGTGACGCCGCGGGGGCCTGGGATCTCCTCGAAATCCCTTGAAAACATGGTGCTTCGCTCGTTGGCACGCAGGGCGCAATAGCCCTCTGCGACCCCAACAAGGAGCCCCCACCATGAAGAAGCTCACCGTCGTCTCTCTCGCCTTCGCCCTCGTCGCCGCCGCCGGCTCGGCCTTCGCCCAGGACAACGCGCCCAGCGACCCCGGCGAGCGTGCCGCCTGCGCCGGCCGCCACGGCCGCCACGGTCACCGCGGCGAGGGCGGTGATCGCGCCGTCCGCCCCGCCCCGCAGGCCGCCCAGGCCTCGGGCACCATCACGCGCTTCATCGAGGGGCGCGGCGGCCGGGTGCGCGCCTTCGAGCTCTCCGACGGGACCGTCGTGCGGGCCCGCGGCGCCGCCGAGACCCTCCGCGTCGGCCAGGCGGTCAGCGTCTCGGGCTTCACCCGCCCCGACGCGCCCAACCGCCGGATCATGCGGGCCACCGTGCGCGACGCCAGCGGCAACGTGCTCCTGCAGCCGCCCACGCCCGCCGAGCGCGCCGCCCGCCGGGAGGCCTGGATGAACCGCCGCGCCGCCGGCCGGGGCCCCAACGCGGGCCGCTGACGCGACCCCGCGAGACGTGCGACGGTGAACGGCGCTCCCATGACCCTCCGCGCACGCCTCGCGACCCTCGGGATCCTCTCCTTTCTGGCCCTCCTGGCCGCCGCGGCGAGCGTCCTCGTGCTCACCCGCACCTCCGATCAGCAACGCATCGAGCGCGCGCAGGAGGGCCTCGTCGAGGCCCTCGACCTCCTCCGCGAGCGCGTCGCCGAGGGCAAGCCCCCGCCGCGCCGCCGCGGGGGCTTCTCGGGCGTGGTCGGCGCCGACGGCGCGTGGCTCGCGGCGTCCCGCGACGTGCCCCCCCACGCGCGCTCGCGGCTCGACGCGCTGCTGCGCAGGGCGATGGGATCGACCGAGGCGCTCTTCGACCAGGTCGAGCTCACCGAATACGACAGCGCCGTCAGCCCTCGCGGGAGGATGCGCGGGCGTGAGGGCGTGCTCGTGCTCGCGGCGCGCGCGCTGCCCGAGGGGGGCGCGGTGTGGAGCGCAAGGTTGGTCCCCATGGCGCCGGGGCTGCGTCGCGGGCGCTACGCGGTGCTGCTGCTGGTGGTGATCGCGGTGGTCCTCGTGGCCTTCGCGCTGCGCACGCTGGTGGCGGTGCGGCGAGACACCGCGAGCCTCCAGCGCAGCCTCGGCGCGCTGGGCTCGGACCTCTCGGCCCCGGTCGAGAGCCCGAGCCTCGGCGAGCTCGCCCGCGTCGCCGACGGCCTCCGCGCCCTCGCCCGCGCCCGCGCCCACGCCGAGTCAGAGCGCGTGCGCCTCGAGGGCGAGCTCGCGGCGGGGGAGCGCCTCGCGGCCCTGGGACGCGTCGTCGCCGGCGTCGCCCACGAGGTGCGCAACCCCCTCGCGTCGATGAAGCTCAAGGTCGACCTCGCGCGGATGCAGCCCGCGGCGAAGGGCGAGCTCGACGTCGACCTCCGCGAGCTGGGCGAAGAGATCTCCCGCCTCGACCGGCTGATCACCGACCTCCTCGTGGTCGCCGGGCGCCGCATCGGACCAGTGGCGAGCTGCGACCTCGGCGCCCTCGCGGCGAAGCGCGCGGCGCTCCTCGA
>JAWKRB010000009.1:270000-300263 GCA_041389885.1 Polyangiales bacterium | reverse complement strand
GCGCGCGCCCCTCGGCGCGCCGTCGCCGCTGCAGGTGCGCGCGCCCGCGGCGATGCCCAGGGTGCCTCAGGCCCACGCCCCCGAGCCGGCGCCGCCGGAGCTCTCGCGGCAGGTCGCCCAGGAGGTGCAGTCGAAGGTGTCGAACCTCGGGCTCACCCCCGCGCAGGTCGAGGCCGTCGCCGCCCTCACCAAGGACGTGGTCGAGCGCGTGGTGTGGGAGGTCGTCCCGCAGCTCGCCGAGGCCATGATCCGCGAAGAGATCAAGCGCCTCACCGCCGAGTGAACGCATTGCATCGATCCCGCCTCGCACGGTAGGACCTGCGCTCCAAACGGAGCCGTACATGTCCTCAAGCGATTTCAGCAAGCCCTACGATCCCAAGGACGTCGAACCCCGCTGGCGCGCCCGCGCCGAGGCGTCGGGCTGGTACGCCGCCCGCGACGTCGGCGCGCACGAAGACTCGTTCTGCATCATGATCCCGCCGCCCAACGTGACGGGGTCGCTGCACATGGGGCACGCGCTGTTCATCACCCTGCAAGACGCGATGGTCCGCCACGCGCGGATGCACGGAAAGAACACCCTCTGGCTACCCGGCGTCGACCACGCGGGCATCGCCACCCAGGTCGTCGTCGAGCGAGAGCTCCGCCGCGAGGGCCTGACCCGTCACGACCTCGGCCGCGAGCGCTTCATCGACCGCGTCTGGGAGTGGAAGCGCCGCAGCGGCGACCGCATCTTCGAGCAGCTCAAGGTGATGGGGGCCTCGCCCGACTGGTCCCGCGCGAAGTTCACCATGGACCCTGACCTCAGCGCCGCGGTGCGCGAGGCCTTCGTGCGGCTCCACGAGCAGGGGCTGATGTACCGCGCCAACCGGATGGTGAATTGGTGCCCCACCTGCCGCACGGTGCTCTCCGACCTCGAGGTCGACCGCGAGGAGCCCGAGGCCGGCCGCTTCAACAGCGAGCTCTTCTCCTTCGCGTACAAGCTCTCGGACGGCAGCGGCGAGATCGTCGTCGCGACCACCCGTCCCGAGACCATGCTCGGCGACCTCGCCATCGCGGTGCACCCTGACGACCCGCGTTACCGCGACCTCATCGGCAAGACCGTGCGGCATCCCTTCGTGGACCGGGAGTTTCCGATCATCGCCGACGCCATCCTCGCCGACCCGACCAAGGGCACCGGCGCGGTGAAGATCACCCCGGCGCACGACTTCAACGACTTCGAGTGCGGGCGTCGCCACGGGCTGGGCGAGATCACGATCCTGAACCCCGACGGCACCCTCAACGCCGAGGGCGGCCCCTTCGCGGGCATGGACCGCTTCGCCGCCCGCGAGGCCGTGAAGAAGGCCCTCGAAGAGAAGGGCCTGGCCCGGGGGAGCGCTCCCCACAACATCGCCTACGCGCTGTGCCAGCGGAGCAAGGACATCCTCGAGCCGACGCTCTCGCCGCAGTGGTACGTGAAGATGCAGCCCCTCGCCGAGCCCGCGGTGAAGGCCGTCGAGGAGGGCCGCACGGTCTTCGTCCCCGAGGAGTGGACCAAGACCTACATGCACTGGATGACCCACATCCAGGACTGGTGCGTCTCGCGCCAGCTCTGGTGGGGGCACCAGATCCCCGCTTGGTACTGCGCCGACTGCGGCGGGACCACCGTGCAGCGCGAGGACCCCAGCGCGTGTCAGCACTGCGGCTCGGCGAAGATCACCCAGGACGAGGACGTGCTCGACACCTGGTTCTCCAGCGCGCTCTGGCCCTTCTCGACGCTGGGGTGGCCCGCGGAGACCGACGCGCTCAAGACCTTCTACCCCACGACGGTGATGGAGACCGGCTACGACATCATCTTCTTCTGGGTCGCCCGGATGATGATGATGGGCATTCACTTCATGGGCGAGGTGCCCTTCTCGAGAGTGCTGCTGCACGGCCTCGTCTGCGACGAGAACGGGCAGAAGATGTCGAAGGTGAAGGGGAACGTCATCGACCCCCTGGACCTCGTGCACGGCGCGACCGTCGACCAGGTCATCGCCAACGCCGTCGGCAAGCGGGTCTCAGGCGACGCCGTCGGGCTCGACGCGGCGGACCGCAAGAAGTTCCTCGACGCGTACCCGAGCGTGGGCAAGCTCCCCGAGGGCTTTCGCGCCTTCGGCGCCGACGCGCTGCGCTTCTACCTCGGCGCGCACGCGCCGCAGTCGCGCAAGATCAACCTCAACCTCTCCCGGCTCCAGGGCTACCGCGACTTCTGCAACAAGATCTGGAACGCCACCCGCTTCGCCCTCACCCACATCGCCGACGTGGCGCCGCGGCCGACGGGAGACTTTCCGACCCCGCACTCCCTCGCCGAACGCTGGATCCTCTCGCGCCTCGCCGCCGCCGTTGAAGGCGTCGAGAACGGCATCACGCAGTTCCGACTCGATGAGGCCACCTCGGCCGTGTACCAGTTCTTCTGGTACGAGCTGTGCGACTGGTTCCTCGAGCTGTGCAAGCCCGTGTTCGACGCGGGAAGTGATGCAGAGAAGGCTAGTTACAAGCTCACCCTCGCGCATTGCCTTGAGGTGTCTCACCGGCTGATGCACCCCCTGATGCCACACCTCACAGAGGAGTGCTGGAGTCACCTCCCCGACGCGATTCGTCGTCGTCGCAGCGACGGGGTCGTGCCCGAGGCCCTCGCGGTCGCGGCCTTTCCCAACGCGGGCGACGCGCGGCGCGACCTCGACGCCGAGCGGGTGATGGGGGTGCTCCAAGACACCATCGAGGGCGTGCGCCGCATCTGCGCCGAGCTCGGGATCAAGCCGGGCGCTGCGATCACGGTGCGCCTCCGCACGGCCGACCCGCGCTACGCCCAGACCTTCCACGACTACGAGGGCGCGCTCCGCCGGCTCACCCGCGCCCGCGAGGTCGTGGTCGAGGCGCCGGGCGAGCGCCCCCGCGGCGTCGGCTACGCCTCGATTCACGGCGTCGAGGTGCTGATCCCCCTCGCGGGGCACATCGACCCCGCGAAGGAGGGCGAGCGCCTCGAGAAGGACGTCGCCAAGGCCCGCAAGGAGTCAGACGGCATCACCCGACGCCTCGCCAACGCCAACTTCATCGCCAACGCCCCCGCCGAGGTGGTCGAGAAGGACCAGGCGCGGGTCCGTGAGCTCACCGAGCGCATCGAGCGACTCGGCGACGCCCTCGCCATCGTGCGCGAGCTCGGGTGACCCCGCGCTCGACCGTGACGCCAAAGACGTCGCGCTCGCCGCGCCGGGTGCGGTAGTTACCCACGGGTGAGCGAGGCGTCGGTCAGTCTGGGCGGAGAGTTCAGGGTCGAGGTGCTCCTCGACTTCTTCAGCGAATCGATGGGGGGCGACGCCCGCACCCTGACCCTGCAGCACGTCGCGGTGCTCGGCGCCGGGGCCATGGGCGAGGTGCACAAGGTCGAGATCGTTCGACCCGGACAGAGCCCCCTCCCCGCCGCGCTGAAGATCGCCCTCGGCGACGCCGTCGCGAACCGCACCGCCATCGTGCGCGAGGCCCACGTGCTCCGCGCGAGGATTCAAGACGGCGTCGCGCAGTTCCTCGCCCTCGTCGAGCTGCCCGGCGGCGGCGTCGGGCTGATCCTCACCTTCGAGGCGGGGCGCCCGCTGGAGGACCTCCTGGAGCAGGGTCCCCTTCATCCCAACGACGTGATCGCGTTGGGGCGCAGGCTCTTCGGCGTGCTCGCAGCCCTCCACGCGGAGGAGGGCTCGCGCGAGCGCCTGAGCGCGGCCTCGCTCCCACAGGTGGTCCATGGCGACATCAAGCCAGGGAACATCATGATCCCCATCGACGCCCGGGGACGTCCTGACTTTCACCAGGCCACGCTCATCGACTTCGGCGTGGCGCGGCTCCAGCAGCGACTCGCCGGCGCGTTCACCACCGACGACGTGCTGGGCGGCACGGTGGGCTACATGCCGATCGGCCACCTCGTGCGCGGCGCCGCGGCGAGCTCCGACGTCTTCGCCGTCACCGCCGTGCTCTACGAGTGCCTCACGGGCCGCGCGCCCTGGACCACGGCGCCCGAAGACTCCGAGACCGAGATCGCGCGCATGTGGGCGCTCGAGAAGGCCATGGCCGCGGTGCCCCCCGCGAAGCTCCACTGGCGCGACGTGCGCCCCTGGCGCCACACGCGGGGCTGGAACCTCTTCTTCGCCTCCACGCTCGCTCAGGGCGACACCGACAAGATCCCCGCGGCCGCCGTGGCCCTGGAGCGCCTCGAAGACGTGCGCCGAGACCGCCTCTTCGCGCTCTCGGTGGCGGCGGTGGTGCTCACGCTCGCGGCGGCCTTCGGGCTGTGGATGCGCTTCGCGTACTGCCCGCAGGGGCTCGTGCGGTGCGACGGCACCTGCGTCGATCGCCAGCGCGACGTGGTGAACTGCGGCGCCTGCGGGCACCTGCGGCGAGGGGCGCTGCGTGCAGGGCGTCTGCGCCCTCCTGCCCGCGAGGCGAGACGCGCTGCGGCGCGAGCTGCGTCCCTGTCGGACCGCGGCAACTGCGGCGCCTGCGGTGCGCGTGCGAAGGGCGCGGTCTGCGCCGCGGGGCCGCAAGGCCAGCTGCGGCGGCGGGAGTCGATCTGCGACGGCGTCTGTCGCGACACCCGAACCGACCGCGCGCACTGCGGACGCTGCCAGAACGAGTGCCCCGCGGGGCAGCTCTGCTCCGGCGGGAGCTGCGTCGCGACCTGCGCCACAGGCTTCGACGTGTGCGACGGGCGGTGCTTCAACCTCCAGGAAGAGCGCGCGCACTGCGGCCGGTGCGGCCTCAGCTGCGGCCAGGGCCAGCTCTGCGCCCACGGGCGCTGCGTGACCTCGTGCACCGCAGACCTCACGAACTGCGCCGGCTCCTGTCGCGACCTGCAGAGCGACCGGCTGAACTGCGGCGCCTGCGGACGCCGCTGCGGAGACGGGGAGGGATGCCGCGCGGGACAGTGCGTGCGGGAGTGCCCGCCCGGCCTCTCGATCTGCGCCGATCGCTGCCGTGACCTCGCCTCCGACGCGGAGAACTGCGGCGCCTGCGGCACGCGCTGCGGAGACGGCGACCGCTGCCAGCGAGGCCGGTGCGCGATGTCGTGCGGGCACGGGACGACGGCCTGCGAAGACGCCTGCCGCGACCTCGCCCGCGACTCTACGAACTGCGGGCGATGCGGGAGCGCCTGCGGCGCCGGTCGTCGCTGTGAACAGGGCCAGTGCGTGGTCTCGTGCGCCCCGGGGCTGGCGGCCTGCGGCGGCGCGTGTCGCGACCTCGCGAGCGACTCCTCGAATTGCGGCGGCTGCGGAGTTAGCTGCGGCGCAGGTCAGCGTTGTGAGCAGGGACGGTGCGCGCTCACCTGCGCCGCGGGCACGACCCGCTGCGGCGACCGCTGCGTCTCCCTCGCGTCGGACAACGAGCAGTGCGGTCGATGCGGCCGTCGCTGCGCGTCGGAGGAGACCTGCCGCGAGGGCGAGTGCCAGCGGCTCCGCGTCCCGCCGCGAGCGCCCGTGGCCCCGACCCTCCCCAACGCGATCCAGCCCGCTCAGCCTGTGCTGCCCGCGCAGCCCGCCGCCGCGGCCCCGCCGCTGCAGGTGATGCAGCAGGTCGCCGCGCCCGTCGCGCCCGTCGCGCCCGTCGCCGCGCCCGTCGCGCCCGTCGCCGCGCCCGTCGCGCCGGTGAGCCCCCTCGGCGGCCTGCGCCCGAGGCTGAGGAACCTGCGCGGGGTGCAGCCCGTGGCGCCGCCCCCGGGCAACTGACCGCCGCGGTTTCTTTGACCGCCTGCCTGGGCTTCTGCGATCCATCCCTGGCTATGAGCGCCGACCGCTTGGATCTTGAGTACACGCGCATCACCGACGACGCGTCGATCCTCTGCCGACGCCGGGATTTTCCGCGGGCGGTGAACGTGTTGCAGCGCCGCTCGCCCGACGCTCGCCGATGGCGAAGCGCGTTTCGCACCGTGATCTCGGCGGGCGACCAGACGCTCGATGGGGCGCGGCGGCAGTGGTTCGCCGCGGCGCTCCGGGAGCTCGTCGCCCACGTGCCCGACCGCCGACTCGCCGGCGAGCTCGTCATCGACGCCGCCGGGTCGGGCAGCCAGGTCGACCTCGGTCCCGTGCTGCCGCTGTGGACCGCCCGGGACCTCTGGAGCCACGCCGACCACCTCGAACTCCCGATGGCCTGGATCGCCCAGGTGACCACCCTCCCCCGCTCGATTCGCGCGCCCATCGACACCGCCCGGGTGGTCTTCGATTGCCGCCGCACCGCCGAGGCCCACCGTGGGTGCGCTCACGTGCTCGCGAGCGTGCTCCCGGACACGGCGATCATCGACGAGGCGCACGGGGGCGTCGACGCCCCAACGCGCGAGGCGCTCGACGCGCTGCGCGCGCATCAAGACTCCGCCCGCCGCTGGCGCGAGCTGGCGCACCGGCTGCTGTCCTGATCCCGCGGCGCGGGGTGCTACGATCGCCCGTGATGCAGCACCGCGCCCTGGCCGTGATCGCCACCCTCTCCGCCGTCGTCGCCTGCGGGCCCAACTACCGCTACGCGTACGAGGGCGAGGCCGCCTTCGAGCGCTGCTACGCCCTCGACTACGAGAGCTCGGTGACGCCAGGCGACCGTCAGACCTGCTGGAGCTCCTGGCTCCAGACCTACGCCTACGGCGCCAACCCCGACCGCCTCGACTACGCGCGCAACCGCCTGACCTCGAGCAGCGTCGGCGGCCCTCCCCCCGCGACGCTGGCGGCGAGCTCTGGGGGCGTGTCGCCGCCCGCGCCGAACGCTCCCGCGGCGCCGCCGCCCGCGCCGATCTCTCCGCCCATCGTGGCGAACGCGACCGGGGCCCCCGCGGCGCCCCCCGCCGCGTCTGCCCCACCACCGCCTCCTGCCCCGCCCTCGACGCTCCCCATCGAGGCGCCGCCCTCGACGCAGCCCGCCGCGACGAGCCACGGCGAGCCACCCGGGACGGCGTGCGCGAACGAGTGCCGCTCGTCGTGGGGCGCCTGCGGGGGGCGCTGCGTCAACCGGGACGCGTCGTGCGAGGTGCGCTGCGACGACGCGTTCAGGGACTGTATGCGTGGGTGCTACTGAGCGCCGAGCCTGACAGAAGCCCCGGGCCCGGGCGCCCGGCGGGGGGTCAGGCGTTTCGGAGGGCGTCGAAGAGGTCGACGTCGAGGTAGGGCAGGCCCACGGTCGCGTGGGAGACGCACACGCCGTGCTCGTCGAGGAGCCGTCCGAAGCCCACGCCGTCGATGAGGGTGACCGGGGTCGCCCCCGCCGCCGCGGCCTCTTCACGCGCGCCCGAGAGCACGGTGCCGGTGGTGATGAACCACGCGGCGGTGGCGCCGTTGTAGTGGTGCAGAGAGCCGCGCACGTCGATGACCCGCTCGCGACCGATCTCGCCACCGCGCCGAATCACCACGGCGACGGGCGACTCCTCGGGGCCGCGCCGCGCGACCCCGGTGAGGTGCACCTCGCCCTGCGGGAGCCCCGAGCGTCGGGTGACCTTCAGGGACGAGATGCCCAGCCGCTCTAGCAGCAGCACCACCGACTCGGTGAACGCGGCCTGGGGGAGCTCGTTGAGCCGACGCACGACGTACCGGCGCGAGAGGTCGCGCAGTCGCTCGAGCGCCGCGATGGCGTCGGCCTCGGCGCGGAGCAACTCCGGCGGCAGGGTCCAGTCGACCAGACCGACGCGGCCGCCGGTGATGCGAAGTCGCGCGCGCTCACCGCGCGCCGCGCGCCGCACGCCGTCCATCCGCGCCGCGGCCGCGAGCATCGGGATGACGTTCGTCGGGTCGCCGCCGATGCGTCCGCTCCGCGTCGACTCGTCCGCGAGGGCCCTGAGCCCCACGGGCTGCTTGTCCTCCCGGCGGGTGAGCATCGCGACGATCATGTCGGCGGTGTCGCGACCGGAGATCCCCTCCTCGACGACGCGGTCGTCGCGGCGCCCCTCGTCGCGGCGCCCCTCGTCGCGGCGGTCGTCGCCACGGCGGTCGCGGCGCCCCTCGTCGCGGCGCCCCTCGTCGCGGCGCCCTTCGTCGCGACGACCCTCCTCGCGGCGGGGTGAGTCTCGCCGCGGCTGCTCCTCCCTGCGCGCGGAGACGCTCGGCGGCTCGCCGACGGGCGCCTCGTCGCCGCCCTCCAGCGCGGCCGGGGCGCGAGGCCGTTCTTCGCCCTCGGCCACCGCCGCGCCCTCGGCGAGCGGAGCGTCCTCGCCCTCGACGCCGAGGGTGCCGTCGTCGCGCTCCCCGCGGCGGCGGCGGCGGCGGCGGCGGCGGCCCTTCGGGTCGGCCTTCTCGCCCCCGCCCAGGACGGGCTCGTTGTCGTCATCGTCCTCGGGGAAGATCTCTTGCGCGGCCTCGATGCGCTGGTTGCGCTCGACCTCTTCGGCCGACATCGCCACGGGCTCCTCGGGCTCGTCGGGGACGATCGCCGGACCCGGCGAGGGGCGCGCCGGCTCGCTCGGGAGCAGCTCCTCGCCGGCCTCGTCGTGGGGCGCGGCGGCGCCCTCGGTCGGCTCGACGGCGGGCGCCGCGTCGGTCGCGACGGACGCGGCGGCGACGGCCTCGGAGAGGGCCTCGGCGGGCACCTCGCCCCACTCGCGAAGTCCGAAGATCCCCGGGCCGACCCGCTGGATGTTCTGGTCGCCTCGGTCCTTCTTCGTGAGCGTGGCCAGCCGGGTCGACATCGTGACCTCGGGGGTCTTGCCGATGTGCGAGAGCAGGTTCTGCTCGATGGCGAACTGGGTGATCTTCTTGTAGTGCAGCGGCTTGCCGACCTTGCGGAGCACGACCTCTGCGGCCTCGGTGAACGTCATGAGTTCCTCATCCGTGCTGGGGCGGTGTCGAGCGGCGGATGCGCTACGCTCGACCGTGGGCGCCACCGTGGCGCCTGCCGTCGCGTTGGATTTTCTGGTTCGCACCGGTTCGGCCTACCGACCCGTGCGACCCGCGGAGACGCTACACCGCTCTCCTCCCGATGGCAAAGCGCCCCGCGGCGCGGGTCGGCCTCTCGCGCGCCGGAGCCACGGGCGACAATTTCGCTCGGTCCGCTGGGAGAACAGCGTTGCGTCTCGGCAGGGGCCATGCAATCGCTTTGCGCGCCGCACCGGAGCGGCGACGAGAGCGCCCCCATGCCCGAAGCTGAAGCCGCACACGAACCCACCCCCCCCCGCAAGCGCAGCACGATCTGGCTGAACCTCGCCCTCGCCACCGCCGCGGCCTTCGCGGCCGTGGCGTGGCACCGCGCGCAAGACCCCGCGCGTCGCTGGGTCCAGCGCGTCGAGCAGGCGCACGCGCTGCACATGAAGCGGCCGCTCGTGCGCTGCTTCGGCTCGTCCGACCCGGCGGCCATTCGGCGGGTCGGCGACGCGCTGGTGCGGGGCCCCATGCGCGCCCCGCTCTCAGACTGCCACCGGGGGCCCGCGGCTGAGCTCCTGGTCTCGCCCAACGCCTTCGTGGAGTTTCTGCAGAACCCGCCCTCGGCGGTGACCTCGCTGCGAGACCGGGAGCGCAACGCGCTGTACCGCCTGATCGGGTCCTACCGGATCCTCGAGCAGGCGCTCAGCGCGGCCAACGGCGCGCCCGACGACGCGCAGCGGGAGCGCATCGCGCAGCGCATCGAGTCGCTCGCCGCCGAGATCGCCGCCGAGCAGCGCGCGCTGCAAGACCTCCTCGTCGCGGCGCGCGACACGGCGTCGGTGATCTGATCACTCCACTTCGGTGCGACGGGGCCTGTGGGACATGTCCAGCACGGCCTTGCGCACGCGCACGTTGAGCGGCGTGACCTCGACGAGCTCGTCGCGGTCGATCCACTCCATGGCGGTCTCGACGGTGAGCACGCGCGGGGGATAGATGGCGACGTTCTCGTCCTTCCCGGCCGTGCGCACGCTGGTGAGCTTCTTCTCGCGGACGATGTTCACGTCGGCGTCGTTCGGGCGGTTGTGCTCCCCGACGATCATGCCCTCGTAGACGGGCGCGCCCACGCCGACGAAGAACTCGCCGCGCGGCTGCAGGTGAAAGAGCGCGTACGGGGTGCACGTGCCCGAGCGGTCGGACACCATCGCCCCGTTGGTCCGGCGCATCATCGGCCCGGCCCACTCCTTCCAGCCCTTGAACTCGGTGTTGAGCAGCCCCGTTCCGCGCGTCGACGTCAGGAACTCCGACCGGAACCCGATGAGCGCCCGGGACGGCACCTCGAACTCCACGCGCGCGCGTCCCTTGCCGGGGTTGCCCATGTTGATCATGACGCCCTTGCGCTCGCCGAGGCGCTGCGTGACCACGCCCACGAAGCTGTCGGGCACGTCGCACACCACCAGCTCCAGCGGCTCGTGCAGCTTGCCGTCGATCTCCTTGGTGACCACCTCGGGGTTGCCCAGCGAGAGCTCGTACAGCTCGCGACGCAGCGTCTCGACGAGCACCGCCAGCGCCAGCTCGCCGCGCCCGTAGACCAGGAACTGGTCGGCGCTCTCGGTGTCCTCGACGCGCACCGCAGGGTTCTTTCGGGCCTCGCGGTGCAGCCGCTCGCGAATCTGCCGCGACGTGAGGTACTTGCCCCCGTCCTTACCCGCGAACGGCGACGTGTTCACGCCGAAGCGCATCTTGATCGTCGGCTCCTCGACGTGGATGCGCGGCAGCACGTTCTGGTGCATCGGGTCCGTCAGCGTGTCGCCGATGGCGACCTCCTCGATGCCCGCGATGGCGATGTTCTCCCCGGCGCCCGCGTCCGGCGTGCGCTTCCGCGCGAGGCCCTCGTAGTTGTAGAGCACCGCGATCTTCGCCTCGGTGGTCTTGTCCGCGCCGATGACCGAGACCCGCTCGGCCTCCTTCACGGTGCCCTGCACCACGCGGCCGATGGCGATGCGGCCCACGTAGTCGTCGTGGTCGAGGCTCGTCACGATGATCTGCAGCGGCGCCTTCGGGTCGCCGGTCGGCGCCGGCACGCGCTTGACGATGGTGTCCATCAGCGGCGCGAGGTCGGTGTTGGTGTCGCTGAGGTTGTACCGCGCGATGCCCAGCTTGCCGATGGCGTACAGCGTCGCGAAGTCGGCCTGCACGTCCGACGCCTCGAGGTCGCAGAACAGGTCGAACACCTCGGAGTGAACCTCTTCCGGGCGCGCGTCCTGCCGGTCGATCTTGTTGATCACCAGCACCACCGGGAAGCCGCGCGCGAGGGCCTTGCGCAGCACGAAGCGCGTCTGCGGCAGCGGGCCCTCCGCGGCGTCGACGAGCAGCAGCGCCGCGTCGGCCATCATCAGCGTGCGCTCGACCTCGCCGCCGAAGTCCGAGTGTCCGGGGGTGTCGATGATGTTGATCTTGTACTCGCCCCAGCGCACCGAGGTGTTCTTCGCGAGAATGGTGATGCCGCGCTCACGCTCCTGGTCGTTGGAGTCCATGACGCGGTCGACCATCTCCTCGTTGGCGCGGAACACGCCCGCCTGACGGAGCATGAAATCGACGAGGGTCGTCTTGCCGTGGTCAACGTGCGCCACGATCGCGACGTTGCGGATCTTGTCTTGGGGGTGCATGGCGCCGCGCCCCTACCACGCTTTCGAGACCGAAGGGAACGACGCGCGGACGAATCACGCCACGGCGGAGGCGCCCTTGGGCTCGTCGCGGCGCACCTTCACGCTCACCACCTTCGACACGCCGGGCTCTTGCATGGTCACGCCGAAGAGCACGTCGGCCATCGACATCGTGCGCTTGTTGTGGGTGATCATGATGAACTGCGAGCGGTCGGTCAGGTCGCGCACCAGCTCGATCAGGCGGATCACGTTGGCCTCGTCCAGCGCCGCCTCGATCTCGTCGAGGAGGCAGAACGGCGAGGGGCGGTGCATGAAGAGCGCGAACAGCAGCGTCACCGCGGTCATCGTCTTCTCGCCGCCGCTCATGGCCTCGAGGTTCGCGAGCTTCTTGCCCGGGGGCTGCGCGACGATCTCGACGCCCGCCTCGAGGATGTCGTCCGCCGCCGTGAGCTGGAGCATCCCCTTGCCGCCGCGAAACAGCCTCGGGAAGAGCGTCTGAAAGTGCCCGTTCACCGCGTCGAAGGTCTCGCGAAAGCGCTTTCGCGACTCGCGGTTCATCTGCTGGATCGCCGCCTCGAGCTGCGCGAGCGCGCGCTCGATGTCGTCTCGCTGCGTGGTGAAGAAATTCGCGCGGCGCTCCTGCGCGGCGTGCTCGTCGATGGCGCTGAGGTTCACCTCGCCGAGGCGCTCGATCGCGCGCCCCACCTCCTCGACGCGGCGACGGTCCTCGTCGGTGGGCACCTCGCGCTGGTGAAACGCCGACACCACCTCGGTGAGCAGCACGTGGTGCCGCTCGAGCACCCCCTCGGCAGGTGCTCCATCGCGATCGCCTCGCGCGCGGAGCTCGACGCCCCACCGGCTGCCGAGGACCTCCCGGCGCGCGCGCGCGGACTTCGCCTGGCCGTCCAGGTCGCCCACCGTCACCTTGAGCAGGTCGTACCGCCCCCGGGCGCCGTCGACCACGGCCCGAGCGCGCTCCGCGGTGATCACCGCGGCCTCGACCTGCGCCCGCAGACCGGCCTCGCGCGCGACGCCCTCGGTCTCTCGCGACTGAATCTCCGCGCCCTCGGCCTCGAGGCGCAGCGCCCTGGCCGCGAGCTCCTCGACGCTCCGTTGCAGCCGGTGCACCGCGTTGCGCACCCCCGACGCGCGCTCCTTCGCCCGCGCCGCGACCACCTTCGCGTCGGTGACCCGCGCGTTCGCGCGGTCGACCTCCGAGCGCCAGGCGAGGGTCTCCTGCTCGCCCGCCATGAGCCCCTCGCGCGCGCGCTCGCGCCTCGCCCGCGCCTCGTCGATGGCGCGGTCGACCGACACGTCCTCCTCCGCGGCCTCGCGCATCGCGCGCTCCGCCGCCTCCATCTCCTGCGAAAGCGCCGCCAGGCGCAGGCGCCCCCGCGCGACCTCGGCCTCGTGCGCCTTCGCGTCGCGCTCGACGGTGACCAGCGCGAGCTCCTGCGCGTGGAGCTCTGCCTTGAGGCCCTCCAGCGCGAGGGCGCTGGCGCGTACGCGCTCGCGCTGGGCCTCCAAGCCCTCCGCGAGGGCCTCGGACTGCTCCTCCAGCGCGGCCAGGCGCGGCTCCAGCGCTCGAATCTCAGACTGCGTGACCAGCAGGCCCGCGCCCGCGGTCTCCGCCGTGCCGCCGGTGACCCGGCCGTCGCGGTCGAAGCGCTCGCCCTGCGCGGTGACAAAATCCCAGGGGCCGCCCTGGCGCCACTGCGCCCTCGCGACCGACAGCGAGTCGACCAGCACCGCGCGCGAGAGGGTCTCTCGCCAGGGGCCTGGCACCTCGTCGCCGCCGCCCACGAGCGCCAGGAGCACCCCCCGCACCCCATCGCCCTCGGGGGCCGCGAGGTCGCCGGGGGCGCGCGCCTCCGACTCGACGATCACCGTCGCGCGCCCGCGCTTGTCACCGCGCAGCCGCTCCAGCAGCCGCAGCCCGTCCTCGTGGGTCGCCACCAGCACGTCCTGCCAGCGGTCGCCGAGCGCTGCCGCCACCGCGCGGGCGAGCTCGTCGCGCACCGCGAGGCGGTCGGCGAGGAGCCCACGGACGGAGGGGTCCTTGCCGTCGAGGAGCGCTCGGGTGCCCTGCCCCACGCCCTCGTGTCGCCTCGCGACCTCGCGCAGCGCGTTGAGCCTGGCCGAGACCCGCTCCCGCTCGCGGCGGCTCTCGGTGAGCCGCTGCTCCAGGCGCTCCCGCTCCTGCCGGAGGGGCCCCTGCTCGGCCTCGAGCGCGGCGCGGCGCGCGAGCAGCTCCTCGCGCTCGGCCCGCAGCCGCTCGAGGGTCTCCTGCGCCCCGTCGCCCTCTTGCGCGATCTCGCCGAGCCGTCGCTCGATGCCTCGCGACTCGGTGCGGAGCCTCGCGACGCGCTCCTCGAGCTCGCGGAGCCGCCGCGCGACGCCGACGCGGGTGGCCTCTCCCGTCGCGAGGGCGCGCTCGGCCTGCACGGCCTCGTCGCGAAATCCTCGGAGCTCGCCGTCGACGCCCGCGAGGTGCTCACGAACCTCGCGGAGCCGCTCCTCGGCGATCGAGAGCCGCTCGATCTCCTCGGCCTCGGCGGCGCCGGCCTTCTCGAGCTCCGCGCTCAGCGCCGCGCGCTCGGCGCCGAGGGACTGCTCCCCCGCGCGCACCTCCGCGAGCTCTCGCGCGGCGTCTGCGCCCCGCTTGCGGCCCGCGGCGAGCTGGTCGCGCAGGCGCAGGAGCTCGCCCTCGAGCCTCCGCACCTCGTTGTCCGCGCCGAACGAGGCCGTCTGCGCCGCCTCGAGGGTCGACTCGGCCTCGAAGAGCTGCCGCCGCGCGCCCTCGGCCTCGGCCTCGAGCCGCGCCAGCGCGGCGCCGACGCCCTCCCAGCGCGCCTGCTCTTCGCCGTGCGCGGATCGGGTGGCCGCCCCCACGGCGGCGAGCTCGAGAAAGCGATGGGAGGCGAGGTAGAGCTCGAGCTCTCGCTGCTCGGCGCGCAGGGCCTTGTAGCGCTCGGCCTTCTGCGCCTGGCGCTTGAGCGAGACCAGGCCCTTCTCGATCTCGGCGAGCAGGTCGGTGACCCGCAGGAGGTTCTGTCGGGTGAGCTCGATCTTCTTCTCCGCGAGCTTCTTGCGGGCCTTGTAGCGGGTGATCCCCGAGGCCTCCTCGAACAGCGCTCGACGATCCTCGGGCTTCGAGGTGACGATCAGGCCGACGCGGCCCTGCTCGACGATGGAGTAGGCCTTGGTGCCCGCGCCGGTGCCGAGGAAGAGGTTGGTCACGTCCATCAGTCGCACGGGGGTGCGGTTGAGCAGGTAGTCGCTCGCGCCGTCGCGCCCCAGCCGGCGGGTCACGGCGATCTCGGCGTAGGCGGCGAACTCGGGCGGGGCGAGCCCGTCTCGGTTGTCGAAGGTGAGGGTGACCTCGGCGAAGGGCGCCGCGGGGCGCGCGTCGGAGCCGTTGAAGATCACGTCGTCCATCGACTTGCCGCGCAGGTGCTTGGCGCTCTGCTCGCCCATGCACCAGCGAATGGCGTCGACGGTGTTGCTCTTGCCGCAGCCGTTGGGGCCCACGATGGCCGTGACGTCGTGGTCGAACGCGATGACCGTGCGATCGACGAACGACTTGAACCCCTGGACCTCGAGACGGCGGATCTTCATCGGTCGACCGTCAGCTCGGCCACTCGATCTTCAGGCGCTTCATCTTGCGCCAGAGGGTCGTGGGGGAGAGCCCGAGCAGCTCCGCGGCGCGCTCGCGGTTGCCGTCGAACTCACGGAGCGCCGCCTCGATGGCGGCGCGCTCGGCGTTGTCGACCGACGAGGCGAGCGAGCGGTCCCCCGGCGTCGTGGTCGAGGGCGGGAGGTCTTGCGGCGCGATGTCCTCCAGCTGCACGACGCCCGACTGAGACGCCAGGGCGACGGCCTGCTCGATCATGTTCTCGAGCTCGCGGATGTTGCCGGGGTAGTCGTAGGCGAGCAGGTAGTCCATGACCCCGTCGCCCAGCCGCACGTTGACCTTCATCTTGCGGCAGGCCTTCTGCACGAAATGCTCGGCCAGCGTCGGGATGTCCTCCTTGCGCTCGCGCAGCGGGGGGAGCACGAAGCGCACGACGTTGAGGCGGTAGTAGAGGTCCTGGCGAAAGCGCTTCTCGGCGATGGCGCGGTGCAGGTCCTGGTTGGTCGCGGCGATGACCCGCACGTCGACGGTGATCGGCTTGTTCTCGCCGACCCGTCGCATCTCGCCCTCCTGCAACACCCGCAGCAGCTTGGCTTGAAACGCCGGCGTGGTCTCCGCGATCTCGTCGAAGAAGAAGGTCCCCCCGCTCGCCTCCTCGATGAGGCCCTTGCGGTTGTTCACCGCGCCGCTGAAGGCGCCGCGCACGTGACCGAAGAGCTCGCTCTCCAGCAGCGTCTCGGTGACCGCCGCGCAGTTCACCGTCACGAAGGGCAGGTGCGAGCGCAGCGAGTTGGCGTGCACGGCCTTGGCGACGAGCTCCTTGCCGGTGCCGCTCTCGCCGGTGATCAGCACGGTGGTGTCGGTGGGGGAGATCTTCTGGATCCGCCCGATGACCTCGCGGATCGCCGACGAGCGGCCCACCATGTTCTTGAAGTTGTAGCGGTCTCGAAACTCCTGCGAGTAGAGCACCAGCCGCTCGCCGAGCTGCCGCTTCTCCACCGCGCGGGTCACCTTCACGAGCAGCTCGTGCTCGCTGAAGGGCTTCAAGATGTAGTCGTAGGCGCCGTGGCGCATCGCCTCCACCGCGCTCTCGATGGTGCCGAAGGCGGTCATCACGATGACCTCGGTGAGCGCGGACACGTCGCGCACCCGGCGGAGCACGTCCATGCCGTCCTTGACCCCGAGGTTCAGGTCGGTGAGGACGAGGTCGTACCCGCTGCCGGTCGCCAGCTGCACCGCGCGGTCGGCGTCGGGCGCCTCGTCGACGTCGTGCCCCGCGGCCCGGAGCATGATCGCCAGCGTGGTGCGCATGTTCTTCTGGTCATCAACGACGAGGATCTTCGCCATCGGCCCCCTCACATCCCGTTGGTCGCACCGTGGAGCCCCATCACGGCTGGCGGCTCGGCGACCAGGGAACATACCTCCCGGAGCCTCGAGACACGCGCAAGAAGAAGGGCCGCGAGGAGACTCGCCCGGTGAACACCTGCTGCAGGCCGTAGTCGTCGCCGCCCTCGGCAGACTCGAACACCGCCCGTGCCTCGTAGACTCCGGGGCGCGCGAAGGTGCCCCGCGGGCACCACACGTCGGGGACGAGCGTCGCGCCGTGTCCGCCCCGCGCCCCGATGCGCACGAAGAAATCCCGCCTCGCGCCGGGTTGCCGGGTGAGGGCGTCGCAGGTCACCGCCACGCCGTCGGGTCGCAGCACCTCGAAGGACCACATGCCGTTTCGGTAGAAGGTCCAGGTCGGCTGCGCCGAAGGGTTCACCAGGCGCACCGCGGCGCGCAGCCCCTCGCCCCGCGCGGCCTGGGACCCCGACGCGCGGACCTGCAGCGCCGCTCCGCCGGCCTCGTCGACCGCCTCGACGGGCGCCTCGGGCGCGGTCACGGTGGTCACCAGCGAAGGGAGCACCGTCGGACCCTCGTCGACGAGGAGCGAGCGCATCATCGAGCGTCGGCTCGAGCCGTCCCACCCGTAGCGCACGGCGATCGAGTCCCCCGCGGCGAAGGTCGGGACGCGCAGCGCGCACTGATCGCGCAGGTCGAACAGCTCGGAGTACGACTCGCCGGGGGCGAGCGTGACCCGAGGCGCGAACTCGTTGATCGCCGGGCGGTCGCTGTGGGCGCAGCGGCGCCTGACCGCCCGGCGACGTCGCGGCCCCGTCGGCTGCGCCGGGGGGAACTCCAGCGTGAGCAGCCGGCGGTCGGCGATGACCGTGAGCGGGGCCGAGCTCTGGTTGCGCAGCGAGAACCGCCAGCGCGAGCCGCCGGCCTCGGGCGTGACGAGCAGGGCGAGCGGCGAGGGGTCGCGCACGCCGGGCTGAGCGCGGGCCACGGCGCCTGAGGGCGCAGAGGCGAACAGGAGACAGGCCGCGATGGGGATCGGGAGCTTCATCGACGAGAGACCGCCCAGGGATCAGACTGATGGCGCAGGAGCAGCGCGTCCACCAGATCGCGCACCTCTCGCGGAAAGACAAGCCGACGCCGAACGTAGCGCCCGCCCTGGAGTCGGCCAATCAAGAACGACGCGTCCTCCAGCAGCCGGGGCGGCCGGTGGTCGTAGACCACCCTCAGCGCGTCGGCCCACGAGCGCGCGAGCTCATACGGCGCCACCTCCGCGACGTCGAGCGCGGCGTGGTAGTCGGGGTCGAAGCCCGCGCGCCGCACGATGTCGCGCAGCGCGTCGAGGATGACGTCGTCGTGGGCGGGGTCGACGTCGTCGAGCGACGCCGTCTTGGGCAGCACCCGCGACATCGCGCGCTCGCAGAGGTTCGCGAGCACGGGGTCGGCGTCGCCTCGCCAGGCGTCCACGGCGCACCAGAAGACGTTGTCGTCGAGCGAGAGGTACTCGCCCACAGACACGCCCTCCCCCCTCGCGAAGCGCGAGAGCGCGGGGGGGGTGCCGACGGGGGTGCTCCCGCGCGCGACGAGGTCCGCGAAGCGACGAAACACCCCGCGGAGCAACGCCTCTGCCGCCCTCGTCGCCTTGTGATAGTAGACCTGCTGGTACATGAACACGCGGGCGAGAAAGTACCCCTCGACCGCGGGCAGGCCCTTCGAGCCGTCGACCGCCAGTCTCGGTCCGGTGGCCGCAGGCTCCAGCCGCAGGGAGCGCAGGAGCCACTCCAGGTCGTAGAGGCCGTAGCGCGTGCCGGTCATGTACGAGTCGCGGAGGAGGTAGTCGCAGCGGTCGACGTCGAAGGTCCCCGAGACGGCCTTGGCGAGGTACGGGAGGCGGTGCTTGCCGTGCACGAGGCCGTTCACGCGGTCGGGGCGCGTGGGGTCAGCCTCGGCGAGGATCTTGAAGACCGCCCCGTCGGGGTTCAGCACGACGGCGCTGGTCCACGCCTCGTGGGCGCGCATCGAGGGGAAGACCTCCTCGAAGAGGTGCGACAGCGGGCCGTGGCCGACGTCGTGGAGGAGCGCGGCGGCGAGGGCGTCCTCGGCGTCGGCGTCGGTGAGCGCCCACGCCGGGTCCAGCCCCGCCGCGAGGGGCCCCACGCGCTCGAGGAACCGCTGCATCACGAAGGCCGCGCCCACCGCGTGGGCGAAGCGCGAGTGCTCCGCGCCGGGGAACGCGAGCGAGGCCACGCCCAGCGCGCGCACGCGCCGGAGCCGCTGCAGCTCGGGGGTGTCCATCAGCCGCACGACCACCTGCTCGCGCGGACGCTCGAAGCTCACCAGCCCGTGCACCGGGTCTCGAAGGATCATCCCGCCCTCCCGTGTCGAGAACTCATCGCTCCGCGTCGCGCCGTGCTACCGGACCGCGCGATGGGCATTCGCGTCGCTGCGTTCACCGCGTTGTTCAACCTTCTGTTCTGGACGTCCCGGCTCACGTGGTCGGCGGCGCTCGAGCCTCGGGGCGGCGTCGGCCTGGCGCTGTCGTCGGCCTGCCTCGCGCCCTTCGCGCTGCTGGCGATGGCCCGAAGGCTGTCGCCTGACCGGGCCTCGGCGTTCACGGCGACGGCGTCGGCCTCGCTCCTCGTCGCGGGCCTGGCGACGGCGGCGTAAGCCGAGGCGACCGCCGCCGCCCCGCTCGCGTCGAGACCGCCCGTCGGCTCCGCGCGACCTGGATCAGTGTCGAAAATGACGGACATCCGTGAAGAGCATGGCGATGTCGTGCGCGTCGGCCGCGGCGATGACCTCGGCGTCGCGCACGCTGCCGCCGGGCTGAACGACCGCGCGAACCCCCGCCGCCGCGGCGCGCTCGACGCCATCGGGAAAGGGGAAGAACGCGTCGGACCCGAGCACCGCCCCGCGGGCTTCGTCCCCGGCCTTCTGGCAGGCGATGTCCACCGACACCACCCTCGACATCTGCCCGGCGCCCACGCCGACGGTGCGGCACCCCGTCGCGTCTCCCCGCGCGAGCACGATGGCGTTCGACTTGACGTGCTTGGCCACGAGCCACGCGAAGGCGAGGGCGTCGAGCTCGTCGCGGCTGGGCGCGCGCCGGGTCACGACGCGGGCCGCCTCGACCTCGCCGCCGCGGTGCCGGTCGACGTCCTGCACGAGGAGGCCGCCTGAGACCGCGCGGGAGGTGCGGACCGGCGACGCCGACGGTGAGAACGCGCCGATCTCGATGAGCCGCAGGTTCTTCTTGGTGTGCAGCGCCGCGAGCGCGTCGGGCTCGAACGAGGGCGCGACCACCGCCTCGAGGAAGGTCTCGACGAGCACGGAGGCCGTCTCGAGGTCCACCGCCCGGTTGAGCGCGACGATGCCCCCGAAGGCCGACAGGCTGTCCGCCGCCCGCGCGAGGCGATAGGCCGCCGCGAGGCTCGCGGCCGTCGCGACGCCGCAGGGGTTCGTGTGCTTCACCACCACCGCGGCGGGCGCGGAGAACTCCCGCACGGCGTCGAGCGCCGAGTCGACGTCGACCAGGTTGTTGAAGCTGAGCTCCTTGCCCCCGGCCCCCACGCTCTTCGCCCGACCGAGGGTGCCCTCGGCGGCGTCTCGCTCGCGGTAGAAGGCCGCGCTCTGGTGGGGGTTCTCGCCGTACCGGAGGGTGTACTGCCGCTCGTACGAGAGGTGCAGCGCGCGGGGGTGCGGCTCGACGACGCCGTCCTCGTCGAGGGCGCTGAGGTAGCCCGCGATGGAGCCGTCGTAGGCCGCGGTGTGGGCGAAGGCCTTGGAGGCCAGGGCGACCCGGGTCGCGTGCGTCACGCCGCCGTCCCGGTCGATCTCGCGCAGCACCTCGGCGTAGTCGCCGGGGTCCACCACGACGGTGACCCGCGCGTGGTTCTTCGCCGCCGCCCGCACCATCGCGGGGCCGCCGATGTCGATCTTCTCCACCAACTCGTCGTGGGAGGCGCCGGCGCGGCGGAGGGTCTCCTCGAAGGGGTAGAGGTTGACCACGACCAGGTCGATCGGCGCGCCGCCGATGGAGGCCAGGGCCTCGCGGTCGTCGTCGCGCTCGCGCATCAAGATCGCGCCGTGGACCTTGGGGTGCAGGGTCTTGACCCGCCCGTCCATGATCTCGGGCGAGCCCGTGTACGCGCTCACGTCGGTGACAGGCACCGAGGCGTCGCGGAGGGCGCGGGCGGTGCCGCCGGTGGACAGCACCTCGACGCCTCGGTCGGTGAGAGACTTCAGAAAGGGGATCAGGTCACGCTTATCGCTGACCGAAACGAGGGCACGACGGATGACGGGCATCTTGGCGGGGGCGCTCCTTCAGGGCGGTGCCGGGAAGGTGACAGGAAACGAGCGCCCAAGTCCAGATCGCGGCGGGGGCTCAGTCCTCGATGAAGTCGGCCATGGCCGACATCTCGTTGAGGGCCTTGAGCTTCGCCAGCCCGCGGGTCTCGAGCTGACGGATGCGCTCGCGGGTCAGGTTCATGATCTCGCCGACCTCCTCGAGGGTGATCCCGCCGCGGTCGGCGATGTCGAGGGCGCAGGTCTCGGGCAGGTCCCAGACCTCGAGGTCGGGGAAGTTCAGCTTGATCGAGCCCGTGCGGTCGTTCACGTCGAGGTAGAGGTGGTGCTTGCAGCTCACGAAGGGGCAGGGCCGCTCGGCGTGCGCGCCGTGCTGGCACTCCCCGCGCATCTGGGGGCGCACCGCCTCGACATCGGGGTTCATCAGACGTCCCCGCTCGAGCTCGCGCTTCGACAGCCGCTTGATGGAGATGGTGCGCGCCCGCACCCTGGAGCTGCGACGGTCCGGGTCGTCGAAGCCCGGCGCCACCTCTTCCGCGCCGATCATCCGAACCTCGCCCTCGCCGCCGATCTCGATCATCCCCGCAACGATCATTCCGTCCTCCGATCCTCTCAATGCGTTCTGACCAAGGCGCCAGCCGCTCGCCTGGTCGTTGACACAACGCCGCCCGCGCCCTCCCGACCGACGCGCACCCGCAGCGCGCCGACCGGACCGCGTCCTGACGACAACCCTCTGATTCGACGCGCCGCAGGCGAACGTCGAAGAAAACTCAGTCCCGGTGTGGCGGCCCGAGGCCGCGCACCCATCGAAAAGCCAGAGATCCCACTCAGAGCGTCTGTGCACCAGCCAGCAGACGCGTAAAGTATCCAATGAACAAGGCGATGCCTCTCTCCGCACAAGCCGCCCCGGCTCCATCGGAGTCGGAGCGAGCGCGACGGACGCGGACCGCTCGCCGCGGGGCGGCGATCACGGTCAGAGAGACAGGGTGACGCGCCTCAGAAACCCAGGAGCTCTATGTTCGATCTCGTCGCGGGGGCGGCCGGTCTCGGTCGTCCACCTTCACGCCCATCGCGCGAACCAAACATCCTTGTCAAAGAAGCTGCAGTCACTTTCTTCTCCCGTTGGAGCGAGGTCTGAATCCCGCTGTCACCTCCGCAGCGGCGAGGACCATTCCTGACACAGGCCGCGCGGCGACTTCAACAGCGAGCGCGAGCGCGAAAAGATCGCGCTGTGGATATCTTCAGGGGAAGGCGCCGAGCTCCGGCGAAAAATCTGGTGCGTTCCTCCGGGGCTGCCGGGAGCGCCCAGGCACCCAGACCGCCCCAAGCGCCGTAGGAGACCGCGATTCGCGGCCTTGGACGAAACGCCCCGTTGGGAACTGGCCTGAATCATGAAATTCTCGGTCTGCTCGCGGCGGCATCGCGCGCGGCGTCTCGCGGACCAGTTTCTTTTCGTCCCCCTCGTGTGACTTGACCCTCCCCTCGCCGGGCCGTGCTTCGCGCCTCTCCCGACGCGCCGAGAGCTCCAGCGCGTCGCGCAACGCCCTCTACCCCAAGCGCTATTCGCCACCGCAGCCCGTCGGGGGGGCGGGCGCCAGCTCTGCGCACATCACCCCAGCCCCGCGCACATCGACCCCGCCCGACGCCACCAGCGTCGCGCCTCGCGGCGCGGAGTCGCCGACCCACGCGACCCCGACCCCGCGCGCGAAGCCCCTCTGCAACAGCACGTTCGAGACGATCTGGGCGGCGCCCGCGGGCGCGAGCGCGAGCATGGCGGCGTCGGCGCGCGCGTCGGTCGAGCACCCGCAGCCCGCGCGCGGAGACCCCGTGGGCGCGCCCGCCGAGGCGACGATGACGCCGCGAAACGCGCTGCGTGACAGGTCGATCTGCGCGCCGAGGGTGACGCCGAGCCACGTCGCGGCTCCGTCTCCCACCCCGCGCAGGGTGGTCATCGCCCCCGCGTCGCCCGCGTCGATCCGCAGCGCGCCGGGCTCGCCGACGCCGACGTCGAGCGCGCTGTCAGCGCCGAAAATCACCGTGGTTCCAGGGAGAATCGTGAGCTGCGGGGAGGCGGGCCCGCCCACGCGCAGGCGCACGCCGTCGCGCACCGCGTAGCGCAGCCCGAGGGCGCCCCACACCGCGTCTCGCCGCAGCGTCGCCACCCCGCCGGCGACGAGGACCTCGTCTCGGGCGTTGCGCCGCAGCGTCCGGAGCGGCAGGCGCGCCGCGTCGTTCACGTCGTCGACGACGGCGACCCCCTCGCCCGCGCCCTCGACGTCGAGGCTCGCGCCCGCGGCGAAGCTCGCGCCGCGGCGCATCCAGACGCCCCAGGACTCGGAGGCGGCGACTCGAACTCCCTGCGCCACAAGGCCTTCGGCCGCGACCGCGAGCGCCGCGGACGGACGCTCCGACGCGCCCGCCCCGGCGCCGACGATCTCGACCGCGGTCAGCGCGGAGGTCGGGTCGACGCCCGCCTCGAGCTCCAGACCCGCCCAGGGCCGCGCCTCGAGCGGCGAGAAGGCGATGGGGCGCGGTGCCTCACCGCGGGCGACCAGGGCGCCCCCGGTCGCGACCGTGACCGAGCGCGACGCGCCGACGAGCAGCAGCGCGCAGGGTTCGAGCTCCAGCCGCGCGCCGCGGCGTACGACCATTCCATAGGGCAGCAGGTGAGGAGAATCCTCTGCGCGCCAACGCTCCGCGCCGAGGATCTCCCCCGCGTGCAGCGTGCCTCCGCCGCGCCGTCGCTCGAGGGCGGGGCACCCCGGCGCGCGCGCGTCGGCGGCGCTGATCACGCTCGTGACCACCACGTCGGCGGGGGCTCTGCGCGGGGGCGTCCGGGTGCAACCCACGCCGAAGGAGACGGCGAGGAGCCATCGCTGCGCGGACGGTGTGCGGTCCATGCGCCTATCGGAGCGCGCCCGGCGCTCGGGCGCAAAGCTCTTGCAGCGCCCGACGGCGCGGTGCGAGACTCTCGACCCGATGGCTGCGAGCTGGTCCGCGACGCTTGCGAGCGTGCGATTTGGGGGCGGATATCAGCTCATCCGGGGTGTGGCCGAGGGGGGTATGGGTGCGGTCTACGAGGCCGTTCACCACCCCTCGAACCAGCGCGTCGCGGTCAAGATCGTGCGCCCGCACCTCGCGGGCGACCCGGTCATCGTCGATCGCTTCTCGCACGAGATCAGGGCGGCCACGACGGTCCGACACGCGAACCTCATCGAGGTCGTCGACAGCGGCAACTCGAGCGAGGGCGCGCCGTTTCTGGTCATGCCCTTCCTCGACGGTCACACCCTCTCTGACCAGCTGTTTCGACAGGGGCGCGTGCCCGAGGTCGACGCCGTCGGCTACATGCTCCCGGTGCTCGACGCGCTGACCGCGCTGCACCAGTCCGGCGTCGTGCATCGAGACGTCAAGCCCGAGAACATCGTGGTGACCGCCGACGGGCGCGGGGGCGCCCGCCCGGTGCTCATCGATTTCGGCGCGGCGCGGTTTCACGGAGAGCCCGAGCACGCGGTCTCGCCGATGCACGGCGGGGTGCTGTTCGGCACGCCGGCCTACATGGCGCCCGAGCACGTCATGGGCCGCGGCGGCTTCGACCCCCGCTCCGACGTGTACTCCGCGGGGATCACCCTCTACGAGCTCATCACCGGCAGCTCGCCGTACCAGCGCGACACGGAGGCCGCGACGCTCCAGGCGATCCAGAGCGAGGGCATTCGCTCCCCCTCGCGCATCCTGCCGGGCATCTCTCCGGCCCTGGAGGCGGTGATTCTCGTCGCGATGGCCCGAGACCCCGCCGACCGCTTTCCGTCGCCTGCGGCGTTCGCCGCGGCCCTCGTCGACGCGCTGCGCGAGCCCATGGGCTCCGCGGCGCTGCGGCAGATCCCCCTCGCCCGCATGGTGATCTCGGCGCGCGAGACCGCGGCGCGCGAGGGCGGCGCCCTCCCGGCGGGCGCAGAGCTGGCCGACAACCGCTCGCGCACGGTGATGATCGTGCTCGGGCACGAGAACGGCCCCGCGGCGCCGGCTGCGTCGATCCCGCCGGTCCCGTCGGGAGGGGCGGTGACGCCGCCGTCCGCCTCGTCTGACGCGGGGCGGGCGAGGTGGATCGCGGTCGCGGTGTTCCTGCTGGGCGTGGGCTCACTGCTCGCGGTGATCGCGCTGCGGTTCCTGCGTCGCTGACGCGCCGACGGCCCTGGCGCCCACGAGGTGGTCGAGGCGCCCGTCTCCCCTCGGGGGCGGCGCGCGCAGCGTGGCCCGCACCGCGCACACGACGTCCGCGTGCCACAGCGGAATCACCGGGAGCTCCTGCGCGAGGATGCGCTGCGCGAGGCGGTAGTGCGGCGCGCGCAGCCGCGGGTCGACAGACCGCGCGCCCTGACGGAGCGCCTCGTCGAGGGCGGCGCTGCGAAAGCGCCAGCGGTTGCCGCCCGCGTTGGGGTTCTCGGGCGTGGGGATCGACGACGACGCGAACCAGAAGGTCAGCCCCCAGGGGTCGGTCAGGTCGGGCACGGTGAGCAGGGTGAGGTCGAAGCGCCCGCCGCGGAGGTCCGCGAGCAGGGTACCGAGCTCGGAGGGGCGCACGTCGACGTCGACGCCCACCGCGCCGAGCATCGAGGCCATCGCCTGCGCGACGAGCATCGCGAAGCGCTGCGAAGAGACCCGCAGGGTCACCCTCGCCCGCACGCCTCGCGCGTCGGGGGGGAGCCCCGCCGCGTCGAGGAGGGCCCTCGCCCTCGCGGGGTCGTAGGGGTACCGAGGGACGTCTCCCTCGTAGGCCCAGTGAGACGGAGGGATCGGGCCGGTGGAGGGGACCGCGTATCGCCCGAGCCTGGCGCGGCGCAGCGCGTCGCGGTCGATGGCGTGCGCGAGGGCCCTGCGCGCCAGGGCGTTCGAGAGGGGACCGCGGTCGGTGCGAAGGCCGAGGTAGGTGAAGCCCGCCGAGGGCGACGACTGGATCACGAAGTCGCGCCGCCCCTCGAAGATCGGCAGGAGGTCGGGCTTGAGCTCGGCGATGTCGCCGTCGCCGTGGATCATTCGAATCGCGAGGGCGTTCGGGTCGCGCAGCGGCACGACCCGCAGGCGCGACGGGAACCCCCTCCCGCGGTGGACGCGGGTGAACTCCCACTCGCCGTCGCGCAGCGACGCCACGCGCAGCGGTCCGCTCCCGATGATCTCCGACGAGCGTCCAGGGACGAGCTCGGTCGCCGAGCGCGCGTCCTCCGCGCGGAGGATCGGGAGCTGCAGCAGGCTCTCGAAGCTCCCGTCGGGGCGGTGGAGGTCGAAGACGACCCGACCGTGCTCTTCGCGCACGCCGCGGATCACCCGCGCGTAGCTCCCGCGGAGCCGGCTGCGGCCGCGTGGGTCGAGCACGCCGCGAAAGGTCTCGACCACGTCCTCCGCGCGCACGCCGCGGCCGTCGTGAAAGCGCGCGTCGGCCCGGAGCTCGACGACCGCCTGCGCGTCGCCCCGCCAACGCAGCGAGCGGGCCAGCGAGAGCCGCGGGAGAAAGGTGCCGGGGTCGCTGTCGAGCAGCGCGCCGAACACGAGGCGCGAGAGGGCGCTGCCGAAGGCGTCCTCGGGGTGCCTCGGGTCGATGTGCTCGGGTCGGCTCAGGCTGAGCACCGTCAGCGTGTCGGGGTCGCGGCGCGTCGCGCTGCATCCCAGGAGGGCCAGGGCCAGGGCCGCGGCGTGGTAGACCCTTCGCGCGGAGGCACGATGCGAAGGACCTTTCTGATCGGCGCGCTGCTCGGCGTTCTCCTCGATGGGACCCATGGGAGCGCGCAGTCTCCGGCCAGCGAGGCGTCGCTGGCAACGACGCTGGGTGCGGTTCTCGACCAGCGGGCGATCGCCGGCGCCCGCGTCGCGGTGATGGTCGCCGCGGCGGACTCGGGGCGCGTGCTCTTCGCCGCGTCCGAGGACCTCGCGATGAACCCCGCGAGCAACGCGAAGCTGCTCACCGCCGCGGCGGCCCTGTCGATCCTCGGGCCCTCCAGGGCCTTCGAGACCACGGTGTGGGGACGCCTCGAAGGCGACGCCGTCTCCTCCCTCGCCCTCCGCGGCGGTGGCGACCCGGCTCTTCGCGCGCGGGACCTCGACGCGCTCGCCGCGGAGCTGGCCTCCCGCGGCGTCACGCGGGTCACCGGCGGGCTGCTGCTCGACGACACGCTCTACGGCGGCGAGTCGCTCCCTCCGGGCTTTGAGCAGCAGCCTGGCGAAGACGCGGCCTATCGCCCCAGCGTCAGCGCCCTCGCGGTCGACGCGGCGGCGATCACCGTGACCGTCCGCGCCGACCCTCGCGCGCCGCGCTGCGTCGCGACGGCCTCGCCCCCCGAGTCCGCCGTGGTGGTCAGCGCGGCCGAGGTTCACGAGTCCGCGGCTCCGGTGCTGCGCGTGGCGCCGCTCGCCGACGGCCGCGCGAGGATCGAGGTGGGCGGTCGCTGCGCGGCGCGCCCGTCGGTGGTCGCGAGGCGCCAGCTTCACCCCACCGCGGTGGCGGGTGCCGTCTTTCGCCGGGCGCTGAGCCGGTACGGCATCACGGTGGACGGGGACGACCGCGTCGGTGCGACCCCAGGCGGGCTCGAACAGCTCGCGATCCACCGGTCGCAGCCGCTCTCGGCGCTGCTCTACGAGGCAGGCAAGCACTCGAACAACTTCACCGCGGAGATGATCTTCCTCGCGACGGGGGGCGGGCCGAGGGGCTTCGCCTCGGCCGCGGAGCGCGTCAGGGCGTGGGCGAGCTCGCAGGGCGTGCCGACGCTGGGGATGCAGGTGCGCAACGGCTCGGGCCTCTATGACAGCGACCGGCTCAGCGCGCGGCAGCTGGTGCACGTGCTTCGCGCCGCGTGGGGCAACCCCGCGCTCCGGCACGAGTTCGTGGCGCAGCTCGCGACGGCCGGGGAGGACGGCACCCTCGCCCGGCGGCTCTCGGCGCGCCCCGCGCGGGGGGTGGTCCGAGCCAAGACAGGCACCCTGAACGACGTGATCGCGCTCTCGGGCTATGCCCTCGGGCCGACGCCCGCCCGCACGCTGGTGTTCTCGGTGTTGATCAACGGCGCGCGCGGCCACACGCAGGAGGCGCGGCGCCTCGTCGACGAGCTGGCCCTCGCGATCGCCCGCTGGAACCCTGCTCGGCGCTGATTCCCCTTCACGCGACCCCGCGACGTCGCAGAATGAAGCGCTCCAGCGACACGCTCGCTCGGGGCACGAAGCTCGCGTCGAGGACCTCGAAGGACACGATGCGGTCGGAGCGAAACGTGCGCAGGTCCCCTCGCAGTCGGCAGTACCCGAAGATCGACCAGTGGTCGTCGACGCGGGTGATCGCGTAGGGCTCGAATTCGCGCGTTCGCGCCGCCCCCCCGTCGGCCGCGTAGGCGACGCGACACACCCGCCGCTCTTGAATGGCGAGGATCGCGCTGCGCCGCACCCGCTCGGGGTCGAGCCCGATCCGCCCGCTCGGGGTCGACGACGCGGCGGCGAGGGGCTGGGCGGTGTTGTCGTTGGCGATGAGGGCAGGAAAGAGGCTGAGTTGTTGTTGGCGCCGCATCGCTTCGCTCCGATCTGGTCGCCCCGGCGTCGCCGAGGACCCAGAGCAAGCTAAGCCTCGGGGGCGCCTCTCGCCAACCGCGCCCTGACAGAGTACGTCACGACTGAGACTTCTTCATCAGCTCTTTGACCGCCTGAGAGAGTCCATCGACGGAGAGGTGAAACATCGGGAACACCTTCTCGATGATCTCGATGGTGTTGCCGCGCCAGTCCCGAGGGGGCTCAGGATTGATCCAGGCGGAGTGTGGGAAGTGCTCTCGGAGGACATGCAGCCAGTGAATCCCGGCCCTGGGCGCGCCTCCGGGCTCGTCGGGTGAAGACGCCATGAGCTCGTACGGGGCCATCAGGGCGTCGCCGACCATGATCAGCTTGTAGTGCGGGCCGCACTGGCGCAGCAGGTCCTGCACGGGGATGGGGTCGGCGAGGCGATCGGTGGCGTAGAGCCGGCCGTACACGCAGTTGTGAAAATAGTAGGTCCGCAGCTCGCGCCAGTGGGTCGCGCGCTTCGCGGCGGAGAAGAGCTGCGACATCGCGTTGGCGTAGGGGTCCATCGAGCCGCCCACGTCCATCATGAGGATGACGCGGGTGTTCGGCCGTCGCGGCGGGCGCACGACGACCTCGAGCTCTCCGGCGTTCTTCGCGGTGGCGTCGATGGTGCCGTCGATGTCGAGCTCCTCGATCGCCCCGTCTCGCACGAACGCCCGCAGCCTTCGGAGCGCGACCTCGATCTGTCTCAGGTCGAAGACCACGTCGGTGCGGTACGAGCGATACTTCCTCGCGTCGGCGCTGCGCACGGCGCCCTTTCCGCCCGTGCCTCCCACGGAGATTCCGGAGGGGTGAAAGCCGCCGCGGCCGAAGGGCGAGGTGCCGCCGGTGCCGATCCAGCGGTTGCCGCCGTCGTGACGAGACTTCTGCTCCCGGATGCGCTCTTCGAACATTCGCTGCAGCGTCTCGGGGTCGAGGGCCTCGATCATGGCCTTCTCCTCGTCGGTGAGCTCGCGGGTCTTGCGCACGTCTTCGAGCCACTGGAGGATCTCGTCGGTGACGGCCTTCGCCTCAAAGACGACGCCGCGGAAGTGCTCCGCGAAGACCAGGTCGAAGTCGTCGAGGTGCTCCTCGCGGTGCACGAGGATGGCGCGCGACACCAGGTAGAATCCCTCGAGCGATGACTCGTGGAGGCCCTTGGAGAGCGCCTCGGCGAGGGCCACCGCCTCCTGGGTGCCCACGGGGATCTTCCGCCGACGGAGGGCCATGACGAAGCCCGCGATCACGGCTCAGGACCTGTACTTTCGCCCGCCGGCGAGCTGGTCTGCGAGGGCGACGAGGTCCTGCTCCTTCTTCAGGAGCGCGCCGACGAAGGGGATCTCGCGGTCGAGCTTGACCGAGGTGATGCCCGCGCGCTGGAGCACGGAGATCCAGTCGACGAGCTCGCTGGTGCTCGGGCGCTTGCGGAGCCGCGAGAGCCCCCTGAGCTCATAGAAGACCTGGATGCACTGATCGACGAGCTCACGCCCGATGTTCGGGTGGTGCACCTCGACGATGCGCCGCATGAGCTTCTCGTCAGGAAAGTCGATGAAGTGAAACACGCAGCGTCGCAAGAAGGCGTCGGGCAGGTCCTTCTCGTTGTTGCTGGTGATGATCACCACCGGGCGGTGTTGAGCGACCACCTCGTCGCCGGTCTCGCTCACCCTGAAGCGCATCCGGTCGAGCTCGTGCAGCAGGTCGTTCGGAAACTCCAGATCGGCCTTGTCGACCTCGTCGATCAGCAGCACGACCCTCGACTCCGAGCGGAGCGCCGCGCCCAACGGACCGAACTTGATGTACCGGCGAATGTCTCGCACGTCGCCGTCGCCGAAGCGCGAGTCGTACAGCCGCTCGACGGTGTCATAGACGTAGAGCCCCTCCTGGGCGCGGGTGGTGCTCTTGACGTGCCAGGTGAGCAGGGGAGCC
>JAWKRB010000009.1:0-265000 GCA_041389885.1 Polyangiales bacterium | reverse complement strand
CCCGTCAATTCCTTTGAGTTTTAGCCTTGCGGCCGTACTTCCCAGGCGGACGACTTAACGCGTTGGCTTCGGCACCGCGGGGGTCAATACCCGCAACACCCAGTCGTCATCGTTTACGGCGTGGACTACCAGGGTATCTAATCCTGTTTGCTTCCCACGCTTTCGCGCCTCAGTGTCAGTATCAGCCCAGAGAGCCGCCTTCGCCACTGGTGTTCCTCCCGATATCTACGAATTTCACCTCTACACCGGGAATTCCGCTCTCCTCTTCTGTACTCAAGCCTCGCAGTATCCTGTGCACTTCCTCCGTTGAGCAGAGGGATTTCACACACGACTTACGAGGCAACCTGCGCGCGCTTTACGCCCAGTAATTCCGAGCAACGTTCGCATCCTCTGTCTTACCGCGGCTGCTGGCACAGAGTTAGCCGATGCTTGCTAAGGAGGTACCGTCAGGCACGGAGGGTGTTCGCCCCCGTACGGTTCGTTCCTCCCCACAGGGCTTTACAACCCGAAGGCCTTCATCACCCACGCGGCGTCGCTGCGTCAGGCTTTCGCCCATTGCGCAAGATTCCCCACTGCTGCCTCCCGTAGGAGTCTGGACCGTGTCTCAGTTCCAGTGTGGCTGGTCATCCTCTCAGACCAGCTACCCGTCGATGCCTTGGTGAGCCATTACCTCACCAACTAGCTGATGGGACGCAGACCCATCCCAGAGCGCGAGCTTGTGAACAGAGGCCCGCTTTCACCACTCGGTCAAAACCATGTGGTCCCATGCTGTATTAGCCCGCCTTTCGGCAGGTTATCCACCACTCCAGGGAAGGTCATCTACGTGTTACTCACCCGTGCGCCACTGTACCGGGGATTGCTCCCTTTCTCGTGCGACTTGCATGTGTTAGGCGCGCCGCTAACGTTCGCTCTGAGCCAGGATCAAACTCTCCAGTTGAATTCCTACCTCGGTGAGAACCAAGGATGGTGTCTACTGAAGAATCGAGTACCTGAGCCAGAAACTGGCTTGTATCTCGATCATCAGACCGCTCGCGCGGCCTGCTTGAACCCGTAGGTTCGATAATGCCCGACTCGCCCTCGCGTCGCTCCGGGGGGAGGCGACGCGCCGCGTGGTCGGGACCACTTCACTGCCAACAAGAGATCTGGTGTCTCTCGTTGGTGACACAAAGGGTTTGAACCCCTTGTGTTCCGGCAACCAGGTTTTCAAAGATCGAGCGAGGTCGGGTGACCTCTGGCGGAGTCTCTCCGCCCTCGAGGCTGCTCCAGGTCCGGGACCCGGCGTCGCGCGGTGCGCTCCGTCTGGGTTCCTCGCTGGAGGGAGGGCGCTTTTAGCACCCTCTGAATCGCCGTCAACTTTTTTCTGCGCTGCCCGATTTTTTTCTCGGGCCCCCTTCGCCTTGCGGCGTCGGGGAGTTGTCGGCGGGGGAGACGTGATAGTCGTCCTCCAGGGACCGGTCAAGCGCATTCTACCCCAATCTTCATCCCGCCCGCGGGGCCTGGTGCCGCCTCGACCTCGCCCAGGGAGGGCGACGCCCGTTCGAGCTGCGTTCTGCCGGCCACACCGCCGTGTCGTCGAGTCCATCCCGGCGCCGGGGATGGGCGGTGAATCTCGCCGGAGCGGGGCCTGGCCCTCTTGTTGCTGCGAGGGTCTTCATGACTGTCCCCTCTGATCCGTACCGCGGCGCGAGGCTCCCTGAGGCGACTTCGAGCGCGACCGCTGCTCCCGCGCGCCGCGTCGTTCGTCGTCGCTTCGTCGCGGCGCTCGGCCTGGTCGCCGCGGGCGGGGTGCTGCTCTCTCTCGAAGGCAACAAGCCTCGTGGCGCGCTGAGCGTGCCGGAGGCGCTGCGAGGCGCGCCGACGCTGCTGGTGCTCGGGGGTGATCCCCTGCCCCCGTCGACCCCCCTCGCCCCGCTCCTGGTTCGGGACCAGCCCAGCCAGCTCGCGGTGCTCGAGCCCGCTGAGGGCGCGACGCGCTTCGATCGCGGTGACGCCGTCGCGGTTCGATTCAACCGCCCGATAGTCGCGTCGTCCCAGATCGGGCGCCCCCTCGAGCGCGCACCGCTGGAGTTCACCCCACCGGTGCGCGGCGTCGCGCGGTGGACCTCGCGCTCGACCCTGCGGTTCGCCGCGGAGGAGGCGACGTGGGATCGCACGCTGGAGGCCAGGATGCGTGTGGCCGCCGGGCTCCGCGCGCTCTCTGGGGAGGCGCTCGAGGCTGAGGTCGAGCGCGTCGTGGTCTTCGACGGTTCGCCGCGTGTCGTGGGCCCGGTGGAGACCCAGCGTGTCTCTGTCGGCTCGCCGCTGCGGCTGCTCGTGGAGGGGAACGTCGACCTGAGCGCCCTCGGCTCGCAGCTGTTCGCGTACGAGCTCGGGGGCGGCCTGCGCTCGCTCTCGGTGAGGGCACGCGCGGCGGGGCGGGACGAGCGCGGTCGGCGCGTGATCGACCTCTTGCTGAGCCGCTCGCTCGAGGCGGGCGCGCGCGTGGGCGTGGCCTACGCGCCGGGGCTGCGCGCGGACCGCTCGGAGGGCGAGGAGCAGCCGGGGACGGTGTCGTTCGAATTCGCGCCCCCGCCGCAGATCGAAGGCGTGCTCTGCGGCGAGGACGCGGGCTCGGCCTCGGAGTGCTCGTTCGGACCTCGGCCGGGTCGGGTGGTGGACGTGAGGCAGGTGCTCCGCGTGCTCGCGAGCGAGGCGCTGCACGAGGACTCGGCCGCGGCCGTGCGGGTCTCGCCGACGCTGCCCGGGCTCTCCGCGCGGGTGCGCGGGAGACTGCTGGAGCTCCGGGGAGAGTGGGCGGCGGATCAGGTGTACGAGCTGAGCTTCGGCGCCCTGCGCACCGCGAGTGGATCCGCCCTGCGCGCCGCCGCCCCCCTCGCGGTGCGCAGCGTGGGCCTCGCGCCCGCGGTCACGGTCGCGTCGGGGCGTCTCACCTGGGAGCGAGACTCGGACGGAGCCCTGCCCTTCGCGGCGGTGAACGCGCGTCAGGGCTCGCTTCGCGTCGAAGCCCTCGACGAGGAGGGGCTCGTCGCTGCGTTGCTCAACCGTCCGCGGCGGCGGGGCGTGCGGTACCGCGGCCAGTCGCTGCACGAGGCCGCGCCGTCGGAGCGTCCCAACCGGTGGGGGCGCGGGCGCTTCGCGTGGGCGACGGGGGGAGACGCCGCGCTGGTCGACCTGGATCCAGACGGCCCTGGTCTGACCCCCACGAGGACCGCGCTCGCGCAGAGGACCGACGTCGCGCTGAGCGCGCTGGCGGTCGCGGATGGGCTCCTGGCCTGGGTGACCTCGCTGCGCGGCGCGGCGCCCGTCGCCGGCGCGAGGGTCTCCGTCTTTGACGAGCTGGGCGTGGCCTCCGGCAGCGCGGAGACTGACGCCGACGGCGTCGCGTGGGTTCCCCTGCCTGCGAGGGTGCTCGGCGCGCCGATGGCGTTGATCGCGCGCGCCGGAGGCGACCGCGCTGGGATGTTCCTCGACCGCAGGGTGGCGCAGGGCGCGGCGGCGTTCGGACTCGCCGTCGACTCCGATCGCGGCCGCGGCGACGCGCCGGTGGCCGCGGTCATCCTCGATCGCGGCGCGGTGCGTCCCGGTGAGCGGGTTCGCGCGAAGGTCATCGCGCGCGTCGCCCGCGGAGGCGAGCTGCGCGCCCTCGCCCGTCGGCGGGTGCGCCTCTCGCTCCGCGGCCCCTCGGGCGAGCTCGCGTCGACGAACCTCCGCCTCTCTCGCGGAGGCACGGGCGACGCCGAGTTCGACCTGCCGCGGAGCGCCGTCCCTGGGAGCTACTCGGTCGCGATCCTGCTCGGGGGCGACGCGCCGCTGGGCCAGTCGAGCTTCGAGGTCGCGGAGTTTCGTCCCCCGACCGCGCGCGTGGACCTCGCGCTGGCCCGCGCCGACTTCACCGACGGCGATGAGGTTCAGGCGACCCTGCGCGCGAGGTACCTCTTCGGCGCGCCGATCTCGAGCGCGTCGGTGCGGTGGACCCTGCGCCGCCTGGGCGCCGCGGAGGTCCCTGCGCGCTGGCGGGCGTTCACCTTCGGGCCCGTCGACGCCGTGGCGCGTCCCGCGACCCTCGACTCGGGCGAGGGCACCGTCGACCGCGAAGGGGTTCTGCGGCTCTCGACCCGCGTTCGGCACGAGCTCCCGATGCGCCAGCGCGCCTCGCTGGAGGTGAGCGTGCGCGACGCCTCGGGGCAAGAGACCAGCGCGCGTCAGACCCTCGAGAGCGCGCCCGCGGCCCACGAGGTCGCGCTGCGCACCCTCGAGCCGTGGATCGCGCACGGCGAGCCGATCGCGATCGACGCCGTCGTGCTGGGGCACGACGGGAGCCCCGCGCCGGGCGTGCGCACCGAGGTCAAGGTCTACCGCGAAGCCTGGCACGGGTACTACCAGTGGGCCGGTGGACGCGGGGAGGAGGGAGACGAGGGCGCCTGGCGCGCGCGCCGGGAGCAGCAGCGCGAGCTGGTCCACAGCTACGCCTTCGACTCGACCGCCGACGTGCATCACGGTCCCTGGACGCCGACGATCGCGGGCACGTACGTGATCGAGGCCTCGGTCGTCGATGGCGCGGGGCACCGCTCGGTCTCTTCGCAGCGGGTGTACGCGGCCGGTCCGTTGGAGCACCCCGACCGCGACCCTCCCGGCGCGCCCTTCGCGCTCACCCCCGCGCGCGTCGAGTGGACCGTCGGGGAGCGGGCGGCGCTCGCGTTCGAGTGCCCCTGGCCCGAGGCCGAGGCGCTGATCGCGGTCACGCAGGCCGGGGTGGTGCACCGGGAGCGTCGCAGGGTCCGCGCGGGATCCGTGTCGCTGTCGATCCCGGTGTCGGCGGCGATGGTGCCGAACGCCTTCGTCACCGTGTCGCTCGTGCGACCGCGCACGGGTACGGTTCGCCCCACCGGCGAGCTCGATCTGGGATCGCCCGACGTGCGCTGGGGGGCGACCGAGCTGAGGGTGCGTCCGCCCGTGGCGCCCCTCGACGTGACCGTGCGGGCGCCCCGCGAGGGCGCGCCGGGCGGGAACCTGGAGGTCGAGGTCGACGTGCGAGACGGGCGCGGTCAGGGCGTGTCGGCCGAGGTGCTGCTGTACGCCGTCGACGAGGGTGTGCTGCGGCTCACGCGGTACGAGACCCCGGACCCGGCGCGCACCCTCCTGCCGCGCCGCGCGCCGACGTTCTCCCTGGAGGACCTTCGACGCACGCTGGTCTCTCGCGTCGCGCTGCCGGCGCTCCCTGGCGTCAGCGGAGACGGCTCCGACGCGGGCGAGATCGCCGACGAGTCCGCTCGAGACACGCGGGAGGAGTTCGATCCCACGCCGCTGTGGCTTCCGCGGCTCCGGAGCGACGGCGCTGGCGTCGCGCGCGCCACGCTGCGACTCCCGCAGCGCGCGGGGCAGTACAGGGTGATGGCCCTCGCCGTCGGCGAAGGTCTGCGCGCCGGGCGCGCGACCACGCTGGTCACCGCTCGCCGGGACGTGGCGCTGCGCGCGCTCGCGCCTCGCGCGCTCACCGAGGGCGACGCCTTCGAGGCCGCGGCGCTGCTCAACAACACCACCGAGCGTCCCGTCGACGCGACGCTCGCGCTGAGGGTGAACGGCGCGGTCCGGTCGACGCGCGCCGTTCACCTGGACCCCGCGGCCGAGCTCCGGGTCGGCGAGGTGGTCGAGGCGGGGGCGGGGCCGATCGAGCTCGCGTATGAGCTCTCGGTCGGCGCCGATCGCGCGGTCGAGCGCCGGGTGATCCCCGTCGCGCCGCGGAGCTACCTGCGCCGTCGGAGCGTGCTCGGCGCCCACGAGCGTCAGGCCGTGCTCACGCTCCGGCGACCCGAGGGCAGCGACCGCCCGGCGACGGCGCTGACGGTGTCTACCCAGCCGTTCCTCGGGCTGGACGCCGCGGTCGAGGCCCTCGACGACGACGCGCTCGGCGGCACCGCCGCGCTCGCGTCGAGGGTGATTGCGTGGTCGGCCCTCGCGCGGATGGACACGGGCCGCGGCGCGCAGTGGTCCGCGTCGCAGGCGCGCGCCCGAGGGGAGGTCGCCCTGCGTGCGCTCGCGGGTCAGCAGCGAGCCGACGGCGGGTTCGGGAGCTGGGGGCCAGACTCGACCACGGTCCCGTTCCTCACCGCCCTCTCGCTCCGTGCCTTCGGCGCGGCGCGCCGGGCGGGGTGGTCGGTCGATGGCTCCGCGCAGCTCCGCGCGTCGGCCTCGCTGGGCGCCTGGGTGCGCGCGCGGGGCCTCGGGCGCTACGGCGCCGACGAGCTCGCCTTCGCGCTGCGGGCGCTGCACGACGTCGGCGCGGATCAGGCGAGCGTCGTCACGCAGCTCTTCGACGCGCGGGAGGTGCTCCGCGCGCAGGGGCTCGCCGAGCTCGCGATGGCGATGATGCCCGACGATCCCCGGCGGGCCACGCTGCTCGTCGCCGCGGGCAACCTCGTGGGCGCTCCCAGCTCGAGGCGCGTCGCGAGGCCGAGCTTCTTCGACTCGCAATCGCGCACCATCGCGGCGGTGCTCGAGGCCGCGGTGCGCGCCGACCGCGTCGAGCTGGCGCGCGAGGCGGCGCAGCAGCTCCTCGCGGTGCGCGCGGTGGGCGCCGATGCGGGGTGGGGCGATCCCCTGGCGACGGCCGTCTGCGTCGAGGCGATGGGGCTCTACGCGGCCCGCTTCGGAGAGGGCCGTTCGCTGCGCGCGGAGGTCCGCCTCGACGGCCGTCCGCTCCGGCCCTCCCGACGCGACGACGCCACGGCGCGCTTCGAGGTCCCGACCTCGGCGCTCTCCGTCGGGGACCATCGACTTCAGATCGACGCGGGTGAAGGGACCTTCTTCACCGCCCTCGACGGGGTCTGGCGCGAGCCCATCGGCGAGGCCGAGCGGGTCGCCCGGGGCCGGGTGATCGCCCTGCACCGAGCGCTGGAGACCGAGTCGGGGCGAGCCCTCGACGAGGGCGCCTCGGTGCGCCTCGGCGAGCTCGTGAGGGTGCGGCTGTGGGCCTACTCCGAGCGCCGCTCGGCGGGCTTTCTCGTCGTCTCGAACCGGCACGGCGGCGGCTTCGACGCCGTCGATCAGGGGCTCGACACCACGCCGCAGGCGTCGATCGAGGCGCTGCTCGGCATGAGCCGCGACGACGCGGCGTCAGACCCGCGGGTCTTTCACGCGTTTCGGTCGCTCGGTGACATCTCCTCCCGTCGCTTCTACGGCGGCGCCGCGGAGTTTCGTCTCGACCACGGGCTCTCGGGTCTGCGTGAGTACACCTACGCGCTGCGCGCGACGACGCCCGGTCGCTTTATGCTGCCGCCCGCGGAGCTCCGGGCGCTCTACGACGACGCGACCGTCGCGCGGAGCACCGTCACGACCCTGGTGGTCACCCGTTGAGGCGCCCCTGCCCCCAGGCGCGGCGTGAGATCGCGCGTCGCGTGCTCGCCGCGGTGACCGTGGCGCTCGCGGTCTGCGGCGGCGTCGAGGCGCTCGTGCGCTGGGGCGGCCTCGTCGACGTGGACCGCTTCGTGCGCCCGTCGCCCGCGGTGCGCGTGCTCGATCGCGAGGGCGCGCTGCTGCGCGTCTACCGCGCCGAGGGGGGCGACCAGCGCTGGGTGTCGCTCCGCGATGTCTCGCCCGTGCTGATCTCGGCCGTGCTCGCCGCGGAGGACGGTCGATTCTTCGGCCACCGCGGCGTCGACGGCTGGGCGCTCGCGCGCGCCCTCGTCAGCAACCTCGTGCCAGGGCGTCGCCTGAGCGGCGCCTCGACGATCACCCAGCAGCTCGTGAAGCGCGTCTACGGCCGCCCGCACGGAGTCTGGGACAAGGGCGTGGAGGCGCTGCGGGCGATGGCCCTGGAGCGCGTCGTCTCGAAGGACGAGATCCTGGAGCAGTACCTGAACCGCCTGCCCTACGGCGACGGCCTCGTCGGCGTCGCGCGGGCGTGCGAGGCGTACCTCGGTCACGGCCCCGAGGTGATGACCCCGGCGGAGGCCGCGCTCATCGCGGGCATCCCTCAGGCGCCGGCGCACACCGAGCCGCGGCGCCACCTCCGCCGCGCGCTGGCGCGACGGGGCCACATCCTCGCCGCGATGCACGCCCACGGGTGGATCACCCGCGAGGCCCTTCGCTCGGCGCGGTCAGAGCGCCCCGCGATCGTCTCCGAGGCGCCCCACCCGGTGGTGGCCATGCGCTTCACCGACGAGGCGCTCCGTCGTCTGCGCGTCGGTGAGCTCGCGGCCTCGGGGGGCGCGCTGCGGACCTCTCTCCATCGCGGGCTGCAGCTTGAGGCGGAGTCTCTCCTCGAGGCCGGGGTGGCGCGCCTCGCGCCCCGCGGCGCGGTGAACGGCGCGGCGATGGTCGTGCGGCACGACACGGGGGAGGTCTTTGTCTACGTCGGCGCGGCGCGCCCCCAGGCCGAGGGCGGGGCGATGGACCTGCTGCGCCGGCCGAGGCAGCCGGGGTCGACGCTGAAGCCCTTCGTCTTCGAGCGCTTCTTCGAGGGCGGAGGCTCGCCCGCCACCGTGCTCTCGGACGTCGGGGGGCGGTGGACAGGGCGCGCGGGCAAGCAGTACGACGCGCGGGACTACGACGGTCGAGAGCGCGGGCCGGTGCGGGCCAGGGTGGCGCTCGCGTCGTCCCTGAACCTCGCGGCCCTCGACGCGGCGGGTCGGGTGGGGCAGGAGCCCCTCGTCGCGAGGCTGCGCGCGCTGGGGTTTTCGCGCGCCGAGGACGCGTCGGCGCTCGGGGCCGCCGTGGTGCTCGGCGGCCTCGACGTCACTGCGGTGGAGCTGATGGGGGCCTACGTCGCCCTCGCCCGCGGCGGCGAGCGCGTGCCGCTGTCGTTCGCGCCCGGCGCGACGCCCGACGCGCGGCGGGTCATGCGCGCCGACGCCGTCGCGATGACCACCGACGTGTTGAGCGACGCGCTCGCGCGCGTCGACGGCTTCGGGCGCTCGCTGGAGGCCCTCGCGCCCGGCGCTCCCTTCGCGCTCAAGACGGGGACCTCCAGCGGCTGGCGAGACGCCTGGTGCGTCGTGTACGACGGACGCTGGGCGGTGCTCGTGTGGCTCGGGCACCCCGGCGGCGATCCGATGGCGGGGGTCTCGGGCTTCGAGGGCGCGGCGCCGCTGGCGGTGCAGCTCCTCGGCGCGGCGAGGCGGCTCCCCGGGAGGGACGCGCCGCGGGAGCCGGTCGCGCTGCGCGAGGTCGAGGTGTGCGCGCACTCGGGGCTGCGCGCGGGGCCCCTCTGCGCGCGCACCGTGCGCGAGCGGCTCCCCGCGGGGCGTGAGCTCCCGCCGCGCTGCGACGCGCACACCCCAGACGGGCGCGACCTCGTGGCCCCGCGGTTCGCCGCGTGGGCGAGGCGGCGGCACCTCGCCGGCGCGGCGCCGCGGGCGGGGCGAGGCGCGCTTCAGGTGGTGTCTCCCGAGCGGGGCGCGCGCCTCCTCGCCTCCGACCTCGGCGGGCGGATTCGTCTCGTCGCGCTCGTCGAGGGCGGCGAGCCCGAGGGCCTGCGCTGGCGCGTCGACGGGCGGGAGAGCGGAGACTCGTGGACGATGGTCCCGGGGCGCCACACGGTCGAGGTGATCGCGGCCGACGGGCGCCGCGCGGTGAGCGACTTCACCGTCGAGGTTCCCCGGTAGCTCCGGGCGGGTTACTCCGGCTCGCGGGGTTCGAGCTTGCGCCGCAGCGTGTTGCGACCGACGCCCAGCGATCGGGCCGCCTCGCTCTGGTTGCCGTCGGCGCGCGCGAGCGTCGAGAGGATGTAGCGGCGCTCGGCCTCGGCCAGGCTCAGCCCGTGCGGGAGCGCGACGACCTCCGCGTCTGTCGCGGCGCTCGACGGCGGGCGTAGCCGCAGGTCGGCGGCGGTGACGCTCTGCGTGGAGCAGAGCACGACGGCGCGCTCGATCGCGTGCTCGAGCTCTCGCACGTTGCCGGGCCAGCGGTGCGTCGCCAGGGCGTCGCGGGCGTCGGCGCTGAGCCGGAACGCCTCGCGCCCGTGGCGGCTCGCGAAGGTCTGAAGGAAGTGCTCCGCGAGGGAGAGCACCTCGTCGGCGCCGCGCGCGCGCAGCGGGGGCAGCTCGATCTCGACGACGTTGAGGCGGTACAGGAGGTCCTCGCGAAAGGCGCCGCGCGCGGTCATCGCGCCGAGGTCGCGGTGCGTCGCGGCGACGACGCGGAGGTCGACGCGGGCGGCTCGCGCCCGCCGACGCGTTCGAAGGTCTTCTCCTGCAAGAGCCTGAGGAGCTTCGCCTGCACGGCCGGCGAGAGCTCGCCGATCTCGTCGAGAAAGAGCGTTCCCCCCGCGGCGGCGTCGACGCGCCCGAGCGCGCGGCGGTCTGCGCCGGTGAACGCGCCGCGCTCGTGTCCGAAGAGCTCGCTCTCGGCGAGGGACTCTGGGAGCGTCGTGCAGTCGATGGTCACCAGGGGCGCCGCGGCGCGTCGGCTGTTCGCGTGGATCGCTCGCGCGAAGAGCCCCTTGCCCGTGCCCGTCTCGCCGCGCAGCAGGACCGTCACGTCGGCGACGGCCGCTCGCCCGACGAGGTCGTACACCCGACGCATCGGCTCTGAAGCGCCGACGATGTGGTTGAACACCCCGCGCACGCTCACGCCACGGGGCGCGAAGGCGCCCGGTCTCAGGGTGGTGCGGTCGAGGGCGAGGGCGACCTGCGCGCCGAGGGCGAGCAGGTAGCGGGCGTCCTCGTCGTCGAAGTGGCCGCCGCGCTTGTTCAGCACCTGGAGCACGCCGCGGACGGCGCCGCGGCGGTCGCGTAACGGGGCGGCGAGCACCGAGCGCGTGGTGAAGCCCGTGGCGCGGTCGACGGCGCTGAAGTGCCGCGGATCGGCGCCGACGTCGCCGAGGTTCACCACCTCGCCCGCCTCGGCGACGTGCCCGACGAGCCCGCGGCCCCGAGGCACGACGATCTCGTCGAGCTCCAGGCGGTTCGCGACCCGTGACCGGAGCGCGCCGCTGGCCTCGTCGAGCAGGAACACCGTCCCCCGCTCTGCGCAGAGGGCGTCGGCGACACGCCGCCCGAGCGCGCCGAGGAGCACGTCGAGGTCAACCTCCCGCGCGAGGAGGTCTGCGAGGTCGAGGAGCAGCGAGAGCTTCTGTTCCCGTTCGGTCACCCGGCTCCACGGTACCACCCCGGCGGGCTCGCCCGCGCTCAGGCCGCCCTCTCCCCGCGTCGCGCGTCGAGCTCCCGCACCATCCCCTCGCGGGCCGCCGAGGTCGAGGGGAAGCGCGCGCGGGCGACCGCTTCGAGGGCCTCCACCGCGCCGTCGCTCCGGCGGGGGTCGTGGTGAAAGAGCAGGAGCTCCCCGACGTCAGCGGCCTGCGCGAGCTCGACCGCGGCCTCCCAGGTCGAGTGCCCCCAGCCGACGCGCGAGGGCCCCGACTCCCCGGAGTACTCGCTCGGGAGGTACTGGGCGTCGTAGATCAGCACGTCGGCGCCGCGGGCCAGCGAGAGGAGGCGTGGGTCGACGCAGCGGTAGTGCTCGGTGTCGGTGGCGTAGACCACGGATCTCCCTCCGTGCTCGACGCGGTAGGCGTACACCGGGTCGGGGTGGTTCCCGCGCGCGGTGAAGACCTCGGCGTCGCCTGCCACGATGCGCTGCCGCTCGCGCACGCTCTCGTAGCGAAGGTCCGCGGGGAGCTGGTCGAGGTCGACGGGGAAGGCCGGGGGCCGCATCTGCGCGCGCAGCGCGTCTTCGGCGCGACCGGACGCGGCGCCCGAGACCACCCGCACCCGGGTGCTCGGGAGGTAGACCGGGGCGAAGAAGGGGAGTCCCTGGATGTGGTCCCAGTGGAGGTGCGAGAGCAGCAGCGTGACGTCGACGTCGCCTCCGCCGAGGAGCGAGTCGCCCAGCGCGCGAAGGCCCGTGCCCGCGTCGAGGATCAGCCGGGACCCGCCCGCGATCACCTCGACGCAGGAGGTGTTCCCCCCGACGCGGGCCGTGTCTGCGCCCGGCGTCGCGATGCTCCCTCGAACGCCCCAGAACCGAATTGAAATTCCCATCGCGTCTCTGCCTTTCTGCTGCGCCGAGGTCGACTCGACGCTGGGGCGAGAGAGAGCACCCGCCGTTCCAGCCCCGTTCTTCGGGGCCGCGTGCGCGGACCGTCCCGGCGAGCGCGCCATCGTGGCGCGGGGCCTGGTTCAAAACGGAGCAGGCGGTCGATCAGGGCCTGAGCATCGCCTGCACCCTGGCGGTGAGGCGGACGTCTCGGGGCGTGCCCAGGCGCGGGTCGTCGGCGAGGAGCGCCGCGTAGAGGCGCAACGCCCGCTGCACCAGGGCGATCGTCGGGGGATCGCTCACCCGACGGGTCCTCGACCATCGCTGGGAGAGGTCCGACGCGAAGCGCTCGGCCTCGGCGGGGTCGCGCAGGTCGGGGTCACCGGCCGATCGTGGGGTGGTGAGCGAGAGGTAGAGCCGGAGGTCGCCCTCTGCCCGCGCGCGCTCTTCGGGGGCGATGGACGGGCGCGACGCGTGTCGCTCGAGCGAGCGCTTCGCGGCGTCGAGGTCGGGCCGCGAGATGTCGCGCAGCACGAAGAGCGCGAAGACCGTCGAGGCGCGCGGCGAGAGCGTGGGGGCCACGGAGAACCCCATGCGCATCCACCGTGGCGGGCCGCCGCGGGCGTGGTCGCGCAGGGTCGCGACGCGGTCGCGCAGCGCGTCGAGGACATCGATGCCCATCGGCGCGCGGGCGCCCGACGCCGCGCGCATCGCGTCGGAGAATTCGCTCACGAGCGCGCTGTTGCCCCGCCACGCGTACACCGAGAGCACCGACGCGAGCGCGGCCCCCGCGAGCAGCGGCGTCGCCAAGAGCACCCGCTCGTGGGAGCGCCTGCGCGCCTCGGCCTTCGACGGCGTCGCCAGCGCGCCGTCAGGGACCACGTGCCGCGTGATCAGCTCGTGCACGAAGTAGCCCACGCCCGACTGCGGCACCCTCGGGAGCACCGTGCGCGCCTCGGCCGCGCTGGTGAACCACACCCCTCGCGCGAGGGGCGCGCCGCCGTCGACGCCGTGCTCGAAGAGGTTGGCGGTGAAGCGCAGCAGCGCCGGCCGCAGCGACGCGAACCACAGCGGAAACTGGTACGCCGCCTCGCGCACCTCGAGCGGGTCCCTGGCGTTCGCGCGGCGGAGGCTGCGCTGCGAGAGCGCGGCGAGGAGCGCGGCGAGCTCGTCGCCGATGCGGGCCGCCGCGGGCTTCGAGTCGCCCGCGAGCGGGAGCGTGAAGCCCCACACCTGCCGGCGCTCGCTGTCAGGGAGGTCGGCGAAGAACTCGCGAAACCCGTGGAGCTGATCGCAACGGGTGATCACCAGGTGCACGGGCACGTCGATGCCCAGCAGGGCCTGCGCCTCGTCGACGCGCTCGCGCAGCCGCCTCGCCCAACCGTCGAGGGTCTCGGGGGGGGCCGTGGAGATCATGTCGGCGGCGAGCGTGACGACGAAGCCCTGGAGCCGCTGGCCCTTGCGCAGCGACTCGACGCACTTGAGCAGCGTGAGCCACTCGGCGTGCCCGGCGTCGCTGGCGACGTGGTCGCCGCGGGTGTCGAGGAAGGCCACGGCCTCGGAGAGCCACCACCGCACCGACGCGCCGCCCCGCGCCCCCGCCTGGGGCGTCACGAACGAGAAGGGCAGCCCCGAGCTCGCCAGCAGCGCGCTGCGCCCCGAGGACGGGACGCCGAGGGCGAGGATCCACGGGACGGCCTCGGCCCCGGCTCGACCGCGCGCCGCGGTGAGTCGGGCGACGGCGTCGCGCGCGCCCTCTTCGAGGGTCGCGAGCTCGGCCTGCTGCATCGGCGTGAGCGCGCTGCGGCGCTCTCGCAGCGTCGCCTCCAGGGTGGCGCGTCGGGCGGCGGCCCCTTCGCCCCGGTGCCGTCGCTCGTAGACCAGCGCTGCGATCCCCAGCGCCACCGACGCGACGCCCGCGACGCCCGTCGCCACGTTCGACGACGGGAGCACGCTTACGCCCAACCAGAGGAACGCGAGGACCGTCGCGGCAGCGAGGCGAGGAGCGCGCATGGAATGACCGCAGACTCTACCAACCCGTCGCAAACGCGGCCGAAGATTTCCCGCGGGAGAGCACGGTCGCGGTGAGGCCCTCGGACTCGTCCTCGAGCTCGCAGGTGCGCGCGTCGCGGAGGCAGCGCTCGACGGGGTACTCCCGCGTGTAGCCGTAGCCGCCGTGGACCTGGAGCGCCCGGTGGCAGGCCCGCGTGGCGGCGGCGCAGGCCACCCGCCGCGCCATCGCCGACGCGGTCGGCTCGGGCGCGAGGGTCGCCTGGCCGAGCAGCGCGGCCCCGGCGTCGAGCTCCGCGCGGCTGTCGGCGAGCATCCACTGAATCGCCTGGAGCTCCGCGATGGCCTTGCCGAACTGCCTGCGGTCCTTGGCGTACTGAGTCGCGGCCGAGAGCGCGCCCTCCCCCAGGCCGACCGAGATCGCCGCCAGGCACAGGTCGTGAATCGCCGCGCCCTCGGCGCGCACCGCCTCGCCCGACCCGACCTCGCCCACCCTCGCGTCGTCGCCGACGGTCACGTCGAGCAGCGCCGCGTCGCGGTGGACGCACGCTCGGAGCCCGAGCGTCTCGACCCTGGCGCCCCAGGTCACGGCGTGGGCGGGGAGCAGGAACGCGGTCGGTCCCTGGGCGGTGTCGGCGAGGAGCAGGAGGTGTGTGCTGGTGGACGCCGCGGGCACCGAGGCGACCTCGCCGCGCACGCACCAGGAGCCTTCGACGAGGGAGGCGAAGGGCGCCGGGCCCGCGCTCATGGCGCCGAAGCCGTGGGTGACCCGCACCGTGCCCGCGGCCAGCGCGGCGAGGAGCTCGCCACGAGACGACCCGCGGATCCGCGACGCGAGCACCGCGGCGGGCGCGCCCGCGTGGGTCGCCAGGGCGAAGGCCGTGGCGCCGTCGGCGCGGGCGATCACCTCGAGGGTCGACGCGAGGGCGGCGGCGTCAAGGCCGACCCCCCCGTCGTCGAGAGGGATCAGGATCCCCAGCAGCCCGAGCTCGGCGATTCGGTCGAAGAGCGTCGGGGGGTGCTCCGCGGCCTCGTCCCAGCGACGCGCCTGGGGGGCGACCTCACGGGTGCAGAATTCGCGAACGCTCTGGAGGATCGCCTCGGTGCCCTCGGGCAGGTCGAAATTCATGGTGGTCTGTGCTCCGGGCAGAATTCGTCGAATGGAATCCGAGTCGGGAGGGCCGGGTCAAGCCGACAGGTGGACGCGCAGCGCCGCGGCGGTCGCCGAGCTCTCGCAGCGGAGCACCGTCGCGAGGTCGCCGGCGACGGTGATCCCGCCGCCCTCCGGGCCCGCGCCGGGCCCCAGGTCGAGGATGTGATCCGCGAGGGCGATGACCGCGGGGTCATGCTCGATCACCACCACCGTCGCGCCCTCCGCGACGAGGGTCTGGAGCAGGTCGGTGAGCGCCTCGATGTCGTCGCGGTGCAGCCCCGCGGTGGGCTCGTCGAGCACGTAGAGCGTGTCGGCCGTCGTGCGCCGCACGAGCTCGCGCGCGAGGCGTACGCGCTGCGCCTCGCCCCCCGAGAGCGTCGAGGCCGACTGCGCGAGACCCAGGTATCCCAGCCCGACGTCGTGCAGCGCGCGGAGCGGCGCGCGGATCTTGGGGTGCGCCTCGAACTGCGCCAGCGCGTCGTCGACGGTGAGCGCGAGCACGTCGGCGATGGACATGCCGCGCCAGGTCACCGCGAGGGTCTCGGGCTCGTAGCGCCGTCCCCCGCAGGCGTCGCAGGGGAGCGTCACGTCGGCGAGGAATTGCATCGCCACGCGGGTCACCCCCTCGCCCCGGCACCGCTCGCAGCGGCCGCCCCGCGCGTTGAAGCTGAACCGAGACGCTCGAAAGCCTCTCGCCCTGGCCTCGGGGAGCGACGCGAAGAGCTCCCGGAGCGGGTCGAGCACCGACAGCAGCGTCGCGGGGATCGACCGGGCGCTGCGCGACAGCGGGAGCGCGTCGACGGCGACCACCCGCTGGATCCGCTCCGCCCCGGTGATGGTGTCGACGGGCGCGGGGGGCGGCGGCGCGGCCGCGAGGCGCGCGCGGAGGTGCGGCACCAGGGTGCCGAGGATCAGGGAGGTCTTTCCGCTGCCCGAGACCCCGGTGACCGCCGTGAGGGCGCCGAGGGGGATCTCGACCGAGACCCCGCGGAGGTTGTGCGCGCGGGCGCCTCGGATCGAGATAGAGCCTTGCGCCGCAACGCTTCTCGCGCGTCGGTGCAGCGCGCGGTCGCGCCGGAGCCACGGGGCGGTCACGCTGCGGGGCGCGCGCTCGAGCTCGGCGGGAGCGCCCGTCGCGAGCACCTCGCCGCCCAGCACCCCGGCGCCGGGACCCAGGTCGATCACGTGGTCGGCCTCGCGTACGGTGTCGAGGTCGTGCTCGACGACGAGCACGGAGTTGCCGCGCGCGACGAGGGCGCGCAGGGCGCCGCGAAGGCGCGCGCGGTCCTTGGGGTGGAGCCCGCGGGAGGGCTCGTCGAGCACGTACAGCACGCCGCTGAGCGCGCCGCCGAGCTGCGTGGCCAGGCGCACGCGCTGCCCCTCGCCGCTGGAGAGGGTCGGCGCGGAGCGGTCGAGGGAGAGGTATCCGACGCCGACCTCGATCAGGTAGTCGAGGCGACCGAGCACCTCGCTGAGCACGCGCCGGGCGACCTCGGCGTGGCGCGCGGGAGGGGCGTACGCGCCGAGCCGCGCGCGGAGCGCGTGGAGGGGCTCTCGGGAGAGCGTGACGATGTCGGCGTCGGCGACGCGCACGACCCTGGCCTCGGGGCGGAGCCGCGCGCCGTCGCAGAGGTCGCAGGCCGCCTGCGGGTCGAAGCGCGACGGCGGCTCGTCTTCGCCGCCCGCGGCGAGCGAGGCGACGCCCGGAAAGTCTTCTCCGTCGCCGAGGAGGATCTCCTCCCTCGCCCTCGGCGGGGGCGCGCGGCGGGGGGGGGGGGGGGCGCCCCCGCCGCGGGGGGGGGGGCCGCGGGGGCCGGCGCGGGGCCGTTCTGGCGGCCGATGTAGATCGCCCCGCCCCGGAGGGAGCGCGCGGGGTTCCTCACGAGGGACGAGGTCTCTCGCAGCGTGCCCAGCCCGAGGCAGCGCGGGCACGCCCCCGCGGGGCTGTTGAAGGAGAGCAGCGCGGGCGTGACCTCGGGCAGGACCCGGTCGCACGCGGCGCAGGCGAAGCGGGTGGTGAGCGCGAGCTCGACGCCCTCGACCACCGCGACGCGCACCGCGCCGTCGCCTCGCTGCAGCGCGAGCTCGACCGCGTCGAGCACCCGGGCGCGCGACGAGGGCCGAAGGACCACGCGGTCGACCACGAGGTCGAGGTCGAGGGGCGCGTCGTCGTCGAGCTCGGGGAGCTCGTCGAGCGAGAGCACCTCTCCGTTCACCCGCACGCGCACGAAGCCGTCGCGGCGCAGGGCCGCGAAGGTCGCGCCGTGCGGACCGACGCGGCGCCGCCCGAGGGGCGCGAGGATCATCGCGCGCGCCCCCTCGCCCAGCGCCATGACCTCGTCGACGACCTCGGACGGCGACCTCGCGACCACCACCTCGCCGCACCCCGGGCATCGCACCTCGCCCACCCTCGCGAGCAGCAGCCGGAGGTGGTCGTCGAGCTCCGTGACCGTGCCCACGGTGCTCCGCGGCGACCGACTGATCGAGCCCTGCGAGACCGCGATGGCCGGAGAGAGCCCCTCGATGGAATCGACCGGCGCGCGGCCGGCGCCGCCGAGCATGCGCCGGGCGCTGACGTTCAGCGACTCGATGTAGCGCCGCCGGCCCTCGGCGTAGATCGTGTCGAAGGCCAGCGAGCTCTTTCCGCAGCCCGAGGGGCCGGTGATGACCACCAGGGCGCCGCGCGGGATGTCGAGGTCCACGGCCTTGAGGTTGTGCGTGCGCGCACCTCGAACGCGGATGAGCTCCATGGGCGGGAGGGTGCCACGTCACCGCCGGGGTTGTTGTTACCGAGCGCGACGGGGCGGCGTAGCCTCGCGACGGAGCACATGCCAGAACACATCGTGATCGTGGGGAACGGCGTCGCGGGGGCCACGGCGGCGCTCAAGGCGAGGGAGCGGAGCGACGCGGAGATCACCCTCGTGAGCGGGGAGTCTCCCTACTTCTTCTCGCGCACCGCGCTGATGTACGTGCTGATGGGGAAGATGGAGCGGCGCGACCTGGAGCCCTTCGAGCGCGCGTCGTGGTCGGCGAAGGGCATCCGTCGGGTGCAGCTCCGCGCCACGGACCTCGACGCGAACGCGCGCACGCTCGGCCTCAGCGACGGGAGCTCCCTCGCGTGGGACAAGCTGCTCCTCGCGACGGGCTCGCTCCCGCGCGAGCTGGCCCTCGGCCGCGCCTCGGCGGTCGACGGCCTGGTGAACCTCGTGAGCCTGCAAGACCTCGACGCCTGCGAGCGGTGGATCCCCAGCACCCGGCAGGCGGTGGTGATCGGGGGCGGGCTCATCGGCGTCGAGCTGGTCGAGTGCCTGCTCCACCACGGGGTGCGCACGACCTTTCTCGTGCGCGAGCCCTGGTACTGGCCCGCCGCGCTCTGCGAAGAGGAAGGCGAGATGATCGCGGAGTCGATGCGGCGCCACGGGGTGGACCTTCGCCTGGGCGTGGAGGCCACGTCACTCGAGGTCGACGACGCGGGCCGGGTGCGCGCGGTGAAGCTCTCGGACGGGGGCTCCCTCGACGCGCAGCTCGTCGGCGGGTGCATCGGCGTGGTGCCCGCGGTGGGCTGGCTGCGCGAGGTGACAACCCCCCCTACGATCGCCCGCGGCGTCGTCGTCGACGAGGAGCTGCGGACCTCGCTGCCCGGCGTGTGGTGCGCGGGAGACTGCGCGGAGGTCCCGCTGGGCGGCGGCGAGACCCGCGTCGAGCAGATCTGGTACTCGGCGAAGCGGCAGGGCGCGCTCGCCGGCGCGAACATGACGGGCCGCGCGTCGCCGTACCGCCCGCCGACGTACTTCAACAGCGCCAAGCTCTTCGAGGTCGAGTACACGACGGTGGGTGAGCTGCGCGAGGTGCCGGATGGGTCCGAGAGCGTCTACCGCCGACACCCCACGAAGCCCATGAGCCAGCGCATCGTGCACCACCAGGGTCGGGTGCTCGGGTTCAACATGCTCGGGTCGCGCTGGGACCACGCGGTGCTCTCTCAATGGGTCGAGGAGGGGCGGTCGCTGTCGTGGGTGACCCGACGGCTCTCCGACGCTCAGTTCGACGTGGAATTCGGCCGCGCGCCGCTGGGCGAGTTTCAAGAGCGCCCCCTGTCGGTCGTGGGGCGCGTCGCGGCTGGGAGGCCGTCGTGAGGCGCGCGGGGCTGGTCGAGGCGCTTCGCCACGACATCACGCACCGGGGAGCCAGCGCGTGGCTCACCTCGACGCTGCTGCTCAGCTTCTATTTCGGGCTCTACCTGAGCGGCGAGACGAAGCGGCTGGCGTGGTGGCTCGGCGCGGCGCGTCCCACGGGCTACCGCGGCGCGAACGCGGGACTGCCCGCCGACGCGGTGATGGCCCTCACGCTTCCAGGGGTGGGCGCGCTCCTCGCGTCGGCCCTCGTCGGGGTCGTCGTCGCGGCGGTGTGGGAGCGGTTTCGCGCGAGGGACGACGACGGCCGCCGCGGGCGCTCCGACCTCGAGGCCGCGCTCAAGCTCGGCGCGCGCGCGGCGGCGCTGACCCTCGGGACCCTCTACGCCTCGGTGCTCTTCGCCGAGGCGCTGGAGCCCGTCGTGCGGGGCGGCAGACACCTGCTGCGGGCGCCGGGGGAGTCGTGGCCTGCGCCGCTCCTGGCGCTGTTCCTGGCGCCGAGCGCCGCGGCGTTCGCGGTCGGGGCGCGAGGGGCGTGGCGTTCGCGGCGAGACACCGGCGAGGCGCTGCGCTGGGCCTCGCTCGCCCTCGCCGGGGTCTACGGCGCGCTCTTCGCGCTGGCGTACGGCACCCACGCGCTAGAGCCGGGCTACGCGGTGCGGCAGGGGGAGCGCTCGCTGCGGGCCTTCTACCACCTGCTCTACGCGGGGCTCGACTCGAAGTGGTCGCTCTACGGGCTGCTCTACTCGATGTCGGTCACCGTCGGCGGCGTGTACGTGTGCGGCAAGTACTGGCACAACCGCTACCAGGTCGTGCGCACCTCCGTGGTGATGCTGGTGCAGGTGAGCTTCGGCTTCTCGGTGCCGGTGATCCTCTCGATGTTCGCGCAGCCCGGGTACTACCTCTCGTACTTCTGGCCGCTGAAGATCGACGCGTTCTACCCCGACAACATCCTTCGCGACCCGACGCCCTTCGTGCTCTGGAGCTTTCTCGGCTCGCTGGTGCTGGTGCCCCTCCTCGGCGCGCTCTTCGGCAAGCGCTGGTACTGCTCGTGGGTCTGCGGCTGCGGCGGCCTCGCGAACACCGCGGGGGAGCCCTGGCGACACCTCTCGCAGAAGGGCAGCTCGGCCTGGCGCTTCGAGCGCGTGTCGATCCACCTGACGCTCGGCGTCGCGGTGGTCACGACGCTGCTGGTGGTCCTCGCGTCGTGGGTGGCGCCCGAGAGCCGGGTCAGCGGCGTGTGGTGGTCGGGGCACGGCGCCCACAGCGCCTACCGGGTCGACGACGCCCTGCGCAGCGCGGCGCTCGTCGGCGCGGCGGCGAAGGCCCGGTACTACTACGGCGTGGTGGTGACCGCGGTGCTCAGCGGCGCGATCGGCGTCGGCCTCTACCCCCTCGGCGGCACCCGTCAATGGTGCCGAAACTTCTGCCCGATGGCGGCGCTGCTCGGGCTCGTGCAGAAGCTCGGCCGCTACCGCATCCGGGTGAAGGCCGACATGTGCATCTCGTGCGGGATGTGCACGAAGTACTGCGAGATGGGCATCGACGTGCGCTCCTACGCGCAGGCCAACGAGAGCTTCACCCGCGCGAGCTGCGTCGGCTGCGGCATGTGCGCCGAGGTCTGCCCCCGCGGCGTGCTCTCGCTCGAGCACCACACGCCGCGCTCGCCGCAGGAGAAGAGCGGCGCGCTCGTGCCGCTGCGACTCGGCCGCGACCTCGGCCCCTCGACCCGCATCTGACCCCCTACGGAGACCCTGTGAGCGCTTATTTCGACGACGCCGACCTCGCGCACTTCGGAGACCTCAAGGCCCACCACCCCGAGCTGTGGGCGCAGTGGGAGAAATATTACGGGTCGGCGTTTCAGGCCGGGCTGCTGACGAAGCGCGAGAAGATCCTCATCGGGTTCGCGGTGTCGCTCAGCGAGAAGTGCCCCTACTGCATCCACTCGTACACCGAGCAGGCTCGCTCCCTCGGCATGGGCATGGAGCACCTCGCCGAGGCCGCGCACGCCGCCGCCTCGCTGCGCGCGGGGATCACGATGGCCCACGCGCTCGTCGCCCACAACATCGAGAAGAAGAGCGGAATGTGACGGCCCTCTCCCCCGCCTCGAAGCGCGTCGCGCTGCGCAGCCTGAGCGCCCGCGCCGCGCCCCTGGCCTCGGCCGCGGAGCAGCGAGCCACCCTCGGCGCCCTCCCCCTCGCCCAGGAGTTCGACGGCGCCATCGCCGCCTCGCACCTGGGCGTGCTGCGGGCGTCGGGGGTCGAGGTGCTGCAGGTGAACGTCGGGCGCCTGTGCAACCAGGTCTGCCGCCACTGCCACGTCGACGCGGGCCCCGACCGCCGCGAGGTCATGGGGCGCGAGGTGATGGAGGCGTGTCTCGACGCCTTGCGCCGCAGCGAGATCCCGACGGTCGACATCACCGGTGGGGCGCCCGAGCTCAACCCCAACTTTCGCTGGTTCGTGCGCGAGGTGCGCGCGCTGGGTCGGCGGGTCATCGACCGCTGCAACCTCACGATCCTCGAGACGCCGAGCCACGGCGACCTCCCCGAGTTCTTCGCGGAGCACCGCGTCGAGATCATGTGCTCGCTCCCGCACTACCTGTCGGGGCCGACGGAGCGGCAGCGGGGCGACGGCGTGTTCGAGCGCTCGATCCGCGCGCTCCAGAGGCTCAACGAGGTCGGCTACGGCGACGGGCGCTCGGGGCTCGCGCTGGGGCTGGTGGCGAACCCCGTGGGGGCGTTCACCCTGGGCGATCAGGCGCTGCTCGAGGCCGAGTTTCGCGAGGCGCTGCGGGCGCGCCACGGCGTGGTCTTCGACCGGCTCTACTGCATCACCAACATGCCGATCTCGCGCTACCTGGAGTGGCTCGTCGAGTCAGGCAACCTCGAGGAGTACATGACCGCCCTCGCCCAGGCCTTCAACCCCGCGGCGGCGGCGGGGGTGATGTGCCGCACGACCCTCTCGGTGGGCTGGGACGGCGCGCTCTACGACTGCGACTTCAACCAGATGCTCGAGATGCCCGTGCGGGTCGAGGGCCGCGCGACCATCTTCGATTTCGACCTCGACTCGCTCGCCGGGCGCTTGATCGCCACCGATCGTCACTGCTTCGGGTGCACGGCGGGCGCGGGGTCGAGCTGCGGCGGCACCACGGCCTGACGTCGGCGCCGGGCCATGCTCGCGGCGAGGCGCAGCGCCGCGAGCATGCCGCTCGGGTCGGCGGTCCCGGTGCCCGCGATGTCGTACGCCGTGCCGTGGTCGACGCTGGTACGAATGAAGGGCAGGCCGAGGGTGACGTTCACCGCGTCGCCAAAGTCCACGAGCTTCGACGCGATGGTGGCCTGGTCGTGGAACATCGCGACCACCAGGTCGTAGCGCCCGTCGCGGGCGTGGCGAAACGCCGACTCGGCGGGCATGGCGCCGGCGATGCGCGCGTGGGGCGCTCGCGCGCGCGCTCGCTCGATCCCGGGGTTGATCCGTTCGATCTCCTCGCGGCCGAACATCCCGCCCTCGCCCGCGTGGGGATTGAGCCCCGCGACGACCACGCGGGGCGCCGCGACGCCGAAGTCCCTCGCGAGCGCCTCGATCGCGACGTCGAGGGTGAAGGCCACGCGGTCGGCGGTGATGAGCGCCGGCAGCTCGACGATCGAGACGTGCGTGGTCACCAACGCGACGCGGAGGCCGGGGCCGTGAAAGCTCATGACCACCCGGTCGACCCCGCCGCGCGCGGCGAGGTGCTCGGTGTGCCCCTGAAAGTCGACGCCGCCCAGGGCGATCGCCGACTTGCTCACGGGGCCGGTGACCAGCGCGTCGGCGTCGCCCGCGAGCACGAGGTCGGTCGCGAGGTCGATCGCCGCCAGCTGCGCGCGCCCCGCCTCGACGTCAGGACGGCCCGGGACGCGCGACCCCGGCGCGAGCCGGCTCGCCGGGAGGATCCGCAGCGAGGGAGCGTCGTCGGGCGCGAGCGCGCCCAGCGCGCCGGGGTCGCCCACGAGGGTGACGCGCGAGGCAGGGTCCTCGCGCACGAAGCGCTGCGCGGCGCGCAGCGACACCTCGGGGCCGACGCCGCACGGGCAGCCTACCGACACGGCGAGACGCACGAGGTCGCCGCTCATCGCGCGGCCTCGGGCGCGTCGCTCAGGTCGACGCCGCGAGCGGTCACGAGGCGGTATCCCACCCCGCGCACGGTCTCGATGCTCACCGACGGCGAGAGCTTCGCGCGCAGCCGCTGCACGTGCACATCGAGGGTGCGCGTGCGCGCGACGCGCACGCCCCAGACCTCGCGCAGCAGCGCGCCGCGCTCAATGACCCGGTCACGGTTTCGGGCGAGGTGCATGAGCAACGTGAACTCCATGGGGGCCATCGCGACGCGCCGTCCTCCGAGCTGCACCTCGTGGGCAGCGGCGTCGATGACGAGGTCGCCGATCTTGACGCGCTCGGCGTGGGCGAACTCGCTCGCGCGCCACTCGACGATGCGGAGGCGCTTGTAGATCTCGTGAGGCGTGCAGCTCCGGAGGATGAAATCGTCGAAGGGCCACGACGGGTCGAGGCGCGCGAGCTGCGCCGCCGAGAGCACGAGGAGCATGGGCATCCTCGCGTCGGCGCCGCGGCACCGGCCGAGGATGAAGCGCGCGAGGTCGAGGTCGTCGGCGCCGTCGACGAGCACGACGTCGGCGGCCCGCACGATGGCGTCGGGCGGGTCGAGAGGAGCGCAGACGCGCGCGGTGCAACCGAGGTCGCGGAGCACCTCGGCGACGTCGTCGTGGGTCGAAGCGGATACGAGTGCGATGCGCACGGCGCGTGAGGGTAACGCGGCTTACCTTGACGTAGCGAGCGGCGGTCTGTTACGTCGCCTCTCGCCCGTACGGACGGGGAGAAACACTATGCGTTGGGTCGTTGAACTGCCTGCTCCCTCCGGCGGTACCGCCGCGTCCGTAACCGTTGATGCCGAGTCGTGGGCTGGCGCGTTGACGCACGCTCGCGGGGGCTCGCCGGTACAGAAATTTCGCTGCGAATTCGACGCAGACAACGTGGTCCGCGTGCTCGATCTCGGCACCCGCGACTGGTACACGATCCGGCCGCTCGGAGGCGCGCCCTCGGAGGCGCCGGCGCCCGTCGTCGCGCCCGAGCCTGCCTCGGCCGATCTGTCCGCGCCGGTCTCGCCCTTCGCGCTCGCGGCCGACGCGAACCCTGAGGACTTCGCGTCGCAGCCGCAGCCCGCTTTGGAGCCTGCGGTCGTGGTGGCGACCGCCGAGGTCGCGTCGACTCCGCCGAGCGAGCCGTCGACCGCCGAGGCCGCGTCGACTCCGCCGAGCGAGCCGTCGACCGCCGAGGTCGCGTCGACTCCGCCGAGCGAGCCGTCGACCGCCGAGTCGTCGGAGGCGCCACGGGGCGCGTCTGCTCCCGATTCTTCTCCGCGGGGCGCGCTGACCCCTGACCTGCTGTTCGAGCGCGATCAGGACCCGTCTGAGAGCAACCCCCTCACCTACCGCGAGCGGGTGTTCGCGGTGCCGGCCGACACCACCCCCGACGACGCCGAGCAGGTCGCGCGGCAGGCCCTGTCGACGTTGCGGCGAGCCCTCGCGACGCGTCCTCGGGGGCGCTACGTCGTCATCGCTGTCTTCGACCATCACTTCACGCAGCGTCCTCTGCGGCCAGCCCTGGTCGAGGCGCGGTGGAAAGACTGGCGCGGCGAACCCGAATTCACGCGCCCGAGCGCGGCCGGGTCGTCGGTGAACGGCGCGTCGCGTCCGGTGGCGAGCGAGATCCACGCGACCGAGGGGCGCGAGGCGGACGCCTCTGGGAGCGTCGATATCAGCGCGGTGGTCGTCGCGTCCTCGAGCGCGCTCGGTGACGATGAGCAGTCGGTCGACGCGCGCGGAGGTGAAGCCCGCGCCCGTCGTGGAGCCTGCGCCTGTCGTGGAGCCTGCGCCTGTCGTCGAGGCCGCGCCGGTCGTGGAGGCCGCGCCGGTCGTCGAAGCCGCGCCGGTCGTCGAGGCCGCGCCGGTCGTGGAGGCCGCGCCGGTCGTCGAAGCCGCGCCGGTCGTGGAGGCCGCGCCTGTCGTGGAGCCTGCACCGGTCGTGGAGCCTGCACCGGTCGTGGAGGCCGCGCCTGTCGTGGAGCCTGCACCGGTCGTCGAGCCGCGCCGGTCGTGGAGCCTGCACCGGTCGTGGAGCCTGCACCGGTCGTGGAGGCCGCGCCGGTCGTGGAGCCTGCACCGGTCGTGGAGGCCGCACCGGTCGTGGAGCCTGCACCGGTCGTGGAGGCCGCGCCTGTCGTGGAGCCTGCACCGGTCGCGGACGCCGCGCCCGTCGTGGAGGCCGCACCGGTCGCGGAGCCCGCACCGGTCGTGGAGGCCGCGGAGGCCGCGCCGGTCGCAGAGGCCGCGCCCGAGGCGCACGAGTCTTCGATCATCGTCGAAGACGCCGCTGGCGTCGCCGAGGTCGGCTCCGCGACACCCGCGGCGGAGGTCGCGCCGGTGGAGGCGACTCCGGTCGTCGAGGCGGCACAGAAGCCTCGCCGACAGCCCCGGGTGCTCCCGAAGCGCCAGCGCGGCAAGGACCTGCTCAGCGAGCTCTTCGACGCGCTGATGGACCTCTCCCACATGGAGAGCGCCGACGCGGCCGCGAAGTACATCGCTCAGCTGATGATGGACCACGTGCAGTGCGACGTCGTCGGCGTGTCGGTCTACGACATCGACAAGGACGAGTTCGTCGTCGCCGCGGCGGCGGGCTCGGAGTCGGCGACCGGTCGCCGTGAGCGCGCGACGAAGGGCGCCGTGGGCAAGGTCGTGAGGGGACGCGGAGGCCTGATCGTGGCCTCGTGCAGCACCGACGACGTGATCGATGACGAGATGGCCGACGGTGGCGGTGCCTTCGCGCCGTCGATGCACCGCGAGCGGCTCTTCGGTCTGCTCCAACTGCACCGGGTCGTCGGCGCCGAGCCCTTCGAGGGCGACGAGCTCGACGCGGTGACCTACGTCGCGGGGCAGTTCGGTGAGTTCATGGCGTCGCAGTCGAGCAAGGCGGCCGCCGTCGAGTTTGCCCCGCCGCCCCGCCGCTCGCTCCCTCCCGCGAAGCGCTGACCGCGGGGCGGCCCGCGCCGATCAGCGCGCTCCGCCCGAGTCGAGCTCCTCCTGAATCCAGTCGCGCAGGGTCTCGCGGTCGAGGTTGAGCTCGAAGCGTCGACCGTTGATGAAGATCGTCGGGGTCCCGTTGATCTGCAGACGCTCGCCCTCGCGTCGGGTGGCTTGAATCGCGGCCTCGATCTCAGGCGAGGCGATGTCGGCGCGAAAGCGGGTCAGGTCGAGGCCAAGCTGCGTGGCGTAGCGCTCGATGTCCTCGGGCTCGAGGTGGCGCTGGTTCTGAAAGAGAAGGTCGTTCATCTCCCAGAACTTTCCCTGCCGACCCGCGGCGAGCGCGGCGCGCGCGGCGGGCATCGCGTGGGTGTGCCCGCTCAGCGGGAAGTTCATGTGCACCATGCGAATGCGCCCCTCGAGGTCGCGCGCGATCTGCCGGAGCAGGGGCACGGCGGCGGCGCAGTGCGGGCACTCGTAGTCACTGAACTCGACCACGGTGACGCCCGCGGCGACGGAGCCGTGGCTCGGCGCGCCCTCGGTGCGAATCTCCACCACCGACGACGCGGAGTACCGCTGGCGCATGTGATCGGAGAGCTGGTCGCGGGGGTATCCGTCGCGCACCCGCCGGGCGAGGAAGCGCAGCGCCGGGAGGCAGCTTCGACACGCCAGGCGGTCGCGCGCGCACACCGCGAGGGAGTGCGGGTCACCGCAGGGCGAGAGCTCCTCGTTCGCGATGGCCCACAGGGTCTCTCGCTCCGCCGCGCTGAGCTCGGAGAGGTCGAGGCCGTCGACCTGCGTGACGTTGCCCGAGGGCGGCGGCGTGGGCGCCGCGGGGGCGGCGTCTGCGGCCTCCTGCGTCGGCTGCGGCTGCGCGCGGTTGTTGCGACAGCTCGCGCCCATCCCGAGTCCGCCAAGGACGAAGACCAACGCGAGAGAGACCCTTGAACCCGACATGGCGGGAGGGACTAGCCCGCGCCTCGTCGCAGTGTCAAGGCGGCGTTACGCTCAGTTTCGAGGGGCGCCCGCGGCGATCCAGTCCGAGACCGACTCGAGCTCTCGCTGCGTGAGCGGCGCGTCGGGGGGCATCCTCCCGCCGCGCGTCGGACCCTCCCCCAGGAGCTTGTAGATCAGGTAGCTGTAGGCGGGCCGTCCGAGCCCCGGCGCGTCGCCTGGATCGACGCGAAAGAGCGCTCCCCAGCGGGGATCGGTGTAGTCCGGCGCGAGCCCTCCGCGGGCGGACTGCGCCGCGAGGACGCCGACCGCCGTGCGATAGATCGCGTCGGCGTCGCTCAGGTCGAGGCCCATCGCGGGAGCGTCGCCCCCGTGGCACTCCGGGCGCGCGCACCGCGCCGCGAAGACCGGGGCGATGTCGTCGCGCAGCGAGGGCGTCGTCGGCGTCTGCGCCGGGGCGCGACCCTCTGGCACGAAGGGCATCTCCAACGCCGCGCTGAGGGGGGCCCCGTCCCAGGCCTGCAGGGTGGTGTCGACGCGAAAGACGTAGCGGAGCCCGGGCCTGAGGTCGGGGGCGTTCGGCGTGAAGCGCACCTCACGACGGACAGGGTCGTAGCGCACGCCGCCGTACACCGAGAACGGTCCCGAGGTGACCCTCACCGAAGCCCGCTGCACCGTGGAGGGCGCGAGGAGCCGACTGACCTCGACGCGCAACGGCGCGCCCACGAGGAGACGGGACACTCCGCCGTCCACGGGCGCGGGGTCGATGCGGGTGATGGTGACGGGGTCGAGGGAGCCCCCGGGGGGGGGCGGGGAGAGGTCACACCCCGACCCGAGGGTCGAGGCGAGGGCGAGGATCAGGACTCGGCGTACTGCAGGATCTCGTCGCGGATCACCTGGTCGGTGATGCCCGCGGAGATCTGGGGCTTGAGCACATCGGCGAGGGCGAGGAGGAGGTCGTCGGGACCCCCGTCCTCGTTGAGCCGACGAAGCAGCACCCGCGCATCCTGGCTGTCGTCCTTGCGGAGGAACTCCCGCATCGTGTCCAGGTCGATCCCTCCCTGGAAATCGATCTGGATGTTTTCGAGCAAATAACGAACAAGTTCCTTCACGACGATGCTCCTGACAAGGTTGCCACCTGGTAGAGAGGTCGGACCTCATAGCCCCAACGAACCGAGGATCGCAAGGTGAAAATCCGGACCGATGCGAGTGTTCCACGAGCCTGAACGGGGTGCGTCTGCGACGCTCACTCCTCCCACCAGGGCCGCGCGCCCGTGGTCGCTGGGGGGGTGCCGGGGCTGGGAGGCGTGCCCGTCGCCGGGGGGGTGCCCGTCGCCGGGGGGGTACCCGTCGCCGGGGCGGTGGGACGTGATGCGGTCGAGGGCCGGGTCACCGTCGCGGTCACCGGGACCGGGTTCACGACCTCGAGCGTGGGCGCGGAGACCAGCCACCACGGGAGCTCGCGGCCCTGGGTGTCGACCCCCAGCCCCGAGTAGGCCTCGGCCTCGGCGCCCGACGAGCGCGCGCCTCGGGTGTCGATGACCCGACGAAACTCCTGCCGGAGCTCTGAAGGCCGGGAACTCCATCTGCCGAATGACCCCGTCCATGACGCGCGCATCGCGGCGTCGTTGGGCGCGTAGGTCATCAGCCGCACTGTCGCCCGCCGGGCGGCGAGCTGCTCCATCTGGGCGTGCGCCCACGCGAGCGACTCCTCGCCCGTCGCCGCGCGCCGCGTGCCGTTCTCCTCGGTCACCTCACGCGGCGGCGCGTCTTGCAGCATCGCGCGGGGCACGTCGCCGCGGAGGGTCACCACCACGCGGATCTGGTTGAGCGCCGGGTTGCGCGTCACCGCCCCCTGGGCGCACTCGCGGAGCTCGTCGAGGTGCGCGTTCCAGGCGCCGTCGATGGCCTCGTCCGAGAGCCGCCCGGGGACGGCCTGGATCGCCTCGCGCAGATGCCCGAGCTCGGCCTGGAGGGCCTCCTGGCGCTCGCTCTCGCTCTGCCGGGTCGCGCGGGTCTGGGCGTCGGTCTCGGCGCGGGCGAACAGCTCGTCGATGTGCGCGCGCAGCTCCGTCGAGAAGGTCGAGTCCTGGGCCCGCGCGTGGAGCCACTCGTGCGCCGTCGCGTCGCCGTAGCGAAAGATCGCGTCTGCCGCGGTGTTCAGCACCACGGCCTGCTCGCCGCGAAACGAGGTGTCTGCGCGGTAGAGCTGCACCCAGCGCTGGAGCGTCGGCACCGACGCCGCCTCGCCGAGCGTGCCGATCGCGGAGATCACGTCGGGCAGCGACGCCGCCGGCGTCTCGTGGTCGAGCAGGTGCGCCACGAGCCCCGGCACCGCCTCCCGGGCGCCCATCGCGACCAGCGTCGGCGCGATCACCTGAAGGGGCGGCGCCTGGCGTCCTTCGAGGTAATCGTAGTGCTCCTGCAGCGCCTGGATCAGAAACTGCGCGCCGTTGCGCCGGGCCTGCAGCGCCGTCGCGATGCGCTGCTTCAGCTGCACCGGGATCGACCGCTGGGTGTAGAGGTCCAGCAGGTCGCGGGTGACGTTCTCGTCCTCGATTCGCCCGAGGATCCCCACGAGGTAGGCCCTGAAGGGCACGAGGCGGTTGTCGGGGTCGCGCACCATCGCGACCAGCTGCTCACGCACCGAGCCCTCGGGCGCGGCGCCGCCGGTCGGCACCGTGAGCCCCTGCGGCGAGAGGGCCACCGCGCCGAGGCTCGCGCCGAGGTCGGCCACGAGGGAGACCGCGCCGGTCGCGAGCTCGAGCCCTCGCACCTTGCCCGTCGCCGAGACCACGAAGACCCCCGCCTCGGTCACCGAGATGCTCTCGATGTCCTCTTCGAGGCGCTGCGCCCAGCGCACGGCGCCGCTCGCGGCGTCGACGGCGAGCACGTCGTGGTAGTAGCCGAGGACCACGGTCTCACCCTGGAGCGACACGGTGCTCCCCTGAGCGGACTGCGGGGCGAAGCCGAACTGGATCTTGTCGCGCGCGGTGCGCGACCCGGTGGTGGCGCGAAAGCCGTCGCGAAAGATGAGGGGGTCGCCGGGCACGCCCTCGAGCGGGTTTGCGAGAAACGCGCTCCCCGCGCGGGTGCCGCTGGCGCTCTCCGCGGTCAGCCGATAGATCCCGCGGCCGCCGTAGTACACCCCGTCGGGAAAGGACGCGACCCACGACAGCACGTCGTCGGTCGAGCGGACGCGCGCCTGCTCGACGCCCGTCGCGAGGTTGAGCACCGCGACGCTCTGTCGATCCCAGGGGACGAACGCGAAGCCTCCCCGCGCCGCGGGGCGACCGAGGAGACCGCCCACGTCGTGGGACCACTTCTCGCTGCCGCTCCGGGCGTCGACGGCCACGATGCGGCCCGCGCGACGCGTGCCTCCGTTGAGGCCCGACGAGGCACACAGCACGATCGTGTCGCCTTCGCGCGCGGCTCCCGCGAGCTCGAGGCCCGTGTGCTCGACGCGTCCGCGCTGCGCGCCCGTGGCCAGGTCGAGGATCACCGTGCGCGAGCCCACCTCCACCACCAGCGCGTCGCCGAGGATCTCGGGCGTGCTCGAGGCCGTCATGGGCTGCGTCCACAGCGCGCGGTGCGTGGCGACGTCGTAGACCGCCACCGCGCGCTGCTCCCCTTGAATCACGGCGGCGACGAGCGGCGCGCTCGCGCGGGAGGGCGCCGGAGCCGCGGCGACCTGCTCGAGCACCCGGGTCAGCCGGGCGCGGTCGTTGTCGCCGAAGCGCGACGAGAACGCGGTCGAGACGCGAATCGGCGGCATGCACGACGCCGCGAGGAGCGGAAGCGCGAGGAGCGCGAGGCGGGCGCGGCGGTTCACTGCGCACCTCCCGAGGCGGGGGCGTCGTCGCGGATCTGGCGGATCGCCAGCATCGCGCGCTGCCTCGCCCGTGAGCGGTCGTTGGGGGGGAGGCCCTGCACCCATCGTTGGAGAAACTCCTTGATGGGCCGCGTGGGCGACCGAGACACCAGCGTCTCGACGATGGTGTGGCGGTTGTCGTCGGTGAGGTCGCGGCGGGCCATGAACGCCTCGAAGCCTGGGATCAGCACCGAGAGCGGGGTGCGGCCGATGGACTCCATCAGCCGCTGCGCCGCGGCGAAATCACCCACGCGCCCGATCGCGACGCTGGCCTCGGGGACGTTGCGGTCGAAGGCGCGCTGCAGCAGCCCGAGCGACGCGCGGGCGTTGATGTCGCCCAGCGCGGTGGCGGCCTCGCCGCGCACGTCGCGGTCCGAGTCGCGCAGCGCGCTCTCGAGCAGCGGGGGCACGCGCGCGTCGCGGGTGCGCTGAAAGAGGTTCTTCATCGCCGAGACCGAGAGGCGACGCACCGCGGTGCGGCGGTGGTGCAGCAGGGTCGAGAGCGTGGGGATCGCCTCGGCCCGCCCCACGAACCCCAGCTGCTCGACGACGTAGTCGAGGAGGCTGTCGCTCAGCCCCGACTCGATCAGCTCAACCAGCGGGGGGACCACCTCGGCGGTCCCGAGGCGCGTCAGCGCCGCGACGCCCTCTCGGACCTCGTCGGGGTTCGCGGCGTGGAGCATCTGCACGGCGTCTCGGAGCGGGATCACCCGGGCGGCGGCGCCCGCGGTGCGCCTCGGCGCTCGAGGCTGCGCCCACCCCGAGTGGGCGGTGACGCTGACGATCACGGCGGCGAAGAGCGCGTGGCGAAAGTGATTGGGGGGCATTTGAACGGCTCTCGGGGTTCTATGACCTGACGCGACCGCGTCGCGACAGACGACGCCGCGGGTTCTATCGCGACGCCGCGCGCGCGATCAAGCCGCTCTCACGCGGCGGCTCCGACCCGACGCTAGCGCGGCGGGGCGTAGCGCTGGATGTCGTTCTCGACCGACGCCGTGAAATTCGGGCGGGCGGCGAGCACCGCCGCGCGCACCTCGTCGAGGGTCGGGTAGGCCGGGTCGACCCCGAAGCACCGGGAGTCGTCGATCAGGATCACGTGCTCGAAGCGCGCGTCCCCCAGGATGGGCGGCAGCTCGTTCATCACCGGGCAGTGGGACGCGCCGGAGCCCGTGACGCCGCCAGAGAAGTGCCCGTCGAGCCAGAAGAGCGCGGGGCCCTGCAGGCCCTGCACGACGCCGGGCATCAGCTCGCCGCTGTCTCCCTGGAGCACGGTGACGCCTGCGTCCCCCGCGAAGCGCCGGCGCGCGCGCGCCGCCAACGCCTCGTCGACCTCGATGGTGATCACCCGGTCGAAGAACGGACGCATCGCGTGGACCATCGAGCCCAGGTACGTGCCCGTCTCGACCAGCGTGCGCAGCCCGTGCGCCGAGGCGTACTCCCGCAGCACCCCCTGCTTGAGCAGGTGGGGCGGAGGCCCCCCCGCGCCCTCCAGCGCCCAGGCCCGAAGGGCCTGCTCGTTGCGAACCCACTCGACGCCGCGCTGGACGGCTGGGTACAGGGCGCTCTTGTTGATCGCTTCGCGCAGCGTTCGACGGATATCCATCACGACCTCTCTCTGGGCAGCGCCGGGGTGGGATGCGGCGATCTCCCCCGGCGTTCACCCACGGCAGCGCTCCTACGTCCCCGCGTCGGTCGGTGTCAACGCGGAGGGCGCCCAGGTTTCTCCCGGCGCGGCGGCGGAGGGCGCTCGACGATGCGCCAATGTTTTGTCACCTCCGTTCGTCATGACGTATCAGCACGTCACTGACCGAGCGCAGCATGTACACCGACCTCGAGGACCTTCACGACCGCAGCGGCAGCACGGCCCTCCTCGCCCTCCGAGCCGCGGCGCTGCTCGCGGCGCTGGGCGGCGCGGGCGCGTGGCTCGGCGCGTCGGGCCCCTCGCTCGCGCGGGCCGTCGCGTCGGGCGGGGTGCTCCTCGACCCCGAGAGCGTGCGCTGGCTCGACCCGCAGCGCTTCGGCGCGCGCCGGGTGCTCTTTCTCGGCCAGCGCGTCGACGGCGCGGCGGACGTGCACGTCGCCACGGTGCGCACGGCGCCGGGCGACCGGGTACTTAAGCTCAGCGACGTCTCGAACCTCACACGTTCCCCCGACGCCTCGGAGGCGCTGCTGTGCTCCGACGGGACCTGGGCGGCGTTCGCGACGCAGGTCGACGAGCGCTTCGTCGCGGTCACCGCGCTGCAGGTCGGCGGGGCGCCGCCCCGCGAGGCTGGCCGGGGACTCGGCGAGCGCCTGCGCGAGGCCGTCACCCGCTGGCAGCAGACCGGTCGCGCGCAGGGGTATGAGGTCGATCGCTTCGAGCTGGTTCGCCCCGCGGCGTCGCTCCAGCTCTCGCTCGAGGGCGGGCGGCTCACGATGGTCGCGGACGGGTCGAGGACGGTGATCGCCCTCCGCGAGCGCCGCGCGATCGAGGGCGCCGCGAGGGTGCGCCACCAGCGCAGGCTCCCGGGCACGACGGGGTGGGTGACGTGGATGGTCGACACCGTGCGCGCGATCCCCTGGATCGGCGCGACGCCCATCGCGTGGCTCGAGCACGTCGCGTTCGGGCTCCAGCACGAGGTCGCGCGGGCGCGGGTGAGCATCGGCGAGGACCACTCCCGCGACGAGGTCGCCGAGGACCTCGCGGACCTTCTCGGCGGCGACGCCTCGGCGAACCCCGAGGGGGCGGTGGTCAACTGGCCGCCCGCCCCGATGCGCCCGCCCCTGCCGGGCGCGCTGCCCCGCGAGGGCCAGTGGATCGCCGCCAGCGCCGACGACCCCTTCGTCGCGAGGAACCCAGGCGCGCCGCCGGCGTTCTACCAGTCGTTCGTGCGCACCGACCGCGAGCGCCCCGACACGAGGGTGTACGTGACCCTCTGGGACCCCCGGCAGGTGTCGCTGCACGTGGTCCCGGGATCGCAGGAGCCCATGGGATCCACGGGCGAGCTCGGGACGGGCACCGTGCCGCGGGACGCAGCCACGCTGGGGCGGCTCGCCGCGGGCTTCAACGGCGGCTTTCAGGCGCTGCACGGCGAGTGGGGGGTGTTCGCGGAGTCGACGCTCTTTCTCCCGCCCAAGCCCTGGGGCGCGACCATCGCGGTGCTCGAAGACGGCCGCACGGGCTTCGGCTCGTGGCCTGGCGAGGCCCCGGCGATTCCGCCCGGCTTCGCGGAGTTTCGTCAGAACCTCACCTCGCTGGTCGAGGACGGCGTGTTCAACCCGTACCGCCGCACGTTCTGGGGCGGGAACGTCCCCGGCGCCCCGCCGGGCGAGTCGCACACGGCGCGCACCGGGCTCTGTCAGACCCGCGATGACGCCGTGGCCTTCTTCTGGGGGCGCGGGCTCACCGAGCGCTCCCTCGCCGACGCCATGCTCGCCGCGCGCTGCACCTACGGCGTGCACCTGGACATGAACGGCGCGAACACGGGCTTCGAGTTCCTCCGGGTCACGCCGCGAGATCAGACGCCTCCCCTCGCCCGCCGCATCGCCGCGGGGCACGAGGCCGAAGGCCCCGTCCCCTCGGCGCCGGCGTTCACCTACCGCGCTCGCCGCATGGTCCGCGGGATGGATGAGATGGGCTTTCCCCGGTACATCAAGCGCGACCCCAGGGACTTCTTCTACCTGTTGATGCGCCCGGTGTTGCCCGGCGCGGCGCTCCGCGGCGCGGTGAGCCCCGCGCTCCCCGGCGAGGGCGAGTGGCGGGTGAGCGATTTCGGGCCCCACCCCTTCCCGTGGCCGTGGCGAGGACGCGCCTGCGCCCTGACCCCGGCCACGCCGAGCGCTGGGTGAACCTCGTCCGCGCGGACCCCCGCCGCGTGGCGGTGGCCCCTCGCGGGCGCCGCGTCGCCCGTGGCCGTGGTGCGCCTCGGTCCTGGCGAGGGCGCGTCCACCGCGGGCATCCGCTGGCGTGACGTGCAGGGCGCGGCCCGCTGGGAGCGCGTCGACCAGGGGGCGCTGCTCCGCGGAGGTCCGCTGAGCGAGGCGTCGACCTCGACCCGCGGCGCGTGCATCGACGAGCACGGTTGGCTCACGTACCTCGTCGCCGACCGCGCGGAGCCGGGGCTGCTCTGGCGCGCGATGTCCCTCGCGCAGTGCGGCGAGCACCGCATCGCGCTCGGAGGCGCCGACGCCCTCGCCCGCGACGACGCGCGTGACCTCGCGGGCGCCGCCGTGGACCCGACCTCCCAGCCCACCGCGTCGCTCGTCCTGCGCGACGAGCCTGGGGTGGTCCGGGTCTTTCCCGAGGTGCGCCCTGTGCCGCAGCGCGTGTGGTGGGACGCGCAGCACCGGAGGGTGCGCTACCGCCGCGACGAAGAGGGCGGGGTTCAGGTGCACACCGTGGGCGGGCGCGTGAGCGTGCCCTCCTGGGGCGGGAGCCGACGACGCCCCCCCGGCACCCCCGGCGCGGCGCCTTGAGTCACCCTGGCGCCCAAGGCCCTGGCGGCGTGCCGGGTCTCACCGTGGATGGTTCTGACGTGCCGGCTCGTTGCGCGGCCCGCACGCCGTTGACGCGCTTGGAAGCACGCGGGTAGAACGTGGCCCAAATCCAATCCCCTACCCGCGCGTCGAGGCGGGTCGAGAGTGAGCGCCGACCCGGTCGGAGCGCGCTCGGCGGCTCCGGGGGGGAGTCGGTTGATCGCTTGAGGAGTGACGTTCGGTGAAGAACCCGGTCAAGTTCGGGAAGTACTACCTGCTAGAGCGGATCTCCGTCGGCGGGATGGCGGAGGTCTTCAAGGCCAAGTCGTTCGGAGAGGCCGGCTTCGAGCGCCTGGTCGCGGTGAAGCGCATCCTGCCGTCCATCGCCGAGGACCAGGAGTTCATCGCGATGTTCGTCGACGAGGCGAAGCTCGCGGTGCAGCTCACGCACCCGAACATCGCGCAGATCTTCGAGCTGGGTAAGGTCGCCGAGACCTACTTCATCGCCCTCGAATACGTCGGGGGCAAAGACCTCCGCGCGATCTTCGAGCGGGCCAAGAAGCGCGGCGAGCCCATCCCCGTGCCCATGGCTTGCTACCTCGTGATGAAGCTCTGCGAGGGCCTCGACTACGCGCACAACAAGAAAGACTCGGCGGGGCGCGCCCTCGAGCTGGTGCACCGCGACGTCTCTCCGCAGAACATCCTCGTCTCCTACGACGGCGACGTGAAGCTGATCGATTTCGGCATCGCGAAGGCCGCGAGCAAGAGCTCGAAGACGCAGGCCGGGATCCTCAAGGGCAAGTTCGGGTACATGTCCCCCGAGCAGGTGCGGGGGCTCCAGGTCGATCGGCGCAGCGACGTGTTCGCCGTGGGCATCTGCCTGTACGAGCTCCTCACGATGGAGCGACTGTTCGTCGGCGAGTCAGACTTCTCCACGCTGGAGAAGGTCCGCAACGTCGAGATCATGCCGCCGACGAGCTACAACCGAAAGGTTCCAGACGAACTCGAGGCCATCGTGCTCAAGGCCCTCGCGAAGCACCCCGAGGACCGCTACCGCACCGCGATGGACCTGCACGATGACCTGCAATCGTTCATGTACACCTCGGGCAACTTCTTCGCGCGCAAGGACCTCTCGACCTACCAGCACCGCCTCTTCGCCGAGGAGATCGCCAAGGAGGCCGCGCGCGACGACGAGTATCGCAAGTTCGACTCGAGCCGGGCCACCGACCTCGAGGAGCTCGAGAGCAGCGTGGCAGCCCCCGCGGGTCCGCCCCCGCCCCTGCCGGGACGGAGCGCGGCGGCCCCCGCCAATCGGACGCCGCCACCGCCGCCGCCGCGGGGTCCGCGCAGCACGACCATGGGCGTGGGACCCTCGGCCGCCGCGCCGGTTCGCGCGTCGGGCGCGGCGGCTCCCCCACCGCCGATGGCGAAGCTTCAGGCCGCGCCTGCGGCCCCCTCACCCGGCCGCTCAGGGCCGCACTCGGCCGCCTCCGAAGAGCTCATCGACGACTCCGAGATGGAGTGGGACGACGAGGAGCTCGCGACGCAGGTCTACGACAAGCCCGAGTCGCTCCGCGACGCCGCCGCGGCGATGCGCGCGCTCCCCCCTGCGGCCCGCGCCCCTGCGGCCCGCGCGGCGGTGAGCGCCGCGGCGCGCTCGAGCGCCGTCCCCGCGCTGCCCTCGCTGCCTGGCGCGGGCGGGCTGCCGTCGCTGCCGGGCGCCCGCGTCAGCGCGGGCGGCGCGCCGCCTCCGTCGTCGTCGCTCCCCGCGGCGCCCTCGTCGTCGCTCCCGATCGCCGCGCCCGCGATTCCCGCGCCCGCGGTGGCGCCTCCCCCGGCTCCGCCGGTGGCGTCTGCGCCGCCGGCCCCCGCGGCGCCGATCTCCTCGCCGGCGCCCGCCGCGAAGAGCGACCCCTTCACGGGCGTCGCTCCGGGCTTCGTGGGGCCGAGCGTGTCGGGCGCGGGCTCGCAGCAGGCGCCCTACCGCCTCGGCGCGGCTTCGTCGCCGGCGCGCACCGAGTCGATCCGCCCCGAGGCCCGCCGCAAGGACAGCTCGCAGACCTACGTGCTCGCGGGGCTGGGGATCGTCGCCATCGCCGCCGCGGTGGTCATCGGCCTGAAGCTCACGCGCGGGGAGAGCACCGGAGGGCTGCTGATCACCACCAACGTCGGCGGCGTCAGCGTGAGCATCGACAGCCTCCCGCAGATCGGCAACGGGCAGAGCTTCACCGTCACCGACCTGCCGGTGAACCGCGTGCACCACGTCGAGGTGCGCAAGCAGGGCTTCAGAACCTACGTGCAAGACGTGCCGGTGCGCGAGGGGCAGATCACCCCGATGCAGGTGGTGCTTGAGCCCGAGCCCGCGCCGCTCGCCGTGCCTCCGCTGCCGGGGACCCGACGGGCACCACGGTGGCGGCGAACACGCCCTCCCCAGGTGCAGCAGCTCACGCCGCCCCCGAGGCCGCTCCCCGGAGCCAGCCCCGGCCCGGCTCCGGCTCCGGTCGCCGAGCCTGCGCCCGCGCCTCGGGCGCCGACCCCGGCGCCTCGCGTCACGGTGGCCGCGGCCCCTCGCGCCACGTCGCGCCGCGCGCGCCGCGCCCTGCCGCGCCCGAGCCCGCCCGGCGCCGAGCCGCCCGCGCCTGCGCCCGCGGCGGCCGCCGGAGGCGGCGGAGACGGCACCCTGCTGCTCTCGACGCGTCCGGCGTCGCAGTGCACCATCGCGGGTCGTGGCGGTCCCTTCTCGACGCCGCGGCGGCTCACGCTGCCGGCGGGGAGCTACCGGATCTCGTGCGTGAACGAAGAGATGAATTCGCGCGCGACCTTCTCGGTCACCATCCCGGCTGGCGGCACCGCCGACTACCGCAACCGCGCGCTCGAGTAGCCCGGTAGCAGCCCGACGCCCCTCCTCGTGAGGGGCGACGAGCCCAGGAACACGTAGAGGGTCGGCGAGATCCAGGGCATCTCCGCCGCGCGCTGCGAGTCGATGGCGCGCAGCGTCTCGGTGATGCCTCCGCGGTCGCCGCCCGCGCGCTGCAGCGCCGCGATGCGAGACTCGACCCGCTCTCGCAGGGAGGGCTCCACGATGCGGTAGAGCACCCCCTGGAGGAGCTCGAGCGCGGCGGGCTCCCGGTGGGCCTCGGACAGCAGGCTCGCCGCCGCGAGGGGCAGCCACGAAGGCCCCCAGCCCGCCTCGCAGGCCCGGCGCAGGGCCTCACCCGCCTGAGCGCGCGCGGCGAGGTGCTCGGCGGAGCCGGGGCGCAGCCGGGGGCCGAGCTCGAAGGCCAGATAGAGACCGAGCTGCCCCCGGAGCTCTGGGTCGTTGGGAAAGCGTCGGATGCCCTGACGGAGCACCTCCACCGCGTCGCGCACGTCGTCGGTCTCGACCCGCGACGTGCGGTAGACCAGCGCGAGGGCGCCCCACAGGTACGACTGCCGAAAGTTCGGGTCGAGCTCGGACATCGTGCGCGTGTAGCTGCGGAGGTACCTCGAGGGCAGCCGCGCGTAGAGGGTGTCGGAGTAGTACAGGGTCGCGTTGATCCACAGCACGTCGACCATCCACTCGGTGTGCCCGAGAGACACCAGGCGCGCGACGGTCGGGTGGGGGATCTGCGCGTCGTCGAGCACCCGCCGCGCGCCCTCGTACGAGCGGTTCTGCGCCGCTCGTAGCTGGTTGGCGGCGCCGAACGCGGCGAGGGCCGCGGTGACCGCGATCGCCGTCCGCAGCGCGCTCACTCGTATTCGTTGGTGACTTGGAGCGTGTTGCCGTTGCCCGAGAAGAGCCGGTGCGTCGACACGGTGTTGTCGCGATCGAGGTCGCCGTAGGCCTCGGCGATGAACCAGAGGTCTTGATTCGGCGAGGTCGACCAGCCGGTCACGCCCGGAGGCGAGGTCGTCGGCTGGCCCGTGAGCACGACGTAGCGATAGCGCACGGTGCCGGTCGGGCGATAGCCGAGCTGGAGCCACTCGACGGGCGCGCCCGAGGCGAACTCGGTCAGGGTGCCCGGCGAGGTCGTGGGCCATGCGTTCGAGGTCCCGAGGCTCGTGGGGGGTGAGCCCGACGACGCGCCAGCGGGGCAGTAGACCGCGAACTCGGAGCGGTACGCGGCCTCGCGCGCGGCGATGGACGCGAGCTGCGTCGTGGCCTCCTGCGAGCGGCTGCGGCGGATGTAGATCGAGTACGAAATCCCAGCGATGCCCGCGAGGATGCCGAGGATCACCACGACGATCATCAGCTCCACGAGGGTCATGCCCCCAGAGGACTTGCGGAGGTTCTGCAGGCTACGGCGCATGGTCGGGCTCCTCGCGCGTCGAGGGACGCTGGCTCAAGTCTGCCAGATCGCCGCGTCGGTGTGGAGGGGGGCCTCGCTCAGCCCTCCGCGTCGAGGTCGCCGTCGGCGCCGTCGACCGCGATGCCGAGCTTGTGCAGGCGGTAGCGCAGCGAGCGAAAGCTCAGGCCCAGCGTCTGCGCGGCCTTCGTGCGCACGCCGCGGGAGCGCTCGAGCGCCTGGCGAATCAGCGAGCGCTCGATGCGCTCGAGGGTGGCCTCGAGGTCGATGCCCTCGGGGGGGAGCACGACCTCGCCGCGGGTCGGGAGCTGCGCGCCGACGACCTCAGGGGGCAGGTCGTCGAGGGTGATCGTGCTGTTGCGCGCGAGGAGCACGGCGCTCTCGATGGCGTGCTGGAGCTGGCGCACGTTGCCCGGCCACTCGTAGCCCACCAGCGTTCGCATCGCCTCGGGGCTGAACGCGATGAGAGAGCGGCCCTGCTCGTTGGCGAACTTCGCGCGAAAGTGCTCGATGAGCACCGGGAGGTCGTCACGGCGCTCGCGCAGCGAGGGGAGCTGCACGCGGAGCACGTTCAGGCGCCAGAAGAGGTCCTCGCGGAAGGTCTTCTCGCGCACCATCTGCCCGAGGTCGCGGTTCGTCGCCGCGACGATGCGCACGTCGACGGGGACCTCCGCCGAGGCGCCGACCGGGCGCACCCGGCGCTCCTGCAGCGCCCGCAGGAGCTTCACCTGGAGCAGCAGCGGGATCTCGCCGACCTCGTCGAGAAAGAGCGTGCCCCCGTCGGCCTGGCGAAACATCCCCAGGCTCTTTCGATCGGCCCCGGTGAACGCCCCCTTCTCGTGCCCGAACAGCTCGCTCTCGATGAGGTTCTCGGGGATCGCGCCGCAGTTCAGCACCAGGAACGGACCGTCTTTTCGGTCGCTGCCCTGGTGCACGGCGCGCGCGAAGAGCTCCTTGCCGGTGCCGCTCTCGCCGGTGATCAGCACGCTCGCGCGCGTGGGCGCCGCGCGCTTCACGAACTCGATGGCGTTGAGAAACGGCGCGCTCCTGCCGATGAGCGGCGAGGCGTCGGCGCTGAGGCCGCGGGTGAGCGTGCGCAGCGCGGCGTTGTCCTTGAGCAGCGCGCGCTTCTCGAGCGCCTTCTCGACCACCGCGCGCGCCGTGGCGACGCTCAGCGGCTTCTCGAGGTAGCCGTAGGCCCCGCGGCGCATCGCCTCGACCGCGGTCTCGACCGAGCCGTGCGCGGTCACGAGGAGCACCTGGGTGTTCTCCGAGACCTCCCTCGCCCGATCGAGCACCTGGAGGCCGTTGCCGTCGGCCATCATCAGGTCTGTCATGATCAGGTCGAAGGCGCCCGAGCCCGACGAGATCAGTTCGGTGGCCTCTCCGACGCCCGACGCGAGCTGCACGTCGTGCCCCATGCGTCGCAGGAGCACGTCCATCATCTGGCGTAGGGAGGACTCGTCGTCCACCACGAGGATGCGCGCCGCGCTGGTCATCGGGGGCGGAGTCTACCCAACCGGGGGGCCCCGCGTCAGCGCTTGCGGAGCACGGCGACGAGAAAGCCTCCGAAGCGCGCGAGCGGCGAGCGCAGCGCGAGGTGCTCGGCGCGGCGGAGCAGCCCGCCCAGCACCGGCACCGACACCGCCCGCGCCATCGGCGTGAACACCCGAACCCCGCGGTATCCCTCGAGCGTCAGCGACGAGGGGAGCAGCGACGGGATGTCTTCAGGCGCGTCGAAGCGCGTGTAGACCTCGGCCTCGGTGCGCGTCGCCGAGATGCGCCCCGCGCCGCCGAAGCGCTTGGCGAGGTAGCGCACGCTCCGCGGGTTGTAGAACTCCGCGAGCACCACGCCGCCGGGCGCGCACACGCGGCCCATCTCCGCGAGGGCCTCGCGGATCTCGGGCACGTGCGCGAGGACCTTGAACGAGTAGACCAGGTCGAAGGCGCCGTCGTCGAAGGGGAGCCTCGTCGCGACGCCCTCGCACACGTCGAGCCCGCGCTCCCGCGCCTTCTCGAGCATGCCGGGCGAGATGTCGATGCCCTTGGCCTCGCGCGCGAGCGGTGCGATTCGCTGGAGGATCAGCCCCGTGCCACACCCCACCTCGAGCACCCGAGCGCCGTCGGCGAAGGGCCGCGCGACCTCGACCTCGAGGTCGTCGATGAGCTGGTGATACCCGCGGCCGCGCTCGCGCTCGTACCAGGCCGAGAAGTCGTTGTAGTAGGCGCGGGTGGCCTCATCACGGGCTTGCATGCGGCGCGCGTCTAGCGCGGAAACGCCGCGGCTGCAATGGTGTCACCGCCGCAGGAGCTCGTCGTAGAGCGCCTCGTAGCGCGCCGCCACCGCCGCGGGCGAGCAGCGCTCGCGCACCCAGCGCCCGCCCGCCTCGGCGAGTTCGCCCCGCCGCGTGGGGTCGGCGTCGAGCTCGCCGAGCGCGTCGGCGAGGGCGCTGGCGTCCCCGTGAGGCACCGCGAGGGCGCCGCCGCTCGCCACGAGCTCCTCCGCCGCGGTGCCGGCGCCGACGAGCGCGGGAACGCCCAGCAGCATCGACTCGAGGAGGACGAGCGGGAGGTCCATCTTGGCGTGCAGGGTGTCGACGACGAGGCAGGTCGCGAGGGCGCCGGCGAGCACGGCGTGGATGTCACGGAGCTCGCCCAGGATCGTGAGGGTCGTGCCGCGCCGCCGCGCCTCCTCGCGCAGCGCGTCGGCCGCCGCCTGCGCCCGCGGCGTCTTCGGCCGCGAGGCGATGACGAAGCCCACGCCCTCCGGCGCGCGCGACGCCGCGTCGAGGAACGTGCGGGCGCCGTCGCTGAACTCCAGGTCGCCGGGGTACACCGCGTAGCGCTCCGGCAGCCCGTGGCGCGCCCGCGCCTCCGCGATCTCTCCAGGGCTCACGCGGAGCTCGCGCTGCGCCGGCGGGATCACCGTCGCCTCGACCCCCGCGGCGCGGAGCCGACGCGCGGTGTGCTCGCTGAGCGCGACGACGCGGTCGGCGAAGAGGTGCCGGGCCACGCCCTCGAGGTCGTCGGGCGCGCTCGCGAGGGTGTGCACCGTCGGCGCGCGCCGCAGGGTCGCCGCGAGCCTCCCCGCGCGGAGCGTCAGGGGGTTCGGACCGAAGAAGAAGTGCCAGAGCTCCGTGCGTCTGCCGAGCAGGAGGCGCCGGAGCACCCGCGCGTTCGCGAGGCGCGAGGGGGCGTAGCGGCCGATGTCGGGGTAGATCGGCTCGGAGCGCACGCCCTCGAGGGCGACCCCCGCGGGGGTCATCACCACGGGCGACCAGCGGGTCATCGCGCCGGCGAGGTCTCGAACGAGGTTCTTGTTCGAGTCGGTCCACGGCGGCGCGATGGGCTTGGAGATCAGCAGGACCTCAGGCATGGCGCGCATGGGTAGCACGCCCGGGCCCCGCGCCGCCGGTCCGTTGACGGGCCCCGCGGGGGTCCGTAGCGTCGCGGCGATGTCAGGTGACGACAAGCCTTCGGTGCCTCCCGGCGACGGCGCGAAGAGCCACGACGGCCTCCTCGAGCGGATCGTGAAGCGCGGCATCGAGTCGGGCATCGGCGCCATCTCCAAGAGCGAGGACACCGTTCGCGGCGTGATCGAGAACCTCAAGCTCCCTCGCGAGGTCGCGACGGTGGTCCTCGACCAGGTCGATGAGACCAAGAAGGGGCTCTACACCGCCGTCGCGAAGGAGATGCGCGACTTTCTCAGCACCACGAACTTCGCGGCGGACGTGAAGAAGATCCTCACGGGGCTGGCCTTCGAGGTGAAGATGGAGGTGCGCTTCAAGAGCGTCGACGACGCGCTGCGGCCTGACGTGCGCGCCGACGCGTCGGTCAAGCCCACGCGCCGCAAGGGACGCGACGAGGCTCGCGCGGCGCCGGCGCCCCCGCCCCCCGACCCCGAGGAGTGATCAGCCCGCCTCGGCGCCGAGCTCCGAGAGCTCGACGCGCGCCGAGAGCAGCCCGAAATTCACCCTCGCCCCGCCCTTCGCGTCGAGCGCGAGGACCACGCCCACCCGCCCCGCGAAGGGGCCCTCGCGAACGACCACCCGCGACCCCACGGCCAGCGGCTTGGGGGCCGCCGGGCGCGCGGGGGCCGCCGGGCGCGCGGGGGCCGGACTCGGGGCGCTCGCGGGGCGCGCGGCGGGCTTGGGCGCGGGGCGGAGAGCGGGGGGCTGTGCGTCCTTCACCACGCTCTGGACGGCCTGCTGCACCACCGCGGGCCGCGCCCGCTCCAGCGCCGCCGCGCGCTCGTGGGAGCGCACCTCGGCCAGCTTCTGCGCGCGGTGGATCTCCGCGTCGTGGGTCGCCTGCCACTCGGCCTCGCGCGCGGCGGTCTCGGCCTCGTGCGCGACGCGCGCCGCCTCCGCCGCCTGGATCTCCGCCTCGACGCGGATCTGGTCGTTGTCCCTCGACCACGCGACGAGGCCGTAGAGCGGGAGGAGCCGCTCGAAGGCCTCGGCGAGGTCGTCGGCGAGGCCGGTGCCGCGCGCGATGGCCTCGGCGCGCTCGTAGCGCAGCGCGCGCACGAACCACCAGCGGCCCTCGGTGTTCAGCGCGTCGAGGGTCTCTCCGAGGCGAACGCCGTCGAGGTCGCCGGCGGCGAAGGTCGGCCCGTCGGTGACGCCGACGACCACGTCGTTCGCGCTCCAGAGGCCCTGCAGGAGCGCGGCGCGGCCCAGCGGGTCGGCGAGCCGGGCGCGGAGGTTTCGCGTGTCGACCCAGGCGTCGTGGTGCACCCGCAGAGAGACCTCGACCCCCGACGCGTCGACGCGCACCGCGAGGAACGCGTGGCGCACGAAGGGCGTCGGGTCGGTGAGCGTGGCCGCCAGGGTGCGCCCCTGGTCGAGCACGGCCTCGAGGTGCCGCCGCGCCTCCTCGTCGCGCCAGAGGAAGAGCCACTGCGAGGTCACGCTGTGCTTGTTCCAGACGGAGGGGCGCTCGTCGGAGGCGCTCACCTCGAGGTGGGTCGACCGCGCCGAGGCGGCGGCCTGCAGCCGGGGCGCGAGGCCCAGGAGCCACTGCTTCACCTCCAGCCGGGGGCGCGTGAACATGTTCGACGACGCCTTCGCGGGGAGATAGGCGTCGAGGTGCGAATCCTGTAGGCCGGCGAACATCGCGTGCGGGCTCCTGCGAGAGGGGGCGGCGGAACATACAGGCCCACGGGGAGAGGTCAACGCGCCCGCCGTTGCTCGACCCTCGGGGCATCGCCTACGTTTGCACGCGATGTCCAACGCACGCACGGTTCGCGCGCCCCGGGGCGCAGGGCTCACCGCTCGGGGATGGCAGCAAGAGGCCGCCCTCCGCATGTTGATGAACAACCTCGACCCCGACGTGGCCGAGCGCCCCGACGACCTCGTGGTCTACGGCGGAACAGGCCGCGCCGCGCGCTCGTGGGAGGCCTTCGACGTCCTCGTCCGAGAGCTGAGCACCCTGGGCGACGACGAGACGCTGCTGGTGCAGTCGGGCAAGGCCGTCGGTCGCTTTCGCACGCACCGCGACGCGCCGCGGGTGCTCCTGGCGAATTCGCTCCTCGTGCCGAAGTGGGCGACCTGGGAGCACTTTCGCACGCTCGAAGCGCAGGGCCTGATCATGTTCGGGCAGATGACCGCGGGGTCGTGGATCTACATCGGCAGCCAGGGCATCTTGCAGGGCACCTTCGAGACCTTCGCCGAGGCGGGGAGGCAGCATTTCGGCGGCAGCTGGAAGGGACGCTGGATCCTCACGGCGGGCCTGGGCGGCATGGGCGGCGCGCAGCCCCTCGCGGCGACGATGAACGGCGCCTGCTGCCTCGCCGTCGAGGTCGACGCCGAGCGCGCGCGTCGGCGCGTCGAGACGGGCTACGTCGACCGGGTGACCGCCTCCCTCGACGAGGCCCTGGGCTGGATCACCGCCGCCCGAGACGCGGGCGACGCGCTGAGCGTCGGGCTCATCGGCAACGCTGCGGAGGTGTTCCCCGAGCTGGTCCGCCGCAGGGTCAACCCTGATTTTGTGACCGAGCAGACCTCGGCGCATGACCCCTTGGTGGGCTACGTGCCGCCGGGGATGACCCTCGACGAGGCCGCTGCGCTCCGGTCCGCCGACCCCGTGGAGTACGTCGCCAGGGCCCGCCGGGGGATGGTGGCCGAGGTCGACGCGATGCGCGCGATGCAGGCTCGGGGCGCCTTCGCGTGCGACTACGGGAACAACCTCCGGGGCGAGGCGACGCTCGGGGGCGCCGTGGGGGCCTTCGAGATCCCGGGCTTCGTGCCCGCGTACATTCGCCCGCAGTTCTGCACCGGCCGCGGTCCGTTTCGTTGGGTCGCGCTCTCGGGCGACCCCGAAGACATCGCGGTGACCGACCGGGCGGTGCTCGAGGCGGTCCCCGATGACCCCTCGCTCCGGCGCTGGATCGAGCTCGCGCAGAAGCGGGTTCACTTTCAGGGGCTCCCCGCGCGCATCTGCTGGCTCGGCTACGGCGAGCGGGCGCGCGTCGGGAAGGCCTTCAACGACCTCGTGCGCGACGGCCGGGTGAAGGCGCCCATCGTGATCGGCCGCGACCACCTCGACTGCGGCTCCGTGGCCTCGCCGCACCGCGAGACCGAGGCGATGCGCGACGGCTCCGACGCCATCGCCGACTGGCCGATCCTCAACGCGCTGATCAACTGCGCGGGGGGCGCGACCTGGGTGAGCGTGCACCACGGCGGCGGCGTCGGCATCGGCAACTCCATCCACGCGGGCATGGTCATCGTCGCCGACGGGACCCCCGAGGCCGAGCGGCGCCTCGAGCGCGTGCTCACCTCGGACCCGGGGATGGGGGTGATCCGCCACGCCGACGCGGGCTACCCCGAGGCGATCGCGTGCGCGGCCGAGCGGGGCGTGCGCGTTCCCCACCTCGCCCCGCGATGACCGACGCCACGCTGCTCCTCCGCCACGCGCGGGAGATGATCACCATGCGGGGCGCCCTCGACCCCCGCGACCCGTGGAACCCCGACGCCCTCGGGCTCGTTCGAGACGGGGCCGTGGCGGTGCGCGGCGACCGCGTCGTCGCGGTGGGCAGCACCCTCGAGGTCGAGCGGGCGGTGACCCTGCGGCCCGGGGCCGAGGTGATCGACGTGGGCGACGGGCTGCTCTGCCCCGGGCTCGTCGACCCGCACACCCACGCGCTGTTCGCGGGCGACCGCGCGGGGGAGTTCAGCCTCCGCGTGCGCGGCGCGAGCTACGCCGAGATCGCCGCGAGGGGCGGCGGCATCGCGTCCACCGTCGCCGCCGTGCGCGGCGCGAGCGAGCTGGAGCTCTCGCGCGAACTCGACGCACGCCTCGCGAGGATGCGCGCGTACGGCACCACCACCGTCGAGGTGAAGACGGGATACGCCCTCGACCTCGCGCACGAGCTCCGCTGCCTCGGGCTGCTGCGCCTGCGCGCGCCCTCGGTGGTGCCGACCTTCCTCCCGCTCCACGCCGTCCCCGGAGCGCCGCGGTCTCCTGACGAGCGCGCGCACTCTCGACGAGTGCGCGCGGCGTGGCTCCCCGCGGTGCCGCGCAGGGCGCTACGCGAGCTTCATCGACGCGTACCTCGACGGACCGGGCTTCTCGGTCGACGAGGCGCGACCCGTGCTCGGGCGGCGCGCGCGCTGGGCCTCCGCGCGCGACTCACGTCGGTCAGTTCGAGGACGTCGGCGCCGCTCGCCTCGCCGCCGAGCTGGGCGCCGCGAGCGCGGACCACCTCGAGCACCTGGCCGACGACGACGCCCGGGCGATGGCCGCGGCGGGGGTGGTGGGCGTGCTGCTCCCGGGCGCGGCGTTCTCGCTCGGACAGCCCCTCCCCGACGCGCGGCGGATCCGTGACCTCGGCGTCGAGGTGGCCCTCGGCACCGACTGCAACCCCGGCACGAGCCACACCGACTCGCTCCCGCTCATGGCGAGCTTCGCGGTGCGGCAGATGGGGCTGAGCACGGTCGAGGCCTGGCACGCCATCACCCGCGTCGCCGCGCGCGCCCTCGGGAGGACCGACCGAGGGGTCATCGAGCCGGGGGCCCGCGCCGACCTCGCCGTGCTCGACCTGCCGTCGTGGGAGTCGCTGCCCTACGCCTTCGGCGCGCCCCGCGCTCGCGTCGTGATTTCTTCTGGAATACCAGGTACCTAGAGGCATTCCTGGTCAGAAATTTGCGGCGTCTCGGTCGGACGGTCTATCGCCCCAGGTCATGGACGTGCGCAACGAGCTCGTGGGGGGGCGCTTTCGACTGGAAGCATCGATCGACTCGTCGGAGCGCTACGCCGTCTGGCGCGCCATCGACGAGGCGACCGAGGGCCGGGTCGCGCTCAAGCGCCTTCAGGGCCGCGCCGCGACCGACTCGGTGATGCAGGGCCGCTTCACGGACGAGGCGCGCTTCACCCGCATGATGGGCTGCCCCCACGTGGTGCGCTGGGTGGCAGACGGCGTCGACGCGCAGGGGCCGTGGCTCGCGACCGAGTGGGTCGAGGGGGTGTCGGCGCTGCAGCTGCTCCAGCGCCGCAACCGGGCCCTCAGCCTCTCCGCGGTGCTCTCGGTGGGCGCCGCCCTGTTGGGCGCCCTCGCGGCGGCGCACGGCCCCGGCGTGGAGGTGATCCACCGGGGGGTCGTGCCTTCGCACGTGCTCCTGGGCGCCGACGGCGTGACGAAGCTCACGGGCCTGGGCCTCGCGAAGCACGCGAGCCACGCCCGCCTGGCGGCGCGGGGTGACCTGCCCTCCGACCGCGCGGTGTACTCGCCCCCTGAGTCTCTTCGAGGCGAGGTCCACGGCGTGCGGGGCGACCTCTACGCGGTGGGCGCGGTGCTCTGGGAGCTCTTCTCGGGCCGTCGCCTCGAGAGCTACCTCCCGAGCCGAGCGGCGCTCGAGTCGCCGCGCCCCGCGCTCCGTCGGGTTCACTCGGATGTCCCGGCCCCCCTCGCCGAGGTGATCGATCAGGCGCTCTCCCTGGATCCCCTGAGCCGCCCCCCGAGCGCGACGGTGATGGCCTTCGCGCTGCGGCGAGCGGGCCTTCGCTGCGGCGTCGAGGCCTCGCGCGACGAGCTCGGGGTGTGCGTGTGGGGCGCGAACCGCCTCTCTGCCGAGGGCGAAGAGCGCCTGGGGCGCGCGAAGCTCGTGCGCCGACGCTACATCAACCCCGTGGTGGTGGCTCCCGCCGCGAAGAGGGCCGTGGCCTGAGCCTCGGCCCCGTCCCGCGGCGGGCCGGGTGCGCGCTCCGCGGGCTGACTCCGCGCCACGAGGCGCCGAGTCGAAGCGTGGGGCTGGCGGCGCGTCGAGAGTCGACCACGAAGCAGCGCGAAGCGGATCGTCGCGCCCAACAACGGGAGCGGGTCGCGGACCCGAGCTCGTACGTCGTGGCGGAGGATGGGAAGGTACTAGGCGTGCAGGGGCTCGTTCGGGTGCTTCGCCTCGAAGTGCCGAATGGCCGCCTCGCCCACGGCCCTGACGCTCGCGGCGAAGAGCGCGGGGCGCGCGAACCACCCCACCACCGGGACCGCCGCGGCGAGCTCGCCCACGGCCTTGACGCCCACGTTCTTCGCGCCCGAGAGGGCGATGAGCCGGAGGGCGTCGGCGTCGGTCACCGGCTGACCGTAGGCGCGGGCGATGTCGGCCACCAGCTTCACCTCCGCCGCGGTCACGGCCATCGAGACGCCCGGCAGCGGGATACCCCCACCCAGGCCCACGCCTGCCGCGTACCGTCGAACGAGGGTTCTGCTGTGCTCTTGTGCCGACATGGCTCTCCGTGGGTGCGCGGGACAGGGGTCGAACCTGCGACAGCCTGTGTGTAAGACAGGAGCTCTGCCACTGAGCTACCCGCGCGTGTCCCCAGGGTTCATACCCCAGGGAGCTCGTGTTCGTCACGCGTGGCCCGCGGCGCCCTCCACGCTGGCACGCGGCGCGTCGGCGGTCTCTTCGACCAGCTCGCCGTCTCGGTACTCCATCGGGCGCGGGCGCCCGGCGAAGAGCCGGTTGTACACCTCGGGGCTGAGCACCAGCGCCTCGCGGAGCACGTCGTCGATGTGATCGACCAGGACCACCCGCATCGAGCGCAACACGCGCCGGGGCACGTCGCGAAGGTCCTTTCGGTTCTCCTTCGGGACCACCACGGTGCGAATGCTCCCGCGGTGCGCGGCGAGGAGCTTCTCCTTGAGGCCGCCGATGGCCATCACCCTGCCGCGCAGGGTGATCTCACCGGTCATGGCCACGTCTCGGCGCACGGGCACCTTGAGCAGCGCGGAGACCAGCGAGGTCGCCATGGTGATGCCCGCGCTGGGCCCGTCCTTGGGGATCGCCCCCTCGGGGAAGTGAATGTGCACGTCGAGCTTCGAGTAGAACTCGGGCTCGAGGCCGAGGTCCCTGGCGCGGCCGCGCACATACGACATCGCGGCCTGCCCGCTCTCTTGCATCACGTCGCCGAGCTTGCCGGTGGTGAGCAGCTTGCCCTTGCCGTGCATCACGGTGACCTCGTTCGCGAGCAGGTCGCCGCCGTACTGCGTCACCGCGAGGCCCATGGTGAGCCCGACCTCGTCGCGCTCCTCCTTGCGACCCACTTGAAAGCGCGGCACCCCGAGGTAGCGCGGCACGTCCTTGGCCTGCACCTCGAAGCGCTTGTCGCGCCCCTCGGCGAGCACCTGCCGCGCGATCTTGCGCATGAGCGAGCCGATCTCGCGCTCGAGCGATCGCACGCCGGCCTCGTGCGTGTAGTGATTGATCAGCGCCCGCAGCGCGCCCTCGGAGACCTCGACGTCGACGTCTTCGAGGCCGGCCTCCTTGCGCTGCCTCGGCACGAGGTACTTCACCGCGATGTTGAGCTTCTCGAACTCGGTGTAGCCCGTGAGCTGAATGATCTCCATGCGGTCCTGCAGCGGCACGGGGATGCCGCCGAGGCTGTTCGCCGTGGTGATGAACATCACGTCGGAGAGGTCGTAGTCGAGGTCGAGGTAGTGGTCGGCGAAGGCGCCGTTCTGCTCCGGGTCGAGCACCTCCAGCAGCGCCGCGGCGGGGTCGCCCCGAAAGTCGGACGACATCTTGTCGACCTCGTCGAGGAGAAAGACGGGGTTGTTGCTCCCGGCCTTCTTCAAGCACTGCACGATCTTGCCGGGCATCGCGCCGATGTACGTGCGGCGGTGACCGCGAATCTCGGCCTCGTCGCGCACGCCGCCCAGGGCGAGGCGCACGAAGCGCCGACCCATCGCGCGGGCCACGCTCTTCGCGAGGGAGGTCTTGCCCACGCCGGGAGGACCCACGAGGCACAGCACCGGACCCCGGAGCTGGCGGGTCAGCGTCTGCACCGCGAGGTGCTCGATGATCCGCTCCTTGATCTTCTTCAGCCCGTAGTGGTCGTCGTCGAGCACCTGCTCGGCGGCGGCGATGTCGTGCTGGTCCTCGGTCTTCTCGTCCCAGGGGAGCGCGAGGATCCAGTCGATGTAGTTGCGCACCACCGTGGCCTCGGCGGACATCGGCTGCATCATCCGCAGCTTCTTGACCTCCTTGCGGACCTTCTCTTGCGCCTCCTTCGAGAGCTTCTTCTGCTTCAGGCGGTCTTCGAGCTCCTGCAGCTCGGTCTTGAACTCGTCGCGCTCGCCGAGCTCCTTCTGAATCGCCTGCATCTGCTCGTTCAGGTAGTACTCCTTCTGCGTGCGCTCCATCTGGCGCTTCACGCGGGAGCGGATCTTCTTCTCCACCTGAAGGATCTCGATCTCAGACTGCATCACCTCGTGGAGGCGCTCGAGGCGCTTCACGGGGTCGGCGGTCTCGAGCAGGGCCTGACGGTCCTGCAGCTTCACGCTGCCGAGGTGCACCACCACCGTGTCTGAGAGCCGCCCCGGCTCCTCGATGGTCTGCACGGTCATCAACATCTCGGGGGGCACCCGCTTGTTGAGCTTCACGTAGGTCTCGAAGGTCGACTGCACCGAGCGCATCAGCGCCTCGACCTCGACGTTGACCTGCGAGGGCTCCGCGAGGCCCTCGACGTCGACCATGAAGTGCGGCTCGTGGTCGTGCCAGGCCGTGACCCGGCCCCGCCGCCTGCCCTCGACCAGCACCTTCACCGTGCCGTCAGGCAGGCGGTGAAACTGGTGGATCGTGCCGATGGTCCCCACGTCGTAGATGTCTTCAGCGACGGGGGAATTCGTCTTGGGCCGGCGCTGCGCCGCGAGGAAGATCTCCTTGTCGCGGGCGATGGCGGCGTCGATGGCGGCGATGCTCTTCTCGCGGCCGACGAAGAGCGGCACCACCATGTGCGGGAACACGATGATGTCGCGAAGCGGGAGGAGCGGGAGCGTCAGCGACGAGGGCTCGCCGCGGCGGCCGTCGCTTCTGGAGAACAGCATGGCGGGAACCTCGATCGCCTCGCAGGCGGAGCCGCACGGTCTACGCCCATCGTGGGCGCCCGTCCAGCGTTGCGGTGGGTGACAGGGGCGGCGTGGGCGCGACGCGCGGGCGTCAGGCGCTCTCGGCGCTCTCCTTGTGATAGACGATCAGCGGAGCCTCGTGCTTGAGGATCACCTCCTCGTTCACCACGACCTCCTTGATGCCGCTCTTGGAGGGCACCTCGTACATCACGTCGAGCATCGCGTGCTCGAGGATGGCCCGGAGGCCGCGGGCGCCGCTCTGCCGCGCCAGGGCCTCGCGCGCGACGGCGCCGAGCGCGCCCTTGGTGAACTTCAGCTTCACGCCGTCCATGTCGAACAGGCGCTTGTACTGCCGCTCGAGGCTGTTGCGCGGCTTGGTGAGCACGTCGACGAGGGCGTCTTCGTTGAGCTCGTGCAGCGTCGCGAGCACCGGGAGGCGCCCGATGAACTCGGGGATCATCCCGAACTTCAAGAGGTCCTCGGGCTGCACCTGCTGAAACAGCTCGCCGATCTTCTTGTCGGCCTTGCTCGGGATCTCGGCGCCGAAGCCCATGTTGCGCGAGCTCACGCGGCGCTCGATCACCGCGTCGAGTCCCACGAAGGCGCCGCCGCAGATGAACAGGATGTTCGTCGTGTCGACCTGGAGAAAATCCTGCTGCGGGTGCTTGCGGCCGCCCTTCGGCGGCACGTTGGCCACGGTGCCCTCGAGGATCTTCAGCAGCGCCTGCTGCACCCCCTCGCCGCTCACGTCGCGGGTGATCGACGGGTTGTCACCCTTGCGGGCGATCTTGTCGATCTCGTCGATGTACACGATGCCGCGCTGCGCCCGCTCGATGTCGTGATCGGCGTTCTGCAGCAGCTGCACGATGATGTTCTCGACGTCTTCGCCCACGTACCCCGCCTCGGTCAGCGTGGTCGCGTCGGCGATGGCGAAGGGGACGTTGAGGATCTTCGCCAGCGTCTGCGCCAGGAGCGTCTTGCCCGTGCCCGTGGGCCCGAGCAGGAGGATGTTCGACTTCTGCAGCTCGACGCCGTCGTCGCCGATGCCCTTCGCCTCGATGCGCTTGTAGTGGTTGTGCACCGCGACGGAGAGGATCTTCTTCGCCCGCTCCTGGCCCACGACGTAGTCGTCGAGGATGCCCTTGATCTCCGCCGGCTTGGGGATCGGCGACGACCCGCGGAGCTGGTCGTCTCGCTCGACCTCCTCGGCGATGATGTCGTTGCAGAGCCCGATGCACTCGTCGCAGATGTACACCGTGGGGCCGGCGATCAGCTTCTTCACCTCCCGCTGGCTCTTGCCGCAGAAGGAACACGCCAGGTTGCCGTGGGAATCGTCTCGCCTGCTGCTCACCGCTGCCCTCTGTCGTTGAGTCGCCGTCCCTGAGACCGGCGGCCCGAAATGGGTCCAAGAGTCTAATCAACGCATGGCGCGGGCGGCAAGGAAGCTGCCGCCCGCGCGCTGCTACTTCTTCTCAGGCTTGCGGGTCTGCACCACGTCGTCGATGAGCCCGTAGGCCTTCGCCTCGGCGGCGTCCATGATCAGGTCGCGCTCGGTGTCGCGCCGGATGCGCTCCTCGTCCTGCCCCGTGTGCTCGATGTAGATCTCCGTGAGGCGCTGGCGCAGCCGGAGGATCTCGCGGGCGTGGATCTCGATGTCCGTCGCCTGGCCGCGCACGCCCCCGAGCGGCTGGTGAATCAGGATGCGCGCGTTGGGCAGCGCGAGCCGCCGGCCCTTGGCGCCGGCGCAGAGCAGCAGCGAGGCCATCGACGCCGCCTGCCCGAGGCACAGGGTGCTCACCGGGCAGCGGATGTACTGCATGGTGTCGTAGATCGCGAGGCCCGCCGTGATCACCCCGCCGGGGCTGTTCACGTAGACCATGATCTCCTTGTCGGGGTCTTCAGACTCCAGGTACAGCAGCTGCGCGATGACGATGTTCGCGACGTCGTCGTTGATCTCCGAGCCCAGAAAGACGATGCGGTCCTTGAGCAGCCGCGAGAAGATGTCCCACGAGCGCTCCCCGCGGTGGGTCGTCTCGATGACCTGGGGGTAGGGGATGAAGTTCCTGGGCGTGACGTCTTCCATTGCGCTCCTCACTTCGTGTCGCTCGGCGCGTCGTGCGCCTCGTCGTGCGTGTGCGTCGGGGTCACCTGCTCGGTGATGGTCGCCTTCGAGAGCAGAAAGGCCGTGACCTTGTCCTCGAGCACGCGGCCGATGAGGTCCTGACGGCGGGCCTCGGTCTGGTACTCGGCGCGAACGCGCTGCACCGCGACGCTGCGCTCCTTCGCGATCTCCTCCATCGCCGCCGCGAGGTCCGCGTCGGTGACCAGGAGGTTGTTCTGCCGCGCGATCTCCGTGAGGAGCAGCCCGGCGCGGGCTCGCAGCGTGGCCTCGGGGCGGAGGATGTTGTCGAGGGCGTCGGTGTTCGAGCCCGCCATCCCCAGGCCCCGCACCATCTGCTGCCGCATCTGCTGCAGGATCTGCGAGAGCAGCGTCGGGGGACCTCGACCTCGTGCTCCTTCACCAGCAGGTTGATCGCCTCGTCCTTGACCTCGTCGTCGGACTTCTCGGCGTACTTCTTCTCGAGGTCGGCCCGGATCGACGCCTTGAGCGCCTCGAGGCTCTCCGCCCCGACGTCCTTCGCGAACTCGTCGTCGAGCGTCGGGAGCACCTTCTCCTGCAGCGCGCTCACGGTCACCCGCAGCGTCGCCGACTTGCCCGCGAGCTCCTTGCGGCTGTGAGACTCGGGGAAGGTCACCACGATGTCCTTCACGTCGCCCGGGAGCATCCCCTCGAGGCCGGCCTCGACCTCGGGAAAGAGCACGCCGCGGCCGATCTCCGTGGTGCGGCCCTTCGCCGCGAACTCGGGCATCGACACGCCGTCGAGGAGCAGGTCCCAGTCGAAGGTCACCGAGTCGGACTTCTGCGCCGGGCGGATGGGCTCGGGCGTCTGCACCGTGCTGTGCTCTTCGCGCTTCTCGTCGAGCACGTGCTCGATGTCGTGCTCGTCGACCGTGTACACCTTCTTGGTCAGGACCAGCGCGCCGTAGTTGATCTCGCCGATCTCGGGCCGGACCTCGACCGACGCGACGTAGTGCCACGCGGCGTTCTCCTTGATCGGATCGGGCGCGTCGATCTTCGGCTGCGCGCCGATCGTCTCGACCTTGCTGTCGCGGATCGCGTCGTCGAGGGTCTCGTTCACGAGCCGGTTGGCGACGTCGTACTCGATCTTCGCGCCGTAGTACTGCTTCAGCAGGGGCCGCGGGACCTTGCCCTTTCGAAAGCCCTTGATCTGGGCTTCGCGGGAGACGCTGTTGTAGGCCCTCTCCATCTCGGTGCGCACGCGCTCCTGGGGGAGCTCGACGCGGAGGGAGACGACGACGGGCGAAACGCGAGAGACGGTGACCTGCATGAAGACGCTCTGCCTCGATCGGGGTGTTGGATGAATTCGGGTCGCGAAGGGCGGGCGACTCTATCGGGGGTTCACCCCGTGTCAAGCGACTCGACGGGCGGTCACCGCGTCACGAAGCGCAGCGCGCGCCGCACCTCGGCGTCGAACTGCGGCGGCAGCTCGTGCGCGGCCCGAGGGAGGATCCTCATCTCGACCCTGCCCAGGCGCTCCCGCCGCATGAGGGTGTGCGCGCGCCGCGTGTGCTCCACGATCTCGTCGTGAACCCCCGTGAGCAGGTAGATCTTCCGCAGCGACTGCCGCGCCGCGGGATAGAGCTCCCGGTTCATGTCGATGTAGCCGTCGTGCGCCGCGAAGATCACCCAGCGCGAGAAGCGCCTGGGCTCCATGAGCCCGGTCTGCATCGCGACGAAGGCCCCCTCGGAGAAGCCCATGATCACGTTGTCGGTCCAGCGGATGCGCCGACCGAAGCGGCGGCCGAGCTCCGCGAGCGCCGCGACGGAGTAGCGCCGCGCGAGGGTCGCGTTGTTGTTCCAGACGTGCCGCCCTCCGCCGCGGCTGCCGGGGCCCACCGGGCAGATCAGCCAGCCGAAGCGCGTCACCACGTTCGAGAACTGCCGGCACGCCTCGCGGGGGTCGGCGCCGCGCGAGTGGAGGTACACGAACACCCGCGAGCGGCCGCGCACCCGCGAGCGGTAGAACCACGCGTCGGGCATCCCCGCGAGCTCGAGCACGTCGGGGTCGCCCGGGGGCCTGCGCCGCCGGCGCGCCTCTCGCGCCCGCTCCCGCTCGGCGCGGTCGTCGGCGCGCGAGAACATCCTCGCCGTCGGGTCGTTGCGCGGACCCCGTCGTCGCGCCGGCGGGCGGCGCGCGGCCTCGGGCGCGGGGGGCGTCGCGCGGGCCGCGGGGGGGTCGTCGTCGGGGGTCTCGGGCACGTTCGCCGCCGCCGGCGGGTGCTCGATCTCCGGATCGTTCTGCGACCACGCCGTGCCAGCGGAGAGCAGTGCTGCGAGCAGGAGCGAGGGCAGCGGTCGCATACGAACGAAGGCGCTACCGCCCGCCGCGCGCATCGTCAAGCGTCGGGTCGAGGTGGAGGCCGGCGGACGGCGGGCGCGGCGCGGTGCCGGAGCGCCCACACGAAGTCGACGAGCGTGCTCAGGTCGTCCTGCTGCAGGCGTCCCCGAAAGCGAGGCATCTGGTTCCTCGCGCCGTAGAGGTGGTGCCAGTCGGGGCGGAGAATCTGCGCGCGGATCCACTCGCGCGAGCCCCACTCGTCGAGGTCTGGCGCGTCGCGATCGGCCAGCGGCGTCTCGGTGGTGTCTCCCTCCCCGCGGTGGCAGCGCGTGCACCGCTGGCGGTAGATCTCCTCGCCGCGGGCGACGAGCGCGGCGTTCACGCTCGCGTCCGCGGCGTCGTCGAGGCCCCGGCTGTGCAGCCACTCGGCCACCGCGGCGACGCCTTCGTCTCCGAGCCTCCGCGACTGACCCGGCATGTCCGAGATGTCGGTGGTGCCCATGAGCTCGGGGTGATTCGGCCACACGGTGAACGCCCTCGCCCACCCCCGGCTGCCGAAGCCGTCGAGGCGCGGCGCGCGGCGCGCGGCGCTGAGCCCCTGCACGGCGTGGCACCCGCCGCAGTACTGCTTGTACAGCGCGGGCGGTCGGAGGTTCGGGTCGTGGCGCATCATCTGCAGCGGGCCGTCGGGGGGCACACCCCGCCGCGCGAGGTCGAGCGCCCTCACCCGCTCCCGCTCGCCGACGCGCAGGGCTTGCACGAAGGGCCGCCTCGCCTGCGCGCGGTGGAGGTCGCGCGAGAGACGCACCGCGCCCAGGCCGGCGAGCGCGAGGGGGAGCAGCGCGAGGGCCTTGCGCGCGGGCGAGTTGGTCCTGCCCTGAATCCAGGGCAGCAGCGCGAGCCAGGCGCTGAGCATCCCGGGGATCACCACGGTGCCGATCAGCTGACGCGGCCCCTGGAACACATGGAGCAGCTGCGAGAGCGGCTCGAAGTACCACTCCGGCCGCGCGGGGTACTGGCTCGTCGGGTCGGCGGGCGCGTCGAGGGGCGCGCCGAGACGTCGCCCGAGCCCCACCAACGCGACGGCCACCAGCATCGCGACCAGCGCGTCGCGCCAGGCTTGCGACGGGAAATACCGGTCCTCTCGCGCGGCGCCCTCGGGGGCGTCGTAGCCCTGGTGACGGAGCACCGCGAGGCGCACGCCGAGCAGCGCGGCGAGCGCGAGGGGGAGCACGGCGACGTGCAGGGTGAAGAAGCGGGTGAGCGTGAGCGAGCCGTAGTCGTCGCCGCCCAGCACGACGCGCTGCAGCGCGCGCCCCACCACGGGCATCGAGCCGAGGATGCCGGTCTCGACCCGAGAGGACCAGTAGCCCCGCTGGTCCCACGCGAGGGGGAAGCCCGTGATGCAGAACGCGAGGATCAACCCGCCCACGCCCACCCCGAGGAGCCACAGCGCCTCGCGCGGGCGACGGTGCGCGCCGGCGAGGGCGTGGGCGCCGACGTACAGTCCGAGCGACGCCACGAGCGCGTGCGAGGTGACGTGATGAACGCCGCGAACGATGTGCCCCCAGGGCACCGCGCGGTCGAGGAACCACGTGCTGCCCCACGCCGTGTTCACGCCCGGGGAGTACACCGTCATCATCGCGACGCCGGTCACCGCCTCGATGAGGATCATCGCGACCACCGCCGCGCCCAGGGTGTACCTCCAGCGTGGCCCGCCGGGGAGCCTGACGTCGAGGGCGCGCGCGAGCAGCGCCGCGAGGCCCGTGCGCGCTTCGAGCGCGTCTGCGAGGCGCTTCAAGAGGGAGGGCATCAGCCGATCGCCTCCCGCTGAGCCACGCCGAGGCGGTAGCGCACGAAGCGGATCGAGACCACGCCGTCGACCACCCGCGTCTCCAGAGGGTCGAGGCCCCGCGGAGAGATCCCCGAGGTCACCGCCCCGTCGCGCGCGAACGCGCTGTCGTGGCAGCGGCAGACGTAGCGCGCGTCGGACCACTCCACCAGGCATCCGACGTGCGGGCAGATCGACGACCATCCGCGCACCGACGCGCCCTCGCGCAGCACGAAGACCGCGCCGAGCCGCCGCTGCGGCGCGACGGTCCACGCGTCGCCCTCGCTGCCCACGATGGGTCGCTGCACCGGCGTGCCGTCGGGGAGCTCGTCGAGCCTGCCGAGCGCGGTCCAGCCGTCGCCCGTCGCCGCGCGGCCCGGGCCGCCCGCCTCCGCCGCGCCGATCACCATCCCCGCGGCGGGCACCGCGACCGCCCCCGCCCCCGCCGCCCCTGCCCCACACGCGATCACGGTCAGCGCGCGGCGTCGTCCCTCGTCCATCCTGGAATCTCCCTGCGGTGTGGATTCGTCCGCGGTGGTAGCGTCGCCACCGTCCATGCCTCGAATCGTAACCGCACGCGCCTCGCGGCGGGGTGGAGATTCCTTTCTCGTCACCGCGCTCTGCGTCGCGACTGGGTGCGCCGCGCCGATCGCGCAGGGGCGCGCGCAGATTCGTGACGTGAACCTCCACGGCGTCTCTGCGGTGGGCGAAGACGAGATTCGGGCCGGCATCGCGACGCAAGAGACCTCGCACGGCCCGCGCAGCGCCCGAGGTCTCCAGGTGGTGCGGTGGTGGGTCGCGCCGAGCTACCTCGACAGCGCCGCGGCGAACCGCGACCGGCTGCGCATCCGCCGGCTCTACGAGACGCGGGTTCTACGACGCAGGCCGAGGCCCTGAGGTCACGTCCTCGACGGGCGCGCGCGCGCCGGGAGAGCGCGGCGGCGAGGTGCGCGTGGCGTTTCGCGCGCGAGGGCGACCCCGCGCGCGCGCTCGAGGACGTGCGGCTCTGCGGCTGCGCACCCCGCTCAGGCCGGCTGGTGCCCTCGAGCTCGCGCGCCCTGGGGCTGCGCCGGGCATGAACTCGACGAGTCTCAGCTCGTGGCAGACCGCAACGCCGTGCGCGATCGCCTCGTCGCCGACGGGTGGGCCACGCCGATCGTGGTGCAGCGGGCCATGGTCGATCCTCCCGCGCACCGCGCGTGGATCGAGTACGCCGTCGAGCCGGGCGCGCCCCGGCGCAGCCGCTTCGGTCAGGTGCGCCTGCTGCTCACCCAGGGCGAGACGCCGATCTCGGGCGACCGGCTGCCCAACGGACTCCCGACCTCGCCCGTGCGTTCGGCGCTGAGCGTCACCCCGGGGCAGCCCTACTCGCGCTCGGCGCTCGCGACCGCGCAGCAGTCCCTCTTCGACCTCGGCGCCTTCAGCTCGGCCCGCATCGAGGAGGTCCCCCGCGCCGACGGGACCGTCGACATCGACGTGCGCCTCGCCACCTCTCGGCTCTGGCGCTTTCGCCTGGGCGGAGGCTTCGAGGCCGACAACACCCGCAATAACGTGCACCTGCTCGTCGGGTACGAGCACCGCAACGCGCTCGGCGGATTCAGGAGGTTCCGCGTCGAGCTCCGTCCGCAGCTGTACTTCCCGTCGATCTTCGCGCCGGACGAGTGGCAGTCGTTCACCGTGACGCCGGGTCTCGGCGCCGCGGTGTCCCTCGATCAGCCCGAGCTCCTGCGCCACACCACCGGCAGCGCGCGGGTGCAGTTCGACTACGGGCCCGACCCGGTGAACCCCCTCGTCGCGTTCCGCCGGAGCACCCGGGTGTCGCTGTCGCTCCTGCGGCGCTTCTCCTCGTTTCTCACGGGCAACGTGGCGCTGCGCTTCGTCGACCTCGGCTTCGAGGCGAACAGCCTCTCGGGCGGCAGCACCGAGACCCTCGAGCGCGACCCGATCTTCAGGCAGCAGTTCTTCAACCAACGCTGGATCGACCTCGAGGTCAGCCTGTCGTGGGACCGCCGCGATGACCGCGCCCGCCCCACGCGCGGGCACATGCTCACCGCGAACGTCTCGGGCAGCATCCGGGGCGCGGTGTCGGACTACAGCTACCTCCGCGCGCAGGTCGAGGTCCGCGGCTTCGTCCCCGTCGCGAGAAATTTCGTGCTCGCGATGCGCGGCGGGGTCGGACTCGCCGTCGGGGAGACCTACGAGGCCAACGGGCGATGGTACTGGCCCGTCCCGCCGGAGCAGCGCTTCTTCCTGGGCGGCACGCAGTCTCACCGGGGCTACCCCTTCAACCGCGTCGGCCCCCTCGCCACGCTCCCCATCGGCGACACCGCCAACGGGCCCTGGCGCGACGACCCCGCGCGTGTGAGCGCGATCGGCGGCACGGCGATGTGGCAGGCCTCCGCGGAGCTGCGCTGGCAGCCCGGCGCCTTCGGCGTCGTGGCCTTCGCCGAGGCCGGCAACGTCGCGGGCTTCGACCCCGGACCGTACGTGTCCCCCGCCGGGCGCGCCGAGCCGACGTGCGCGACGGGCGCCACCCTCGTCCTCGACGGCGCGGCGTGCTCGCAGCCGGGCGCCGTCGCGCCCCCCGCCCCGCCTCCCGTCGACGTCGGCGCCACGCTCGGGCTCGTGGCGCAACGCTTCAACCCCGTCGTGGGCCTCGGGCTGCGTTACATGACCCCGATCGGCCCGGTGCGTCTGGACGTCGGCGTGCGACTCGACGACCTCGACTGCACCCGCGCCGAGCGCGAGGTCGCCGCGCAGAACGCCGCGTCGCCCAGCGGACGACCGTTCTTCTACGTGACCTCCGCGCCGCGCTGCGATTTCTTCGGCCTCGCCGCGCCCGCCGCGCTGCACCTCTCCATCGGGGAGGCGTTCTGATGCGCAGGCTGTTCCTCGCGCTCCTGCGGGTCGTCGGCGGCGTGCTGCTCACGCTGCTCTCGCTCGTGCTGCACCTCGGGACGGCGAACGGGCGCGCCGCCGTTCGAGACCTCGTGACCCAGGTCCTGCCCGGGGCGGTGCCGGGGAACCTCGAGGTCGGGCGCGTGCGCGCGCTGTCGCCCTCGCTGCTCGCCCTCGACGGCGTGAGCTGGTCCGACGACCTCCGCCACGAGGTCGTGCGCGACGCGACGCTCGAGGTCTCGCCCGCCTGGCGCCTCGTGAGCGCGCCCCTCGGACGCGGACCGTGGCCGAAGATCCTCCTCCGCGCCCGCCGCGTGTGGGCGCGGGCGCCCGTGCTGGGCCCCGAACGCGTCGTCGCGGGCGCGCAGGCCCCCGCGCCGTCAGCCCCGCTCACCCTCGTGCTGCCCAGGGTCGAGGTCGACATCGAGCGCCTCGACAACGCCCTCGGCGGCCCCGAGGTCACCGTGCGCGACCTGCGCGGCGACGTCTCCCTCTCCATCGTGCGGGACCGCCCTGAGATCAACCTGCGCCTCCTGCGCGCGGGGGTCAGCCTGGGTCCGCTCTCGCCGATCACCGTCGACGCCTCGGCGCAGGTCGCGAGCGAGCGCGACGTCACCGGCCGCCTCGACCTCCAGGGCGCGCCCCTGCGATGCGAAATCCGCGCGACGAGCGCCTCCGAGGACGTCACCGTCGACCTCCGCCGCTGCGCGGTGAGCTCGGAGCTGATCTCCGCCCTCGCGGGCGCGTCGGCGCCCGCCGTGCGCATCGACGAGGCACACCTCGTGCGCGCCCGCGACGACTCCCTGTCGCTCACCGCGTCGGTGCGCGTGGAGGGCGACGCGTTCGGCCTGCGCGCGAGCCTCCGCGGAGGCGAGGTCGACGTCACCCTCAGCCCGCGCCACGCGTCGCTGCGGTGGGCTTCGAGCGAGCTTCCGCCCATCGACCTCGACGGCGACCTCTCCGCCCACGCGCGGCGCCAGGGAGACGCCTGGAGCCTTCGCGCCTCGACCCTCGCGCTGCGCGGGCGCGTCGCAGGCACTCCCCTGCCCGGCCTCGAGGTCGCGGCGCGCCTTGAGGGCTCCCGGCTCGTGCTCGACTCGCTCACGTCACCCTCCTTGCACCTGGACGCGCACGGCAGCCTCGACACCGAGCACGCCGAGAGCAGCGCGGTCTTCGACGCGCGCGCCCGGGGGCTGCCGCTGGGCGCGCTGGGCATCCCCGGCGCCGCGATGTCGGGCGCGGTGGACCTCGACCTCTCGCTGCGGGGGCAGAGCGAGGGCCTGCGCTCGACCCTCACCGCGCGGGTGCAGCGCTTCGCGGGCTTCGGCGCGCGCGCGGAGTCGGCCAGGGTCAACGCGACGATGACCCTTCGCGGCGGCGCGAACGCGCTCACCGCCCGGGCCGCGGTCACGGGACTCCAGGTCGCGGAGAACGGCCCCTTCGACACGACCCTCGAGGTCGAGGGCGACGTGCCCCGCTCGTTGACCGTCCGCGTCGACGCCAGCGGCGCGCTGCCCCGGCGGCGCGCGGCCCGCTCCACGCGCACGTTCACCGCGCGGCTCGACGGGCGGGTCGCGCGGAACAGCGCGGCGCGAACCGAGGTCCGGGTGGGCGCCTCGACCTGCGCGCGGGCGAGAGCTCTCGCTGAGCGCGGCGGGCCTCCTCGCGGCTGGTGACGGGCGGCCGGGACCTCCCGGGTCTGGAGGCCGCGCTCTCCCTGCCGGGCAGCAACGTGCAGGCGGCTTTCTGGGGGCGTCGGCTGGGCCGAAGCTCCGCGGCGTGCGGCTGCGCGAGTTCGCCTCGCTGGCGCCGCCACGGCTCGATCGGCGGCGTGCTCGGGCGCCGCCTCCCTCGATCTCCAGAGCCCAGGTCGCTCGCGCGTGAACCTCGAGCTCCGCGCCCTCGACGCGCCCCTCCTGGGGGTGATGTCGCCCACCCTGCTCGTGACGCCCATGCCCGACGGATTCACCGCGGTTCGGCTCGCGCTCCGACGACCTGGACGGGGCGACGAGGAGAGCGAGCTCGAGGTGCGCGCGCCACGTCGACGCGGCGACCTCACCGCGTGGATCGACGGCGTTCGCCGGGGTGAACTCCACCTCCCGTCGCTGGACCTCGCGCTCCTGCGCGACCGGCTCCCGCGCGGGCTGCGGTCGCACGGCAGCGTGGGGGGGCGCGTGACCCTCTCGCGCACCACGCCGCAGGTGCTCGACATCGAGGCCACCGCAGAAGCGCGGGAGGTCGTGCTCAGCGTCGGCGTGCTGCGCTTCGAGCGGGAGCTCGTCGTCCCGCTGCGGGCGCGGGCGAGCGCGTGCGCGCACGTCGACCCCCGCCGCGACTTCAACGACCCATGGGCCCTGAGGTTCGCGCTCGGCGCGAGTCTGAGAACGCCGAGGCCCCGCCGCGCTTCGGCTGCGGCGCCGAGAGCGTGGCGCTGCCGACGACCCGACGTGGCGGCGGGCGTCGAAGGGCCCTGGCGGCGCTCGGCGAGGACGCTGACGGTCGCGGCGCTGCGGGCGCCGCCGGCGACGCTGCTGCGCCGAAGCCGAGGTCCCGATCCGCGGGCGCGTCGCGGTGGGGCCGATCACCCGCGCGCTGGCCGCTGCGCCAGGGCCGCGTGCCGGGCCTCCCCGCGTCGCTCCGAGGGGTGCTCGAGCCCGACCTCGACCCCGCGGCGCGCGCCGCAGTCACCGTCGACCTCGGAGGCACCCTCGCGTCCCCGACCCTTCGCGCGCGCGCCGAGGCCTCCGCGCCGCTGCTCACGCAAGCGGGGATCAGCGCGCCCCTCCACGCGACCGCGCGGGTCGACCTCGAGACCAGCGGCGCCACGCTCGCCACGCCGCTGCGGCTCACCGCGAGCCTAGAGGGCGGCCTCGCCGACGGCGCCCCCGACGCGCAGCGCGGCACGCTCGCGGCGCTCGCCCGGCTGTCCGCGCCGATCTCGCAGCTCCTCGACGACGCCCGGGGCGCCACCATCGAGGCCCTGCGGCTCAGCGCCCGCAACGTGCGCCTGGAGCAGTTCGCCGACCTCGCGGCGCGCGGCGTTCAGGGGGGCCTCGACGTCGACCTCGCGCGCACCGACACGCCGTCGCGCCCCTTCGCCGCTCGGGTGGCCCTGCGCGAGGTGAGAACCGTCCCCCCTGGACTCGAGCGCATCGTCGCCGCGATCCCCCCCGTGAACGCCACGCTCATCGGGTACATCGACGAGGGGGCCGGCGGCGCCGAGTCGGCGCACGTCTGCGTCGTCGCCGGCGCGGGGAGCGGCGTGACCGACTGCCAGCCGCAGCCCGTCTCCGCAGAAGACGCCGTGAGCCCGGGGCTCCTCCGCGCAGACGCGGAGCTCCCCTTTCCGAGGGGGCTCGCGCACGGCCCTGACCTCGCCCACCTCGCGGTCTCGCTCCGCGCGCTGGACTTTCGCGTCGACGGCCTCGGCGCCCTGGCCCCGGCGAGCACCGTCACCGACCTGGGCGGCGTGATGTCAGCGACCCTGCGGTGGCGCGCGGCGGACCCGATTCGCCCCGTCGGGCGCTTCGCGCTCAGCCACGGTCGGGCGACCCTCGCCTCACTCGGAGAGCCCGTCGACGACCTCAACGTCGAGCTCAGCGTCGAGGGGCGCCGCGCGCACATCGAGCGCTTCGAGGGGCGCCTGGGCGTCGGCACGATCCGGGTGACCGGCGACGCCCTCGTCGGGCATGGCGACGAGCTCGCGCGCGTCGCCCTCGAAGCGACCACCGACGAGCTCCCCGCGGTGTCGAACGGACACACCTGGGCCTGGGTCACCGGGGCCATCGGCACCGAGCTGGTGATGCGACGCTCGGGCGTGCAGGTGAACGTGCGGGTGCACGAGGCGAGGGTGCGCGTGCAGGACGAGCCGGCGCGCGCGCTCATCAACATGTCCCCAGACCCCGCGGTCTTCGTGCGCGGCCGCACGCGGCTGAGCCGGACCGTCGCGGCCGACACGATCCCGATCGACCTCGCGTTCACCCTCGAGACGCCGATGTGGCTGCGGCGCAGCGACTTCGTCGTCGCGATCAACGGCCACGGCAGCGTGCACATGGACCGCGCCGGCGCCGCCGTCGCGGCGGCCTTCGAGTCGGCCCGCGTGCCGTCGTGGGTGTCGTTCTACGGCAAGCGCTTCGACCTGGAGCGGGCCAACATCACCCTCGACGGGAGCGTGAACATCAACCCCCAGCTCGACCTCGTGGCGCGCCACGACGGCGGCGCGATCGGCGACGTGGTGCTCTCGCTCGAGGGGCGGCTCTATGACCCGCGCATCAGCCTCACCGCCGCGAGCCAGCCCGACGCGGGCATGGCCGAGGTGCTCTCGATGCTGATCCTCGGGCGCCGCGACAACGCGCCCACCTCGGGGCAGACCGACCTCGCGACGCAGGCGGGCGACATGGCGCGCAGCCTCGTGACCGGGCTCACCCTCGGCTTCATCACCTCCACCCTGCGGGCGCAGTTCGCCTTCCTCCCTACGCTCATCGCCGAGCCCGGCACCAGCGACGCCGGACGCTACGGCGCGGGCTTCAACCTCGGCCCTCGGGTGTACCTCCAGGCGACCTACGGCACGGCCTCCACCGCCGTGGGCCTGGGCACCTCGGGGGGCTCGGGCGCCCAGGAATTTCGTGTGCTCCTCGAGTACGCGATGACGTCCTCGCTCAGCTCTTCACTCACCTACGGCACCTGGCCTCAGTTCGGCACCTGGCAGAACAACTGGGGCTTCGACGTCTTCTGGTCGCCATGACGAAACCCCCTCGAGGTCCGCGATGAAATCAGAGCGTGCGAGCGTCACCGCGCGCTTCGTCGCGCTGTGCCGGGGCATCGCTCCGCTGCTCCCCGCGCACGCGCAGCTCGCCCTCGACCCCTTCGGCGCCAGGGTGCTCGGCGACCGCTTCGCGGCCCTGCTCGACGCCGCCGCGCGCGCCCCCGCGCCCCTCCGCGCCGCGCTCTGGGGGCCGCTCCTCCCGCTCCTCCCGTGGGCGATCTACATGCAGGTGCGCACCCGCGCCTTCGACGACGCGCTCGCGGAGTTCGCCGGCGCGGGGGGCGCGCAGGTGGTGATCCTGGGCGCGGGCTTCGACGCGCGGGCCGACCGCCTGGGCGCGCTCGCGGGCGCGAGGTTCTTCGAGGTCGACCACCCCGCGACGCAGTCCGAGAAGCGCGCGCGCTTCGGCGCGACGACCCGCGCCACCCGCCTGCCCTGGGACTTCGAGCGCGACGCGACGCGCGACCTCCCCGCGGCGCTGATCGCCGCGGGCCTCGACCCCGACGCGCCGACCTTCACGCTCCTTGAAGGCGTCACGATGTACCTCTCTCGCAGCGCCTTCGACGCGACGCTAGACGCCGTTCGCGGGTACAGCGCGCCGGGCTCTCGCCTGGGGTTCAACTACGTCGAGCGCGACCTCGTCGAGCGTCCCGGCGCCGGGGCGGCCCTCGTAGGCGGCTTCGTGCGCGCGGTCGGCGAGCCCTTTCGCCTCGGGCTGGAGCCCGACGAGCTCCGCGAGGACCTCGCGGCGCGGGGCTTCGCGGTGCTCTGGGACGAGAGCTTTCTGGCCCTCACCCGACGGCTGCTCCCGGCGCCCTGGGGCGCGCTCGTGCGGGCGGGACGTCGCGTCGCGGTGGTCGAGCGCAGCGCGACGGCCGAGCGGAGGTAGCTCAGCCCGGCGCGCCGACGGCCTCGACGAGGCGCTCGAGCATGATCAACAGGGTGAGGTTGCGCACGTTGTACCCGTGCCGCAGCCCCGCGGGGGTGAACACCGCCGCGCGGGTGTCGCCGTTCTCGACGAACGACGAGGGGTGCACGTTGTCGTCAGAGATCCCCGCGTGGGGGAGCGTCGACATCGCGGCGTGATAGTCGAGGAGAGGGAGGTGCAGCTCCGCCGCCACGCGGCGAATGATCGCGTTGAACTCACGGCTCCGGGCGGTGAACTCCGCGGTGCCGAGGTGATCGGGGATCGTGCTCACCGCGGCGACGACCGAGCGCGCCTCGACCCGCCGGAGGATCTCCCGGAGGTTTCGCTCATAGGCGTCCGCGGGCACGCGCTCGACGTCGTTGGTGCCGATCATCACAACCGCGAAGGCCGGCCTCAGCGCGCGGAGCTCGCGCTCCACGGGGCAGGCGTCGCCGCCCTGGAGGAGGTCCTCGGTGGTCCACCCGGCCGTGGCCGCGGCGCTCGCGCGGGAGAACGAATTGTCGTCGGCGTTGGGGCCCAGGCGGCGGCGAGAGAAGCGCTGCACCGTGGGTTGGAGGCTCGCGTACGCGCCGAGCTCGAACCAGCCGTGGCCGATGTCTTGCGCGAAGGAGCCTGACTCGGTGATCGAGTCGCAGCGGGATGCCGGCACGCTGCGCCGCCACGTCGGGCACGCGCCGAGCACGCCGTGACGTCGCGACGATGTTAGCGTGCGGCGTGGCCGAGCGGGTGATCGACGTGTCCTCGACGCGCCCGCGCCCCACGGTGGCGAGGCATCGAACGCGGCGCGGAGCCTTCGGTCGCTGGCACCGCGATCGCGCGCCCACGCGACGGCGCTCGAGCAGGGCGCGGTCGGCATCGGCGGCGATCAGGCGCGCGCGGAACGTCGCGAGCGTGCCTGGGCGAAGGAGCGGATCGTCATCGTCAAGGCGATGCCGAGGACCATCTGCCAGCAGCGGTCGGTCGCGGCGGGCGCACGGCCTCCGCATCGGAGACGCCGGTCGCGGCACGGGCCAGACCGGCCATCGCGAGCAGCGCCGGCGGGGCCGGCGGTTGCCCCCGCGGTGACGCCTTGTAGAGCGCGGCGAGCTGCGCTGGAAGGCGTCGTCGAAGAGCTCGTGGCGAACCCTTCGCAGGAAGACGAAGAGCGGCGCCTTCTTGCAGGGGCTGCTGAGAGGCGCTCAGCGGGCGACAGGTCGATCGGAGGGGGACAACGTGCGGGCTGAACCATGGCAGGGGCTCCCGCGGCCTCGACTGCGGCTGGAAGCTCTACGAGAACTACTCGATCCTCTAGACGCCGTTCGCGAGTACAGCGCGCCGGGCTCTCGCCTGGAGTTCAACTACGTCGAGCGCGACCTCGTCGAGCGTCCGGCGCAGGGCGGCCCTCGTAGGCGGCTTCGTGCGCGCGGTCGGCAGGCCCTTTCGCCTCGGGCTGGAGCCCGACGAGCTCCGCGAGGACCTCGCGGCTGAAGTCGCGGTGCTCCTGGACAGGCTTTCTGGCCCTCACCGACGGCTGCTCCCGGCGCCCTGGAACGCTCATTCCGGGCGGGACAGCGTCGCGACGGTGGCGAGCCGAGCGCAGCGCGACGTGCAGGCGGGTAGCTCAACCCGGCGCGCCGTGGCCTCGACGAGGCGCTCGAGCATGATCAACAGGGTAGGGTTGCGCACGTTGTACCCGTGCCGCAGCCCCGCGAGGTGAACACCGCCGCGCGGGTGTCCTGGATCTCGACGAACGACGAGGGGTGCACGTTGTCGTCAGAGATCCCCGCGTGGGGGAGCGTCGACATCGCGGCGTGATAGTCGAGGAGGAGGTGCAGCTCCGCCGCCACGCATAACGGTGATCGCGTTGAACTCACGGCTCGGGCGTGCCCGAACTCCACGGTGCCGAGGTGATCAGGGATCGTGCTCACCGCGGCGACGACCGAGCGCCCTCGACCCGCCGGAGGATCTCCCGGAGGTTTCGCTCATAGGCGTCCGCGGGCGCATGTCGACGTCGTTGGTGCCGATCATCACAACCGCGAAGGCCGGCCTCAGCGCGCGGGCTCGCTCCACGGGGCAGGCGTCGCCGCCCTGGAAGGTCCTCGGTGGTCCGCCCGGTAGTAGCCGCAGCGCTCGCGCGGGAGAACCAGATTGTCGTCGGCGCGTTGGGGGTACGGGCGGCGGCAGGAAAACTTGCACCGTGGAGTTTGGAGGCTCGCGCGTACGCGCCGAGCTCGAACCAGCCGTGGCCGATGTCTTGCGCGAAGGAGCCTGACTCGGTGATCGGAGTCGCCGATCTTCGCGAAGACCTCGGCGCGGTTGCGGGCGCGCCCCGCCGCGAACGGCGCACGTGCGCCACCGTCGCGTCGAAGGGAGGAACCGCGGCAGGCATCGGGTCGGGCCGCGCCGCGCTTCAGCCCGACAGGCGCGGGGGGGGAACAGATCGAGGAGCGCCCGCTCCGCTCGGTCAGGTGTTCGGCGGCGGCGGCTCGCCTGAGTCGAACGCGGAGGGCGGCTGCAACCCAGGGCGACGAGGGCGACGAGGGCCGTCACCCTCACGCCAGGTCCTCGCGCGCGGCCTCGATCATCCCCAGCGCCTGAATGCGGTCCGCGTCGTCGCCCTCGACCATCACCCGGAGCTTGGGCTCGGTGCCCGACCAGCGCACGAGGATCCTCCGCTCCCGCTCAGCTCCTTCTCCGCCGCGCGCATCGCCGCGACAGCTTCGCGAGCTCGCTGACCGAGAGCAGCGCCCAGGATTCGCGTTGAGCAGCACCTGGGGCACGCGTCATGGCCTCGCTCGCGAGCTCGGCTCAACGGCCTCTCGGAAGCACCAGCGCCGCGACCACCTGCAGCGCGGCGATGAGCCCGTCGCCCGTCGTCGCGTGGTCGAGGAACACCAGTGCTGACTGCTCCCCGCCGAAGGCCATGCCCACTTCGCGCGCATCTCTTCGACCACGTAGCGGTCGCCGACCCCTGTGCGCACGAGGTGAAGGCCCCGCGACTGCGGCGCTCGCTCCAGGGCCCGGGTTCGACATCACCCGTCGCCACGGCGGTGGCGCGCGGGTGCCTCCTGCATCCGCTGCGCGCAGATGCTCTATGATCGCGTCGCCGTCGATACCTGCCCGTGCTCGTCGACCACGATCGGCCGGTCGGCGTCGCGTCGAGGGCGATGCCCACGTGGGCCTTTCGTCGCACGACCTCGGCGGCGGTTCTCGGGGTGCAGCGCCGTGTCGGTCGTTGATGTTCTTTCCGTTCGGCTTGACGCCGATCGCCGAGACCTCGGCGCCCAGCTCGAACACCAGCGGCGCGACCTTGTACGCGGCGCCGTGCGCGCCGTCGACGACCACGCGGAGCCCGTCGAGCGCAGCGCGCGCGGGAAGGTGCTTCACGAAGGTGACGCCCCCGCGCGTCCTCGATCTTCTCGGCACCGGCCGTCACCGCCGTCGGTCTTGCGCGCGGTGACCGACTGAGGCCGCTTCCATCAGCGCCTCGAGCTCGGCCTCCGCGGCGTCAGGGCTTGAAGCCCGTCAGGCCCGAAGACTATGATCCGTTGTCACGGTAGGGGTTGTGCGAGGCCGAGATCACCACCCCGGCGTCGGCGCGCATGGGTGCGGTGCGATCGCGGGGGTGGGGAGCGGCCCCGTCAACATCACCCGACCGCCCTGGGGCCCGCCGCGGTCTCGTTTCGTCTGTAGCCCGAAGGCGATTGTCTTTGCCGATGACCACCCGCGCCGGGCGGCCAACTCGCCCACCGGGTGATCGCCGCGCCCGCCCGCATCGCGACCTCGGTCATCGGGTGTTCGTTGGCGACCCCGCGAAGATCCCGTCGGTGCCAAGAGCTTTCGGATCTGCGCTCTCGCGCTCCGCTGCGCATGAGTGTCCTCCAGCGGGCTCGTCGCACCGCGCCGCGAGCGACCACGTCCCCGGCAGGACCAACGTATCCGTCGGCCTCGCCGAAGTCGGGAGGGTTGAACATCAGAGGGCTGCACCACCGCGAGGTGAGGCCGGCGGGCGGCGAACCTGCACCGCGACGGGGGTGCGTGCCCCGCGCCAACGGCGGCGGCCCTGGATCGACGAAGGGCACCACCTGCCCCTGCGCGAGCTCCTCGACGGCCTCGAGGTCGCCCGTCGACGCTGACCACCGAGGGCCGGAGCTGCGCCCGGCTCGTGCCGAGCACCGCGACCGACAGCGCCGTGAACCTCCGCTCCCCGACCGTCGGAACGATCTCGAAGGTCACCCTCACCCCCGCCGCGGCCTCGTAGTCGACGCCGGTGCGCAGGGGTTCGAGGGCGATCCGTCGTTCGTAGCGAGCCGGCGCGAGGCCGGTCGTCTCGATCTCGTCGGTGTCACCGAGACGATCAGGTCGACGTAGAGCGATCCCTCACCCGCAGAGCGAGACGGCTCGACATCGACCACGTTCACCCTGGCCCGGGGAGGGAGCGTGCCCACGATCGAGGCCGCACCGGGATCACCCGCGTCACGCTCACGTCCCGGCTCAACGGGATGTTCGTGGGCTCGATGAGACGAAGCGCGCGCCCGCCGGGAGCGAGAGCAGGTCGAATGCTCATGCGCACGAAGGGGCGCGTGCCCACCGGAGGTCGACCTGCACGGGTCGAGCTCCTCGACCCGCAGGCCCCCGACCACCGACGACGCGCCCCACCGTCACCCCCGCACCTTATCAGGCAGCGACGACGGCAGCACCGCCCGCCCGTCGCCCCCTGGGGGCAGCATCGCGAGCAGGGGCACGTCGAGGCTCCGCTGGGTCGTGCCCGAGCCCCGCACATACGCGAACACCCCCACGGAGATCACCAGGCTCACCAGCTTGATGCCGAGGTTCTCGCTGATCGAGTCGAGGGTGGCGGTCCAACGAGACATCGGGCTCCCTGCCATTAATCAGGCCCTCGGCGCGTCGGGGGAGACGGCCTCGGGCGCGGGCTCTTCGACGGGGACCTCCAGCGGCGCCGACGGAATGCGGGAGGCCCGCTCCTCGCCCTCGTCCTTGCGGAGGAGCGCCGCAGCCTGCCGCTTGCTGAAGAACAGCCCATAGAGCGCCTGCCGCAGCGACGGCCCCTCGAGGTCGCGCACGATGTTCCCGTTGAAGCACAGGGAGACCTCACCGCGCTCCTCGCTCACCACCACCACCACGGCGTCGGTCTCCTCGCTGATCCCGAGCGCGGCGCGGTGACGAGTGCCGAAGTTTCGGTCGAGCCCCGTGCTGCCGGTGAGCGGCAGGATCCCCCCGGCCTTCGCGATCCGCCCCTGGCGAATCAGCACCGCGCCGTCGTGCAGGGGATTCTGCTGCTGCGGCAAGAAGATCGCGAACAAGAGCTCTTGCGACACCTCGGCGTCGAGGGTCGTGCCGTGCGACACGAACTCGTCGAGCAGCGCGTCTCGCTCGAACACGATCAGCGCGCCGATGCGCCGCTCCGCGAGCTGCGTCGCCACCACCGAGACCTCATCGAGGGTCCGGGTGTCTTCTGACTTGCGCCAGCGAAAGAAGAACGAGCGATTGCCCACGCGAATCAGCGCTCGCCGAATGTCGCCCTGAAAGATCACCACGACGACCAGCAGCAGCGAGGCCAGGAATCGATCGAGGAGCATGTACGCCGTCGCCAGCCCCAGGCGCTGCGAGGCGAAATACACCAGGGCGATCAGCAGCAGACCCTGGGCGATCTGCATCGCGCGGGTGCCACGAAACAGCAGCAGCATGCGGTAGACCGCGAAGGTCACCAGCCCGATGTCGAGGAGGTCACGCAGGACGTCGACGAGCCCGCGGGGCGCGAAGAGCGCGAGAAAGCCCTCGATCACGGCGCCCTCCTCGCCCGGGCGATGCCCTGGGCCACCCGAGCCGCCTGCCGCATGACCGCGACGTCATGCACGCGCACGATCTCCGCGCCCTGCGCCACGGCGAGCGCCACGGCCGCCGCGGTCCCACCGACACGGTCGTGCGGCGGCGCGGGGGCCTCAGACCAGCTCGGGCCGTACGCATCGGACTGCGAAATGAAGCTCTTCCTCGACGGTCCGACGCACACCGCGTGGCCGAGACGCCTGAGCGCATCGAGGTTTGCCAGGAGCTTCATGGAGTCAGCCGCAGATTTAGCAAATCCCACGCCGGGGTCGAGAATCACGCGCTCTCTGGGCACCCCTGCGGAGACCAGGCGCTCGGCGAATTCCGCGAGCGACGCGGCGACGCGGGCGACGACGTCGTCGTAGCGCGTGGCGTCTCGAGCCTCGACGCTCTCCCGCGCGCGTCGGCTGTGCATGGCGATGTACGCCGCGCCCGCCCGCGCCGCGACCGCGCCGAGGCGCTCGGGAGGGTCGCCGAGCCCCACGTCGTTCACGACGTCGGCGCCCGCTCTGAGCGCCGCGTCGGCCACCGCGGCGCGGGAGGTGTCGACCGAGATCGGGACCCTCGAGCGCGCGCGAATTCCTTCGATCACCGGCAAGACCCGCCGGAGCTCCTCGGCCTCGGCGACGGCCTCGGCCCCGGGCCGGGTGCTCTCGCCGCCCACGTCGATGGCGTCGGCGCCCTCGGCGATGAGCTCTAGGGCCCGGTCGACCGCGCGCTCCGGATCGCGGTAGAGGCCGCCGTCGGAGAACGAGTCAGGCGTGACGTTGAGCACGCCGAGGAGGTACGGGCGGGACCAGTCCCACACCGTGTCTTGCAGCACGATCGGCGCCACGCCCGCCACAGAGACGCGTTAGCACAGGATGGGCCGGGGGTGGGGGCGGGGCGCGCCTGGAGCTGCGCCCGCGCACCCTGTCGGTCAAGCGTTCGAGGGGACGCCGCGGGGGGGGAAGATGCTGGTGGTCTTGGGGCGGGCCGCCTCCTTGCGGTCCTTTCGGTCGGACCACGAGGGGATGACCACCTTCTCGCGGGGAGGCAGCGGGCGGTCTTCGTAGCAGGCCACGATCTCTTCGGCGTCGAGGGTCTCGCGCTCCAGCAGCGCCTTGGCGAGGCGTCCCAGCGCGTCTCGCTGCTCGTGGAGCACCCGCATCGCCCGCTGGTACTCCTCGGTGATGATCCGGCGAACCTCCTGGTCGATCTCCACCGCGGTCTGCTCGGAGTACTCGCGCCCCCCGCCGTTCCAGTCGCGGCCGACGAAGGGTTGCTCGTCGCTCGCGCCGTGAAACACCGGGCCGATGCGGTCGCTCATCCCGAAATCGCAGACCATGCGCCGCGCGAGCTGCGTAGCGCGCTTGAGGTCATCGCCCGCGCCGGTGGTGATGCGCGAGAACACGGTCTCCTCCGCCGCCCGCCCCCCGAGCGCGCCCGCGATCCGCGCGGTCACCTGCTCGCGGGTCATCGTGTAGCGGTCCTCCGTCGGGAGGAACATCGTCACGCCCAGCGCCGGGCCGCGCGGAATGATCGACACCTTGTGCACCGGGTCGTTGCCCGCGACGAAGTGCGAGACCACCGCGTGACCCGCCTCGTGCCACGCCGTGAGCTGCTTCTCGTCGTCGTTCATCACCAGGTTGCGCCGCTCGACGCCCATGATGACCTTGTCCTTCGCGAGCTCGAAATCGCTCATGCTCACCGAGTCCTTGTCCTGACGCGCGGCCAGGAGGGCGGCCTCGTTCACCAGGTTCTCAAGCTCGGCCCCCGCGAATCCCGGGGTCTGCTTCGCGATCACCATCACGTTGACGTCGCCCGACAGCGGCACCTTGCGGGTGTGAACCTTCAAGATCTCCTCGCGGCCGCGCACGTCGGGGCGCGGCACCACGATGCGCCGGTCGAAGCGGCCCGGGCGGAGGAGCGCGGGGTCGAGCACGTCGGGGCGGTTGGTCGCGGCGACGATGATCACGCCGTCGCTGGCGTCGAAGCCGTCCATCTCCACCAGGAGCTGGTTGAGGGTCTGCTCGCGCTCGTCGTGACCGCCGCCGAGGCCCGCGCCGCGGTGGCGCCCCACGGCGTCGATCTCGTCGATGAAGATGATGCAGGGCGCGTGCTTCTTGCCCTGCTCGAAGAGGTCGCGAACGCGAGAGGCGCCCACGCCGACGAACATCTCGACGAAGTCAGAGCCCGAGATCGTGAAGAACGGGACGCCGGCCTCGCCCGCGATGGCCCTCGCCAGGAGCGTCTTGCCCGTGCCCGGCGCGCCGCTCAGGAGCACGCCCTTGGGGATGCGCCCGCCGAGGCGGCGGAACTTCTTCGGGTCCTTCAAGAACTCGATGATCTCCTGCACCTCGTCCTTGGCCTCTTCGATGCCCGCGACGTCGGCGAAGGTGACCTTGTTCTGCGAGTCGCTCACGAGACGGGCCCGCGACTTTCCGAAGGTCATCGCCTTGCCGCCGCCGCTCTGGAGCTGCCGCATGAAGAGCACGAACATCCCCAGGAGGAACAGCGTCGGGAGCCAGGTCACGAGGATGCTGGTGAGCACCCCGTTGCCCTCGTCCTTCTCGACCCTGAACGCGATCGCGCGGCCGTTCTGCCGCTGGCGCGTGGCCGACTGCTCAGCGATCAGGCGCTGGAGCTCCCACTGCGACGGCGCCAGCGTGTGGCGCTCGGTGAAATGCCCCGCGGAGGTCTCGACCTGATACGTGATGTCTCGGTCCTTCACCGTGACCGAACTCACGGTGTTGCGACCCAGCTCTTCGAGGAAGGCGCTGAAGGGCTGCGGACCCGTCGCCTGGCTCCCCATGAAGACCTGGTAGAGCATGATAAACATCACGATCAAGAAGGCCCAAAGCGCCAGCGTCTTATGTGATTGCTTCACGAGGTCCTCGGAGGGTGCGGAACAACCGCTGCAGACTCGGTGGAATCAACGGTCAAGGACCGCCGTGACGGTGCTAGCAGCGATGCCACGGGGCTTCAACCGCTTGCGCGCAACGTAGGGCCTCGCAGGGTGTGCGTCACCCGAACCACCCACGTCGAGTCGGTCAAGGTCGCGTCGGCCTGAATTCCCGGCAAGACCAGCGTCGGCGCCGAGCGCGCCGCGGCGACCTCGCCCGCGGGAAATCGAAACAGCCGCGCCAGCCTTCGCTCCCAGGTGCCCCGCGAGGGGTGCGCGCGAGGGCCGACCCCGTCGAGCAGCCGCGCGCTCACCTCGAGCCAGAGCGGCGCGGCCCCCGGCGCCACCGCGGTCACCACGAAGCGGTAGCGCCCCTCGCGCTCGCGCGCCTGCGCGAGGCGCACGGCGGCCTCGGCCCGGATCATGCGACGCACGGCCCGCGCTTCTTTCGCGACGCGAAGCAGGGAGGCGTCGAGGCCAGGCTCCAGCGCGCGCCAGCGGGGCAGCACCGTCGCCTCGAGCGAGAGCTCGCGGGAGCCCGGCCTGGGGCCGAGCTGCACGGGCTCCACCCCGAGGTCCCTGGCGAGCGCGGCGGCTTCGACCTCGCGCAGGGGGAGGAGCGGCCGCACCACCCCGCCGGGCCCCCGGGGCGAGTAGCCCGCAAGCCCCGCGAGGCCCGCGCCGCGCCCCAGGCCCGTCAAGACCCTCCGCAGCTCGTCGTCCCGCGTCGTGGCGAGCGCCACGCGGCCGTAGCCCTGGTCCCTCGCGAGCGCCACGAGCTCATGCTCGATGTGCACCGCGCCGCGCGTCCTCGCGGGCCGAACCGCGAAGAAGGGCAGCCCGAACGACCGGGCGACCCGCCCCACCTCGGCCACCACCTCGGCGCCGTCGTGCTCCTCGTCGAGGTCTGACTCCACCGCGGCGACCGCCAGCTCGCACGGCGGCAGACCGGCCTCTCGGCCCATGAGCAAGGCCGCGAGCATGCCCGCCGAGGCCACGCCTCCGCCGAGGCCCAGCAGCACGCGGTCGTCAGCGCGCAGCAGGCGACCGCGGCGAACGTGCGCGACCACGGTCGCGAGCGCGCCACGAGCGCTCACAGCAGCTCGAATTCTTTGCAGAACATCCCGTTCTTCGGACCGCCCGGGGCGAAGGCCGCGCGCCGGTGCGTCGCGTCGGGGTAGCCGTGCGCGCATCGGTCGAGCTCGCGGTCGTGGTAGGTGCAGTCTTCGCAGGTGTGAACGAACGCGAAGCGTTCGCTCTCCGCGAAGAACCGCGCGTCTATGGGCGTCTTCACCAGCGAGACCGTAGCACCGCGCCGGCTGCGGCGCTCCAACCGCACGACGCTCTCGATGTGCAGCGTCTGCGGAAACATCTCGAAGCCCGTCACCGACTGGACCTCGTACGCCGTCGCCAGCACGCCCAGGTCTCGCGCCAGCGTCGCCGGATCGCACGAGACGTAGACCACGCGCTTCACGGGGTGCCGCGCGAGCAGCTCGGCCACCGCGCGGGCCCCGACCCGCGGCGGGTCGAGCACCACGACCTCGGCCTTGATCGGCCCCTTCACCTGGTCGTCGGCTCCGTGCCGCACGACGACGTTCTCGATCGCACGCGCCGCGAGGTTCTCGCGCAGCGCGTCGACGGCGTCGGCGTCGGCCTCGAGCGCGGTCACCCGCTTCGCGGTCTTCGCGAGGGCGACGGTGAAGTTCCCCGCGCCGGCGTGAAACTCGAACACCTCGCGCCCGGCGCTCGCGGCCTGCCCGACGATCTCTTCGGCGACCCTGACGCTCACCGCCTCGTTCGACTGCGCGAAGCCGTCGACGCCGATCACCAGAGGCGCGCCGTCGCCCCCCATCACCACCGGGCGGGGATCGCCGTAGCACGTCGGACGATCGCTCCCCGGAACCCGCAGCGCCGCGCCGCCCAGCACCGGCCCGACGAGCGACTCGACCGCCCGGTAACCGTCGACGCCCGGCTGCTGCGCGGGCGAGATCCGCGCCACGGGGCCGAGCCGGCCCATCGCGAGCGAGAGCTCACCGCTCCTCGAGATCCCCCCGAGCCCGGCGCGCAGACCCGCGAGCGCGGCCTGGAGAGGCTCGATGAGCACGGGGCATCCCGGCAGGTCGACCACCTCGTGGGAGCCGCTCGCGAAGAAGCCCAGGCTCACCCGCGAGCCCGCGGTCACCCACCGCAGCCTTGCCCGCCCGCGCCAACCGTCCGAGCGGGGCGCGGGCACGAAGCGAAACGCCTCGTCGCGGGCCACCTCGCGGAGCGCGCGGCGCAGGAGCGTCTCTCTCGCAGCGCGTTGCAGCGCGGGAGAGGCGTGCCTGACGGTGCATCCGCCGCAGGCGCCGAAGACCGCGCATCCCGGATCGACCCGCTCGGGCGAGGTCGTGAGCCGCGTCGCGACCCCCGACTTCGCGCCTCGGGAGGGCGTGACCCGCAGCCGCTCGCCGGGGAGCGCGTCGGCGAAGCGCACGGGCTTGCTCTGCACCTGCGCCACGCCCTCGCCGCGCTCGGAGAGCCAGCGCACCTCGACCTCGATTTCGCTCACTGAAACCGCTGCGCGGGGCGACCCGACGCGAAATAGAACCTGAACGAACCCTCGAGCTCGGCGCGGGCCGCGCCGGCGATCGGGGGCTCCCGAGGCGCGTTGACCGCACCGGGCTGAGGGCCGAAGAGGTCGGGGCGATCGTTGGCGTCGCGCATGGCGAGGGAGAACTCCGTGACCTCGGTGAGCCGCGCGGGCGCGTCGGCCACCGGCGAGCCGCGATAGATGGACGAGAACTGGATGTATCCCGCGTAGGCCTCGACGGCCCCGTTGGGCGAGGCCCGGGTGATGCTCACCCGGCCGCAGCGCTTGGTGAGCCGAAGGATCGCCTGCACCGGCGCGTCGGGGCCCACCGGGATGCGCTGGTTGAGGTGCTCCGCGACGTAGCGCGTGTCGTTCACGCGAAACGAGAGCTCGTCGGAGAACTCCCCGAGGTTGCCGCCCTCGCCGATGCGGATCGTGAAGCTCCCGGCGTACCACTCGCCCCCGAAGAACTCCGCGCGGAAGCTGAACGCGCGGTCGTCGATGTCGCAGACCGGCAGGATCACCTCGCCCCGCACCACCCCTCGCCCTCTCCCACGCTGCAGGCGAGGGTCGAGAGCAGGCACAGCGCGACCGCCCAGAGGTTGACCCTCACGCGTCGCAGCGGCGGTGCTGAGAAGAGTCGCACGACGCGCAGCATAGCGCCGCGCCCGCGAGAGTGGCGGTCAATGCGCGCCCTCGCGGATCCATCCCCCGCCGACCACCCGGTCGCCGTCGTAGAGCACCGCCGCCTGCCCCGGAGCCACGCCTCGCTGCGCCTCGTCGAAGCGGAGGGTCACCTCGTCGCCCTCGCGGCAGACCTCGGCGAAGACCCCCTCGTGCCGGTATCGGAGCTTCGCCCGCACCCGCGCGGGCGGCGCCGCGCACAGCCAGCGGACCTCGGAGAGCGCCGCGCCCGTCGCCCTGGCCTCCACCGCGTCGCCGATCACCACGGCGCCTCGCTCGGGCAGGATCTTCAGCACGTACTTCGGCACGCCCCCGGCGCCCACGCCCCGGCGCTGGCCCACCGTGAAATGATGCACGCCCTCGTGGGTGCCGAGGGCGCGGCCCTGGAGGTCCTCGATCACGCCGGGGCGGGTCGCCTGAGGCGCGCGCGCCGCGACGAACTCCGCGTAGCGACCGCCTTCGATGAAGCACAGGTCGGTGGAGTCGGGCTTGTCGGCGTTGGGCAACCCGAGCCCCCGGGCGAGCTCGCGCACCTCCGGCTTACGGAGCCCACCCAGCGGGAACAACGACCGCTCCAGCGCCTCACGCGGCGCCGCCCAGAGGAAATAACTCTGATCCTTGGCGGGGTCGACGGCGGCGCGGAGCGTGAGGGCGTCTCTCGCTCCCTCGACGCGGGCGTAGTGGCCCGTCGCCACCCGGTCGGCCCCCAGCGCCTCGGCGATCGAGAGCAGCGGGCCGAGCTTCACAGACTCGTTGCAGCGCACGCAGGGGCTGGGCGTGCGGCCCGCGGCGTAGTCGTCGACGAAGCGGTCGACCACGGCTTCACGAAAGAGCGCGCGGCGGTCGAAGGTGTAGTGGGGAACGTTCAGCAGCGCGCACACCCGCGCGGCGTCGTACTGGTCCTCGGGCGCGCAGCAACGGCCTTCGTGACCCTCGCGAACGTAGTCCCAGAGGTGCAGGGTGACCCCGATGACCTCCCAGCCCTGCCGCTGGAGCACCGCCGCCGCGACCGACGAGTCAACCCCACCACTCATCCCCACGACGATGCGCTTGGACACTGAATTTCCTTGAAAAAGTCTGGCTAAGACGAGGTTTCAAGTGAGGGTCTCGTCGCCTCGCCTGGGGCCTCATGCCGGATGATCGCTCTTAAGTCGCAAAGACCTGTTTCTTCAACGAGTTTCAACCGCGCAGCGACGGGAATCCCAGCACCTGCGTCGAGAACGCGTCGATCGCGCTGGGCCAGTGACGGAGCAGCAGGGCGACCGCGAGACCGACGAGCACCACGAGGAGGTCGAGGGTCAGCACGGCGGGGGCCTGCGGCGCGGGCGCGGCGCGCGTGCAGGGCGATCGGTAGGGGGCGACGGTCTGGGAGGCCGACGGCGGAGCCATGATCGATGAACATGGACCCACTCGGCCCGGACGTCACGCGCGGGATGCGCGCACGGCTTCGACGGCGTGGGCGAGGCCGTCGGCGAGGCCGGTGGCCGGCTCGAAGCCCAGCGCCGCGCGAATGGCGGCGATGCTCGCGCGGCTGTGCCGAATGTCTCCCGCGCGCTCGGGGAGGTGGGTGATCGCGCAGGCGCTCGCGGTGATGCGCTTCACGGTCTCGGCGAGCTCGCGGATGGTGATCACGCCCCCCTGGCCCACGTTGAACACCTCGCCCCGCCCCGCGCCCGACGAGGTCGCCGCGAGGATGTTCGCCGCGCACACGTCCTCGACGTACACGAAATCTCGGGTCTGCTCGCCGTCGCCGAAGATCGTGATGGCGTCGCCGCGCATCGCGCGCTCGATGAAGATCGGAACGGCCGCGGCGTACACGCTCCGCGGGTCCTGCCGGGGGCCGAACACGTTGAAGTACCGCAGGCTCACCGTGGGCACGCCGAACATCTCGGCGTACATCCGCAGGTAGAATTCCCCGTCGAGCTTGGTGATCCCGTAGGGAGACTTGGGCGACGGGGTCATGTCTTCGGTCTTGGGCGAGCGGGGGTCGTCGCCGTACACCGCCGCGCTCGACGAGAAGACCACGCGTGACACCCCCGCGGCCCGCGCGGCCTCGAGCACGTTCAGCGTGCCCCCCACGTTGATCTCGACGCACTCGTGCGGGCGCTCGACCGACTCGGGCACGCTCACCTGCGCGGCGAGGTGATGCACCACGTCGCACCCCTCGATCGCGCGGCGCACCGTGGCGGCCTCGGTGATGCTCCCCTCGATGAAGGTGAAGCCCTCGCTGCCCGTGAGGTCGGTGACGGCGCGGAGGTTCTCGCGGCGGCCCGTGCGGAGGTTGTCGAGGGCGACCACCTCGGCGCCGCGGCGTCGCCACGCGATGGAGAGGTGGTGCCCGATGAAGCCCGCTGCGCCCGTGATGAGGACCCTGGTCATGTTCGCTGATCGTTGTCCCCGCGGTGGGCCCCGGCGTCAAGCGAGCATCACCACGCGCTCGCGGAGGCCGTCGGGCAGCGCCGCGTGCGCGGCGGCGATGTCGTCGTGCGAGTACTTCACGCTGAAGTGCTTGATCACGATGTGCCTCGCGCGCAGCCGCTCCGGCGCGCGGCGGTAGAGCGCCACGAGCTCGTCGAGGTGCGTGTGGCCCCAGGCCCAGGCGCGGTCGACCGGGGTGTCGCTCAGGTGCGTGGCCTCGATGAAGAGCACGTCGCAGTCGCTGATGTCGGGCGCGGCGTCGTAGGTGGCGAGGGTGCTGTCGCCGACGTAGGTCAGCCGGCGGTGCTCGCGCTCGACGTGCACGTCGACCCCCGCGCGCACCGCCTCGCCGATCTCCACCCCGGGGCGACCGACCCACTCCGGACGGAGCGTTCGACGCCGCTCGACCAGGGTGTAGCCCACCGACTCGATGCGGTGAAAGACCTCGAAGACCTCGACGAAGGCCCTGCGGCCCAACTCCACGCGATCGCCCGGGCGCACCGGGCGCACCACCGCGTCGGCGTCGACGCGATCGCGTCGCTCGAGCTTCGCCCAGGCGTGCAGGAGCCCGCGGAGGTCTTCGGCGCTGCCCTCGGGGCAGTAGACCCGCGAGGGGGACGCCCCGGTCATCGAGCGCAGGGCGAGGTGCCGCGAGACCCCGCCGGAGTGATCCTGGTGCGCGTGCGAGAGAAAGACGTTGCGGAGCCGCGACGCCTCCATGCCGCAGTGGCCGAGGTCGAAGCACGCGTCGAAGTCCCGCGCGAGCACGTAGCTCGCGAGGCCCGAGATCGAGAACGCCGTGAGCTCCATGCCGCTGAGGCGGAGCGAGATCGGCGCGCCCGGGTTGTGAAGCGCTCGTCGGCTCATCGCCGCGAACCGTAGCCCCGCGCCGTCGGTGAAGTGAAGCGACGCCGCGGTCGATGGGTGTACCGTCGCGCCCCCGCCATGCCCACCCGCACCGTCGTCTTCGGCCTCGGATCGAACCTCGGCGGCCGCGCCTCGCTCCTGCGCGCCGGCGCCGAGCTGCTCGCCGCCCGCCTCGGCGCGAGGGGGCTTCGCGCGGCGCCCGTGTGGCGCACCGAGCCCGTGGGTCCGCCGCAGCCCGAGTACCTGAACTCCGGCGTCGCCGTCGAGACCGCCCTGGAGCTCCCAGCGATCCTCGACGTCGCCCTCGGCGTGGAGGCCGACCTCGGCCGCGAGCGCCGCGCGCGTTGGGGGCCGAGGAGCCTCGACCTCGACATCCTGTGGCACGCGGGGGCGCCGCTGCGAACGAGCCGGCTCTCGGTGCCCCACGCGGAGCTCGCGCACCGCCCCTTCGCCCTCGCGCCGCTGCTCGCGCTGGTGCCCGACGCGCGGGGGGCCGACGGCGAGCGGCTCGCGGCCCTGCCCGCGGCGGAGCGGTCGCCCGGCGCGCTCGTCTCGCCGTCGCTCGCCGAGGGCTTCTCGTCGACGGTGCTCTCGCACACCGCCGACGAGGGCTTCGAGGTGCGCGCCCTCGACCGCGCTGACCTCCTGGCCGCCGCCGTGGAGGCCCTCGGCGCGATCATCGTCGACCCCGCGAGCGTCGCGCCCGCCGAGCTCCGAGCGATCCGCCTCGAGGTCGCCCCCGACGACGACGACGACGCGCGGGTGATCGCGCTGCTCTCTGAGGCCCTCTACGCCCTCGACGCCGACCGCTTCGCGCTCCGCCGGGCCGCGGTGCTCGAAGACGGCGCGACGCTCCGCGCGGTGCTCGTGGGAGAGCCCCTCGACGAGGCGCGCCACGCCGTGCGCACCGCCGTGAAGGCCGTCACCTGGCACGGGCTCGAGGTGGGCGAAGACGCCGGCGAGCGCTTCGCGCGGGTCATCGTCGACCTGTAGTCGCTTGCGCGGCGCGGCTCGCTTCGCGTACACTCCCGGCGCTCGTCACCTCGTCCGGCGCGTCCTGCGCCACGCCTCCCGACCTGACCCCCATCCTTAGAAGGCCACGACCATGGGACCGCCCATTCGTCTCGAACAGATTGACGACGTGCGTTGGCGCGTACCCCGCGTCGGCGCGATGCGCGTCGAGGGCCGCGTCTACGCCGACGAGCCCCTCATGCGCGCCCTCGCGAAGGACCCCTGCGTCTCGCAGGTGGCCAACGTCGCGACGCTCCCCGGCATCGTCGGCGCGGCGCTGGCGATGCCCGACATCCACTGGGGATACGGCTTTCCCATCGGCGGCGTCGCGGCCTTCGACCCCGACCTCGGCGGCGTCGTGTCGCCCGGCGGCGTCGGCTACGACATCAACTGCGGCGTTCGCCTGCACACCACCGACCTCGACGCCGACGAGCTCTTCGCGAAGCGCGACCTCGTCGCCGACGCCCTCCAGCTCGCGGTGCCCGCGGGCGTCGGCGTGGGCAAGCGAGATCACAACATGCCGGGCCTCGACGCGATCCTCGCCGAGGGGCCGCGGGTGTTCTTGCAGCGCGGGTGGATCGGCCACGACGAGCTCCCCGCCATCGAAGACGGCGGGCGCATCGCCGACGCCGAGCCCGACCTGGTCTCGAAGCGCGCCCGCGAGCGCGGACTCCCGCAGCTCGGCACGCTGGGCTCGGGCAACCACTTTCTCGAGATCGACCGCGTCGCCGAGGTCTACGACCCCGAGCTGGCCGAGGCCTTCGGCCTGGTCGCGGGCGGCGTCACGATGCTGGTGCACTCGGGCAGCCGGGGGCTGGGTCACGCGGTCTGCGAAGAGACCCTCCCGGCGATGATGAAGGCCGCGAAGCGCGAGGGCTACGACCTCGTCGACAAGCAGCTCGCCTGCGCGCCGCTGCAGAGCGTCGACGCCGAGCGCTACCTCAAGGTCATGGCCGCGGCGGCGAACTTCGCGTTCAGCAACCGCGCGCTCATCGCGCACCGGGCGCTCAACGCGATCGCGAAGACGCTGGGGCGCAGCCGCCAGGGGCTCGGCGCCTCGCTGCTCTACGACGTGTGCCACAACATCGCGAAGTACGAGCAGCACCGGGTGGACGGGCAGCTCAAGCGCCTGTGCGTGCACCGCAAGGGCGCGACGCGAGCCTACGGCCCAGGGCACCCGTCGCTGCCCGAGCGCTTTCGAGAGACCGGGCAGCCGGTGATCATCCCCGGCGACATGGGGAGGTACTCGTACGTGCTCGCGGGGGCGCAGGGCGCGATGGACGAGACCTTCGGCAGCGCCTGCCACGGCGCGGGCAGGCTGCTCTCGCGCTCCGACGCGAAGCGGCTCGCGACGGGGAGCGAGGTGGTGAAGTCGCTGCGCGCCAAGGGGATCGCGCTGCGCGCGGCGAGCGTGAGCGCCGTGGTCGAGGAGATGCCCGACGCCTACAAAGACGTCGCCGACGTGGTGAGCGTGATCGAGCGCGCGGGCATCGCGCGGCGCGTCGCGCGCCTCGAGCCGGTGATCGTCGTGAAGGGCTGACGCGGCTTCAGCGACCGAGGGCCTGGAGCGTGACGGGGACGCCGCCCAGGTCCACCGCGGCGCCGAGCCGCACCGACATGCCCAGGGCGCGGGCGGCGTCGGCGGTCTCCTTCGGCGCGGGGCTGAGCCAGGCGACGCGGCCGCCGGGGCGGAGCGCGCGGTGGGCCACGGCGACGAAGCGCGTGAGGAGCTCGGCGGGGTCGCGCCCGAAGTTCGCGCGGTGCCCGTGCGGGGGGTTCGTGAGGATGAGGGAGACGCCCGTGGGCGGGTCGACAGTGGCGTCGCCGCGGTGCAGGGTCACCCGCTCGACGCCCGCGGCGTCGAGGTTCCTACGGGCGGCGTCGAGGGCCGAGGCGTCGACGTCGGTGCCGATCATGCGGCGGTACGGACCGCGCCGGGCGCGCTCGACGAGCTCGAGGGCGCTGCCCACGAAGGGGTCCCACACGACGTCGTCGGGTCGCACGCCCGCGAACGACGCCAGCGCCGCGGCCACCGTGGGGTGCGACGCCGCGGGGACCTCGGCCACGCGCCAGGTGAAGCGCGGGTCGACCCAGCGTCGGGGGTGCAGCGTGATGCGCCCTCCTTCGGAGGCGTCGACGAGGACGTTCCAGGTCGCGTCGCGGCTGTCGTTGACGAGCTCGGGGCAGCGCGCCTGCACCCCCGTCGCCACGCGCCAGGTCGCGCCGCGGCGGTGACCCGCGTGGAGCCACTCGACGCGGTAGCGCACGACGCCGCGGGTGAATGCCCCGAGGATCTCCTGCGCCTCGTCGCTGCAGAGCGCGTCGATCACCGCGGCCACGGGGTCGCCGGTGACCCTCGCCGAGAGCGGGAACGAGAAGCCCGTCATCACCCTGCACCGCGCGAGCTCGTCGAGGGTGCCGCGGAGGGTGACCTGCACCCGACCCGTGCCCGCGGGCGCGGCGAGGAAGCCGTCGGTGAACTCGTCGGCGCAGATGCGCTCGAGGCCCGGGCGGCACGCCACGTCCACCGCGAGGGGGCGGGGCGCCCGGGTGTCGCCGACGATCGCGCTCTCGTCCTCGCGCCCCGATCGCCGCTGGAGCATCAGCTTCGCCCGCGCGAGCTCGTCCGCGATCCGCGCCTCGTCGCTCGGCACCGCGTCGAGGCGCGCGGCGGCGGCGGCGGTGCCCACGCGCCCCAGCGCCCGGAGCATGGGGCGCAGCGCCACGGCGTCTCCCTCCCGGTCCCACGCCGCGAGGAGCGCCGCCTCGGTGCTCGGGTCGGTGGACTGCGCGAGCGCCGTCACCGCCGCCTTTCGCACCGCGGCGTCGCCGTCTTCGAGGGCCGCGTGCAGGGCGCTCCAGGGCGCCGCGCCCGTCGCCGCGAGGCGCCCCAGCGCGTGCACCGTGCGCGATCGATCGCCTTGCGCCGCAGCGAGATGGGCCGTGAGCCGGGCCACCGCCTCGTCGGGCTGCTCGAGCAGCGCGCGCTCGATGCGCGCGGTGAGCGACTCGGGCGCCGACGCCAGGGCGACGACGAGCCCCTGCACGTCCCGCCGCGCGGGGGTGAAGCCGGGGTCTTCGAGGGCGCGCAGGAGCGCCTCTGGGTCGCGTCGTGCCATCAGGCGAGCTTCTTGTGGCGAGCGCCGCGGGGCCGGCCCGCGTCGGCGCCGAGTCGCTTCACGCGGTCGGCCTCGTAGTCCTGGTAGTTGCCCTCGAACCACACGGTGCGCGAATCACCCTCGAAGGCCAGGATGTGCGTCGCGATGCGGTCGAGGAACCACCGGTCGTGGGAGATCACGATGGCGCAGCCCGCGAAGTCGAGGAGCGCGTCCTCGAGGGAGCGCAGGGTGTCGACGTCGAGGTCGTTGGTGGGCTCGTCGAGGAGCAGCACGTTGCCGCCCTTCTTCAAGAGCTTCGCGAGGTGCACCCGGTTGCGCTCGCCCCCCGAGAGCTCGCCCACGCGCTTCTGCTGGTCGCTGCCGCGAAACCCGAAGCCGCCGACGTAGGCCCGGGAGTTCACCGAGCGCTTGCCGATGTCGATGGACTCCTCGCCGCCCGTGATCTCCTGCCAGACGGTCTGATCGCCCTGCAGCGCGTCGCGCATCTGGTCGACGTAGCTCAGCACCACGGTCTCGCCGACGGTGAGCGTGCCGCCGTCGGGCGCGTCTTGCCCCGCGATCATCTTGAAGAGCGTGCTCTTGCCCGTGCCGTTGGCGCCGATGACCCCGACGATGCCGCCGCGGGGCAGGCTGAAGCTCAGGTCGTCATAGAGCACCACGTCGCCGAAGGCCTTGCGGACCTTGTCGGCCACCACCACCACGTCGCCCAGCCGCGGTCCGGCGGGGATCTGGATCTCCCCCTGCCCCGCCTTCTCGACGCCGGTCTCGGCGAGGAGCTTCTCGTAGGCGGTGATCCTCGCCTTGCTCTTGGCCTGACGCGCGCGGGGCGCCATGCGCACCCACTCGAGCTCCCGCGCGAGCGTGCGGCGCTTGGCGCTCTCGGTCTTCTCCTCGTGCTCCAGCCGGGCGCGCTTCTGGTCGAGCCACGACGTGTAGTTCCCCTTGAAGGGAAAGCCCTCGCCGCGGTCGAGCTCGAGGATCCACCCCGCGACGTTGTCGAGGAAGTACCGGTCGTGGGTGACGGCGATGACCGTCCCCGGAAAGTCTTTGAGGTGCTGCTCGAGCCACCCCACGCTCTCGGCGTCGAGGTGGTTGGTCGGCTCGTCGAGGAGCAGCACGTCAGGCTTCTCCAGCAGCATCCTGCACAGCGCCACGCGCCGCCGCTCGCCCCCCGAGAGCGTGTCGATCTTCGCGTCGGGCGGGGGCAGCCGCAGGGCGTCCATGGCGATCTCGACGGCGCGGTCGACCTCCCAGCCGTCGGCGGCCTCGATGGCGTCTTGCACGCGGGTGAACTCGTCCATCACCCGCTCGTAGTCCTTCTCGGGCATCGACTCGCCGAGCTTGAGCGAGAGCGCCTCGAAGCGGGCGAGGAGCTGCTTCACCTGCGCGACGCCGAGGTCGACGTTGCCGCGCACGTCGAGGCTGTGGTCGAGGGGCGGCTCCTGCGAGAGGTACCCGAAGCGGAGGTTCTTCGCGCGGATCACCTCGCCGAAGTACTCGGTGTCGACCCCGGCCATGATCTTGAGCAGGGAGCTCTTGCCAGATCCGTTCGAGCCGAGCACCCCGATCTTCGCGCCGGGCAAGAACGCCAGGGTCATCCCCTTGAGCACCTCGCGCTTCGGGGGAAAGACCCTGCGGACATCCATCATCTGGAGGACGAATTCGTGTGCCATGGAGCCACTGCCGTCTATCACGTCCCGCGGCGCGCGGGCGAGGTCCCCCGACCGGTCTCTCGGGGGCGTCCCGGGGGGGAGCGAGGCGCAATTCGCGTGGCGCTCGGGCGCGGCCTCGCTAGATTGCTCGGTAACCCGCGCGCCCCGGCGAGATCCGTCGGCGCCAGCCCGCCGGGGGAGCTCGCGCCCTGTCTTATGAAGCACACCGTGGTCATCTCCGACGTTCACCTCTGCGAGGGCGTCCCGGGAGATGACCTGTGGATGCGCTGGCGCCAGCGCCCGTACTTCCCCGACGCGGAATTCGAGGCCCTGGTCTCGTCGATTCTGTACTCCATCGACGAGCGCGACGAGGTCGAGTTCATCTTCAACGGCGACCTCTTCGACTTCGACGCCGGTCGGGTCATCGACGGCGAGGCGCGCTTCGAAGACCTCCCCCGCACCGAGTCGGTCGCCGCCGAGCTCATCGACCGGATCCTCTCCGACCACGAGGGCTACGTGCGCGCCTGCGGGCGGCTCCTCGCCGGCGGGCACTCGCTGGTGTTCGTCGCCGGCAACCACGACCCGCAGGTGGGCTTCGAGGCCGTGAGGGCGCGCATCCGCCACCGGCTCGCGTCGGCCGCGCGGAGCCCGTCGGCCACGGCGCGCGTTCACTTTCGCCAGTGGTTTCACCAGACCGAGGGGGGCGTGCACGTCGAGCACGGCAACCAGTACGACCCCTACTGCTCGTTTCGGTACCCGATGGCGCCGCACCTGCCGCCGGTGCGCGGCCGCGAGCGCGAGATTCACGCGACGGTGGGCTCCGTGGCCTTTCGTTGGCTGGGGTCACGGCTGGGGTACATGAACCCCCACGTCGACAGCTCCTGGGAGCTCACGCTCCCCGAGTACGTGAGGCACTGGTTCGAGCACTACCTGTTCACCCGGCACTCCCTCGCCAACACCTGGCTGCGAGGCTCGTACGAGGTCGTCGCGCAGACGTGGCAGGGCCGCCACGACCCCGGCTCGCCCGACCGCGCCGCGCGCGACCTCCACGCCGCCGCGCGCGAGACCGGCTGCGACCTCGACCTCGTTCGCGCGCACGCCGCGCTCTTCGAGAAGCCCGCCGACGAGAACTTTCACCGGGTGCTGCGGGAGTTCTGGATCGATCGGATGCTCCTCGGCGTCGCCTGCGCCGCCGCGGTGGCCGTGCCGGTGTTCGTGCGCAACCGGCGCGCGGTGAGCGTCGCCGTCGGCCTCCCCGCGCTCTTCGCGGCGTACGAGCTCGCCGTGCCCGCGCCGTCGATGGAGGCGAACTACGACCGCATCGCCGAGAAGGCCGTCGAGATCGGCAAGATCTACAGGGCCCGGGCGGTGATCTTCGGCCACACGCACATCCCGTACGGGCGCTGGGACGACGGGGTGTTCTTCGGCAACTCGGGCACGTGGTCGGCGGCCTACCGCGACCTCGCCTGCACCGAGCCGGTCGACGCGCGGGGCAAGCCGGTCATCTGGCTGCGCGATCGAGACGGGCGCCTCGAGGGCGGGCTCCACCGCTGGGACGGCCACCGCCTCGTGCCCGACGACGAGCGCAGGCAGCCCTCCCTCGCGCCTCCGCCGCTGTGACCGTGCGCGCTAACGCGTTGCGGCCCAGGCGGTCTCGACGATGTCGCCGATGTCGGTGAAGCGGGGGCTCCACCCCAGGCGCGCCCGCGCGCGGCTCGGGTCGGCGACCAGCGCGGCGACGTCGCCGGGCCGGCGCGGCCCGACCCGCGCGGGGACCGCGCGTCCCGTCACCGCCTCGACCGCGCGGAGCACCTCGCGCACGGTGGTCCCCGTGCCGGTGCCGAGGTTGAGCACGTCGCCGGGTTGCCCTGCGCGAAGGAGCCGCACGGCGCGGAGGTGCGCGTCGGCGAGGTCGGCGACGTGCACGTAGTCGCGCTCGGCGGTGCCGTCGCGGGTGGGAAAGTCGTCTCCGTGAATCACCAGCGCGTCGCGCGCCCCGGCGGCCGCGGCGAGGCTCAGCGGGATCAAATGGGTCTCGGGCTCGTGGCGCTCGACGCTCCCCGGCGTCGCCCCCGCGGCGTTGAAGTACCGGAGCGAGATGGACCTCATCGCGCCCGCCCGCTCGAGGTCCGCGAGGACGTCTTCGACCGCGCGCTTGCTGCGCCCGTAGGGGTTGCCCGGCGCCGTCGGCTCGTCTTCGGAGATGGGGCAGCGCGCGCGCTCGCCGTACACCGACGCCGTCGACGAGAACACGAAGCGGCGCACGCCGACCTCGCCCAGCGCCGCGAGCAGCGCGAGCGCGGAGACCGTGTTGTTCTCGTAATATTTCAGGGGGTTGGCGACCGACTCGGCGACGTCGAGAAAGCCCGCGAAGTGCACGCAGGCGTCGACGCCGTACTCCCGCGCGGCGGCGGTGACCGCGGCGCGGTCGGCGACGTGGGCGAGCACGAAGGGCACGCCGGCAGGCACGGCGTCGCGGTGACCCGCGCTCAGGTCGTCGAGCACCACGATCGGCTCCCCCTCGGCGAGGCATCGCTCGACGAAGGCGCTGCCGATGTACCCCGCGCCCCCGGTCACGAGGAGCGTCACGGCGCCGCCGCCGGCCGCAGGCGGATCTCGAAGAGGGCGGGCCAGTTCTTTCCCGTGAGGAGGATGCGCCGCGTGCTGCTCTCGTAGGCGATGCCGTTGAGCACCGCCTCGGGGTCGCCGAGGTGCAGGGAGTCGTGGAGCGCGCTGGCGTCGACCCACGCGACCACGCGGCCGGTGGCGGGGTCGATGCGGGCGATGCGGTCCTCGTGCCAGATGTTCGCCCACACCTCACCGTCGATCATCTCGAGCTCGTTGAGCTGATCGATGGCCGTCTCGCCGTCGCGCACGCGCACCGAGCGCTGCTCGACGAAGGTGCGCGGGTCGAAGAAGCGTAGCCGCGCGCTCCCGTCGCTCAGGATCAGGTTGTGCCCGTCGTGGGTGAGCCCCCACCCCTCCCCCACGTAGGTGTGCTCGGCGACGGGGCGAAAGGTGTCGAGGTCGTAGACGAAGCACCGCTGCGACTGCCAGGTGATCTGAAACACCTGCCCGTTGAAGATCGTCAGCCCCTCGGCGAAGTGCTCGCTCGGGACCTCGCGACGGCGCATCACCCGCCCCGTGTTCGGGTCGAGCTCGCGCACCGAGGACTGACCGTGCAGCCCCGTGCTCTCGAAGAGCCTTGGGCCGTGAAAGGCCAGACCCTGGGTGAACGCGTCGGGCGTGTGCTCGATGCGTCGCACGGGCTCGGCGATGTAGCGAGGCACGCCCCTCGGCGCCGGCTGCGGCGCGGGCGCCGTGGGCGCGGGGGGGTGAACGACATCGGCCGGGGTGGCCGCGACGGGCCGCCGCGGCGGGTCGCAGGCGGCCAACAGGGCGAGGGAGAGGACGAAGACGCTGCGCATGGTGCGGTGACCCGCACTAGCACATCGCGCGGCGATCAGGCCTTCATCAGGTTGCGGAGCACCGTCTGCAGGATGCCGCCGTTCTTGTAGTAGACCACGTCGACGGGGGTATCGAGGCGGGCGATGGCGCCGAAGACGAGCTCCGAGCCGTCGTCGCGGCGGGCGCGGACGGTGAGCTCCTTGCGGGCGGTGATCTCGTCGTCGATGCCCTCGATGGTGAAGGTCTCGCGGCCGGTGAGGCCCAGCGACTCGACGTTCTCGCCGGGCTTGAACACCAGGGGCAGCACCCCCATGCCGACCAGGTTCGCCCGGTGGATGCGCTCGAAGCTCTCCGCGATGACCGCGCGCACGCCGAGGAGCAGCGTGCCCTTGGCGGCCCAGTCGCGGGAGGAGCCGGTGCCGTACTCCTTGCCCGCGAGGATGATCAGCGCCGTGCCCGCCGCCTGGTAGCGCTCCGCGGCCTCGTAGATCGACATGCGCTCGCCCGAGGGGAGGTGCTCGGTGACGCTGCCCTCGCTGCCGGGCACGAGGTTGTTCTTGAGGCGGATGTTCGCGAAGGTGCCGCGCACCATCACCCGGTCGTTGCCCCGGCGAGAGCCGTAGGAGTTGAAGTCGACCTTGGTCACGCCGAGGCCCTCGAGGTAGGCGCCCGCGGGGCTCTTGATCGCGATGTCACCCGCCGGCGAGATGTGGTCGGTGGTGACCGAGTCGCCGAGGAGCGCGAGCACCCGCGCGCCCGCGATCGCCTCCAGCGGCGGCACCTCGAGGGTGAGCGACTGAAAGAAGGGCGGGTGCTGGATGTACGTGCTGGCCTCGTCCCAGGCGTAGAGGTCGCCCGAGGGCGCCTGGATGGACTTCCACTCGTCGGTGCCCTCGAACACCCGGGCGTAGGTGCTCTCGTACATCGCCGGGGTGATGCAGCGCTCGACGGCCTCGGCGACCTCGCGGGTCGTGGGCCAGATGTCCTTGAGGTACACCGGGCCGTCGGTGCCCTGGCCGACGGGCTCGGTGGTGAGGTCCTTGTCGACGGTGCCGGCGAGGGCGAAGGCCACGACGAGGGGGGGCGAGGCGAGGTAGTTCGCCTTCACGAGCGGGTGCACGCGGCCCTCGAAATTGCGGTTGCCCGAGATCACCGCGCCCGCGACCAGGTTGCCCTCGGTGATGGCCTTCGCGACGTTCTCGGGCAGCGGGCCCGAGTTGCCGATGCAGGTGGTGCAGCCGTAGCCCACGACGTTGAAGCCGAGGGTCTCGAGGTCGGGGAGCGTGCCCGACTCGCGGAGGTAGTCGGTGACCACGCGGCTGCCGGGCGCGAGGGAGGTCTTGACGTGCGGGGGCACGCGGAGGCCCTTCGCGACGGCCTTCTTCGCCACGAGCCCCGCGGCCAGGAGCACGCTGGGGTTCGAGGTGTTGGTGCAGCTCGTGATGGCGGCGATGGTGACCGCGCCGTGGCCGATGCGGTGATCGCCAGACGGCGTCTCGACCGGCGAAGTCTTGTTCAGGTCGGCCTCGGAGAGCGCGAAGCCGCGGTCCTTGACCGGCGCGACGAGGGCGGAGCGGAACTGCGACTGGATGGCGGTGAGCGCCACGCGGTCTTGCGGGCGCTTGGGGCCCGCGAGGGAGGCCTCGACGGTGGAGAGGTCGAGGTCGAGGGTGTCGCTGTAGGTGGGCTCCGGGGCCGAGGGCGTCCAGAAGAGCCCCTGCTCCTTGCTGTATCGCTCGACCCGGTCGACGACCTCGGCGCTGCGGCCCGTGCGCCGGAGGTACTCGAGCGTCGCGTCGTCGACGGGAAAGAAGCCCATCGTCGCGCCGTACTCGGGCGCCATGTTGGCGACCGTGGCGCGGTCGGCGACGGCCATGGTCGAGAGCGCGGGGCCGTAGAACTCGACGAACTTGTCGACCACGCCCTTCTTGCGCAGGAGGTTGGTCACGGTGAGCACGAGGTCGGTGGCGGTGACCCCCTCGCGGAGCTCGCCGTGCAGGCGCATGCCGACGACCTGGGGGGTGAGCATGAAGAGCGGCTGCCCGAGCATCACGGCCTCGGCCTCGATGCCGCCCACGCCCCAACCCACGACGCCCAGGCCGTTGATCATGGTGGTGTGCGAGTCGGTGCCGACGAGGGTGTCGGGGAAGGCCACGGCGCCGTCGCGGTCGCGGCCGCTGCGCACGACGGTGGCGAGGCGCTCGAGGTTGACCTGGTGCACGATGCCCATGCCCGGCGGCACCGCGGAGAAGTTCTGCACCGAGTTCTGCCCCCAGCGCAGGAACTGATAGCGCTCGCGGTTGCGGTGGAACTCGAGCTTGAGGTTGAGCGAGAGGCTGTCAGACGCGCCGAAGTTGTCGACCTGCACCGAGTGGTCGATCACGAGGTCGACCGGGACCTGCGGGTTGATCCGCGTGGGGTCGCCGCCCAGGCGCGCGACCGCCGAGCGCATCGCCGCGATGTCGACGAGCACGGGCACGCCCGTGAAGTCTTGCAGGATCACGCGCGCGGGCTTGAACGGGAGCTCCACCGCGGCGGGGGCCGGGGCGCTCCAGTTCGCGATGCGCCGCACGTCCTCTTCAGAGACCTCGAAGCCGTCGCAGTTGCGGAGCACCGACTCGGCGAGGACCCGCACGGAGTACGGGAGCCGATCGAGGCCCTTGGCGACGCCGGTCTTCTCGAGGTGAGACAGGCGGTAGATGCCGAGGGCGCCCCCGGCGGTGTTGAAGGTGCTGCGAGCCCCGAAGGTGTTGAATGTCCTCTGCGTCATTGCGCCGAGGTTCTAGTGCCCCGACCGTGCGCGCGTCAACGCGCCGGCGAGGGCGCCGCGGGGCGCGCGCGCTACAGAAACCGCTGCAGCCCCTCGTGCTTCGGCCCGAGCTTGCCAGCGGCCACGACCACGGCGTTCTGCTGGGCCGCGGTGAGCGCATCGAGCCCGTTTTTGAGGTCGGCGCGAAAGAAGGGGCGCACCACCTGGATCAGGGCCTTGGAGAAATCGACCGAGGCGTCGCGGGGCAGCGCGGTCGGGAGGTTGTCGACCGACATGATCGCCACGCCGGGCCCCGCGACGCCCACCGTCGCGGTCTTCTTCTCGGGGTCGTAGACGAAGCTGGGCTCGTCGTTCTGGGTGGCCATCACGGTCCACTCGACGCCGCCGTCGATGTCGCAGGCGACGTCGCCGATGACGGGCGGGAGCGTGTCGTTCGCGAACATGCGCGAGAGCGTCGACGCGTCGAGCACGCGGGGGAAGCGCTCGTCCCAGTACGAGCCGTTGATGAACGCCTGGGTGTACGGGAGGTACATCGCGAGCCGGCTGATGTAGAGGGCGGGGTTCGCGACGTAGTCCCTGAAGTCAAAGATCTTGCGGTTCGCGCGCTCGTAGATCTCCGAGTCGAGGAGGTGCAGCGCGCGGAGGGTCTTGTCGCCCGGCGCCTCGCTGGAGAGCTTCACCGCCTCGTCGATGGTGCACGGGATCGCGCCGACCATCTCGAGGTACTCCAGCGCGCCGCGGCTCACGCGACCCTCGCCCGACACGGCGACGACGAAGGGCGCGAAGACGTCCGGACCCTCGCGACGGAGCGCCTCGAGCGCCTCCCAGGTCTCGTCGGCCATCGTGCGCAGGTCGGGGTAGTCGACCGCGTGCTTGAGCCCCGCGAGGGGCGAGTCGTAGCCCAGCTCGCGCATGCGGTGCCCGAGGGTCCAGAGGGTCTCGTGGGCGCCCGCGAGCCCGGCGTAGCGACCGAAGGCCACGAGCCGCGCGCCGCCGTCGTCGACGATGGCCTCGTAGTCGACCAGGCTCGCGCCCACGTCGAGGAAGTGTTGGAGCAGGGGCATGTTGTGCGCCTGCCCCTTGATGGTGTGCGAGAAGCACATCACGGTCTGCCCCGGCTTGACCTGCGAGGTCTTCACCTCCTTGACGCCCATGATGAAGCGGCAGTCGCTCGCGTCGTCGACCATCACGCAGCCGACCGACTCGAACTCGCCGTCGGCGAAGGCCCGGTTGTCGGAGCGCTCGACGCGCACCTCGACGCCCTCGGCGATCAAGACCTTGAGCGCCTCGGGGATCAGCGGGACCCGGCGCTCGAAGCGGTTCTTGGTCTCTCTCAGGATGCCCAGGGCGTCGCGCAGTTCGCTCATGATGAGCTGCGTTCGCACGGGGCGGCGGGAGCGGTCAAGGCCCCCTCGCCGCGCCCGCGAGGCCGCGCCGCGGCGCGAGCGCGGCGGTCACCCGGCGCCGCCTGAACGCGGTACAACCCCGCGCGACATGGAGCCGTCCGTTCCGCACACGCACTCGGTCCCCCCCAGGTACCGCTACTTCGACCTCATCGTCGGCATCTTCGTGACCTCGCTGATCGCGAGCAACCTCGTGGCGCAGAAGCGCGCGCTGGTGGGCGGCTACGTCATCGGGTGCGGGATCCTGGTCTTTCCCATCTCCTACATCTTCGGGGACGTGCTCACCGAGGTCTACGGCTACGCGCGCTCGCGCCGGGTCATCTGGATCGGCTTCGCGTGCGCGGCCCTCACCGCCGCGCTCTTCGCGGTGAGCGACCGCATGACCCCCGACCCGTCGTGGGACGGGCAGGCCGCGTTTCACTCCGTGCTCGGCCAGCTCCCCCGCGTGGTGGCCTCGTCGCTCACGGCCTACGTCGTGGGCGAGTTCGCCAACAGCTTCGTGATGGCGCGGATGAAGGTCATCACCAACGGCAAGCACCTCTGGATGCGCACGATCGGATCGACGCTGGTGGGCCAGGCCGTGGACAGTATCGTGTTCTACCCGCTGGCCTTCCTCGGCGCCTGGTCCTGGTCGCTGGTGCTGCAGGTGGGGTGGAACAACTACCTGCTCAAGGTCGCCATCGAGACGCTGTTCACCCCCGTGACCTACCTGGTGGTGAACTTTCTCAAGCGCACCGAGCGCGAGGACGTGTTCGACCGAGAGACCGACTTCAACCCGCTCAAGCTCCGGGTGGACTGACCCGCTCTCGACGCGCCGGCGCCAGGTGCAGCCGCCGCGCGGCGGACTCGTAGAGGGTCGTGCAGCGCGCGTGAGACTCCCGCGCGAGCTGCACCTGCTCCCGGCTCTGGTCGAGCATCGCCCGCACGCGGCGCACCACGTCGGCGCTGGGGGCGCCCCCGTCGGCGGGCATCAGCGCCCGCATCTCCCGCAGCAGCCGCTCGCTCTCCCGCTTGCCCCGGTAGGTGCTCACGCAGGAGTCGTGGAGGTCGGCGGCGCCGGGGCTCTGCGGCCGCAGCGCCTCGAGGGCCCGCAGCGCGCGCTCTTCGGCGGCGTCGTCGGCGCCGCGGATGACCGCCGAGACGGCCAGGACGTTGGTGCGCAGCTCGTGCTCGTCGCTGAGCTCCAGCGGATCGCGGGTCCCCGGGTCGGGCCCCTGCGTCTGCGACGCCACCACCACGCCCACGCCCGCGAGCGCGGCGACCACCCCCGCGGCGACGCCCCAGCGCGGAGGCGCGCGCCTGACGGCCTGCTTCTCGCTCACGTCATACCGGCAGCACCATGTGGTGCTTCTCGGGCCGCGGCGTGTGCGTCGACATGTTGCGCGCGAAGCGCCGGGTGAGCTCGTCGCGGAGCGAGGCGAAGGGCACCACCGCGTCGATGATCAGCTCGCCCGCGAGCTTGTAGATGTCGATGTCCTCCCGGTACTCGTCGCGCAGGCGCTGCACGTAGGCGTCGCGCTCGGCGCCCTCGGGCACCTCCTGGATCTTGTTGTAGTACACCGCGTTCACCGCCGCGCTGGGGCCCATGACGGCGATCGACGCGGTGGGCAGCGCGAGCGTCGCGTCGGGCTCGAAGGCCGGCCCGCACATCGCGTAGAGCCCTGCGCCGTAAGCCTTTCGAACGATCACCGAGAGCTTCGGCACGCGGGCCTCGCTCATGGCGGCGATCATCTTCGCGCCGGCGCGGATGATCCCCTGCTGCTCGACCTTGGTGCCGATCATGAAGCCCGGCACGTCGGCGAGGTAGAGCAGCGGGACGTTGAACGCGTCGCAGAGCCAGATGAAGCGCGCGGCCTTGTCGGCGCTGTCGACGAAGAGCACGCCGCCCTTGTACCAGGGCTGGTTCGCGACGATGCCGACCGGCTGACCGTTGATGCGGGCGAAGGCGGTGATCAGCTCCTTCGCGAAGAGCGCCTTCACCTCGACGAGGCTGCCCGCGTCGACCAGCTCGCGCAGCAGGTGGAACATGTTGAAGGGCTTGTTCTCGTCGACCGGCACGATCTGCTCGAGGGTCTTGCCCGACGAGTCGGGCGCCGCCGCCTCGCGCCTCGCCGGTCGGTCGCGCCAGCTCTGCGGCATGTACTGCAGATACCGCTTCGACCAGGCGATCGCCTCGGCCTCGGTCTTCACCAGCACGTCGCCGCAGCCCGAGACCGAGCAGTGCATCTTGGCGCCGCCCATCTCTTCGAGGGTGACCTTCTCGCCGATGACCATCTCGGCCATGCGCGGCGAGCCGAGGTACATCGCCGCGTTGCCCTCGACCATCACGACGACGTCGCAGAAGGCCGGGATGTACGCGCCGCCCGCGGCGCTCGGCCCGAAGAGCAGGCAGATCTGCGGGACCTGCCCCGAGAGCTGGACCTGGTTGTAGAAGATCCTCCCGGCGCCGCGGCGGCCGGGGAACATCAGCACCTGATCGGTGATGCGCGCCCCCGCGGAGTCGACGAGGTAGAACAGCGGGCACTGGAGCTTCGCGGCGATCTCCTGCAGCCGCAGGATCTTCTCGACCGTGCGCCACCCCCACGACCCCGCCTTGACGGTGGAGTCGTTGGCCATGATCGCCACCACGCGCCCGTCGACGGTGCCGGTGCCGGTGACCACGCCGTCGGCGGGGAGGTCGGGGTCGTTGCAGTTCGCCAGGGGGGCGTCTTCGATGAAGCTGTCGGCGTCGACCAGGAGCTGGATGCGCTCGCGCGCGAAGAGCTTGCCGCTCTGCGCGTTCTTCGCGTGGTACTTCTCCGCGCCGCCGCGGGCGATGCGATCGAGGATCTCCTTGAGCTTGGCGTCAGACATCGTGCGTGGCCTCCTGCGTCGAGCGCCGAGGCGTTACCGGACGCGCGCGTCGACCGCAAGGGCGAACACCCGCCCAGAGCCCCCACGGGGCGGCTACTGCCCCTGGTAGACCGGCTTGCGGCCCTCGTTGAAGGCCGCGAGGGCCTCGCGCCGGTCGCTGCTCGACAGGGTCTTCTCGTAGCACCGCGCCTCGAGAAGGAGCCCGTCTTCGAGGGGGAGGTCGGCGCCGCCGTCGACCGCCTCCATGGCCGCCGCGAAGGCGATGGGCGCGCCCTGCGCGAGGGGGGTCGACACGCGCTTGGCCGCGGCCAGCACGCTCTCGCCGGGGTTCGAGAGGGCGGTGACCAGCCCCAGGGGGAGCGCCTCGTGCGCCGAGAGCCTGCGCGCGAGGAGGATGAGCTCCTTGGCGCGGCCGGGCCCCACGAGGCGGGCGAGCCGCTGGGTGCCGCCGGCGCCGGGGATGATCGCCAGGGAGGTCTCGGGGAGGCCCACGACGGCGCCGGGGGTCGAGACCCGGAGGTCGCAGGCCAGGGCGAGCTCGAAGCCTCCGCCGAGGGCGACGCCGTTGATCGCCGCGACGACGGGCTTGGGGCAGCGGTCGACGGCGCCGAAGGAGGCGCGGTACTCGGTGAGCAGCACGCGCACGTCGTCTTCGGACATGCCCTGCCGCTCCTTGAGGTCGGCGCCGGCGCAGAAGGCCCTGTCGCCCGAGCCCGTGAGGATGATCACCCGCACGTCGCGCTCGGCGCCGAGGGCGGTGAACACCGCGCCGATCTCGGCGATGAGGGTGCGGGAGAGCGCGTTCATGCGCTGCGGGCGGTTGAGCGTGACGACGGCGAAGGCGCCGTCTCGCTCCACGGTCAGGGAGGTGTACGCGTCGGTGGGCATGGCCCGCGCAAGCTATCTCCGCGGCGCGGCGGGCATCAAGCGTTCAGTCGAGCCACTGCCGGTTCTTGATCTTCTGGGGGATGTACTCCTCCGAGATGAAGCGGATCCCGCGCGAGGAGAGGGCCTCGAGCTCGTACTTCTTCTCGGTCTTCTTCATCTGCGTCAGCTCGGCCTGCCAGCGCTTGTCGGCGAACCACTCGTACTTCATGAGCTGCTCGGCGCGGTTGCGGTCCTCGTCCTTGAGCGCCATGGAGACGTTCGCGCCGAGGTTGAACGCCTCGGCGTCGAAGGACGAGAGCCCGAGGAAGCGCGCCTTGGGCACGGCCATGCGCGTCGACTCGTAGGCGAGGTTGATGCTCCCCTGCTTGATCACCGAGTAGATGTAGAAGCCCCAGGGGTCGTTGTCGGTGAGCACGTAGATGGGGAGCTTGAGCTCCTCGTTCAACCTGCGGAGGATGCGCCGGGTGCCCCGCGCGGCCATGCCTCCGCCGTGGATGAGGATGCACTTGTGGTTCTTCCAGAAGCGGTCTTCATTGAGCCGCGACCAGACCGCGCCCTTCTCGACAGAAGAGCACGAAGTCGGCCTCGTGCTGGAGGAACTGGATGCGGTTCTCCTCTGACGATGCTCGGCACGCTCCAGCCCCGGAGCCCATGCGCCGCAGGTCGATCTCGTCGCCGGTGTCGCGCACGCTGATAGGGCCCACCATGGCGCCCTTGTTCTCTGCGCGCAGGTGCAGCTCCTCGCGCAGGGCGTCGATGGTGACCTCGAGGTCCTCGATGATCGGGTCGCTCTCGGACTGCTCCTCGAAGGTGTTCTCCTTGGTGCCCGCGACGCTGTGCTTGGCGTCGTAATAGATGTCACGGATCGAGGTGGTCGCACCCTCCTCGATGAGCTTCTTGCAGCGCTCGGCGATCAGGAACGTCTGCATGAACAGCCGCGCCTGCTTGTAGTGAAAGAAGTTCCGCGTCTGCTTCGAGTCGCCGAGCTCGATGAGCCGCCGCTTCTGGTTGAACGACACGTTCGAGAGCGCCCGCACCGGGATGCTCAGCGCGGGGTTCTTCAGGAGCTTCACCGCGACGTGGGCGTCGACGGCGAGCTTGTGGATCTTCTCCAGGGTCTTCTTGTCGCGCGCGTCCATGTCTCGCCTCACGCCTCCGCCCCGGCGTCGCTGACGCGGCGCTTCTTGGGCTTCTTCTCGACCTTCACCGCGCGCTCCGTGTTCCCCCGCACCTCGGCGAAGGCGCTGTGGCCCTCGTCGGGATCAGACTCTTCTTCGCGGGGCTCCGCCGCGGCGGGCGCGCGGTCTTCGGCGCTCGCGTCGGCGGCGGGGGGCGCCTCCCCTCCCCCGTCGGGCGGCGGCGCGCTGGGCGCCGGCAGGTGCACGTGGCGGGGCAGCGCGCGGTGAAAGTCCTCTTCGATCTTCTCGCGGCTCACGCCCGTGATCGACGAGATCGAGATGGAGAGCTCCTTGATGTATTTCACGAAGAGCGAGCGGCGCTCCTGCTCCCACTTCTCGCCCTCCTTCGCGCGCACGAAGGTGCCGAGCTTGCGGCCGCACTCCATCAGCGCGAAGCGGATCTCGCGCACGATCTCGTCGTAGTGGGCCACGGCCTCCTTCGCCTCGCTGGTGAAGGGGACCCACACGCTCGCGAGGTGCACGATCACCGCCACGGGCCCCACCGGGAGCTCGCCCTTGCGGTGCTGCAGGCCGTAGGCCTTCCAGTCGACCCGCAGCACGGCCTCGGTGACGCCGCAGGCGCGGGGCTGGTAGAGCAGCGGCACCCGGTTGGCGAAGCGCAGCACCTCGGCGCTCTCGTCCTTCGCCAGGGCGCCGCCGAAGGCCACGCCGACCTCCACCACGAAGGGGTTGCCCCGGTACACCGCCGGGGGGCGGGTGTGCGCCGTGAAGAACTCGGCCTTGAATCGGCGCTTGAGCCCCTCGAGGATCAGCTCCTCGCCGATGGGCACCACGCAGGTCGCGGGCGGCGGCAGGATGCGCACCTGCGTCGCCGCGAGGGTCTCCGCGAGGCGCTCGACCTGCGTCGGGGTGAGCAGCTTCGCCTTCATCGTCGGGTCGATGTCGGCGCCGCGAATCACCCGGTCGGCGATGCCCGGGGTGAAGCCGCTGCCCTCGTCCATCACCTCGTCGCGCACGCTGCCCGTCGATTTCGCGAGCTTCGCCGCGAGGCGCTTCGCCGGGGGCAGGCTCGCGTTCGAGGCCACCATCACCGCGTGAATCGCCTCGACGGACTCGGCGTCGAGCTTCGAGGCGCGGGTCTTGGGGTCGACCTTGGCGTGCCGACAGATCGCGTCGGCGACGGGGTTGGTCACCCGCGAGAACTCTTCGACGAGGGTGTGCCTGACGTCGCGGGTGCCGGCCTCCTGGAGGATCTTCAGCAGCATCCCGAGCTCGACGCCGTGGGGGTGCGGCTTGATCTCCTGGGCCTCGGGCGGGAGCTGCTCGCTGACCCTGGGCCAGTGCGCCGATTTGCCGTTGGGGGAGCGGTACGAGAGCTCGAGGTGGGGGTTCGCGACGACGGTCTGCTCGAGGTAGGCGTCGACCGAGGTGCGCCCCTGGCGGTAGAGCCCCGTGAGCTCGATCTCCACCGCCGTGCCGTGGTCTTTCTCCCAGGGCACCGTGCGGTCGTGGTCCTTGTTGAGCACCTCGGGGTTGTTGGTGCGCGCGTCGATGCGCACCTCGAGGCGCCAGGCGGGCAGGCCCTTGCCGGTCTTCGAGACCACGACGACGGGGCGGCCGGTGGTGAGCTGGCCGTACATCCCCGCCGCGCTGATGCCGATGCCCTGCTGCCCGCGCGACTGCCGCAAGCGATGGAACTTCGAGCCGTAGAGCAGCTTCGCGAAGATCTTGGGGATCTGCTCCTTCACGATCCCCGGGCCGTTGTCTTCGACCCGCACGCGGTAGCGACCGTCGCTCACCTCCTCGATGGCGACGTCGATCGTCGGGAGGATCCCGGCCTCTTCGCAGGCGTCGAGGGCGTTGTCGACGGCCTCCTTGATCGTGGTGAGCAGGGCCTTGGCGGGGTTGTCGAAGCCCAACAGGTGACGGTTCTTGGTGAAGAACTCGCTCACCGAAATGTCGCGCTGCTTCGAGGCCATCGCCTCGGCGCTCGCGCGGCGCCGGGTGACCTTGGGCTGCTCCTCGTCTCCGTTCATCGTCGCAACGTTCCTCGCCCCAGGGAGGGGCCCTTCGATTCCGTCCAACACGCCACCGCCCTTTCGTTCGGGAGGTTCCTATCACCCACTGCGCGGATGACCAGCTCGGCGTGGACGTACCCTGTCAATGGTCCTCCCGCGGCGCGGCGGCGGACATGTCGACCAGCTCGATGCCGAGCCGGGTGGCGAACTCGTAGATCCTCGCGTCTCGGTAGAATTCTCCGAACACGATGCGCTTCAGCCCGGCGTTCGCGACCAGCTTGAAGCAGTGCCAGCACGGCGACGCGGTGACGTAGATCCCCGCGCCCTCGATGCGCACGCCGTTGCGCGCGGCCTGAATCACCGCGTTGGTCTCTGCGTGGATGGTGCGCACGCAGTGCCCGTTCTCCATCATGTGCCCCGCCTCGCCGCAGTGCTCCATGCCGCCGATGGAGCCGTTGTAGCCCGTGGCGAGGATGGTGCGGTCGCGCACGATGACGGCGCCGACGTGCGTGCGGTCGCAGGTCGCGCGCGACGCGACCGTGCGGGCGATGCTCATGAAGTACTCGTCCCAGGAGGCCCGCGGGTGTTGCTCGCTCATCGCGCTGGAGGAGTGCGACGTGACGCCCCGCGGGGCAAGAATTCTTCTCCCCGCGCGCTACCGCTCGAGGATCGAGACGGTGACCAGCGGGCGCTTCGGGCCGCGCTGGTAGGGCCTGCGCGCGGCGCGGCGGGCGGCGTCGCGGATCGCCTCGTAGTCCATCGCGCTCTCGGCCGACAGGGCCCTCACGGCCGCGGCGACGCCCGCGCGCGCGGCCTCTCGCGCGGCCTCCTCGTCGCCCACCACGGTCACGCCGCGGGTCGAGATCGTGGGCTCGCCCAGCAGCGCGCCCTTCGCGTCGACCGTGAGGCCGACGAACACGCCGCCGACGTGCCCGAGGAGCGCGCGCTCGCGGATGACGTCGTCGTGCACCTCGTAGGTGCCCTCGACGTGCACGCGCCCGGTGGCGACGCGGGCCCCTTGAGAGAGCCCGTTCGCGTCGAGGAAGACGGTCTCGCCGTTCTCGATGACCTCGACCTGCTCGACGCCGGCCTCCTTCGCGAGGCGCGCGTGGCGCGCGAGGTGGTGGTAGGTGCCGTGCACGGGGATGAAGCCCCGCGGCTGGGTCCACGCGATCATCTCGGCCTGCTCCTCGCGGTACGCGTGGCCGCTCACGTGGAGCCCCGGCGAGAGCGCGGGGATGTGCACGTCCATGCCCCGACGCTCGAGGTCGCACACGATGGACCACACCGCGCGGTCGTTGCCAGGGATCGTGCGCGCCGAGAGGATCACCGAGTCGCCCGCCTCGATGCCGAGCCGGGGGTGGTCGTTCGCCGCGAGACGTCCCAGGGCGCTCTGGCGCTCGCCCTGGGTGCCCGAGGCGACCACGAGCAGCCGCGCGCGAGGCACGCTCTGCGCGCGGTCGGGGGGCACGATGAGGTCAGAGGGGAAGCCCATGCGCCCCAGCTCCGACGCGTTGCGCGCGTGGGTCTGCACGCTGCGGCCGAGGAAGACCACCTTGCGGTCGGTGGCCACGGCGGCCTCGAGGAGCGCGCGGAGGCGGTAGACGTTCGAGGGAAAGATCCCGACGACGACGCGCCAGCGGCACTTCGAGATGAGCGCGGTGAGCGAGCTCCCGACGGCGCGCTCGCCGCCGCTCCAGCCCGGGACGTCGACGTTGGTGCTGTCGCTCAGGAGCAGGTCGACGCCCTTCGCGCCGTAGTGCTCGAAGCGGTCGCGGTCGATGTGCTCGCCGTCGGTGGGGTCGCGGTCGATCTTGAAATCGCCGGTGTGAATGACCTGCCCAGCCGCGCACTCGATGGCGAGGGCGGTGGCGTCGGGGATCGAGTGGGTCACCCGCAGCGGCTCGATGGCGAAGGGCCCGAGGTCGAAGCGCAGCCGAGGCCGGGTGGGCCTCAAGATCGGCTTGAGGTCCGAGAATTCCTTGAAGCGCTCCCGCATCAGCCCGAGGGCGTAGGGCGGTGCGTAGACAGGCACGTTCCTCGACCGCAGGAGGTAGGGGATCGCGCCGATGTGGTCCTCGTGCCCGTGCGTGACGACCACGCCGAGGAGGTCCTCCCAGCGGTCCTGGAGGTAATCAAAGGCAGGGTGGATGAGGTCGATCCCGTTCTCCTCGTGGGGGAACGTCACGCCGCAGTCGATGAGGAGGATGCCCTCCGGCGACTCGAGCGCGAGGCAATTCATGCCGATCTCCCCCAAGCCGCCCAGCGGAACGATCCGTAGGTGACTCATGGCGGTGCTTCCAGCAAAGGGCGGACCCTACGCCGCCGCTCGCACGCCGGTCAAGGCGCATCCTCGTGCGCCGCGCGCACATCGATCGCGCGGCGGCGCAAGGCGTTCGTATTGCTGGGCCAGGCCCCAAAGGCGTCGCGGGGACTTCGCGCTGGCCGGGCAATTGCTCAGCACGGAGCGAGGAGGATTTTCGATGACCAAGCCGATTCCGCGCATCGCGCGCTACATGAGCACGACCCCCTACACCGTCGGGAGGGACCAGACCCTCGAGGTCGCGCACAAGCTCCTGCGCGAGCACCACGTTCGGCACCTCCCGGTGCTCGAGGGTGGGCGGTTGGTGGGCGTGATCTCCGATCGCGACCTGGCCCTGATCGAGACGCTGCGCGACGTCGACCCCGGCAAGGTCTCGGTCGAGGACGCGATGACCCAGGCCCCCTACACCGTCTCCCCCGACGCCAGCCTCGACGAGGTGGTGAGCACCATGGCCGAGCACCGGTACGGCTCCGCGATCGTGGTCGACAACGGCAAGGTCGTGGGCGTGTTCACGACGGTCGACGCCCTCACCGCCCTCGCCGACCTGCTGCACACGCGCCTCGCCAAGTAGCGCTCGGGCGTCAGCCTCCGGTGACCTGCATGGCGCGCGCGGCGCCCGAGGGACGGCCCTCCTCGCGCGCGTTCTGCCGCGAGTGGCGCAGCTCGATGCGAGACCCCGTCATGCCCTCGCGCACGTACACGCCGTGCCACCCCCGCGGCACCTGCGGGTCGGCGAAGCCGAACACCCAGCGCGCGTCGAGGGGCGCGAGGTTCACGCAGCCGTGCGACATGCGCCAGCCGTAGTACTGGTGCCAGAACGCGCCGTGCATCGCGTAGTTGTCGCGGAAGTACATCACCCACGGCACGTCTTCGATCGAGTACGGGCCGTCGGAGGCGGTGTCGCCGTCCATCGTGGTGGTGATGTGCTTCGCGTAGACCCGAAAGCTGCCGGTGGGCGTCTCGAAGCGCTCCGACGCGCGCGGGTTGTCGCGGCGCCCCGACGACACGAGCGTGGCGTACACCGGGCGCGCGCCCTCGTAGGCCACCAGCACCTGCTCGTCGAGGTCGACGTCGAACCAGCGCTCTCGCTCACCGATGCCCGCGGGGGGGTCGCGCCGCGTCGCCCTCCGCACGTTGCGCGCGTTCATCGCGAGGCCGTCGGCCATCGGGTAGTAGGTCTGCGTGCCGATCTGCACGGGCGGCTCGTCGAGCAGCGGGGCGTAGGCCAGCCGCGGCATGCGTCGGTGGTACGAGGCGCCGCGGCGCGTCGGCGAGAGGCGATACGAGAACCCCTGCTCGCTCACCATCCACGCGACCGGCAGTCGATGCCCGCCGTCGGTGAGCTCGACGCCCTGAAAGGTCGAGACGTTGCGCAGCATCGAGAGCCGCGAGTCGCGCACGTAGGCGCCGGTCTGCGTGTGCCAGTAGCGCTCGCCCGTCTCGCGGTCGAGCACGCGGCGGTCGAGGGAGATGTACATCCCCGAGAGCAGGCGCCGCACGACGGGGCCGCCGCGCTCGCCGCGGAGGTCTGACAGGCGAATCACCCCCGCGTCTTCGGGCTCGCGACGCGCCCGCCGGCCTCCCGCGTCGGCCTCGACCGCGGCCGTCGCGCCGGCGTCGGGGTCGCGCCGCTCGAAGCGCCAGGGCTCGTGCTCGCGGACCTCGGCGCGGGACGGCAGGTGCCGATACATGATCGTTCGGCCGTAGTTGATCGCGTACTGGTACGGCAGCGAGGCGTCGAGGTCGGGCTGCGCCTGCGACATGAAATGGCGCTGGGGCCAGGGCTCGGCGAGGGAGCCGCCCACGCACACGTACCCGCCGCCGGTGACCCTGTACCAGCCGCCCTCGGGGTGACCTCGGCGCACGGGGCAACCCTCGCGCCCGTGCGGACCGCTCTCGACGCCGGTGACGGCGCCCGCGCGCATGTACCCGATGGTCTGCGCGTCGCGTCGGGGCTCTCGCCGCACCGGCGTGAAGATCGACATCGAGACGATCTCCTCAGGCGGGGTGAAGCTCGGACCTGTGTCGACGATGCGCACGACGTCGGGCTGAACGTCGACGATGTCGGGCCGCGGCCGCGGGCGGTCGATCGAGGCGTCGGTCGGCGGCGTCGGTCGGGAGCAGGCCGCCAGCGCGGCGGCGACGATGGGGAGGGAGTGACGCAAAGCACGCCCTCCCTACCGCACGGCCCCCCTTCCCTTCAACCGCGACGGTCAGGTCTGCGCCCGGGGGATCTCCGGGTGCGCGCGCGCGAACGAGGGGTCGGCCGCGAGCTCGCCGAGGCGCCGGAGGTAGCGAAACGTGTAGATCCCCGACGCGTGGCCGTCGCCCCAGGTGATGCCGAGCGCGTAGGCGCCGACCTCTTCGATCCCCTCGATGACGCTGTTGCCGCCCGCGAGGTAACGGATCGTCCCCGTGTGACCCTGGCAGCCCGCGCACGGGCAGTACGCCCGCAAGAGCTCGTTGGGGATCGCCCCGGTGACCCCGTCGGCCCAGTCGATCTCGAACACCGCCGCCCCGACCGGCGCCCTCACCGCCGTCGGGGTCGTCATCGTCTTCTCGTGGTTCATGCTGAGTCATCCCCTGCGCGCGCACGCGCGAAAGCCTCTGCCAGCGCCTCACCCGCGAGCGCCTCGACCGCGCCCATCTTCGTCACCGCGAGGGCGCCGAGCGCCGCGGCCCTCCGCAGCGCGGCCTCGATGACGCCCTCGCCCCACGGCCCTCGCCAGAGCGTCGCGAGGAGACCCGCGGTGAACGCGTCGCCCGCGCCCGTCGCGTCGACGGCCTCGACGCGCTCGGCCTCGCCGCGCCATCGGCGCTCTCCCCACGCGGCCTCCCAGCCCCTCGCGCCGCGGGTCACCACCGCGAGGGAGCCGGTCCTGAGGCGAGACGCGAGCGTCGCGGCGTCGTCGGGCATCGCGAGGGCGCGCAGGTCGTCGTCGCTGGCCTTCACCAGGGAGGCGCGCTCGAGCAGCAGCGCGACGCCGTCGCGCATCGTCGCCTCGTCGGCGCCGAGGTGCGCCCGCACGTTGAGGTCGACCGCGACCCGCGCGCCGCGCGCCGCGGCGTCTGCGAGCAGCCGGCGGGCGCAGGCCGCGAGGGCATCGGTGACGAACACGCTGCTGCCCAGGAGGATCCACGCCGCGTCGAGGGCGCGGGCGGCGGGCGCGAGCGCGTCGACGGAGGGCGCGTAGTCGGCGCCGCCCACGCGGTAGAAGAGAAAGCTGCGCGCGTCGCCCCGCGCGCTGACGAAGGTGATCCCCGTGCGCGCGGCGAGGCGCTGCACGGCGGAGGTGTCGACGCCGGCGCCTCGCATGGCGGAGACGAGGCGCTCGCCGTGGCCGTCGCGCCCCACGGCGCCCGCGAACGCGCTGGGCGCGCCGAGCCTCGCGAGGGTGATGGCAACGTTCGCCGGGGCGCCGCCGGGGCGGGGCGCGAAGCACTCGGCGCCCTCGACCGACGCCCCGAGGGGCAGCGCGTAGAGGTCGACCAGCGCCTCGCCGAAGCAGAGGATCACGCGGCCCCGGTCGGCCCGGAGGTCGGCGCGGGGGCCTTGCGGCGCAGGCCGACGAGGAAGATCTCGACGCTCTCCTTGCGCGAGGCCTCGGGCTTGAGCACCCGCACGGTCTCGAAGGCCCCCCGCATCCGCGCGCGCACGGCCTCGAAGCCCGCGCCGACGAAGATCTTCGCGACGAAGGATCCCCCCGGCGCGAGGCACGCGTCGGCGACGTCGAGGCATCGCTCGACCAGCAGCTCGCTGCTCGCCGCGTCGGCCTCGCGCACGCCCGTGGTGTGCGGCGCGATGTCGGACACGACGAGGTCGAAGGGGCCCTTGGCCGCGAGGTAGTCGAGGGGCGCCTCGAAGAGGTCGAGCTGCTCGAACTCGATCTGCGGCGAGCCGACCTTGAGGGGATTGAGGTCGAGGGCGAAGACGTGCCCCTTGGGCCCGACGCGCTGCGCGATGTAGCGGCTCCAGGAGCCGGGCGCGGCGCCGAGGTCCATCACCCGCATGCCGGGGCGAAGGAGCTGACAGCGCCGGTCGATCTCTTCGAGCTTGAAGACGGAGCGCGCGGGGAAGCCTTGCTTCTGCGCCTTCGCGGTGAAGGGGTCGGGCTTTCGTCCCGGCTTCACGACGGTCGAATCAGGCGTGCCGGCCCGCCTTGACGGCGCCGCGCACGCTGACCAGGCCGTTGTTCGGCCCGGGGACCGAGCCCTCGATGAGCACGAGGTGCTGCTCGGTGTCGAGCGCGGCGATCTTGAGGTTCAGCATGGTGGAGCGCGAGGCGCCGAGGTGACCCGGCATCTTCTTGCCCGGCAGCGTGCGACCCGGGGTCATGTTCGTGCCGATCGAGCCGCCGTGGCGGAAGTACTCGTGCGTGCCGTGGGTGCTGACCATGCCCGCGAAGTGGTGGCGCTTGAACACGCCCGCGAAGCCGCGGCCCTTGCTGGTGCCCGAGACGTCGACGAACTGGCCGACCTTGAACACGTCGCCGATGGAGATCGTCGAGCCGGGCTCGAACTTCGCGGCGTCTTCGGCCGACAGCCGGAGCTCGCGCAGGTGGCGCGGGTACACCTGGACCTCGCGGCCCTTGCTGTTCGTGACCGTGCGCGCGGCGACGCCGTTCTTCTCGTAGTAGCCCTGGAGGGGGCGGCTGGTGAGCTTCGCCCTGCGCTCGCCGAACGCGACCTGAATCGCGACGTATCCGTCCTTCTCGACGGAGCGCTTGCGGACCACCAGGCACGGACCCGCCTCAACGACGGTGACGCGGGAGACGTTGCCGGAGCTGGTGAAGATCTGCGTACAGCCGAGCTTCTTGCCAATGAGACCAAGGTGGGTATTCATGAGTATCCTCGGGTCGAGAGGGCCGCGGACTATACGGAGATGGTTCTCCTCGTCAAGCACCCTCGCCAGGAGTTGGCAGGTGAACGACGCTCCGCGGCGTGACGATCTGATCGCTGCATGGGGCGACGACCTCGGCGCCTGGCCAGGCGATCACCCTCTGGATCCGCCCCTTACCACGAACTCGGGCTCCCGTGCCCAGCACAGTCGGACCGGCCACGTCGACCCCCGCTTCGATCGAGACGTCGGGGCCGCGATACTGCGCGTCGGGTGACGCCTCGAAGCCCTGGAGCTCTCCTCGAAGCATCGAGAATTGGGCCCTCGCGTAGCTCTCGGGCGTCCCGAGGTCGTGCCACGCGCCGTCGTCGACCACGGCGCTCACGCGCTCGCCGCGCGCGAGGAGTCGCCGGAGGGTGTGGCGCACCACGCACCCGGCGCGGGGGAGGTCGTCGGCGACCCGGCGCGACACCACGTACACGCCGGTGAAGAGGCACGCCCTCACGGGCGCGTCAGGGGCGGCGCCCTCGCCCAGGATCCGGCGCACGCGGCCCTCGCCGTCGACCTCGATGGCGCCCAGGCGCTCGGCTCGGGGGTCGTGGCGCAGCACCAGGGTCATCCACGCGTCGGTGGCGCGGTGCGCCGCGGCGGCCGCGGCGAGGTCGGGGGCGGCGAGCACGTCGCCGTTGAAGACGAAGAAGTCGTCGCCGAGGGCCGGGAGGGCGTTGAGGATCCCTCCGCCCGTGCCGAGGAGCTCGGCCTCGCGGAGCACGGTGAGCGACGCGCCCAGGCGCGACGCCCAGGGCGCGAGGGCGGGCTCGATCTGCTCGGCGAGGTGGTGCGCGTTGGCGACGAGGTGGCGCGCGCCGGCGCCCGCGAGGCGCTCCATGGCCCACGCCGCGAGGGGCCGGTCTCGCACCGGGACGAGGGGCTTGGGGCGCTCGTCGGTGAGCGGCCTGAGCCGCGTGCCGAGCCCCGCGCAGAGGACCATCGCGTGCGTCACGTTCATTCGAGGCTTCATGCAACGCCCCGCGGCCCTCTGGCGAATCTCCCGCGAGCGAAAGCGGCGATCGGGTTTGCCCGACGGCCGCGGCACCCACTACAACGCCGGTCGATCTTGGTCCCCCTCGGCACCGTACTCGACGACCGCTGGCGCATCGACGCCCCCCTCGCCGTGGGCTCGATGGGCGAGGTCTTTCAGGGCACCGACACCCTCGACGGCGGCGCCTGCGCGGTGAAGGTCCTGAAGGCCGAGTTCATCGACGACGGCGTGCAGGTGCAGCGCTTCGAGCGCGAGGCCCGCACGACGCTCTCGCTCCGGCACCCGAACGTGGTGACCGTCCTCGGCTCCGGCGTGCTCGACGGGCGCCCCTGGATCGCCATGGAGCTCCTGGAGGGCGAGAGCCTCGAGCGGGTCGTCGAGCGCGGCCCCCTGTCCGCCGCGGACGCCGTCTCGGTGGTGAGGCAGATCGGCGCCGCGCTGGACGACGCGCACGGGCGGGGCGTGATCCACCGCGACCTCAAGCCTGACAACGTCTTCGTGCTCCGCGGCGAGGGCGTGCGCGTGAAGGTGCTCGATTTCGGCTTCGCCAAGGTGACCGACCGGATGTTGATGGACGGTCTGCGCACCGCCGCCGACACCCTCCTGGGCACGCCGCTGTACATGGCGCCGGAGCAGATCCGCTCCTCGCGCGACGTTGACCACCGCGCGGACCTCTGGTCGCTCGCGGTGATCGCGTACGAGCTGCTCCTGGGCGAGGCGCCCTTCGTCGAGCGAAAGATCGCCGACCTCTTCGTCGAGATCCTGTCGGCGAGAATCCCGCCGCCCACGAGCCGCGTGCCGGGGCTGCCCGCGACCCTCGACCGCTGGTGCGAGGTGGCGCTGCACCGAGACCCCGAGCGCCGGTTCCAGAGCGGCGGCGCCCTCGCCGACGCCCTCGCCGACGCGCTGGCGGGCAAGGGCCCGGCGCCCGCGCCCGACGCCGACACGCCCGCCGCCGCGCCTCGGCCTCGCGCGTGGGTGTGGGCGGCCCTCGCCGCGGCGTCGCTGCTGCTGCTCGCCGCCGCCTGGGCGACGCGGTGGCTTCGGTAGCGGGGCGCTCGTCCTTGCGACCCGCGGCGGGACGGTGGTAGCAGCGGCACAGACCACCCATGCGAATCGTCGTCGTCGGAACAGGGTACGTCGGGCTCGTCGCGGGCACCGGCTTCGCGGAGTTCGGGAACCAGGTCACCTGCGTGGACTCCGACCCGGAGAAGATCGGAGCGCTGCTCGAGGGGCGCATCCCGATCTACGAGCCGGGGCTCGAGGAGCTGGTGCGCCGCAACGCCGCCGAGTCGCGGCTGAGGTTCACCACGAGCCTCGCGGAGGCCGTGGCCGACGCGGAGATGTGCTTCATCGCCGTGGGGACGCCGCCGCGCGCCGACGGCTCCGCCGACCTGAGCTTCGTGATGGACGTCGCCGAGGGCCTCGCGAAGCACCTCGAGCGAGACACCGTCGTGGTGATCAAGAGCACCGTGCCCGTCGGGACGAACGACAAGGTGCAGGCCATCCTCGACGGCCACGCGCGGGTCCGCTGCTCGGTGGTGTCGAACCCCGAGTTCCTCAAGGAGGGCGACGCGATCAACGACTTCTTGAAGCCCGACCGGGTGGTGCTCGGCGTGCGTGACGAGCTCGCGCGCTCGACCATGCGGCGGCTCTACGCGCCGCTGCAGCTGAACCACGACCGGCTGATCTTCATGGAGCCGCGCTCGGCCGAGATGGCGAAGTACGTCGCCAACGCGATGCTGGCCACGCGGATCTCGTTCATGAACGACATCGCGCGGCTCTGCGAGGCCGTCGACGCCGACGTCACCCACGTGCGCAAGGGCGTCGGCACCGACTCGCGCATCGGCTCGCGCTTTCTGTTCGCCGGCGCGGGCTACGGGGGGAGCTGCTTTCCCAAGGACGTCGACGCGCTGCTCCACCTCGCCCGCGAGCACGGCGTCGAGCTCGCCGTCGTCGACGCCACCGAGCGCGTCAACGACCGGCAGAAGGACCTGCTCTTCGAGAAGCTGCGGCGCCGCGTGCCCGACCTGACCGACAAGCGCGTCGCGGTGTGGGGGCTGGCGTTCAAGCCTCGCACCGACGACGTCCGTGAGGCCCCCGCGCTCCGGCTCATCAGCCGCCTCGTCGAGGCGGGCGCCGAGGTTCGCGCCCACGACCCCGTGGCCCGCGGCACGGCGCGGCAGGCGCTGGGCGAGGTCGCCGAGAAGGTGATCTTCGTCGATCACCCCTACGACGCCGTGGTCGGCGCCGACGTGCTGGTGCTGGTCACCGAGTGGCAGGAGTACCGCTCGCCCGATTTCGATCGGCTGCGCGCGCGCATGCGGGGCCGCCTCCTGCTCGACGGACGCAACGTCTGGCAGGCGCTCGAGCCCTCGCAGCACGGCTTCGCCTACGAGGGCATCGGGCTGGGGCGCGTGCTACCGTCCGAGGCACCGTCAGGGAGGTGACCATGGCGTCCGCACAAGAGAGCAAGAAGTCAGAGGCGCAGCGCAAGGCGATGACCGCGGCGGCCACCGCGGCGGGGTCGGCGGTGGTGATCGCGGCGGGCGCGCCCATCGCAGGCGCCGTGGGCCTCGGCGTGAGCGCCTACCTCGGCTACAAATGGATCCGCTTTCGGGTGGAGAACAGCATCCGATTCTGACCCGCCTCAGACCTTCAACGCAGCTGAATCCGCCGTCACGGCGCCTCGGTCCTTGACCCCTCGGAACGCGGCATGTAAGCGTCGCGGCCCTTTTGAGGAGCAGGTTTTACGTGGCACGAAGCGCACTCTCCGCACCCGCATCTGAACGAGGCCGCAGCCGGCTCGTCGCATTCCTCGTCGCCGCGCTGCTGGCGTTTGGCGCACCGAGGGTCTACGCCCAGCTCCGCGTCGCCGTCGTCGACATGCAGCGCGCGCTGCTCGAGACGAACGACGGTCGCCGCGCGAAGAACCAGCTCAAGGCGCAGTTCGAGAAGCTCCAAGAGGACCTGAACCGACGGCAGCAGGGCCTGAAGCGACAGAAGGAAGAGATCGAGAAGCAGCGCAACGTGCTCTCGGCCGCGGCCCTGCAGAAGCGGATGGGGGAGTACCAGCAGGCCTTCGAGGGCCTGTCGAAGAACTACCTCGAGTACCAGCAGCAGCTCGCGCAGCGGGAGGCCGAGCTCACCAAGCAGATCCTGGTGAACCTCCAGGGCGTCGTGCGGCAGTTCGGCAACTCCGAGGGCTTCACGCTGATCCTCGATCAGGGCGCCGTGGTGTTCTCTCCGACGCACATCGACCTCACCGATCGTGTGATCCAGGAGTACAACCGGCAGCACAGCGGCGACGCGCCGGCCGAGACGCCCGCGCCGGCCGCCGGAGGCTCGCGCCCCGCGGCCCGACCTGCCGCCCGGCCCGCGGCCGGCGGAGGCACCCCGCACCCCCGCACAGACTCCCCTGCGGGCCAGTAGCGCCCTCGCGCCTCGCCTCGCCCCACGGCCCCCCCTTCCTCGAAGCGACCAGTTGAGATATGCACGCCGCGGCGCGAGCCGCTCGCGTCGACCCACTCTCTCCTTGCCATCGAGGTCCTCTGTGAATCGCTTCGCCGTCGTCATCGCCGCCCTCAGCTTCGCCGCCTGCTCCTCCCCGGTCTCGTCTGGGGGTGGCGGGGGTAACACCCAAGACGCCGGCGCGACCGGCGGCGACGTCGTCACGGGCGGCGGCGACTCGTCGACCCCGGGCACCGACTCGGGCGGCACGCCGCCCCGCACCGACTCGGGCACGACCCCGCGCGACAGCGGCCCGACCGATCCGTTCAACTACGGCACCTGCGGCCGCAACGTCGCCCAGGCGCTGTGCATGTGCGGCGCGATGGACGCGAACTGCCAGCAGGGCGCGCTCCAGCGCTCGATGGCGTGCGTGAGCTGTATGGCCGAGTTCCAGACCACCTGCTGCCCTTCCGAGGTCCAGGCGGTTCAGGACTGCTTCACCAACTCCGGCTGCTCCGACCAGAACTGCGCGCTGCAGATGTGCATGACCCAGATCAACGCGGCGACCGCATGCGTGAACATGCGCCTGCAGCGCGAGGCGGCCGGCGGCGGCGCCTGCGCCGACGCGTACATCGGTTGCCTGGGCGACCTGCCCACGATGCAGTCCGCGGTCTGCTCTTCGTTCTGAGCGACCCCGCCCCTCTCAGACCGCGTGCCGATCGCCCAGGTCGACGTACGCCCGCCACCCCGCCTCGATCATCGCGAAGTCACTGTCTCGCAAGCGCCTGATGCGCTTTGCGGGCGAGCCCAGGTACAGGTACCCCGACTCGAGCCGCGCCCTCGGCGGCACGAGCGAGCCCGCGCCGAGCACGACCTCGCGCTCGAGGACGGCCTCGTCGAGCACGACGGCGCCCATCCCGACCAGCACGCGGTCGCCGACGGTGCACGCGTGGAGGATCACACGGTGCCCCACGGTGACCTCGTCGCCGATCGTCGTGCCCGCCACGCCGGTGGTGATGTGCACCACCGACAGGTCCTGGATGTTCGAGCGCGCGCCCACGCGAATGGGCATCGTGTCGCCGCGGAGCACGGCGCCGTACCAGACCGAGGTCCGCTCGCCGAGGGTGACGTCGCCCACGACGACGGAGCCCTCGGCGAGAAAGACGTCGCGGCCGAGCGAAGGGCGCTGCGCCTCGAAGGGACGGACCGTTCCGCGGAGCCTCGGGCTCACGCGCTGACCACCGGCAGCGCGACCTTGCGCGCGGCGGGCGCGGCGGGCTCGGGGCCGGGGCGGAGCACGCGACACACGCTGCCCTCGAGGGAGTGCTTGTTCGCGCGGGTGATCTCGACCTCGACCACCGCGCCCGCGCCCCCCTGCGGCGCCGCGGGGAGGTGCACGATCTCGTTGCGTCGCGTGCGCCCGGCCACGGTGCCCGCGCCGTTGCGGCTCGGCCCCTCGACGAGGACCTCGGCGCGGGTGCCGACCAGGGTCGCGAGGTGGGCGCGGGTGAGCGACTCAGAGAGCTCGAAGAGCCTCGCGAGCCGCTCGGCCTTCACGCCCTCGCTCACGTCGTCTCCGAGGCGCAGCGCGGGCGTGTGCGGCCGGGGGGAGTACTTGAACCCGAAGAGCCCGGTGAAGCCGAGCTCGCCCACGAGGGAGAGCGTCGCCTCGAAGTCTTCGTCGGTCTCGCCGGGGAAGCCGACGATGACGTCGGTCGAGAGGGTGGTGCCGGGGCGCGCGGCGAGCAGGGCGCGCAGTCGGCTCACGTACTCCGCGCGCGTGTAGCGGCGGATCATGCGTCGCAGCACCCGGTCGCTGCCGCTCTGCACGGGCATGTGCACGTGAGAGGCGAGCACGTCGAGGTCGGCGTGCGCGGCGATGAGCGACGGCGTGAGGTGCCGCGGGTGGGGCGACGTGTAGCGCAGCCGGTCGAGCCCCGGCGCCTCGCGCGCGATTCGCCGGAGCAGCGACGCGAACTGCGAGTCGTCGGGGTCTGCGCCCTCGACGACCGGCACCGTCGGGTCCATGAAGCTGTTGACGGTCTGCCCGAGCAGCACCACCTCGCGCACGCCGCGCGCGACCACGCCGCGGATCTCGTCGACGATGTCGTCGGCGGTGCGGTAGCGCTCGGGGCCCCGCGTGTACGGCACGACGCAGAACGAGCAGCGCTCGTCGCAGCCCTTCATCACGGTCACGAACGCGCTCGCGCCCACCGGGGCGTGCGTCGCGTGGGTCAAGAAGCGCGGGGCGTCGACGTCGAAGACCGCCCGCACCGCCTGCGCCGCGCCCATCTCGGCGTCGCGCACGAGCGAGGGGATCTCGTTGAGGTTGTCGGGGCCGACGATGGCGTCGACGAAGGGCATGTCCTTCGCGAGGCGCTCGCCCTCCTGCTGCGCGACGCATCCCGCGATGACGAGGACGGCGTCGTGTCGCTTGAGGCGCCCGGCCTCGCTGCGCAGCTTCTGCTCGGCCTTCTCGCGCACCGAGCAGGTGTTCACGATGATCACGTCGGCCGTCGACGGGTCGTCGACGAGCTCGTAGCCGTCGGCGCGCATCATCTCCTCGACGCGCTGGGAGTCGTGCACGTTCATCTGGCACCCGAAGGTGATCAGCGCCAATCGTCGCGAGGGGGTAGGGTCCATGAGGGCGGCGGGAGCATGGGTGAGCGCGCGCGACGCGGTCAAGCGCGGCGCTCCGCGTGTACTCTCCGGGCCCCGTGAGACCCCACCGCCTGGCCGCCCTGCTCGCGCCCCTCTTGATCTCCGCGCCCGCGAGCGCGCAGTCCCCCGCCGTCGACTTCGCGACGCGCGCGCCGGGTCGCGTCGAGGTCCTGCTGCGCTCGAGCGGAGCGCCGCTCAACGTGGTGGTCGAGCGCCGCGTCGAGCGGACGCTCGAAGAGGCTCGCGCGCGGGGCGTGGTCCTCGGTGCGGCGCGCTGCCGAACACCGTGCACCGTGTGGGTGCCGCCAGGCCGACTGCGGCTGCGCTCCAACGGACCCGGAATTCGAGGCACCGACGAGGACCTCGAGGTGCCCGACGGGGGCGCCGTGGTGCGGGTGCGGGCTGGCCGCGCGGTCCTGCACGGCGTCGGCGTCGGCCTGCTCGCCGCGGGCGCCACGACGCTCCTCGCCACGATGTTCGTCGCCCTCGCGGACCAGGGGGTGTTCTCGGGCACGAGCCGCGGCGCGCTGGGCCTCGAGCCGGCCGCCGTCGCGGGCGCCGCGGGCCTGGGCGCCGCCCTGTTGGCGGCGGGGATCCCGCTCACCCTGATCCATCGCAACGGCGCGTCGGTCTCGTCGTTCGCGCCGTCAGCCGCCGCCGTCGTGACCGGCGGTCAGGGCGTCGCGCTGGTGATCCGGGGAAGGTTCTGACCGCGCGGTCAAGGGCGCTCGTTGACCAGCGCGGCGATCGCGCGCTCCAGCGCGGCCGGCGACTCGAAGCCCACGGAGACCGAGCGCACGTGACCTCCGCGGTCGATCAGGACGAGGGTGGGCAGGCTCTGCACCCCGTAGCTCGCCATGGTGTTGGGGCTCGACGCGAGCGTGTACCCGATGTTCATGCGCGCGCCGACGCTGCGGATCACGTTCGGGGGGTCGTCGGTGAGCCCGATCACGGTGAGCCCCTGCGCGCGAAACCGCTGCGAGATGCGGTTCAGCGAGGGCATCATCATCTGGCACGGGCCGCACCAGCTCGCCCAGAAATCAAGCACCACCACCCTGCCCCGGTGCGAGCTCAGGTCGAGCGAGTCGCTGCCGCTCACCACCGTGGCGCCGTCGAGGGGGGGCGGGGTCGAGCCCACCGCGGGAGGCCCTGAGCGCCGCGCAGGAACCGCGCCGAGGGTCACGTTCAGGCTGACGCGCTCGCGCCCGCGACGCACCGCGAGGGCGTACGAGCTGCCCGCCCCGGCGGCGCGCACCGAGCGGGTGAGGAGCTCGGGGTCGCCCGGCGGGAGCCCGCGGGCGAGCACGATGACGTCGCCCGCGCGGACGCCCGCCCGCGCCGCGGGGCCTCCGCCCACCACCGAGCGCACGGCGACGCCGCCGGGGACCGCGTCGAGCTGCGCGCCCAGAAAGCCCGGAGCCTCGGGCGTGCCTCCAGGGTCGGCATGCAGCGGGGTCGCCGCCAGGATCAAGGACAGGCCGAGCGCGCCGAGTCGAGAAAGCGTCATCCCGCGGAACATAGCACCGGCGCCGGGGCGCCTCGAAATCAAGCTAAGGTCCGGAGGGTGAGCCGCACGCCTTCACTCATCGCCGCCGCGACGCTCGCTGCGCTCTGCTCCGCGGGAGACTGGCCCGGCGCGGGCGACGCCCTCGTGAACGAGTACGCCTCGGCCCCGCCCGCGCGGCGGGTCGCGCTCGTCACCGAGGCCGCGAGCGTGCAGGGCCGGGCCATGAACGCGGTGCTCGCCCTCGCCCTCCGCGACGCGTCGGAGCCGGTGGTGGTCGCCGCGCTCGAGGCGATCACGCGACACCGCATCGAGAGCGCGGCCCCGCAGGTGGTGCAGTGCCTCGCCGACGAGCGCGTCGGCGTGCGCCTCGCGGCGGTCGACGCGGCGCGGGCGATCCGCGCCGCGGGCGCCCTGGGCGGACTGACCCGCGCGGCGGGCGACAGCGACGTGAGCGTGCGCGCGCGCGCCGTCGCGGCGATCGCGGCGCTGGCGGTCGAGGGCTCGGCGGACGCGCTGCTCGACCGCGTGCACGACCCCGAGAGCGTCGTGCGCGTGGCGGCCGTCGAGGCGCTCGGCGACCTCGCCGACCCGCGCGCCGTGCTGTCGATCCTCGGGGTGCTCGACGACCCCAACCCCGACGTGCGAGGCACCGCGGCGAGGGCGCTCGGCGCCATGCGAGACCCGCGCGCCGTGCGGGCGCTGCGAGGCGCGCTGGGCGACGAGGTCCCCGCGGTGGTGCTGGCCGCGGTGCGGGCGCTGGGGGCGCTCGGGGTCGACGCCCGAGACGCGGTCGATGACCTCGCGCCGCTCGCGCTCCGCGCGACCCCGAGGACCGACCTCGCCGCGGCCAGCGCCCTGGCCCGCGCGGCGATCGAGTCCCTCGCCGCGATCGGCACCTCCGAGGCGGCGTCGCTCCTCGCGCGGGTCGCCCGACGCGGTCGCGACGACGACCTCGCGGTCCTGGCCGACGCGGCGGGGCGTGCGCCTCGGGAGCACGCCGAACGGGTGCTCCAGGCCGTCCTCCCCCTGGAGTCGCCGACGACGGCGCAGATCCACCTGCTGGGCGCGCTGGGGGGCCCACCCGCGGCCGACGCGATCCTCGCCTGGCTCGAACAGGGGCCGAGCCCGGGCGTCCTCGCCCAGGGGCTCGAGGCGCTCGGGCGAACCGGCGACCCGAGGGCGGCTCGGGTGCTGCTGCGCTTCGGCACCACCGCCGCGCCCGCGCCGCCCGCGCGAGGGGCCGGGCCGTGCAGGCAGACGAACGAGTTTCGAGGCGCGCTCAGCGGCCTTCGGACGTTGGAGCTCCGTGAGGGCCGGCTGCCCGAGCTCGCGCTCGATCCGCTCCTCGCGATGGTCCGCATCCCCACGGTGTCCTGCGCCGAGCCCCTCGCCGAGCTCGTCGCCCTCGTCGGCGCCACCGAGAACGTGCGCGCGGCGGGGGTGCTGCTTGAGTGGACCCGCAGCAGCGACGCGCGCATCGGCCTCGCCGCCATGCGCGCGCTCGTTCGCACGGGTGGATTCTCGCTGGACGCCATGCTCTCGCGCCTGGGAGACCCGAGCGACGAGGTGCGGCTCGCCGCGGGCGACGCCATCGCGCGACACGCGCGCCGAGGACGTGCCGCGCGTCGCCGCGAGGCTCTCGGCGCCCGCGCCCCTCGACCGGGTGACCGCCGCGCGCGCGCTGGGCAGTTCCCAAAGAGGGACCGTATCGGGAACTCATCCACAGCGATGCGGAACTTTATGGCGGCGCTGCCGAGCCTCCGGGCGCTGCTCGCCGAGGGCGACGCGCAGAGCGCCGAGGCCGCGGTCGACGCCCTCGCCCGCATCGCGGCCGCGGGAAGCGGCGCCGCGGTGGAGGCGATCCGCCGCGGGGTCACGGCGCGTCCGACGCTCCGCGCCGCGGCGGTGAGCGCGCTCGGCGACGCCCTCGCCGCGGCGCGAGGAGACACCCGAGCGGCCCTGACGCGCGCCCTGGCGGAGCTGGCCGACGACGGCCCCGCGGGGGTGTGGGCGCTCCGCGGCGACCCGGCGGCCGACGACGCGATCGTCAGCGCGCTCGTTGGCCCCCACAGCGCGACCGCGACGAACGCCGCCGCGGCGCTGGCGTGGCGCGCGCGCGAGCCGGGCGGCGCCCTCCCCGACCCCGCCGGGCTGTGCGCGCGGTGGCGCGGCGCGCGCGACCCGTGGGTGCGGAGCAACCTGGGCATGGCGCTGGTCTCCGCGGGCGCGCTCTGCGCGGCGGAGGTGATGCGCGAGGCGTCGCGTCCAGACGCGCCAGGGTACGCGCGCCGCGCGGTGGCGAGCGCCGCGGGAGGGCGGACCGACGACGCGGCGGCGCGACGCTTTCTCGACAACTGCGCGATGCGGGACGCGTCGCCAGGGGTCGCCCGGCACTGCGCGGCGCTCCTCCGCCGCGGGGCCTCGGCTCGCGAGGACCTCGACGCGCTGGTCGTGGACCCGAACGCGACGGGGGCGCGCGGCGCCGCGCTTCGCCTGACCCTCGCCGACGGGCTGGTGCTGCGCGTGACGCCGGGCGCAGGAGGCTGGATCCGCGTGGGGTCGGTGGCCGCGGGCGGCTTCAGCGTCGAGCGCTGATCACATGAAGCCGTAGATCGCGGCCACGCTGTACGCGCCGAAGGTGGTGTATCCCACGATCTGCCGCACCGAGCGCATCGCGCGGGAGAGGTCCTCTCGGGTGCCCGCGGCGTCGGCGCCAGCGCCCACGACCACCTCGGGGTTCGACGCGAGCACGCTGAGGATCGGCAGCAGGATCATCCCCGCGGCGTGCACCCACGTCAGCGCGCGGTGCACCCGCAGGTTGCGGGCGCGGCGGTCGTCCCCCTCGCTCACGCGCTCGGGGTCGGGCGCCGTCGCCGCGAGCACGCCCGTCGTGGCGTAGAGCCCCGTCGTGAGCAGGGTGAAGGTCATGTGCATCCCCCGGACGCCGGAGCAGCCGTAGCTCCCGAGGATGGCCTCTTCGCCGCGCCCCGAGGCGCAGGGCCCCCTGGCGAACCAGGTGTCGGCGTTGAGCGCCTCGAGGGTGCCGAACACCTCGGTGGCGAGCATCGAGGCCCAGGTGGCGAGCGCGAACGCACGGTGGAGGCTCGTGGCCGAGCGCCGACGTCGCAGCACCTCCCTCGCCTGCTGATCGGCCACGCGGCAGGCGAGGCACGAGATCTCGCACGAGCCGTCGCGGTCGTCACTCGTCGCGGCGGCCACCTCGGCGCGGCGCGGGGCGACCTGCGCGAGCCAGCGACGTCGCCCGTGCGCGGCGCGGTCGTCGAGGCTCGGCTCGCGGAGGGTGAAGGTCTGCGCGCCCGCGAAGGGCGCGTCGAGGACGAGCCGACGCGCCAGCGCGTCCCCCGAGAGGGGGTCGCCCGTGAGCGCCAGGAGCACGAACGCGGCGGGGGTGAGCATGAGGGTGGTGATCTACTCGCGGATCTTCGGGCGAGCGCTAGCGGCGGAGGCTCCGCGCGCCTGCCTTGTGCACCTTGCCGGGGAGCTCGCGCCCCACGATGGCCTCGGCGACGCGCCCGGCCTCAAGGAGCTTGTCGAGGTCGATGCCCGTACGAACGCCCATGCCGTGCAGGGTGTACACGAGGTCTTCGGTGGCGAGGTTGCCCGCGGCGCCCGGGGCGTAGGGGCAGCCGCCGAGCCCCGCGACGCTCGCGTCGAAGGTGCGCACGCCCAGCTCGAGGCCGACGAGCACGTTCGAGAGCGCGGTGCCGCGCGTGTCGTGCAGGTGCAGCGCGATGCGGCTCGGCCCGAACTCCGAGAGGAACATCTGCACGATGGCCTGCGTCTGCACGGGGGTGCCGACGCCGATGGTGTCGCCGAGGGAGACCTCGTAGCAGCCCATGTCGATGAGCTGCCGCGCGATCGCGACCCCCTTGCGGGGGTCGATCTCGCCCTCGAAGGGGCACCCCCAGAGCGTGGAGAGGTATCCCCGCACGCGCCGCCCCTGCGCGACCGCCGGCTGGATCACGTCGCGAAACCCCGCGAGGGTCTCGGCGACGGACTTGTTCACGTTGCGCTTGTTGTGGGTCTCGCTCACCGAGAGAAAGACGGCGACCTCATTGATCGCGGTGTCGAGGGCCCGGTCGAGGCCGATGCGGTTGGGGCACAGGGCGCTGAAGGTCACGCCCTCGGGGCGCTGGAGGATCCGGCAGAGGGCCTCGGCGTCGGCGAGCTGCGGCACCCACTTGGGCGACACGAAGCTGGTGACCTCGGTGCGACGAATGCCCGCGGCGAGGAGCGCGTCGATGAGGCGGACCTTGGCCGGCGTGGGCACCTGGACGGGCTCGTTCTGCAGCCCGTCTCGGGGCGAGACCTCGTAGACGGAGACCTCGGCGGGGAGTCGCTCGAACATCGCGTATCTATACCTCAGCGCGGCGCCGCGGGCGCGCCGAGGCGTCTCTTGACGCGCGCCAAAGCGGACGCGTACACCCCTCAGCCCTCGTCCCCTCGCGCGCGTTCGTATTGCGCGTGAACCACCAGAGGAGCGATTCGCTCATGTCTGACAACGCAGCAATGGTCCTGAAGGGGCTCTCGAAGCTCCACCCCAACACGGTCGCCGCCCTGGTCGACGGCAAGGTGACCGACCTCCACGCGCCCGTCCCTGAGGGCGCGACGGTCACCCCCATCGCCTCCGACGACCCCCGCGCCCTCCCGCTCATTCGGCACTCGACGGCGCACGTCATGGCCGACGCCGTGCAGCGGCTGTTCCCCGGCACCCGGGTGACCATCGGCCCGGCGATCGAGAGCGGCTTCTATTACGACTTCGACCGCCGCGACGGGCGCTTCACCGAGGAGGACCTCGCGCGCATCGAAGACGCCATGCGCGAGATCGTGAAGGCCGACCTCCCCTTCGTGCGCAGCGAGATGGACCGGGAGGACGCCCGCGCGCGCCTCGCCTCGTCGGGGGAGAACTACAAGCTCGAGATCCTCGACGCGATCCCCGCCGGGGAGGCGATCTCGTTCTACCAGCACGGCGCCTGGTCCGACCTCTGCGAGGGGCCGCACGTGCCGAGCACGAAGTTCCTCGGCGCGGTGAAGCTCACCAGCGTGGCCGGCGCGTACTGGCGCGGCGACGAGCGCAACCCGATGTTGCAGCGCATCTACGGCACGGCGTTCCCGTCGCAGAAGGCCCTCGACGCGCACCTCAAGCAGCTCGAAGAGGCCAAGGCGCGGGATCACCGCAGGCTCGGGCGCGACCTCCAGCTCTTCATGTTCCACGAGTGGGCGCCCGCGTCGCCCTTCTTTCTCCCCCGCGGTGCCTTCGTCTACAACGGCCTGGTCAGCTACATCCGCGGGCAGTACGCGCAGCGCGGATACGACGAGGTGATCACCCCGCAGGTCTTCGACAAGGCGCTCTGGGAGCGCTCGGGGCACTGGGAGAACTACCGCGACAACATGTTCCTCGCCTTCGGCACCGACGCGATGGCGGGCGACGAGAAGCGGGGCATTCCGATGGGCGAGGTGTTCCCCGTCGAGCCCGGCGCCGCGGCGTCGTCGGTGCGCATGGACTACGTCTGCGGCTGCAAGGCCATGAACTGCCCCTCGCACTGCCTGATGTTCGCCGCGGACCTCAAGAGCTACCGCGACCTCCCCCTGCGCCTGGCAGACTTCGGCCGGCTCCACCGCTACGAGCGCTCGGGCGTGACCCACGGCCTCTCGCGCGTGCGCACCTTCAGCCAGGACGACGGACACATCTTCTGCACCCCCGAGCAGATGCCCGGCGAGATCGACGCCTTCTTCGACCTCCTCGACGAGGTCTACGGCGCCCTCGGCATGGACAAGGTCGCCATTCGCCTCGCGACCCGCCCGAAGGACGGCTACCTGGGCGACGTCGAGAGCTGGGACGCGGCCGAGCGCACCCTCGCCGAGTCGGTGACCCGCAAGGGCCGCGCCTTCGAGTACGCGCCCGGCGAAGGCGCGTTCTACGGGCCGAAGCTGGAGTTCCACGTGACCGACGCCATCGGCCGCTCGTGGCAGCTCGGCACGATCCAGCTCGACTTCAACCTCCCCGAGCGCTTCGACCTCTCGTACGTCGGCAGCGACAACGCGCCGCACCGGCCGGTCATGCTCCACCGCGCGGTGCTCGGCTCGCTGGAGCGCTTTCTGTCGGTGTACATCGAGCACACCGCGGGGTGGTTCCCCGTGTGGCTCGCGCCCGAGCAGATCGTGCTGGTCACCGTGGCCGATCGTCACCTGGACTTCGCCTACGCGCTCGCCGCGAAGCTCAAGGCCGCGGGGCTGCGCCCCAGGGTCGACCCGAGCAGCGACAAGCTCACGGCGAAGATCCGCAGCGCGTCGCTGATGCGCCCGCCGTACATCGGCGTCATCGGCGACAAGGAGCTCGAGCGCGACGGCGTGACCCTCCGCAAGGGCCGCGCGGACCTCGGGTTCAACAGCACCGCCGACCTCATCGCGCGGCTTCAGACCGAAGGCGTCGCGGGCTACCGCGCCCCCGCCGAGGGCTGAGCGCTCGCGGGCGCGAACACGTAGCGCCACCGCACCCTCGACAGCCCCCTCCCCCTCGTCGCCGGAAACCTCAGCGCGCCAAGCGTCTCTGCGACGCACCGGCCGCGCGAGGTCTCCGCGAGGGGGCCCTGCGGCTCGGCGCGGAGCACGCTCCCGTCGGGCCGAACGACGAACATGACGCTGACCTGCCCGAAGAAGGTCGCGCCCAGACAGGCGCGCACCGCGGGCCTCGCGGGCTCGGCCACGCTCCGCACCAGCGAGCCGAAGAGCCGCTCGAAGACCGCGCGCTCGGCGACGCTCGACGGCGTCACCGAGGCGTCGAGGAGCGCCGCGTCGACGGGGACCCGCGGCCGCGTCGCGACGGGGGTGGCGACGGGCGTGACGGGCGGTACGCGCAGGCCGCGGGGCTGGAGCTTCACCGCGAGCGCCGCGCTGAGCGCCGCGACGGCCACGAGCACCGACACGCCGAAGGCGCGGCCGCGGCGCCGGAGCTTCGCCGCCGCGCGGTCGACCTCCGCCGAGGCCACGTCGAGGGTGGCCGCGGGCTCGCCCCGCGCGAGCGCCGCCGTGAGCGAGTCGGGCGACAGGGGCTCCGGGGACAGGTCCACGCGGGGCGGCGCGACCACGCGGGGCGCGGGCGAGGCGAGGGTGTCGTGGGTGGACGGCTCGGGCACCGGCGTCGGCGCGGCCGAGGTGTCGCTCAGGGGCGTCACGACGACCGGCGCCTCGCTCGAGAGTGACTCGCGGCGCCCGTCGAGGGCGGTGACGAAGTCCTCCATCGCGCGGTAGCGGTCATCGGGTGACTTCTCCAGCCCGCGGTGCACGGCCTCGACGAGCCACGACGGCAGCGACGGCACCCGCGTCGACAGCGGCACCGGCGGCTCCAGCGCGATGCGGAACATCAGCGCGTTGTAGCTGCTGCCCTGAAAGGGTCGCGCGCCGCTGAGCGCCTCGTAGAGCACCACCGCCATCCCCCAGATGTCGCTGCGCCCGTCGACCTCGGCGTCGCCGCGCGCCTGCTCCGGCGACATGTACTCCGGGGTGCCCACGGGCGAGCCCGTGAGGGTGAGCGGGCTGGCGCCCTCGCGGGCGAGGAGGCGCGACACGCCGAAATCGATGAGCTTCGCCGACTCGCTCCCGTCTGCCGCGCGGGATAGAAAGATGTTGGCGGGCTTCACGTCGCGGTGCAGCACCCCGACGGCGTGCGCGACGGCGAGGCCCCGCATCACCGGGAGCAGCAGCGTGACGGCCTCCCTCGGCGAGAGGTGTCCGCGCTGGGCGAGGCGCGCCTTGAGGTCTTCGCCTTCGAGGAATTCCACCACGAGGTACAGCCCGCCGAGCGCCTCGTCGCGCCCCATGTCGAGGACCTCGACGACGCCCTCGTGCTCGACCTTCGCCGCCGCCCGCGCCTCGCGCAAAAACCTCTCCGAGGCGTCTCGCACCGACGCCGCCGCGCCCAGCAGCACCTTCAGCGCGACGCGGCGTCCGGTCCACGCGTGGCGAGCCTCGAAGACCGCGCCGTGCCCGCCGACGCCGATCAGCCGCTCGAGGCGGTACTTCTCCGCGACGGTGCCGCCGATCATGCGCTGCGCGAGCGCGCGAATAGGCTCCATCGCTCCCCTCAGCCTCGGAGCCTCGCGTACGCCATCATCGCGAGGCACGCGAGCAGGCCGAGCGCCACGAGCGCCCACACGCCCCGCCCCACGCCGGGCTTCGCCGCCGGAGCGGGCGCTCCGCTGGCCGGTTGAGGCGGCGCATACGGCTGCGGCGCAGCCGATCCCGGCGCGTGCAGCATGGACATCTCGACGGTGCCGTAGGGCCCCTGGCGAAGGCCCTGGGGGGGGTGCGAGGGTCGCGCCGGGTCGGGAGCCGGCCAGGCAGGCTGCCGCGGCCCCCACCCCTCGTGCGCGGGGTACGACGGCGCGAGGGAGGGCGAGACCATGACGCTGGGCGGCGTGGACGCCGAAGGATCCTGCCTCGGCGCCTGCGAGCCGCGAGGCGGCGAGGACCACGACGACGCAGGTTCGGCGTCGACGGCGATCGCGCGGGTGCGCACGCGGGTCACCGAGCTCGCGGGGGCGGAGACCTCGGCGACCGGCGTGCCTCCACGCGGCGCCGGCCGCGCGAAGGCGCCCTCGAGGCCCGCGAGGCCCGAGCGCGCGTCGTCGGGCTCGATGTGCGCGCCGAAGGGCGCTTCGTTCGGCAGCGAGGCGCTGTCTCCGTCGCCGCCGGAGTAGACCTCATGCATCTCGGTGAGGTCGTCGGGGGGGACGTCGACGGGCAGCCGGACCTCGGGCCGCGTGAGGTCTTCGACGGGCGGCGCCTCGAGGGCCGAGGTGATGTCGTTCTGCGTGCGCAGCCTTCGGGGGGGTGGCGGGCGATCGAGGTCCAGCGGGGGTTGCCTCACGGTCGCGTCGGCGTCTTCAGGCGGTCGGCGGCGCGGGTCGTGCACGGTCTTACATCCGTTGGGGGCTCGAAACGGGCTTCGGGACGCCGCGTGCGAGAAGGGAAGTTCACTCTGTCACGGCGCAGACCGGGGCGACAAGCCACCAGGCGCTCAGTTTGAGTCGCGCCGCGCGGCGAGCTTCTGCCGAATCGCCTGGTGCAGAATCTCCGCGTCGACGCGCGCCTCGGCGGCCATGCCGTGCCCGCGGAGAAACCCGCGGAGATACGCCTCGGCGCGGAGCAGGTCGTCGGCGCCGCCGCGCTCGGCGTGGGCGACCCCCAACAGGTGCGTCGCGTCGGGGTCGTCGGCGACGAGGGCGAGCGCCTTCTCGCCGGACGCGATGGCGTCGTCGAGGAGCCCGAGCTCGCGCTGGCAGAGCCCGAGCTGCACCCACGCGCCGAGGAAGGTCGGCGCCTGACGCAGGGCCATCTTGTAGGCGACGGTGGCGGGGCCGTACTGGCCGAGCGCGGTGAGCGCGCGGCCGAGCTGAAAGTGCACGTCGGCGTTGAGGGGCTCGCGGGTGGCGAGCGCCCGGAGCGCCTCGACCGCGCCCTCGGCGTCCCCTTCGTTCAGGCGCTCCATCGCGTCGTCGAGGGCGTCGGACATCAGAAGAAGTTCCCGATGGTGAATTCGAAGACGCTCGACTCTTCGCTGGGGAGGCGGTTGAGCGGGAAGCCCCACTCGAAGCGGAGGAGGCCCAGGGGGCTCTGCCATCGCAGGCCGAAGCCGGCGGAGTAGCGCAGCGCGAGGGGGTTCGACTGGAAGGTCGTGCAGGGGTTCTGCACCTCGGGGAGCTGCGCGCCCGCGGTCGACTGGCAGTAGAGCTGCTCGCTGTTGAACACGTTGCCCGCGTCGTGAAAGACCACGCCCCGCAGGCCCACCGCGTTGAGGATCGGGAACTCGACCTCGAGGTTGTAGAAGAACTGCGCGTTGCCGCCGATGGCGCCGGCCACGGTGGACGAGTTCGGGTCGAGGGAGCGGTTGATCAGCAGCCGCGGGGAGATGGTGCGCAGTCGGTACCCGCGCACGTCGAAAATTCCTCCGAGGAAGAAGCGCTCGAAGATCGGCACGCCCTGGTCGCGGCGCGAGACCACGAGGCCGCCCTGCACGTTCATCTTGAACACGACGTTCTCGACGATGCGGCGGTAGAAGCGGAACCAACCCGTGACGCGGGTGTAGACGTTCTGGCTGCCGAAGACGGGGTCGGCCACGTCGACGCCGAGGCGCGCGAACACGCCGTCGGTGGGGAAGAGCCGGTTGTCGCGGCTGTCGTACGCCATCGAGACGCCCAGAGCGCTGGTGAATCCGCTCTGGAAGAGGTTCTGCAGCGGCAGCCCCGAGAACGACGACTGGAGCTGCGAGCTGCCGAAGATGCCGGTGCCCGTCGAGGTGTTCACCCCGACCTGCTCGCCGGTGTAGTTCGCGAAGAGCCTCAGCTCGTTGCCCAGGATGGGGTAGCCGAAGGTGATCGTGCCGCCCGTGCTGGTTCGCGTGAAGTCGGCGAAGGCGCGCAGGGAGTTGTAGAGGTCGATCGCGAAGGTCCAGTTCGAGTCGAAGAAGTACGGCTCGACGAAGCGCAGCGAGAAGATCTGGCGCAGGCCCGAGATCTGCGCCTGGAGGGTCAGCGACTGCCCGCGGCCGAAGAGGTTGAGCTGCTGAATCTGCGCGGTGGCGATGAAGTTCTCGACCGACGAGAAGCCCGCGCCGATCTGGAAGGTGCCCGTGGCGCGCTCGGCGACCTCGACGTTCACCACCAGCAGCTCGGGGTGGCCCTCGACGGGCTCGGTCGAGAGGTCGACGCGCTCGAAGTACCCCAGGGCCATGACCCGCCGGCGCGACGCCTGGTAGTCGGTCTCGGAGTACCGCTCGCCCTCGATGAGGGCCATCTCGCGGCGAATGACCCGCTCGCTGGTCTTGGAGTTCCCGCGGATCTCGATGCGGTGGATGTGCACCACCGGCCCACGCACGATGCGCACGGTGAGGTCGACCGTGCGGCGCCGCGCGTCGGGCTGCATGTCGGGGGTGACCTCGACGTTGGCGAAGCCCTGGTCGCGGTAGTGCGTCTGCACGCCGACGATGTCGCGGCCCACCACGGTGCGCGAGAACCAGTCGCCCGCCTGCGCCTGGATGCGCTCGCGGAGCACCCGGCGCCCGCCCAGGGGCTCGACCTCGTCGCCGTCGGCGTTCACCTCGGAGACCCGCAGGCGGCCGATGCGATAGCGCGGCCCCTCGCGGACGTTGACCACGATGTCGATGAATCGACGGTCGGGCGAGAGCTGCACCCGCGGCTGCGCGATCTCGACGCTGAGGTACCCGCGGTCGTAGTAGGCCGCGTGGAGCATGTCGACGTCGTTGCGAAAGGCCTCCTCGCGGAAGTTGCCCGACGAAGACAGGAACGAGAAGAAGTTGCCCGTCGAGGTGGACATCACCCCGCGCAGCTCGGAGTCGGAGATGCTGTTGTTGCCGATGAAGCGGATCGAGCGCACCTGGACCTGCGCGTGCTCCACGATGTGGAACACCACGTCGACCTGGTTGCGCTGCCCCGACGCCCGCTCGACCCGGAAGGTGACCTCGGCGAGGAAGTACCCCTTCTCGGCGTACAGATCGATGATCTTCTGGCGGTTGCGGCGCAGCGCGAGCTGCGAGAGCACCGCGCCGTCGCGGAGGTCGATGGTCTCGCGGAGCTTGTCCTCGTCGACCTCGTCGTAGCCCTCGAAGCGCACGGCGTGGATGCTCGGCCGCTCCAGCAGCCCGTACACCACCTCGACGCCCCCCTCGGCCGCGTCGGCGCGCACGGTCACGTCGCGAAAGAACCCCAGGTCCCACAGCGAGCGGGCGTCGCGCTGGGCGCGGGACCGGTCGAGGCAGTCGCCGACGCGCGTGCGAACGGTCTCGCTGAGCTCCTCTTCGTTGACGCGAGCCAGGCCCGTGTAGCGCACGCGGACCACGCGGCGGCAGCCGCTGACCTCGGCGACCTCGTTCTGCACGCTGGGGGCCTCGGGCGCCGCGGCCTCGGGCTCGACGGCGGCGCCGGCGTCGCCCTCCGCGGCGGGCTCGGCCGGGGGATCTTCCACGGGGACCGCCGGGGCGGCGGGCGCTTCGACGACAGGCGCCTGAAGCCCCTGTCCTCCCAGCAACCCCCCTCCGCGTGGCTGCGCGAGCCCCCACGTCGAGGAGAGAAGAAGGACCGCGGACCACAGCGCGACGAGGCGAAGGCGATGCACGTGCGAGGAGACTCCCGTCGATGATCCGACCGCGGCGCTATAACCCGACGCGTCGCGCGCTCGCAAGCCGCACGGGCGCGTCTACGGCCCGCCCTCGTCCGATGCCACCCGACCGTCGACCATCTTCACCACCCGCGGAATGCTCCGGGCGAGCTCAGGGTTGTGCGTCACGATCACCATGGTGGTCCCGTGGGCGCGGTTGAGGTCGTGAAAGAGCTTGTGCACGGCGGCGCTGTTCTCGGTGTCGAGGTTGCCAGAGGGCTCGTCCGCCAGGAGGATCTTGGGCTCCAGCACCAGCGCCCGCGCGAGCGCCACGCGCTGCTGCTCGCCGCCGGAGAGCTCCCCCGGCCGATGGGTCAGCCGGTGGCCCAGCCCCACCTCTTCGAGCAGCTTCGTCGCCCGCGCCTCGAGCTGCGCCCGCGCGATCGCGCCGTGGATCATCCCCGGCATCATCACGTTCTCGACCGCGCTGAACTCGGGGAGCAGGTGGTGAAACTGGAACACGAAGCCGATGGTGCGGTTGCGCAGCGCCGCCACCCGCGCGCCGCTCATCTTCGTGACGTCCTTTCCGTCGAGCAGCACCGTGCCCGCCGAGGGCATGTCGAGGGTGCCGATGAGGTGCAGCAGCGTGCTCTTGCCGGCGCCCGAGAGCCCGACCACCGAGACCATCTCGCCCCGCTCGATGGTCAGGTCGATGCCCTTGAGCACGTCGAGGCGCTTGCCCTCGTGCTCGTAGGTCTTCGTGACGCCGCGGAGGCTCACCAGGGGGGTGTCTTGCAAGGGATGCTCCTCAGTCCAGCCGCAGCCCCTCGACGGGGCGCAGGCGCCCCGCGAGCCAGGCGGGAAACGCCGCCGCGCCCAGGCAGATCATCACCGCCGTCACGAAGATCAGGGAGAAGTCCCAGGGCGCGATGATCACCGGCAGGCGCTCGATGTAATACACCTCGGGGTCGAGGGGGATGCCCACGCGCCGCGCGACCACGGCGACGATCAGCGCCGACGAGGTGCCCAGCGACGAGCCCACCACGCCGATCAGCCCCCCGACGGCGACGAAGACCCGGGTGATGAACCCGTCGCTCGCCCCCATGGCCTTGAGCACGGCGATCTCGCGCCCCTTCTCGGTGACCAGCAGCAGCAGCGTCGCGACGATCGAGAAGCTCGCCACGATGATCGCGACGGTCAGCAGGAGAAAGATCATCAGCTTCTCGAGCTTGAGCGCGCGAAAGAGGTTCTGGTTGAGCTCCTTCCAGTCGCGCACGCGGAGGTTCATCCCCCGCGCGAGGGGGCGCACCGCGGCGAGCACCGCGTCGGAGCGGTCGACCTCGTGGAGCCGCACCTCGATCGCCGTGATCGCGTCGTCGCGGTGGTTGAAGAAGCGCTGCGCCACGGGGATCGTCACGTACGCGTACTTGGTGTCGTACTCGTACATCCCCGAGTAGAAGATCCCCGCGACCCGAAAGAGCTTCGTCTTGGGGATCGGGCCGAGGGGGCCGAGGGAGCCGAAGGGAGACACCACGCGCACCTCGTCGCCCACGGCGAGGTGGAGGTTCGACGCGAGCTCGCGGCCCACGATGATGCCGGGGAGCACGTCGGTCGGCGCGCCCGGCGCGGGGGCGATGGGGAGCGGGTCGCGCCGGGCGGGGGCGCCGACGGCCAGATCGACCTCGCCGCGGGCCGACACCGGACGACGCTCGATGGGCGAGAGGCGATCGAGGTGCCTGGGCTCGAGAGGTACTCGAGCCGACCTCGAATGAGGTCGCGGCGGAGGTTCACGAGGCTCTCTCGCGCGCTCGGGTCGACGCCGCGGAGGATCACCCCGCTGAGGTTCGTCTGCGACGTGACCATGACCTCGCCCTGCACCAGCGGGGTCACCGTCGCCACGTCGGGCACGCGACGGATCTGCTCGATGAGCGGGCGCCAGCCCACGAAGCCGCCCCGCTCGCGGTCGAGCACGACGTGGGCGTTGTTGCCCAGGATCTTGGTCTTCAGGTCGTTGCCGAAGCCGCCCATGATCGCGATGGTCATGCAGAGCGCGAAGGAGCCGAGGCCGACGCCCAGGAACGCGAGGAACGAGATCGCGGTGAGGAAGCCGCTCTTGCGCGAGCGGAGCTGCCGCACGGCGATGAGCACCTCGGCGGGCAGCGACTCGAGGCGGTCGAAGAGCCAGGGGAGCCAGATCTGCGTCGAGAGGAAGTACGCCTGGAGCACCGCGACGATGGCGCCGAGGCGGAGCAGGATCACCGCCGCCGGGGGCGTCGGGTCGAGGCCCGGCCGCACGAGCTTGAACGAGTAGCGCACCTCGACGACGGCGAGGACGAGCAGCAGAGCGATGTGCAGGACGAACAGGGCGACGCGCGGTCGGCTGTTGAGTCGGCGTGAAACGAGCCAGGTGATCAGAAGGTCGATGCCCACCGCGTCGCCGCCTTGGGAGGCTCACGTCCCGCGCGGTCCCCGGTGGGGACCGTCAGGTCGCCTCCGGCCGTAGCTGAGGAAAGAGGACCACGTCACGGATGCTCTTCTGCCCCGTGAGCAGCATGACCAGGCGGTCGACCCCGAGGCCGAAGCCCGCGGTCGGCGGCATGCCATAGGAGAGCGCGCGGATGTAGTCGGCGTCGTAGTCCATCGCCTCGTCGTCGCCCCGCTCGCGGTTCTGGAGCTGCCCCCGAAAGCGCGCGGCCTGGTCGTCGGGGTCGTTGAGCTCCGAGAACGCGTTGGCCAGCTCACGCCCCTCGACGAAGAGCTCGAAGCGGTCGGTGAGCGCCACGGGGAACGACTCGCCGTAGCCCTTCGCCTGCCGGTCGCTGTCCTTGCGCCGCGCGAGGGGGGAGGTGTCGAGGGGGTGATCGAGGATGAACACCGGCACCGAGCGGGCGCCGTCTTCCGTGCGGTAGTCCTCGGTGAGGTACGGCTCGGCGAAGATCTCGTAGAGCCCGAACATCACCTCGCCCGCCGTCTGGCACTTGTAGAGGTAGGCCTGCTCCTCGCGGGTCACCCCCTCGGTCGCCGCGCACTCGCCGCGCAGGTGCTCCCAGCGCAGCAGGCCCGCGCCGGCGTCCCACACCTCGGCGAGCTTCGGGTGACGCTTCGAGACCGACGACGTGATCGCGTCGATCATGCGCACCCGGCGCCACGGCCGCCCCAGGCTAAAGGACCGGTGCTCCGCGAACTGCGGGAAGCGCTCCAGCACCGCCGCGTCGACGTCGTGCAGGAGGTCTTCGGTCTCGTCCATCAGCACCTCGTAGGTGGCGTAGGCCTGATAGAACTCGAGGATCGTGAACTCGGGGTTGTGCCGGGTCGACACACCCTCGTTGCGCCAGACGCGGCCGATCTCGTACACCCGGTCGAGTCCGCCGACGATGAGGCGCTTGAGGTAGAGCTCGGGCGCCACCCGGAGGTAGAGGTCGAGGTCGAGGGCGTTGTGGTGCGTGGTGAAGGGCCGGGCCGTCGCGCCGCCGCGCACGCTGTTGAGCGTAGGGGTCTCGACCTCGGTGAAGCCCCGCGCGTCGAACCACGCGCGCAGCTGCCGGGTGATCAGCGCGCGGGTCATGAAGACATCGCGCACGTCGGGGTAGTTCGCGATGAGGTCGACGTAGCGCTGGCGGTACCGCGTCTCGACCTCGCCGAGGCCGAACCACTCGCTGGGCAGCGGGAGGTACGCCTTCGTGAGCGGGCGAAACGTGCGCACCATCACCGAGAGCTCGCCCGTGCGGGTGCGCATCGGGCGCCCCTCGGCGAGCACGACGTCGCCGAGGTCGATCTCCTTGAGCACCGAGAACGGCTCCCCCATCTCCCGCGCCGAGCAGAAGAGCTGGATCTCCCCCGTGCCGTCCCTGAGCTTCAGGAACGACAGCTTGCCCGTGTCGCGCTGCGCGATGACGCGGCCCGCGACCCGGTACGAGAGGCCCGCGTGGTCGGCGTCGAGCGCCGCGCTGTCGTGGCCCGCGTGCGCGGCGTGGATCGAGGCGATGCCGTCGAGGGCGCCGGGGTCGTTGCCGAAGGGCTGAAAGCCTCGGGCGCGCCAGGCCTCGCCCTTCGCGCGGCGAACCTCCTCGATGGTCCGATGTGCATCCGTCATGGTGGTCTTCTCGGCGTCAGGCGCGCCGCTCACGCCTCGGTGGTGGCGACGCGCTTCTTCATGGACTCAAGGAGGTAGGCCTCGATGAACGGGTCGAGGTCGCCGTCGAGCACGCCCTGGACGTTGCCCGACTCGTGCTCGGTGCGCAGGTCCTTCACGAGCTGGTACGGCGCGAGCACGTACGAGCGGATCTGGTGCCCGAACGCGATCTCGGTCTTGTTCGCCTCGTACTTGCCCTTGAACGCGTCTTCGCGCCGCTGCTTCTCGAGCGCGTAGAGCTTGCTCTTCAGGGTCTTGAGGGCGATGCGGCGGTTCTCGAGCTGCGACCGCTCGCTCTGGCACTTCACCACGAAGCCCGAGGGCTTGTGCACCACGCGCACCGCGCTCTCGACCTTGTTGACGTTCTGGCCGCCCTTGCCGCCGGAGCGGAAGGTGTCCCACTCGCAGTCGCCGTCCTTGACCTCGATGTCGAAGTCCTCGTCGAGGTCGGGGGTGACCCAGACCGCGGCGAAGGCCGTCTGCCGCCGCGCGTTGGCGTCGAAGGGCGAGATGCGCACCAGGCGGTGCACCCCGTTCTCGGCCTTGAGGTACCCGAAGGCGTTGGTGCCCGAGACGTGCACCGCGACGCTCTTGAGCCCGGCCTCTTCGCCCTCGGTCGCGTCTTGCAGCTTGACCGTGAAGCCGCGGGCCTCGCACCAGCGGGTGTACATGCGCAGCAGCATGTTGCACCAGTCCATCGCGTCGACCCCGCCGGCCCCGGCGTTGATCTCGATGATCGCGTCGCCCCGGTCTTCGGGCTCCGACAGCATCTGATCGAGCTCCAGCTTGCGGCAGCGGACCTCGATCGCCGCGAGGGAGTTCTCGACCTCCTGCGCGACGGAGTCGTCGCTCTCCAGCGCCGCGAGCTCCAGGAGCTCCTTGGCGTCGTTCACGTCGGCGGCGAGCTGCTCGACCGCCTTGACCATCGCCTCTTTGTCGGCCCGCTCCTTGAGGAGCTTCTGCGAGGAGATCTGGTTGTCCCAGAATCCAGGCTGCGTGCTCTGTGCATCGAGCTCTTCGATGCGCTTCTTCAACCTCGGGAGGTCAAAGATGCCTCCCGAGGTTCTCGGCCCGGCGACCGAGTTCCTCTAACACGTTGCGAGAGTCTGAAATCATGGCGCGCGAACACCTACACCCCGTCTGCCCGAGGGTCAACGCCGCGCTTGATCTCCCCCGCGCGTCGCCTCAGGATTCCGCGTCGATGCCCCCACTGAACGACCCCGACCTCGCCGCCAGCGACCCCGACCTCGCCGCCCTCGTGCGCGCAGAAGACCTGCGGCAGCGCGACAGCCTGAGGATGATCCCCAGCGAGAACTACGCCTCCCGCGCGGTGCTCGAGGCCTGCGGCAGCACGCTGTCGAACAAGTACGCCGAGGGCTATCCCCGCAAGCGTTACTACGAAGGTCAGCAGAACATCGACCCCATCGAGGAGCTCGCCCGCGACCGCATCAAGGCGCTCTTCGGCGTCGAGCACGCGAACGTGCAGCCGTACTCGGGCTCTCCCGCGAACCTCGCGGTCTTCATGGCCTTCGCGAAGCCCGGCGACACCGTCATGGGCCTCGGGCTCCCGCACGGGGGTCACCTCACCCACGGTTGGCCCGTGTCGGTCACCGGCGCGTGGTTCCGCTCGGTGCCGTACTCCGTGCGGCGCGACGACCACCGCGTCGACCTCGACGAGGTGCGGCGCCTGGCCCACGAGCACCGCCCGCGCCTGCTCTTCTGCGGCGGCACCGCGTACCCTCGGAGCTGGGATTTCGCGGCGTTCCGAGCGATCGCCGACGAGGTGGGCGCCACCCTCGTGGCCGACATCGCGCACATCGCGGGCCTCGTCGCGGGCGGCGCGCACGCCTCCCCCGTGGGCCACGCGCACGTGATCACGTCGACCACCCACAAGACCCTCCGCGGCCCGCGGGGCGGCATGATCCTCACCGACGCGACGCGCGCGACCGCCATCGACAAGGCGGTGTTCCCGGGGCTCCAGGGCGGCCCCCACGTGGCCAGCATCGCCGGCCTCGCCGTCGCCGCGCGAGAGGCCGCGACCGACGGCTTTCGCGCCTACGCCGCGCAGGTCGTGACCAACGCGCAGGCCCTCGCGAAGAGCCTCGCGGAGCTCGGGTACACCCTCGTGAGCGGCGGCACCGACAACCACCTGCTGCTCGTCGACCTCACGAACCAGGGCCTCCCCGGCAAGGTCGCGGCCAGGGCGCTCGACCGCGCGGGCATCGAGCTGAACTACAACACCGTCCCCTACGACCCCCGCAAGCCCTTCGACCCGAGCGGCGTTCGCCTGGGCACCCCGGCGATCACCAGCCGCGGCCTCGACGCGTCGCACATGCCGACGGTCGCGCAGTGGTTCCATCGCGCGGTGCGCAACGCGGCCGAGACCCAGGGCGGTGACGACCGCCTCGACGCGATCGCCTCCGAGGTCCGCGCGTTTCTTCGCGACTACCCGGCGCCGGGCCTGCCCGTCTGACGGCGGCGCCACAGCGCCATCAGCAGCCACCACGCCGCGCCCCCCTCCCCCCGGCGCGCGCGGCACCCGCAGCCCCCAGGCGGCGGAGCCATCGGCGGCTCTGCGCCCCCGTCCATCCCCGCGTCGCGGCGCTCGGGCGCGATCACGGCGCGGAGCGCCTGCCAACGCGCGGGGCATAGCTCGCGCAGCGGGGTGCCTGGCGCGCAGCGCGTGGGCGGCGCCTCGAGCTCGTTCCATCGGAGCGCGGGGGCGAGCGGCTCGTCTCCGCGGGCGCGCCAGAGCATCACCGCGCCCGGCGCGAAGCTGCCGCACGCCCAGAGCGTGCCCGCGTGCCACCGGAGGCACTCGACGCGCTCGGCGGAGATCGACCGAAAGGGTCCGCCGTCGTCGCTGCGGAGGAGCCCGTCGACGGGGCCGCCGATCCACAGCGCGCGCCCGTCGCCGCGCATCGCGAAGCCCTGCATCGGACCGCGGGTCTCTCCCACCGTCACGAAGCGGTCTCCGCCGTCGTCGCTGCGCAGCAGCGAGGTGCCGCCGATCCCCCCGTCGCCGCCGCGGTTGACCCGGGCGTAGAGCACGCGAGGGCGCGTCGGGTGCACCGCGGAGATGAACACCTCGCTGCCGGCGTCAAACGTGGCGAGGGTGCGGCTCCAGCGGGCGCCGCCGTCGTCGCTGCGCCATACGCCCGGCGCGCGCGACTCGCCCTCGACGCCGCTGGCGTAGAGGGTCATCCCGTCGCTCGAGCCCACCTCCACGGTCGCGAGCGTCACGCCGTCGAAGCGCGCGGGGAGCACCTCGAAGCGATCGCCGCCGTCGTCGGAGCGCGCCACGCGCGAGCTCGGCGGGCCGGGGGCGACCGCGGCGGCGACGACGACGCGGCCGGTGGGGTCGGCGGCGAGGTCCGCGACGCGGAGTCCGTCGAGGTCGGGGTCGCGAACGGGCGCGCAGCCGTCGCGCGAGCGGGTGAGCCCGTTGTGGAGGCCCACGAGCATCGTCGCGCGGGAGCCCACGATCACGGCGGGGTCGAACCCATCGAGAAATTCCCAGGGGTCCTCGCAGAGGAACCTGAAGCGCTGCCCGCCGTCGTCGCTGAGCATCAGGCCGAAGGTCGCGCGCACGAGCACCAGGTCGTCGCGCGCGCCGGGCCCCGCGACGAGGTGCTGCGCCTGCGGAAACCTCCCGTTCGCCAGGGCCGTCGTCGCGCCGAGCAGCGCCGCCAGAAGGAGCGCGGCGCGGGCTTCTCGTTCCATACGCGTTGCCCTAGCATGTTCGAGGTACGGTCCGCTGGCACGAGCGTAGCTACGGGGCTCTGAGATGCGACGAGGATTCAAGAGACTTCTGCGTGGAGCAGGCACCCTCGGGGTGATCGGCGCGAGCGTCGGTGCGCCAGGTTGTGTCGACGAGGCGCCTCCCAGCTACCAGTGGCGGGGGGTGCTCGAGCACCTCCCCGGCGCCCTGCTCTCGGTGTGGGGCACCGCCGATTCGAACGTGTACACGGTGGGTTCCGACGCGCGCGACGGCACGGGTCCCCTCGCCCTGCGCTTCGACGGCGCCCGCTGGACGCGCCTCGACACGGGCCTTCGCCGGGGCACGCTCTGGTGGGTCTACGGCCCGACTCCGAGCAGCGTGTTCATGGTGGGCAGCGGCGGCACCGTGCTGCGCCACGACCCGAGCACGGGTCGCAGCGAGGCGATGGCGACCCCCGACTCGGCGACGACGCTCTTCGGCGTGTGGGGCGCGCGGGCCGACGATGTCTGGGCCGTGGGCGGCGTGGCCGCGAGCAACACCGGGGTGATCTGGCACTACGACGGGCGGGCCTGGAGCGCCGTCGAGGCGCCCGACGGGCTCGGCGCGCGCGAGACCTTCTTCAAGGTCTGGGGCAACGCGTCGAACGATGTCTGGATCGTCGGCACCAACTCGGTGACGCTGCACTGGGACGGCGCGCGGTGGTCCTCGGTGAGCGTTCCGAGCTCCGCGCGCGGCGCGCTGTTCACCGTGCACAGCCGCGGCAGCGAGCGCGTGGCGGTCGGGGGTACGGTGTCGGGCACGATCCTGGAGGGCGACGGCAGCGGATGGCGTCAGGCGGCGCTCCCCGACGCGCCCAAGCTCAACGGGGTGTGGATCCCCGAGCGCGGGAACCCCGTCGCGGTCGGCGCGCAGGGCGCGATCTTCACCCGCAGCGGCGGCGTGTGGCAGGAGACCGCGCGCCGCCCGACGACGAGCGTGGAATTTCACGGCGTCTGGCGCTCCCCCGAGGGCACCGTGTGGGCCGTGGGGGGGCAGGTCTCCGCGGAGCCCCTCACCGACGGCGCCATCTTTCGCTTCGGCGCCCCGGCGACGATCTCGCCGGAGGTCACGACGCCCGAGTCGATCACGCGCTGCGACCGCGAGCCCGGGGTGATCTGCACCTGGGCCGGCAACGGCGTCGCCGGGTTCAACGGAGACGGCAGGCCCCTGCGCGAGAGCTCGATGTACTGGCCCATCGACGTCGAGTTCGCGCCCGACGGCGCGGCGGTGGTGCTCGACTGGAACAACCACCGGGTGCGCCGCGCGACGGCGGCGGGCACCTTCGAGACGATCATCGGCACCGCGCTCCCAGGCGACGGCCCTGACGACCTCTCAGACCTCTCGGCGCCGGGCGCGATGGGCGACACCGTGGCGTTGAACCACCCGACCGACATCACGTTCCGCGACGGGCTGTTGTATCTGGTCGCCTGGCACAACCACAAGATTCGTCGGTGGGATCCCAGCACCGGCCGCGTGCTGGTGACCGTGGGGCGCGGCGCCGGTTTCGCGGGCGACGGCGCGGCGGCCTCGGACGCGCGGCTCAAGCAGCCCTCTCACGGCGCGTGGGACCCCGCCGGCAACTACTACATCCTCGATCAGGCCAACGGACGGGTGCGTCGCATCAACCCGCAGGGGATCATCGACACGGTCGCGGGGCGCGGCGGACGACACTCGCCCACCTCGGAGCAGTCTGAGATGGACCGTGACATCGGGGACAACGGCCCCGCGGCAAGAGCCGGGTTCAACTGGCAGGACGGCGAGAACCCCGAGCCCGAGGGTGGCCTCGCCTTCTCGTCAGACGGCGCGATGTACATCAGCGACACGGGCAACCACTGCGTCCGGCGCGTCGACCCGACCACCCAGATCATTCGCGCGGTGGTCGGCCGCTGCGGAGAATTCGGCTTCGGCGGAGACGGCGGCCCTGGCGCCTCCGCCACGCTGCACTCGCCGCAGGACATCGAGGTCGGCCCTGACGGCTGGCTCTACATCGCCGACACCAACAACCATCGGGTGCGCGCCTGGGATCCGGTGACCGACGTCGCGCACGATCGTCGGCACGGGCGCGCGTGAGTTCGGGGGCGATCGTGGTCCCGCGAGCGAGGCCAGCCTCTATCGCCCCTACGGGGTGGCGTTCAGTCCAGAGGGCGACATGTACATCTCCGACTCGTTCAACCACCGCGTTCGCCGGGTGTGGCGGGGCTGGTCGACGCGGGGGGCGATGTGAGCCCCGGGTCTCGCCTCGCGCTGCTGGGCGTCGCCGCGTCGCTGGGGTGCGGGAGCTCCGACCCGTGCGCCTCGGTTCGCACCATCGACGAGGCCCTCGTGAGCCGCTGCGGCGAGGAGGGAGATCGCCCTCCCCCCGCGCCGGCCTCGTGCACGCCCGCGGTGGGGACCATCTGCACCGTCGTCGGCACCGGCGAGGCGGGCATCGGCGACGAGAACGTGCAGGGCACGCTGTCTCGGGCGTACCTCCCGGTCGAGGTGCTCATCGGCCCCGACGGCCAGCGCCTGTATTACATCGACTGGAACAACCACACGATCCGCGAGCGCGCGCCGAGCGGCGTGGTGCGCACCATCGCCGGCACGGGTGAGCTGCAGGACGGCACCGATCCGCCCATCGCGCCGGGCACGCCGCGGCGGCCCGAGCGCGCGCTCCGGCATCGCTTGAACCACCCCACCCACATGGTCTTCGATCCGCAGGGTCGCATGATCGTGGCGGCCTGGCACAACAGCATCGTGAAGCGCCTCACGAACGTGGGGCGCACCGCCGACGGCGACGACACGCCCTCGATGTTCGAGGACCTCTGCGGCACCGGCGCGAGGAGCTTCGGCGGCGACAGCGGCCCCGCCCTCGACGCCGCCCTGGACCTCCCCGTGGGCGTCGCCGTCGCCGCGAACGGGGACCTGTTCATTTCGGACCAGGCGAACCAGTGCATCCGCCGCGTCGACACCAACGGGGTCATCACCACCTTCGCGGGGACCCCGCGCATGGCGGGGTACACCGGCGACAACGGTCCGGCGTCGCGCGCGACCTTTCGCAACCCGACCGGTCAGGCCGCGCCGCCCGCCGCGCGCATCGAGCTCGATCGCGCCGGCAACCTCTTCTTCGCAGACACGGGCAACCACGTGATTCGCCGTATCTCCGTCGACGGCGTGATCACCACCGTCGCGGGCAACGGCACCGCGGGCTCGGCCGGCGACGGGCTGCCCGCGACCGAGGCGCAGCTGAACGGCCCCACCGACATCGACGTCGCCCCCGATGGAACGCTCTACATCGCCGACACCCAGAACCACTGCGTGCGCCGGGTGGGCGCCGACGGGCGCGTGCAGACCGTGGTGGGTCGCTGCGGGATGCGGGGCTTCGCGGGAGACGGACGTCCGGTCGCCGAGGCGCTGCTCGACACGCCCTACGGCATCGAGGTCGACTCCAGCGGGCGGCTCTGGATCGCCGACACGTACAACCAGCGCGTTCGCGTGGTGCTCATGCAGTAGACTCCCGTCGGTGATGCGCGCGCAGATCCTCCTCGTCGCCGCCTTCGCGGCCGTCTCTTGCGGGACCGATCCACCCGCGGGTCCGACCTCCCTCGTGCCGAGCGACTACGCGACCCGCTTCGTCGAGGTGCGCCGCTGCCGAGGCACCGTCGAGCACCAGCCCAACCCCTCGGGGGACGTGGTGCGAAACATCCGGGTCTGGATCAACCCCGAGTCGGCGCAGGCGTACATCAACAACGCCGCGACGCTACCCGCGGGCACCGTCGTGGTGAAGGAGGAGTTCGGCGGCTCCTGCAACGCCGCCGACCTCCTGGCGTGGACGGTGATGCGCAAAGAGCCCGGCTTCGATCCCCCGCGCGGAGACTGGCACTGGCAGCGCGTCCGCGCGGGCGCCGGCGTCTCGGAGGACGGCCGGGTCAACCGCTGCATCTCGTGCCACGACACCGCCGCCTGCCGCGCCCGTGACTGGCAGTGCACGGAGCGACAGGCGGGCGACCCGTGAGCCTCGCCGGCCAGTCGGTGATGCTCGTCGTGGGAGGCGGCATCGCGGCGTACAAGTCCGCGGCGCTCGCGAGGGAGCTCCAGCGCGCCGGCGCGAGGGTCGAGACGGTGATGACGGCGGCGGCCACCCGCTTCATCACACCTCTGACCTTCGCGGGCATCACCGGCCGCGCCGCGCACACCGAGCTCTGGGACCCGAGCTTCTCCGGCGAGCTTCACATCGAGCTGACCTCGCGGTGCGGGCTCTCGGTCGTCGCCCCGGCGACCGCGAACCTCCTCGCGCGCATGGCGCTGGGGCTCGCGGACGACCTCGCCAGCACCGCGCTCCTCGCCGCGCGCGGGCCGCTGGTGGTCGCGCCCGCGATGCACCCGCGCATGTGGACGAACCCCGCGACGCAGGCGAACCTCGCCACCCTCATCGCGCGGGGGGCGATCGTCGTGGGCCCTGACGACGGCCCCCTCGCGAGCGGAGAGTCAGGCGTGGGTCGCATGGCCGCGCCCGAGGCCATCGCTCGCGCCGCCGCCGACGCCCTCTGCCCCAAAGACCTCGAGGGGCTGCGCGTGGTGATCACCGCGGGGCCGACCTACGAGGCCCTCGACCCCGTGCGCTTTCTCGGCAACCGCTCCTCGGGGCGCATGGGGTACGCGCTCGCCGAGGTCGCCCTCCGCCGCGGCGCAGGGGTCGACCTGGTGACCGGTCCCTCGGCCCTCGCACCCCCGGTCGGCGCGTCGGTGCACAGAGTGCGCTCGGCGCTAGAAATGCGCGACGCGGTGAGCGCCCTGCTCCCCGCGGCAGACGCGGTGATCATGAGCGCCGCGGTGGCCGACTACCGCCCCGCGACGGTCTCGACGGAGAAGCTCAAGAAGACCGCGGGCGAGCTCTCGATCTCGCTCACGAAGAACCCCGACATCCTCGCCGAGCTCGGGGCCGCGCGCGGCGCCCCCCGGCCGGTGCTCGTGGGCTTCGCGGTCGAGACCGCCGACCTCGTCGGCTACGCCCGTGACAAGCTCGCGCGAAAGCGCTGCGACCTCGTGGTCGCGAACCTCGCGCGCGATGGCTTCGAGGGCGACGACAACGTCGCGACGCTGGTCACTGCCACGGCGGTCGAGGCGCTGCCGCGCATGAGCAAGGTTGAGCTGGCGTCGAAAATTCTCGACGCGGTGGCGACGCGCGCGCGGCCCTCGAGCCCCGGCTGAGCCCCGCCTCGGCACGCTCTTTGAATCGCTCCTCCACGCTGGTTCAGAACGAACGAAGTTGCGTACAGGAGCCGTCCAGATGTTCGCGAACGGTGGCGTGGCCTTGAGAGAGACGACATGGGTGACGGGATCGATGACGGCCTGCGTGCTGATCGCGCTGCTGGGCTGCGTCGCGAGGGTTCTGGTCTGAAGGGCCGTCGTCGTCGACTGGCTGTTGAACCGCTGTACCGCAGGTCGATAGAGTCCCGCCCCGTGGCGACCTGGGAGCGCATCTCACATCTTGCGCAGAGGCACGGTCTCGGGGAGCCGTTGACCGGTCACGTGCTGGTCGTCGACGACGAGTACGAGAACATCGTCGTGCTGCGGGCGTTCATCGAGGGGCACTGCACGGTCGTCGAGGCTCGCTCCGGCGCGGAGGCGATGGAGCAGCTCGATCGCACCCGCTTCGACGTGGTGATCACCGACCACAGGATGCCGGGGATGACCGGCGTCGAGCTCCTCGAGCACCTGAGCGTGCGCGCGCCCGACACCGCGGGGATCTTGATCACGGCGTTCTCCGACACGCCGATGCTGATCAACGCGATCAACCGCGCCCGGGTCTTTCGCCACCTCAAGAAGCCGTGGGACGCCGATGAGCTGCTCTCGGCCCTCGACCTCGCCCGTGAGCACGTGCGCTCGGTGCGGATGAACCAGAAGCTCCTCGACCTGCTCTCAGAGCGCAGCGACGAGCTCACCGCGGCCCTCGATGAGCTGCGGAGCACGCAGCAGAAGATGCTCCACCTCGAGCGCTTGAGCACCCTCGGGAGGCTCACCGTGGGGGTGACCCACGACCTGCGCAACGTGCTCCAGGGCCTCGTGCTGCTGGAGCAGCAGTTCGAGTCGCACAGCGTGCCCGAGCGGCTGAAGGAGTGCCTCCACATCGGCGTCTCGGGGATGCGCAACCAGCTCGCGAGCCTCCAGGCGATGAACCAGTTCGCGTCGGGGGGCAGCATCGCGCTGCGTCCCGCCCGGGTCGACGTGCGCGCGCTGCTCCACGACGCCGAGATCGTGGTGCGCATGGACAGCGCGTTCTCTGACCGCACGCTGCGCGTCACCCTGAGGCCCGGCGTGACCACCCTCGTGGGAGACTCTCAGAAGCTCATCCAGGCGCTGGTGAACCTCCTCCGCAACGCCCTCCAGGCGGCGCCGCACGGAGGGCTCGTGGAGCTCGAGGCCTACCCCTCCGGCGGCGGCGTGGTCATTTCGGTGCAAGACGACGGAGAGGGGGTTCCGCCCGAGCTGTGGGGTCGATTGTTCGAGCCCTTCGTCACGTCAAAAGGACAGCACGGCGTTGGAATGGGCTTGTACATGGCTCGACTTGTGGCGGAGTCTCACGGTGGCACGTTGCGGTCGGTTTCTCGCGATTTGGGTGAGCGGGGAGCACGCTTCGAGCTCTGGCTACCGACCCCGAACGCAGGCGCCTGATCTCGGTCGGGCGCGCTCCCCTACTGAGAACCCGCGATGACCCGGCAACCCAACAAGAACTATGACGAGCTGGAGGGTGCCGTCGGCCCCGCCGTTCGATTTCGGCCTGAGCGATACTCCCAGGTCGACTTCGGTCCGATGGACCTTGGGGTCACCATGGTGCTGGGCGAGCTCTCGATCAGCCCCGCGCTGTGCGATGTCTCCCAGAACGGGGTCGCGGTGGTGTGGCCCGAGGGCATCACGGTGCCTGAGGTCGGGGCGACCATCGGCGAGCTGGTGATTCGCTTCGACGACCACGAGACCTATCGCGGCGCGGGCGTCGTGACCTCGGCGCGGGCCCGCGACGAGCAGTGGGTCGTGGGCGCTTCGTTCAGCGACGGGCTGATGGACGTCGACGACGTGCTCGGCGCGCGGGACGTGCGGCTCTGGCAGGCGCGCGAGGGGATCGACCTCTCGGTGCGTCGCCGCCCCTGGCACGTCGACGGCTATGACCGCTTCAAGTCCCTCGTGTGCGAGCTGCGGCTGCTCTTCGAAGACGCGCGCGCCGACCTCGACCGCCTCGAGAAGGACCTCCCTTGGTCGGTGCTGAACGGCGACGACAGCGCCGCGCGCACGACGCTGATCGAGGTGCTGCGCACGGGCTTCGTCGCCGAGGTCACCGAGATCGGTCGCGCGCTCGACAACGAGATGAAGGCCGTGGCGGCGGAGGCGCTGCCCCAGCTCAAGAGGCTCTCGCAGAGGCACCTCGACGAGCTGATGATGCCCGCGCCGATCCTCCACCGCGCGCGCACCAAGCCGCTGAACTACCCCGGCGACTTCGAGATCATGCGCTTCATCTACGAGCGGCCCTTCGAGGGCGCCACGCTGTTCGCGAGGGCGATGCACCTCTGGGGGGTGTCCTTCGACCCCTCGGCGATGATCCGCAGCCGCAAGGACCACCTCAAGTCTCAGCTCATCGAGCGGCTCCAGAACGGCGGGCGCTCCGACCTCACGCGGATCATCTCCGTCGCGGCGGGGCCCGCGCAGGAGATCTTCGAGACGCTCTCCGAGGTGAGGGACATCCGCGGCGAGGTCGAGCTCGTGCTCTTCGACCAGGACAAGCGGGCGCTGTCGTTCGCCTTCCCGCGGCTGCAGCAGCTGGTGTCGAGCCGCTGGGGGAGCCGCGTGCGCATCGTGTACCTCCACGACTCCATCAAGCGCCTCCTCGCCGACCCGATGCTGCTGAAGCAGAACGGCACCTTCGACATCGTGCTGTGCGCGGGGCTCTTCGACTACCTCGACCAGCGCAAGTCGACGATGCTCACCTCGAGCCTGTACGGGAGCCTCGCGCCGGGGGGCTCGGCCTGGATCGGCAACGTCGTCCCCGAGGTCACCGCGCGCTGGCTCCTCGAGTTCCACCTCGACTGGTACTGCGTCTACAAATCGAGGGACGAGATGTTCGCCTTCGCCAGCGAAGGCGCCCCCGGCGCGGAGGTACGCATCGATGTCGAGCCGATGGGCTACAATCTTTTCGCCGTCCTCACTCGACCCCGATAACGCCCTCCCAGCGGTCCCGCCGCTTCGCTTCGAGGCGGCGTGGTCGGCGTGGTCGGTGCGTCACAACCGCCGGGCCCTGGTGGTGGCGGCGCTGCTGATCCTCACGTTTCACCCGCTCTTCATCGCCCTCGACCGCGTGGTGATGTCGCCGGAGGCGCAGCGCATCGTGCTCGGGGTGCGCGCCGTCTCGTGGGCGCTCGCGGCGCTCGCGGTGCTCGCGCGGAGGACGGTGTTCTTCGAGCGCCACGCGCACCTCGTCACCGGCGCGCTGATCGCCACCGCGGGCGGCTCGATCTGCGTCATGACCCACTACTTCGGCGGCCTCCGGTCGCCGTACTCGAACGGTCTGATGCTGGTGATGGTGGGCGCGGGGCTGGTGTTTCTCTGGCCCGCGCGGGTCGCGCTGACGATCCACGGCACGATGGTGCTGGGGTTCGTCGCGATCAACTGGCCCGACCTCGCGAACGTGCTCGACACCAGGGTCATCATCCCGCTCAGCTTCGTGATCAGCACCTCGCTCGTGGTCGCCACCGGCCAGGAGTACACCTACCGCCGCGAGCGCAAGACCGTGGGCGACCAGCTCCGGCTGGAGCTCGCCAGCGAGCGCCTCCGCGAGGCCGCCGACGAGATTCGGCGCCGCGAGCGCTTCAAGTCGCGGTTCTTCGCGAACATCACCCACGACCTCAAGACCCCGCTGGCGATGATCCTGTCGCCCCTCGAGCTCTTGATCGACGGCGACCACGGCCCCGTCACCGACGGGCAGCGCACCACCCTGCGGTCGATCTACCGAAACGGCGCGCAGCTCCTCAAGCTCATCGGCGACCTCCTCGACCTCTCGCGCATCGAGGAGGCCAGGCTGCGGCTCCGCATCGCCGAGCAGGACCTCTCGGCGTTTCTGCGCGGCCTCTGCGCGCAGTGCGCGCCGCTGGTGGAGCGCAAGCAGATCGACCTCGTCTTCGACGGACCCGAGACGCCGGTGATGGTCTGGGTCGACGGCGACCGCATCGAGCGCGTCTTCGTGAACCTCATCGCGAACGCCGCGCGCTTCACCCCGAACCAGGGGCGCATCGAGGTGGGCGTGCGCCTCGATGAGAGCCGCGCCAGCGTGTGGGTGCAGGACAGCGGGCCGGGCTTTCCCGAGAGCGACTCGCAGCGCATCTTCGAGCGCTTCTATCAGTCCGAGCAGGAGTCTCCCAACGTGCGCCCCGAGCGCGGCGGCACGGGGATTGGCCTCGCCCTCGCGAAGGAGCTCGTCGACCTCCACGGCGGAGACATCCACGCCACCTCGAAGCCGGGCGAAGGCGCGCTCTTCGTCGTCTCGCTGCGGCTGGGCCGCGAGCACTTCTCCGACGACGTGCTCGAGCGCCGAACCCTCGAGCGCGAGGTCGCCGCCGAGCGGAGGGACAGCCCGCTCGCGGACTTCACCCGCGACATCTCGATGCGAAACGATTTCAGGTTCCTCGACCTCGCGAAGGCCACCGAGCGCAGGGTGGTGGAGCGCGACGAGCACGAGCGCGACCACGAGCACACCGTCCTCGTGGTGGAGGACACGCCGGATGTCGCGCGGCTCGTGCACATCACCCTGCACCAGACCATGCGGGTGATCATCGCGAGCGACGGGGCGCAGGGGCTGCAGCTCGCGTCGAAGCTCCGCCCCGACCTGATCGTCACCGACCTGATGATGCCCGTGATGGACGGCCTCAGCCTCACCCGGAGGGTGCGCGAGGACCCGGAGCTCCGTGAGATCCCCATCGTCATGCTCACCGCCCGCGGCGACCTGGAGGACCGCCTCGCGGGCGTCGACACGGGGGTGAACGCGTACCTCACCAAGCCGTTCTCGCCGCGCGAGCTCCTCGCGACGGTGCGCGCCAACATCCGCCGCACCGACCAGACCGTGCAGGCCGTGATGCGCTCGCAGATGGCCTCGCTCGAGACCGTCGCCGGCGGCCTCGCGCACGAGATCAACAACCCGCTGAACTACATCAAGCAGTCGCTCACGCTGATCGAGCGCGACCTGGCCGCCCTCGACGCCGCGAGCGAGGCGCAGCGCGGCGCGGCCAGGGGGCGCATCGAGAGCTTCTTGAACACCGCGCGCTCGGGGGTGGTTCGCATCGGAGGCACGGTGTCTCTGATGCAGCGCTACGCCAAGGAGGGGTACAACCGCGCCCCGCAGCCGCTCGACCTGTTCGCGATGACCCGAGACGTCGCCGACGTCGTGGGCCCGGCGACCGGGGCGAAGGGCGTGCTCCAGCTCTCCCTGGAGGGCGTGGGCGCGATCGAGGGCGTCGCGGACGAGCTCCAGCAGGTGGTGTCGAACCTCCTGCAGAACGCGATCGAGGCCGCGCCCGAAGAGGGCGGCAGGGTGGTGGTGCGCGGGCGCCTCGACGGCGACGAGGTGCTGCTGCAGGTGTCAGACAACGGACCCGGCGTGTCGCCGGAGAACCGACGGCGGGTGTTTCGCCCCTTCTTCACGACGAAGGAGGCGGGAAAGGGGACCGGGATGGGGCTGGCGATCGTGTGGCGGGTCATCGCGGAGCATCAGGGGACCATCACGATCACCGAGTCGGAGCTGGGGGGCGCGTGCTTCACCGTGCGGATCCCGACGGCTCAGGGGAGCCGAGGCTCAGATCGGCCTCGCGCGGAGGCGGGCGCGTGAGCGGGGTGGCGCGCAAGAAGATCACCGAGATGTTCGAGCGCGCCGGCGTTCGCGTCGGCGGCGACGCGCCGCGGGACCTGCGCGTGCTCGACGAGCGGCTCTTCGACCGCGTGGCGCGGGACGGGTCGCTGGGCTTCGGCGACGCCTACGTCGACGGCTGGTGGGAGTGCGACGCGCTCGACGCGCTCTTTCACGCAGTCGCGCTCGCGCCGAAGTCGCCGTCGAGCGGGCTCGGGCGGCTCGTGAACCGCGCGCGCTACCAGTTCACCAACCTCCAGTCGAAGGCCCGCGCCCGACTCGTGGTCGACGCGCACTACGACCTGGGCAACGACTTCTTCGCCGCGTGGCTCGACCCGAAGATGCAGTACTCCTGCGCGTACTGGTCCGACGCCGAGGACCTCGACGCCGCGCAGCGGGCGAAGCTGGAGCTCGTCGCGAGCAAGCTCCACGCGTCCCCCGGCGACCGGGTGCTCGAGATCGGGTGCGGGTGGGGCGGCCTGGCCGAGCACCTCGCGCGGGAGCGCGGCTGCTCGGTCACCGCGCTGAACATCTCCGACGCGCAGATCGCGGGGGCGAGGGAGCGCTGCGCGGGTCTCGACGTCGAGGTCCTGAAGCGCGACTACCGCGACGTCCGCGGGCAGTGGGACAAGGTCGTCTCGATCGCCATGCTCGAGGCCGTCGGCAAGCGCAACCTCCGCACGTACATGGAGCGGGTGCACGCCGTGATGAAGCCCTCGGGCTTCTTCGTGCTGCACACCATCGGCAGCGACCTCACCCGCCTCCACCCCGACCGCTGGATCACCGAGCGGATCTTCCCCAACGGGTACATCCCCTCCGCGGCGGAGATCACCCAGAGCGCCGAGGGCCTCTTCGCCCTCGAAGACTGGCACTCCCTGGGGCCCGACTACGACCTCACGCTCATGGCCTGGCACGAGCGCTTCGAGGCCGCCTGGGGGGCGATCCAGCGGCTGAGCCCCCGCTACGACGAGCGCTTTCGCCGCCGCTGGCGCTACTACCTCCTGAGCTGCGCGGGCACCTTTCGCGCCCGCGCGATGCAGCTCTGGCAGCTGGTGCTGACGCGTCACCGCTCGGGCACCGTGTGGCCCAGGGTGCTGCGGCGCTGAGCGATCAGAACAGGCGGTTGAGCCCGTTGAGCGCCGCGACGCGGTAGGCCTCGGCCATCGTCGGGTAGTTGAACGTCGTGGTCACGAAGAAGTTGATCGTGTTGTTGGGCGGCGGCTGCGACATGATCGCCTGGCCGATGTGAATGATCTCCGCGGCCTGGTGCCCGAAGCAGTGCACGCCGAGGATCTCCAGCGTCTCGCGGTGAAAGAGGATCTTCAGCATCCCCGCGGTCTGCCCGGTGATCTGGGCGCGCGCGAGGCTGCGAAAGAGCGAGTGGCCCACCTCGTAGGGCACCTTCATCTGCGTGAGCTCGCGCTCGTTGCGGCCCACGGAGCTGATCTCGGGGGTGGTGTAGATGCCGGTGGGGATGTCCTTCGAGAGCCGCGAGTCGGGCTCGCCGATGATGTGCCCGGCGGCCGAGCGCCCCTGGTCGTAGCTGGCGCTGGCGAGGGAGGGCTGGCCGATGACGTCGCCCACCGCGTACACGTGCGGCACCGCGGTCTGGTAGCTCTCGTTGACCTTGAGGTTGCCCCGCGCGTCGGGGGTGATGCCGATGTCTTCGAGGCCCATCTCCTGGGTGTTGCCCGTGCGCCCGTTGCACCAGAGCAGCACGTCGCTCTTGACCCGCTTGCCGCTCTTGAGGTGCAGGATCACCCCGTCGTCGACGGCCTCGATGAGCTCGCACTCCTCGCCGTGGCGGATCACGCAGCCCTGGTCGCGGAGGTGGTACGCGAGGGCGTCGACGATCTCGTCGTCGAGCATCGAGAGCAGCTTGTCGCGGGTGTTGATGAGGTTCACCTTCATCCCGAGGGTGCGAAACATCGAGCCGTACTCGCAGCCGATGACGCCCGCGCCGTAGATCGTGATCGTGCCCGGCGTCTCGCGCACGCGCAGGATCGTGTCGCTGTCGCAGATGCGCGGGTTGTTGAAGTCGACGAAGGGCGGGCGGTAGGGCCGCGAGCCCGTCGCGATCACCACGGTGTCGGCGGTGATCTCCTCGGCGGAGCCGTTCTCGCCCTCGATGAGCAGCCGGTGGGGGTCGATGAAGCGCCCTCGCCCGTGAATCACCCGCACGCGGTTTCGCTCGTAGAACCCGTGGCGCAGCGCGACCTGGCGGCGAATCACGCTCTCGCTCTGCCGCAGCAGCAGCGGGAGCTCGACCTGGTAGTTCTCGAGGATCGGGTTGAAGAGGGGGTTGGCGCGAAAGTTCGCGAGCTGCGAGATCGCGTGGCGCAGGGCCTTGGAGGGGATGGTGCCCCAGTGGGTGCAGCCGCCGCCGACGTCGACGTACTTCTCGATCATCGCGACGCTGCGGCCCGCCTTGGCGGCCTTCATCGCCGCGCCCTCCCCCCCCGGCCCGCTGCCGATGACGACGACGTCGTAGTGCGCTGGGGTCGACGGGAGGGAGGGGATCGATCGTCGCATGGGCATGGGTCTCCGTGAGCGGGCGCGCATCCTAGTGGAATCGCGGCGCCGGGGGCGAGCGCAACGTCACGCGCGTGGTACGAGAGGGCGCCGTGAAGACCTTCTTCGAGCGCTACCGACCGCACCCCTGGCACGGCCTCTCGGTGGGCCCCAGCGCGCCCGACGTGGTGCACGCCTACATCGAGATCACGCCCTTCGACACCATCAAGTGGGAGATCGACAAGGAGAGCGGGTACCTCAAGGTCGACCGCCCGCAGCTCTCGGCGTCGCTGCCGCCCACGCTCTACGGCTTCGTGCCTCGCACGTACTGCGGCGACCGCGTGGCGAGGCTCGCGGGGGTCGAGCGGGGCGACGGGGATCCGCTGGACATCTGCGTGATCTCCGAGCGGCCGATCAACCGCTCCGACGTGCTGCTCTGCGCGCGCCCCGTGGGCGGGCTGCTCATGATCGACGGGGGCGAGGCCGACGACAAGATCATCGCCGTGCTCGACAAGGACCCGGTGTGGAGCGCCGCGAGGGACCTCGCCGACCTCCCCCCCGCCCTGGTCGATCGGCTGCGGCACTACTTCGTCACCTACAAGCTCAAGCCCGGCAGCGGCGAGCAGCCCGTCGACATCGCGCGGGTCTATGGCCGCGACGACGCCGCGAGGGTGCTCGCCGCGAGCGTCGAAGACTACGTCGAGCGCTTCGGCGGCTGAGGGCCTCAGCAGTCGGAGCCGAGGCCCCGCTCAAGCTCGCCAAAGGGGTCGACGATCGCGCGGACCACCCGGCGCGGCGTCGGGGGGAGGCGCCCCGCGAGCTCCCAGGCGACGTAGCGGAACTCCCCGATCAGCGCGCCGCCCAGGGGCGTCCACACGAGGTCGAGGGCCGAGGGCTGCGCGTGCCACGACTCGACGAGGTACTCCCACGCGAAGGACATCCCCGCGGTGAACAGCAGCGAGGACGCGAAGTCGTGCCCGCACTGACGCGCGCGGAGGTAGAGCTCGCTCCCCATGAGCCCGTGGCCGAAGAGGTTGATGTAGAAGATGTCTCGGTCCCACTCGAAGACCCTGCGGGAGGCGTCGAAGAGCGGCGGGGTGGTCCAGGCGCGGCCGAAGCTCTGGGCGGCGCGGGCAGGGTCGTCGAGGGTGAACGCGCTGCCGTAGAGCACCGAGAGCCCCACCCGCTGCAAGAGCAGCTGGCCGCCCCCGTGGAGCGTCGGGATGACCCACGAGCTGCGCCGGGGCGGGTCGGTCCCCTGCCCCCGCGCCGTCGCGCCGCTCAGGGTCACCGCGAGGCCGAGAGAGAACGCCAGGGCGCGCACCGGGCCTTGATGCCGCAAAGCGCCCCTGCGGTCCATTCAGGAGATGTGACATTCAATGTCACCACGAGGGCTGCGTCTGGGCTCGCCGGGGTGTATGACCCCGCGAGATCATGGAACGACTGCGTGGCGATGAGGTGCGGCGCTTCGGCGCGGCGGTCCCGGGCGTGCTTCAGGTGCTGGAGGCGGCGCTGAACTCGGTCTTCGACGAGCAGGGCCATCGGTGGACCGAGCTCAAGCTCCGGGTCGGCGCGGGATGAGCGCGGTGGAGCTGGCGATGCACTCCAGGCTCCAGCCCCGGCGCGCGCTCTGGCACGCGTGCATGGTGCTGATGAGCCTGAAGGGCGCCGCGAGCGGCGACGACGGGAGGCTGCTGGAGCAGGTCGCCGAGCTCGCGCACACGCTCTCGATCGTGAGCATCGCGTGCGACTCCGAGAGCGCGTCGGAGGAGTCGGTGCGCCAGGCGAGGGCCTTTCTCGACGCCCTGGGCGAGCCCGAGGCGATGAGCTGGCAGACCCTCACCCGCGCGAACCAGGCCGTGGGCTGATCAGGAGACGACCGGGAGCTTCTTGCTGGTGATCCCGGCGAAGAAGTCGTTCCCCTTGTCGTCGACGACGATGAACGCGGGGAAGTCTTCGACCTCGATCTTCCACACCGCCTCCATGCCGAGCTCGGGGAACTCCAGCACCTCGATCTTGCGGATGCAGTCCTTCGCGAGGCGCGCGGCGGGCCCGCCGATGGAGCCGAGGTAGAAGCCGCCGTGCCTCTTGCACGCCTCGGTGACGGCGCTCGAGCGGTTGCCCTTCGCGAGCATCACCATGCTCCCGCCGTGCGACTGAAAGAGGTCGACGTAGGAGTCCATGCGCCCCGCGGTGGTGGGCCCGAAGGACCCCGACGCGTAGCCCTCCGGCGTCTTGGCGGGGCCCGCGTAGTAGACCATGAAGTCGCGGAGGTACGCGGGCATCGCCTCGCCCGCGTCGAGGCTCGCCTTGATCTTCGCGTGCGCGATGTCTCTCGCGACCACCATGGGACCGGTGAGCGAGAGCCTCGTGCTCGTGGGGTACTTCGAGAGCGTCGCGCGGATCTCGGCCATCGGCCGCCGCAGGTCGATCTTCACCACCTCGCCCGAGAGCTCGCCCTCGCGGGGGTCGGGGAGAAAGCGCGCGGGGTCGGTCTCGAGCTGCTCGAGGAACACCCCGTCGCGGGTGATCTTCGCGAGCGCCTGACGGTCGGCGCTGCACGAGACCGCGATCGCCACCGGGCACGAGGCGCCGTGGCGCGGCAGGCGAATCACCCGCACGTCGTGGCAGAAGTACTTGCCGCCGAACTGCGCGCCGATGCCCGTGCGCCGCGCGACCTCGAGGATCTTCGCCTCGGTCTCGTGGTCGCGAAAGCCTCGGCCCAGGGCGTTGCCGTCGCGGGGGAGCGTGTCGAGGTAGCGCGTCGACGCCAGCTTCGCGACCTTGAGCGAGAACTCCGCCGAGGTGCCGCCCACCACCACCGCGAGGTGGTACGGGGGGCACGCCGAGGTGCCGAGCGCGCGGATCTTCTCGTCGACGAAGCGCATCAGCGACTCGGGGTTCAGCAGCGCCTTGGTCTCTTGATACAGGTAGCTCTTGTTCGCCGAGCCTCCGCCCTTGGCCATGAACAGGAACTTGTAGGCGTCGCCGTCGACCGCCGCGATCTCGACCTCGGCGGGGAGGTTGGTGCCGGTGTTCACCTCGCGGAACATGTCCTGCGGCGCGAGCTGCGAGTAGCGCAGGTTGAGCTGGGTGTACGCGTCGTAGATCCCTCGCGAGAGCGCGGCCTCGTCGCCGCCGCCGGTGAACACGAGCTGGCCCTTCTTGCCCTTCACCAGCGCGGTCCCCGTGTCTTGACACGAGGGCAGCACGCCCCCCGCCGCGATCACCGCGTTCTTCAGCAGCTCGGTGGCCACGAAGCGGTCGTTGTCGCTCGCCTCGGGGTCGTCGAGGATCGCGCGCAGCTGCCCGAGGTGACCGGGGCGCAGCAGGTGCCCGATGTCGCGCATCGCCTCGCGCGCGAGCGCCGTGAGCGCCTCGGGGGCGACGCGCAGAAAGGTGTGGCCCGCCGCGGTGAAGGTGTCGACGAGGTCGAGGTCGAGGCGACGCCAGGGCGTCTCCTCATGACCGAGCGGGAGGATCTCCTGGAACTCGAAGGGAGGGGACATCGAGGGGCTCCTTCAGGGCAGAAAGAAGTCGTCGACGAGGTCGGCGCCGGGGGTCACGGAGTACCCGCTGAGGTCGGTCACGCCCGCCTCGCGCAGCACGTCCTCGTCGAGGTAGAAGTTCCCCGTGCACTCGGCGTGGGGGCGCGTCAGCACCGCGTAGGCCGCGTCGGCCATGATCTCGGGCGTGCGCGCCGAGCTCGCCACGGCCTCGCCGCCCAGGAGGTTTCGCACCGCGGAGGTGTCGATCACCGTGCGGGGCCACAGCGCGTTCACCCCCACCCGCCCGCGGAACTCTCCGGCCATGCCCAGCACGCAGAGCGACATGCCGTACTTGGCCATCGTGTAGGCGACGTGCGGCGCGAACCACTTCTCGTACATCGCCAGCGGCGGCGAGATGTTCAGGATGTGCGGGTTCGACGACTTCAGCAGGTGCGGCAGGCACTTCTGCGAGCACAAGAAGGTGCCGCGGGTGTTGATGCTGTGCATCAGGTCGTAGCGCTTCATGGGCGTCTCGAGGGTGCCCGTGAGGCTGATCGCGCTGGCGTTGTTCACCAGCACGTCGATGCCGCCGAAGGCGTCGACGGCCTTCTGCACCGCGGCCTCGACGGCCTCCTCATCGCGCACGTCGACCACGCACGCCAGGGCGCGCCCGCCGGCCTTCTCGATCTCTTCGGCGGCCGTGTAGATCGTGCCGGGGAGCTTCGGGTGCGGCTCGGTGGTCTTCGCCGCGATCACGACGTTGGCGCCGTCGCGCGCCGCGCGCAGCCCGATCGCCAGGCCGATGCCCCGGCTCGCGCCGGTGATGAACAGAGTCTTGCCCTTGAGTGTCGCCATGGCGACTGTCTACCAGCGTTCGCGCCCTCCGCGCGACCCCGCGCGCGCGCGCCGAGGGTGGTCCGACGAGGCGGAGTCGTGTAACCCCACCGGGTTCCATGATCCGCTGGCTCGCCGTCGCTGCGCTCGCCCTGGGCTGCACCCGCCCCCGCCCCTCACGCGACGCGTCCGTCGACCGCCCGGTGGTCGCGCGGGACGTGGTCGCGGTCCTCGACGCGCCCTCCGTCGACGCGCCCGACGTGCCCCCCGCGCGCGCGCGCCGCGCCACGGTGACCCTCGGGGGCGACATCGTGCTCACGGCGCCCGTGCTCCGCGAGGCGATGTCCCGCAGGGAGAGCGGGCGGCTCGTGGCGCTCCTCGGGCCCGTGGCGCCGCTCCTCGCGTTTCAGACCATCGGCTTCGCCAACCTCCGCGCGCCCCTGGGCTCCCCCGCGACGCTCCAGCGTGCCCCAGGCGGCGCGCCGGTCGAGCTGGCCCGCGACCTCGCGCGCGTCGGCTTCGACGTGCTCCAGGTCGCCAACGACCGCATCGGCGACCTCGGCGCGCCGGGCCTGCGCGACACCCTCGACGCGCTCCGCGGGGCCGACGTGCTCGCGCCCGGCCTCCACGACGGCGACGAGGGCCCCTTCGCGCCGGCGATCGTCGAGCGAGGGCGTGCGCGTCGCGTTCATGAGCGCGACCACCCGGTTGCGTCGTGACCCCGGCGAGCCCTGCGGCGAGCACGAGCCCCGCGTCGCGCGGCTCCTCGACGACCCGACGGAGCTCCTCGGCGCCGTCGCCGCCGCGCGCAGCGTCGCCGACCTCGGGGTGGTCGGCGTGCATTGGTCCCGCGAGCGCTACGCGGCGGTCTCTGACTCGCAGCGGGCCCTCGTGTCGCGCCTGGTCGACGCGGGCGCCGACCTCGTCGTGGGCTTCGGGCAGCCCACGCTCGGCCCCGTCGCGCGCCTCCCCTCGCCCCGCGGCGAGGCGCTCGTCGCGTACTCGATGGGCACGCTGCTCTCGCACTACGGGCAGGCCTGGCACCGCGGCACGACCCCCGCGCAGATCGCCCAGAACCCCTGGGTCTACGACCCCGGATACCGAGACGGCGTGATGCTCCACGTGACCTTCGACCTCAGCGACGCGCCTCGGGTGCGGGTCTCGAGCGTCATCGCCAACGCGGTGTGGACGAGCCACCTGGAGGGGCAGATTCGGGTCGTGCCGATGCGCGGCGTCGACGAGCGCGTCTCGACCGACCGGATGCGGGTGATCTCCGCGGCGCTTGGCTCCGCGGTGCGGGTGAGGCCCTGAGGCGTCGGGTCGCGACGTCGCATGTGAAACGCGCGCCGCCCTCGGGATACCATCGCGGCGATGTCACGCTGGACGCTTCTGTGGTTCTCCTCCCTCGCGGCCTGCACCTCGTCGGTGAGCGGCAATTCCGACGCGGGTCCCGCGGACGTGCAGCGCGCCGACGTCCCCGTCGAGGACGTGCTCGCGGTGCGCCGCTCGCCCCTCGACCGCCGCAGCCCGTGGCCGAAGTTTCGCGGCAACATCGAGCAGGACGGGCGCGTCGACGTCACCCCCTTCGACGACGGCAGCGCGCCCTGGGTCTTTCAGACGGGCAAGGGGATCTTCAGCACGCCGGTCATCGACGGCGACGGCGTGGTCTACGTCGGCTCCGCCGATCGGAACTTCTACGCGATCGGTCCCGACGGGCGCGAGCGCTGGCGCCTGCGCACGGGGGAGATCATCGACTCGAGCGCGCTCCTCGACGACCAGAGCCGGGTGTATTTCGGCAGCGGCGACGGGTACCTCTACGCGCTCAACCGCCGCGACGGGACGATGGCCTGGCGCTTTCAGGCCGACGAGCCCTCGACGAACAACGCGTTCATCCGGTGGTTCGAGGGCAACGTGGGCATGACCGAAGACGGCACCCTCGTCGCGCCCAACGACAACTTCTGCACCTACGGCATCGCCCGCGAAGACGGCGCGCGCCGCTGGTGCTTTCGCACCAACGACCAGACCTGGTCGCTGCCCGCGTACGACATCGGTCGCCAGCTGCTGCTCATGGGGAACAACTTTCTCCTGGGCAGCAACGTGTTCGGCATCAACGCGCAGGGCGGCACGCGCGCGTGGGCGGCGGCGATCCCCGCCACCGTCGCGGCCTCGCCGATGTACATGGACCGCGGCGCCGAGGGGACCATGGTGGTCGGCGGCTTCGACGGCTACGTGCGCGCGCTCACGGCCTTCTCGGGCACACCCCTCTGGCAGACCGGGCTGCGCGACCACATCTACGCCTCGCCCGCGCGGCTCTCTGACGGCACCATCATCCAGCCCGCCGCCGACGGGACCGTGTACGCCCTCGACCCCGAAGACGGCCGCGTGCGGTGGTCCTTCGACACCCTCGAGCCGATTCGCTCCTCGCCCGCCGTCGACGCGCAGGACCACATCTATTTCGGCTCCGGCGAGGGCCGCCTCTTCGTGCTCAACCCCGACGGCTTGCTGCGCTGGTCCATTCGCCTGATCTCCGACGACCGCGACGACCTCAACGCCTCGGTCGCCCTCGCCGCCGCGGCGCGGTCATCGCGGGCGAGAACGGCGGGGTGTACTACGTCCCCTACGACTACTGCCTGCGCCCCGCGGCGCTCACCGACACGCGCTGCCGCCGGGGACCCTCAGAAGACCTCCCCGCCGACGGCGCGTTCTTGTATCGCACCACCCGCTTCGGTCGCCCGCTGCCTGAGCGCACCGCGACCGTCGACGCCAACGAGCCCCTCGCCTTCTCGCTCTTCGTGCGCAGCGCGGGCGACACGCAGCTCGCCTTCCTCGACGACGCGTCCATCGAGGTCACCGCCACGCCGCCGGCCGCGCTGCGCGTCGAGCGATCGGGCGACCGTCGCTTCTTCACCGTCACCCCCGAGACGGCCTTCACCCCCGACGAGATGGGCCATGTGCAGCTCCGCGTGCGCGCGCGCACGCTCATCGACGCGGCGCGAGAGGGGCTGCGCTTCACCGGCGGCACCCCCGCGGGCGACCTCGACGTGACCTACGACCTCACGGTGCGCCCGCCCCTCACCGAGCCCCTCGGGCTGACCTTTCCCTCGGCGGCGGGAGAGCCCGCCTCGGCCCTGGAGCTGTCGCGCATCGCGGCGCCGCTGCCGACGATCCTCCCGAGCTACAACCAGATCGGCTTCGACTCGATTCACTACCTCCTCGGCGTGGTCGAAGGCGACGCGAGCCGCGCGATCGTGTGGGGCGTCGGCGCGTCACCCTCCGAGTCGGGCGACGGCAGCGTCGTCGACCCCGCGTCGAGCGTGCGCTTCCCCATGGTCATGCGCTGGGACGGGGGCCGCCTCACCATCGCCAACGAGCAGCCTTTCTACATTGATTTCAATGGGTTTCAGCTGCCCTTCGAGCGCTTCAGGGTGTCGACGCGCACCGACGCGGCGGGGAGCGCGCTGGAGAGCCCCGCGCTGGTGGCGCGGGCGGTGTGCGGCAGCATCGACGTGTACGGCGCGTTCCTGCGCCGCCTGGGCTTCTGCAACCCCACGAGCGACACGCTGCTCGCCTTCGGCGCGGCCGACATGCGGGTCCACGCGGGCGGCCCCCTGCGCGCCCCCAAGGGCGTAGGCACGCCGAGGATCACCCTCTCGCCCACGGAGATTCGCGCCGAGCTCGAGGGCTCGACGCTGCGCGCGAGCGAGCACAACTTCGGGCTCCTCGCCCTCGACGCCGACCGCCGTCCGGTGGCCCTCGACTACGTGCGGCAGACGCGCACCGCCGCCCGCGCCGACGGCACCGCCGAGCGCGTCACGCTGACCCTCGCGGCGCCGATCACGAGCCCGGTGCGGGTCTACCTGATGGTCGACGCCTTCGCCGCCGCGCGGGCCGAGCTCACGCCGTAGGGCGGTCGGGCCGGGTGTTCCACCAGGCCCAGGCGATGAACACGGCTTGAAAGGGGAGGCGCGCCCAGGGCACCCAGGTCGGCATCGGCGAGTCGCTGATGTTGATCTGGTGCACGGCCATGTGAATGTTCGCGGGGAACACGGCGACGTAGAGCGCGATGAGCCCCCAGGCCGCCGCGACGCGGGTGCGCGGGATCAGCAGCCCGACGCCCCCGAGGATCTCCGCGACGCCCGAGAGGTACACGGCCCAGCGCGCGTCGGGCACCCAGGGCGGCACGATGCGCATGAAGGGCTCGGGATTGACGAAGTGCAGCACGCCCACCGCCGCCGTCGAGGCCGCGAGGAGCGCGCGGAGCGGGGCCTTGAGCCTGCTCACCGCTGGTCGTTGCGCGCGAGGTAGGTGGCCCAGTCGAGGGCCTTGAGGTCGCGCGTGTCGTAGCGGTGAAAGGCCTCGACCGCGAGGCGCGCGAGCTGAAGGTTCGTGAGCAGGGGGATGCCCAGGTCCACCGCGAGGCGGCGGATGCGGTAGCCGTCAGGCAGCCCCTGACGGTCGTAGCTGCGGGGGATGTTGATCACGAGGTCGATGCGCCCCGAGCGCAGGAGGTCGACGGCGAGCGGCGCCTGCCCGTCGGCCTCCTTGTAGCCCACCTCGCACTCGATGCCCTTCTCGCGCAGCACGTCGGCGGTGCCCGGCGTGGCGAAGAGCGCGAGGCCCTTCTGCTGGAGCATGCGCGCCTCGCGCTCGAAGCGGTGCTTGTCCGCGACGGGCCCGAGGGAGAGCAGCACGCCCTTGCGCGGGATGCGAAAACCCGTGGCGATGAGGGCCTTGAGCAGCGCCTCGTGGAGGTCGTCGCCGATGCAACCCACCTCGCCCGTCGAGGCCATCTCGACGCCGAGGGTGGGGTCGGCGCCTGCGAGGCGCGAGAAGGAGAACTGCGCGGCCTTCACGGCGACGTAGTCGAGGTCGAGGCTGTTGTTCGTGACGGGGCTGCGCACGCCCATCATGCGGCGCGCGGCCTCGCGGATGAAGTTCGTGCCCGTGACCTTCGACACGAAGGGGAACGAGCGCGACGCGCGCAGGTTGCACTCGATGACCTTCACCTCGTTCTCGACGGCGAGGAACTGCATGTTGAAGGGCCCGGTGATCTCGAGCGCCTTCGCGACGTCGGTGGCGATGCGGCGCACCCGGCGGATCGTCTCGACGTAGAGCTTCTGCGGCGGCAGCACGAGGGTCGCGTCGCCGGAGTGAACCCCGGCGTTCTCGACGTGCTCCGAGATCGCCCAGAGGAGCAGCTCGCCGCGGTCAGCCACCGCGTCGATCTCGATCTCCTTGGCGTTGATCTCGAACTTGGTGATCACCACCGGGTGGTCGGGCGACACCTGGACGGCCTTGTGGAGGTAGTTGCGGAGGTGCTGCGGCTCGTGCGCGACGGTCATCGCCGCGCCGCTGAGCACGTAGCTCGGTCGCACCAGCAGGGGGTAGCCCCCGAGCTCGGCCGCGACCGCCTCGAGCTTCTCGTCCGAGACGTCGCCCGTGGTGGTCCACGTCGGCTGCGCGATGGCGAGGCTGTCGAGGAGCGCGCTGAACTTCTCGCGGTCCTCGGCGCGGTCGATGTTGTCGGGGGAGGTGCCGAGCACGGTCACGCCCGCGCGGTGCAGCCGCAGCGCGAGGTTGTTGGGCACCTGGCCGCCCATCGAGACCACGACCCCGAGGGGGCGCTCGCGCTCGTAGATGTCCATCACCGTCTCGAAGCTGATCTCGTCGAAGAACAGCTTGTCGCAGACGTCGTAGTCGGTGCTGACCGTCTCGGGGTTGTAGTTCAGGAGCACGGTCTCGAAGCCCATCTCCTGCAGCGCGCGCACGGTGTTGACGCAGCACCAGTCGAACTCGACGCTGCTCCCGATGCGGTACGCGCCGCTGCCGAGCACGAGCACCTTCTTGCGCCACGAGGGCGCGACGTCGTCGGCGTCGCCGTGGTGCGAGAGGTAGAGGTAGTTCGTCTCCGCGGGGTACTCCGCGGCGAGGGTGTCGATCTGGCACACCCGGGCGTCGAGGCCGTGACGCTTTCGCAGCGCCCGCACCGCGTGCTCCGACGCGCCGATCACCGCGGCGATGCCCTTGTCGGAGTATCCCAGTCGCTTGGCCTCGGCGAGCACCTCGGCCTCGGGCTCGGCCCCTCCCGCGCGGAGCTTCGCGCGGTGCGCGACGACCGCCTGGATCTGGCTCAAGAACCAGTGGTCGATGCGGGTCATGCGTGCACCGCGTCAACGGACATCCCTGCTCGAAGGCCGTGGCGAGGGCCAGCATCCGCCGCGGCGTGGGGTGACGGAGTTCGCGCTCGAGGTCGTCGAAGTGAAAGGCCTCGGGGTCGAGGCCGTCGACGCCGATCTCGAGCATGCGCAGCGCCTTCTGCAGCACCTCGGGGAACGACCGGCCGATCGCCATCACCTCGCCCACGCTCTTCATCTCCGAGCCGAGGCGGGTGTCGACGTCGCGGAACTTCTGCAGGTCCCACCGCGGGAACTTGCAGACGATGTAGTCGAGGGCGGGCTCGAAGAACGCGCTGGTGCGACGGGTGATCGCGTTGGGCAGGTCGGGGAGCGTGTAGCCCAGGGCGATCTTCGCGGCGACGTACGCCAGCGGGTACCCCGTCGCCTTGCTCGCGAGCGCGGAGGAGCGAGAGAGCCGCGCGTTGACCTCGATGACCCGGTAGTCGTCGCTGAAGGGGTCGAGGGCGTACTGGATGTTGCACTCGCCCACCACGCCGAGGTGACGAATCGTCTCGATCGCGAGGGTGCGGAGCTTGTGATACTCGGCGTCGGTGAGCGTCTGGCTGGGCGCGACGACGATCGACTCCCCGGTGTGAATCCCGAGGGGGTCGACGTTCTCCATGTTGCAGACGGTGATGCAGTTGTCGCGCGCGTCGCGCACGACCTCGTACTCGACCTCCTTCCAGCCCCGCAGCGACTCCTCGACGAGCACCTGCGCGGTGCCGCCGCCGAAGGCGCGGGTCAGCGCCGCGTCGAGCTCCGCGGGGGTCTCGCAGATCGCGCTGCCCTTGCCGCCCAGCGAGTACGCGCTGCGGAGGATCACCGGCAGGCCGATCTCGGCGACGGCGGCGCGCACCTCGTCGGGGCTCTCGCAGGCGCTCGAGCGCGCGGTCTTCACGCCGATCTCGTCGAGGCGCTGCTTGAAGCGCTGTCGGTCCTCGGTGTCGCGCACCGTCTCGACGGGGGTGCCGAGCACGCGGATGCCGTACTTCTGCAGCACGCCCGAGGCGTCGAGGGCGACGCCGCAGTTGAGCGCGGTCTGCCCGCCGAAGGAGATCGTGATCGCGTCGATCTCCTCGCGCACGATCACCTGCTCGACGAACTCAGGGTCGACCGGGAGCAGGTACACCTTGTCGGCGAGCTGCTCCGAGGTCTGGATCGTCGCGATGTTCGGGTTGATGAGCACCGTGTAGATGCCCTCTTCGCGAATCGCCTTGATCGCCTGAGAGCCCGAGTAGTCAAACTCGCCGGCCTCGCCGATCTTCAGCGCGCCGCTGCCCAGCACGAGCACCCGGCGGGGCTTCTTGGGAAGGTACTGTCCGAACATCAGCGACCCCGCTTCATGGACCCGGCGAGCCGGAGAAAGTCGTCGAAGAGAAACGCCGTGTCCTCAGGGCCCGGCTTCGCCTCGGGGTGAAACTGCACGCTGGCGACGGGGCGCGAGCGGGAGCGAATGCCCTCGTTGGTGCCGTCGTTCACGTTCACGAACCAGGGCTCCCAGTCGTCGCGCAGGCTCTCGTCGCGCACCGCGTACCCGTGGTTCTGGCTGGTGATGTAGCAGCGCCGGGTGAGCAGGTCCTGCACCGGCTGGTTCTGGGAGCGGTGGCCGTACTTGAGCTTGTAGGTGTCGCCGCCCGCGGCCAGCGCGAGGAGCTGGTTGCCCAGGCACACGCCGAAGATCGGGAGCGCGCGGTCGAAGAGCCCGCGCACCTGCTCGGCGACGTGCATCACGTCCTTGGGGTCGCCGGGGCCGTTCGAGAGCATCACGCCGTCGCAGGTCGCGGCGAGGGCGGCGATGTCGGCGTGCGCCGGGCAGCGCACCACCGTGGCGCCGCGGCGATGGAGCGAGCGGGCGATGTTGTCTTTGCAGCCGGTGTCGACGAGGAGCACGCGAATCGCGCCGCCCTCGTAGGTCACCACCTCGCGGCAGGTCGTGTCGGCCACGACCTTCGCGGCGTCGACCGCGCTCGCGCGGGCCTTGCCCTCGTCGAGGTCCGCGTCGCCGTCGAGGATCCACGCGCGCATCGTGCCGTGCTCCCGGAGCTTGCGGGTCAGCGTGCGGGTGTCGATGCCCTCGATGCCCGGGACGCCCTCGGCGGTGAGCCAGTCGCCCAGCGTGCGGCGGCTCGAGAAGTGGCTCGGCGCGGCGCTGTGCTGGAGGCACACCATGCCCTGGGGCTGGATGCGACCGCTCTCGTAGGGCTCGTCGATCGAGCCCTCAGGGCGCGGCGAGGGCACGCCGTAGTTGCCCTGCAGGGGCCAGGTGGTCACCAGGATCTGACCCCGGTAGCTCGGGTCGGTGAGCGTCTCGACGTAGCCGACCATCCCGGTGTTGAACACCAGCTCGCCAGCGACCTCGCGGCGCGCGCCGAAGGCCCGTCCGCGGAGGACCGTGCCGTCTTGCAGCACGAGTTTCATAGTCTGCATCACAGCTCCTGCCGCGAGATCCGAGGGGCGTCCGGTCGCCGCGGGCGCGCACACCTAGCCCGAACTGACGCGCACATTCAACCGCCACCGTGGCGCTGGCGCCGGCGCCATTGCACGTCGGGCCCTGGTGGGTGCAATCGTCTGCGGGTTGCGCGCGCTCCTCCCGACGCTGATCGTCTCGGCCTACGCTGGCGCGGCCTCGGGGCAGCCCCTGGTCGCGAACGACTACGCGCTCGATTTTCACCGAGGGCCCGTGCAGGGGCCAGGGCGCGCCGTGGGGCTCGCCGGCGCGTACTCCGCGCTCGCCGAGGGGATCGACGGCGTGGGCTTCAACCCCGCGGCCTACGGTCGACGCTCCGACCGCGACCTCTCGTGGTTCGAGCCCGCCCTCGACCTGGGCGTCAGCTTTCCGCGGAACAACTGGGACAACTCCGGCACCGGGGGGAGAGACTTCGCGGATTTTGCCATCGTCTCCTTCGGCGTCGGGCTGAACGCGGGCCCCCTCGGGGTCGGGTACCTCGGGCAGGTCCAGGTCTACAACATCGTCCCGCAGGACGCGGCCGAGCGGCGCCTCGCGGTGAACCTCGCGATCCACCGCGTCGGCGCCGGCTTCATGCTCGACGGGGGCGCCATCAGCTTCGGCGTCGGGCTCCGCCTCGGCGCCATGAGCATCGGCTGGGACGCGCCGATCTTCGGCACCTTCGTGGAGGGCGAGGCGAACTACCTCGGCCTGGCGCCGGAGTTCGGGCTCACCTGGGCGCCGACGCGCCAGCGCTTTCGCGTGGGCGTCGCGTTTCGAGCGGAGGTGGTGGCCACCGCCTCGCTGCCCGAGCCCGCGCCTGGAGAGCCGCACCGACGCCCCGTCGGGTGCCAGCCCAGGGCGCCGGGGTGCTTCGTGGTGCCCCGCAGCGTGAACCTGCCCTGGGAGTTCGAGCTCGGGGCGGTCTACCGGTTCTCCGACGAGCCCTTCAACGCGCCCTGGCGGGACGTCCACGCCGAGCGCAGCGCCCTCGAGGAGCGCATCGCGAGCGACCGCGCGAGGCGCCGCGCGTCGCGGCGCGAAGACCCCGCGTGGGACGAGGCCGAGCGGGCCCTCCGCGCGAGGGAGGACCGAGAGCTCGAGACCTTTCCCTGGCGCTACCGCGCGGAGCGACTCGCCGCGCTGCGGGACCGCCGCCGCCGCTACCTGCTGCTGGCGGTCGGGCTGAGCGTCTCAGGCCCGACCCAGCGCGGCCAGGGCATCGAGGGCTTCATCGACCAGGTCGCGCAGCCCTCGGGCCGCGGGACGGTGCTGACGCCCCGCCTCGCCCTGGAGGGCGAGGCCGTCGAGAACCGCCTGAGGCTCCGCGTGGGGAGCTACATCGAGCCCTCCCGCTTCGAGCGCATCGGCGCGCGGGTGCACGGCACCCTGGGCTTCGACGTGCGGCTCTTTCGCTGGGACGCGCTCAAGCTCTTCGACCCCATCGACATCATGGTGTCGGGGACCTTCGACGTGTCGCACAACTACGTCGACTGGGGCTTCTCGCTGGGGTTCTGGCGCTGAGGCCGCGCGCCCCTCACCCGTCGGTGCCGCGGATCGTGATCACCGGGCACACCGCCGTGGCGACGACCTCGTCGGCGACGCTCCCCAGGATCCATCGGGCGACGCCGCGGGTGCCTCGCGTGGCGATCACCAGCGCGTCGGCGTTGATCTCTTCGACGAAATGCACCAGCGCCCGCGCCACGCTCGCGCTCGTCAGGACCCGGCTGAGCACCTCGGCGCCGGCCTCGTCGGCGATCCTCGCGAGCTCGCGCCGCAGCTCGTTGAGCCCGGGGTCGTCGTCGTCGACGACGGGGCACACGTGAACGAGGTGCACCTGGCCTCGCACCGCCCGGGCGACGTCGACCGCCCAGGTGAGCGCGTCGTCGCAGCGCTCGCTGAAGTCGTAGGCCATCACGATTCGTTCGAGCATCACAGACTCCCTGCGGCGTCGAGGGCGAGCTCGACGAGGCACGGGTGCACCCTCGCGCGCTCGGCGATCTCGTCGACCCGCGGCGCGCGCCGGAGTTCGCGCTCGAGCGACGCGGCCGCCGCCGCGATGGGGCGAATCACCGGCAGTCGCCGCTGCACCGCCGCGTCGAGGTCCCGGCGCTCGCTCACCCGCTGGTGGGCCTGGAGCAGCCGGAGCGCCTCCTTCTCCGTGACCCCCATGCGCCGGGCGAGCGCGCGCGGGATCGAGCCCACCGGGGCCCTCCGCGACCGCAGCGCCTCGAGGTGGAGCTGCACCGCGCGCAGCTGCCCGAGCTCCTCGACGGGGACCTCGAAGCCCACGCCCAGGGCTCGCTCCGCCCAGCCTGACGCCGAGCGCTGCCACGACGACACGTAGCGACGGAGGTCGCTCTCGCAGCCCAGGGCGCACCAGCGGTCGACGGCCTCGTCGAGGGCCACGGAGGAGGCGGCGGCGAAGGCCCTCTGGGCTTCGTCGTCGCGGCCGACGGAGTACCAGCGCTGGAACGCCTCGGCGGCCTCGAGGTGCCGGGCGCGCAGGGCGGCCCTCGCCTCGACGCAGCGCTCGACGGGCTCGCGCAGGGCCAGGCCGAGGGCGGTGAGGGTCGCGCCGGCGAGCTGCGCGTCGAGCCAGGCGGCGAGGTCGGCGCCGAGCCATCCCTGGAGCGCGCGCGCGCCCCCGCTCGCGTCGGCGGCGCCGCGCACGCGGGCCACGAAGTCGATGCGCTCCCCGTCGGCGGGGACGCGGGACCTGCCCGCGGCCATGGCGGCCGCCTGGCGGCGCATCGGGGGCGGGAGCTCAAGGCAGCCCTCGAGGAGCTCGCCGAGCCACTCGATCTCGTGCAGCAGCGCGCGGCCGGCGGCCTCGTCGGCGGGGTCTGCGCGGCTGCTCTCGCTGGGGTCTCGTGCTTCGTCCAAGGTGCGCGTTCCCTCCTCGCTCGCCGGAGGCTCAGAGCTCCGGGGTCGGGACCATAGTCCGAGGCGCCCGCCGCCCCCAAGCGAACTGCGCGACGCCCTGCGTTGCGTCACCCTACCCGAACGGTAGTACGATCCCGCGGGTCCAGGACTCCTGCTCCGGGCAAAGGTCGAGGCGAGTAACGGTGATGCGATCGAGGAGATCGAGGCTGGCGGCGCCGCTGGCGATGTGCGTGTTTCTGACCGCGGTGGCGAGCGCGGCGCACTGCAACCTCATCGTGTCGTTCAGCGACTGCACGACCGACAACGACTGCCGCGCGGGCGAGCGCTGCAACCCCTCGCGGCGCTACTGCGAGGTGCCGATCGAGGAGGTGTGCAACGGCGTCGACGACGACCGCGACGGCGTGAGCGACGACGACGAAGACTTCGGGCACTGCCGCCTCCCGCCGGGCATGGGCCCCACCTGCCTCGACGGCCGCTGGCGCTGCCGCGGGGGCGCTCGGCTGGAGTGCGTGCGCCAGGCGCGGCCCGAGGCCACCGAGACCTGCCACGACGGCCTCGACCAGGACTGCAACGGCATCGTCGACGACGGCGCGGCGTGCATGCAGAACTACACGGCGACGCAGGGGACGATCATCGGGAGCCCCTCCCCCGCCGACGGCGAGGGGGAGGACCACCCGCAGCACCCGGTGTGCCTCGCGGCCTTCGCCCTCGACCGCCACGAGGTGACCTTCGAGGCGTACGCGAATTACCTCTCGACCCTCGACCGCCGGCGGCTGAGCATCGCCACGCCGCCGATGCCGCAGAACCCCACCGAGACCTACGGGCGCTACCTGCTCTACCGCGAAGACAGCGGCGCGCAGACCCCGCTGCTGCTCATCCCCGACCCGACCGACGCGCTGTCGATCCGGCAGACGCAGTACCAGTTCACCCCGGTGGACTCGCGCTCGAAGAACCTCCCCGTGGTGAACGTCACCTGGTACGGCGCCGATCGGTACTGCCGCTGGGCGGGCAAGCACCTCCCGACCGAGGCGGAGTTCTTTCGGGCGGTGCGCGGCACGCCCACGGAGAACCGCCGCTACCCCTGGGGGACGCAGGCGCCCTCGTGCGAGCGCGCGAACATCGGCACCGGCGGCCCCGACGGCGGCGCCTGCGTGGGCATGCCCTGGCCCGTGGGCACGAGCACGCTGGGCGCGACCCCCGAGGGGGTGTTCGACCTCTATGGCAACGCCAACGAGTGGGTCCACGACTGGCTGAACACCAACCCCAACCACACGGTGAACAACTACTACGCGTCGCTCCCGCCGACCCTGGAGGCGTGGTGCAACGCGTACCCCGACGGGCCCACGGGCCCCGATGGCGGCGCCCCCATCAACCGCAGCGGCGACGCGGGGCTGTACTGCCAGCAGTGCCGCCAGGCGCGGGGACGGCACTACCGCACCATCGACCTGCGCGAGAGCATCCGTCGGTGGATCGACCCCGACCGCGGCGAGCCCTTCGTGGGGTTTCGCTGCGCCCAGGGAGGAGCGGCTCGATGAGGGCGCGCACCTTCTCGACGGTGGTCCTCGCGGCGGCGGCCTGCGCGGGCGGGAGCTCGGCGCAGACGCGCGCGGAGCGGCGCCAGTTCGATCGCCTCGTGCGCTCGGCGGTGAGCCACTACGAGCGCGGCGAGAACCGCGAGGCCATTCAAGACTTTCAGCGGGCCTACGCGATCACCCCCGCCGCGCGGCTGCTCTACAACCTCGGGCGCGCCCACGAGGCCGCCGGGGAGTGGGCCGCCGCCGCGGGGTACTACGAGCGCTTTCTCGCGTCGAACCCCGACCGAAACTCCGCGCGGGTGGCGCAGGAGGCGCTCGAGGTCGCGCGGCGGCGCGCCGCGGAGATTCAGCAGCGCGAGGACGAGCGACGAGCGGCCGAGGCGGCGCAGCGCGAGCGCGACATCGCCGACGCGCGCCGCCGAGCGGCGGTGGCTGAGCGGGAGCGCCTGCAGCAGCAGCAGCGCGCGGCCTGGACGCTCGTTCCCCCTCGCCGGCGGGTGACGCCGCTGATCACGGGGCTCTGGGTCGGCGCGGGCGCGGTGGGCCTCGCGGCGGCCGCCCTCGGCGGCGTCGCGCTGTCGGCGCAGGGTGACCTCCAGGGCACGCGCGACGGCCAGCAGCGCAGCGACGCCTACGAGCTCGGCACGGCCACGGCGATCGGCGCAGACGCCGCGCTCGGCACCGCGCTGGTGATGGGGGTGGTGGGCCTCGTGCTGTATTTCACGCAGACGCCCACGAGCGCGACGCCGGTGCAGCCGCGATGAACCGCCCCGGAGGCGCCCATCGAGAGCCGAGCCTCCGCTCGGAGCCGGGCGTCCCCGACATCGACGTCTCGCGCTTCGAGATCATGGAGCAGATCGGCAGCGGCGGCATGGGCACCGTGTACCGCGCGCTCCAGCGGAGCGTCGGACGCAACGTCGCGGTGAAGGTGCTGGCGGCGGAGCAGGCGGCCAACGTGATGGGCCTCGCGCGCTTCGTGCGAGAGGCCAACGCGATCGCGCGCATCGCCCACCCCAACATCGTGCAGCTCATCGATTTCGGGCGGGACCAGTACGGTCGAATGCTCCTGGTGATGGAGCTGCTCGAGGGCGAGTCGCTGCGCGATCTCCTGCGCCGCAGCGGCACGCTGCCGCCCGAGCGCGCGTCCCACGTCGCGGTGCAGATCCTCGGCGCGCTCCGCTCGGCGCACGCCGCGGGCATCGTGCACCGCGACCTCAAGCCCGAGAACATCTTCATCCAGCGCGTCGGCGACGAGGACGTGGTGAAGGTCCTCGACTTCGGCGTCGCGAAGATCGCCCTGGGCGACGACGCCCCCGCCGAGCACCACACCTCCGACGGGACCATGGTCGGCACGCTGCGCTACATGGCGCCCGAGCAGGTGGCGGGCGAGGCCCCCGACCACCGGGTCGACGTCTACGCGGTGGGCGTGCTGATGTACGAGATGCTCAGCGGCTCGACGCCCTTCGACACCCGCGACCGCTTCGTGCTCCTGCGGCAGATCCTCACCGAGACGCCGACGCCGCTGTGCCTGCGCAACGGCGCCGTGTCCCCCGCGCTCTCCGAGGTGGTCATGGCGGCGCTGCGCAAGGTCGCCGCGGAGCGCTACCCGACGGCGGACTCGCTGCGCGGCGCGCTGCTGCCCTTCCTCGCGCCGCAGCACGCGCGGCGGATGGAGCTCTCGGAGAGCCGCGGCGCGTTGCCGACGCGCTCCCCCACGCAGGGCGTCGGCGAGCACCGCTCGGGCGTCGTGCGCCTGGAGGCCCAGGGCAACCTCACCGCCGCGCAGCGCCCCCTCGCCCTCGGGGTCCCGTCGGCGCCGCCCCCCGCGGCGCCGCCTCGCTCCCTCGCCGCGCCCATCGCGGTGGTCGTGGCCTCGATCGCGCTGCTCGCGGTGGGGGTCTTCGCGATCCTCCGCACGAGCCGTCCGCGGGCCGCGCAGGCCCCTGCCCCCGCGGTCGCTCCGGCGTCGCCCGCGGCGCCGACGCTCCCCGCCCCGCCCGAGGCGGTGCCCGCCGCCGTCGCCACGCGCATGGTGCTGGTCGACACGACGCCGCGGGGCGCGTCGGTGCGCACGCCCGAGGGCGAGGTGATCTGCCCGTCCACCCCGTGCGCGGTGCCGGTGCCGATGGGGCAGTCGCGGCCCGTTCGGGTGGCGCTCGGCGCGACGCAGCTCGACGCGCTCCTGAGCGCGTCTCAGTCGCAGGCCTCGCTCGACCTCACGCCCCTGCTGTCGCCCCCCGACGCCTCGCCGCCGCCTCGCGCCACGCCCCGACCGCCGCGACGCGAGCGGCCGCGCGAGAGCATCCCGATGCTGCTCCCCGGCGGGGGCTGAGCGGGCCTACAGCATGTTGGCGCGCACGTGGCGCCACAGCGCCCACGAGAGCAGCGCGAGGCCGGCGCCCTTCAGCGCCATCGCGATCGGGTACATCCCCCGCTCGTTCGCCGCGCGCTGGTTGCCCAGGTGCATGCCGAAGAACAAGAGCGAGAGGCCCGCGACGAAGACGCCCAGGAGCTGTCGGATCGTCCACACGCCGCGCATGGTGCGGCCGACGCCGCCGGGGATCAACCGTCTCCGAGGGACCTGAGCGCGATGGGGTTGCGCATGAACCGCGCGGCCTCGTCGACGGCGACGGCGCCGCTGCGGGCGAGCTCGAGCACGGCCCGATCCATGGTCTGCATGCCCTCCCGGGCGTTGGTCTCCATGGTCGAGAGGAGCTGGTGGGTCTTTCCCTCGCGCACCATCGCGCGCACCGCCGGCGTGCCGATGAGCACCTCGTAGGCGGCGACGCGGCCCTTGCCGTCGGCCTTCACCAGCAGCCGCTGCGAGACCACCGCGAGGAGCGAGGCCGAGAGCTGCACGCGGATCTGCGACTGCTGGTGCGGCGGGAAGACGTCGACGATGCGGTCGACGGTCTGCGGCGCGTCGTTGGTGTGCAGCGTGGCGAGCACCAGGTGCCCCGTCTCGGCCGCGGTGAGCGCCGCCGAGATGGTCTCGGTGTCGCGCATCTCGCCGATGAGGATCACGTCGGGGTCCTGGCGGAGGATGAACTTGAGCGCCGCGGCGAAGCTCTTGGTGTCGGCGCCGACCTCGCGCTGCTCCACCGTCGCCGCGCGGTTCTGGTGCACGAATTCGATGGGGTCCTCGACCGTGATGATGTGGCAGCTCCGGCTCGCGTTGATGCGGTCGATGAGCGCGGCGAGGGTGGTGCTCTTGCCCGCGCCCGTGGGCCCCGTCACGAGCACGAGGCCCTGCGGGCGCGTCGCGAGCTCGCACACCACCGACGGCATGCCGAGCTTGCTGATGTCGGGGATGGCGTTGGGGATGAGCCGAAACGCCACCGCCACGCTGCCGCGCTGGTAGTGCGCGTTGACGCGAAACCGGTGGCCGCCGGCGATGGTGATGGCGAAGTCGAGCTCCCGGTCGAGCTCGAAGCGCTCGCGCTGCGAGAGCGAGAGCAGCGAGAAGAGCATCCGGCGCACGTCGGCGGGGGTGAGCGCGTCGGTCTCGAGGCGGCGCAGACGCCCGTTGATGCGAAAGATGGGCGGGACCTGCACCACGAGGTGGATGTCGCTGGCGCCGTAGCGCATCGCGATGGAGAGCAGCGTGCGCATGTCGACGGCGCCCGCGGCGGGCAGCGCGTCCTGGTCGGCCACGAAGGCCGCGACGCCGCGCTCGACCCCCTGCGCGCTGAGGCGAAACTCGTCGGGGTTGGTCGCGTAGGCGGCGCCGGTCTCGAAGGTGATCTCGCCGCGCTCGAAGAGGCCGACGAGCGCGCGGTTGAAGCTCTGCATCCCGTCGCCCGCGGTGCTCATGAGGTCCTCGACCTCTTCGACGCGCTGGTCGCGGATGAGCCGGCGCACCGCGGGAGACGCCACCAGGACCTCCACCGCGGCGACCCTGCCCTCGCCGCTCGCGCGGGGCACGAGGCGCTGCGCGATGACCCCCTGGAGGCAGAGCGAGAGGTCCATGCAGACCTGCGCGCGGGCGTGCTCGGGGTAGTACGAGAGGATGCGCTGGAGCGTGGCGGACGCGTCGGTGGTGTGCAGGCTCGAGAGCACGAGGTGACCGGTCATCGCCGCGCTCAGCGCGACGTTCATGGTCTCGGCGTCGCGCATCTCGCCGATGAGGATGACGTCGGGGCTCTCGCGCACCACGTGCCGCAGCGCGACGGAGAAGTCTCGCGTGTCGGTGCCCACCTCGCGCTGGGTGATCACCGCGCGGAGGTCGTCGTGCACGAACTCGATCGGGTCCTCGAGGGTGACGACGTGCTTGCTCTGGGTGCTGTTGATGCGGTGCACCATGGCGGCCAGGGTGGTGCTCTTGCCCGAGCCGGTGCTGCCGACCACGAGCACCAGCCCGCGCTGCATGTCGGCGAAGCGCTGCGCCGCGGGGGGAAGGCCCAGCGCGGCGAAATCGAGCTGCCCCGAGGGGACGCTGCGGACGACCGCGCCGAGGAGGCCGCGCTGGAGGTGAAAATGCACCCTGAAGCGACCGAACTCGGCGCGCGAGATGCCCACGTCGACGTCGCCGAGGCGGTCGAAGAGCTCTCGCTGCACGGGGCGCAGCACCGCGTCCATGAAGGCCTGGAGGAGCTCGCGCGAGAGGGGCTCGGGAGCGGGCACCACGAGGGCGCCGTCCACGCGAAACGCCACGGGCCGCCCCTCGGAGAGGAACATGTCCGAGGACCTCAGCGCGATCATCCGACCGAGCAGCGCCTCGAAGTTGTTCACGGACCGCTCAGCGCCCCCGGAGCCCGAGCTGCTCGGCCAGGGAGAGCGGGCCGATCTTCTCCTTCAGCTCCTTGAGCGCGGCGTTCTGCGGGTCGAGGCGCTCCACGGCCTCGATCGCCGCGCGCGCGCTCGCCTTGAGGCCCGCCGACGTGAACACCTGCGCGAGCACCACGTGGGCCTTCACGGCCTTCGGGTCGACCGCGAGGGCGCGCTGCGCGAGCTCCTTCGCCTTGCCCCGGTTGTTGCCGTACTTCGCGAGCACCTCCGCGGCGTTCACCAGCAGCGCGGCGTCGCTCGGCCGACCCTCCCAGGCCTTCTCCCACAACGAAGCCGCGAGCTCGGCCTTGCCCTCGCGCATGGCGTCGCGGGCCTTCTCGATGTGCTCGCCGGTCTTCTGCGCCTTCACGAGCTGGTCGACGGCCTCCATGCGCGCGCGCACGCTCTCGTCGTCTCGCGCGAGCTGGTAGGCGCCCCGAAAGTGCTCCAGCGCGACCTCGAAGTCGCCGCGCTTCTTCGCCTCCTCGGCGTCGTTGAGCAGGCGCGTGAGCTTCGAGTCGCGCTCGTCGACGCGAGGCGCGAAGGGCTGCGGCGACGCCGCCGTCGCCGCGCTGGGCGAGCTCGGCGGGCGAGCCTGCGACGGGATCACCGAGCTCAAGCGGCGGCGCATCGACTCGAGCGCGCGCTGCCGCGCGGCCGGGTCGACGGTCTGCGAGCCCCGGTCAGAGCTGGACACCGGCGTGCTGGGCGAGGACGCGCGCACCGGCGGCGGCACCACGGCGCCCGCCTGCGAGGCCGTCGGCGCGGGCGGCGCGGGTGGCGCGGGCGGCGCGGGCGGCGCGGGCGATGGAGCCGCGGCGCGCTCCGGCGGCGGGCCGGGGCGGTACGAGTCGAAGCTGCTGAGGTGGAGGTCGTAGCCCGCTCGCTGCTTGGCGTTGCTCAGCACGTCGTACGCGCGCGTGAGCATGCGAAAGACCTCGTCGATGCGCGCGCGGTAGGCGCCCGCCTCGCGGTTGTAGAACACGTCGGGATGAAAGCGCCGCGAGAGCGCGAAGTAGGCGTCTCGGATGGCGCGGCGCTCGGCGTCTCGAGGCACCCCCAGGAGGTCGTAGTGGGAGGCGGTCAGCCGCCGCTCCCAGAGGTCGTCGATCGCGGCGCGCTCTTCGGCCGTCAGCCCTGTCGGTGGATTGCTTGCGTCGCTCATAGTGGAAGTCGGGCGCTGCAGCGCGGCTCTGTAGCGTCGCACGAAGCGGAGGTGAGGTACAACGCTGCGAGCATGAGACTCGCCCACCTCGCGGACCTCCACCTAGGCAGGGTCTTTCACGCCAACTCCCTCGTCGAAGACCAGGCCCACGCCCTCGCGCAGGTGCTCGACGTGCTCCGCGGGGACGAGGTCGACGCCGTGGTGATCGCCGGGGACCTGTACGACCGCGCGCTCCCCGGGCGCGACGCGGTGCGCCTCCTCGACTGGTTCCTCCGCGAGGTGAACGAGTCGCTCTCGCTCCCCGTGATCGCCATCGCGGGCAACCACGACAGCGCCGACCACCTGGGCTTCGGGTCGTGGATGTTCCGCCGGGAGAACCTGCACGTCCGCGGTCGCTTCGACCCCGCGGCGCCGCCGGTGACCCTGCGCGACGAGCACGGCGACGTGGTGGTCTACCCCCTGCCCTACGTCGAGCCCGAGGTCGCCCGAGAGGTCCTCAGCGCCGACGGCGAGGCCGCCGAGGGCGTGTCGGTGACCCACCGCGACACGGTGCTCGCGCTGCTCAAGCGAGCCCAGGCGCAGCGCGCCTCCCGCGGGGACGCTCGGAGCGTCGCCGTGGCGCACGGGTTCGTGCAGGGCGACCGCTGGCCCGACGAGTGCCCCCGCTCGGAGCGGAGCCTCTACCTCGGGGGCGTCGGCGCGGCGCCCGCGAGCGCCTTCGAGGGCTTCTGCTACGCCGCCCTCGGGCACCTGCACCGGCCGCAGTCGCTCACCCCAGACGGGCGGGTTCGCTACGCCGGGTCGCTGCTGAAATACGCCTTCGACGAGGTCGACCAGCCCAAGGGACTGACCGTCGTTCAGCTCGATCGCGGCGGCCTCGCCTCCGTCGAGCACCGCGCGATCACCCCCCGCCGGGACCTCGCCCGCATCGAGGGCGACCTGGACTCGCTGCTCACGCGGGACGACCTCGCCCGCTTCGAGGGCTGCTTCGTGTCCGCCGAGGTCACCGACCGACCGCCCCCGCTGCAGGCCATGGCGCGCCTGCGCGAACGCTTCCCCTTCGCCGCGGAGCTTCGCTTCCGGGCGCTGGAGCTCGAGCTCCCCGACCTCGCCCCTCACGCCCTCCGCGCGGCGAGGGACCCCGCCGAGGTCTTCGAGGGCTTCTTCGCCCGAGAGACCGGCGCCGCGCCCACCGACCTGCAGCTCGAGGCCTTTCGCGAGGCCCTCACGAAGGCGCGCGCCGAGGAGTCGGCGTGAAGCCCCTGCGCATCGAGCTCAGCCACTTCGGCCCCTTCACCTCCCACGCGGTCGACCTCGAGCCCTTTCGCGACGAGGGGCTCTTCCTCATCCACGGCGACACCGGCGCGGGCAAGAGCACGCTCCTCGACGCCATGAGCTTCGCGCTCTACGGCAAGGGCCTGGGCGCGCGGGGGCTCGACGACCTGCTGCGCAGCCGCGCCGCGGCGCCCGGCGACGCCACCCGCGCGTCGCTCACCTTCGCGCTGGGCGAGAAGGTGTTTCGGGTGACGCGGTCCACCGAGTACGATCGCCCGGGCAAGGGCGGCGCGGTTCGGCAGCGCCCCGAGGCCCTGCTGGAGTGCCTGCACGGCGACGCGGGCTTCGAGCCCGTCTCGAGCTCGAAGAAGGTCACCGCCGCGGTCGAGGCGCTGCTCGGCCTCGCGCACGAGCAGTTCGCGAGGATCATCGTGCTCCCCCAGGGGGAGTTTCGTGACCTGCTCCTCGCCCGCGCCGAGGAGCGCGAGCGCATCCTCGAGCACCTCTTCGGCTCGGCGGTCTTCGGCGGCGTCGAGGCCCAGCTCCGCGCGATGGACCGCGAGGCCGAGCTCGAGGAGGAGCGAGTCCGCGGCGCGCTCCGCGCCGTCGCGCAGACGCAGGGCGTGAACGACGCGTCGGAGGTGCGCGCGCTCCTCGACGCGCTCGACGCCCAGAGCGCCGAGGCCGAGTCGTCGGCCGCCTCGCTCCGCGCCGAGGCCGATCGCCTCGACGAGCTGGCCCGCGCCGCGCGCGAGGCTGAGGTCCACCGTCGACGCCGCGAGGCGCTGCTGCGCGAGCGGGCCGAGCTCGAGCCCGAGCGCGCCGAGCTGAGCACCCTGCGCGCGGCGCTCGCGCGGGCCGACCGCGCCGCCCCGTGCGTCGCCGCCGCCCTCGCCGCGGAGAAGGAGCGCGACGACGCCGAGGCCGCCGCGAAGGCCGCGGACGACGCCCGGAGCGAGCTGGCGACGCTCCAGCGGCAGATCGCCGACGAGGCCCTCACGCCGTCGCGCATCGACGCCCTCGAGGCCGAGGCGAGCGCGCGTCGGCGCGACCGCGACCGCCTGCTCCCCCTGCGGCGCGACGCCGACGAGGCCGAGCGGGTGCGCGACGCGGTGCTGCGTGACCGCGCCGCGTTCGAGGTCGCGTCGGCCCGCGCGGTCGAGGCCGCGCGAGCCGCCGAGGCCCGCGCGACCGAGCGTGACGCGAAGGCCCTGGAGCTGGCGGCCGAGCGCGCCGCGCTGGCCGGGGGGGGGCCCTCGGCGCGGGCGCGGGTCGAGTCCATCGAGGCCCGGCTCGACGCGTCGCGAGCGCGCGAGGCCCTCGCGCTCAGGGTGCGCGAGGCCGAGCGGGCGGCGCGGGAGCTCAGGCGCGCGGCCACCCGCGCGGGCGAGCTGGCGACGAGCGCCCGCGAGGCCCTCGACGGCGCCGAGCGCGCGCGCCTCGACTCCATGGCGACCGCCCTCGCCGCGGGCCTCTCGCCCGGCTCGCCCTGCCCCGTCTGCGGCAGCGAGGCGCACCCCGCGCCCGCGAGGGGCTCCGGCGCGCAGGTCGACCCCGCCGCGGTCGAGGCCGCGCGGGAGGCCGCGCGCGGGGCCGAGCAGGCCCGCGCTGAGGCCGAGTCGCTCTGGGCGCGCGCCGACGGCGAGGTCGACGCGCTCCGCGCGCAGCTCCGCGACGCCACGAGCGCGGAGTCCGCCGACGGCGGGGAGCTCGAGGCCGCGCTGGACCAGGCGAGGTCCGAGCTGCGGTCGCTGCAGCGGCGGCAGTCGCTCTTGGACGAGTCGCAGCGCGCCCTCGACGCGCTCTCCGCCCAGGCCGCGCGCGACGAGCGCGAGGCCCAGCGGCTCTCGGCGGAGCTCGACGCGCTCCGGGCGAGGCTCGACGCGGAGCAGGGCCGCCTCGCGGAGCTCGACGCGCGCCTCGGGGACGTGCAGGTCGGCGCGCTCGGCGCGGCGCTGGCGAGCGCGGAGTCCGCGCACGCCGAGGCCGAGGCGGCGTGGGAGCGCGCGCGGCGCCGCCGGGAGGAGCTGGAGGCGAGGCGGGGGCCGCTGCAGACGAGGAGGTGACCTCGAGTCGCGCTCCGAAAGAAGACGCCCTGCGGCGCCTGCGCGCGGCAAGGCGGTCCTCGAAGAAGCCTTGCGCGCCAACGGCTTCGACGACGTCGAAGGCGGCGAGTCGGGCGTCGCTCGACCCCGCCGCCCGCGCCCGGCACGAGGCGCGCGGCGTCGGTGGAGGCCGCGGCGCTGCGCCTCGACGCCGCGTTGGAGGCGCTCGGGGAGCCGCCCCCGACCGAGGGGCTCGACGCCGCGTCCCTCGAGGCGCGCGCCGCGGAGGCGCGCAGGGAGGCAGACGCCGCGCGGGAGCGTCTGGGATCGAGCCTCGCGCGGCGGGGCGAGCTCGCGCGCGCGAGCGCTCGGCTGGAGGAGCTGTCGCGAGAGCTCGCGCAGCGCTCGCCTCGCTGGGACGCCGTGCGCGCGGTCGCCGCCGCGGTGAACGGCCGCGCGGCGGGGCGAACGCGGCTGTCGCGCTACGTGCTGATCGACGCCTTCGAGCGCGTCGTGGCCTGCGCCAGCGCGCGGCTGGACGTGATCTCCGACGGCCGCTTTCGCCTGCTCCGACGCGACCTCCGCCAGGCGGGGCGCGAGTTCGAGCTCGCGGTCACCGACTCGTACCACGGCGCGGGCGAGCGTCCGGCGGCGTCGCTCTCGGGGGGGGAGATGTTCCTCGCGTCGCTCGCGATGGCGCTGGGGCTCTCGGACGTGCTCCAGGCCGCGTCGGGGGGCGTGCACCTCGAGTCGCTCTTCGTCGACGAGGGCTTCGGCTCCCTCGATGAGGAGTCCCTCGACAAGGCCGTCGCCGTGCTCGAGCAGCTCCGGGCGCGCAGCCGGCTGGTCGGGGTGGTGTCGCACGTCGCGGAGATGCGGCGGCGGATCCCCGCGCGGCTGGAGGTGCTCCGCGCGGACGGGGGCTCGGTCACGCGCACGGCGATTCGGGCGCACCACCGGGGCCTCGGAGAAGCGAAGCCTTGACGGACTCGCCGCGTGCGTGTTCGCTCGGCGGTCATGCTCCCTCCGGTGCTGCTTCAACCTCGCGCGAACCAGCCCGCGCTCCCTGACCCGATGCCCACTGATCCCCTCGGCGACGACGCCGGCCTCGCGCCCGTCGCCGACCCGGCGACCGCGGCGCCGACCGACACGGTGGTGGTGACCGACAGCGCGCCGGCGGCGGGGGAGCTCACCCAGGAGCGGTGCGAGACCGCGAACCACGACGCGCTGATCTCCGCGGGCGGCTACGCGTTCGGCGCGTCGCTGGTGGGGGTGATCATCTTCCTGGTGATGCGCAAGAAGCTGTGGTCCAGCGCCTTCGGGCGGTACCTCACCGCGATCAGCGTGGCGTCGGTGATCGGCGCCTCCCTCGCGGGGTGGGACCCGGTGGCCAGCGACGAGCTCGTGCGCTGCGTGAACTCGGCCGACCTGAAGCAGTACGTCTTCCTGGGCGGGCAGCTGTTCGCTCGCTCCATCGTCCTCGGGCTGCTCCCGAGCTTCGTCGCGACGACCCTGGGCTGCCTCGTCGCCAACCGCACCTGAGGAGCCGGCATGGACCTCGTGATCGCCGTCGGCGGAGGCGGGCAGCACATCGCCCTCGCCATCGCCCGCCTGATGCGCCTCGGCGCGCTCTCCGACGCCCGCGCCTTCGTCATCGACGCCGACTCCGAGTCGCGCCTCGCGTTTCGCCTCCGCACCTTTGGGAACACCGTCTCGGCGGGCACCCCGCACCCCCTCGACGGCGCCGAGACGGTCGTCGCGCCCTTCGCCCGCGACACGATGAAGGAGACGCAGTTTCGCAAGATCTTCATCGATGACCGCGCCGACCCCCTGGAGCGCGAGCTCTTCGAGCTCTTCTTCGACGAGGAGAGCGGCGGCGTCGACGGCGGCGGCGGGACCAACGGCGGCGTCGACATCGGCAAGGGCATGTTCGCCAACCCCTCTGTGGGCAGCGCGGTCTTCGCGTCGAGCAAGGGCGGCGCGATGGAGCCGCTCTTCGGCGTGGCGCGCACGGCCAACCGCATCTTCGTGGTCGGCAGCTTTCTCGGCGGCACCGGCGCGGGGATCACCCACCAGCTCATCAAGCTCGTGCGCGAGACCGTGGGCCCCGCGAAGCCCATCTACGGCGTGTTTCTCCTGCGCTGGTTCGACCTGCCGCCGACGGTGGGACAGACCGTCGACACCTCGACGCTCCTCGCGAGCATGGGGCACGGGCTCGAGTACTTCTACCGGTACACCAAGGGGCTGCTCGACGCGTCGATGCTCCTGGGCGTGCCCGACAACCCCACGGCGCAGGTGAAGGCCGTGCCCGCCGCGCAGGAGAACGACGAGACCGTCAGCATCTACCCCCTGCTCGCGGCCTTCGGCACCCTCGTGCTGCCCGACAAGACCGACACGCAGGCCCGCGCGTCGCATCGCACCTACGGCCTCGCGCACGACGAGCACGACGCGATCTGGCCGCTGCGCCGCGCCTGGTCGGTGCCCGAGGGGACCAAGGACGCGACCCTCGGCGCCCGCCTCGCCGAGGCCGTGGTGCTCCTCGAGGTCTTCGGCTCGTTTCGCCAGAAGGACTCGGACTTCACCGAGTTCGACTACGAGGGCGGTCGGCGCACCTGGGGCTCGCTCATGAGCAACGTCGCGAAGCGCAACCACGCGTCGCCCAACGCCTTCGCCGCGAGGGTGCTCTCCGCGCTCCAGGAGCGCGCGGCGCAGCTCTCGTTCGTCACGCACTGGTTCCGCACGATCTTCAGCGACCCCGACCTGGGGGCCTTCGGAGACACGCGCACGCGGCAGCTCTACGCGATCCACCGCGCGCGGCAGTGGCGCCCTCCCGAGGCGTTCCGCCTGCTGATCGACGCGTACAAGCACGAGTCCACCGCGAGCGCGCGCCGGCAGGAGCGCACGCTCGACCCCGCGCACGAGATGGCCGAGAAGATCGAGCGGGCGCTGCTCGCGGCGATGCGGTCCTGAGGGAGAACGACGATGCTCCAGCTCATCCCAGGGTCTTCAGACGCCACGGCGACCGACACCTACTCCATCGACCAGAAGAAGGGCACGTGGCAGCCCACCGCCGCGCACCTGCGCACGAAGAGCTTTCCGACGCCCTTCTCGCAGGCCGAGATGATGTCCTTCGTGCTGAGCGGGCTCTCCCTCGACCACGGCGCGCGGCAGCCGCAGCCCGAGCTCGAGAACCCGAGGCTCCAGCAGTCGTTCGAGCGCTGGCGGCTGCTGCTCCTCGGGGTGGCGCTGGGCGAGGTGCTCATCGAGACCGTCGACCTGCGGCGGCCGGAGTCTGACAACTTCGGCGCGATGCTGGTCGACCTGCGCCCCGAGTGCCGGTTCATCGGGCTGCTCCGCGACGCGCGGCGCATGGGGAGCGAGGGCCGGAGGCTCCTCGTCGGCGCCACCGACCCGCAGTGCCTCTTCTGGTGCGCGCCCAGGGCGTACCGTCAGGACTACTGGTCTGACCTCAAGACCCGCATCGACGCGAGCGCCGATCGGGGCGCGGCGATGTCGCTGCTCGCCGAGTGGCGCGCGGTGCTCGAGGCGAACGGGGTGTGGGCGCCGGGGCACGAGCGCGCGCCCGCGTGGATGAAGGCGCTCCAGGTGCTCCTGGGCGACGCCGCTTCTCCGGGCGCGCTGCTGCGCACCGAGGCCAGGCTCGTGGGCCCGGTGCGCCTGGTGGTCCCCTCGCGCAACGGCGCCGAGGCCGAGGACCTCATCGCGTACCTCCCGGTGCGCGAGCCGGGGTGGAGCCACCGCTTCGCCGAGCTGCTCTTCTTTCAGCCCGTGCGGCGCGAGGCGGGCACCGTCGACCTCGTCGACCCCAACGGCCGCGCCGTGGTCACCGTGCGCATGTCGCCCAGGGACCTCGCGCGGGAGAACGTCGCGGTCTCCCGCGGCAGCGGCGGAGGGGAGTCGGCGAGCGTCGCGGGCTTCGAGCTCCTCGCGGGCGTCGGCCGGCTCGAGGGCGGCGCCAACGTCGCCCGCGGCGTGGGCCAGTCGCACTGGCTCGAGGACCACGCCAGCGCGCAGGGCTACCGGTCCCTGGTGCTGAACCCCCTGATGATGGCCGCCGCGCGGGCGCAGGGCCGGCAGGGCGTGACCGACGAGGACGTGCTGCGCTTCCCCGTCGCGTTCCCCGACACGATCCGCCTCGTGGTGCAGCAGACCCACGGCGGCGCCGCGGAGGGCGTTCGCATTCACCTCTCCCGCGAGGTCGCCAACTCGGTGCCGCAGGGCGTGCTCGCGCCGCAGACCGGCATGAGCCTCGCGCGCTGGGAGCCCGGGGCCGAGCCGCCGGCCATCGTCGCGATCCCCGGCGCCTCGGGGAGCCTCAGCCTCGGCCTCGTCGAACGCTACGGCCCAGCAGACCGCGAGGTCGACGTGGGCGAGCTGCGCGCGCTGGGCTTCGCGCTGTGGTTGTACTTCCTCGGCGACGCCGAGCTCCGGAGCGACGGCGTGCGGCTGATCTGGACCGCCGACGAGGGCAAGGAGCTCTTCGGCCGCGTGATCACCGGCGGCACCGAGCGCCCGCTGGAGGTGCTCCGCGACGCGCTGCTCTCGGTGCGCGGCGAGCCCGAGCGCCAGCGCGCGCGCGACCGCCTCGCGACGCTGCAGCGCTTTCGCGCGACGTGGCGGGCCCTCGGCGACGGAGACCCCGAGCGCACCGACGTGCAGATCGCGCGGCTCGGGCGGGTCGCCGCGGAGACCTTCGTGTCGTGGGTCCTCGCGGGCAGCGGGCTGGTCGCGGGCAACTTCGGGCTCAAGAGCGCGGCGCCCGGCGACCACTACGTGATCACGCCCACGGTGCGACTGCCGCTCTACCGCGACGCGCTCGGTCGCGGCGAGTGAGGCGGCCCGCGGCGGCGGCGGCGCTCGCGGCGCTGTTGCTCGCGGGCTTCGCCGCGGCGGCCCGCGCGCGGACCCACGCGTGGCGCGAGCGCGTCGAGGGGATCTGCCGCTGCGGCGTCGACGCCGTGGCCGCCGCCCGGCGCGCGGCGCGCGTGATGCCCCCACCCCTCGACGACACGCTGCTCACGCAGGCGCGGCTCGTCGACGCCTCGTGCGGCGACCTGAGGCGCGCGGTGAGGAATCGCTCGGCGATCGACGCGCTGCTCGGGCGACCCCTGCGGGTGGTGCCCACCGTCGAGCACGACCGGGCGTCGGAGGACATGCGGTCCTCCCTTCGCGCGCTGTGCGCGCCAGAGAGCGACGCGAGGTGGTCCCGAGACCCATCGCGCGACGATCGAGGGATCGTGCAGGGGGAGGCCATGGTCGCCGCGGTCAACGAGGCGCGCAGGCTCCGCGCGGCGAGCTGCGCGCGTCGAGCCGCGCTGGGCGCGCGGGCGGAGCCGTATACCCTCCGCGAGACAGACGCCGACGACGCGGCGAGGCGCTGCGGCGCCGAGCGCTGAGCCCGCTCAGCTGTCCCCGCGAAACGCGAACCCGATGACGATCATGGGCATCGCGCCGCCGATGCCCTCCGTGCGGTAGGGGTGCTGGATCCACCACTGGGCCATCGCGAAGATCGTCGGCGCGTTGAAGACCCCGTGGCGCCCCTCGCGGAGGGTGTAAGCCACCAGCGGGCCGAGGCGCATGGTGGTGCGGTTGCCGTCGTCGCCGACGCTGCCCACCCGCTCCGCCGCGGTGTAGAGCGGCATCACCGAGCTGAAGCGAAGGCCGAAGGTGAAGCGCATGGGGACGCTCTGGTAGAGCAGGTCGGTGTCGTTCGCGAAGATCCACCCGTTTGTGGGCGCGAGCACGTCGAAGAACTGGTCATAGAACACCGGCCCAGGGGGAGCGGGGTCGGTGGTGCCGTTGGCGGCCTTGGTGAACGTGAGGTTGAAATACACGCCGCGAAAGTTCGAGCGCACGACCAGCTCGCCGAGGCGGGCCTGGAGCAGCGCGGACAGGTTCACCTGCAGGCCGCGCGCGCTCTTCCCCGTCGCCGCTGCGGCCAGCGGCGGTGCCGAACACCGAGGCGTTCGAGTAGTCACCCGTGGAGTTCTGCCAGGTCTGGGCCAGGTTGAAGCTCCCGAAGAACTGCACGTACTCGACCAGCGCCGAGAGGTTGAGGATCGCCAGGGGCGAGAACTCGACCGCGAGCCCCGGACGCACGAACGCGGGCGAGACCACCACGCTCGGGGCCACCGCGAAATACGTGTTGCGAAGGATCAGCGGGCCCCGGCCCGGGTCGAAGAGCCGCTGGCGGTAGCCCCCGCGGACCTCGGCGAAGACCCCGATGGGGTTCAGGCGAATCGCCGTGGTCGCGCGGTAGAACCAGCCGTTGGTGACCCGGCCCTGCCGCGTGTTGAAGCGATCCTGCGCGGCGCACTCGCGCGGCGAGAGGAGCCCGCCGACGAGGGTCAGGCAGAGCGCGGCGCCAACGCGCGTAGTCCGACGCATTTTGAGTCCCATCCTCTTGGAATTCGAGCAGCGCGGGCGGGGCGTCAAGCCCCGAGTCGCGGCTCGCGCATTATCTCGGGCACCCAATGCCCAGATCGGTGTCGGTGTCTGCGATGCGGCGTCTACGTGACCGCGAGACGCGTAGCATCGTCGACCCTGAGGGGAGCCGCGTCGCCACCATGAGAACCGCAGTGATGATTTCTCTCGTCGCGATGTCGTGCGCGGCGTGCCACCGGACCGAGGCGCTCCAGGTCACCGTGGCCCAGGTCGAGCCCGTCCGCGGCGGGGTGAGCGCGCGAGAAGACCGCGCCGCCACCGTCGCCGACAGCGTGCTGCGGCTGCGCCCGGGCGCCGTGGTCGAGACCGATGGGAGCGGCCGGGCGCTGGTCTCCCTCGACGACGGCGACCGCCTGCTCCTCGACCGCGCGACGCGCCTCCGGGTCGTCGACAGCACCCACGTCGAGGTCGCCGCGGGGAGGGTGTGGCTCAACGCGGCGGCCCGCGAGGCCCGCGACCCCAGCGGGCTCGAGCTGCGCGCGGGCGGGGGGACCCTGCGCGCTCGAGGGGTGAGCGCGAGCGTGCGGCTCGCCGGCTCGGGCGTCGAGGTCGACGTGCTCGGGGGAGAGCTCGCGTACCGCGCGGGCGCGCGGCAGGGCACCCTCCGCGCGGGCGAGCACGGCGCGCTCAGCGAGCGCGGCGCCGAGGTGGCCCCGAGCGCCCTCTTCGACGACTGGACCGGCGGTCTGGCCGACGGCGGCCCGACCTCGCCGGGCGGTGGCGCCGCCGAGGGCGTAGGCGCCGTCGCCGCGCGCCGCCCCGACGAGCAGGGCGCGCCGCGCTGGCCCCTCGCGGTGCAGCGGCTGGAGTCGCGCGTGCGCGTCGTCGGCGACCTCGCCATCACCGAGGTCGAGCAGACCTTCTTCAACCCCTCGTCTGACACCGTCGAGGGGATCTACACGCTCAGGGTCCCGCGCGGCGCCGTGCTCCAGCGCTTCGCCGTCGACCGCCGGGGCACGCTCGTCGACGGGACCGTGCGCGAGCGGCAGCTCGCCGCGCGGCAGTATCAGGCGCAGGTCTACGCGGGCAGCACCCTCGACCCCGCGCTGCTCGAGTGGGACGCGCCGGGCCGCTACCACGCCCGGCTCTACCCCATCGGCCCCGGGCAGACGCGGAGACTCCTGGTCACGTACTCGCAGTGGCTCCCCGCGCGAGACGACGGCGGCCGCAGCTGGCGCCTGCCCCTCGCCGCGCTGGGCGCGCGCATCGGAGAGCTCTACGTGAACCTCGACCTCGAGCGCGCGGGCGCGCGCGAGGTGCGCGCGGGCCTGGGCGCCGTGCGCGACGAGCAGCACGTCGTGCTCTCGCGCACCGACTTTCTCCCCCGGTCTGACTTCGTGGTCGACCTGCGCGGCGACGCGCCGCACGCCGCCACCCTCGCCCGCCTCGCGCCGCCCGAGGGCTCCGACTCAGACCGCAGCGACTTCGTGCGCGTCGCGGTGCGCCCTCCGCTCCCCGCCGTCCGCGCCGCGACCTCCTCGATGGACCTCGTGCTGCTCGTCGATCACAGCGCGGCGACAGACGCCGCCTCGCTGCAGCTCCAGCAGGACATGGCCGAGGCCATCACCCGCAGCCTCGGCCCCGATGACCGACTCTTGATCCTCGCGGGTGACGTGCGCACCCGCGCGGTCGGTCCGTCGGCGCTGACCTCGGTGACCTCGGCGTCGGTCTCGCGCGCGCTCGACGCCCTCGCGGCCGACCTCCGCGGGGGCGCGACCGACCTGGGCGCGATGGTCGACGCGGCGCAGGGCTCCCTCGACCCCGGGCGCAACGGCGTGATCGTGTACCTCGGCGATGGTCGGGCCACGGTGGGCGAAGACCAGCGCGCGCCCCTCCGCGCGCGGCTCGATCGCATGCAGCCCCGCCCGAGGCTCTACGCCGTCGCGCTCGGCGAGGACGCTGACATGGACGTGCTCAGCGCCATCGCCGAGCCCTCGGGCTTCGCCACGCACGTGCGGCGACGCGCCGAGGTCGCGAGCTCGGCCATCGAGATCCTCTCGCACGCGTCCCGCCCCCTCGTGCGCGGACTGCGCGTCGAGCTCGGCCCCGACGTCGAGCGCGTGTACCCCGTCGACCCGGTCGACCTGCCCGTCGGCGAGACCCTCGTGGCGGTGGGGAGAATCCGCGCGCCCAGCCCGCGCACGGTGCGCGTCCGCGGCTCCTGGCTCGGCGCGGAGATCTCGCAGAGCCTCGCGGTCTCGAACCTCGTGCTCCCCGCCGACGGCGACCTGCGCGCGCGCTGGGCGACCGCGCGGCTCGAGAGCCTCCTCGCGAGGGGCGAGGCCCGGGCCGTGGTGGTGGAGCTGGGCAGCCGCTTCGGGCTCATCACCCCGTTCACGTCGCTGTACGTCCCCGCGGAAGACGCCGTCGTCGCGGCGCGCCCGCGCGCGCTCTCGCCCTTCGACCTCATCCCCTTCGTGGGATGCAGCCGCTCGGCGCCGCATCCGACCGAGGCGCGGGCGCCTGCGGCCGCCGCGGCCCCGCAGCAGCCCGAGTCGAGCACCGTCGCCGCGCAGACCACGCCCACGCGCGCGCCGCGAAACGCCCCCTCCTCCGGACTCGATCCGAGCCACGCCGAGCCGAGCGACGACGAGGTCGGCGCGAGCGGCGGCGGCGGCGAGGGCGAGCGCACGAGGGCCGCGACGACCGAGGCGCCCGCCGAGCCGTCGCCCGAGGTCGCCGTCGAGACGACCGACGCGCTCCAGAACGGAGTCATGGCCGCCGCGCCGGCGCCGCCCCCCGCCCAGCGCGTCGCGGGCAACGCGGGGCTCATGGGCGCCCACTCTGCCCGTCCGCGAGGGCGATTCGCCGTGGCGCAGCAGGCGCAGCCCTTCGGCCAGAACATGCGCGGCGGCGAAGACATCCCCGAGGCGCAGCCCCAGCTCGGCGCGGAGTCCCTCGAGGCGGCGGTCGACGGCGACGGGCTGAGCGGCCGCGGAGAGGAGCAGGTCCGCGACCGACGCAGCGCCCGCGAGCTCGACACTCGCAGGGCCCTCGCGCGGTGCAGCGACGCGGCCGCGGTGTCGCTCGCCGAGCGGCTGCCCCTCTGGAGCGAGCGCCTCCGCGCGGGCGGCGCGCCCAACGCGCTCGCGGTGTGGAACCGCGCGAAGACCGCCTGCGAGCTCCCCGCGTGGCCCGACCGCCTCGCGATGCTCCGGCTGATGATCTCCAAGGTGCGCGACGTCGACGGCCAGCTCTGGCTGTACGAGCACCTGCGCGGAGACCGCGGCGCGCGCGAGTGGCTCCGCGCCTCGCTGCTGCGCACCCTCGCCCGCTCAGGGGAGCTCGGGCGGGCGCATGCGCTCGGGCTCCACAGGCTCGACGACGACACCCTCACCGCCGCCCTCGCGCAGGCGCGCACGCCCGCGGAGCGGCTCAACGTGCTGCGGCAGCTCGCACGGAGGTTTCGCGACGACCTCGACCTCTCCCTGCTGCTGCTCGACGCCGCGGTGGTCGCGAACGACCCCGCCGAGGCGCGCCGCGTCGCCTCGCGCCTGCGGAGCGACCCCCGGGCAGACGCGCGGGTGCGCACCGCCGCGGGCGAGGCGCTGCTGGCCATCGGCGACGAGGCCGAGGCGCGAAGGGCGTTCTCGGAGATCGTCGAGTTCGCGCCCGACGACCCGTTCTCGCGGCGCCTGCCGGAACATCGCCCTCGCCCACGGCTGGGCCGCCGAGGCGTACCGGCAGGTTCGGGCCCTCGCCGCGCGGAGCAACGACGCGCCCGAGGACCTGCTGCGCCTCGCCGCCAGCGCGCGCCTCGCGGGCCGCCTCGACGAGGCCGTGCGCCTCGCTGAGCGCGTGACCTCGCAGAGCGTGCCCGGCGCGCAGAGCACGCTGGCCGAGGCCGCCGTCGCGTGGATCTCCGCCGAGCTCAGCCTCGCGGCGCGCGCGCCCGACAGCCCGCGCTCGCTCGTCGACGCGCTGCGCGCACGGTGGCGTCGCAGCCCCGCGGCGAGGAGCGCGGGCGCGCTGCGGGTGGTGCTGAGGTGGTCCCACCCCGACGACGACGCCGAGCTCTGGCTCGCCCCCTCGGGGGAGCCGATGCGCCGCGCGGACCTGTTGGCGTCGTCGTTCCCCCGCGAGGCCGCGTCCTTCGTCGAGGCCCCGAGGGAGATGTCCATCGAGGTGCGCCGGGGCGGCGGCGCGCGGCCGCGCGGCCAGTGCGAGCTCATCGCGATCTGGACCGAGGGCACCGCCGAGGAGCGCGTCGCCACGCAGCGCGTCACCTTCGACCCGGAGCACCCGCGCGCGGTGTTCAGCCTCGCGCAGGGCGCGCTGAGCCCGGCGCCCGCGGCCGCCGCGGGAGGCGCGCGATGAGGCCCGCCGCCAGGCTCCTCGGGCTGCTGGTCCTCGCGGCGTGCGCGAAGCGCAAGGAGGCCCGCGTCGTCACCACCTGCGGAGAGGTCACGGTGCTCCACGCCGGCGCGAGCGCCGACGGCGCCGCCCTCACGACAGACGCGAGGCTCCGATGCGAGGCCACGCTCCAGACCGACCGCGACGGTCGCGCGATCGTGCGCACCGACGACGGCGTGGAGCTCAGGCTCGCGGGCGACACCACGGTCGCGATGCGCGACGGGCGCGCGAGGGTGCTGCGCGGCAAGGTCTTCGCGTCGACGTGGGGCGACGCCGACCGCGCGCTGCTCGTGGGTGAGGCGCTGACCCTCGGCGTGCGCGACGCCGCGGTCGAGATCGAGCGAGACGGCGCGCGCGCCAGGGTCATCGTCGTGCGCGGAGAGGCCTCGTACCGCCTCGGCGGGAGCCAGGGGCAGATCGCGCAGGGAGAGTCCCTCGAGGGCGGCGCCGCGATGAGCCTGCGCCCCGCGCCCGTCTGGGACGACTGGACCGGGGGCGCCGCGTCCCCCCGCGGCGCGGCGCCGAGAGCCCCCCGCGGCGTCGCCTCGGCCAACGCGCACACCGCCGCGGGCGAGGCGCCGACGCCCCTCGCGATGAACCTCTGGCGCGGCGCGGTGAGCCTCCGCGGCGACCTCGCGGTGACCACCCTCGAGCAGCGCTTCTTCAACGGCGCCGAGCACGCGAGCCCCGTGGAGTACTCGATCCGGCTCCCCGAGGGCGCCATCGTGTCGTCGTTCGCGCTGGAGCGATCAGGGAGCTGGCAGCGGGCCACCCCAGGCGTCGTCGCCGCGGCGTCGAGCGCGGGGACCACGGCGCTCCACGTCGACGGCGACGGGGGACTGCGCGCCAGCCTCGGGATCCTCGCGCCCGGCGAGACCGTCGGCGCCCGCATCACCTTCGCGCAGTGGCTCACCCGCGACGGCGCGACCCGTCGCTACTCGCTCCCGCTCGGAGACGCACAATCCCCTGAAATAATTGGAGAATTCAGCTTCGATATGGACCTCGAAGGCGCCGCCGCCTCGGAGGTCCGGCTGCCCGCGGGCGCGCGCCTGGCGAACGGTCACGTGCAGCTCCGACGCTCCGACTGGCGCCCCCGCGCGGACCTCTCGGTGGAGCTGGTCGACCTCGCGCGCTTCGACCGCGCCGTGGCGCGCGCCTGGCTGCCCGCGTACTCGCCTCGCGGAGCGCGCCGGGTGACCATGCTCGACGTCGCGCTGCCCGCGACGCCCGCCGTCGGCACCGACTTCGCGGTGGTGGTCGACGAGAGCGCCGCCACCAGCCCGGCCTCCCTCGAGGTCGCGCGCGCCGCCGTCGACGCGCTGCTGCGGCAGCTCGGGTCGAACGACCGCGTCGCGCTGCTGCTCGGCGACCTCGGCGCGCGCCCCGCGGAGCCCTCGCTGGGCAGGCTGCTCGCGGTCGACGCCGCGCGTCGGGAGAGGATCCTCGACGCGGTGTCGCGCGCGCGGCCCGGCGGCGCCAGCGACCTCGGTCGCATGCTCGTCGAGGCCCACGCGACCCTCGACGCGCGGCGCAACGGCGTCGTGCTCTACCTGGGCGACGGCGCGCCGACGGTGGGCACCCTCGACCCGGCGCGGCTGGCGGAGGAGGTGCGTCGACAGGCCCCCGACCTGCGGCTCCTGGGCGTCGCCGTGGGGCGAGGCGCGCACGACGAGGTGCTGCGCGCCATCGCGGGCGCAGCGGGAGAGGTCGCGCGCGTCGAGGACCCCGCCGAGGCCGTGGCGAGCGTCAGCGCGCTGGCAGCGAGGGCGACGCAGCCGTGCCTGCGCGAGGTGCGCGTGCGCCTCGGCGAGGGGCAGCAGACCCTCCCCGAGGTGCTGGGCGCGGTGCGGGTGACCGACGCCCTCCGCGTGTTCGCCGAGCTCGAAGACGGCAAGGAGCCCCCGAGCGAGCTCGTGGTCGAGGCCCGCGAGGCCGGCGCCGCGCGTCGGTGGCGCTTTCCCGTGAGGGTCTCGAAGGTGCGAGACGAGGGAGACATCGCGCGCCGCTGGGCCACCGCGCGCGTCGCGCAGCTCGAGTCGACGGGCGCGGGCCGCGCGTCGATCGCCGACATCGGCGCGCGCTACGGGCTGCTCACCCCGGCCTCGGCGCTGCTGGTGGGGATCGCCCCGGTCACCCTCGGCTCGGGGTGGACCATCAGCGCGTCGCCCTGGCCGGTCGATGAGGGCGCGCGCGCGCTCCCCTCGCTCGGCGTGACCGAGCGCGGTCCCCGCGGCGTGCAGACCCTCGGGGTGCTCGCCGAGGCGCCGATCGCCCTCGACGACGGCGACGGTTGGCGCGCGCACTCGACGCGAGAGCCGGGCCCGGGCTCGCCCGGCGCGACGCTCTCCGCGGCCCTCGCCTCGGCCGACCCCGCGGCGCGCGCGTGCGTCGTGCGCAAGCGCGCGCTCCGCCCCGGCCTCGCGGGGCGCATCGTGATCGACGCCCAGGTCGACGCCGCGGGTCGCGTGACCGCCGCCTCGGTGCGGAGCTCCAGCCTCGGCGACGTCGAGACCGACGCGTGCGTCCGCCGCGCGGTCGAGGGCTTGACCCTTCCGGCCCCCGAGCTCCTGGGCGCGCAGCCGGGGCACGCCGAGCGCGCCTTCGAGTTCGCCCCGGCGCCCGCGGGATCGGGCTACGCGGCGCGGGTGTGCCCGCGCAGCGCGCGGCTCTCGCGCGCGATGCGGCGGGCCCTCTGGCGCGAGCGCCTGAACGCCCGTGGGCTCTCGGCCGACTCCGCCGCCGCGGTGTGGCGCGAGGCCGAGCAGCGCTGCGAGCTCCGCTGGTGGGAGGACCGCGTCGCCCTCCTCGACCTCGTGCTCGAGCGGGTCCCCGACCCCGCGCAGCTCGCGCGCTTTCGCGACGGCCTCGACGACGCCACCTCCGCCGAGTGGCTCGACGGCGCCCTCGCCCGTCGCTTCGGCGCCTCGAGCGCGTGGCGCGCCCTGCACCGCACGCCGTACGTCGACTGGGGCGCGCTGCTCACGCGGCTCGCGTCGCCCGCGCTCACCCCCGAGGGTCGCGTGAGCCTGCTGCGCGCGTGGCTCTCGGTGGCGCCGCGTGACCTCGACCTGCGCCTGCGCCTCCTCGACGCCCTCGAGGCCGCCGGCCGCGAGCGCGAGGGCCGCGCGCTGGCCGAGGCGCTCCGGCGCGATCCCCTCGCCGACGCGAGGGTGCGAGGCCGCGTGGGCGAGTTTCTGCTGCGCGCGGGCGACCGCCGCGAGGCGCTCCGAGCGCTCACGGAGATCGTCGAATTCGCGCCCTACGACCCCTGGGCGCGCACGCGGCTCGGCGACCTCCTGCTCTCCGCGGGCGACGCCAGCCTCGCGCACCGGCAGTACCAGACCCTCGCGCTGCTCGACACCGGCGACGCGTCGGCGACGGCCCGCCTGGGCGTGGCGGCCCTCGCGGCCTCGCGAGAGGACGAGGGGCTCCGGGCGCTGCGGCTGGCGCTCGAGCAGGCGGGCGACGGCGCCGCGGGGCGCGACCTGCGCGCCCTCCTCGCCGTCGAGGTGGCGCGGGTGGCCTCGGCGAGGCGAGACGACCCCGCCGCGCGGGCCTGGGCGCGTACGGGGCGACAGCTCGGCGGGCCCGGCAGCTCGACCCTCGTGCTCCGATGGACCCACCCCGACCTCGGCGCCGAGCTCCTGCTTCAGCGCGCGGGCGAGGCCGCGGCGACGGTCGTCGGCGACGCGAGCTCGACGCTCGGCCTGCGCGTGGTCACCCTCGACGACGACGCCGAGGGCGCGCGGATCGTCGTGCGCGGCGCCTCGGGCCTCGAGGGCGCTCGGCGCGTCGAGGTCACCGTCGCGAGGCTCTCGGGCGCCACGCTCGTCGAGCGCAGGATCCGCCTCGACGCCGCGCGCCGCGCCGAGGCGCTCACCCTCCAAGCAGACGCCTTCGCGCACGCGGAGCTCCGGGCGGGCGAGGCCCCGGGCAGCCCGAGCGAGTGACGGCGCGCGCGTCGCCGCGGGCCCTGGAGTAGAGTCCGCGGGTGCGCGCGCGCTTCATCCTCGGCTGCTCCCTCGCCCTCACCGGCGTCGCGAGCGCGCAGGGCACCGTGCAGGCCCGCGACCCGCGTCGTCCTCCTCCCCTGCAGCGCAGCGCGCGCTGCGAGGTGTGGGAGGGCACCATCTCGGGCAACGACCCCACCGCGCAGGCCTCGATGCAGGTCTGCCGCGAGGGGGGCGCGAGGGTGACGGGGGTGTTCCTCTGGTCGAGCCTGCAGAGCGGATGGAACCGTCGCGCCTTCGAGGGAGAGTGGAGCGACGACGGGCAGACCCTGACCCTGCGAGACACCCGCATGATCGAGTCGCACCCGCTCAACGGCTGGCTCCTCTGCACCGCCGACCGCTACGTGCTCCGCCGCGCCGCGGCGACGCGCCTCGACGGCACCTACGACAGCGACGGGTGCACCGACCACGGCACGCTCTCGATGACGCTCCGCGGCGAGGGCGAGATCCCGTCGCGCCCCCCCTCCGTCGACCCCCCGGCGCGCGAGGACGCGCCCCGCCGCCGCGCCCGCTGCAGCTGCGCCGCCGCGCCCCGCACCTCGGCGCGGTCCATCGCGGCGACCCTGGCGATCTTCGCGCTCGCGTCGCGGGGGCTCAGCCGACGCGCTTCGCGCCCGCGGTGATGTGGTCGAGGAGCGGGCCGTAGCCCTGCAAGGCCGTGCGCTGGAGGTAGAGCCCCATGCCCCGCAGGCCGCCGAGCTCCTCGCCGCCCCCCGCGCGGCCCGGTCCGCCGTGCAGGAGCTGCGGGAGCACCGCGCCCGGTCCCAGCCACGCGCCGGCGACCTTGGCGTTGGCGACGCACACCCGGCCGTTCGACGCGGCGACGCCGACCACGAGCTCCGCCGCGAGGGCGCGGTCGTCGGTGTACACCGTCGACACCAGGGATCCGCCGCCCCGGTGCACGATCGCCACGGCCTCCGCCGCGCTGCGGTACGGGATCAGGGTCGCCACCGGCGCGAAGACCTCGTGCTCGTGCACGGCGTCGCCCCGCGCGGCGTCGTCGACGCGCAGGAGCGTGGGGGCGACGTAGTAGCCCTTGCCCTCCGGCGCGCCGAGGCCCTGCACCGCGGCGGCGCCTCCGAGCACGACGCGCGCGCCCGAGGCCACCAGCCGGTCGATGCCCGCGCGCGCGTCTCGGAGCTGCGTCGCGGTCGACACCGGACCCATGGTGACGCCTTCGGCGAGCACGTTGCCGACGCGCACGGCGGAGAGCCGATCGCAGAGGTCTTCTTGCACCGCGTCGAGCTGCTCGGCGGGCACCAGCACCCGGCGAATGGCCGTGCACTTCTGCCCGGTCTTCTGGGTCATGTCGCGCACGACGTCGGCGACGAAGAGGTCCCAGGTGTCGGTGCCTCGCGAGACGTCGGCACCGAGCACCGCGGCGTTGAGGCTGTCGGCCTCGACGTTCACGTGCGTCGAGGCGGCGAGGAGGTTCGCCTTGCCCCGGAGCATCACGCCGGTGCTCCCGCCGCCAGTGAAGGCCAGCACGTCCTGGGAGCCCAGGCGGTCGAGGAGGTCGCCCGCGCCGCCGGTCACGAGCTGCAGCGCGCCCTCGGGGAGCGCTCCGCTCCCGACGAAGACCTGGGTCATTCGATGCGCGACGAGGGCGGTCGCGGTCGCGGGCTTGGTGATCACGGGCATCCCCGCGAGGAGCGCCACCGCGGCCTTCTCCGCGAGCCCCCACGCGGGGAAGTTGAACGCGTTGACGTGCACCGCGGCGCCGCGGCGCGGCGTGAGCACGTGCTGCCCCGCGAGCCTGGAGCTCCGGCCGATGTTCACCGCCTCGCCGTCGACGAGAAAGCGCGCGTCGCCCAGCGAGGCCCCGAGCTCGGCGTAGGCGCCCAGCGTGCCCGCCGCGCCGTCGACGTCGAACTTCGCGTCGCCGCGGGTGTTGCCGCCGTTGCGCATCGCGAGGTCGAGCAGCTCGTCGCGCGCCGCGTGCAGCGCCGACGCCAGCGACTTGAGCATCGCGCCGCGCTCCGCGAAGGTCATGGCGTGCAGCGCGGGGCCGCCCACGCGCCGGGCGTGGTCGAGCGCGGCGCCGAAATCCAGGCCGTCGGTGCTGGCCTCGGCGAGGGGCTCCTCGGTCGAAGGGTTCACCAGGGTCGCGGGACGCCCGCCGCCGGTGACCCAGCGACCGCACAGATAGCTCTCGAGAGTAGACATGGGGCGCGACGGTACACTCCCGCCGCGGCCGTCAGGAAGGGCGTCGAGCTCAGCTCATCGCGTCGCGGGCGGCGCTCGCGAGGTCGGGGTCGGGGTGCTGACCGATGCGGGTCAGCAGGGCCTGGGCGTTGCGGTCCTTGTTGTGGTCGCGCAGGGCCGAGATGATCGACCACAGGGTGTCTTTGCTGGGGTTCTGCGAGAGCTTGTGGTTGAGGTACGCGAGGTACTGCGCCGGCGGCGCCATGCGCGACATCCCCCGAATCGCGTCGGCGCGCACGTCCTCGTTGGGGTCGGTCTCGGCGAGGTGCTGCGCCAGCGGGAGCAGCTGCGGAAAGCGCTCCATGTTGATGAACTGAAACGCCATCGAGCGACGCACCGAGGGGAGCTCGTCCTGGCAGAGCCGCTGGGCGATGCCCCAGACCCGCTGCACCGCGGCCTCGGGCTGCCAGTGCAGGCTCTCGGCGATGGCCTCGCGCACCTTCGCGCTGGGGTTGCTCACGTGCTTCTCGTACACCGAGAGCACGAGGTCGCCGAAGCCGTGGTGGTGCCCGAGCGAGAGCGTGCCGACGCACGCGGCTTGAACGTTCGGGTCCTGGTCGCGGTCCATGTGGTTCGCGACGCCGTACATGATCTGCGGGTCCTCGCGAAAGTCGGCCATGGCCATCACGGCCGCGGCGCGCACGCCCGCGTCGGCGTCGCCGATGAGCTGCATCAGCAGCTCGCGCTTGCCGGGAAAGCGCGACGCGGCGTGATAGCGCAGGCTCTCCGCCGTGACCTTTCGCACGTGCGGGCTGGGGTTCGTCACCAGCTGCTGCACCATCGGCAGCGCGCCCTCCTCGGCGAACTTGCACGCCGAGCGGATCACCTCGTCGAAGGTCTCAGGGTCGAGCCCCGGGGTGTTCGCGATGCCGTAGAGCGACTGCAGGTGCTGCGGCTGCACGCGGTTGTCGACGAGGTTGGCCCACGCCTGCAGCGCGCTGCGCTTCACCCGGAGCGAGGGGTGCTGCATGTAGTGCGCGAGCATGGGCTCGGCCTCCATGTACTGCCCGCCGTTCGAGTAGCACTCGAGAAAGAGCTGCTGGAGCGCGTTGCAGAGCGTCTCCTCGTCGTGCGCCTGCAGGCCCGGAAAGCGCGCGATCACCTCCTGCAGCGGCAGCGCGAAATGCGCGTTGGCCTCGGCGGGAACGACCTTGAGGTCCTGCTCCGCGCTCGGGTCCTTCACGCCGGGGATGTCAGCGACGGCCTGCACCCGGTAGCTGGTGTTGTGCGCGGAGGGGTACGTGTCGCCCGGGATCGTGAGGCGAAACGAGAACGGATACTGCCCGCCCGGCGCCAGGTCGATGCCCGCCGCCACCACCTGCTCGCCGATCACCCGCGTGTCGATCTTGGGAAAGCCCTCGTCCTGCGACTCGACGCACACATAGAGCAGGTGCACCCGCAGCGTGGTGAGCTTGAGGGGCTTCTTGCCCCCGACGAGGAGCACGTTGCCGCCCACGACCCCCCCGGGTGAGCCCTGCGGGCGGTCCAGCGCGAGCGAGAGGTTCGTGCCCCCGCCGAACATCGAATCGAGGAGTCCCATGACCGTACTTGTCCCTTTCCCCGCGAACGATGCGGGCGGCGGAGCAGACCAGAACCCCTCCCCCTTGTCGACCCTACCGCCGACGCGCGCGGGCCAGCGCCTCGACCCTCCCGCGCTCCCGGTCCCGCGGCGGGAGCGGGCACGTCGAGGCCAGCGCGTACCAGCGGTTCGCGCACGCCGCGTCGTCGACGCCGTCGCCCACGAGCACCGCGGCCTCGAGGCACTGCGGCCCCATGCGGTCGAGGCACCGCAGCGCGCGCTCCCTCGCCTCGTCGCGGCGCCCCGCGGCCGCCGCGAGCAGCGCGCGGAGCCACGAGATCTCCTCGGCGTCGGCGCCGTCGCGCTCCGCCCGGGCGAGCTCGACGCGCCCGTTGGGGTCTCCGCCGCGGATCAGCGCCTCGGCGAGGGCCACGCGGGTGCGCACGCCGGGCTCGCGCTCCAGCGCCGCGAGGAGCGACTCCGCCGCGCCGACGTACTCCCCCCGCAGCAGGCGGAGACGTCCCAGCGCCTCGTGCGCGACCGGCGCGCCGTCCGAGCTCGCGACGGCGCGGAGGTACTCGCGCTCGGCGAGCGCGTCGTCGCCTCGGGCCACGGCGAGGTCACCGCGCGCGAGGGAGGTGTACAGCGGATCGCTCTCCAGCGCGCCTCCCTCGGCGTCCCGCTCGATCGCCGCGAGCGCCTGCGCGGCCTCGTCGAGCCGCCCCGCGCGGCGCAGCGCCCCCGCGTGGTTGACCCGGTAGAACGACACGCAGGGGTCGATGGCGACCGCCGCGCGGTAGTCCGACGCGGCGCCGTCGAAGTCGTAGCGGGCCTCGCGCTCGGCGCCGCGGTTGTTTCGCAGGTCCGCGTCGTTGGGCGCGAGGGCGACCGCCGCGTCGATCCACGCCCCTCGCGCGGCGATGTTGTCGAGGATCCCGACGACGCTGACCACCTGCGCGGCCATCTCGCGCCGGGTGAGCGAGCGGCCGTACACGCCCGCGCGCGGCTGACACCGCGGCGGGTTCTCGTCAGGCTCGGGCGGGTCACCCCGCTGGGTGAGGTCGACGTCGACCACGCCGTCGGTCCCCTCGTAGCGAACGAAGAGGTGCTGCCGCGCGAGCACGCCGCGCACGGGCAGGCCCAGGCGCTGCGCCACCGCGAGAAAGGCCACCGAGAGCCCCTCGCAGTACCCCTCGCGGCTCGCGAGCACGTCGTGCAGCAGGTCGTAGCGGGGATCGATGTAGAGCCCGTTGGGGTCTGTGACCGGACGAAACCTCCAGCGCCCCAAGAACCTCCGCACCAGCGCACGCAGCGCGCAGCGCCCGCGGCAGCCTCGGGGCGTGGCCCGTCGCGCCTCGTCCGCGAGGCGGTCGAGGGTCGCGAGGTCAGGGGCGATATCGAGGTCCTCGTCGAGCAGCTGCGAGAGGTTGAGCGAGACCTCGGCGAGGTCGATGCGGTCGTCCTCGCCCGCGAGGATGTCTCGCACGCGGCGGTACTGCGCGATCGACCCGAGGGGCGTGTCGTCAGGGGGCGCCAGCGCCGGGCAGCGGGGGGCGGGCGCGCACGCGGGGGGGACGTCCGGGGGGGGCGCGGCGCGGCGCGGCGCGGGCGGCGCGGCGGGCTCGGCGACGGAGCAGCCCAGCAGCGAGAGGGCCAGCGCCCCGGCGAGGCGGGCGGGCCCCGCGCGCCTCGCGCCGCCCTCCTCGCTCATCGGGGGTCTGCGCAGCAGCGAAAGCCCGTGGAGTAATCGCGGTACGAGAACGCGTGCGCGGTGGTGGTGTAGAGGCACCCCCGGCCATTGATCTCGGCGTCGACGTAGAAGCCGCCCTTGAAGGTCCCGGCGGGGTCGGCGATCCACTCGTGGAGGTTGCCGACCATGTCGAAGGCGCCCCACGGCGACTCGCAGCCCGAGAAGCTCCCGGTGGGGGCGACGGTGTCAGGCTGCATGTTGATGCCGGGGTTGTTCATGTTGTTGAAGGTGAAGACGCCGGTCGAGGTGCCGTAGAACTGCACCACGGGGTGGGGCGTTCGCGCCTCGTTGCACCGACGACGTACGTAGCTGTTCCCGTAGGGGTAGACCAGGGACTGGGGGCCGCGGCACGCGCTCAGCCACTCGCTCATGGCACACAGGCGCTTGCCCGCGTTGACGCAAGCCCGCTGCGCCTGCTCGCCGGTGATGTATCCCTGCGGCACCTGCCCCGCCCGGGACACGGCGCGCACCTCCCGCGTGCCGGGGTTCTCGTACGGCGACCAGGCGCTCACGCCCCCGTCCATCTCGACGCGCTCGAGCGCACCCTCCCAGCGGTCGACGCACACGCGCCCCTCCACCAACACCATCTCCCCCGGACATCCCCCCCGCGCTGCGTCTGTCGGAGCGACCTCCGCCGCGTCTCGCGCGACGACGTCTCGCGAGGCGACGTCCACCGCGTCCTGAGTCGAGCCATCCAGCACGACGTCGTCCGCCGCGTCCTGCGTCGAGCCATCCAGCACGACGTCGTCCGCCGCGTCGCGCGTGACGGCGTCCCGCAATACGACGTCCGCCACATCCTGCGAGGCGCCGTCGTCGCCAGGCGCGATGTCCGCGGACGCGTCGTCGTCGCCGATCTCGCCGACCGCGCCACAGCCCGCCAGGGCGAGCGCGAGGGTCAGCATCGCCGTGGGGGCCGAGGTGCGGGTCATCGAGTTCGCCACTGTGTATGCCCGAGCGAGCGACGCGCAGCAACGCGGCCTCGCGGCGGTGCTGAACACTTGCGCGGTATACCTCGCGAGGCTATTTCAGCCAGAATGGACGGACCACGTCGCCCGGAGTGGAGCGCCTCGGTGCGGGTCGCGTCGGGGGTGACCGTGCACCTCGACGCGGCGACGGCCTTTCAGTTCCTCGCGGCGGTGCACGAGGCGCGGCGGCGCTTGCACGGCGCCGAGCCCCTGGCGCTGCTCGACGCCCTGGCGTCGCTGGAGCGCGAGCTCGGCCTCGCGATCGGCGCGGCGCCCGCTCGGGCCTTCCTCGAGCGCCGGGCGCGACGACGGCGCGCCTCCGGCGGCTGAACGCGCCGCGGCGGCCTGCGACTTCCGCGCGCCGCGGCGCCGTGGCATACGATGGACCCGATGCGCGCGCTGACGCTCATGCTGCTCACGCTCCTCGCGTCATCCTGCGCGGTGGGCGCCGAGTTTGAAGACGAGGCCGGCGTCGATGACGCCGCGACCCTCGACTCGACGCTGAGCTTTGACATCGTGTCGCAGGTCGACGACACCGCGAGCGCCGACGCCGCCGACGCCGCTGCGGACGACGCGACCGACGCCGCGGTCGCCGCCGACGCGTCGACGCCCACCGATCAGGGCGTGGTGAGCCCCTGCGCCCGCGCGACCACCTGCGGGGGATGCACCGCCTTCGGCGGCTGCGGCTGGTGCGGGGGCACGAGCATCTGCGTCCCCGGCGACGCCTCTGGCCCCACCGACGGTCGCTGCGTCACGGGGTGGAGCTTCTCGTCCGTCACCTGCCTCAACCCCACCGACACCTGCGACTCGCTCTCGGGCTGCGGCGGCTGCCTCGCCCGCTCGGGCTGCGGCTGGTGCGGCGCCACGAGCCGCTGCGTCACCGCGAACGCCGCGCGCAACGGCCCCGCCACGGGCACCTGCGGCGGGATGTGGGCGGGCGAGGTCGCGTCCTGCAACGTCGGCGCAGACCCCTGCGCGACGCTCACCGACTGCGGCGCCTGCACCGGCCGCGCGGGCTGCGGGTGGTGCGCGAGCGACAACACCTGCATGTCGGGCACGCCCACCGGCCCCGCCATGGGGCGCGTCTGCGCGAGGTGGTCGGGCACGCGCTCGCGCTGCGCGAACTCGGCAGACCCCTGCAACTCCAGCGGCAACTGCGCGACGTGCACCGTGCGGAGCAACTGCGGCTGGTGCAGCGACAGCGACTCCTGCCACACGGGCACCTCCAGCGCGCCCACCGACCGGGCCTGCGGGTCGAGCCAGTGGCGGTGGCGCAGCGTGATCAGCTGCCTGTGAACTTTTCCTAGACCCGTCGCGAGGCACGCGCGTCTGCAGCCGAACGCCGCGTCCCTCCACCGGGCTGACGCACACGCCCACCGACGCGGCGCCGGAGGTGCCGTATGTCCCGTCGATTCGCCTCTCTCCTCGTAGGAATCTCCCTCTGCGCCTGCGCCAGCGGCGCGGCCGGGCAGCGCATGACCGTCGCGAACCACGTGGTGCAGGGCGACCGCGCCGCGTCGAGCGAGTGGCTCCACGGCTCGGCGATGCACACGCGACTGGTGGTCGGCGACGACGGCGAGACCTACATCGGGCTCTGGATCGACACGCCCCGCGGCGCCGCCGTGACCCGCGCGCCCCTCGACGTGGCGCTGCTGATCGACACCTCGGGGTCGATGAGCGGAGACAAGATCACCCACGCCCGCCTCGCCGCGGCGTCGTTCATCGACGGGCTGTCCGACGGCGACATCGTGTCGGTCTTCGCGTTCTCCGACGGCGTGCGAGCCCTGGCGGCGCCGACGGTCGTCGACGCAAACTCGCGGGCCCGCCTGCTGCAGCAGGTGAACGGGATCTACGCCGCGGGCGGCACCAACCTCTACGGCGGCCTGACCGCGGCGCAGGACGCCCTCGCCGCCGCGCCCTCGACCCACCCCGTGCGCCGCGTGGTGCTGATCTCGGACGGGAGGGCGAACATCGGCCCGTCCTCCGCGGGCGAGCTCTCCGACCTCGCCGCGCGCGTCACCGAGAACGGCTCGCAGGTCAGCGCCATCGGCGTCGGCCTCGACTACGACGAGGGCACCCTCGGAGCGATCGCCGCGCGCACCGCGGGGCGGCTCCACCTCGAGCAGCCGCAGCAGATGGCGGTGATCCTGCACGACGAGCTGAGCCTGCTGGGCCAGACCGTGGCGACCAACGCGGTGCTCGAGTTCTCGCCCGAAGACGGCGTGGTCCTCGAGCCCGTGGGCGTCGCCCACGCCCGTCGGCAGGGGTCGCGCTACGAGGTCCCCCTCGGCAGCCTCTACGGCGCGCAGCACCGCGAGGTGCTGTTTCGCGTGCGCGCGCCCCTCGGCGCCGGCGGCAGCCACACGCTGGGCAGCGCGCGCCTGCGCTACGAAGACCCCTCACGCCGCGGCGCGCCCCGGAGCTCCAACGGTCTCGCCATCCGCGTCGAGACCGCCGCGCGCGGCGCGACGCCGGTCGTCAACGAGCGCGTCGCGGCGATGGTCACCCGCTGGGACGTCGCGCAGAGCCAGCTCCGCGCCGCGCAGCTCATGAACGAGGGCGAGGTCGCCCGCGCCGACGCGGCCCTGGCGCACGCGCAGGAGCAGCTCCAGCGGGCCCAGGCGAGCGTGCGCGACGAGAGCGCCCTGCGCGCCCTGCGCTCCCAGAGCGCGGCGGTGAGCCGCAACCGCTCCAGCGCGCAGCGCGTGCTGCGCTCGCCCTCGGCGGCCCCGGCGGCGCGGCGCGGCGCGGCGCTGGAGATGAACGCCGCCGGCATGCACGACATGGGCTACTGACCCGCGAGCGCGCTCAGCGCGGCCGGTTCGGGATCGGGAGGAGCGTGTCCATGCGCATCGCGCCGCTCTTCGAGAGGTGCATCGAGACCACGGTCTGGTCATCGGCCTGCGGCGCCGCCTCGACGAAGCCGTCGACGTCGCGGAGCACGGCGTCGAGGGCGCCGCGCGCGGTGCGGGGCGCCGAGGCCACCGCGGCGTCGAGACGATCCTGCCCGTAGAACTCGCCCTTCATCGAGCGCGCCTCGATGATCCCGTCGGTGTAGAGCATCAGCACGTCGCCGGGGAGCAGCGGCACCTCGACCTCGTCGCACTGGATCTCCGGCAGCACGCCCACCGGCATCGACCGCGCGCGGTCGAACTCCAGCGACAGGAGCTGCTCGCCGCGCTGCAGCAGCGGGATCGTGTGCCCGGCGTTGGCGAAGCGCATCGTGTTCGTGCGCAGGTCGATGCTCAGGTAGACCAGGGTCACGAACATCCCGTCGTCGGCGATCTCGGCGAGGGCGCGGTTCACCCGCTCGATGACCCTCGCGGGGGAGCCCAGCGAGGCCACGGAGCGGATCTCGCTCGTGACCCGCGCCATGAAGAGCGCGCCCGACACGGCCTTGCCGCTCACGTCCCCGACGACGATGGAGAGCTGCTGCTGGTCGCGCCAGAGAAAGTCGTAGAAGTCGCCGCCGACATGAAACGCGGGCTCGTAGTGCACCGCGATCTCGAGCCCGGCGACGCGGGGCGGGTCTCGCGGGAGGAGGTTGCGCTGAATCTGCCGCGCGAGGCGCAGGTCGTGGTCGAGGCGGTCGCGCACCAGCAGGCGCTGGTGCAGGTCGATCAGGTGCAGCGCGACGGCGATCTGCGCCGCGAGGCCCGAGAGCAGGTCGAGGTCGTTCTGGGTGAAGTACCCCCGCGCGGGCTCGGCCTCGAGGAGCACCACGCCGCTGTGCTCGCCGCGCACGGTGAGCGGCGCGCCCATGCGCCAGCCGATGCCCTCTCCCGACGCGTCGGGGTCCGAGTCGCGGCGGCCGCCCTGCTCGTCGACGTCGGCCGCGTGCGAGGCGTCGGCGGCCTGCGCGATGAGCACGCCTTGCCCCAGGCGGAGCATCCGGTCGACGACGCCTCGCGCGATGCGCACCCCCTCCTCGTCGTGAGGCGCCCGGCGACGAGACTGCGAGGCCCGCGCGCGCAGCACGCCCGTCGCGGCGTCGAGCCCCAGCACCGTCGCGCGAGACGAGGGCGGAAAGACCTCGAGCAGCAGCGACGTGACCCGGTCGAGCATCTGCGTCGGGTCGAGGGTGCTCGACACGGCCTCGGCCACCCGGTGCACCGCCTGGAGCTTTCGGTGAACCCGCTCGATCTCCTGCTCGGCCTCGTAGAGGGTCGCGGCCTTGCGCTGCACCACCGCCACGCCGAGGCCCCGGAGGTCGGCGAAGGAGGCGGTGAGGTCGCTGGGCAGGTCGGAGACGAGCGGCGAGTCGACGCCCGTCGGCTGCTCGTCGGAGAGGTCGAGCTGCCACGACCAGGCGCCGATGGCGATGAGGTCGCCATCGCGGAGCCGCACCGAGCCGTGGATGCGCCGGTGGTTGACGAAGGTTCCGTTGCTGCTCCCGAGGTCTTCGAGCTGGAGGCCGTCGAGCTCGCGACGGATCCGCGCGTGCCGCCGCGAGACGCGCTGGTCGTTCACATACACGTGGCAGTCGAGGCGCCGGCCGATGAGGTTCTCGGTCGCGTCAAGGCGGTGGATTCGGCCCTTCTCGGGGGCGAGGGAGATGATGCGAGCCAAGTTGGTGGACCCGTTGTGTGCAGGAGGGCGGCGCGAAGCGCCCCGAGAGGGACCTTCTAGAAGCTACGGATCGCCTCTTCAACGGAGTCGAAGATCGGCAGCGCCTGGTCCAGGCGGAGGAAGTGAAAGATCTCCTTCGGCTGCCCGCGCAGACCGGCGACCCGAATGCCGCCGCCGACGGCGCGCAGGCGCTTGAAGAGCGAGACGATGACCGCGACGCCGGAGCTGTCGATGGTCTTCACCTCGGAGATGTCCACGACGACCTTCGAGGCGTTCTGGTCCACGATCTGATCCACCAGGGGGCGGCTCTCGGCCACCGTCAGCGCGTCGAGATTCTCTTCTTGAACGCGCAGGACGAGCACGTCGCCCTCGCGCTTGATTTCATGCTTCAGCATCGAACCCCACTTCCACCGTCGGTCTCCCTGCAGCCGTCGAACGAGCGGATCATCGTGAGAAAGTTCCGGTCCTGACGGCGCTCGTAGAACACCTCGGACATCGCCCGGCGAATGATGAACAAGCCCATGCCTCCCTCGGAGAGGGTGTCGAACTCCGGCGGCTGATCGCGCGCCCCAGAATCATCAAAATTGAACCCCTGCCCGTGGTCGGTCAGGCGAAGGACCACCCTGTCGGCCTCCACCGTGAGCGTCACGTCGACGTCCCCAGGGACGTGCGCGTAGGCGTGCTCGACGATGTTGTTGAAGGCCTCGTTGAACGCGCTCATCACCCGCCACTCGACGCCTGGGCAGTGCAGGTCGCGCTCGACGCGACGGCACACGTCGGACAGCGTTCGCCCGACCAGATCGCGGTAGTCCAGCCGTCCTGGCACGCAGGCCGTGAACCGCATCATCATTGTTGCCTCAGGGGAGCCACGGGATGATCGACCCGAGACGATACACCCGAGGCCCCGGTCGCCGCCACGCTTCCGTCGCCGACTTGTTTCTTGCTGCGTCGGCGCCGCCGTTGGTATGACGCTCCGGGCGATGGATCGCAGGGTGCAGCTGTTCAAGCGGGCGATGGACGTGCTCGGCGCGAGCGTGGGCCTCGCCGTGACCGCGCCGCTGTTCCCGATCCTCGCCGCCGCGGTCTACCTCGACAACCCGGGCCCGATCTTCTACGGCCAGGTGCGCGTCGGTCGAACCCCGGCCGACCACACCGACCTCGACGACCTGCCGACCTTTCGGATGTGGAAGTTTCGCTCGATGCGCATCGACGCCGAGAAGGGCAAGGCCCAGCTCGCCAGCGCCAACGACGACCGCATCACCCGCGTCGGGCGCTTCTTGCGAAAGTCGCGGCTCGACGAGCTCCCGCAGTTCTGGAACGTGCTCCGCGGCGACATGAGCATCGTCGGCCCCCGCCCCGAGCGGCCCGAGCTGGTGAAGACCCTGTCGGCGGTCATTCCGATGTTCGAGGAGCGCACGCGCATGGTGCGCCCGGGCATCACCGGCCTCGCTCAGGTCTCCCTCGATTATCTCGGCCGCATCCCCGCCGACTCGGCGATCGCCCACCTCAAAGAGACCCTGGTCAACCCCTTCAAGCTCGAGGGGGTCGAAGACTCCATCGCCGACGACATGCGCACCAAGCTCCTCTACGACCTCGCGTACGCCGCCCGGCTCGAAGACTTCTGGACCTTCCTCCTGACCGACCTCGAGATTATCGTTCGCACACCGTTCGTGATGCTCTCAGCCCGCGGACGATAGGCTCCGACAGCATCGTTGGGTTTGACGACGAGCGCCCCTGACGCGTAGGTTGGCGCACCCTCCCCGTGAGATCCTAGATGTCGGACTCTTCGCAAAAACCACGCCGAACCCCATCGATGATGGCGCCCTTCGCCAGTCCGATGCCGGCGTACGACCCGCACACCGGCGCCCCGATCACCGACTATTTCTCCGAGCACGCGCCCGCGCCCGCGCCGGCCTACGAGATGATCGACCACGACGCGGCGACGCGGGTCGCGAGCGCGCAGCAGCTGCTCGCCGAGCAGGGAGGCGACCCCGGCGCGTTTCCGACGAACCCCGGCGGCTGGCACCCGGTCGGGGGCGACTCCGCCGAGGCGATGACCCTCACCGCCGGGCAGATGCGCGGGTACGTCCAGCAGGCGATCGACATCCCCGAGGAGAGCACGCGCGTCCTCGACTCGAGCTTCAGCGCGCAGTTCCACAGCGGCTACCCGCAGGACATGGGCTACGGCGTCGACCCGGCGAGCCAGATGGTGCTCGCCGGGCAGATGCCCTACGACATGGGCGGGGAGATGATGGGGGGCGAAGGTCCGCCGCTCCGCGAGAACCCGCCCGAGCACATCGACACCTTCTCCCCCGACCTCGTGATGCTCTCGCACCCCGACGGCTACGCGGCGGCGCAGTTTCGAACGCTCCGGCACCGCATCGAGCAGGAGCCCGGGCTCCAGGTGCTCGTGGTCGCCTCGGCCCGCGAGGGCGACGGCCGCTCGGTCACCGCGGCCAACCTCGCCCTGGCCCTCGCGGAGGGGGGTCGCGTGCGGGTGCTGCTCATCGACGCCGCGCTGCGCAACCCCAAGCAGCACACGCTCTTCGGCATCCGCGGCGACCTCGGGTTGACCTCGGTGCTCGCCGCGCGGTCCAACGACCCCACCCTGCCGATCGACGTGATCCAGATCAGCTCGAGCCTCCGGCTTCTCCCGGCGGGGCCCGCGGTGGCCAGCGCGCACGCGGCGCTCTCGTCCGAGGCCGCGGTGATCCTGCTGCACCAGCTGCGCGGGATCTTCAACTACATCGTGATCGACTCCGCGCCGATCTTCGGCACCGCCGAGACCCTCGCCTGGCACGGGTTGATCGACCGCTACCTCCTCGTGGCCCGCGCGGGCGTCAGCACCACCGAAGACCTCACGGCCTGCTGCGACCGCTTGCAGCGAGAGAAGATCCTCGGGGTCTCCTTCGTGGGCTCGAAGGTTCGCCGAAACTGAGCGGAGCGGCGTCTCGGCGATGGCCGGGTGTTCGACGACGACGCCTCGAGGGAGGGTCGTCGTCGGGCAATGGGGTTGAGGGAGGCGCCGCGTGCTCGGGTGCCTGGGCGCGGCGGCCACGGCGAAGCGCAGCCCACCCGATGGGGTGACTCGCGACGGGGATCGAGCAGAGCAGGAGGGAGAGGGGGAGGGCTGCGGGCCCTGGATCAGGGCCCCAGAGGGTGAGAAGCGTCAGCCCGCGCCGCCGCCGGCGTCGAATCCACCCGCGGCGTCGGCGCCACCCGCGGCGTCAAGGCCCGCGCCAGCATCGGCGCCGCCCGCGCCGCCATCACCGCCACCCCCATCGCCGCCGCCGCCCGGGGGCACGTCGGAGGGGACCGTGGCGGAGCACATGTCGGTCATGTAGAGGCACAGGCCCGAGATGCAGCAGTAGTTGCCGGTCTCACCGGGTGAGCGACACGGGTTGCAGTCGGCGTTGCTGCCACACGACGAGGGGCACACAGAGGCGGGGGTGTCGGTGGGCGGCGGGCCGTTGTCGACCGGGGGCGTCGGACGGTCGACGGGGGTGAAGGTGTCGACGGGCTGCGCTCGGTCTTCTTGCGGGGACACGATGTCGGTCGACACCACGTCAAACTCGAGGGGACCGCCGGAGTCGATGGCGGCATCGACTTCGAGGTCGGCGTCGTAGTCCCCCGTGGGGAAGGAATTTGCGTCGTCTCCGCAGCCCGCGAGCAGGGCCGCGGCGAACACCGCGCGAAGAAAGGGCGAAGAGGTGGAGAGGAGACCGCGTGCCATGAGGCGGGACTATGCACGACGAACATGACCTTGGCGAGAGCGTGATAGGGTTTCTCCACACAATCCGCGCGCCCCGTCGCGCCCCCCGCCCGGAGACTCGTTGCGCCGATGTTGGAAGAACCCCTCCGCGAAGCCCTGACCTTCGACGACGTGCTGCTCCTGCCGTCCTACAGCGACCTGCTCCCCAGGGACGCCGACACCCGAACCCGCCTCGCCCGCGGGATCGAGCTGAACATCCCGCTGGTCTCGGCGGCGATGGACTCGGTCACCGAGGCGCGCACCGCCATCGCCATGGCCCGCGAGGGCGGGCTCGGGATCATTCACAAGAACCTCAGCCCCGACGAGCAGGCCCTCGAGGTGCTCAAGGTCAAGCGCGCGGAGTCGGGGATCGTCGTCGACCCCCTCACCGTCGAGCCGACCACGCCCCTGCGCGAGGCCGTCGAGCTGATGCGTCGACGCAACGTCGGCGGGCTCCCGGTGGTGCTCGACCGTCGCCCCGTGGGCATCCTCACGTCGCGGGACATTCGCTTCGAGCGAAACCTCGACCAGCCCGTCGAGCGCGTGATGACGCCGGGCGCGCGGCTGGTCACCGTGGGGCCGAGCGTCACCGCCGAGGAGGCGCGAGGGCTGCTGCACCGGCACCGCATCGAGAAGCTCCTCGTGGTCGACCCTGAGAGCGGGATGCTCGTGGGCCTGATCACCATCCGCGACCTGCTGCAGGCCGAGCGCTTCCCCGGCGCGGCGAAGGACGCGCTGGGCCGCCTCCGCGTCGGCGCGGCGGTGGGGCCCGCGGCCGATCGCGAGGAGCGCGTGCGCCGGCTGGTCGAGGTCGGCGTCGACGTGCTCGTGGTGGACACCGCGCACGGGCACTCCAAGGGGGTCATCGACACCGTGCGGATGATCCGCGCGAGCTACCCGGAGCTCCCGGTGATCGCGGGGAACATCGCCACCGCCGACGCCGCCGAGGCGCTCATCGAGGCGGGGGTCGACGCGGTGAAGGTCGGCATCGGTCCCGGCTCGATCTGCACGACCCGCGTGGTGGCGGGCGTGGGCGTGCCGCAGATCACGGCGGTCTCCGACTGCGCGCGGGTCGCGCGGCGCCACGGCGTGACCGTCATCGCCGACGGCGGGGTGAAGCACTCGGGCGACATCGGCAAGGCCATCGCCGCGGGCGCCGACGTGGTGATGATCGGATCGCTCTTCGCGGGCACCGACGAGTCGCCCGGGGAGCTCGTGCTCTACCAGGGCCGCTCGTACAAGATCTACCGCGGCATGGGCTCCCTCGGCGCGATGCGCAAGGGGAGCAAGGACCGCTACGGACAGTCTGGCGCCGCCGACGAGAAGCTCGTGCCCGAGGGCATCGAGGGGCGCGTGCCCTACCGCGGGAGCGTGTCGGCGAACGTGCACCAGCTCGTCGGTGGGCTCCGCGCGTCGATGGGCTACTGCGGGTGCCGGTCGATCTCCGAGATGCAGACCCGCGCGCGCTTCGTGCGATCGACGGCGATGGGCCTGCGAGAGAGCCACGTCCACGACGTGATCATCACCGAAGAGGCGCCGAACTACCGGCGCACCGAGTAGATCCCTGAGGCCGAGCTTCGTGTGACCGCGGCGAGCGTGTAGTCTCCGGCGCCTCGCATGGACCTCGGTCGGCTCGTCCGCAACATCACCTCCCAGTGGGCGCTCCTCGCCAGCCAGCTGGTCATCTCGCTGCTGCTCACGCCCTTCCTCGTGCACCGGCTGGGTGACGAGGGCTACGGCATCGTGGCGCTGGTCTCGGGCCTCGTGGGCTACTCGGGGGTGCTGTATTTCGGCCTCGGCGCGGCGATCGTGAAGTTCGTCGCCGAGCACCACGCCAAGGACGACCAGCGCAGCCTCGACGAGACCGTCTCCACCATCTTCGGGGTCTACCTCGCCTTCGGCGTGCTGTGCTTCGTCCTGGCCCTGCTCATCGCGGGCCCGATGCCCGAGCTGTTCAACGTCCCCGCGCAGCACGCCAACGAGGCGCGGGCGATGGTGGTGATGATGGGCGTCGCGCTGCTGGTGCAGTTCCCCGGCAGCGTCTACGGCGGCGTGGTCATGGGGCTGCAGCGCTTCGACGTGATGAACCGCTACAACTTCGCGCTGCTCCTCGCGCGAACCGTCGCCACCGTCGTCGCCGTCTCGATGCGACCCACCGTGCTCGTCGTCGGGATCATCACCATGGTCTCGTTCATGCTCGAGCAGGCCCTCGCGTACACCTTCGCGCGAAGGCTCCTGCCCCAGCTCCGGGTCTCCCTCACGCTCTTTCGCCGCGCGAGGCTCTCGGTGCTCTTCACCTTCAGCGCCCAGTCGTTCTTGTTCACGCTGTCGGAGAAGCTCATCAACTACACGGACGAGTTCGTCATCTCGCAGGCGCTCGGGCCCGCCTCGGTGACCTACTACGTCATCCCGCTGCGCCTGGTGGACTACGCCCGCGACGGCATCGACCGGGCGACCCTGGTGCTGCTCCCCGGCGTCAGCGAGGCCGCGGCGCGCAAGGAGATCCACGTGCTCCAGACCCTCTGGCGCACGGGCACGAAGGTCGCGATGTGCTTCGTCATGCCCGTGGCCCTGGTGTTCTTCGTCTGGGGCCACCACGTGCTCGCCCTGTGGCTGGGGCCGAGCCACGCCGACCACGGCCGCGAGCCGCTCATGTGGCTCGCCGCGGCGTTCATCGCGCAGATCGCGGGGCGCGCCCTGGCCCGGCCCATCTTCGAGGGCCTCGGCGAGCTCACGATCCCCGCGCGGCTGACCATCGTCGAGGGCGCGCTCAACCTCGTGATGTCGGTGGTGCTCGTGCGCACCTGGGGCATCGCCGGCGTGGCCTTCGCGACCTTCGTCCCCGCGGCGATCAACAGCGCCCTGGTGCTCCCCTACTTCGTGTGCCGCCGGATCGGCGTGAGCATCTGGGAGCACCTCTTCAACGTCTTCGTGCGCACCCTGCCCCCGCTGATCCCCGCGTACGGCCTGCTGCGGCTCGCGGAGCGGGCGAACCTGCACCTGCACCTCGTGACCCTCGGGATCACCTGCTTCGCCGTGCTCCTGGTCTACGTCGCCGGCGCGGTCTTCGCGTCGTTCTCGTCCGCCGAGCGCGCCTTCGTCAGGGCCCGCGTCGCCCGGCGCTGAGGGCGACCTCGGCCAGGAGCTCATGGAGCTCCGCCGCCCTCGGCGCCCACCCGTAGTCGCGCTCGACCCGGAGACGAGCCCGCGCGGCCATCGCCCTCGCCTGCGCTCGGTCCTCGAGGAGCGCGCACACGGCCGCGGCGGTGGACGCCCCGGCGTCGTCGACCGGCGCCACGGAGATCTCATCGCCCGGCGTCGCGGTGACCCCCTCGGCGACCGCGGGTGACGTGACCACAGGCACGCCCATCGCCATCGCCTCCAGCACCTTGTTCTGCACCCCCCGCGCGACCCTCAAAGGGAAGACCCCCAGCGCGCAACCCTGCACCACTGGCCTCATGTCTGACACGTAACCCGTGACAATCACAGAGCTGTCTTCTGCGAGCCGTCGAACCTCGGCCGAAGGGCGCGCCCCGGCGATGACCACCCTCGCCTCGGGGTGCCGCGCGCGCACCTTCGGGAGCACCTCACGAACGAGGCTCACGGCGGCCTCGACGTTGGCGGCATAGTCCATGGCCCCGAAGAAGACCATCGAGGCGTCGGTGGGGGCCTCAGATCGAGCGGCGAAGTAGTCGGTGTCGACGCCGTTCGCGAGCACGCGCACGTCGCACCCAGGCGCGATCTCGTTCATCAGCGCGCGCTCCCGCGCCGCGGTGATCACGGAGACGCGGGCGCGCAGGGCGACCTCGCGCTCGAAGCGCGCGAGCGTTCGGGCCTCCCGCGCGTAGATCAGGCTCATCGGCGGGCGGGCGGCCTCGGCGTAGGCGCGCCATTTGGCCGAGTCGGCGTCGACGAAGTCCATGAGGAGAGGCACCCCGGCGTGGGCCAGGGCGTAGGGCGCCATGCTGGAGCTCTCGGCGAAGATCACGTCGGGGCGGAGGTCTCGCACGCGCAGGTCGACGGCCTCGCGCATCGCCGCCGTGTCGAAGGCCGGGACCGTGAGCGGCGTGGCCCCGAGCAGCGCCGTGAGCGCGCGAACCCGCTGCACGCGGAGGTCGAGGGGGATGAGCGTGACGCTCGCGAAGTCACGACGGAGCCGCGCCGCGTAGGCCGCGTCGGAGGGCGGCTCGGCGAAGGCCACGAGGTGCACCTCCACGCCCCGGCGCGCGACCCCGGTCAACAGGTGGTGCGCGCGGATCTTGTCGCCCTTGTCGGGCGGAAAGGGCGTGCGGTGCGTCAGCGCGAGGACCCTCATGTCGCGCGCACCCATCGCCGGGTCTCGGGGTCACGACGCCGGAGCACGCGGGCGGGGTTGCCCCCCACCACCACGTCGTCGGGCACCTCGGAGGTCACCACCGCGCCCGCCGCCACCACGCACCGCGCGCCCACGTCGGCGAGGACCACCGCGCCGTTGCCGACCCAGGTGTTCGTGCCGATGCGCACCACCTCGTAGCGGCCCGGCTGGTCTTGCACGGGCGTGTCGGGGTCGTCGAAGCCGTGCTGGTTCTTGCCCGAGAGGATGTCGACGTTGGACCCCAGCGTCGCGTGCGGCGCCAGGTCGACGCGGCCCAGCATGCAGCGCGCGCCGACGTAGACGCCCCGACCGAGGCGCGCGTGCGTCGAGGAGAAGATGGTCCCCCACTGGACGCAGGTGTCGAGGTCGCACGCGTCGAGCACGGCGGCGTAGAACGCGCGGCGCAGGTACTGCCCGGTGAACCCCGGCACCATCGCGAGCGCCTGGGAGTAGCCTTGAAACAGCGGGTCGCGGCGCGACTCGGGCAGCGCGAGGCGCTCGGCGGTGTAGAGCGCGAGGAGCGGCGCCACCGCCCCCGTCGACGCCGCGTGCAACACCCGCTTCATGATCGATCGCGCGTTCATGCGCCCCCTCCTCCCGCCGCGGCGCGGGGCGCGAGCACCCGGTGGAGCAGCGCCTCGTACACGTCGAGGTAGCGCCGGGCGCGCGCGCCCGGGTCGTGGTTCTCGCGGGCGAGCTCCCTCGCGCGAGACGTGCGCCGCGCGCGCTCGGCCTCGTCTGCCGCGCACGCGCGCATCGCCGCGGCGAGGGCGGCGGGGTCGTCGGGGGGAACGATCCATGCGCTCTCGCCGTCCTCGGCGACCTCGGGCACGCCGCCCACGCGCGTGGCCACCGCGGGCACCCCCAGGGTCATCGCCTCAAGCAGCGCGTTGGGCATGGCCTCGGACCGCGAGGGCATCACCATCATGTCGCACGCGCGGTACACCGGCCCCACGCTGCGCTGGTGCCCGAGAAAGAGCACCCGGTCTCGGAGCTTGAGCGCGTCGGTGCGCGCCTCGAGGGCCTCGCGGTCGGGACCGTCGCCCGCGAAGGCGAGGGTGATGTCGGCGCCCTCGGCGGCGCAGCGCGCCAGGGCCTCGAGGGCGACGTCCTGCCCCTTCTCGTGCGAGAGCCGCCCCACCACGCAGGCCACGAAGCGCCCCGCGGGGATCGAGAGCGCCGCGCGGGCCTCGTCGCGGCTCATCGGGGTGTCGATGTCCCTGCGGTCGACGGCGTTCGGGATGATCACCACGTTGCCCGCCGCGACGCCCTCGCGGACGACGATGTCCCGCGCGCTCCTGGCCACGGCGACGACCCGGTCGGCCCGCGGGAGCGTCAGCGCGTCGACGCGGTGGTACCGCTTCACCTTGTCGTTCTCCGCGGTCCACCCGTGGTGGTGGCCGATCCAGGGCAGGCCCATCGCTCGGCTCAACCCCAGGGCGATGACGTGAGGCTTGTAGGAGTGGCTCTGCACGACGCCCGCGCCGATGCGCCGCGCGATCGCCGCGGCGCGCACGAAGATCAGCGGGTCGAAGGGCGCGAGCTCGGGCAGCACCGAGGTCTCCATCGCGCCGCCCGAGAGCTCCGCCAGGGGCGGCGGAGCGCCCGCCCCTCTCCCCTGGAGCAGGGCGACGTGGAGCCGCACCGAAGGCGGCAGGGCGCGGGAGAGGTGAATCAGCCCCCGCGCCGGCCCGGTGACCACAGGAGCGTCGAGGATCGAGAGCACCGTGAGCGCGGGTCTCAACGGTCCTTGGGCTCCTGCCCGGGAGGCAGCGCCGCGTCGCCGGCGGGCGTCGGCGCGGGCGCCTCGACGACCCCTCCGTCGGCGGCGGGCGGCGCCTCGACCTGCGGCTGGCCGCGCCCTTCGATGAGCACGGTGCGAATGAGCGCGAGCATGCGGCGACGACCGACCTCGTTGGGGTGCAGGCCGTCGTCGGTGAGCGAGTCGGGGAGGTAGCCCTGGTCGTCGGCGAGCACCTGCGCGTAGTCGAGCACCAGGTCGTGGTGGAGCCGCGCCTGGTCTCGCACCCAGTTGTTGAATCGCACGATCTGCGGGGTAGCCCGGCCGTCGGCCTCGGCCATGTCCCAGCGCCGCGAGACCGGCACCGCGGTCGCGAGCACGGCCTTGACCCCGCGCCCCCGCACCCGCTCGGCCATCATGGCGAAGTAGCGCTGGGCCTCCTCGAGCGGCGGCGCGTCGGGCAGGAGGTTGATCGCGCACATCTTCAGCACCACCGCCTCGGGGCGGAGCGAGAGCGCGTCGTCGTCGAGGCGAAGAAACTGCTGCCACACGAGCTGGCCGCCGGCGCCGCGGTTGACGAAGTTTCGGTCGGGAAAGCTCCCCGCCAGGTCGAGCATCTCGGTGATGCTCGCGCCCAGAAAGACCACCCGGTGGCGAACGACCCCCTGGGCGCGGAGCCGCTCGTTGTCGGCGCGGTAGTGATCGCGCCCGCCGGGGTCGCTGTGCAGCGAGAGCCAGCGGCCGTGCCATAGCTGGGCCTCTTTGCGGTAGCGCCAGGCCTTCAGGGTCACGAGCCCCCCGGCGGCGATCACCACCCCGGCGGCGACTACAAAAGCGATTCGCTTCATTCCGATGACACCTCAGCGTCGAGACCGGACCGTTCACCCGCTCGGCCCGATGCAGGACCTCGACAGCGGCGGCGCCATCATGCCATACGGGATCACTCAGAATCGACGGGATTGTCCGGTACGATCCGGCCCGCGGCGGCCTCTGCGCCCGCCGAGTGATGACGAGGAAATGACACAAGGCGCGCGATGACGACGGCGATCGCTCTGTTGGCTGTGGTCCCGATGCAGCTCGCGGCGGCAGCGGGCCTGGAATTGGCCGGGGGCTACGACTCCACGGTGCTGAACCAGCGAACGCTCGAGTTCGGCGACGGCGTGATCTCCCGCGCCGCGATCGACCTCCAGCTCGGCCATCGCACCGAGACCTTTCGGCAGCTCCTCCGCACCCGCGGCGAGTTCTATTTCACCTCGGGCGAGGGCCGCGACATCGGGCAGAGCGACCTCGTGTCGATCACCCGGTACGCCGTGCTGTGGAACTCCGACGACGAGCGCTGGAGCCTCGAGGGCGACGCGTCGTACGTGCTCGGGCGCACCTCGCTGCTGCTCGGGCGGGCGCAGTCGACCGACCTGGTGTTTCAGCGCGGGCTCTACGGCGAGGTCAACGGCCACCTCGACCTCACGCGTGAGTTCGGCGAGCGCACCCGGCTCACGCTCTCGGCGCTGGCGCTCAACCGCCACGCCGTCGACATTCCCGAGGGGGCGGCGCGCAACAACCTCTCGAGCGCCGCTGGCGCCGTCACGCTGGCCTACGACGTCACCGAGAACAACACGCTGGAGCTGGCGGGGCGCGGCGAGGGATTTCTCATCGACGGGGTCTCCGACTGGCTCGCGCGGGTGACCGCCTACGCGGGGATCCGGCGGCGCTGGAGCGACACCTTCACCACCTTTCTCCTCGGGGGCGTCGACACGCTCCAAGACCAGAACAACCGCACCGACTTTCTCGCGGGACCGTACGTCCACGCCGGCCTGGGCTGGGCCGAGCCGCGAGATGGGGTCGCCCTGAGCTTCGACGCCCGGTACGAGTACGCCATCGTGGCCTCGACCCGGTGCAACGTGGCCGTGCGCGCGGGGGAGGCCTGCCCGCCGACGCAGGTGGCGGCGGGCGGGGTCGGGCGCGTGGCGGGGTCAGCCCTGAGCTTCTTGTTCCGGCCGAACCGCGGCGCGTGGGTGTTCACGGGCTCGGCGCAGGGAGACTACGGCGTCACGCAGAACTACGACCAGCGACCCGGCGCGGCGCCCAACACGATCCGCGACGTCGAGACCATCAACTTCAACGCCGGGGGCGGCCTGCGGTGGTCGCCGAGCCCGCGCTTCGGGATCTTCGCCCGGTACGACTTCTTCTGGTCGCGCGTGACGGCGCAGGTACCTGGGGCGATCAACGAGATCGTTCGACACGTGGGCATGGTCGGACTCGCCGTGTCGACCTCGGTGGGCGATGGTCCGACCGAGCCCCTCGTCGCGTTCGAAGAGCTCGACGCCCAGGCCAACGCCCGCGCCGCGGGGGCGTCGCAGAGCCCGAGCGACGAGGCCCAGGCGAGCCCGAGGGACCCGTACGACGACGCCCCGACCGACGGCGACCCGATGGGAGACCGGCCCAGCGAAGACGCGATCAACGCCGAGATCCAGAGGCAATTCAACGCGCAGGGCGCGCCGCGCACCGCGAACGAGCTGGCGCGCCCAGACGGGTCGCCGCCAAGAAATGGCCCCTCGCGGCCGACCAACCCCACGAATCTCCCGCGACGCCCCGAGGCGACGCCCACGCCCAGCGCGGAACCGACTGAAGGCGAGCCCCAACAGGACGCCGCACCCGAAGAGGCACCAAGATGACCGTTGGCGGCCCCAACAACGAGGAGCAGGTCCTCACGCTCAAAGACCTGCTGACGAACTATTTCAACCTCGCCAGACGCGGCGGGCGATATTGGGGCCGCGGCCTCGCCGTCGCCCTGCTGATCATCATCGGCGGCATGGCCTGGGTGATCCAGCGCCCCAGGGTCTTCAAGTCCGAGGCCACCTTCGAGGTGATCATGGACACGGGCGACCGCGGCGACGAGGAGGTCCAGCGCCTCGTCGAGTCGCGGATCAACCAGGTCTTCGGCTCGCGTCAGTACGTGCTCGACCTGATCCGCCGGCTGCACCTCTACGATCACCTCTTCGGGCGCACCTCGGAGACGAAGATCTTCGACGTCTTCGGCGACGCCATGGCCCGGCGCGTCGAGCGCAACATCGTGAAGCTCTCGTTCGTCTACAAGGACGGCCAGCGCGCTCAGCAGACCGTGCAGGGCCTGATGGACCTCTTTCGCAACGAGCGCACCATCGTCGCGAGGCAGACCGCGCGTCAGGCCCTCGACACGGTCACGGCGCAGCGCCGACAGCTCGAGACCACCCTGTCGCAGAAGCAAGACGCCCTCGACAACTTCACGCGCGCGAACGAGGCCATGGTCGATGAGATCCGGCGCGAGCGCGAGGGGCGCGTGGTGATCAACCAGCCCGGCGCCGCCCCGACGCCCCGCGCGACCGAAGACCGCAGCTCGGTCCGAACCCGCCGCGTGCGCGCCCGCGTCGCCGAGCTCGACCGGGCCATCGAGCTCCTGCGCAACCCCACCGCCGAGGCGCCGCGCCCCTCGGAGGAGCCGCAGGACGTGCAGCAGCTCCGCGAGCAGCTGCGCAACAAGGACGCCGAGCTCAACGGCCTGCGCGCCCGAGGCATGACCGAGGCGCACCCGACCATGTCGGCCGCCGTGCGTCAGCGCGCCCAGCTCGCGGAGCAGCTGCGGGTCGCCCTGGCTCGGCACAACTCGGCGGTGCACTCTACGGTGGAGCTCTCGCGGTCCGAGCGTGAGCGTCGCATCGCCTCGCTGCAGGCCGAGGTGGCCCGCGCCCGCGCGGAGCTCGCCGAGAGCGTGCGCTCCGACGACGCCGCGAACGGCAGCCGCTCGCCCACGCCGACGACGCCCTCGCCCACCGTCCGCAACCCGCTCACGCTGCGTACGATGCTCGAGGTCCGCAGCGCGTACGAGCGCCTCAGCGCCGACCTCGAGACCACCCGCGCGAGCTACCAGGTGCTCCTCCGACGGCAGCTCGAGCGCGAGGGCGACTTCGAGCGAGCGCGCTTCGCGGGCGGAGACCAGCTCCGGGTGATCGACCCCCCGTCGCTCCCCATCGAGCCCGAGCCCCCGGGCCGGGTGAAGCTCGCCTTCATCGTGTGCCTGCTCGCGTCGATCATCGGCGGCGCGACGGCGCTGATCTCGGGCTTTCTCGATACGAGGATCTACGACACCACCGACCTCGAGCGCTGGGGCGAGGTCGCGGAGATGCCCTTCATCCCCGACCTGTTCATCGACGTGAAGGGTGGCGCCGCGAACGCGCCGAGGCGCGCGGAGCCCCCGCCCAACCCACCCCCCGGCTGACGCTCCGCCCCGCCCGAGACATCGTTGCCAACGCGGTGCCGCATTGGGTACAAGCGTGGCTCGATGAACACCCGCCCCCTCGCGCTCCTCCTCCTCCTCGCGGCGCCGGCCTGCCGGGCCACGCTCACCGGCCCCTGGCCGCCCATCGAGGCGACGGTGCAGGAGTACCGTATCGGCCCAGGCGACCTCATTCGCGTGGCCGTGTTCGGCAACAACGACCTGAGCTCGCGCGTGACGGTGCGCCCCGATGGCCGGCTCACCCTGCCGCTGTTGGGCGAGATCTCCGCGACGGGCAAGACCGTGAACGACGTGACCCGCGAGATCACCGAGGGCTACCGCCGCTTCGTGCAAGACGCGCGGGTCGCGGTGATCATCGAAGAGGTGCACAGCTACCGGGTGTTCGTGCTCGGTCGCGTCACCCGCCCCGGGGAGTTCGAGGCGCGCACCCCCCTCACCATCACTCAGGCGATGGCCCTCGCCGGCGGCACCACGCGCGGCGCGAACGTCGACGCCATCGTGGTCCTGCGTCGCGGGGCGAACGGTCGCGACGAGCGCTACGAGGTCTCGATGAACGACATCGTCGAAGGCCACACGCAGCAGAATTTCACGCTGCGCACCGGCGACACCATCATGGTCCCCTGAGCCTCCCCTGGCGCGACCGCGTCAGGCAGCTCCTGCTGCGGCCGTGATCGTCGGCGGGTCGACCACGCGCGCCCTCACTCGCTCCCGCAACAGATACGCAGCCCGCCGGGGTCGCTCGTTCGGGGCGAGCGGACCCGGTTTGCGCTGGGCCAGGCCTCCAGCCTGACGCCGTCGCGCGCTACTCCCTCGTCGCAGGGAAGGTGAAGGGTTGATCATGCGATGCGCTTCGCCCGGCGGCGTCAGGGCGCCTCGAAGGGCGTACAGTTTCGAGCATCACGTCGCGCGGAGCGCGGAGCTGGATCGAGCCCCCGACCGCCGGCAGGGTCACCCGTCGTAGCCCGGAGGCGGTCGACTCGACGATCGCGATCGACGGGTCGTTGAGATCTTCCGCGAACTCCACGCGCAGCCGACGAACGCCGGCGCGGTCGCCGTCGAGCACCGTGACCGTCGCGTCTCCCACGCGCGCGCGAGCGCCCGTCGCCGGCCAGGGCACGCCGCTGCGAAAGAAGCGGGCCGACACGCCGTCGAGCACCGAGCGGGGATGCACGATCGAGAGGACGCGCGGCGACTCCCGAAAGACGTGCACCGCCGCCGGCGTTGAGGCGAGCACGAACCACCGCCGGGGCGTCGAGACGCCCCTCGCCCGCATCGTGTAACGGCCGAAATACACCTCCTCGGGGTCGGTGGCGTTCAGCACGTAGAGCGACGCCTCGGGCGGCACCCCCGCGAGGAGCGTCTCCGCGCCCCGCCAGCTCCGCCGGGTCCCGCGCAGGTGGTCTGACGCCGCGCGCCAGGTCGCCACGGCCTTCACGGGGCCGTGCAGGGTCAGCAGCGCGATCATCGCGAGCCTCGCGACGCGCCCCTTCACTCCCGCCGTGGCGAGGGTCGCGATGAGCAGCGCCGACCACACCGCGGCGCCGAGCATCAGCCTCGCCGAGAGCCAGGCCGTCGAGACCACCGCGATCGGGGCGACGCTCGAGGCGAGCGCCCAGCGCATCGTCGGGCGCGCCTCGCGACGACGTTCTCCACGCGACCGCCAGCAGCACCGCGCCGAGCGCGGCCGCCGCGGGGCGCGAGGTGAGCGCCTGGCCACGCGTGGCGCAGCTCGACGCCGACCCCCGCGAGGAGGTCGGCCAGCATCGCGCTCCACCACCCAGGAAGGAGAAAGAGCAGCAGCCCGAGGTTCCTCCGAGGTCGGGGCAGAGCACGCAGCCGCGCACCCCTCCCCGCGAGCGCTCCGCGCGAGCGCGTAGGCGACCGCGAGCGCCCCGAGGGCGGCGAAGACCCGCGACGCCCGCTCGGGGTGCCGCGCCTTCGCGTAGAGCGCGATCGCGGGGAGCACGGTCCACGCGTACTCGCCCGCGAGGCAGGCGCCGAGGGCGGCCGCGACGGCGAGGGCGCCGCGACGGCCGCTGCGGCGGTCGAGCGCGTCGCAGGCGGCGTCGACCGCGACCAGGGCGAGGGTGACCGCCACCAGGGCGCAGCGGTTGGCGTGCCAGACGACCGGGCTGGTGAGCGCGTCGTCCGCCGCCAGCAGCGCGGCGCCGACGAGGGCGGCGCGGTCGCCCGCGCGCTTGCGCATCAGCGAGGCCGCGGCCCAGAGCAGGGCGCAGGCCCACGCGAGGGAGTGAAGCCGCGCGAGGACCCAGTGCCGCAGCACGAGGTGATCGAACGCCACCAGCGCGCTGGAGAGCGGCCGGAGCATCACGAGCTGGTAGTCGTCCGCGGTCCACCACGGCAGGGTGCCCTCGGCGCGGAGCCGCGCGCGGTCTCGCCCGTCGCCGCGGGCGAAGGCGTAGAGGTCGAAGGGGGAGCGCGGCGCGGGGTAGCGCCCCTCGAGCATCGCCGCCTGCACGTGGTCGTCGAGCAGGGGCGGCGCGACGAGCGCGGGCGCCCGCGTCAGGGCCGCGGCGACGCAGATCGCCGCGAGGGTTCGTCCGAAGCGCGTGCGGGTCCTCACGATCGCGTCGGCACCATTCGGTCACGCAGCGCGAGCGCGGGTCGCTCGATCGCGAGGTGCAGCGCGTACGCGATGGCCACCGACACCGCCCAGGTGAGCGCGAGGGCCACGCCCCAGACCAGCCACGCGGGCAGGAGCACCCCCGCGCGCAGCGCCGCGATGCCCGCCAGGAGCACCGCGGGCACGACGACGTGGTCGCCCACGGGGATGTGCACGAGGTAGACCCCGTACCCGAAGGTCGCGAGCACGATGAAGGCGCGCGCGCCCAGAAAGCGGGTCAGCGACGACTCGCGGTTCACCAACAACAAGACCAGCGGTCCGTACATCGCCGCGGTGAGCACCCCCCACCAGAGGCTCCATCGCAGCGGCTCGGGGATCACCTGCGGCGGCCAGAGCAGGAGCGCGAAGCACGCGCCGATGAGCGCCCAGGCCGCGGCGCGCACGCGGGGTCGAGCGAGGGCCGCGCGCACGCGGTCGCCGTGGTGATGCTGGAGCTCCGCGAGGATCACCCCCGCGACGAGGATGTCGTAGCGCAGGTGGGTGCGTCCGTAGACCTCGCGCAGGAGCGAGTCGAGGGTCCAGCCGCTGCGCGAGGCGACGAAGGCCACGCGCAGCGCGACGCCGCTCCCCCAGAGCGCGACGAGGGCCGACATGCGCCGCGCGGGCGAGCGGAGCAGCGAGACCGCCGCGAGCACGAGGGGCACGGCGAGGTAGAAATGCTCCTCGACGCAGAGCGACCAGGCCCAGAGCATGATGGGCTCGCTGCGCACGGGGAAGTAGTTCGTGAGGTAGGCGAACTCGTGCCAGACGTTGGCGCGCTGCGCCGGGCTCGCGGCGAGGGTGAGCGCGGCGAGCACCGCGTAGTAGGGCGGGATGATGCGAAACGCCCGACGCGCCCAGAAGCGCGCCGCGCTCGCGGGCCGCGCGCTCGTCGGGTCGCGCATCAGCATCGACCCGATGAGAAAGCCGCTGAGCAGAAAGAAGAGGTCCATGCCGAACCAGATCGAGACCGAGCGCTCGTACCAGGGTGGAGGAAAGCCCCACTTGCGAAAGCCCATCGACACGTGGAGCTGCACGATCGAGAGGATCGCGAGCACGCGCAGCCCGTGCAGCGCGGGGTAGTGGTTCGCGAGGAGGTGGGGGCGGAGCCATGAGCGCATCGGCGGGGGCGACAGTGTAGTCCGGCGAGCGCGCGTTACGCGCGGGTCTCGCGGTGAGGCCGCGGGGTGACACCGACGAGGCGGCCGTGGCACCCTCGCGATCCCCTTGAGCCCCTCGGAGCGTCCCCTGCCGCAGCTCCTCACCCGAGGCTACGCGGCCCTCCTCGCCGCGCTGTGGGCCGTCCTCGCGTGGCCCGCGCTGCGCGACACCTTCACCACCGCCCCCGGGCGCTGGACGCTGCTCTCGTTCGCCGTCGGCCTCGGGCTGGGCCTGGGCGTCGCTCCCCTCGCCCGCGGCGCGCACCGCGCCCTCACCGGCTTGCCCCGCGCCCTCTGGCTCGCGCTGATCGTCGCCTCGAGCTCGGCGATCACCGCCTGGCTCTGGTTCGGACCGATGAACGGCCAGGTGATCTCCAGCGACGGCTGCGTGTACCTCCTGCAGGGGCGCGCGGCCTCGCACGGCGCGCTGGGCGTGCCGCTCCACGCGCCCCGCCTCGCGTTCGCGGCGAAGTTTCTCCTCGAGGGCCTCGACGGCCGGCTCCACAGCGTGTTCGTGCCGGGCTACCCGATCTTTCTCGCGCCCTTCGTCGCCCTCGGGGTGCCGTGGCTCTCGGGGCTCGTCGTGGGCGGCGCGCTCACCGTCGCGCAGCAGCGCCTCGGCGAGCTCGTGAGCGACGACGCCTTCGCGCCGCGACTCTCGCTGCTGCTCCTGCTCCCCTCCTTCGCGCGCGGCATCGAGACCGCCGACCTGATGTCGCACGCCTTCGTCGGCGCCCTCGACGTCATCGCGGTGATCCTCGCGCTGCGGGCGCGGGAGCGTCCTCGGGCGTCGCTGCTCGCGGGCCTCGGCGCGTGCGTGGGTTGGGTCTTCGCGGCGCGCATGCTCGACGGCTTCGTGCTCGCGGGCGTGTGCGGCCTCGCCCTCGCGTCACCCCTGCTGCGACGCAAGGTCCCCGCGCGCGCCGTCGCCGTCGCCCTGCTGTGCTTCGCGCCCTTCGTCGCCGTCGTCGCGAAGCAGCAGCACGCCTGCACCGGGAGCTGGCGCCGCGCCTGCGTGCTCGACTACGTCGCCCGGGGCGATCACCCGCCTACCTGCCTCAAGCTCGGGTTCGGCCGCGACGTCGGCTGCTCCATCGAGCACGCGCGGGAGCGGGCGTCGTTCGGCGAAGACGGCTACACCCCCGACGACGCGCTGCGGCTCATGCGCGAGCGCACCGGGCGGCTGAGCGCCGAGACCCTGGGCTTCGCGCTCCTCGCGCTGGTGGCCCTTCTCGGCGTGGCGCGCGACCCGACGCCCGCGGCGCTGCTGTGCGCGAGCTTTCCCGCGGCGCTCACCCTCGCCTACGCGTTCTTCTACTACGGGAACTCGATCGTGCACGGCGCGAGGCACGTGTTCCCCGCGGCGCCCTTCCTCGCGGTGCTCGCGGCGCGCGCGCTGTCGTCTCCGCCGTCGGGGCTGCGCGCTCGCCTCGACGACGCGCGATGGCGCGGGGCCGTGGCGCTGGCCACCGTCGCGATGTTCCCCGCGGCGCACGCGGGGTTCTGGGCGGTGGGCCTCGCCGAGGTGCACGGGCTGCAGGCGCGGCGCGTGCCCGTGCGGCGGCGCATCGAGGAGGCCGGGCTGCGACGCGGGGTCTTCGTGCTCCCCGACCTGCACAGCTACCTCGCCGACCTCGACCCCTGGCGCGACGGGCGCGAGCGGGTCTACGTGCACGACGACCGCGCCGGCGTGCTCGACGTGCGACGGTTCTTCCCCGACCTCCCGGTGCACCTGCAAGACGCCAACGGGCGGTTTCTTCGCGTGGGCAGCGCGCCGCCGCCCCCCGGCCTCGACCTCGAATTCGAGCGGGCCTGGCCGACGTTTCAGCGACCTTCGAACTGCGGCGCGATGATCCTCCACACCATGGACTGCTGCGGCGTACCCACCCGCGGCGGGCGGGCGCTCCTGGTCTTCGCCGCGCGCGCCGGCGCCCGCCTCGAGGTGCCCTTCGACCTCGCGCGGGCCGGGCGCTACGACCTCCGCCTCGAGGGCTACGGGGCCTTCGACCACGGCCGCTGGCAGATCGCCGTCGACGACCAGCCGCTGGGGGTGTGGGAGGGCTACGCGGCCACGATCGCGCCGCGCGTGCTCTCGTCGTCGACGCCCTTCGCGCTCCGCGCCGGCGCGCACCGCTTCGTGGCGACCTGCCTCGGGCGCGACCCGCGCTCCCGCGACCACCACGCCCTCTTCGACGCGCTGCGGGCGACCCTCGCGCCGTAGCGCTCAGGCCTGACGAAACATGTGCTCGTAGTGGTCGAACATCTCGTCGACCCCCATCTGCGAGAACAGGCTCGAGTACGCCATCCAGATCGAGAGGCCGTTGAGGTCCTGGAACATCGGCGGGATGTACTTCGGCGGGCGCACCACCCCGTCGGCCACCCGCGCCACGAGCACGGGCACGTCGTCGTGGGCGACCTTGCCCACGAAGAGGTAGCGAATCAGCTCGGGCCGGCACGCGCGGTTCGCCGCGCGAATGAAGTGGTAGTTCGTCACCAGCCCCTTCGTGTACGCGATGTCCTTGGTGAAGGGCGCGCCGCCGCCGATCACGCCGCCGCGAAACACCCGACGCGCCGCCGCGAAGCACTCCTCCTCGTCGTAGCCCTCGGTGCGGTGCCACTCGAACACGTCGATGAAGTCGGCGCCGTCTTCGGCCTTGTCGACGGCGATCACCCGCTCGTTCAGCCTCCGCGCGCGCCGGGGGTGGCTGCGGAGGGTGAGCACCTCCATCAGCACCGCGAGGCCCTCCTGCACCGCGGTCGTGCGGGGGGGACCCTTCGACAGCCACCGCGCGACGTGCTGGTTGGCGCCGTTGAGGTTCGTCGCGACGTGCACCCAGCCCTCGTGCACCTCGAGGATGTTCACGTCCTGCGCGCTGAACTTCGCGGAGTTTCGGATCTTGACGTAGTCGCTGCCAGCGGCGGCGTCGGCGATGATCCCGTCGTCGAGGATGACGTTCACCTCGCTCTCACCGAAGTACTTCGCGAAGCGCCCCTTGAGGATCTCGACGACCTCCGCGCCCTCGAGGTCTCTCGGCTCGGGCGGCGCCAGGGCGGCCTCGTCGAGGTTCGTGAGCAGCCCGTAGAGGGTGTGGGCGATGTCGCGCACGGAGGTGCGACCGTCGGCGAAGGTGTCCTTGGGCGAGCCGTATAGCCTCCGGGAGTACGCGTAGAACTCGGGCTTTCCGCGGGTCACGAGCATCCTGCAGACGTCGCGATACTCCATGCACGTCGCCCGAAGGATGCGCGCGAGGGCGTCGTCGGCGCCGAGCTGCCTCCGCACGTCCTCGGCGAGGTCGCCGAAGTCCCGCGCGCGCGCGATGGGGTCGAAGCCCAGGTCGAGCCTCGCGTAGCTCTCGGCGTCGACCTTCGGCGGATCCTTGAAGCGCGAGCGCCGAAACGCCTCCCAGCACCCCGGCTCCCACTTGACCGCGTTCAGGATCCGAATGGGCTTCTGCGCCTCGTTGATCTTGTCGGCGAGGCCCGCGAGGCGCTCCTTGTAGGTCTGCCAGGGCCCGTCGACCGGCGGCGGCGGCGGCGTCGGCGGGGCGCTCAGCGACGGCGGCTTCAGGGCCGCCCCGGTGCTGGTGTCCACCTCGAGCGCCTCGCCCTGGCCGACCCTGGCCCTCGGCCGCTTCTCCTTCACCCGAGCCATCGCGAGGCACGGTAGGCCGAGCCCCGCGCCGACCGCAAACTCACGGCGAGGACGAGGGCGGCGTGACGGGCGCCGAGGCGTCGGGCGCGCCGACCGGCGGATCGCTCCGCGGCGGGGTCGGCGGCGGCCGCGGGGGCGGAGGAGGCTCGCCGTAGTCCGAGACGAGCTTCGCGCGCAGTCGGGTGAGCACCATGGCCTCGACGTAGGTCGGCATCGCCGAGATCTGCACGATCACCCGCGTGCCGGGCCGCCCATCCACCTCGGTGGGGACCACCTCGAGGGAGCCCGGCACGGTGCGCCGACCGTCGCGCCAGTCGAAGGTGAAATAGCCGTTCTCGACGTCGCGCTCCGTGATCGCGCAGCCGAAGTCGACGCGAATGAGCCGGATCGCGGCGTTCCAGGTGCGCTCTCGGGAGAAGGGCTGGTCACGCGAGGTGCGCGCCCCCGCGACGGAGGCGACGGCGAGCATCGCGGCGCAGAGGATGGCGGGGCTTCGCGCTCGCATGGGTCTCCGGTGCAGGTACCTCCCCGCGGGCGGGGATGCCAAGTTCTGTCCTCGAACGCGCGGCCGCTCGCGTTGATTCAGCCGTCGAGGGCGTCTCGGGGGTTGATGTGCCCGAACCAGAGCGCGCCGAGGCCCGTGAGGGTCGTGAAGACGAACTGCGACGCGTACATCAGAAAGACGTAGGCCGCGCCGACGCCCACGACGAGCTCCTGGGGGAAGTACATGCGGAGCGCGAGGAACACCGAGAGCTGAAAGATGCCGAAGAGCCCCGGCCCCGAGGGCAGCAGGATGCCCATGGCCAGCACGCCCATCACCGAGAAGCCCTGCCCCGGCGTCATGGGCAGCCCGCACCCCCAGCCGAGGAACCACATGCCCAGGCCGTTCACGCCCCAGTAGATCGCCGTCTGCAGGAGGAACGGCAGCATCAGCCTAGGGTCGGGGAGGGAGCGAAGACCGTCTGCGAGGTCGCCCACCATCCGCGCGAGGCGATCGGCGAGTCGGGGCGCCACGGCGCCGAGGAGGGTGCGGGTGAGCGACTCCATCTGCTTCCTCGCCACGAGGAAGAGCGCGAGGGTGACCAGCGCCGCGGAGAAGACCGCCGCGGTGATGTACCCCGCGCGGGGCACGCCCGAGACGGGGATGCCCCCGAAGGCCACCCCGCGGAGGTCGGGGTGGGGCACCAGCGCGAGGGTCGCGATGAGCAGCAGCGCCACGAAGAGCCCGTCGAGCACGCGCTCCGCGGCGATGGTGCCGAAGGCCGCGGAGCCCGAGATCTTGCCGTCGCGGCGAAGCAGCACGGGACGCACGACCTCGCCCATGCGCAGCGGGAGCATCATGATCGCGAAGAAGCCCACCCAGGCGATGGCGATGATGCGTCGGGTCGGCACCTTCGCGATGGGCCGCAGCAGGTAGTCCCAGCGGTACGCGCGAAACCACTGCACGACGAAGAGCGAGAGGAAATAGACCGCGACGGTCCACCACCGCACGGAGGCGAAGGCCTCGCGCGGGGGCAGCACGGGCACGCCGCCGCGGAGCATCAGCGCCACGAAGCCCCCGGCGACCGCGAGGCTCGCGGCGAGGCGCGGGAGCAGCCGCGCGAGGGTGAGGGTGGAGGGCGCCTTCTCGGGCGCGAGGGAGGGGTTCTGCGGTGCGGGGGTTTCGACGGGCACTTCTGGGCGCTTCCTGACGGCCGAGGCTTCTATCACGCCCCGCGTCCGGAGGCGCCCGTGGGTGGGCCGAGGGTCAGAGCCGAATGACCCGGTCTGCCGGGACGTTCTTCAGCTTGCGGGTGACCGCGCGGGTGTCGAAGGTCACCGGGGCGGTGGCGAGGATCTTGGTGTAATCGAAGTCCGAGTGGTCGGTCACGATCACCGCGATGTCGAAATTCGAGGCGTCGACGTCGACGGGCTCGGTGGTGAGGCGGATGTGCCCCTCTTCGAACACCGGCACGTAGGGGTCGACGTACGAGACCTTCGCGCCCTTCTGGTGCAGCAGCTCGATCACGTCGATGGCGGGCGACTCGCGCATGTCGCTCACGTCCCGCTTGTACGCCACGCCCACGACGAGGACCTTCGAGCCCTTCACGCTCTTCTCGTGGTCGTTGAGGATCTCGCCCACGCGCGTCACGACGTAGCCGGGCATGCCCGAGTTCACCGTGTCGGCCAGCTCGATGAACTGCGCGTTGTACTTCAGCGCGCGGAGCTTCCACGACAGGTAGAGGGGGTCGATGGGGATGCAGTGCCCGCCGAGGCCGGGGCCCGGGTAGAAGGGCATGAAGCCGAAGGGCTTGCTCGCCGCGGCGTCGATGACCTCCCAGACGTTGAGCCCGAGCTTGTTGGCCATGACCGCGACCTCGTTGACGAGGCCGATGTTCACCGCGCGGAAGGTGTTCTCGAGGAGCTTCACCATCTCCGCCGCGTCGGTGCTCGACACGGGCACCACGCGCTCGAGGATCTGCCCGTAGAGCGCCACGGACACGTCGAGGCACGCCGGGGTCATCCCGCCGATGACCTTCGGGGTGTTGTGCGTCTGCCAGGTCTTGTTCGACGGGTCGACGCGCTCGGGGCTGAACGACAGGAACACCGTCTCGCCGATGCGCGCGCCCGCCGCCTCGAGCCGCGGCGCGACGAGCTCGCGGGTCGTGCCGGGGTAGGTCGTCGACTCGAGGACCACCACGAGGTCGTCGTGGATGTGCCGACAGATCGCGTCGGTCGCGCTCACGATGTAGGAGATGTCGGGCTCCTTGGTCTTGTTGAGCGGCGTGGGCACGCACACGATCACCGCGTCGGCGCTCGCGATCACGCTCTCGTCGGTGCTCGCCTCGAGGCGGCCGGTGGCGACCAGCGGCTTGAGCACCTCGGTGGGGATGTCTTCGATGTACGAGTCTCCCTTGGCGAGGAGGGCGACCTTGCGCTCGTCCTTGTCATACCCGGTGACATGGAACCCGGCCTTCGCGAACTCCACCACCAGGGGGAGGCCCACGTAGCCGATGCCGATGACCACCACGCGCCCTTCGCAGCGCTTGAACCGTTCAATCAAGCTCATGGCTTCACTCACCGCCTCTGTGTTTGTCCTGCGCTCACGACGGCACTCCAGCCGCGAGCACCCTTCGTGGCCCCTCCGAGAGGAGCCGTTCAAATCCGTCGTTTCCGACCCGCCCGCGTAGCACGTCCAGCCCCTGCTGGAGCACCGGAAGATCGGCCGGCTTGTGCGCGTCGGAGCACGCGGCCATGTAGTGCCCCGCGCTGAGCAGCCGCTCGGCGCAGGCCTGCGCCCGGCGCCCGTAGGCGCCCACGAGGGACATCACGTCGAGCAGCGCCCAGGCGCCCGCGCCCAGCAGCTCTTCGATTTTGTCGTCGGACTGCTGCACGGGGACATACCGCTCAGGGTGGGCGACCACCGGGCGAACGCCCCCGCGGCCCATGCGCCAGAGCTGCAGCTCGACCCGAAAGGGCATGGAGTCGTAGGGAAATTCGACCAGCGCCGCGCCCCCGCCGGGGTAGGTCAGCGCCTCGTTGCGCTTGAGCAGGTCCTGCAGCACGTCGTCGAACATGTGCTCCCCGGCGAGGAGGAGCTCGGGCAGCGCCTCGCCCCGCGCGGCCGCGGCGTCAAGGGCGGGCCCCAGGACCTGGCGCGCGGCGTCTCGGGTGTCGATGCGGTTGTCCCACACGCCGCTGCGCACGTGAGGCGTGGCGACGACGACCTCGAAGCCGAGGGCGCGCAGCCCGACCAGCAGCGCGGCGCCCTCCTCCGCCGTTCGCACCCCGTCGTCGATGCCGGGCAGCGGGTGGCAATGTAGATCGACGAGTCCCATTCCCTCGCAGCGAGTATCACCAGAGGGGCGTCTGGGGAAAGGGCCTTCACGCCCCCGGAGACATCCCTCGCGCCGCCTCCAGCAGCGCCTCGCGGCGGTTGAGCGCGGGGTCGTCGGTGACCCGCTCCAGCAGCGCCGCGAGGAGCTCGCCGAGGCGTCGCGACGGCGCGAGCCCCAGCTCGGACATCAGCGTCGCGCCGTCGATCGCGAGGTCGCGGGTCGAGAGCGCCACGCCCGCGGCGAGGGCGGCGCGCGCCCTCGCGGCGAAGCGCGAGCACTCGTCGGCCCGCCCCTCCCCCGCGGCGACGCACGTCGCGAGGGCGAGCACGGCGTCGAGGTGGGTGACCCCGACCGCGCGCAGCCACCGCCGGAGCGCCGCGTCGTCGACGTCGGCCGCCGGCAGCGCGCGGTGCGCGAGGCCGTGCAGGATCACCGCGCGCGCCTCGTTCGAGAAGCGATAGCGCTTGAGCCATGCCTCGACCACGGCGGGCGCGAGGGGGTGCACCAGCGCCGCGACCCGGAGCGGACCGCCTCCCGCGCAGGCGTCCAGGGCCGCGAGGGCCTTGGCCCAGTCGCGCTCCTCGAGCGCCGCGAGCTCGGGGAAGGTCTCTCCGAGGATCCCGGTCCTCCGCATCACCGCGAAGGCGCGGGAGGGCCGCGGGGCCTTCATGGTCTTCATCCACTCGTCGTGCACCCGCTCGGGGCTGACGCGGCGAAAGACCGCGAGGGAGGGCGCGACGGCGGCCTCGGTCTCGGGGTCGAGCTCGAACTCCAGCGTCGCGACGAAGCGCGCGCCCCGGAGCACGCGGAGGCCGTCTTCAGAGAAGCGGCGGAGCGGATCTCCCACCGCCCGCAGCACCCGGCGGTCGAGGTCGCCCCGGCCGCCGAAGGGGTCGACGAGCTCGCGGTCGATGGGGTCGTACGCGATGGCGTTGACGGTGAAATCCCTGCGCGCGAGGTCTTCGTCGATGTCGTCGAGGAAGCGAACCGCCTCCGGGCGGCGGCCGTCGAGGTAGTCGCCGTCGCCGCGCAGGGTGGTGACCTCGTAGTGCGCGCGGTCTCGAATCACCGTCACCGTCCCATGCGCGATGCCCGTGGGCACGGCCTTGGGAAAGATCGCGAGGAGCGCCTCGGGCCGGGCGGAGGTGCACACGTCCCAGTCGGCCACGTCGCGGCCCAGGAGGTGGTCGCGCACGCAGCCGCCGACGATCCACGCGCGGTGCCCCCGGGCGCGGAGGGCCTCGCAGATCGAGAGCGCGGCGGCGGGGATCGCGGCCGTGTCTACCCTCGACCGCGCCGTCACTCTCGATCGCCTTCGCCCGTAGGCATCGAGATGCCCACGGGCGGCGTGCGGTCGATCTCCGCGGGGAACACGCTCGACGCGCGCAGCAGCGATCGCCCGCCGAGGTCAGACCGGAGCGCGGCCCGGTTGATCCCCGGGTCGGTCTGGAGCTTCGTGCGAAAGTCAGAGAGCACCGGCCCGCTGTCGGTGCGAAGCCGCGCGTAGATCTCGTCGGCGAGCGCGCGCAGCGACTCGGCCTCCGCGAACGCGCTCTCCACCGCCGTGCCGTCGGGGACCATCGTGAGGTGATCCGCGAAGGTGCGCGCCGTGCGAGCCAGCTCGATCTCGGCGCCGAGGTCCTTGAAGCTCTGCAGGGCCTCGCGAAAGAGCGCCTCGGCGCGCCTGCCCTCGTCGCTGTCGGCGCCGTGCGCCGAGAGCACCTCGGCGATGGAGCGCCGCGCGATCGCCACGTGCACCTTCGACTTCACCTGCTCGAAGATCTCCAGCGCAGACTGCAGGCAGCTCAGCGCGCGGGTGATGTTCCCCTGGAGAAAGTGCGCCTTGCCGAGCCCCCGGCGCGACTCCGCGATGAGGATCCGGTCGTTGAGGTCGACGCACAGCTGCTCGACCTCGGTGAGGATGCGCAGCGCCTCGTCGCTGTTGCGCAGGCGGTACTGCCCCTCGCCGATGTTGAGCAGGAGCACGGCCTGCCGGCGGCGGTCGCCGATCTCCTGCGCGATGTCGAGCGCCTGGATCCAGAGCGAGATCGCCTCGCGGTCCTCGCCCCGGTCGGAGTGGATGGTGCCGAGGTTGTTGAGGGTGACCGTGAGGCCCGGCAGGTCTCCGACCTCGCGGCGAAGGTCCCTCGCGCGGGTGAGCGCGTCGTGGGCGCCGCGGTACTGCCCGCTGTCCTGGTAGACCAGGCCGATGTTGTTGAGCGAGAGCGCGATCGAGCGCTTGTCGCCCATCGCCTCGCGGCGAGAGAGCCCGTCCTGCAGAAAGCGCAGCGCGGTGTCGTAGCTCCCGCGGAGCCAGTGGATCTTGCCGATGTCATCGAGGCTCGCGGCGATGCCCGCCTCGTCGCTCGCGCTCTGGAACAGCGCGAGCCCCGTGCCCAGGTGCCGCATCGCCTCGTCGAGCCTGCCCTCGTCGCGGTAGAGGCGGCCGATGCGGTTGTGCGCCGCCCCCCCCTTGCCCTTGAGGTCGAGGCGCCAGGCCAGCGCGAGCATCGAGCGAAAGTGCGCGTGCGCCTCGGCGTTGCGGCCGAGCATCGCGCAGCCCTCGCCGATGTGGTGGTGCGCGTCGAGGCGGAGCCCGACGTCGTGCTCCCCCAGGAGCTCCATGCCCCGGATGTAGTGCTCCACCGACTTCTGCATCGCGTAGCGCGCCCTGGCGCGGTCGGCGCTGGCGAGGAAGCACCGCGCGGCGCGCAGCGGTCGGTTGCCCAGCTCGTAGTGCCGCGCCAGCAGGTCGAGCTGCTCCTCGCCCCGCTCGCCGATGCGAAACTCCAGCCACTCGGCGAGGAGCAGGTGGTACTGCACCGAGTCCTCGTCCGGCACGAGGTTCGCGAGCTGCTCGCGCTCGAGGTTGTGCTTGAAGACGTACTCCTCGTCGCCCGCGATGGAGCTGTCGGGCATCGGGAGCACGTAGTCGCGGTCGGTGAGCCCCTTCAGCAGGTCGCGAAACTGGAGCGCGAGGTCCTCCGCGCCGCCCCAGATCGCGGGCGCCTCCTCGCCCGTGCGGCCGAGCACCACCAGCCCGCCGAGCCAGAACACGGGCCCCATGAGCGCCGCCCGCTCGAGGATCTCGCGCTCGGGCGGCGAGAGCGACGCGAGGCGGGCGCGCACCGCGTCCTCGACCGACATCGGCAGCGAGATGCGGGCGAGCCGGTCGAGGTCGATGGCCACCTCGCCGTCGGCCTCGAGGGCGATGACGCCCTGCTCGAAGTAGATCCGCACGATCTGCTCGATCAGCAGCGGGCTCCCCGCGCCGAGCTCCACCGCGGTGTCGACGAGCTCGGCGGGCACGTCCTCGATGGTCGAGAGGAGCATCCGCGCGAGCACCTGCGACTCGCCCGACGAGAGCGGCCCGAGGTCGACCCGCTCGTGGCGCCCCGCGGGCGCGTCGAAGAAATCGTGCGAGCGCGCGAGGAGCTCGGGGCGCGCGGTGCACAGCACGGTCACCGGCGCCTTGCGAATCGAGGTCACGAGGTCGCGAAACACCCGCACGCCCTCGGCGCCGGCGAGGTGCATGTCCTCGAGCACGAGCATCACCGGCGACCGCTGCGCGTCGACCTCGAAGAGCCTGCGGAGCACCGCACGCGAGACGCTCTGAAAGGCCCGCGGGTCCTCCTCGAAGGCCTCGCCGAGCACGGTCGCGCCGAACTTCAGCCCGAGGAACGCTCCGAGAAAGTGCAGGATCTCGTCGACGCGGCGGTCGCCGAAGAGGTCCATGACGTGGGCGCAGACCTCGTTGGCCTGGGCGTGGGCGTCGCTGCCCTCGTGCAGGCCGAAGCGCGCGCGGAGGATGCGCGCGATGGCGGGCTGGATCCCGCTACCCTCCCGCGCGGCGCCGCGAAAGACCCGCAGCGTGGGCTGGCGCTCGGCGAGGTCGGCGATGACCTCTGACACCAGCCGAGACTTGCCCACGCCGGGGTTGCCGACGACGGTGACGACCTCGCACCGCGCGCCGCTGATCGAGCGCGCCACGGCGTCTACGATGGCCTCGCGCTCGGCCATTCTTCCGATCATCGGCGGGCGACCAATGGGGAGCGGCTCCATCGAGGGTCGGTTGGGTGCGTCTTGCGACATGCGGTCTCCGGGGGCTCCTTCGCGGCGCACAGCGTGCTCGCGGCGACCGAGCGTAGTACAGAAATTCGCGGAGAACGCGCGCTCGTTGTCGCCGAGCGGTTCCCTGTGATTCGCGCCGCGGGGGGCGCGGAGAGGTGCGAACCCCCGGAGCGAGGCGCGCGGGCGTCGCCGAAGTCCCTTCAATTTCAGCGCGGGGCGGTACAGTCTGCGCCACCGTGTCGTTGTCGAGGTCGCCGGGTACCGTCGTTGGGTCGTATACCCTCAGTGAGCGGCTCGCCGTGGGCGGGATGAGCGAGGTGTTCCTCGCCACCGGACCCGACGGAGAGGAGGTCGTGCTGAAGCTCCTGAGCGAGCGGCTGGTCACCGACCCCACCTTTCGTGAGCTCCTGAAGGACGAGGCCGCCCTCGGCGCCTCGACCCAGCACCCGAACCTCGTGCGCGTCCTCGAGACCGGGGGCGAAGACGACCCGTGGATCGCCCTCGAGCGCGTCGACGGCATCGACCTCTGGCGGCTCCAGCGCACGCTCCAGCAGACGCAGCGGCGCATGGAGGCCGGCCTCGCCTGCCACGTCGTGCGCGAGATCCTCCTCGGGCTCGCGCACGTGCACGAGCCGCGAGAGCGCGGCGGCGTGGGCGTGGTCCACCGCGACATCTCGCCCTCGAACGTGCTGCTCTCGGTCGACGGGGAGGTGAAGCTCGGAGACTTCGGCGTGGCCCTCGGGCTCCGCCTCGGCAGCACCGACGCGGGGAGCGGCACCATCCCGCCCGGGGCCACCGGGCGGGTGCTTCGAGGCAAGGTCGGGTACATGGCCCCCGAGCAGCTCCTCGGGCTCGGCGTCGACACCCGCGCCGACCTCTACGCCGCGGGCATCGTCCTCGCCGAGGTGCTCACGGGCCGCACCTTCTTCGCGCCCGGCTCCGACCTGGGCAACGCGCTCGCGCTGCGCGACGTGCAGGTCGAGCTCCTGGTCGAGACCCTCGCCGACCACCCCACGAGCCTCGTGGCCGTGGTGCAGCGCTCCCTCGCCCGCTCGGCGGCGGAGCGGTTTCAGACCGCGGAGGAATTCTACGCCGCCCTGGCGCCCCACGCGGGCCGGCCCGACGAGGCGCGCCCGCTCCTCGCGGCGCTGGTGGCCTGGGCGCGCTCCAACGGAAAGCTCCTGACGGGGGAGGCTGGCCGCGAGGCCGACGCGCCCGGCGCGCGGGCCTCGGTGCCCCCGGCGGTGATGTACGAGGTCGAGCCCGACCCCGAGCGCACCCGCGAGGTGCCCATCGTGGCCTATGAGCTCCAGACCGCCGCGGGTGACCCGCGGGGGCGCTACCACTACGCGCGGCTGATCGAATTCGCGGTGCAGGGCGCGCTCAGCGCCGACGACGTGCTGATCTCCCCAGAGGGCGAGCGGCGCAGGGCCGACGAGATGCCGGAGCTCGCGCAGCACATCCAGCAGCGCACGGCGACGACCAACGAGGTCGCGACGGCGAAGGCCGACTGGGTCGACACGCTGCCGGGCTGCACCTTTCTCCGCGCCCTGTCGCGGCTGGTGCTCGGCGACGAGAGCGGCGTGCTGGTGGCCGAGGCGGAGCCCGCGCGGCGCGAGGTGTACCTGCTCCGAGGTCGTCCGACGCACCTGGCCTCGAACCTCCCGTCAGACACCCTGGGCGACTACCTGCTCCAGGCGGGCACGCTGACGCGGGGCGAGCTCGAGATGGCGCTCGCGGTGCTCCCGCGCTTCGACGGCAGCCTGCCCCGCGCGCTGATTCACCTCGGCCTCCTCGACGCCGACGACCTCGCGAGCCGCGTCGACCGCCTCGCGCGCGAGCGCTTCTTCGACCTGTTTCGCTGGCGTCGCGGCACGCTGCGGTTCTTTCGCGGGGTCACGCCTCCCCCCACGGCGATCACGCTCACGATCGACACGAGCGACGCGCTCCGGCAGGGCGCCGCGCTCCTCGACGACCCCGTCGCGCGCTTCGAGGAGCTGCAAGACCGCCGGCTGCTCCCGCAGTCTCCCCTCCGCGGCGTGCAGCGAACCGGGAGCGGCGCGCTGGGCCCCGAGATCCTGCGGTACGCCGACGGCGCGACGAGCGTGCGCGCGGTGGTGCAGCGGGTCTCGGCGGAGCGGCGCGCGCACGCGCGGGACGTGCTCCGTGAGCTGTATTTCCTCATCGAAATCGGCGCCCTCTCCCTGCGCGCCTGAGGCCGCGACGAGCGTGCGCGATTGCCGCGGCCGCTGCGGTGCGACTATGGTGCCGCGCCGTGGAGGATTCGTTCAGCCCACGCACGGTCGCCATCGTCTCGCTGTCGTCTCTCGTGGGCGGCTTCGTGGCGGTCTTCGGCGGCTGGATGCTGCTACACCGCGCGCCCCCGCGCCCGCCGGAGTCGGCGGTCGCGCCCAGCGCCCCCCCGGCGGCGCGGGCGCTGCCTGACGCCGCGACCTCCGAGTCGAACGACGACGACGACGCCGGCGCGACCGCGGCCCCGGCGACCGCCGGCGGGGACGGCGGCGCGGTGTCGATCGGCGCGGTCGCGGTCTCGCGCTGCTGGGCGGCGGGGAGCCCCGCGGTCACCCCCGGCGCGGCCTGCGACCACCTCACCGGCCTCGAGCAGCACCTGGCCTCGCGCGCGGCGCAGATCGCGGGCTGCTCGTCGAGCCACGGCCGCCTCTCGCTGGTGATGGACTTTCGCGTCTCGACCAACTTCGCCCGCGCCTGGGGCGGCCCGTCGAGCACGATCCCGAACGCGGGCGTCGTCGCCGCGTGCGTGCGCCGCGTCACCGCGCCGCTGCCGCTCACGACGATGCCGCACAACTTCGACCGCTACATCGTGAACGTGGCGTTCGAGTGGTAGCTCAGCCCCGGGTCCGCGCGAACTCGCGGCAGAACTGCGCGAGGGCGTCGACCGACTCGGGCTCGACGGCGTTGTAGATCGACGCCCGAATGCCGCCAGTGGAGCGGTGGCCCTTGAGCCCGACCATGCCCGCGGCCTCGGCCTCGCGCACGAAGCGCGCGTCGAGGTCGTCGCTCGCCGTGCGCCACACGACGTTCATCGTCGAGCGGTGCGCGGGCTCGACGGGGCAGCGAAAGAAGCCCGCGTGCGCGTCGAGGGCGGCGTAGAGCGCGGCGGCCTTCGCGCGGTTGCGCGCCTCCATCGCCGCGAGACCGCCGAGGTCGCGGAGCCACGCGAGGACGTTGCGGACCATGTACACCGCGAAGGTCGGCGGCGTGTTGTAGAGCGAGCCCGCCTCGGCGTGGGTGGCGAAGCGGAGGTACCTCGGGATGTCGACCCGCGCCGACGAGAGAAAGTCGTTGCGCGCGAGGGCGATCACCACGCCCGAGGGCCCGAGGTTCTTCTGCGCGCCGGCGTAGACCATCGCGAATCGGGAGAGGTCGAAGGGGCGCCACAAGAAGTCCGACGACATGTCCGCCACCAGGGGGAGCGAGAACGCGTCGGGAAAGTCCTGGTACTGCGTGCCCTCCAGCGTGTTGTTGCTGGTGATGTGCGCGTAGGCCGCGTCGGCGGCGAAGTCGTGGGCCTCGGGGCCGGGGATTCGGGTGTACCGCCCCTGCATCGCCGCGAGGTCCCTCGCGTCACCGACGCGGCGCGCCTCCTCGAGGGCCTTCTCGCCCCAGCCCCCGGTCACCACGTAGTCAGCCCGCCGGCCGCGCGAGAGAAAGTTCAGGGGGATCTGCGCGAAGAGCGCGCTCGCGCCGCCCTGCAGCAGCAGCACGGCGTAGTCGTCGGGCACCCCGAGGAGCTCGCGCAGGAGGCTCTGCGCCTCGTCGTGCACGGCCTTGTAGGGGGCGGCGCGGTGGCTCTGCTCCATCACCGACATCCCCGTGCCGGCGAAGTCAAGAAGCTCGTCCCTCGCTCGCTCGAGCACGGGCAGGGGGAGCGCCGCGGGGCCTGCACTGAAGTTCATCACGCGTGGCATGGGTCTTCGTTCGCCTTCTCGTCGATCGGGGCGACGGGAGCCTACACCGTCGCGCGACCGACGCGACTCATGCTCAGATGCCCCGGTGTCTGATCGAGAGCCCCCTCCCTGGATCACCCCCGCCGACGCGCCGCTGAGCCCGCCGGTCGGCATGAGAGACCTCCTCGGCGAGACGGTGCAGCGGCGGCGCGCGATCGCCCGCGCCGCGCTCGCGGCCTTCGCGCGCTACGGCTACGAGCAGGTCATCACCCCCGCCTTCGAGCGAGAGGACGTGCTGCTGCGGGGCGCGGGCGCCGACGCGCGCGACCTCGTGCGCTTTCTCGACCCCGACACCGCGGAGGTGCTCGCGCTTCGCTCGGACATGACCCCGCAGGTGGCGCGCATCGTCGCGACCCGCCCCGGCACGCCGATGCCGTGTAGGCTCTCGTACGAGGGCTCGGTGCTCCGACGCGCTCGAGGTCGTTCGTCTCGGCAGCGGCAGCTCTCGCAGACGGGCGTCGAGTGCGTGGGCTGGGCGTCTCCCGACGCCGACCTCGAGGTGCTGCGGGTGACGCTCGAGGCGCTGCGAGACAACGGGATTCGCGACGTCGTCGTCGAGCTCTCGCACGCCGCGCCGCTGCGCGCGGCCCTCGCGGGCGTGCCCGAGCACGCCGTCGACGCGGTGGCCGACGGCCTCGCCCGCAAGGACCGCGCGGCCTGGGAGCACCCGCTGCGCGCGCTGCCCGGCGCGGCGAGCGCGCTCTCGGCGGTGTGCGCGCTCTCGGGGGAGGCGACCGAGGTCTGCGGGCGGGTCCGCGGGGTGCTCGGCGGCCTCGTCGACGCGGGCACCCTCGACGAGGTCGCTTCGATGGAGCGCTGCGCGCGGGCGGTGCTGGCGGAGGGCCTCGCGCGCTCGGTCCTCGCCGACCTGGGCGAACTCCGCGGTCAGGCGTACTACACCGGGGCGTTCTTTCAGGTCTTCGTCGCCGGCGCGCCCTCGGCGGTCGCCGCGGGGGGCCGCTACGACCAGCTCCTCGCGGGCTTCGGCGTCGACCTCCCCGCCACCGGCGCGGCGATCGACCTCGACGCCGTGGCCTCGCTCCGCGGCGAGGTCGAGCTCGGCGAGGTCGAGCGCGTGGTGGTCGCGGGACCCGCCGACTCGCGCGCGCCCCTCGCGGCGCGGCTCCGGGAGCTGGGCGCCGTCGCGATCGAGCGCGACCTCGCGAGCGACGACGAGCTGACGCGGTTCGCGCGGGCCGCGCGGGCGAAGCGCGTGATCCGCGCCGAGTGAAGCCGCGATACCCTTCGCGCGGGCGCGCAAACGGTGTATCGCGCCGCGTGGCATGGAGGCGCTTGTAACACCTTGAAGGCAGTGATCCTCGCCGGCGGCCGCGGCCGCCGCCTCGCACCGTTCACCGTGGCCTTTCCCAAACCCCTGGTGCCCGTGGGGGACCGGGCCGTGCTCGAGGTCCTGCTGCGGCAGCTCGCGGGGGCGGGCTTCACCGACGTCACCCTGAGCGTCGACCACCTCGCGGAGCTGATCATGGCCTACGTCGAGGGGCACCCCCGGCTGCGGGACCTCGCCACCTGGCGCTTCGTGCGCGACGAGCACCCAGGCGGAACGGCTGGCCCCCTCGCCCGCATCCCGGGCCTCGACGAGACCTTCCTCGTCTGCAACGGCGACCTGCTGACCTCCCTGGACTTTGGCGACCTCGTCGCGCGCCACCGGGAGCGCGGCGCCGCGCTCACCATCGCCGTGCACCGCAAGCCCGTGCGGCTCCAGCTCGGGGTGCTCGACGTCGACGAGGGGCTGTCGGTGCGGAGCTACGACGAGAAGCCCGAGCTCAGCTTCGACGTCTCCATGGGGGTCTACGTCTACGAACCGCGGGCGCTCGCGTACATCGAGCCCGGCGCGTACCTCGACTTCCCTGACCTCGTGCGCCGACTGCTCGACGCGGGCGAGACCGTCGCCGCCTACAGGACCGACGCGTACTGGCTCGACATCGGCAACCCCGACGACTACGCCCGCGCTCAGGACGACGCCGCGGCGGGGCTCGGTCCCGCGGCGATGGAGCACCCGCGATGAGCTGGAAGATCCCCCTCACCGACGTGACCCTGGGCGAAGACGAGGCCCTGGCGGCGGCCGACGTCGTGCGCTCGGGCTGGCTCTCGCAGGGCGAGAGGGTGCTCGCCTTCGAGCGCGAATTCGCCCAGATGGTCGGCGCGCCCCACGCCGTCGCGGTGAGCAACTGCACCGTCGGCCTCGAGCTCGCGTACCTCGCCGCGGGCGTGGGTCCGGGCGACGAGGTGGTGCTGCCCTCGCTCACCTTCGTCGCGACCGCCAACGCCGCGAGGCGCCTCGGCGCGACGGTGGTCTTCGCCGACGTCACCTCCCACGACGACCTCTGCGTCGACCCCGCGGAGCTCGCGGCCAGGGCGAACATGCGCACCCGCGCGGTGGTCCTCGTGCACTACGCCGGGTGGGCGGCGAACGTGGCCGCCGCGCGAGACGCGCTGCGAGAGAAGGGCCTGGGCCACGTCGCGGTGATCGAAGACTGCGCCCACGCGCCCGGCGCGGGCGGGCGCGGCGAAGACCGCGGCGCCCGGTGCGGAGCGCTCGGCGACCTCGGCGCGTTCTCGTTCTTCTCGAACAAGAACATGACCACCGGCGAGGGCGGCATGGTCACCACCCGCGACGACGAGCTCGCGCGCGCGCTGCGCCTCCTCCGCTCGCACGGCATGTCGTCCACCACGTGGGACCGCCACCGCGGCCACGCCTTCTCGTACGACGTCAGCCGCGTGGGCACGAACGCGCGCATGGACGAGGTCCGCGCCGCCGTCGGGCGCGTGCAGCTCCGGCGCCTCGCCGAGGCCAACGGGCGCCGCGCCGAGGTCGCCGGGTGGTACCGCGACGCGCTGAGGGAGCATCCCATCGACGGCCTGGCCGTCCCCTTCTCCTCGGGCGACTACGGCCAGGGCGCGCACCACATCTTCGTCGCGCTGCTGCCCGAGGGCGTCGACCGCACCCGGGTGATGGCGTCGATGCGCGACGACGGCGTGCAGACGAGCGTGCACTACCCCCCGACGCACGGGTTCAGCGCCTACCGCGCGCACGCGCCGCGGCTGCCGCGCACCGAGGCCGCGGCGCCGCGTCTGCTCACCCTGCCCCTCGCGCCGAGCATGAGCCGGGGCGATGTCAGCGCCGTGCTCGACGCCCTGCGCCGCGCGCTCTCGACCGCGGGCTGAGCCCCCCTCGACCGGGGGGAGTGGCACCCGACTTTCGCGTCCCGCGCCGCGGGTGCATAGCGCGCTACGCACCTGTAATTTCCGACGAAATCGACGCTCAAAGAGGTGCGCGGGGTTGGGGGGATGGTGTAACCACCGGCCATCTCCCCAACCCCGCGACGGGGCGGTCTCACACCCCGGGCGCGGAGACGACGGACAGGCACCATGGAGAGCATCGAGAACACCCAGCAGACCGCCGACGCGACGCCCCGGGGCCCGCGATCGGGCAAGGAGCTCATCGACGCGACGCGCCCCTTCGCCGAAGAGAACCGCACCCGCAGCCTGCTCCACGTCGCCGAGACCTTCGGCGCGCTGGCGCTCTTTCTCACCCTGGCGATGGCGCCGGCGCTGAGCTGGACCACGCTACCGCTGAAGCTCCTGGGCTCGGTGCTCGCGGGTCTCACGCTGGTGCGCGGGTTCATCCTGTTTCACGACGTGATGCACGGCGCGATGCTCAGGAACTCGAAGGTCGGGCGCAGCCTCTTCGGGCTCTACGGGTGCTGGCTGATGACGCCGCCGCTCACCTGGAAGCAGACGCACAACTACCACCACGCGCACACCGCGCAGATCGTGGGCTCGCACGTCGGCTCGTTCATGCTGCTGACCACCGACATGTACAAGCGCGCGACGCCCGCGCAGCAGCGCATGTACCGGCTCTCGCGGCACCCCCTGACGCTGCTCTTCGGGTACTTCACGATCTTTGTGTACGGCTTCTTGATCTCGTCGTTCCTGCGCAACCCCAAGAAGAACTGGTCGTCGCTCGCGACGCTGCTCGGCCACGCCGCCGCGGTCGCCCTGATCGCGACGCTGGGCTCGTGGCAGGCAGTGCTCTTCGGGTACTTCATCCCGCTGTACCTCTCCCTCGCCCTGGGCGGGTACCTCTTCTACGCGCAGCACAACTTCCCCGACATGCACATCGAGCCGCGCGAGACCTGGACGTACACCGGCGCCGCCCTCGAGTCGTCGAGCTACATGGAGCTCGGCCCGGTGATGGCCTGGTTCACCGGCAACATCGGCTACCACCACGTGCACCACCTGAACCCGTCGATCCCGTTCTACCGCCTCCCCGAGGCGATGGCGGCGATCCCCGAGCTTCAGAACCCGCACAAGGTCACGCTCTCGCCCAGCTCCATCGCCGCGTGCTTCAAGCTCAAGCTGTGGGACTCCCAGGCCGGCCAGATGGTCGGCTTTCCCGGCTGACGCCCCGCTCCCCTCCCCTCGCGAGTCAGCGCGCCTCGCAGCCCGCGCCGCCGTCGATCCACGCGAGCGCGACCCGCATCGCCGCGTGCGACCAGCCGCCGCTCCGCTCGATCCATCTCGCGCCGAGGCCGCCGTCGGGTGAGGCGTCGAGCCCCTGAAACACCCGCAGCGCGCGGGTGATTCGCTCCTCGTCGCGACCGCACACGCGCCGCAGGTGACGCTCGAACACCCGGCGCGCGAAGGGGAGCCGCCGCGCGTCGCCGACCCGAAATACCTCGACGGCGGCCCGCAGCCCCTCGGCGCCGCGGGCGCTCAGCCGCCGCACGGCCTCGGTCTCTCGCGGCGACGCTGGATCGGGGTCGTCGGCGAGGTGCGCGACCAGCCACGCGACCTCGCGCGCGGCCAGGCCGCTGTCTTCGACCCCGGCGTCGGCGCGCGGCTCGGCGGGCACCCGCTCGGTGCGCAGGCGCGACGCGGGCGCCGAGGCGCAGGCGGCCAGGGTCAGCGCGAGCGCGAAGGCCCGTGGGGGAACGCTCACGCCCCGTACACCGGGAGCGTCACCGCCGCGCGCCCACAGAGCTCCAGGGGCTTCTCGGCGGCGGCGTAGCGGACCATCGCGAGGGCCGCGCCGCCGCCCGGGGCCGCCGCGGCGCTGGTGACCACGCCGACCTCGCCGCCCTCCGCGCGCACCGCGTCGCCCACCGCGGGGACCTCTCCGTCGACGCGCAGGCGCAGCAGCAGCTTCTGCACATGGCCGCGCATCTCGAGGCGGCAGACGACCTCCTGGCCGAGGTAGCACCCCTTGTTGAACGACACCGCGCGGGGCGTGATCGCCGCCTCTTGCACGAAGTTCGCGTTGCCGAAATCGACGCCGAAGCGCGGGACGCCCGCCTGCACCCGGGCCGCCTCCCAGGCCTCTTCGCTCACCGGCACGACCTCGCCCCGGTCGGCGAGCGCGGCGAGGGCGGCGCGCGCGGCCTCGGCGCGGGGCGCCTCGACGACGACGTCGAAGCCCGCGGCGCCGAGACGCGCGGTCTCGTAGCGCTCGCCGAGGTCGGGGGCGCCGGCGGCCGGTCCGCACAGGGCGAGCACGGCGGCGTCGAGGGGGCAGAGGGTCACGTCCTCCATCACGATGAAGCGATCGAGGTGCGCGGTGAGCTCGGCCGCCTGCGACGAAGGGAACACCAGCAGCAGCGACTCGGCGCGGGCGTGCACGTGGAGGTCGGAGAGGATCTTTCCCTTCACCGCGACGGCCGCGGCGTACACGCTGCGACCGGGCGCGATCGCGCGGGTGTCTTGCGTCACCAGGCCGTTGAGCCAGGTCGCCCGGTCGCGGCCCTGCACCTCGAGCACCGCGAGCTCCTTCAGCTCGCGCACGGCGCACCCCTCGCGGATCGCGCGGAGCTGTTCATCGAGGGTCGCGGTCACCGGAGGGCAGAGCGTCATCGGGCGGGTATGGCGCCGGCGCGCGCGTTCCGCAAGCGCCCGGCGGGCGCTCAGCGCGCCGGGATGATGCGCAGGCCCAGGTGGTTCAGCACCGAGCGCTCGCGGTGATCGCTGGGCATGTTGACCACGCCGCCCTCGGCCTCGATCCACAGCTCGCTGCTCCCGCCGCCGTCGAGGTTCATCGCGTCCGACGCGCCGAACTCCTCCATGAGCGGGATCATCTCCAGCGAGGTCACGCCCGGCAGCGACGCCCGTCGCCCATCGATCACGGCGATCACCAGCGAGTGCCCCCCCGGCGTGGACCCCAGCATGGTCCTCGGGTGGGTGCGGTACATCCCGAGGGGCTCCTCGGGGTCGAACACGATCGCGCCGCGCCGCAGGAGCATCGGCCAGCCCGTGACGGCCTGCCGGAGCCAGGGGTAGGGCGCCGCGTGCACCGAGTCGCGGCTGTCGAAGTATGCGAGCCGGGTGCCCGAGGGGCCGAGGGCGAAGCCCGCCGAGGCGCCGCAGCGGTCGCTGTAGGCGTCGCGCCAGACGATGCCTTCGCCCATGGCGAGGCCGCACACGCTGGCCTCGAAGAAGTTCGCGTTGATCGCGATCTGGGCGCCGTACTCCCGGGCGAAGGTGCTCACCGGCGCGCGCCGGTCGCGGGGCCGCGTGGCGACGACATCGACCGCGCCGCAGGCGAGGTCGGCCACCACGACGTGCGCGTCGAGGCCGGGCTCGACGCGGTGCACGTGCTCCACGCAGGGGTAGGGCCGAGTGCGCACGTCGACCGCGCGAGCGGCGCCGGTGAAGAGCATCAGGGCAGTGGCGATGAGCGCGGTGGTCGAGGTCATTCGTCCCGGCGCGCGCGCCGGGTGAGGGCCGCGCTGACCGATCCGAACACGCTGAGCGCGAGCCACGCAACTCCCGACGGGCCGCCGCCCAGCAGCGACACCCCCGCGGTCTCGACGCGCCGCGCGGGAGGCGGCAGCCGCGTCGGGGTCCGAACGCGCACCACGCGCAGCACCTCGGGGCCGAGCGCCGTGCCGTCTTCGAGCGACACCGACGCGCGCATCGTGTGGGCCCCCGCGCGAGCGGGCGTCCAGGTGGCGGTGAAGCGCGCGAGCTCTCCTGGGCGAGCCTCGCCCTCGAGGCTGAGCCGCGTGGCGACGCCGTCGATGACGACGAGTCCCTGCGGGGCGTCGCCGGCGCGCCAGGGGGCGCGGCCGGTGTTCAGCGCGCGGAGCGTGACGGTGACCGGCGCGCCCACCTTCGCGTCGGCCGCGAGGTCGATCCCCCGCGCCTCGCCGGCGACGTGGCTCGCGCCCGGCAGCAGCCGCACGCCGACCACCGCGTCGGCGAGCGAGCCCGCGCCGCTCACGCCCCGACCGCCCAGGAGCAGCGACGGCGCGCGCGCTCCGCGCACGGCCACCGCGCGCACGACGCCGGCGCTCCGCAGGGATTCCTCGAGCGACCCCGGGGTCATCGCGGTCCGGTCGCTGGTGACCAGCACGAGCCGACGAGCCGCGGTGAGCCCCACCGCGCCCCAGAGGTCCCCGGGCGCGTCGTCGATGAGCCTCGCCGGCCGGGTGAGCTCGCTCGCGCCGAGCATCGCGCGCACCGCGTCGAGCACCTCGGGCTGGTCGCGCAGCGCGAGGGCGACGAAGGCGTCGCTCGCCTCGGCCGCCGCGACAGGGCTCATGACCTCGGCGCCGAGCGCGCGCACCGAGGGCCGGAGCTGGGGGTCGCGCAGGTCCGCGGTGACGAGGTTCACGGTCCGCCCGCGCTGCGTTCGTCGGAGCGCGCGCACCCCCGGCGCGGGAGAGGTCCAGACATCCTGCGCGAGGGCGGCCGCGGGCGCGCTCAGGAGGCACAGCGTGAGGAGGGCGAGGCGAGGAGCACCCATGCACCGACGTCTGACCGACCGCGGCGCCTCGAGGCTAGAAACCGGGCGAACCCGTCGCGCGCTTGGCAACTCCGCGCGGGCTGTGCCAGACGCTCCGGCCGGGGAGGCGCTCCGCCCGCGCGCGGAGCCACCTCGCGTACACCCCGGCCGATCGCCCTCGCGCGCCGTACACTGCGGGGCTCGTCATGCGCTGGCACCGATGGATACTCGCTTCGCTGCTCCTGCACGCCACCGCGGCGGGCGTCGCGGCGAGGCGCGCCCGCGGGGCGGGAGAGCGTCGGGTCGAGGCGCGCTTGCCCGCGGTCGAATTCGACGTCGAGCCTCGCGGAGCTCCGGCCCGCGCGCCCGGCGCGCCCGCCCTGCCTCGGCCCGAGCGCGCGGCGCTGGGGGGCCTTCGCAGCGCGCAGAACATCGACGGCGAGAGCCGCGGCGAGGGCGGAGACGGGCGCAGCGCCGAGGGGGGGCTGCTCCTCGCGGCGCGGCCCGAGGGGGTCAACCTCGACCCGCGGGTGCTCAACAACCTGACCGCGAGGCAGGAGCAGCGCATTCGCACCGCGGCGCGGCGTGGGTCGCCGCAGGATGACCGGCGCACGCCGAACCCCGCCGACGACGCGTGGGTGGCGACGGGCGCGGGCGAGATCCTGTTTCGACTCCCGAGTTCGGAGCGGCCTCCCGCGCGAGGCGCCGCGACGCGCGCGGGCGAGGCGCGCCCGGAGCTCCAGAGCGCCGCGAGCGGAGACGGAGACGCGCGGCCGGAGACCCGCGAGGCGTCGGCGCGCCCTGGAGCGGGCATTCGTGAAGGCGCGGCGCACGGCGCGCCGCGGGCGGCGGGCGCCTCGCGCACGCTCCGCCCGGCGCTCCTCCCGGGGCACGCGTCGACCACCGCGGACAACGCCGCGCCGCGCCCCGACGACGACGTCGACAGCGCGCTGCTGGCGGCGTCGATGCAGCGCGCCTTCGTGTCGTCGACGGTCCACGCGGGGCCGCGGCGAGGCGAGGGCGAAGGCGGCGTGGGCGGGGGTGGCGCGCCGGGCTCAGGGGGGGGCGTCGGCCGCGGAGGGCGCGCGGCCCCGCTGGGCGACGGGAGCGGCTGGGTCTCGCTCTCCTCGGACGACGCGCGGTACATGCGCTACCTCCTCGAGGTGCGACGCCGGCTGGAGCCGCTCTGGGCCGACGCGTTCCCGCGCGACGAGGCGCTGCGGCTGCGGCAGGGCACCGTGATCGTGCGCTTCTTCATCGAAGCCGGCGGCGCCGTGAGCGGCGCGACGATCGAGCGTCGGAGCGGCGTCGACCGCTTCGACGCCAACGTGCTCTCGGCGGTGCGGCGCGCGCGCATGCCCCCGATCCCCGCGGCGCTCGGGCTGAGGCGGCTGGGCGTTCGAGCGCCCTTTGAGTTCCGCAACCCGCTGGTTCGCTAGGGCCCGCGAGTGACCGACCGACGCGTTCGCGCGCCCTTGGGACCCGCGAGCGTGCTAGACCAGCGCGGCGGCGACGCGGCTGAGCGCGTCGATGTCGTACACGTCGTCGTCGAAGGCCGGGACGATCAGGTGACGCGGCACGGCGGCCATGAGCTCCCTCGCCCGCGCGACCTCCTGCGCGTCCTTTCGAGCCCAGGTCGCGGCGTCTCGCCAGGCCCGAGAGAAGCCGCTGCCGAGATCCGCCGAGGGCTCGACGCCCGCCTGCTGCAGCAGCCCCGCGAGGCGGTCCGCGCTCGGCGCGACCGAGTCGTCGGCCTGGCGCACGCGGTTGAGCACGAGCGCCTCGGCCGACATCGCGCCCTCCTGCAGGCGCTCGACGAAGAACATCGCCTCGCTGACGGCCATGGGGTCGGGCGACGAGACCACGACGAAGGACACGTCCTTGCCGCTGAGGGTCTCGCGCACCTTCGCGGCGCGGTCGCGAAAGCCGCCGAAGAGCCCCTGCAGGTCGGTGACGAAGGCCGCGACCTGCTCGAGAAACCCGCTGCCGGTGAAGGTCGCGAAGCCCTGGATCACCTTCGCCATGGCCTTGGAGAGCAGGTTCATCGAGAGCGAGCCCGGCCGCTCGAAGGCCGTGATGAACGCGCGAATCGCGGGCGAGTCGATCAGGCCCACCATGCGCTCGGGGGCGTCGAGGAAGTCGAGCGCGTTCGAGGTGGGCGGCGTGTCGAGGACGATGAGGTCGTACTGGGGGTCGTCCTTGAGGGCGTACAGCTTCTCCATCGCCATGTACTCGGGCGTGCCCGCGAGCGACCCGGCGACCTCTTGATAGATCTTGTTGCTCAGGATCCTCGCGCGGATCTCGGGCGTCGCGGCGTAGCGGGTGACCAGCTCGTCGAAGGTGCCGCGCACGTCGAGCATCATCGCCGTGAGCGCCCCTTCGCCCGCGTCGCCCTCGCGCCAGAGTGTCGGGGGGACGACCTGCGCCTCGGCGCGCATCTCGCGGAGCCCCAGGGAGGTCGCGAGGCGCTTCGCGGGGTCGATGGTGAGGCAGAGCACCCGCCGCCCGCGCCTCGCGGCGGCGAGGGCGAGCGCCGCGGCGACGGTGGTCTTGCCGACCCCGCCGCACCCCACGGTCAGCACGACACGCCGCGTCGACAGGAGCTCGCCGAGAGAGTTTCGCATCGCGGCGGAACGTAGGGCAGAGCGAGCGCTTCTGGCAACGCGCTAGACGCGGCTCGCGCGCAGGTCGAGGGCGCTGCGCCAGCTCGTGCTCGCGTGGTCGTACACCGAGATCTCCGTGGCGCGCATGTCGTAGATCCAGCCGTGCATGTGCAGGGCGCCGTCGTCGAGCCTGCGCCGCACGGAGTCGTAGGTCAGCAGGTTCTCGAGCGCGCAGAGCACGTTCTCGCGCACGGCTTCGTCGAGGAGCGCGTCGCCGGTGAGGTCGGTCGCCGCCGCCACGGGGCGGGTGCCCGTGGCCACGCTGTCGAGCCAGCGAAACAGGGAGGGGCGGCCCTCTCGCAGGGGCTCGATGTCGCCGAGCGAGGCCACGATGCCGCCGCAGCCGAGGTGCCCGCAGACGATGACGTCGGGGACGTTCAGGCTCTCGAGCGCGTAGTCGATGGCGGCGCCCACGGAGTCATCGGCGTGCTCGAGGGGCGGCACGAAGTTGGCGATGTTGCGGAGCACGAAGAGCTCCCCGAAGCCCGAGGAGGTCAGGTACTCGGGGATCACGCGCGAGTCGCAGCAGCCGATGAACAGCGCCTTGGGGCGCTGCCCTTCTTCCGCGAGGCGCTCGAGGAACTCGCGCTCGGCGAAGTACTCCTCGTGGAACTTCTGGTGGCCTTGAAGGAGGTGTCGCGTCATCGCGGGAGAGGTTCGCACCCGCGGCGATCGAGGGGAAGCTCGTCAGGTGGGCGAGAGCCGATCGGCGACCTCGCGGAGCACGCCCGCGGCGTCGAGGTCGACCACCTCGCCGTGACCGGGGATGACGTGGCTGACGGAGCGGTCGCTCCCGCGGTGGCGCAGGTGGGCGGCGAGGGCCACCTTGTCGCGCACCGCGACGGCGCGAAAGAGGGGGGTCACCCTGGGGCCGCCCGACGACCCCATGAGCCGCATCACCGCGCCAGGGACGCCGTCGGCGTGGGGGTGGTTGAACAGCGCGTCGTTGAAGATCAGGGCGCGGCGCCCGTCGGGCGAGGCGACGGTGAAGACCCCCTCGCTCGCGTAGTCGCGGCAGCCGTTCAGGTACTCGACCGAGAGCACCTCGGAGCGGGGCATGAATTCGTAGCCGCCGTCGACCTCCACCAGCTGCTCGACGCGCGTCTTCGCGCCCGCGGGGCACCAGACGCGGGACCGGGGGTAGCGCGCCTTCCACGCGTGCGCGTCGAGGCGGTGAAACCCGTTGGGGACCACGAGGTGCGCGGGCTCGCCCCAGGCTTCGATCTCGGCCATGAGCCCCTCGCTCAACGCGATGGCGTTGTGCACCAGCACCGCGCCGTCCTCGAGGCGCACGAGGGTCATGCGTCGCCGCAGGGCCATGTTCGGGATCGAGCCGTCCACGGTCCAGACGCGCTCGGTGAGCTTCTGCAGCGGCCCGTGCTCCAGCACGGTCCAGGGTCGCGGCGATGCCATCGTGATCGATCGTCCCTCTCTCGCGCCCCCGTCGGGCGCCGCGGGCGGCACCATGGCGCCGCGCGCGCGCGCTTTCAACCCGTGAACCCCCCCCCCCGCGCGGAGACATCTGGACAGCGAATGTCACAACGTCGCTTGCGGGGACGCGCTCCCGGCTCCTATCCTCCGGGCGTTGTCGGCGCGCGCCGCGTCGACGGCTCCGAGGTGACGCGATGACAGTGAAGGTGATCCTGGTCGACGTGAGCCCGAAGGTCGTCGCGGCCTGGCAGGACGTGTTTGAAGACCACCCCGAGGTGACCATCACCCAGGGCTCGATGCTCGACCAGCAGGTCAGCGCGTGGGTGACCACGACGAACGCCCAGGGCTCCATGGACGGCGGCCTCGACGGGGCCATTCGCAACCACCTCGGCGCGCAGGTGCAGACGCGGGTGCAGCAGGCCATCGCGGCTCAATTCCACGGGCAGCTCGCGGTGGGCCAGGCGACCTGCGTCGACACCAGCTTCGCGGCGCCGCGGTACCTGATCTCGACGCCGTCGTTCACCCGCGGCGCCGAGCCGGGCCGCGAGGCGCTCGACGTCGCCCTGGCCTGCGCGGCGGCGTTTCAGGCCGTGGCCGCGCAGAACCGCCTCGCCCCGGGGAGCATCACGTCCGTGGCGATCCCAGGCATCGGCGCGAACACGGGCCGGGTGCCCGTCGAGGTGTGCGCCGACCTGATGTGGACCGCGTACAACCTCCTGCAGCACAACGACTTCGTCGATTTCACCGCGATGCGTGGGGGCCTGCTCGCGGAGCTGGGCGACCTGGGCAACGACCTCTCGGTGACCTCGCCCCGACCCGCGCCTGCGCCTGCGTCGCACGCTCCGGTCGCGCCGCCCCCGTCGGCCCCGCCGCGACGGCCTGGGATCCTCGGCCCGGTGGTCCCTACGGGGCCCTTTGTGCCGCGCCGCGCCGCGCCGGCGAGCTACGCGCAACCCGCGGCGCAGCCGATGGTGCGCCGCCCTCCCCCCGCGCCGCTCACTCCCCCGGCGCAGCCGCCGCGCACGAACACCCTCGCCGATTTTGACGACAGCGAGTGACCTGCGCTCTCTTCTCGTGATCCGCGCGAGATCCTCCCGCCGGCGTCGATGGCTGCTGAGGACCGATGACCGTTCATCTCTACAATCCCAGGGGACCCGACCGCGTCGCGGCGATCTACACGCGAGAGGTCTGGGGGAGCCCTGGAACCTTCACCCTGGTCGTCTCCCGCGGCCCGCGCCGCGGGCGCACGCAGGTGGGCCCCCAGGTCGGTCCGGTCTACGCGGCGAACCTCGAGGCGGAGACTCAGCGCCTCGTCCACCAGCTCGCGCTCGAGGGCTTCTCCCTCGCCGGCCGGCTGTCTATCGACGACCAGCTCCGCTCGAGGAGCGAGCGGGCGCGCAGCGCGGGCGCGCGGAGGGCGGGCTGGCGGCGCGACCGCGACAGCGTCGACGCGCTGCTCGCCGCGGCGTCGCTGAACGCCACCGACCTCACCTCGATCGTCGAGGCCCTGGGCCGTATCGGCGACCCCCGCGCGCTGCCGCTCCTGCGCGCCGAGGCCGACCGCAAGCTGCTCTCGCGAAGGCGCGCGGGCGGCGAGGCGCTGCGCATGATGGGCGACGCGCAGGGGATGAGCCTGGTGGCGCAGCGCGCGAGGGAGCGCCTCCCGGATGTCGTGCGTGACGCCCTCGACCTGGGCGACGCCGCGGGCGTCGAGGCGTCGTTCAAGCGCGTCGACGCCAAGGACCTGGGCCTCGCCCTCGACTCGCTGTACGACCTCGGCACGCCCCTGGCCGTCGCGGTCACGCGCGCCCTGCTCCGCCGGGTGGTGGTGCACCAGCCGCATTTCTGGCGGTACGCCAAGAGCATCCTGAAGCGCGCGATGCTCCGGGTCGACGGCGAGACCTTCGCGCTCCTCGTGCGCCGCGTCGAGCTCGCGGCGCGCACCGCCCGCGGCACGCGCGCGACGGTCAAGAGCGGCCTCGACGGGCAGATGCGCAACGTGCGGATCTTCTCGGTCACCACCCAGCGCTACGTCATGCGCCGCTGCTGGCGCTGGATGCGGCAGCTCGCGGCGCACCAGCCCGGCGACTACGCGACGGTGGGCGCCGAGGTCCTCTGCGTGTGGGAGCCGAGCGACCGCGAGAAGCCGAAGGCCAACTTCGACGAGTGGTCGCGCGCCTACGTGTTCAACCGCGTGTGGCGCGGGCAGCACCCGCGCTACGAGTGCGTGTCGCGCAACCTGCGATTTCGACAGCGGTACCAGCGGCAGCCCGTGTCGATCCCCGAGGGCGCTCGCCTCGAGTCGTACCCCGAGTGCTGGGACGCGCGGCCCGAGGCGTACCTCACCGTGCTCGCCCGCGCGAAGACCGTCGAGGCGCAGGCCTTCGCCGAGCGCGCGGTGCGGGCGAGGCACCTCGACGCGCTCCAGCGCGCGCCGCACGCGGCGGTGCTCGCGATGCTCGGCGCCCCCTACGACCAGACCGTCGACCTCGCGCTGGGCGAGATCGAGCGGCGCTTCGACGCCAGGCGCCCCGACTGGTCGCTCCTCGACGCGATGGTGGCCGACGCCCGCGAGGCCGTGCGCGAGCGCGCGCTGCGCTTTCTGGTGCTCTGCGCCGACGCGTGGACCCGCGACCTCGACCGCGCGCTCTCGCTCCTCGCCTCGCGCGACGCGCGGGTGAGCGCCACCGCCGCCGGCCTCATGGTGGTCTCCCTCTCCGAGTCAGACCCGTGGTTTCGACGGGAGCTCTCCGAGCGCGTGCTGAGCGCGCTGCAGGCGCCGGAGCCCTTCGAGGGCGCCCACGACGGCGTCGGCCGAGTCGCGCGGGAGTCGCTCGCCGAGGAGCTGTCGTCGGTGCTGTCTCTGGAAGAGATCATGGCGCTGATCACCGGCGGATCGCCCGCGGCGCAGGCCCTCGGCGGCACCCTCCTGGGGATGCGGCCGGAGATGGCGAAGACCCTGGGCACCGACCAGCTCCTCGCGATGGCGATGCACGACGTGGCCGCGGTGCGCGGCGCGGCGCACGCCCTGCTGCGCGCGGAGCTCGACGCGCTCCGGGCCGACCCGTCACCGCTCTTCGCCCTCGCGGACGGGGAGTGGGACGACACCCGCGCGTTCGTCTTCGAGCTGCTGCGCGACGAGATCGACGTGGGCGCGCTGGGGGTCCGCGGGGTGATCTCGCTGTGCGACGCGAGCCGCGTCGAGGCGCAGCGGTTCGGGCGCGAGATGGCCCTCAAGCACTTCGACCGCATCGACACGCAGGACCTCATCCAGCGCCTCGCGCAGCACCCCGGCGCCGAGATCCGCCGGTTCGCCATGGACCTCGTCGAGGGTCACCTCAAGCCAGGGTTCATCCCCCTGGCGAAGCTCGAGGTGTTCTTTCGCCGAGCGATCCTCGACCTGCGGCCCAGCCGCAGCGAGAAGCGGCGCGTGCTGCGCTTCCCGGCTCGCGGGCTCAAGGACGAGCGTCAGGCCGAGTCGCCGCGCGGGCGTCGGCGAGTCGCGAGGACCCGAACACCGACATCGACGGGCGCCTCGGACGCGCTCCTCCAGCTCCGGGCTGGCGTTTTCTCGAGGTCGACTCTCCCCTGACCCTCCAGGGGGCGCCGTGATCGTCGAGTTTCGCTACAGCGGACAGAGCGCGGCGATCTCGGGCCTCAACGAGGCGCGGGTCTCCTCGCGACGAACCAGCAGCGTGAGGCGGCGTTCTTCAAGGGCTCTCTCGGCGACCCGTCGCTCCTGCGCGACGCCCTCGCGGCGCTGCGCCGCCAGGTGGTCCTCTCCGACTTCAAATACCGCCCCCAAGCGACCGCGCCGCGTACAAGGCCTGGCTCGACGCGCAGGAGCGAAAGTTCCTCGCGGGCATCGCCGCGCGGAGCGGCCAGGCCCGGCAGCAGATCCTCGCCCTCGAGGCCGAGCGAGACGCCCTCGACGTGCTGCGCGAGGGGCGCATGAAGCCCTTCGACCAGGCCCGGCGCCGCTACTTCGACTGGGCCTACACCCGTCGCTGGGAGATGGCGATGGTGCTCGACCCGGTGGTCACGGTGCACCCCGACGAGCTGACCTTCGAGGCCTTCCGGGCGACGAGCTCACGCGCGGCTCGCGGCGAAGTACGACCTCTTCGAGAGGATCGACGAGTTCGCCTGCGGCACGACGAACATCGATTTCAGCGCGCAGCTCGGCCAGTCGTTCGAGCGCATGCGCACCTACCGCCGCACGCGCTTCGACATCGACGCCGGCGGGCTTCACCGTCGCGAACCTCGGCGACGACGCGCACCGCGAGAAGAAGATCGAGCTCCCCGGAGAGCTGGGCGAAGGGCTTTCTGCAGGTCCACGCGACGACGACCCTGGGGCCCGCCGCGGCCGCGCATGGAGCCCGTCGACCTTCTTCAACATCCTGCGCTTTCAAGCGCAAGAAGGCGCGCAGCTCACCTCTGCGCGCTGCGCTTCGACCTCGAGCCCGGCAAGGCCGCGACGGTGGTCTTCGAGCCCTGGACGTCGAGATGCCCCTCACGCCCACGAACGTACCGTGGCGCCGGAGCGCCGCTCGATCCGGCTCTGGGGCGCGATCGACTGGGCACTGGAGCGCCTGCTCCCGGTGGCGCAGAAGGTCGACCCAGGACTGCGGGCACGGGGATGCCGCCGTTCTGGGTGCTCGACCCGGCGAGATCACCTTCACCCTCGGCCTCTCGGGGTGGACCGACAACGACTGGACCGAGGGCGCGAAGTACGATGCTCTCCCGCCGGCTCGACGTGTTCCGGCGGACCTGAAACGACCTACGACGCCCTCGCGCGGGCGCGCTACGCGAGCGCGGCGCAGCTCGCGACCGAGACGGGGTGCGGGGTCGACTCGACGGTGAGCGCGCTGTCGTTCCTCTGTCAGGGCGGCCGGGCGATGTACGACCTCGGCGGAGGGGTCTACCGGCACCGCGAACTGTTCCGCGAGCCCTTCGAGCTCCCCAGGCGGTCGCGGTGGTGTCTGCGCCGGCGCCCCTGACCGATCCGCGGCGCGCGCCGCGCAGGCGATCTCGACGGCGGGCACGTGTTGATCACCGCCCGTCGACCCAGCGCGGGCGGGTACAAGCTCGGGGAGCGTGCGCGGCATGACGGGGTGCGTCACCTACTGGTGATCCGCGTCGACGCGCAGGGCGCCGTGGCCGACGCGTCGTGCAGTTGCCCGCTTCAACAGAAGCATGGTCTAGTCTTCGATGGCGCGTGCGAGCATGTGCTCGCGATGCGGCTCGCCCACATGGCGAGGCTTGAATCCGAGGGCGGGTCGTGAGCCGCCCTTCACTGAGCGAGAGGAGTCCTTCGAGGGAGGCGCGCGGGGGCGAGACGGTCCCTGGCAATCCGTGCGGTGCTACGCCGCGCATGCCGAAGTGCAGTGCATTCGTCACGAGCACATTCGTCACACGCGTACGCGACGGGTACCGGCAGGTCTCTGGTTGGGTTCCTCCGGAACCGACCTGCCCGGTACCCATCGCGTACGCTTTGAGTGGAATGCGCACGTCCAAAGCGTGTTCGCAGGTTCCCGCTCCCGCGCCCCTCCCTCGCAGGACCCCACCCTCCCTCTTCTGAAGGACCTCACGGGCGATGGCCAACTCGCAGAAGGCATTCCTGTACCGGCTCGTCTCCAGCGAGACGAACCTCTACCGCGTGCTGCAGCGCATGCGCGTCAACGGCTTCTGGCCCGCGGGGCGCGGCCTCCCCGACGATCCCCCCGCAGAGCTGCGCCGACGCGCCGCCATCGAGGCCGAGCTGCAGCGCCTCCGGCAGCTCTCGGGGGTCGTGGTCGACGCGCAGAAGGCCCTCGCCCGTGAGCGCAAGCGCCGCTTCGCCGAGAGCAAGCGTCGGCGCGCCGAGGCCAAGCAGAAGCGCGTCGCCGACCACCGACGGCGCCGCGAGGCCTTCGCGCTGCTGCGCCGCACGAACATCGTCCACCTCGGCCGGGGCGTCTCCCAGGGGCTGCAGGACCAGTCTGCGCCCTCGACCGACCTCGCGGCGCGCGGGCTCCCGGCGCTGCGCAACGGCGCCGACCTCGCGATGATGCTCGGCGTGCCGCTGGGTCAGCTGCGGTGGCTCACCTTTCATCGTCAGGGCGCGACGCTGGTGCACTACCACCGCTTCGAGGTCCCGAAGAAGACCGGCGGCACCCGCGCGATCTCGGCGCCCAAGCCCAAGCTCGCGGCGGCGCAGCGCTGGGTGCTCAAGAACGTACTCGAGCGCCTCACGGTGTCCTCGAGCGCGCACGGCTTCGTGCGCTACCGCTCCGCGGTCACCAACGCGCAGTGCCACCTCAACCGCGCGGCGGTGGTCAACTTCGACCTCAAGAACTTCTTCCCCACCCTCACGTTTCGCCGCGTGAAGGGGCTGTTCTCGAAGGTCGGATACAACGAGCACGTCTCGACCGTGCTCGCGCTGCTCTGCACCGAGCCGCCGCGCGTCGAAGCCGCCCTCGACGGGCGCCGCCTGTGGATCGCCCTCGGCGGCCGCGTGCTCCCCCAGGGCGCGTGCACCTCCCCCGCGATCACCAACCTGATCTGCACCACCCTCGACAAGCGCCTCGGCGGACTCGCGGCGCGGCACGGGTTCACCTACACCCGCTACGCCGACGACCTCACCTTCTCGGGCGACGACACCCGCGCCCTCGGGCGGCTGATGCGCTCGGTCCGGGCCATCCTCGCCGACGAGGGCTTCGTCGAGAACCCCGCGAAGACCAAGGTCATGCGCCGCAGCCGCCGCCAGGAGGTCACGGGGGTGGTGGTGAACACCCGCACCTCGACGCCCCGCGACGAGCGCCGACGCCTCCGCGCGACGCTGCACAACGCCCTGCGCGACGGCCTCGAGGCGCAGAACCGCGCGCAGCACCCGAACTTCGCCGCGCACCTGCGGGGCAAGGTCGCCTACGTCTCGATGGTGAACCCCGCGCAGGGCGCGAAGCTCCAGGCGCTCCTCGACGCCGTGAACGCGCGCTGAGCCCTCAGCGGGCCGCGATGCACAGCACGCGAAGGTCGACCGTCGGCGTCACGCGCAGGCGGTGCCCGGCCAGGGGCGTCGGCAGGTCGACGGTCACCTCCTGAACGCCCGCGCGGAGCGCGACGTCCACCTGGTCGGCCACCCGCATCGAGCCCTCCCCCCGCGCGCGCACGCGCAGCGAGACCCTGCGCAGCGGCGCCCACGCGCCCGCGCTCCGCGAGAGCTTGAGGGCGCGCGATCGACCGGCGGCGATCGCCGTGCTCCTGCGACGACCGACGACCTCGCGCTCAGGCTCGCGCAGCGAGTCGAGGAGCGAGAAGAGCTCGGGCAGAGGGTCGCCCGCGCCCATCGCCTCCGCGGTGAGCCTCGGCGCCTCGAGGTCGTTCAGCGTCGCCAGGGCGCCCAGCGTCGCCCGGATCGTGAGCGGATAGCGCATCGTGGGGAGGGCGCGTCGCAGCGCCTCGGCGCCCTGCGCGTCGCCGAGGGCGCCCAGGGCGGCGGCGGCGCGCGGCGCGAGCCGGGGATCTTCGAGGAGGCTCACCCAGTGCGGCAGCGCCCGCGGGTCGCGCAGCGAGGCCACGGCGTCGACGGCGTCGTCGCGCTCGCGCTCGGCCGCGCGGGGGTCGAGCATCGTCGCCGCGAGGTCAGGCAGGCCGCGGGCGTCGCCCAGCCGCGCGAGGGCCAGCGCGGCGCGCCGCCGTCGAGGCGGATCGCTCGAGGCGAACGCGCGCGTGGCCCCCGCGAGGCCCCGCGCGTCGCCGAGCAGCGCGAGGGTGAGGCCGGCCTCGGTCGCCAGCGCCCCGTCGCCCTCGGCGAGCGGCGCGACCCGCGCGCGAATCGCATCGTCGCGCACGGCGAGCTCCGCGAGCAGGCTCAGCGCGCGCGAGCGCACGTGCTCGGGTCGCGAGGCGTCGGCCGCCACCGCCGCCACCTCGGGGGCCAGCGCGCGCTCGCCCTGCATCGCCCGCGCGAGGACCGCCGGGAGCGGCGCCTCGTCCCCGCCGCCCACGCCGTCGGCGCGGGCGTTCGCCTCCTCCCACCGGGTGATCTCCTCGCGGAGCGCGGAGGCGCGCTCGCTCCGCGCGTCGGCGAGGTTCGCGCGCTCGAGGGGGTCGCGGTCGAGGTCGAAGAGCTCGAGGGTGCCGTCGTCGAGGTCGGCGACGAGGGCCTCGCGCTCGAGCGTCACGCGCCGCAGCGTCCCCGTCTCGGCGAACACCGGACGCTCCCAGCGGAGCCCGAAGACGAGGGGGCCGAGGTCGTCGCCGGTCATCCTCGCGGGGCGCGGCAGACCGAGGCCGCCGAGGATCGTCGGCGCGACATCGACCAGGCTCACGGGCGCGTCGATCACGGTCGGCGGCACGCCCGGCACCTCCATCACCAGCGGCACCCTCACCTGCTCGCCGTACACCGTCGTGCCGTGAAACGCGCCGCCGTGCTCGCCGAACTCCTCGCCGTGGTCGGCGGTGAGCACCCACGCGACCTCGCGTCCGGTCGCCGCGACCTCGCGGCGAAGCCGCCCGAGCGCCCGGTCCACGTGCGCGCACTCGGACTCGTAGCGCGACCGCGGGTCGGCGCCGAAATCGAGCCCCGCGTGCACCTCGTAGCGCTCGTGCGGCTCGAAGAAGTGCACCCACAGGAACACCCGCTCGCCGCGGGCGCGGGCGCGCAGCCACGCCATCGCGCGGCCCACGAGCTCGTCGGCGTCGGCGTGCCGCTCCTCGGCGTGGCCGAACCCGAAGCGCCCCGTGGCGAGCGCGCCGAAGCGAGGCCGGTCGACCGAGAACACCGCCGGGGGATAGAGACCCGCGGTCGTATAGCCTTGCGCCGCAAGGTGTTGCGCCAGGGTCAGCCGCGCGCCGCTGCCGTTGATCGCGAGCACCGCGCGGGCGTGCGCGCCGAGCATGAGCGACGCCAGGGAGTACGACGTGTGCGGCGTGGAGCAGTACGCGCTGCGAAAGTTCAGCCCGCGGCTCGCCATCGCGTCGGCGTTGGGCATGCGGCCGCGGCCGCCGTTCGAGCGCAGCATGTCTGAGCGCAGCGCGTCGACCGTCACCAGGATCACGTCTCGCCCGGCGATCGGGAGGTGCGGACCGGGCGCGAGGCGAGGCGCCGACCGCGGGGCTGACCTCGGCGCCGCCCCCGCGCTCCGGCCGCCGAAGACGCGCACGGCGTACTGGCCCAGAGGCGCGTGCGAGCGCAGCGCGCTCCGCACCCGCTGCGGCCCCGTCGTGGCGCCCAGCACCAGAAACGACAGCAACGGCGCGAGGCCCCACGCGCGGTGCGCGGGCGAGGACCGGAGCGCGAGGCGCACCGCGAGGCCGAGCACCCCCGCCGCGAGGAGCCCGTGAACGAGGGGATACTGCCGAACGAGCACCCGCGCGTGGACCGCGTAGAGCCCCAGCAGCGCCGCGCCGAGCAGGGCGGCGTGCGGCCTCCACCCCGCGCGCGCGCGGGACGAGAGGGCGCCCGCGGCCGCCGAGGCGAGCACCGCGGCGACGACGAGCGGGGCGCGCAGGCCGAGGCGACGAACGCCGCTGCCCGAGAAGAGCGCGAGGCCGAGGAGCACGCCCAGCGCCGCCCCGAGCGCGGTCGCGAGGACGAGCCGCCCGCGGGGGTCGAGGGAGGCGCGCAGCCGCGCGAGCGCCCAACCGGCGAGGGCGAAGCCGGTCGCGGCGAAGACGATCCCCGAGAGCTGCGCGAGGGCGCGGGTCGCGAGGTCAGCGGGCGCCCCCCCCGCTCGCGCCATCGCGACCGCGACGTCGAGGGCGGCGAGCGCGAGGCCCGCGGTGACCCCCGCGCGGAGGGCCTGGCGCGAGTCAGCCCGCATCCTCGGCCACCGGCTCTGCCCCCCTCGCCAGGAGCCGCTGAACCGCCCTGGCGAGCGCGCCGTGCTCACGGAGGTCGGGGTCGCTCGCGACGACGCGAGCCGCGATGGCGCGCGCCTCGGACGCGCCCCTCGGGTCGGCGATGGGGTCGCCGAAGCGCATCGTCGAGTCGGCGCCCGACTGCGCGACGCCGAACCACTCGCCCGCGCCTCTGCGCGAGAGATCCCGCTCCGCGAGCGCGAAGCCGTCGTCGCAGCCCGCGACCTCGTCGAGCCTCGCGCGGGACTCGTCGTCCTCGCCGTCGGGCACGAGCACGCAGCCGGCGCGCTGCCCCCCGCGCCCCACGCGCCCTCGGAGCTGGTGGAGCTGCGCGACGCCGAAGCGATCCGCGCCGAGGATCACCATGAGGTTCGCCTGGGGCACGTCGATGCCGACCTCGACCACGGAGGTGCCGAGGAGGATGCGGCGGTCGCCGCGCCGAAACGAGCCCATCGCCTCGCGCTGCGCGTCGGCGCTCATGCGCCCGTGCAGCACGGAGACGTGGTCCTCGCCGAAGCGCTCGCGGAGCCAGCGCTGCGCGTCGACGATCGAGCTGCCGCCGTCGCGCGCGCCGTCTGCCTCCTCGAGGTCGTCGGCCTCGTCGATGCGCGGGACCACGACGAACACCCGCCCGGGTTCGTCGCCCGAGCGTGACTCGAGGGCGCGCGCCATCGTGCGCTCGACGAAGGCCCGATCGCGGGGAGGCGCGACGCGGGTGACCACCGGCTGCCGTCCGGCGGGGCGCCCTTCCATCATCAGCAGGTCGAGGTCGCCGTACCGCGCCTGCGCCAGCGAGCGCGGAATCGGCGTGGCCGACATCACCAGCAGGTGCGGGCTCGGCGAGCGGCCCGACACCACCGCGAGGCGCTGGGCCACGCCGAAGCGCTGCTGCTCGTCGATCACGGCCAGGCCCAGCGCCGGGGGCAGCGCGCCGGAGTCGAGCAGCGCGTGGGTGCCCACCACGACGCGCACGGCGCCCTCGGCGATGCGCCGGTGCGCCTCACGGCGCGCCCGAGGGGCCGTCGAGCCCAGGAGCAGCGCCACGGGCCCCCCCTCCCCCCCCAGCGCGGTCGTGAGGCTCCGCACGTGCTGCTCGGCCACCAGCGTGGTGGGGCAGAGCCACGCGACGGCGCCTCCGCCCCGCAGCACCGCGAGCGACGCGGCCAGCGCCACCGCGGTCTTTCCTGCGCCGACGTCGCCCACGAGGAGCCGACGCATGGGCGTGCGCCCCCGGAGCTCCGTGACCAGCGCGTCGACGGCGCCTCGCTGCGAGGTCGTGGGATCGATGCGCAGCTTCGCCGCGACGTCGCCCAGCGGGTCGCCCGGCGCCTCGAACGACCTCGCGCCTCCGGCGGCCCGGCGCGCTCGCTCCACCGCGACGCTCACCGCGAGGAGCTCCTCGAGGCCCAGCCGTCGATGGGCCTCGCTGCGCCCCGCGGCCAGGTCGCGCAGGGCGGCGACGTCGATGCCCTCGCCGGGCTGGTGGATGCGGCGGAGCGCCTCGGCGGAGGACATCAGCCGCAAGCGCGCGGCGTCGTGCGCGGGGACGGGGTCGGCCCACTCCCGCGCCCGCTCCATCGCGGCCGCCACGGCGCGCGCGACGACCCCCGCGCCCACGCTGCCCACGGCGGGGTACCTCGCCTCGATGGGCTTCACCCGCGCGTCGGCGGGCGCCACCTTGGGGTGCACGAGCTCGGGGCCGTTGGGGCCCTGCCGCAGCGCGCCCACCAGGCGCACCGTCGCGCCGACCGCGAAGCGCGCGCCCACTCCACCGCGGACATGAAAGAACACCGCGCGGAGCACGGTGGTGCCCCGAGGCTCGCGCAGCGCGACGAGCAGCCGACGCGCGCGGGGAGCGCCGGCCAGCCGCGCCTCTTCGACCCTCCCCTCTACGGCGATCAAGGTCCCTTCGGCGCCGTGGCGCACGCGCCGCCAGTCGTCGGCCTCGCGCAGGTCGAGGTAGCGCCGCGGGGTGAGCGCGAGGAGGTCTCCCACCGACCCGAAGCCCCTCGCGCGCAGCACCGCCGCGGTCTGCGGGCCGACGCCCCGGAGGTTCTCCACGGGCTCGTCCTGCAGGTCGAGCTGCCTGGCCGACGGCCGGGCCGCGAGGAGCGCCCGCTGCGCGGCGTCTCGATGAGCGCCCTCGGTCACGACCCGATCCTCGCCCGCGACCTGGCCCGAGGCGAGATCACCCGAAGACGATCTCGAGGACCTCGTACTCGCGGGTGCCCCCTGGCGTCTTGACCGCGACCTCGTCGCCGACCTCACGCCCCAGGAGCTGTCGCGCGAGGGGAGAGCTGATCGAGATGTACCCCTTGTCGGAGTCGGCCTCCGCGGGCCCGACGATCCAGTACGAGACCTCTTCGCCCGTGTCGCAGTTCGTGAGCCGCACCCGCGCGCCGAAGGCGATCTTGCTCCCCGAGAGCTTGGTCGGGTCGACGATCTCGGCGAGGGAGAGCTTGGCCTCGATGTCTTTGATGCGCGCCTCGATGAACGAGTGCTTCTCTCGGGCCGCGTGGTACTCCGCGTTCTCTCGCAGGTCGCCGTGCTCGCGCGCGGTGGCGACCTCTTGGATCACCTTCGGACGCTCCACGCTCTTGAGCTGCTGGAGCTCTTCCTTGAGTCGCTTGAAGCCTTCGGGGGTCATCGGGATCGTGTCCATGGCGGGTCGTCTGTCCTAGCAGACCGACGCCGCGCCTCGCAATCGCTCCCGCGGCACCCCTCCCCCCGGGGGGAGCCTTCGCGATCGGCGGGACTAGGGGCCCTGACGACGCAGATCGCAGCGAACGCGCAGCAGGTCGAGGGCTCCGGCGCCGCTGGCCGCGGCCACGAGGAGGTGCCCCGAGGGCTCCTGCGCCGACGGCAGCCGCCCCGCGAGCGCGGGCTCCGCGCGGAGCTCACCGGCCGAAAGACTCCCCTGGCTGACCCGCAGGGTCCTCGCGAGGGTGCTCACGGCCTGCCCCTGGCGGTGCACGAGGAACACCTGCGCGCCCCCGCGCCCGGCGAAAATCTGAGGCGCGCCCGAGGGGTTGATGTCGCCGCGGGTCACGACGAAGGGGTCGGAGGCGCGGCGAAGCCCCTGCGCGCCCCGCTCTGCGCGCACCACGACGACGTCGCCGCCGTCTCCGCGGGACTCGCTGTCGGTCTCGTCGGCGACGCGAAACGCCACCCAGGTCCCGCCGTCTTCTCCGACGCTCACCGACACGCCGAAGCGGTGGCCCAGCGCGTTCGTCAACCGCAGCGGCGCGCCCACGCTCTGCCCGTCGGGGCCGAGCGACTGCGCCCAGAGGTCGGTGACCGTGTCATTGGCCTGCGTCGCGTCGACGTCCCTCGCGGTGAGCCACGCGAGCACCGCGCCGCCGTCGGGGGCGGGCGCGAGCACGGGATCACTCGCGTCCTGCTCTGGCGCCGAGACCTGCCGCGGCGCGGGGCACGCGGGGAGCGCGTCGTCGGACGCGACCGGGCGCAGCGCGCCCTCTTCGATGAGCTGGAGCTTCACCGAGCCCGCCGCGGGGCGGGGGCCGTCGTCGTCCCAGGCCACGAGCAGCCCGCGCGGGGTGCTCGCGGTGGTGATGCTCAGCCCCTCGTCGCGGGTCTCCGGCTGCGCGCACCCACGCTCCAACGACGCGCCCCAGCGCACCACGTGACGCCGTCCTCCGAGCGTGTCATGGGTCCACGCCACCGCGGGCGTCGCAGCCGCGCCCATCCATTCGAACGACGGATCGGAGTGCTCGCCGGGGCCCATCGGCCGGGTGACCTCACGCTCCGCCCCGTCGCCGCCGAGCACCAGGCGCGCGCTGCGCGCGTCGACCCAGCTCAGCCGCCGCCTTCGCCCCGAGACCACGACGCGCGTCGCCTCGAAGGCGGTGAGGGGCCCCTCCCCCGCGTCGACCGCCGCGCCTCGGACCACCGCCTGCCGGGAGAGCACCCGGCACGCGGGCGGAGGGCCCGCGTCGCGCTCCCCCGGCGCGAGGGCGGCGTCGAGGTCGTCGTCGGCCGCGGGGGCGGGCTGGGGCCTGCGGCACGCGGCGAGCGCGGCGAGGCCCACGATCAGGAGGTGCGAGCGCATGGCCGGGCGCACCATACCGCAGCTTTCTTGTGGCGCTCGCGCCCGGTGGTCTATGCGACGCCTCGGAGGGGGGCGAAGGCCCCCGTCAAGCGGCTCTGATCCCTCGGAGGACTGTGATGCGACACGCGATGCTCGGACTGATGATCATCCCTGGAATCGTCGGGGTGAACGTCCTCGGACGCAGCGCGCGCGTCGCCGACGCCGCCCCCTCGAACCGCGCGAGCGCGGTCTTCGCGGAGCAGGTCGCCGCGGCCCTCTCGGGGTCGTTCATCGCCGCGCCTCAGCGCACCGCGGACGGGACGCGCCCCGCCGTCGAGCGCACGGCCTGCCGCGTCTCGGCGCCGGGCCTCGGCCCCAACGTGCTCTACGTCGAAGACGCCTTCGTGGGGCGTCGCGCGCGGCCCTTCGCGCAGCGGCTCCTCGCCGTCGACCCTCACGCCGAGGGCGCCGTGGTGCGCGAGTTCTCGGCCATCGACCCGGAGTCCATGGTCGGCCTCTGCGCGTCGGAGGCGCCGCCGACGGTCTACCGCGCGAACACCGTCGAGCGTCGCGGGTGCGAGATCACGTTGCGCCGCAACGGGACCGTCGTGCAGGGCGCCACCACGCCCGCCCGCTGCGAGAGCCGCATCAACGACGCGCAGCACGTCGAGCGCACGATGCGCGTGGGCGAGAACGGGGTCGATTTCGCGGAGCGCGGCGTCGACGCGCGCGGGCGCGTGGTGTGGGGCGGCCCGTCGTCGACCATTCGATTCCTGCGTCGCTGAGGGTGCATCGCGACGCGGCGGCGATACCCTAGCGCGCGATGGCCCCCACCCGCCGCTCCGTCGCCCTCTCGGCCGCGCTCGCGCTCTCGGGCTCCTACGCGCTCTCCGCCTGCGGCGAGGTCGCCCTCACCGCGGGCGACGCGAGCGTCGGCGACGTCGCCCGCGCCGAGCTGGGCAGCAACGTGGCCCGCTGGCACCTGCACCGCGCGGGCGACGCCGAGCGCGCCGACGCCTTCCTGCTCCCGTGGCCCAACGACCTCTCGCGAGACGCGATGGGGCGCGTCGACCTCGACGCGTTCCCTCACGAGGGCGTGCACACGCTGGTGCGGCAGTACCTCCAGAGCTTCAACGGGCGCCTCGACGGCTTCTCGCTCCAGGCGGCGACCTACTTTCGATTCAGCGGTCCGATCGCGCCGGGGAGCCTGCCGCAGGGCGCCGCGGCGTCCCTCGACGCGGCCTCGAGCGTTCAGCTCGTCGACATCGATCCCGCGTCCCCCGAGCGCGGGCGACGGCTCCCGCTCCAGTGGTATTTCCGCGAGCAAGAGACCCGCTACTGGCCCGCGCACACCCTCGCGGTGGCGCCGGCCTTCGGTCACCCGCTCCGCCCGCGCACGCGCTACGCGATCGTCGTGACCACCGACCTTCGCGGCCCCAACGGCGCGCGCTTCGTGCGCGACGCCGACCTCGAGCGCGTGCTCTCGGGCGGCGCCGAGGCCGACGCCGTGACGGCCGCCGCGCGGGCGCTCTACCTCCCCGCGGTCGAGGCCGTCGCCTCCGCCGGCGTG
>JAWKRB010000008.1:0-303198 GCA_041389885.1 Polyangiales bacterium | reverse complement strand
TGCCGCCCAGTTCGTCTGTGCCGCTCATAGGGATCGAAGCTCTCCCGACGGCGCTCTCGCGCGCCGTCGCGATGGGGCGGTGGTGGGTTTAGCGGGAGGCGTCGCCGTCGTCGCCCTGCGGCTTGTCGCCGCGGGTGACCTGCGTGAGCAGCGACTTGAGCGCGTCGCTCTGGTCGACCGCGGTGTCGATGGACTGACCCACGGTGACCGCCTGCATGAAGCGCTCGAAGAACTGGCCGTCGCCGCCCACGATGTTGATCTTCGCGTGCTCGAAGGCCGCGCGGAGCACCTCGGCCTGCACCCCCGCGACGTCCCGCTTCGCGCGGATGCTCTCGAGCTGAATGACCTTGCTCTGCTCGAGCCGCAGCCTGAACTCCTCGTGCTCGCGGCTCACCGCGTCGAGGGCCTTCATGGCCTCGGCCTTCTGCGCGATGCCGTCGGCCTCGGCGCCCATCTTCGCGCGCACCGACGACGCCTCGGCCAGGCCCTGGAGCTCGATCGCCCGCGCCTCGGCCTCGCGCACCTTGGCGGCGGCGACGCCCTGCAGCTCGCGGCCCTGCGCCTCGGCGCTCATCTTCTCCTTCAGCACGTTGGCGTCGACCAGCCCCTGGCGCTCGACCGCGCCGGCGTTGGCCTCGCGCACGCGCACCTCGGCCAGGCCCTCGGCGGCGGCCTCGGCCTGCACGCCCTCGGCGAGGCGCACCTTGGCGCGGGCGGTGCGGTCGGCGGCCTCGAGCTCGGCGTCGGCGCCGATGAGGCGCTGCCGGGCGTTGGAGCGCGCGACCTCCTCCGCAGCCTCGGCGGCCTTGACCTGCTTCACGAGGTGCTGCGCGGCCTCGGCCTCGGCGCCGATCTTCGCCGCCTCGCGGCTGCGGTTGGCGTCGGCGAGCACGCGCACGTCCTTGATGCGCTCCTCCTCCTCGGCGACGGACTTGTCGACCACGATGCGCGCGCGCACGGCCTCGGCGATCTCGCGGCGCTGCCGCTCGATCTCGGCCTCGCGGGTGATCTTCTGCGCCATGACGTCGCTCTCGCGGTTGGCGGCCTCGAGCTGCTGCGCGCGGGCGACGCGCTCGGCCTCGACGGCGACCTCGCGCTCCTTGTTCTTCATCGCCACGAGCACGGCGCGCTCGCGCTGCTGCTGGGCGACCTGGGTCTCCTCGGCGTTCTTCTCCGCGGCGAGCACGGTGCGCTTGTGCTCGTCGTTGGCGATGCGCGCGGCCTCGTTCTCGCGCTGCGACTTGGCGACGGCGATCTCCTTGTTCTTCGCCGTCTCGGCCTCGGAGCGCTTCTGCTCGAAGCGGAAGAGGGCCTCGTCGGCGAGGAGGTCCTGCGCGCCCTTCTCCATGCGCTCCTTCTGCCGGAGCTCGTTGGTCTTCACGTTCTGCACGACCGTGAGGTCGGTGATCCGCCGAATGCCCTCGGCGTCCATGATGTTGTCCTTGTCGAGGGCGTCGATGGGCGTCTGCTCGAGGTAGTCGATGGCGCAGTCGTCCATGACGAACCCGTTCAGGTCCTTGCCGATGACCTCGATGATCGCGTCCTTGAAGTGGTCGCGCTCCTTGTAGAGGTCCTCGAAGTTGAGGCGCTTGCCCACGGTCTTGAGGGCCTCGGCGAACTTCGCCTCGAAGAGCCCCTCGATGGTGACCTGGTCGCTCGCGCGCACGCAGCCGATCGACTGCGCGACCTTGAGCACGTCCTCCTGGGTCTTGTTCACCCGCACGAAGAAGGTGACCTTGATGTCCGCGCGGATGTTGTCCTTGCAGATCAGGCCCTCCTTGCCGCGGCGGTCGATCTCGATGGTCTTCACCGAGATGTCCATGACCTCCGCGCGGTGGATGATGGGATAGACGATCGCGCCGGTGAAGGTCACCAGCGGCTCGGCCTTGAGGGTGTTGACGATGAGCGCCTTGCCCTGGTCCACCTGTCGGTAGAAGCGCGCGAGGAGCGTGAGAACGCCGATGACCACGAGCGCGAGCGCGACCGCGACCACCATGAGTGTGACGAGACTACCTGGCACGACGGACCTCCCACTGGGCTGCGCGCCGGGCATCGGCGCGCCGCCGGGGGGCAACGCTAGCAGATGCCGCGCACGCTGGATCGATGAATCACCGCGACCGCTTCTCGCGGCGCGCCGCGGGCGCTTCGCCCGACGCCGGGCCGTCTACGTCGCGCTCTCGGGCGTCGGTCACAGCGGACACCCGAACCCCCGCGCGGGGGGGGTCGAGGGGCTCGACGTGCACGCATTTCAGCTCGTCGTCCCAGTGGGTGACCACGACCCGCGCGCCCTTGGAGAGCGGCGTCGGGCCGTCGTAGCGCGCGTCGACCAGCAGGCCCGCGCCGCCGTCGCGCACGAGCACCTGGCCGAAGGCGCGGTCGACGCGTCCGGTGGTCACCTCGGCGTCGCGGCCGGCGAGGTCGCCCTGCGAGGGTGCGTGCTTCGGCGTGAACACCGGCACCAGCGGCCGCGCGGACCAACCCGCGAGGCGCACCCCGGCCACCGCGGAGAGCAGGGTGAGCCCGGCGCCGAGGGGCCACGAAGACGCCGCCGGGCCGAGCAGCGGCGCGAGCGCGAGCCAGCCCAGCACGCTCACGAGCCAGCCGAAGATCACCACGAGGCTGACCCTCACGGTGAGCGGCACGCGGCGCAGGGAGACCGTGCCGAGCAGGTCGAAGACCTCGTGCGCGGTGCCGAGGGCGCCGTGGTCATGGTCGCCGAGGTCTCCGTGGTCGTGCCCGTCGAGCTCGCCCCCGTCGAGCTCGACGTGCGAGGCGTCACCCTGGCTGTCGAGGTCGACGCCCGAGACCAGCACCGCGGCCCAGTAGAGCACCACGGCGCCGAGGAGCGCGGTGTACACCACGGCGGGGAAGCTCAAGATCGCTTCGAGGAAGGGACCCATCCCGCGGGCAGGTTAGCACCGGGGCGCGCGCTGTCGGGTCACATCGGCTCTTCGCCGGCGAAGAGGGCCTCGGCGAAGCCCGCGAGGGGCACCCGCGGACCCCTCAGCGCGGCGTCGAGGGCCTCGACGTCGTCGACGCGCGGCGACGGGATGAACAGGAGCTCCGTGGCCTCGGCGCGCAGCGGCGCCCAGCACGAGCCGTGGTGCCCCCAGTGCGCGGCGACGCAGACGTACCCGCGGGGGAACGCCTCGAGGTCCTCGTCGCGGAGGGCGTCGAGCCAGTCGGCGAAGCTCGCGGTCTCTGCGATGAGCGGGGCGACGTCGCCGTAGCTCTCGACGACGTAGTCGAGGTACTCCGCGGCGTCGGTCGAGCGCGCGAGGGCGCCGTCACGGACGATGCGAGCCGCGCGGGTGCCGTGCAGGATCCACCCCAGCTCGCCGCTCTCGGCGTAGGTCTGCGCGCCGTCGTGGCGCGCGAGGATCTCGCGGAGGCACGCGGGGAGCGGACCTCCGAGGCCGTCTTCGACGGCGTCGAGGTCGGCCTCCGAGGCGGCATCGTTGAGTTCGACGTGCAGGGGCATCAGGGGACCTCGCGGCACGTTAGCAGCGAATCGTACCGCGGGGGGCGGTGGGCGCCTTCGTGCCTCAGGGGTGGTTCGACTGGAGCTCGGTGACGAAGAGCGTCGCGGGGTTGTGCGAGCTCGCGTCGAAGGTGCCCACCCAGATGTCGTAGCGGCCGGTCGCGGGGTTGGTGAAGTCGATTGCCGGCATGAGGCTGTTGCCCCAGTCGGAGTGGCCGTGGTCGTCGTTGCAGCGCCACTGCGTGTTCGGCTGGTTGATGAGCAGGGTCGCGTCGGCGCCGTTCTCGGTCACGACGTAGAAGCGCACGAGGCTGAAGCGCGAGCCCGCCCGGAAGGTGAAGTGAAAGTCCGGCCGGCGGGTCACGAAGGAGCGGCCGCAGGGCTGCCCCGTGGCGGCGTCGGTGAGGCCGAGCGTCGACACGTCGACGGCGTTGGCGCCGCCGCCCGCGGTCAGCGGAAAGCCCCAGGGGTCTGGGGTGAACCCGGTGCGGAGGGTGCCGCCGCCGTAGTTCGCGCGGCCGTTGTAGTCGAGCGGCATCCGCCCTCGCTGGGCGTCAGCGTCAGGAGCGACCAGGGCGCCGCTCAGGGCGACGAGGGCGGCGAGACCAGCGATGCGCGACGTGTTCTTCATGACTCCGGTGGACCTCCTCGCGTCGAGTGATCGAAACGGCGCTCCCCGACGCGGGCGAGAGCGTCTCTGATATCGCGCGGACCGACAAGTGAATAGACCGCTCCGAGCCGCTCGGGGCGCCCGCTCCGCGCGGCGACGTGTATACGCGCGAGGCGGCGGGTGCATTCGCGACAAAGAGACGCGCTCAGGGCGTGCGGTAGGGGCAGTTCCAGGTGAGGGCGAGCGCGCGGAGCACGGGGCTGGCGACGGGCGTGGCCGTCGGTTGAAAGGTGACCGTCACGCGCACGTGACGCCGGGTCGGCGTCATCGCGCGCGAGAACGCCGCGGCGAGGTCGACGGGCGAGGCGTCGGTGGGCGCCACCGCGACCGCCACGGGCGTCGCGCCCGCGAGGCCGGACATCGAGTCGGCGGTCGCCGCGGTGAAGGTGAGCTGCGTGCCGCCGGGGGTGAGCGCGTCGAAGGTCAGCGACGACCAGACGGGGTTGTCGCAGCCGGCGTCGTAGTCCTGGGTGTAGGTGCCGGTGCCGATGACGGTGCGGCGCACCGAGCCCGTGAAATCGCTGTAGGTGTACACGCGGTCGGGGCCCGTGAAGCTCTGGGTCATGCCCGTCGAGGGCGTGTGCCGCACGAGCTGCGACGTGTAGTGGTGCGCGAGCCAGAGGTTGCCGCCCTGGTCGAAGCCCAGCCCCGACGGACCCTCGTGGCCGCCCGGCACCGCCACCTGCACGGCCATCGCGGGGTTGATGTTCGCCCCCGGCGCGAAGGCCCCGGAGGGGAAGTGCAGCAGGGTCGACTGGCGGTCGCTGCTCGTGCCCATGGCCACCCACAGGTCGCCGTTCGAGTCGGGGCTGATGCCGCGGCCGACGGTGCCGCCGCTGACGTTGAAGCGCCCGAGGTCGATGCGGGTCCAGGCGTTGGCCGCGGGGTCGAAGCCGATCACGTCGCGGCAGTCCCACCCGGCGAGCCAGATGCGGCCCGTCGCGTCGGCGGTGATGCCGTAGGCGTTGCGGCAGTTGCCGCGCAGGCTCAAGGGGTACGGAACCGCGGCGCCCACGGTGCCCGCCGCGGTGTTCACCGGCACCATCGCGGCGCCGTCGAGGGACGAGATCCACATCGTGCCGTCGGCGGTCACCACGCCGCCGTAGGGGTTCACGGGCGTCGCGAGGGTGAGCATCACGTCGCCCGTGCGCGGGTTGAGCTTGTACACCTGACGGCTGCCGTAGCCTCCGACCCAGGGGTAGCCCTGGGGGTTCGACGGGTCCCCGAGGTCCACCACCATCGAGCGGAGCTGGGCGTTGACCGGCCCCGCGGGGCGGGTCCAGAGCACGCACTCGTCGGCGTCCCAGGCGAGGGGCGTGGCCGACGTGGACGTGTCGATGCGCCCGTTGCCGTTGCGGTCGACGCAGTCGCGAATGTCGGCAGCGATCTTGGTGACCGTGCCCTGCATCGAGAAGCCGCGGTTGGCGACGTAGGCGTCGCCGAACCCGTCCACCGCGACGCGGCTGGGCATGTTGCACCCCTCGCACCAGCAGCAGCACCCGCGGCACTCGCCCCCGGGGAGGCCCACGCGGTACCGCGCGATCTCCCGCGCCATCGACGCGTCCCACTTGCTGATGGTGCTCTCGTTGGTGTTGGGCACCCAGAGGTAGTCGCCCGTGCGGGTCTCGGCGCGCACGAGGAGCCCGCCCGCCGCGGTGTCGAACTCCACGCCGCGCCGGCCGGCGTCGTCGAAGGCCCTGCCGCCGGCCCCGCCGCTGGCCACCCGCCGGCACGTCGGGTCGCAGTTGCCGCACGCGCTCAGCGCGCCCTCGTCGACCATGCCGTCGCAGTCGTCGTCGCGGCCGTTGCACACCTCGCCCGCGGACCCGTTGCGCGACGAGTCCTCGTCGTCGCAGTCGGTGCCGCCGCAGGCGCGGTCGGGGTCGCCGTCGCGGTCGAGGTCGCGGGTCACGCTGCGGCAGGCGTTGTCGCCGTCGTCGCAGCGGTCCTCGGTGCAGGCGTCGCCGTCGTCGCAGCGCGGGGGCTCGCCCGGCGCGCAACCGCGGAGCTCGGGCGCGCAGCGCTCGGGGCCGTTGCAGAAGCGGCCGTCGTCGCAGCGGCTGTTCTCGGGGCGGTGCGCGCAGGCGCCGTCGGCGCAGGTGTCGACGGTGCAGGCGATGCCGTCGTCGCAGTCCTGGTCCCGCGCGCAGGTCGAGGACGACGCGTCGGGCGCCGGGGGCGCGCTCGTGTCCATCGCGACGACATCGAAGGCGACGGTGGCGTCGCGGACGACCGAGGCCTCGACGACGGGCACCACCGCGGGCGTCTCGGTGGAGCACGCCGCGGCGAGCGCCGTGACCGAGGCCAGAATCCAGGGGCGCATCGCAGGCATCACCCGAAGATTGTCGGGAGCGCGCCCGCGCTTGTAAAGCCGACCGCGGTGTTATGCTCGCGCGCGAGGTCAAGATGCGGTCGATTCGGGGTCTCGCGGCGGTGGTGCTCGCGGGGCTGTCTTCTGGTTGCTTCGAGGGTGAGTCGCAGGGCGTCGACGCCGGCGCCGCGCGGGACGTGATGGCCGACGCGGCGGTCGACGACCTCGCCAAGGCGCCCGACGTGCAGCTCGTCGACGTGGGCGCGCCCGGCGACCTGGGCCAGGGCGAGGCGCGCGAGATCGTGGGGGTCGAGGTCGACCCGATGAACGCGACGCTCGCCGTGACCGACGGCGCGCCCGCGACGCAGAGCTTTCGCGCGGTGGGCGTGCGCCGCGACGGGATGCGGGTCCCGCTGCCGACGGCGGTGTGGGCGATCGACGACCGGCGGCTCGGCGACATCGACGGCGCGGGGCTCTTCACCGCGACCGGCGTCGGCGGCGGCGAGGTCGAGGTGCGCGTCACCGTGACCGGCGCGCGGGCCGTGGTGCTCAACGCCACGACGCGGCTCTCGCTGGTCGCGAGGCGCGAGGTGGTCGACCCGCTCACGCCCGACCTGCCAGCTCGCTTCGCCGCCGCGCCGCTGCGCAACGACCTCGCGCGCGCGGCGCGGGTGCTCTACCCCCTCGACGGCGCGTTGATGCCGAACAACGTGCCGCCGCCGGTGCTGCAGTGGGAGCGAGGGGTTCGCGGCGACGCGTACCGCGTGCGGCTGACCAAGCCCCACAGCGTGTCGACGGTGTACCTCGCGCACGGCGGCGACGGCTTCCCCTACGCGACGCTGATCGGCGACGCGGCGTGGCGCGTCGCTGCTGAGACCGACCCCGGGGCCGAGCTGGCGATCACCGTCGACCGCCTCGACGCCGCCGCGGGCGAGGTCGTCGCCGGCTCGCCGGTGCGGGTGCGCTTCTCGCGCGGTCGGGTGTACGGCTCGGTCTACTACTGGAACCTCCTGCAGGGCCGCATGTCGCGCATCCGCCCCGCCGCCGCGCGGAGCGAGGACCTGCTCCCGCGTCCCGCGGCCAGGGCCGCCGACGGCGTGCGGTGCGTCGCGTGCCACACGGTCTCGCGTGACGGGCGCATGCTCGCCGCGCAGGTGACGACGTCCACGCCGGGCACGGGCATGTCGGGGGGCGTCTTCGACCTCACCGCCGACCTCACCGCCGACCCCGCGCCCACGCTCGCCTCGGCGTCGACCTTTCAGTGCGCGTCGTTCAGCCCTGACGGCGCGCGGCTCGTAACCTGCGCGACCCCGACGTGGTCGGGGCCGCTCGGGATGATCGACCCCCGCACGGGCATGAGCGTCCCCGTGGGCGGCCTGCCCGCGGAGCGCGCGACGATGCCCGAGTGGTCCCCCGACGGCCGCTCGATCGCCTACGTCGCGAACGTGCGCCTCGACCCGCTGGGCAACCCCGTCGGGGGAGACCTGGCGATCCTGCGCGACCCGGGCGGCACGCCGACGATCTTCGACCCGCCGCGCGTCGTGCACGCGGGCGCGACCCTGGGCATGGCGCAGCCGCCCGGCGAGGTCGACGCGTACCCGACCTGGTCGCCCGACTCGCGGATGCTCGCGTTTCAGCACGGCGCCGGCGCCTTCTCGATCACCGGCCCCGGCGCGCTCTACCTGATCTCCGCCGAGGGCGGCCCGACGTGGCGCCTCGACCGCGCGAACGGCGGCGCCGCGGGGGTCGACTCGTACCGCCCGACCTTCTCGCCCTTCGTCACCGACGAGGGCAACGGGCAGCGGCTCCTCTGGCTGGCGTATTTCTCCCGTCGTGACTACGGCAACGCGCAGGCGGGCACGCGGGGCACGCGGCGGCGGCAGATCTGGGTCACGGCGGTGAACGCGTCTCCCGAGCCGGGCGTCGACCCGAGCCACGTGGGCTACTGGCTGCCGGGACAAGACGTCGCGACCGAGAACATGGCCGCGTACTGGTCCGCCGAGGCGTGCCGCGCGACGGGCAACGAGTGCCGCACCTCGGCCGATTGCTGCAGCGGCACCTGTCGGCAAGACCCCACCATGCCGACGCGCTACGTCTGCCGCGCGCCGGACCCCGCCGCGTGTCGGCAGCGAGGGCAGACCTGCAGCGAGAGCGGCGAGTGCTGCGAGGGGCTGATGTGCTACGCGAACGTCTGCGATACGCCGCCGGCCTGATCTTCGCCCTCGCCGCGTGCCCCTCGAGGCGCGCGCCGGCGCCCGCGACCGCGCGGCCCGCGGCCACCCGCTGGGGGTGGTCGCTGCCCTCGCCCCAGGGCAACACGCTCAACGCGGTGTGGTCCGACGGCGCGCGGGGCTTCGTCGCGGTGGGTGAGCGCGGCGCCGCGGTGCGCAGCGACGACGACGGGGAGACCTGGACGGCGCCCGACACCGGCGCGCGGGGCGCCCTCAACGGCGTGTGCGGCGACGGAGACGTGCGCGTCGCCGTGGGCGAGGGGGGCGTGATCCTGCGCTCCACGGACCGGGGTCGCGGCTGGTCCCCCGTCGCGCACCCGCGGGCGGGCGACCTCGACGCGGTGGCCTGCGCGGGCGCGGCGGTGCTCGCGGTGGGGCGCCGCGGTGACCTCCTGCGCAGCGGCGACCGCGGGCTCACCTGGCGCGCGCTCCCGCGTCGCCCCGACGTCGCGCTGCGCGCGGTGAGCCTCGCGCCCTCGGGGGAGGGCTTCGCCGTGGGCGCGCGGGGCGCGATGCTCCGCGTGGGCGCAGACGGCGCCGTCACCCCCCTGCGCAGCGGCGCCGACGTGACCCTCACGGGCGTCTCGGGCGACGCGCGCGGGCTCTACGTCGTCGGGTGGCGCGGCGTGGCCCTGCGCTGCGACCCGCGAGGCGAGGGATGCGCGCCGGCGCGCTGCGAGGTCGGCGACGACCTCCTCGACGTGGTCGCCGTCGAGGGCGGCGCGAGGGCCGTGGGCATGCGCGGCGCCGTGGTGACCCTCCGCGGCGACGCCTGCGAGGTGACGCGCGCCGAGGGCACGCCCACGCTCAACGCGCTGGCGCGCAGCGCGACGCGCGAGGTCGCGGTGGGCGATCACGGCGAGGTGCGCGCCCGCGTCGGCGGCGTGTGGCAGCCGAGGGTGCGCGCCCGCGCCGCGGCGCTGTTCTCGGTGTGGGGGCGCGGGCCCGAGCGGGTCTTCGCCGTGGGCGCGCAGGGCCTCGCCCTGGTGAGCGAAGACCGCGGCGTGAGCTGGAGGCCGTTCTCGGCGGGCACCGGGCATCACCTGGTCGCCGTGCGGGGGGTGGGAGGGAGCGCCGTGGTGGCGCTCACGGGCGGCGCGACGGCGGTGCGGAGCGAGGACGGGGCGCGGTGGTTCGAGGCGCCGCTGGGCACCGAGCGCGGGGGCGTCGCGCTCTGGGCGGCGTCGCCGACCGAGGTGATCGCGGTGGGCGCGCGAGGCTCCGTGGCGCGGTCGTTCGACGCGGGGCGGTCCTGGCGGGCGGTGCGCAGCGGGGTGACGAGCGCGCTCTTCGCGGTCTGGGGCAGCGCGCGCCGGGAGGTGTGGGCGGTGGGGTCGCGTGGGGTGATCCTCCGGTCGGCGGACGGCGGGGACACCTGGGCGCCGCACCCCAGCGGCACCGGGGCGGACCTCACGGGCGTCTGGGGCGCTGGCCGCGACGAGGTCTACGTCGTCGGGAAAGACGGCACCCTCCTCCGGCTGGCCCCGGGGCGGCAGGGGTGGGCTCGGGTCGAGGTGCCGACCCGCGCCGCGCTCTTCGGGGTGTGGGGGAGCGGCGCCGACGACATCTACGCCGTCGGCTCAGGGGGAACGATCCTCCACGGCACCCAGCGCGGCGCGAGGTGGACCCTCGAGCCCAGCGGCACCGACGAGGACCTGCTGGCGGTGTGGGGGAGCGGCGCCGACGACGTCTACGCCGTGGGGTACGCGGGGACGATCCTGCACAAGCGCTGAGGGCGGTCGGTCAGTTGTCGACGTAGCCGACCATGCAGCGCTGCTGCGACGAGCGCTGGCCCGACCCGTAGTTGTTGTACGAGAAGCCCGTGCCCGCGGAGTTGACGTACGCGTACACGTTGCACAGGTGGATCTGGTGCACCCAGTACGCGTAGCTCGCGGTGCGGCCGATGGTGTGCGGCGTGATGATCGACGCGCCCGAGTTCGACGCGAGCAGCTGGCACTCGTCGTAGTACCGGGGGCCGAAGTCTTGAAAGCGCCAGGTCTGCCCGTCGTACACGACGGTGTCGGTGAGCGCGGCGTCGCGGGTGGTGCTGCGCGCGTCGCGCGCGACGACGCAGGCGACCGACGAGGTCACCGACGAGGTCTGGTAGGTCGACCAGCGGCCGGTCATCGCCACGGTGCCGCGGCGGTGGCCGTACCACCCGACGTTCGGGGTCGTGTACGTGCTCGGCGCGAGCATCCCGCCGACGCGCGAGGCCGCGCGCAGGCAGTTCGCGTAGGTCATGTTGCCGAGGTTGCGGTAGTAGTGCCGGTGCGCGGTGGCGTAGGAGCACCCGCCGCTCGGCAGCGTCGTCGAGGTCCAGGCCTCGCTGTTGTGAATGGTCGCGACGCAGGCGCCGTCGCGGCAGACGCCGGCGCACGACATCCCGCAGGCGCCGCAGTGGTTCCGGTCGGTGTTGAGGTTCGCCTCGCAGCCGTTCGCGGGGTTGGCGTCGCAGTCGGCGAAGCCGGTGTTGCAGGCGCCCACGCCGCACATGCCGCCCACGCAGACCGGCGAGGCGTTCATCACCGCGGCGCACACGCGGCCGCAGGCGCCGCAATTGTTCACGTCGCTCTGGGTGCTCACCTCGCAGCCGTCGACGAGCATGTTGTTGCAGTTCGCGAAGCCCGAGACGCAGATCCCCGGCACGCACTGCCCGGCGCCGCAGGTGCGGGTCATGTTCGGGTACGGGGGGCACGCGCGGCCGCAGGCGCCGCAGTGGTCCGGGCTGTACGCCGTGTCGACGCAGGCGCCGGAGCACACCGTGAGGGGGCAGCTCCCGCGGCACGCGCCCGCGACGCACGACTGCCCGTTCGCGCAGGCGTTGCCGCACATGCCGCAGTGCTGCGGGTCGATCTGCGTGTCGGTGCAGCGCTCGGCGCAGACCGTCTGCCCCGCGGCGCAGCTCAGCTCGCAGCGACCCATCGCGCAGATCTGCCCCGCGGCGCACGCGTTGCCGCAGGCCCCGCAGTTCGCGCGGTCGACCTGGGCGTCGACGCAGCGGCCGTCGCAGAGCGTCTGACCCGCGGGGCAGCTCAGGCGGCACGATCCGCCGGCGCACTCCTCGCCCTGGGCGCAGGCGTTGCCGCACATCCCGCAGTTCGCGCGGTCGGTCTGGACGCTGACGCAGCGCGCCGCCTCGCCGGTGCCGCACACGGTCTGGCCACCGGGGCACACCGCCATGCACGCGCCGCCCATGCAGATCTGCCCCGCGGCGCAGGCGGTGCCGCAGGCGCCGCAGTGGGCCTCGTCGGTGTCGAGGCTCGCGCACACGGCGCCGCACGCCGTCTGCCCCGTCGGGCAGCTCGTGGCGCAGCGGCCCATGGCGCACGACTGCCCCGCCGCGCAGGCGGTGCCGCAGGCGCCGCAGTTCGCGGGGTCGCTCTGCGTGTCGACGCAGCGCTCCGAGCACACCGACTGCCCCGTGGGACATGAGGTCTGGCAGCTCCCGTCGACGCAGAACTGCCCCGCTGCGCAGGCGGTGCCGCAGGCGCCGCAGTTCGCCCGGTCGGACATCGGGTCGACGCACGCGGCGCCGCAGCGCTGCTGGGACATCGAGCAAGAGGAGCCGCTGTCGCTCTCGGCGATGTCGGCGCCGCCTCCCGCGTCGACGGGGATGACGCCGCCCCCGGTGGGGCTGCCGCAGCCAAGGAGGAGCGCGACCAAGAGCGTCGCGCCGCGGATCGTGGATCGATCAAGCACGCAAGAAACCGGTTCCTCTCCGCGCAGGGTGCGCGGGCACAGAATAGGCTCCGCGCCGCACGTCGCGCCAGAACGGGGCGAATTGCCCCGGTCGAGGTGGCGCAGGGGCCACGGTTCGACGCGCTTGACCCTGCGGACCGGGCCGCGTTTGCATACCGCTGTGATCCGCGGCCACGCCATGCTCGTCGCGCTGCTCGCGGGCTGCTCAGCGCCCGACGCGACGCCGGGGCGGGACGCGGCGACCGTCGACGCCGTCACCCTCCCGGGAGACGCCGGGGAGGCCGCGCGGCCGGACGTGCCGACGACCCGCGCGCTCACGATCGCGGTCTTCGCGCTGCCCGACAACACGCCTCCTGGCGCCGCGATCTACGCCGCGGGGACCTTCAACGACTGGAACCCCGGTGACCCCAGGCACCGCCTCGCCCGCGCCGACGACGGCACGTGGCGGGTGCAGGTCGCCCCGCTCCCCGAAGGGAGCCCCGTGGAGTTCAAGCTCACCCGCGGCTCCTGGGCGACGGTGGAGCAGCGCGACGACGGCGCCGAGCTCCCGAACCGGCGCGCGAGCTTCACCGCGGCGCGGCCGGTGATCGCGGCGGCGGTGGCCCGCTGGGCCGACCTCGGTCGCAGCGGCTCGACCGTGAGCGGCGACGTGCGTGAGCTGCGCGGGGTGGCGATCCCGCAGCTCGGGACCACCCGCACGGTGTGGGTGTACCTCCCGCGCGGCTACGAGGCGACGACGCGGCGTTACCCGGTGCTGTACATGCTCGACGGGCAGAACCTCTTCGACGCGCGGCGCGCGGCCTTCGGGCGCGAGTGGGGCGTGGACGAGGCCGTCGAGACCCTCTCCCTCGAAGGCGACCTCCCGCAGGGACTCATCGTCGTCGGCGTCGAGAATTCCTCCGCCCGAGGCTGCGAGTACAACGTCTTCGCCGACGACCCGCACCCCGCCTGCCCCGAGGGCGGCGCGCTGGGAGACCGCACGCTGGACTTCTTCGTCGACACGCTCAAGCCCAGGATCGACGGCGCCTATCGAACCCTCCCCGACCGCGCGCACACCGGCGTCGCCGGGAGCTCGATGGGCGGCTCGATGGCCGTGCGCGCCGCGGTCGCTCGCTCGGCGGTGTTCTCCCGCGCCGCCGCGCTCTCGCCGAGCTACCAGAACCGCCTCGCCTCGCCCGTCGGCATGCCCGGCTTCGTGCGCGCCGCCGCCCTCACGCAGCCCCTGCGCGTGCACCAGGACATGGGCGACGCGGAGCAGATCCGCGAGCTCGACGCGCGGGTGCTCACGGCCAACATGCGCGCGGTGGCCGACGCCCTGCGCGCCGCGGGGGTGCCCGACGACGCGCAGCGCGCGCTGGTGATCCCTGGGGCGACGCACGACGAGGCGGCGTGGTCGGCGAGGGTGGGCGAGACCCTGCGCTGGCTCTGGCGGTGACGCGCGAAGGGATTGCGCGCAGCCGAGCCCGCGCCGCCGCCTCGTCGTCCCTACATTCTCCCGGTGGAGACCCCGACGGAACCGAAGCTCCCCACCTACCGCCTCCGTGACCTCGGGCGCGCGCCCAGCATCCTGAGCCTCGCGAGGGTGCCCCTGGCCGCGCTCTTTCCCTTCGTCGTCGACGACCCGCGCGCGGCGCTCGGCGTGATCGCCCTCTCGGGCCTCAGCGACGTCCTCGACGGGTGGTGGGCCCGGAGGTTCAACCAGACCTCGGCCCTCGGCGCGCTCCTCGACGGGCTCACCGACAAGGTCTTCGTGCTCGCCGTCGCCCTCACGCTCCTCGTCACGGGGCGGCTGTCGTCGGTCGAGCTCGCGCTCCTGGGCGCCCGAGACCTCGGCGAGCTCGCGCTGCTGGCCTACACCTTTGCCAGCGGGCGGGGTCTTCGGAGAGGCGAGCAGCCCCGCGCGGACGTCTACGGCAAGGCGACCACCTTCGCGCAGTTCGTGGCGGTGGTCCTCGCGCTCTTCGCGCACCCGGCGAAGACGCAGGTGGCGTGGGTCACCGGCGCGCTCGGGTTGCTCACCGCGGCGCACTACGCCCGACGGGCCTTCCGCCCGCCCTCTCCGTCCTGAGTACCCTTCCACAGGGGAGGTGAAGGGTTGAAGTGAACCCGCACCGCGGGCCCACACCGACGCGACCGCGCGCCCTGAGCCGTGCGCGATGCATCTCGCTGCGGCGCAGCGTGTTGGCCCTCTCGCGGGCGGTCCCGCGGGGGGCGTCTGCGCGTGAGGCCACGCCGCCTCGCAACGCCCGCGTGCACCCCTGCGCGCCGCCCTCAGGGGCGCGTGCTACCGTGCGCGCGTCGTCCTCCGCCCCTCGACGCGCCCGAGAGCTCGCCATGCTTCACCGTCCCTTTGGAAAGATCCCCGCGCGCGCCAGCGGTGTGTTCCCGGGCGGCCCCTGGGTCGCGACGGAGAAGGTCCACGGCGCGCAGCTCGTCGTCGCGGTCGACACGGCCACCGGCGAGGGGCGAATCGGCAAGCGCAAGGCGTGGCTCGAGCCCGCCGATGTGTTCTTCGGCTGGCAGCTCCTCGCGCCCGAGCTCCTCGCCGCGGTGCGCGAATGGGCCGAGGCCCTTGAGGTGACGCAGCTCCACGCCTACGGCGAGCTCTACGGCGGCGCGTATCCCCACCCTGACGTCACCGCGCTGCCGGGGCTTCAGGCCGTGCAGACGGGGGTCTGGTACCACCCGGGGCTGCGCTGGTCGCCCTTCGACCTGCTGCTCTGCGCGGGCGACGACGACGAGGGCGTCTTCGCTTCGTACAGCGAGCTCGCGGCGCTGAGCGAAGAGGGGCCCTTTCTGCCTCCGCCGCTCGTGGCGCGGGGTTCGCGGGCCGACCTGCTCGCCCTGCCGGTGGCGTCGCCCACGCGCCTGCCCGCCCGCGCGTCGCTGCCGCCGCTGGCCGACAACATCGCCGAGGGCCTGGTGCTCCGCCCCGATCGACGCATGGCGCCGGGCGACCGCTCGCTGCTCAAGCGCAAGATCCCCACCTTCGACGACGCCTGCTTCGACGAGGCGACGCCCTGGGCGCCCGGGGTCTTGAGCGAGCCTGCGTTGAGAGACTGGGCCGCGCGGCTGGTCGGCCCCGCGCGGGTGGCGAGCGCGCGCTCCAAAGTCGGCACCGACGCGACCGCGGTGGCGGATGAGGTCGCGCTCGACGTGATGGTCGACCTCAGCGAGCTCTTCGACGAGAGCTGGCGCGCGCTCAGCGACGAGGGCCGCGAGGGCGTCGAGGCGCACATCCGCGCGACCCTCGAGGCGCTCCTGGCAAGCCCGGCCTGAGTCGAGCGCCTGATCGTACGGGTTCGAACGGTCCTTAGAGCGAGCTCAAGAACGCGAGCAGCGCCTCGCGGTCCGCGGGGGAGAGCTGCGACACCGCGCGAGACGACGCGGCGGCCTCGGCCTGGTGCGCGGCGATGGCGGCCTCGGCGGTGCTCGCGCGGCCGTCGTGGAGGTACGGCGCCGTGCGGGCCATGCCCCAGAGGGGAGGCGTGCGAAACTCCCGCGGGCCCGCCGCGCCCTCGCCGATGCCCCGCGCGTCGGGCGCGGCGACGTCGTGCAGCAGCAGGTCGGAGTACAGCGGCACCTCGGCCCCGGCGTCGTCGCGCAGGGAGCGGTGGCAGGCGTCGCAGCCGACGCGCGAGAACACCTGCGCCCCAAGGGCTTCGAGCGCGGGGTCGCGGCTCGTGCGGGGGGGCGGGGCGAGGGCCGAGATGAAGCCCGCGAGCTCGTCGAGCTCGTCGCGGGTGAGCTCGGGGTCGGCGACGCCGTCGTCGTCGCGGGTGGCGCCGAAGGTCTCGCCTGCGACCTCGGGCACGGTGACGCCCATCTCGGCCCCCATCGCGTCGCGCACGAACTCGCGCACGCTGGGGACGTTGCCCTTCCACCCGAGGCGCCCGAGGCGGCCGTCGGCGAGGCGGTGCGCGCGGCCCCTGACTCCGTCGCGGTTCGCGTCGTCGGGGTCCTCGTGGGCGAGGATCTCGGAGTCAGGGATGCGGTCGATGCGCCCCAGCCCGAAGGTGTGCGGCGTCTGCCGGACCTCGAAGAAGTTCGCCCGCGCGTCGATGGGAGGCCGCGCGTCGACCGCGCCGTGGCGGTGCGCCATCGTGCCCATAGCGGGGGCGGTGAAGACGCCCGCGCCGTCGAAGATCCCCTGGCGGGTGACGTCGACGCCGAGGGGGCCCGCGCCTCCCAGCACCGGGTCGAAGTGGCAGGCGCGGCAGGAGTCTCCGTTGAAGAGCGGGCCCAGTCCCCGCGCGAAGGCGAAGTCTCCGTCGTAGCGACGGCGGCCGCGCTCGAAGCGCGCCAGGGCCGCGGCGTCGAGGCCCGGCAGCGGGCCGCCCCAGGCCCCCGCGGCGGGCACGGGCGCGTCGGGCGGGAGCAGCCCCGCCGTGACCTGCTCGCGCCCGCCCAGCGACTCGAGGAAGGCGAGGAGCTCCCCGCGGTCGGTCTCGCCCAGCGCCGCGAAGGCGTCGCGCGCGCGCTGCGCCTCGCCGCCGTGCAGGGTGATGGCGTCGGCGAGCGTGTCGGCCCTGCCGTCGTGGAGCCAGGGGCCCGTGGCGGCGACGCCCCAGAGCGGCTGCGTGCGAAACTCGCGACCGCTGGCGAGGCGCATCTCGACGCCGTCGGCGAGGCCCTCGCCCATGTCGTGCAGCAGCAGGTCGGTGAAGGCCGGGATCAGGCCCCGGGGGCTTCGCAGCGCCGGGGTGTGACACGCCGCGCAGCCGATGCGCTCGAAGGTCGTTCGACCTCGAACGGTCGTCGGCGTCGGCGGATCCGGCCGCGGCGCGGCGGTGAGCATCGAGAACGAGACCAGGTCGAAGAGGTCCTGCTCGGGGAGCTCGGGGTCGGCGACGCCGTCGCTGTCGGTGAGGGGCTCGTCGGCCGCGGCGACCTGGGCCTGCACCGAGGTGCCGCTGCGGCCTTCGGTGAGCGCGGAGCTGCGCGTGGCGGCGCTCGGCACCGGGAGCCGCGCCTTCATCTCCTCCGAGAGCGGGTTCGTGGTGATGCCGATGTGGTTGAAGATCGGCCCGCGAATGAAGCCCTCCACCGAGGCCGTCTGCGCCTTGCGGCCGAAGCGCGCGACGAAGCCGCGGTCGTAGTTGGCGCGGCCCGAGATGCCGTCGCCGTCGCGGTCGTCAGGGTCGGCGCGGGAGGCGATCTCGCTGCCGGGGATCTCCGCCAGCAGCCCCATGCCGAAGAAGGGGATGGGCGAGCGCGTGGCCGTGACGTTGGTGCCCGGCGTGGTGGGCTCGCGGGAGCCGAGGGTGAACTGGTCCTGCACGCCGTTGGTGCCGGTGGCGTTGAAGGAGCCGTCGGGGAGGCGCTGCGCCGTGAGCAGAAAGCGCCGGTAGCGCGCGCCGCTGCCGCCCACCGTGGGCCGCTCGTGGCAGTCGGAGCACGCCGACACGTTGAAGCGCGGGCCCAGCCCCTGCTCCGGGGTGAAGCGCCGCGTCGCCACCCGTCGCCCGCGGGCGAAGGTCTCGCGCTGCGCCGCCGACGCGCTCGGGAGCACCTCGCCCAGGGCGCCGAAGATGTCGGTCGGCACCGTGGGCTCGGGCGCCTCAGGCGCGGGGCACCCGGCGACGAGGAGGGGGAGGCCGAGGGCCAGGGCTGCGCGGGCGCGGTGTCTCATGACGTCACTCCGAGGCCGTGAGCGGGCGTCGGAGCGCCACGCCGAAGAAGGGTCCCGCGGCGCTGCCCAGGGTGCCGCCCACGGCGGTGAGGGCGCCCGAGGCGTCGCCGAAGACCGAGTGCAGGTCGTACTGGGTGGGCGTGGTCGACTCGGTCAGCGCGAGGGTGTCGAGGTCGATGGTGCCCGCGGCGCCGTTGCCGCCCACGACGTGCGCGGCGCGGGGCGTGCGCATCCACACGCCGTTGAGTCCGGGGAGCACGTCGTAGCTGCGCGAGGTCCAGCGCGTCCCGTCCCAGCGCGCGACGAGGCCGTTGGCGCGGCCTCCCACGGCGAGGACGTGGTTCGCGTCGGTGCCCCACACCGACACGAGGTCGCCGCTCGCGCCCGCGAGCTCTTCGCGCCACGCGCCCCCGGTGCGGTGCAGCACCACGCCGCGCTGCCCCACGACGTACACGTTGTCGGCCGAGAGCCCCCAGACCTTGTAGAACGCCCCTACCCCCGCGCGCTGCAGCGGCGGCGGCGGCACGTCCGTCCAGCTTGTTCCGTCGAAGTGCAAGAGCACGGGGCGGTCGTCGGCCGCGCCGTTGCCGCCCACCGCCCAGAGGTCCGTGGGCGACGCGCCCCACACGCCCCAGAGGTTCTCGGCGCGGGGCGCGCTCTGGCGGGACCACGCGCGGCCGTCCCAGTGGAGCACCGTGCCCCCGTTGCCCACCACGGTGACGTCGTCGGCGGAGAACCCCCAGGCCCAGTTCAGCAGCGGCGCCTGCACGTCGAGGGTGGCGCGGCGCCAGGCGCTCCCGTCGAAGCGATACACCCTCCCCTCGGAGGGACGACCGCCCACGGCGAAGAGCGCGTCGCCGCGCGGCCCCCACACGTTCATCAGCCAGCCCGCGTCGTTCGCGTCGAACGCCGCGGCCCATCCCTGCGGAGCCGGCGCCGGGTCGGAGCACCCGATCAGCCCCGCGCAGAGCGCTGCGCGCAAGAGCCTCATCCGAATCACACTACAAACGCGAAACCCCTTGTGCCACCGGCGAAGCCGCAAAGTTCTCGCGCGCGCTCCAGGGGTTGCGCACGTCGTTCGCGACGCTCACTCCTCCGGCGTGTGCCGCGCGGCGGCCATGTTCACGCGCCCGCTCGCGCTCATCTCGACGCCCTCGCGGCGCAGGTGCGCGAGCTGTCGATCACGCACCTCCGGCGCGCACCGCCCGTCGGCGCGGAGCACGCGCCACCAGGGCACCTCGTCTCCGTGCGCCGCCAACACCTTCGCCACCTGCCGGGGGCCGCACCCCCCGAGGTGCGCGGCGATGTCGCCGTACGACATCACCCGCCCCAGCGGGATCGAGGTCACCACCTCGAGCACCCGACGCGCGCGGGGCGTCGCGAGGTCTGCGTCCGGGCGCGCGAAGGGGTCGTCTCGCCAGCTCATCGAGGCGCGCGAGGTTACCCCTGGGCGGCGTCCTGATCACCCCTGGGGCGGAGGTCCTCCAGGGCCCATCCCCGCGGGGCGGCACGCGAGCCCTCGCTGGGGCACGGTCACGCACGAGCCCTGCAGCGTGCCGCGGGGCGTCTGCACCGTGCACGCCGCGCCCTCGGAGAGGTTGGCGCACGCGTCGAAGGCGAACTGCGGCGGTCCTCGGCGGCCCCCGGGCGGGCCTCCTGGGCCGGGAGGGTCGGCGGCGGCGACGGCGGTGGCGAGGAGGCCGAGGGCGAGGAGCGAGGCGCGGCGCGGGGCGTAGAGGGTCATGGCGGCTCCTTGGCTGCGGGTTCGGGGCGCCAACGCCCGCGCGTCGGCGGCGCATTCCTGGGAGGGGGATGCGGCGCCCTCGTCGCGGGCCCTCGGCGTCGGAGGGGGCGAGCGCCCTCGGAGGCGTCGCCCGGGCGTGATTCTGACCCGGCGATGTGCTCTACCTAGCGCCGCCATGGCCAACCAGAACACGCGAGATCGCGGCAACCTGTTCGAGAACTCCCAGAAGCGTAAGCCCAGCCAGCACGACATGCAGGGCGAGTGCAGCCTCGGAGGCACGGCCTACGAGATCCGCGCCTGGCGTCGGGACGAGCAGCTCGCCGTCTCCTTCGCCCTCCCTCGCGGCGACCAGAACACCTACCCCCCCGACCTCTTTCGCGGCGCCCTCGACGCGGGTCCCTCGAAGCGAGAGGGCAAGGAGGGCGCCTCGGCCGCGTGGAGCGGCGAGGTGGTGGGCGACGACGCCGCGTACACCGTTCACGCCTTTGAGAAGCAGGGCAAGAGCGGCAAGTACCTCACCCTGACCTTCGAGCCCGCCGAGGCGCCCGTGCGCGTCGAGCGCCCGCTGCTGATCGAAGCGCCCGCCGAATTCGCCGACTGATTCCCCTCCCGCCGCCGCGGGTGCGACACTGCGCCCGAGCCGTGACCTCGATGCACTGACCTTCGACCCACAACTCTGTCTGTCTGGGATCCGGTCTGCGGGAGGTACGGCGATGAGGCTCGGGGTGATCTCCGACGTCCACGCCGACGCGTCTGCGCTCGCTCGCGCGCTCTCCGTCTTGGAGCGTCGAGGGGCCGTGCGCGTCGTGTGTCTGGGCGACGTGGTGGAGAAGGGTGACGAGGGCGACCGCGTGGTCGACATGCTGCGCGCCAACGCCGTGATCACGGTGCGCGGCAACCACGACGAGGGCGCCGCGCGGGCCCACCGCGAGGAGGGGGACCCGTCGCTGCGGCGAGGCACCGTGGCGTGGCTCGAGGCGCTGCCCGCGACGCGCGAGTACCGCTGGGAGACCGAGCGGGTGATGCTCGCCCACGGCGCGCCGCACAAGGTCGACGAGTACGTGTTCGCCGAGAAGGTCCCCAAGCGCTTCAAGAAGGCGCTGCGGGGCCTGGAGCAGGACCTCTTGCTCCTCGGGCACACCCACGCCCCCATGGCGCTGCGCCTGGGCGCCCTGTGGGTCGTGAACCCCGGCTCCGTCGCGGGGACCCGCGCGCGCGACAGCCACACCTGCGCGACGGTGGAGCTCCCGGGCTGCGCCCCGAGGTTCTACGACCTCGCCGACGGCGCCGAGCGCGAGGTGCGCCCCGTGGGAGGCGACGCCGCCGAGGCCGAACCGGAGTAGCGTGCGCGCGTGAGCAGCGAGAAGACTCCGGGCGGTTCAGACTTCGGGCGATGCCTCGTGTACGGCGCGTCGGGATACACGGGCGAGCTCATCGCCGAGCGCGCCGCGGAGCTCGGGCTGCGGCCCATCCTCGCGGGGCGCTCCGCAGAGAAGCTCCGGCCCCTCGCCGAGCGCTTCGCGATGCCCACGCGGGTCTTCGGCCTCGACGACCCTGAGGCGATCGACCGGGGCCTCGCGGACGTCGACGTGGTGATCCACGCCGCGGGGCCCTTCTCGCGCACCTCGCGCCCGATGCTCGAGGCGTGCCTCCGCGCGCGGTCGCACTACCTTGATATTACAGGTGAAATATCGGTCTTCGAGGCCTGCGCGGCGCGCGGCCGCGAGGCGCAGGACGCGGGGGTGATGGTGATGCCCGGCACGGGCTTCGACGTGGTCCCTTCGGACTGCCTCGCGAAGCACGTGGCGCAGCGGCTCCCCGAGGCGACCGAGCTCACGCTGGCCTTTCAGAGCGTCGGCGGAGGCACCTCGCACGGCACGGCGACCACCATGGTCGAGTCGCTGCACCTGCCGAATCAGGTGCGGCGCGACGGCGTGATCGTCGACGTGCCCAGCGGGAGCCTCTGGCGCGACATCGACTTCGGCCGCGGACCGCGCGCGGCCATGAGCATCCCCTGGGGCGATGTCTCGACGGCGTTCTCGTCGACGGCCATTCCGAACATCGCGGTGTACATCGCCGCGCCGCCCGCGGCGCGGTGGGGCGCGAAGCTGCTCCCCTACGCGGGGCCGCTGCTGGGCTCGGCCTGGGTGCAGCGCGCGCTGCGCTCGCGCATCCCGCCGGGAGGACCGAGCGCCGAGGCGCGGGCGAGGTCGTTCACCTTGATGTGGGCCGAGGCGCGCAGCCGCGAGCGCCGGGTGGTGTCTCGTATGCGCGTACCCGAGGGCTACACCCTCACCGCGAGGACCTCCGTGGAGATCGCCCGCAGGGTGCTCGGCGGCGACGCGCAGCCGGGCTTTCGCACGCCGTCGACGGTCTTCGGGGCGGACTTCATCCTGGGCTTCGACGGGGTCAGCCGCAGCGACGAGCCCTGAGCGACTCGCTCAGGCCGCGCAGTCGCCCTCGCCGATGGCGACGCGAAAGCCCACGGTCTCTCCGAGGTCGAGAAAGTCCTCGTCGGGGGTCGCGGCGTCGAGCGCCGCGAGGTCGCCCAGGAGCTCGCTCACCCGCGCCGAAGGGACCCGCTCGAAGAAGGCCGCGGGGCTCTCGTCGCCGTCGCGCTCCTGCGCGTAGAGCGTGAGCATGCGCGCGACCGACTCGGCCACGCGGCGGGCGGGGATCTTGATCACCTGGCGGCCAAAGCGCGCGCCGCGGGCGTCGACGCCGCCGCCGAGGTGGAGCTGGTACACCGGCGCGGTGCGCTCTCCCGCGCGGCGCGCGGCGCCGTGAAACCCGAGGTCGGCGACGTGGTGCTGGCCGCAGGAGTTGGGGCACCCCGAGACCTTGATCGTGGTCGCGCTCCCGAGCGTAACCGCCTCTGCGAGAGAGGGATCGCCCTCGAGGCGCTCGGCGATGGCGGCGCCTACCTGCCGCGAGGCGGTGACCGCGAGGTTGCAGCTCTCGGCGCCGGGGCAGGTGGTGACGTCGGCCACGGTGCCCGCGCCGGGCTGCGCGAGGCCCGCGGCGTCGAGGGCGTCGTAGAGCGCCGCGAGGCGGTGGTGCGGCACGAAGCGCAACAGGAGGTTCTGGTCGACGGTGGTGCGCGCCGAGCCGTCGCCGAACTCGACGCACAGTCGCGCGAGGGCGCGGAGCTCGTCGGCGGTGACCCTGCCGAAGGCCCGGCGGATCACCACCGCGGAGTACCCCGGCTGGTCCTGCGTGAAGGTGTTGGTGGCGCGCCAGGCGAGGTACGCCGGGGTCTTGCGGGTTGCGAGGTCGCGCGCGGGGTCGTCGCTCGACGGGGGAGGGGGGGCCGGGGGAGGGGTCGTGGCGATCGTGTCGAGGGGGGTGCCTCCGCGGGACTTCACCTCGTCGTAGAGGGCGCGCAGCGCGGCGAGAAAGGCCTCGGCGCCCATCTTCTTCACCACGTACTTCAGCCGCGCGCGGTGCTTGTTCTCGCGGTTGCCGCGGGCGTCGAAGATGCGCACGACGGCCTCGCAGGCGTCGAGGAGGTCCTCCTCGGGGAGGAACTCGAAGAACACCAGCGCGGCGTGCGGCGAGGTCGAGAGCCCGCCGGCGACGTACACCCGAAAGCCCCGGCGGCCGTCGACCACGCGGGGCACGATTCCGATGTCGTTGATCGCCGTGAACACGTCGTCGTCCGCCGACGCCGCCACCGCGATCTTGAACTTGCGCGGCAGGCTGTTGGCCCACCCCGCGCGGAGAAAGAAGCGGGTGATCGCCTCGGCGTGGGGGGTGGTGTCGAAGGTCCCGCCCGAGCGCGCGCCGGCCCAGGGCGAGAGGGTCACCGTGCGCACCGTGTTGCCGCAGGCCTCGCGGGTGGTGATGCCCGCGGCGTGGCAGATGCGCATGGCCTCCTCGGCCTGCGCGAGCTTCACGAAGTGAAACTGCACGTTCTGCCGGGTGGTGATGTTGCCGAAGCCGTGGCCGAAGCGCTCGGCGATGACCGCGAGGGCCTCGAGCGACGCGGGCGCGAGCACCCCGCCGGGGAGCTTCACCCTGAGCATCTGCTCGCCCTCCTGCCGCTGCCCGTAGACGCCGCGGGTGAGTCGGTAGCGGCGAAAGTCCTCGGCGCTGAGGTCGCCGCGCTCGAAGCGCTCCAGCGTGTCGACGAACTCGTCGATGTCTCGGGGGTCGCTGAAGCGCGGGAGGTACGCGCCCTGGATGCTTGCGTTCATGACTCTGGGCTCTCCATGAGAGTGAAGGCGTTCGTTCAGCTCGGTAGAAATCTGGCGGTGCGCAGCGCGGCGATCACGGCCTCGGCGCAGCGGGCCTCGTCGACCTCGCCCGGCGCGACCCGGAGCTCGGCGCGCTCGGGGGCCTCGTAGGGGTCGCTCACGCCCGTGAACATCGGGATCTCGCCCGCGTAGGCCCGGCGGTAGAGCCCGCTGCGGTCGCGCGCGGCGCAGACCCCGAGGGGCGTGTCGACGTGCACCTCGACGAAGCGCCCCGCGTTCGCGCGGCACCAGCGCCGGGCCTCGCGGTAGGGCGACACCGCGCTCGCGAGCACGAAGACCCCGTTGCGAGACAAGGCCCGAGACACCCAGCCCATGTGCCGCACGTGCTCGTCGCGGTCGGCGCGGGAGAAGCCCCGGCGGCGCCCCGCGCGGGCGTCGCGCTCGCGGAGCTCGGCGCCGTCGATGAGCTCGACCCTGCGCTCCATCGCGCGGAGACGCGTGGCGACCGCGCGGGCGAGGGAGGTCTTGCCCGCGCCGGGCAGGCCCGTGAGCCAGATCGTGCAGCCGGGCTGCGGGGGAGGTCGGATCAGCATCGCTGGGTCTTCCGCGTTGTGGTCCCGGCGGGGGGCGGTGTAGGCTGCCGCTCGCCGGAGACTTCCTCTCTACTGAAGGGTTGTCCTACTATGGTGAAGGATGCCAGGATGTCAAACGCCTCGCGCCGCGCCCCGCCGCGGGCGAAGGGCGCCGGGTCCCCCGAGGGTGACGAGGTGGGCGCCGCGGAGATGAACCGCCGGGTGGCCGACAACCTCCGGGCGCAGCGCAAGCTCCGGGAGCTCTCCCTCGACGAACTCGCGAGCCGCAGCGGGGTCTCCCGCGCGACGCTCTCGCAGGTCGAGACGTGCAAGACCAACCCCACCCTGGGGATCCTCTGGAAGATCGCCGCCGGCCTCGGCGTGCCCTTCGCCACGCTCCTGGGCGAGGCGCGCCCGGAGCGGGTGCGGGTGCTGCGCCGCGGGGACATGGTCCCGCTCCGCTCGACCGACGGGCGGCTCGAGAGCCGCGCGCTCATGCCCGCGGGGGCCTCCCCCGGCGTCGAGAGCTACGAGCTCCGCCTCGCGGCCAGGGCCCTCTCCCCCTCCGAGCCCCACGCCCGGGGGACCTCCGAGAGCGTCGTCGTGCTCACCGGCGTGCTGCGCCTCCACGTCGAAGACCAGGTCTACGAGCTCGCCGCCGGCGACTCGGCCTGGTTCGAGGCCGACGTGTCCCACGCCTACGAGAACCCGGGCCGCAGCGAGGCCCGGTACCTCAACACCATCGCCTACGCGCGCTGACGCCCCGTCGCTTGCGCGGCGCGCCGTGGTGTGTTCACTATAGAAGACATCGGAGATGTTTCAGTGAACACCCGCGAGACCGAGGCGCCCTACCGCGCGCGCCCGGGCGAGGCCCTGATCTCCCTCCTGGGGGTGACGAAGACCTGGCCCGGCGCCGGCGCGAGCGCGGCCCTCGAGGGCGTCGACCTGGGGATCCTGCCGGGGCAGTTCGTGTGCGTCTGCGGCCCCTCGGGCTGCGGCAAGACCACGGTGCTGAACCTCATCGCGGGCCTCGAGACGCCGAGCACGGGCGAGGTGACGGTGCGGGGGCTGCCGGTGCGCGGTCCTGCCCCCGACCGCACGGTGATGTTCCAGGAGCACGCGCTCTTCCCGTGGCTCACCGTGGCCGAGAACGTGGCCTTCCCCCTCGAGGTCGCCGGGGTGCCCAGGGGCGAGCGCGCGTCGCGGGCGGAGCGCTACCTCCGCATGGTGCACCTCTGGCGCTACCGCGAGAGCCACCCCCACGAGCTCAGCGGGGGCATGCGGCAGCGGGCGGCGCTCGCGCGGGCGCTGGTGGTCGAGCCCAGCATCCTGCTGATGGACGAGCCCTTCGCGGCCCTCGACGCGCAGACCCGCGACGTGTTGCACGCCGAGCTCGAGCGCATCTGGATCGAGACGCGCAAGACCGTGGTCTTCGTCACGCACAACGTCCGCGAGGCGGTGCGGCTGGGCGACAGGGTGCTGATCATGGGCACGCGCCCCGGGCGGCTCAAGCGCGACCTCTCGGTCGACCTCGCGCGGCCCCGCGGGTCGAACGACCGCGACGTGGCCGAGCTGTCGCTGGTGGTCGAGCGCGAGCTGCGCATCGAGGTCGAGAAGGTGATTCGTGAGGAGCTGGACGATGCGAGGATCGGTGCGGACCGGGATCTTCATCGCGAGCCTGGTCGCGATCTGGGCGGCGGCATCTAGGTCGGTCGACGCGACGCTGCTGCCGGGGCCCGACGAGGTGCTCCGCGCGCTCTGGGCCAACGCCCGCGCGGGGATGCTCCACCGCGCGGTGCTCAAGAGCCTCGGGCGCCTCGCGCTGGGCTACTCGATCTCGCTCACCCTCGGGGTGACCCTGGGCATCGCGCTCGCGCGGGTGCGGGCGGTGAAGGAGACCCTCGGCGCGCTGGTCCTCGGGCTGCAGGCGCTGCCCTCGGTGTGCTGGCTGCCCCTCGCGCTCTTGTGGTTCGGCCTGGGCGAGGCGGCGATCCTCACGGTGGTGGTGCTGGGCTCGCTGCTCTCCGTCGCCGTGGCCACCGAGGGGGCGGTCAACAGCATCCCCGCGGTGCTCCTGCGCGCCGCGCGGACCATGGGCGCCGAGGGGATCGTGCTGTGGCGCAGGGTGATCCTCCCCGCGGCGCTCCCCGGCGTGCTCTCGGGCGCGCGGCTGGGGTGGACCTTCGCGTGGCGCTCGCTCCTCGCGGGCGAGCTGCTCTTCGTGAGCGGCGGCGTGGGGCAGGTGCTCGAGTTCGGCCGCGAGCTGCACGACATGGCCCTGGTCATGGGCGTGATGCTGGTCATCGTCGCCCTCGGCCTCGCGTCGGACCGGCTGCTCTTCGGCCTCGCCGAGGCGCGGGTGCGCCGCGCGTGGGGGCTCGATCGCGCGTAGAAACCGCGCGCGGGCTGGCGTACCGTGCGCGCGACATGCGGGTGGCTCTCACGGATCGAAACGTGCGTCGGGTGATCACCCTCGGGGTGTTCGTCGGGCTGCTGTACCTCTTTCGACACCTCGCGCTGCTGCTGGTGTTCTTCGTGCTCTTCGAGCGCTCGCTGGGCTACGGCGCGACCTTCCTCGAGCGCCGGCTGCGCGTGCCCGTGGCCGTGGGCGTGCTCGGGCAGATCGTGCTCGCCCTCGGCGCCGTCGCGGGCCTCGGGGTGCTCGGCTACACCCGCATCGTCCCCGCCGCGCCCGACATCGTGCGCGAGCTCCAGGCGCAGGCCGACTACCTCCAGCACTGGCTCCACGCCCGCGGCTGGGACCACTTTCTCCGCGGTCACACCACCTCCCTGGTCGACGGCGCGCAGCACTACGCGGGGCAGGTGTTCACCACCCTCGGCGGCGTCGGCAAGAAGGCCGTGTACGTGCTGCTGGGCTTGATCCTCGCGGTGGTGTTCCTGCTGGAGCGCAAGCAGATCGACGCCTGGCGCGAGGGGCTCCCCGAGGAGGGCATGGCGCGCACCGTGCTGCGCTACGTCTCGTACGTCTGCGACGCGGTCTCGATCACCGCGCAGCTCCAGGTGATCGTCGCGCTGGTGAACACCCTGATCACCCTCCCCGTGCTGCTGCTCATGGGCATGCCGAGCATCCCCACGCTCATGGTGCTGCTCTTCGTGTCGGGCCTCGTGCCCGTCGTCGGCGGCGTCGTGTCGGGGGTGGTCATGGCGATCCTCGCGTTCACCCACAAGGGCCTCGCGGGCGTCGCGGTGTTCTTCGTCTCGACCTTCTTTCTGCACAAGATCGAGTCGTACTACCTCTCCCCCAGGCTCACCGCGCGGCACGTGCGGCTGCCGGGGTTCATCATCGTGACCTCGCTGATCCTCTTCGAGCACGTCTTCGGGCTCGTGGGGCTCTTCTTGTCGTTCCCGTCGCTCTACGTCGCCGCGAAGATCCTCGAGGGGTGGCGCGAAGAGGCGCGGGGGCCCGCGAGCTCGGAGCTGGCGTCGTGAGCCCGCACCCTGGAGACCACCCCGCGCGGGTGCTCACCGTCACCGTGAGCGACACCCGCGCCGCCGCCGATGACCGCGGCGGCGAGGCGCTGCGCGCGTGCCTCCACGCCCAGGGCTACGCCCTCGCGGCGCACCGCATCGTGCGCGACGAGCTCGACGAGATCGCCGCCGTGATCGACGCCGCCGTCGACGACGACGAGGTCGACGCCGTGGTGCTCACCGGAGGCACCGGCATCGCGCCGAGGGACGTCACCTACGAGGCCGTCGCCGCGCGCCTCGACAAGACCCTCGAAGGATTCGGCGAGGCGTTCCGACGGGTGTCGTGGGACGAGGTCGGCCCCAGGGCGATCCTCTCCCGCGCCGTCGCGGGCACCCGCGGGCGCACCGTGGTGGTCGCCCTCCCAGGGAGCGTCGGCGGCGTGCGCACCGCCGTCGACCGGGTGCTCGGGCCCACCCTCGGACACATGGTCGCGCTGCTCAAGGGATCGCGGGGAGCTTGATTGAGATGCTGACGTTCGAACAGGCGAGGGAGCTGCTGCTGCGTGACGTGAGGGTCGTGGGCGAAGAGCGCGTGCCCTTCGCCGACGCCGTGGGCCGCGTGCTCGCCGAAGATGTCACCGCGCGGCGGCCCATGCCGCCCTTCGACCACAGCGCGATGGACGGCTACGCCCTGCGCGCGGGCTCCCTCGTCGGGGAGGGGCCGTTTCGCCTGCGCGTCGCGGGCGAGAGCCGCACCGGCGCGCCCTGCCCCGGCGCCCTCCGCGACGGGGAGGCGTGCAGGATCTTCACCGGCGCCCGCCTCCCCGACGGCGCCGACGCCGTGGTGATGCAAGAGGAGGTCGCGCGCGAGGGCGACCTCGCCGTCTTCGGCGCCGCGCCGCGGGTCGGCGCGCACGTGCGCCGCGCCGGAGAGGACGTCCCCGCGGGCCAGGCGGTGCTCTCGGCGGGGCAGCGGATCACCCCCTACGCGCTGATGCTCCTCGCGTCGGTCGAGCGCGCGCGGGTGCTCGTGGGCGCGCGCCCGCGGGTGGCCATCGTGGCGACGGGCGACGAGCTCCGCGACCTCGGCGACGACGACCCCGGCGGCACCGTCATCGACTCGAACGGACCCACCCTCGCGGCCCTCGTGCGCATGGTCGGCGGCGTCGCGGCCGTGACCCGCCACGTGCCCGACGACCTCCACGGCACCCGCGAGGTGCTGCGCAACGCCTTGTCTCGCAGCGACCTGGTGCTCACCGTGGGCGGCGTGAGCGTGGGCGACCACGACGTCGTGCGCGCGGCCCTCGCCGCCGAGGGCGTCGCGCTGGACTTCTGGAAGGTCGCCATCAAGCCCGGCAAGCCGCTGGCGGCGGGGCTCGCGCAGCTCGGCGGGCGCGCGGTGCGGGTGCTGGGGCTGCCGGGCAACCCCTCGTCGGCGGCGCTGACCTTCACGCTCTTCGCGGCGCCGCTCGTGCGCGCGATGCAGGGCGACGCGAGGCCCTACCCCGACGAGGTCGACGCGGCGCTGAGCTGCGACGTCAAGCGCACGCCGGGGCGCACGGAGTTTCTCCGGGTGCGGCTGAGCCGGGGGCCGCGTGGGCTGCTCGCGGAGCCCTTGAAGAACCAGTCGTCGGGCGCGGTCACGAGCTTCGCCTGGGCCGACGCGGTGGCGCGGGTGCCCGCCGAGGTCGAGGCGCTGCGCGCGGGCGCGGTGCTCCCGTGCACGCGGCTCGGGGAGGTCTGAGTGAGGGTGAGGGTGCTTCTCTTCGCGGCGGCGCGCGAGGTGGTGGGCGCGCGGGATCTCTCGCTCTCGCTGGCCGAGGGCGCCGTCGCGCGCGACGTGCTCGACGCGCTCTGCGCGGCGCACCCGGGGCTCCGCGGGCACCGGGGTTCGCTGCGCCTCGCGGTCGAGGGCGAGTACGCCGCGGAGGACGTCGCGCTGCGCGAGGGGGTCGAGGTCGCGGTGATCCCGCCGGTCGCGGGGGGCTGAGCGCGATGCTGGACGAGGTCGAGCGGTACATCCCGTCGCTGGAGCGCGCGCGCGCGGCGCGCTGCGAGGTGAGCACCCGGGTGTGGTGGCGGCGCTCGGCGGTGAACGTGCTGGGCTGGACCCCGGTGCGCGTGCGCCCCCTCGCGGCGCTGGTGGTTCGGGCGCGCCCCAAGCGGGTGGGCGACGAGGCCGTGGCCGAGGGCGACGCGACGGGCATCGACTACGCGTACGTGCCCGACGTACCCCTCGCGCTGGAGAACGCGCTCACCGCGCTCCTCGACCCGAGGGGCGCGCTGCCGCCGGAGTGCCTGCGCTACGACCTCGACCACGCGGCCTTCGGCGCGGGGCCGTACCGCGGGGGCGCGCCGAGCGACCCGGAGTTTCACGGGTTCAAGCTCGCCGAGGTGATGGGCCAGGTGCGCACGGTCCTCGACGGGTGGGTCGAGGGCCGGGGCGGGAGAGATCAGGTCGACGTGCGCGTGTGGGCCTGGCCCTTTCTCTGGATCTCCTTTCGCCAGACCTTCGTCGTGCGAGAGGTCGTGCTGGTGGTGCGCCCCGACCTGAACCTCCAGGCCTACGTGGGCCGTTGAACGCTTTGTCTGGAACTTCTCCCCAGGATCCGCGTCCGTCTGCGGTCGGAGGTCACATGAAGAAACGCTCCTCGCTCGCCCTCGCCTGCCTCGCCGCCCTCGGTTGCCGTCGCTCGCCCCCTCCGCCCCCTCCGCCGCCCCCCGCGATCGACGTGCCCGTCGTGCGCGACGCGCCGCCCGTCGACGCCGGCGACCCCAACGCGCCCCGCGCGCGGCTCGAGGCCTTCGGGTCCCGCGACGCGCTGGTGTCGTGGCTCCGGGCCCGGCACGGGTCCCCGCGGCCGCGGCGAGGGGGCGGCGGCCTCGGCACGGTCGGGGGCCTCACCGGGAGCCCCGGCGGCGCCGCCGCGGAGTCCGCCGCGGCGCCCGTGGCCCAGGCCGCGCCCCCGCCCGCGGCCGCGCCCGCGCCCGCGGCGACCAACTCCGCCTCGGGCGGCACCGGCTCGGGCTACGGCTCGGGCGCGGGCTCCCTGGGCCTGGGCAGGGCCGCCTCGGCGCGGCGCGAGCGCTCGGCGGAGAGCAGCGCGGGGCCAGGCTCCCCCGCGGGGGGCGCCGACTCGATCACCAACAACCAGGTCGAGGGCGTCGACGAGGGCGACATCGTGAAGATGCACGGCCAGCACCTGGTGGTCCTGCGCCGCGGACGTCTCTTCTCGGTGCGCCTCGGAGACGACCGGCTCACCCCCGTCTCGATGGTCGACGCCTACGGGCGCGGGCGGCAGCCCGGCGGCTGGTACGACGAGATGCTCGTCGACGGGAACACCATCGTCGTCATCGGGTACTCGTACCGCGCGAGGGCCTCCGAGGTCGGGCTCTTCGACATCGACGCCGAGGGGAACATCCGCTGGCGCGACACGCTCTTCGTGCGGTCGAGCGACTACTACTCGTCGCGCAACTACGCGAGCCGCCTCGTGGGGCACCACCTGGTGATGTACATGCCCGTCCCGCTGCGCTTCGCGGGCGGCGACGACATGACCCTCCCCGCGATCCGCCACACCCCCGACGGCTCGTGGGAGACCGTGATGGACTACGCCCGGCTCTACCGCCCGGTGCAGGACGCGGGGTGGAGCCCGGTGATCCACACCGTGATGTCGTGCGACCTCTCGGGGCGCGGGTTCAACTGCCGCACCGTGGGCGTCGTGGGCCCCTCGGGGCGCAACTTCTACGTCTCCGGCAGCGCCGTGTACCTCTGGGTCAACGGCACGAACCCCCGCTGGCGCGGGCGCCGCCACCCCGTCCTCGCCGAGGGTCCGCCCCCCGCCGTGATGTATCGTATGCCCTTGGACTGCAGCGCGATCGGCGCGGTGAAGGCCCGCGGCGCGCCCCTCGACCAGTTCTCCTTCGACGAGCGCGGCGACACCCTCCGGGTGGTCGTGCGCGCGCAGGGGTCAGGCGACGCGATGTGGGGCTCTGAGACCACCGCCGGCGACCTCGGCTTTCTCCGCGTGCCCCTCGCGCGCTTCAGCGAGGAGGTGCCCACGATGGAGGGCGCGGCCTACCGCGGGCTCCCGCGCATCGAGGGCAACGCCTACTCGATGCAGAACCGCTTCGTCGGCGACTACCTGCTCTACGGCATGGGCGCGGGCTGGCGCGGCGGTGCCACCGCGGGCGCGACGCACCCCGTGCAGGTCTTCGACGTCGCCCGCGACCGTGTGACCCGCGTCGAGGTCTCGCACAGCGTCGAGCGCCTCGAGCCCATCGGCCGCGACGCCCTCGCCGTGGGCAACGAGGCCCGGGGGCTGACCTTCAGCGCCATCGCCCTCGACGAGACGCCGACCCTCGCGGGCACCCACACCGTGCGCGGCGCGTCGCAGGGCGAGAGCCGCTCGCACGGGTTCTTCTACAGCCCCTCGGGCGACCGCGAGGGCACCCTCGGACTGCCGGTCACCCAGGGCGCCGACGGGGGAGGGTGGAGCCAGCTCCGCAACGTCTCGAGCTCGGTGCTCTTTCTCGGCGTGAACGCGCTGCGCTTCAGGCAGCTCGGCTCCCTCCGCAGCGGGCGCGAGGCCGCCGTCGACGACCACTGCGTGGCCTCCTGCGCGGACTGGTACGGCAACGCCCGCCCCATCTTCTGGCGCGGACGGGTCTTCGCGCTGCTGGGCTACGAGCTCGTCGAGGGCACGGTCGGCGCGACGGTGCGCGAGCTGCGCCGGGTGAACTTTCACCGCGCGCTGCTCGACACCGACCGCGACCGCAGCGGCAACGTGTTCAACAACCTCCCCGACTGACCGCGCGCCGCGCTACCGTGCGCGGCGATGATGCGACCGATCTCCTCCCTCGGCCTGCGCTCCGACGGCGCGCGGGTCGAGCTCCTCGACCAGCGGCTCCTCCCCGACGAGGAGCGCTGGGTCGACGCCACCGACCCCGACGACATGGCCGGGTACATCCACGCCCTCGCGGTGCGCGGCGCGCCGCTGCTGGGCGTCGCGGGCGCGGTGTGCCTCGGGCTGATGGCGGCGCGCCGCGAGGAGCCCGAGGCGATTCGACGCGCGGCCGCGCGGCTGCGCGAGGCGCGCCCCACCGCGGTGAACCTCGCGGCGATGGTCGACCGGGTGGTCGCGCGCTGGACCCCCGACGCGCCCGACTCGCTGTGCCGCGCGGCGATGGAGGTCTTCGACGAGGACGTCGCCCTCGGCGACGCCATGGCCGCGCGGGGCGCCTCGCTGCTCTCTGACGGCGACGGCGTGCTCACGCACTGCAACACCGGCGGGCTCGCGACGGCGGGGGTGGGCACCGCCCTGGGCGTGGTGCTGCGCGCGTGGGAGGCCGGGGTGCGGCTGCACGTGTTCGTCGACGAGACCCGCCCGCTGCTGCAGGGCGGGAGGCTCACGGCGTGGGAGCTCGCGCGGGCCGGGGTGCCGCACACGCTGATCACCGACAGCATGGCCGCGGTGGTGATGCGCGCGGGGCGGGTGCAGCGGGTGCTGGTGGGCGCCGACCGCATCGCGCGCAACGGAGACTTCGCGAACAAGATCGGCACCTACGGCCTCGCGGTGGCCGCGCGGCACCACCGCGTGCCCTTTCACCCCGTCGCCCCGTGGACCACCGTGGACCTCGCCTGCGCGTCTGGCGACGACATCCCCATCGAGGAGCGCGACCCCGCCGAGGTGCGCGGGGTAAAGGGCTCGTTCGGCGCGACGCGCTGGGCGCCCGAGTCGTCGCCCGCGTTCAACCCCGCGTTCGACGTCACCCCCGCGGACCTCGTGACCTCGCTGGTGCTCGACCGCGGGGTGTTCACCGCCGCGGAGTTCGCGGCGCTCGCGCGCGCCTGACCGATGCCCGGGGCGAGGTTTGGCGGTCGGGGTAATCAAACGTAGGATCGCGGGCCATGACGCGGATTCATCTTGCTCTTCTGGGGTTCTGCCTCGCGGCCGCCTGCAGCAACACCTCGGGTGACACCGTCGTCGGCGCGGGGGCAGACGCGGAGGTCGACGCCGGCGCCGCGGACGTCGTCGAGGACGTCGCGACCGACGCCGGCCCCACGGACGTGGGCCCCGACCTCACGGCGACCTCGATCGAGACCGAGGCGCCGCGGACGGTGCGCGCGGGCGAGGTCATCGCCGTGCGCTGCGTGCTGCGCAACGCCGCGGGCATGGACGTGCCGACCCCGGCGGGCATGGCGCCCACGATCACCTTCGACGCGGCCACGGCGGTGCGGGAGAGCGGCGGGAGCTACACCGCCGTGCGCGTCGGCGACGTCACCGCGCGCTGCGCGCTGGGCGCGCTCAGCGACGCGACGCCGGCGGAGATTCGCATCGAGCCCGGCGCCCCGGCGCGGGTCACCACCACCCTCGACCGCGCGATGATCGCCGCGGGCGAGACCTCGACGGCGACCTGCGCGGTGACCGACGCGGAGGGCAACGCCCTCGCCGACGTCACGCCCACGGTGAGCGTGACCCCCTCGGGCGACGGCGTGTCGGTGAGCGGCTTCGGCGTGCGCTCCGAGCGCTCCGGGAGCTTCATGGTCCGCTGCGTGGTGCCCGGCGCGCAGGGAGACCCCGCGACCCTCTCGGTGTCGCCCGGGCTGCCCGCGTCGCTGGCGATCACGCGCTCCCCCGACCGCCCGCTCTACGCCATGGGCGAGGAGATCGAGGTGCAGTCGGTGGTCACCGACCGCTTCGGCAACCGCGTCGAGAACCCCACGCTGGAGTACGGCGTCGCGACGCAGGCGATGAACGTGCGCCCCGGCGTGTACAGCTACGCCGAGGAGGGGCGCTACACCATCACCGTGCGCGTCGCCGGCATGACCGAGGGCGGGGCGGAGCTCTCCCAGTCGACCTCGTTCACCGTCGACTCCAGCGGGCCCGCCATCTCGTGCACCACCCCCGGCGACGTGACCATGGTGGACCACGCGCCCGGCGCGCCCCTCACGATCCGCGGCACCCTGCGCGACACCTCGGGGGTGCGCGCGCTGACGGTGAACGGCCAGAGCGTGACCCCCGGCAACGACGGCAGCTTCAGCGCCACGGTGCCCTCGCGCTTCGGCATGGTCTTCGTCGACGTCGAGGCCACCGACACCAACGGCCTCGAGAACAGCCGCACCTGCACGTACCTCGTGTCGAACCGCTGGCTCCCCGAGACCTCGCTGCTCACCGACGGCGCCACGCTGCGGCTCACCCAGGCGGCCCTCGACGACGGCAACCCGGTCTCGCCCATCACCTCCCTCGACGACGTGCTGCAGACGGTGGTGAACAGCTCGGGCCTCCGCACCCAGCTCGACACCGCCCTGCGCGCGGCCAACCCCCTGAAGAACTCCTGCGACCAGCAGGCCTGCCTGCCCTTCGGCGGCCCCTGCACCTGCATCTTTCGCTCGCGGGTCGACTACGACGGCAGCGAGATCAACGGGCCCAACGCCACCTCGCTCACCCTCGTGAACGGCGGCCTGCGGGCGAACGTGCGCTTCGAGAACGTGCGGGTGCGCCTGCGCATCTCGGGCACCCTGAGCACCTCGGGGTGGGTCACCGTGCGCAGCGTGGATGTCGGCGTGATCTTTGACGTGAGCGCCTCGGGGGGGAGGCCGCGCGTCGTGGTGCGCCCCAACTCCACCACCGTGAGCGTCGGGCAGATCAGCACCGACTTCAGCGGGCTCACCGGGGTCATCGTGAACGTCGTCGCCTCCCTCGCGCAGGGGACGGTGCGCAACCTCGTCTCGAACGCGCTGCGCGACTACGTGAGCTCGAACTTCACCAGCGTGCTCGACGGGGTGCTCGGCGGCTTCGACGTGTCGAGCCTCGGCGCGAGCTTCAACGTCCCGCGCCTCGACGGCTCGGGGACCGTGCCGCTGCAGTTCGGCCTCGGGCTCTCGACCCTCAGCGCGACCTCGTCGCGGCTGCTGCTGGGCCTCGGCACGCGCTTCTCGACGATGACCGTGCGGGCGACCGCCAGCCGCGGCGTCGCGCTCCCGCCCGCGGTGACCGACGCCGTGCCCCTCACGCGACCCGCCACCGTCACCGTGCAGCCCGCGATGCTCAACGAGGCCCTGCACGCGCTCTGGCGCGGCGGGTTCTTCGACGCGAACATCTCCGTGGGCAGCCTCGGCGACGTGTTCCCGCAGGGCACGCGGGTGCGCGTCGCGACGGCGCTGCCGCCCGTGGCGCAGCTCCGCGGCGACGGCCGCATGGGGGTCGACCTCGGCGGGCTCACCGCGTCGATCCCGCTCCCCGGCGCGAGCCAGCCCTTCTCGGTGACCGTGGGCGCCCGCGCCTCCCTCGCCGTGACCCTGTCGGGCAACGACCTGCGCTTCGGCTCGATCATGCTCGACGAGCTGCACATCTCCCTCGACAGCCAGTCGATCACAGGCACCGAGCGCACCGCGCTCACCCGCGGCGTGCGACTGCTGGTCGAAGACCTGCTCACCCGCTCGCTCAACGACGCGCTGCCCGCGATCCCCATCCCCGGCTTCGCGATCCCCTCGTCGCTCTCGACCTACGGGCTCCCCGCGGGGCGCGAGCTCGGCATCGTGAGCCCGACCCTGGGCAACAGCTCGGGCCTCTTCGTGCTCAGCGGCGGGTTCGGCACCCGCTGAACCTCCGATCCCCTTGCGCCGCAAGGAGATCGTCCCTCCCTTCACCCCCGCGAACCGAAGACCGCGGCGAAGTCCCGGTGCGGCTCGGGCGCGGCCTCGCGCTGCGACGCGCGGTACCCCGAGCGGATCTCCGTGACGGTGATCGCGCGGTCCCGCGCCGTGAAGCGCAGCCGCCACGCGCGCACGGCGAGCTCGAGGCCCTCGTCGGTCGCGCGGATGCGGCGGTACGCGTGGGGCGCGGGGCCGAGCCGCAGGGCCGCCTCGACGGGGCCCTGGAGGTCTTCTCCGCGCGCGGCGATCCACGCGCGCTGGGCGAGGGCGAGGGGAGCCCACGCGACCTCCCAGGGGGCCTCGGGGTCTTCGGCGATCCAGCCGGTGGAGGCGCCGGCGACGGCGTCGGCGAAGGGCACGTAGGGCTTGATGTCGAGCACGGGCGTGCCGTCGAGCATGTCGACGCCCTCGACGTGCACCGAGAGCCCCTCGACGCGAAGCAGCCTCAGCACGCTCATCCCCAGCGGGTTCGGTCGGTGCGGCGAGCGCGTCGAGAACACGCCCCGCCGCGCGCCGCGGCTGCGCGGGGGGAGCACCTTGGGGCGCCAGGTGGAGTTCAGGTGAAACGCGAAGAGCACCCAGATGTGGCTCCAGCGCTCGAGGTCGCACAGGGCGTCTTCGAAGTTGCGCCCGGGGGTGAGCTCGATGACGCCGACGTGTCCGCCGGCGACGTAGGGCTGCCGCGGCGCCTCGACCCGCGCGCGGGCGGAGGCGCGAACCACGCCGATGGGCACCATCGAGATCGCTTCCACCCGCGGGAGGATAGTGCAGCGCCGCGCCCGCGGTTGCGCCGCGCGGGGGAAGAGCGGTAAGACCGTGGCCGCGATGCGAAGGAGCGCCACGGTATGGTTGACCGCGCTGCTGGGCGCGCTGCTCTCCTGCGCGACCGCCCAGGCCAACCCCTCGCGAAGGAGCACCGCGCGCAGGGCGCGGGCCTCGGCGGCGCGGGTGGCCGCGCGGCGCTGGCACGACCCGGCGAGGGCGCCCGCGCCTCGGCTGCTGCCTGACGGGCGCATGGTCCTGCGGCTCTCGTCGATCAACGGCCTCGGCGCCGTCGAGGTCACGCCGCTGCGCGCCGACGGGGGCTTCGACGACGCGGCGCGGGGGGCCCTCGCGCGGGTGCTGGGCGACCCCAGGAGCAACCGGCAGACGGCGATGGACCCGCGGCTCCTCGACGTGATCTACCAGCTCGCGCGGCACTTTCGCGCGGGGCAGGTGAACGTGATCTCGGGCTACCGCTCGGCGTCGGGGCGCTCGAACCACGCGCGGGGCAGGGCCGCCGACATCGCGCTGCCCGGCGTCGGCGACGAGGCCCTCGCGCGCTACGCGCGGGAGATGGGCTTTCTCGGGGTCGGGGTCTATCCCCACTCGGGCTTCGTGCACGTCGACGTGCGCACCCGGAGCTTCTTCTGGGTCGAAGGGGGGTCGCGCCGACGCAGCCGCGGGCGCCGTCGCCGCGGCGGCATTCGCGAGGTGCACGGAGACGTCGCGCGCCGCGCCGATGAGGCCGCGCGCGCGCGCGGGGTGCAGCCCCTGGGCGAGAGCCAGCACGGCGCCGACGACGAGGACGCGTCGCCATGAGCGACCCCGAGGTCGAGTCCCTCGCCCGCGCGGGGGAGCTCGATCAGGCCGCGAAGCTCGCGGTGTCTCGCGGTGACCTCCGGCGCGGCGCGAGGCTGATGGCGCTCGCGGGGCGCGTCGCCGACGGGGTGATCGCCGCGCTCCAGGCGCAGGACTGGCGACTCGCCACGGAGCTGGCCCTCGAGGGGGGCGACGAGCGCGTGCTCACCGCCCTCTGCGACGAGCTGACGAAAGACCCCGCGCGGGCCTCCCTCGGCGCCGCGCAGGCGCAGATCGCGCGACGCGACGACGTGGCCGCGCGGCTGCTCGAGCCCTCGGCTCCCCTCGAGGCGGCGGCGTGCTGGACGGCCCGGGGCGAGCACGCGAGCGCGGCGCGGTGCTACGCGCGGGCGGGCCGCGACGACGAGGCGCGCGACGCCTACGAGCGGCACCTCGCGGTGAACCCTGAAGACGCGAGGTCGGCGATCGAGCTCGCGAGGCTCCGCGCGAAGCGGGGCGACGACGCGGGCGCGACGCGGGCGCTGCAGTCGGCGGAGTCGACGGAGCCTGGCGAAGAGACCGAGGCCATGCTCGTGTGCGCGCTCTCGCGGCTGTGCCTGGACCACGGGGCCCGGCGCTGGATTCGCGCGCTGCGGCAGAGGGACATCGCGCACCCCGCGGAGCCCTCGGACTACGCCGACCGGCTCCCCCGCGCCGAGGGCGCCGAGCGGCGCTACGCGGGGAGGTACCGGGTGCTGCGCGAGGTGGGCAGCGGCGCGACGGGGCGGGTGCTCGAGGCCGTCGACGAGCTCACGGGAGACACCGTGGCGCTCAAGGTGCTCACCATGAGCGACGACCGCAGCGCGGCCTTCGGGCGCTTTCTGCGCGAGGCCGAGATCGCCCGCACCATGGACCACCCCGCCCTCGTGCGCATGCGCGCCCTCGACCCCGAGGGCCCGTGCATCGTCTACGACTGGATGCCCGGCGGGACCCTCGGCGACCGCATCGCCACGCTCTCGCTCCCCGAGGTGCGCGCGGTGACGCTGCGGCTGCTCGCGGCGCTCGAGGTGCTCCACCGCAACGGCGTGGTGCACCGCGACGTGAAGCCGTCGAACGTGCTCTTCGATCCCGCGGGGCAGGCGCGGCTCAGCGACCTGGGCGCGGCGCACCTGGGCGACCTCGGCGCCACGGTGACCGGCGGGCTCGTGGGCTCCCTCCCGTACATGGCCCCGGAGCAGATCACCGGCGGCGCGGTGCAGGCCTCCACCGACCTGTACGCGCTGGGCTGCGTGCTCTACCAGATGCTCACCGGGGTGCTGCCCTTTCGCGGCCCGGACTACGTGGCCGAGCACCTCGGCGTCGAGGCGCCGAAGGTGAGCGACGCGCGGCCGGGCATGCCCGCGGCCTTCGACGACGCGGTGGCGTCGCTGCTGCGCAAGGACCCCGACGCGCGCCCGGCCGACGTGCCCACGGCGCGGGCGGTGCTCCAGGCGCTCCCCTGGGACGAGCCTGAGCTCGAGCGCCGCGCGCCCCGGGTCGACGCGGCGGAGGAGCCGCGCGAGGAGCCCGCGGAGTCGGCGCGGCTCACCCCCGGAGAGCGCCCCGGCGAGTGGCGCGACCAGCGCATGGAGCGCACCGTCGAGCGCGTGGAGATCCCTCGGGCGCAGCGCGTTCGGGCGCAGCGCTGGGCGCAGGTGGGGGCGACGGCGCTGCAGCCGATCCACGCGCTGCACGAGGAGGGCGAGGTCGACGCGCTGTGGCTCGAGCCGCTGGGGCCGCTGCGACCGCTGCGGGAGCACGGCGCCGAGGCGCGCGCCGCCGCGGAGGCCGCGCTGCGGGCGTGGAGGCCGGGAGACGCGCCCAGCGACTCGATCCTCGCGGCGGAGGCCGGGGGCGTCGCGGTGGTGTCGTTCGCGTCGGCGCTGGCGTCTCTCGGGCCGCGGTAGCCCGAAGGGAGTACCCTCGGGAATCTTTCTCTCACCCCAGGGGCTCAAATATCCTGATGGAACACTCCCTCGCTGCGGTCTTCGGCGCCGGCGTCCTGAGCTTCGCGTCCCCCTGCGTTCTCCCGATGGTGCCGATCTACCTGGCGACGCTCGCGGGGGGGAGCGTCACCTCGCTCACCGAAGACCCGCCGCGGGGGCGGCTGATCGCCCGCGCCTCGGCCTTCGCCCTGGGGCTCTCGGTGCCCTTCGTGCTCCTGGGCATGACCGCGTCGACCCTGGGCCGCGCGCTCTCGGCGCACCGGGCCGCGCTCTCGCTCGCCGGGGGCGTCTTGCTGCTCGTCTTCGCGCTGCGCACCCTGGGCGTGCTGCGGCTCGGGTTCCTCGAGCGAGACGCGCGCCCCGCGCTCTCCCGGGTCGACGCCCGCGGCGGCCTCGGCGGCGCCTTTCTCTTCGGCGCGGCCTTCGGGCTCGGATGGACCCCCTGCGTGGGTCCCGTGCTTGGCGCCGTGCTCACCTGGACCGCCCGCTCCGGCGCAGACCCGGCCCAGGGCGCGCTCACCCTCGGGGTGTACGCGATGGGCATCGCGCTCCCGCTGGTGATCGCCGGCGCCTTCGCGCCCACCGCGCTGCGGGCCGTGCGCAAGCTCGCGCGCCGCGCCGTGTGGATCGAGCGCGCGACGGGCCTCGCCCTGGCCGCCACGGGGCTCTGGCTGATCACCCAGAACCTCCCCGCCGCGGCGCCGGTGCCCGTGGCGGTCGCCGCGACCGCGCCCGCGCCCGCGGCGCCCTGCGCGACGGAGGCCACGGGCTGCGGGCTGCCCAGCGCGGGCGCTTCTGGCGGCGCGCAGCGGCTCTGCAGCGCACGGGGCTCGTCGAGTTCATGCGACGTGACTGCGCGGCCTGCGCGGCGATGGCGCCGGTGATCACCGCGGCCGAGCGGCGCTGCGGGTCTCGGTGCGCAGGGTGTTGGTCGATGACCCCGGCGGGATGGCCGCCGCGCGGGCGCACGGCGTGGTGGGGGTGCCGACCTTCATGGCCTTCGACGCGCAGGGGGCCGAGGTCACGCGCTTCGTGGGCGTGCACCCGCAGTCGCTGGTGGAGCAGACCCTCGCGGAGCTCACCGGCCGCCGCTGCGACGGGTGACCGCCGCGAGGGGAGGGGGCGGGGTGCGCGCGGCTCCGGCGGCGACCCGCGGGGGCAGAGCCTCGCCGGGTCGTCGCGGTGTACCGTCGCGGTCGATGAACACCCTCTGCGCCGTGCTCGCGCTCGCGCTCGGTCTCTCCGCGGTAGGCTGCGCCGACGCGCACGCCCAGCCCCGCCGAGACGCCGGCGCGGCCCGTCGCTGGATCGACCCACCGAGAACGCCACTGCTTCGGAACCCGTTTCGCGGCGACGGGGGGGTGCCGGTCGGGCTGCTCTTCAGGCCCTCGCCCGCGTCGGACCTGGCGTGTGACCTCGCGGCCGCCACGACCATGCCCGGCACTCCGCCGCCTCCCGACGCGCAGGCGGTCGGCACCCTAGCCTCGCCCGCCCGTGAGGGGCGCTTCGCGGTCCCCGAGCACCTGGTGGGCGTCCCGGCGAACCACGCGCGCATCTGGCTCACGGTGGCGCAGGGCTGGGTCCTCCGATGCCTGGAACGGGTGCGGCTCGCCACGCCCTTCGACGCGCCGGTTCGCTTCACCGTGGCGCGCGACGGGGCGGTCGCGGGCGTGTCGGCGGAGGGCGCGCCGGAGCCCGCGCTGCCGTGCCTCGTGGAGGGCCTCGGCCACGCGCGCTTTCGCCCCGTCGCGCAGCCGGCGGAGATCGTCGTACGCTTCCGCTACACCGTGCGCGGGAGACCGTCGTCGGGGAGCCGCGCCGCGCCGCGCGCCGGAGGATCCCCCGGGGTGTCGCCCCGATGACCCGCGCAATCCCTGGCCGCGCGCTCATTCAGGGCCCGCCAGGGCGAGCGCATCCACGCTTGAGCAGCTTCAATGGATACGGCGCTCGCAGAGAGGCGCTGCCCCCTCTGTTTGTTGGGCGCTCCCTGCGCTCGGCCTTGATCTCTTGCGCGAACCGGATCTCGTCACCCGCGACGGGGTCATCGCGTTTCGCACGGCCCTTTGGTTCTGGATGACCGCCCAGGCCCCCAAAGCCCTCGTGCCATGACGTGATGGTCGGCGCGTGGGCTCTGTCCGAGGCCGACGTGAGCGCCCACCGTCGACCGGGGTTTGGCGTGACCGTCAACATCATCAAGGGCGGTCTCGAATGAGACCGCGGATCAGACCACCGGGTCGACGACCGAATCGGACTCTACTCGCGGTACGCGGGCCCGCTCGGCGTAGGACCGGGCGACCACCTCGACTGCGCCGACCTGTCCAGCTACTGACGGCGCTCACGGATCCACGCGAGGGAGACTACGCAGAACCAGCGCGCCGCTTGCGACGCCGGTCTGCGTCACGCGCGACGCCGACAGGAGCGAGCCCGCCCCGCACACCGCGATCGCGTCGCGCGGGGCGATCGTCGTGGGGAGATCGGGTACGCTCCTCGTCGCTCCCTGACCGAGGTCTCCGCGTAGGATCTCCCTTCGCGCGGCCCGCGGTCCGCGGGGTTCACGCGCGACATGCCCACACCCACCGATCGCACCGGCGCCCTCGCGGCGCTCCTCCTCGCGGCCTCGCTGGCGTCTCCTCCCGCGCGCGCGGTGGACCTCTGGACCACGCCCTACCCGGGCGTCCGGCTGCTTCGCCGCACGACCTCGCGGCCGGTGGTGTTCTGGGTGGCGGTGATCGACAGCTGCGCGCCGGGGGTGCGCTTTCGCGCGACGGCGCCCTCGGAGGGGCCGAGGGTGACCTCGTCGTTCGGTCGCCTCGTGGGCGCGCAGCTCGCGATCAACGGCGACTTCTACGACCACGATTTCGGCCTCAACGTGGGCAACGGACGCGCCTGGCCCTACCCCGACACCGAGCACAGCGGGAACTTCTCCGTCGGCCCGAACCGCATCGAGATGACCCCCGACTACGAGGTGCTCCCCGCGCCCGCGCCCTGGGTCACCGAGCAGCTCGGCGGGCGCTGGACGCTGCTGAACGACGGCGTCCCGCAGTACGGCATCGACGACAACGGTCCCAGCCCTGGCGGTTTTGTCTGCGCGCCGGGGCTGCGACACCCGCGCACCGCCATCGGCCTCTCCCGCGACCGCCGCTACGTCTACCTCCTCGTCGCCGACGGCCGGCAGAGCACCAGCGTCGGCATGACCTGCGACGAGCTGATCGACGTGTTTCGCGAGCTCGGCGCGCACGACGCGATGGGCCTCGACGGCGGCGGCTCCTCGACGCTCTGGAGCGCCAGCGGGCTCATCAGCCACCCCTCCGACGCGTCGGGCGAGCGCACCGTGCGCAACCACCTCGCGGTCTTCGCCACGGGCTCGGGCGCTGCGCCGCACTGCGGGTTCCGCGCGGTCGTGACCGAGCCCCCGCAGGCCACGCCGGTGACCACGGCGGCTCTGCCGTCGGTGACGGTCCTCTCGCCGCCGTCGCGCTTCAACCCGATCGTGCCCAGGCGGGCCTTCGACACGCGAACGCCCTCCGAGAGCGCGCGCCTCGCGCGGAGAGACGGCTCCACCGCCGGGCCGCTCACGCTCAGCGGCGGTGGCGGAGTTCGCGACTGGACCTCCCTGGGCGCGCGCGCCGACGCCACCGCCGTCTGGCTCAACGTCACCGCCGTCGGGCTCGAGATGCCGGGCTTCGTCACGGTGTTCCCGAGCGGGCGCCCGCGACCGGGCACGTCGAACGTGAACTTCGGCATGAGCCACATCGTGGCCAACGCCGCCGCCGTCGCGCTCGGAGACGGCGGCGAGGTGTCGTTCGAGAGCAGCACCTCCGTCGACCTCATCGCCGACCTCGCGGGCTCCTTCGCGCCCACGGGCTCGGGCCTCGCGCCCGTCGCGCCGGTGCGCGTGCTCGACACCCGCGCGACCTCGTCGCCGCTCCGCGCGGGCGTCACCCGCGCCGTCGACGTGCGTGCGCCCGCGGGCGCGAACGGCGTCGCCGCCTCGGTGGCCGTGATCGCCCGTGACGCGCAGGGCTTTCTCACCGCGGGTCCCTGTGGCGCGCCGGTGCCCGCGACCTCGAACCTCAACTTCGTGCCCGGCGCGGTGGTCGCCAACGCGGTGCTCTCGGGCCTCGGGACAGCGGGGCTGTGCCTCACCTCTTCGGTCGACGTCGATGTCATCGTCGACGTGACGGGGCACCTCGCGCCCTCGGCGCCGCTCTCGTTCTACGCCCTCGCGCCGCAGCGCCTGCTCGACACGCGCGGCGAGTCGACCGCGTACACCGGTCGCGTGGCCGCGGGGCAGGTGATCACCCTGCCGATTCAGCGCCTCGCGGGGATGCCCGCGTCGGTCGGCGCCGTGGTCGCGAACGTCACCGCGATCGGCGCGTCGACGCCGGGCTTCGTGACCGCATACCCCTGCGGCGCAGCGCCTCCGGCGACATCGACGCTGAACTTCACCGCCGACCGCGCGGCCGCGGCCCTCGCGGTGACCGGCGTGGGCGGGGGTTCGCTCTGCGTGGTGAGCAGCGCACGGGCGCACCTCATCGTCGACCTTCAGGGCGTGTGGGCGACGCCGCCCGCGACTCCGATGGACGCGGGTGTCTCGCTCGACGCAGGCCGCGTCGACGCGTCGCTCGATGGGCCCGCGCCCGCGCGCGACGTGCCCGCGCCCGCGCGCGACGTGGCTGCACCGATGCAGGACATCGCTGCACCCACGCAGGACGTGCCCGCACCCACGCAGGACGTGACCGCACCCACGCAGGACGTGACCGCGCCTCTGCCCGACTCGGGTCGTGACGCGGTCGCAGAGGACGCGGGCTCGGTGGAGGAGAGTCCTGCGGGGTGCGGGTGTCGCGCGGCGCCGCGTCGGGGGGGAGCGCCGTGGAGCGCGGCGGCGCTGCTCGCGCTCCTCGCGCGTCGGCGACGGCGGCGCTGACGGTCGCTCAGACCGACATCGAGCCCTTGCGAAAATCGCTCTGCGCGAGGAGCACGTTCACGCACACGGGACGCCCGGTCTTCGCGATGCGCTTGGCCTCGTCGAGCACCTCGCCGATCTTCGACTCGTCGTCGAGGAGCAGGCCGACGCCGCCGTAGCCCTCGGCGACCTTCTCGTAGCTCGTGTCGCGGAGCACGGTGCCCACCGAGTCTCCCAGGAGGTCGGTCTGGTCGCGGGCGATCTGCGCCCAGAGCGCGTCGGTGCCGATGACGGCGATGGGCGCGAGGCCGTGGCGCACGAAGGTGTCGAACTCCGCGAGGGAGTACGCGCTGGAGCCGTCGCCCCAGATGATCCACACCTCGGCGTCGGGCCGGCACACCGCGGCGCCCGTGGCGAAGCCGCCGCCCACGCCGAGGGTGCCGTACACCCCGGGGTCGAGCCACGAGATGGGGCCGCGCGGGCGCAGCACGTACGACGCCGTGGCGACGAAGTCTCCGCCGTCGGCGACGAGCACCGAGTTGTCGTCGAGGCGCTGCTCCATCTCCAGAAAGAACTTCAGCGGGTTCACCCGGCCGGGGACCGTCGGCTGCGGCTGCTGAATCTCCGCGTCGCGCGCGTCTTCGCGACCCTGGAGGGCCGAGAACCAGGGCGCGCGGTCGTCTCCGACGCGGGGCGCGGCCGCGGCGAGGTCGACGAGGAACTGCCCGGGGTGCATGTGCACGGCGAGGTCGGGGATGCGGTTCTTGCGCAGGGTCGAGGCGCTGAGGTTCACCGCCACGAGCTTCGCCGAGCGGGGGATGCTCTGGCCGTACTTCAGCCTGAAATCAAAGGGGAATCCGCACACGATCACGAGGTCGGCGTCTTTGAGCGCCTTGCCCCGCGCGTGGCGAAACTGCACCTCGGCCTCGCGCCCGAGCAGCCCCCGCGCCATGCCCCCGAGAAAGACCGGAACGCCCAGCGCGCGCACGGCCTCGGCGACGCGCTCGGGGTTGGGCTCGTTGACCAGCGTCTGGCTCCCGAGCACCAGCACCGGCCGCTTCGCCTTCGCGATCGCGGTCGCGACCTGCGAGACCTTGTCGCGCGAGTCGCCGTGAATGGTGAGCCCCATGAGGTCGGGCATCTCCGGCGCGTGCACCGGGAGGTGCGGCTGCTCGAACTGACGGTAGAGGTGACCGCGGAGGTAGAGGCGCAGCGCGTCGCCGACGGGGCCCTTCATGGTGGCCTCGTCCATGGTCCATTTGCGCACGGTCTCTTCGGGGTAGAGCAGGTCGATGGGGACCTCGACGAAGACCGGCCCCGGCACGCCGTCGAGGGCGACGTTCATCGCGCGCTCGACGGTGGGGCCGAGGCTCTTGTAGGTGCTCACCCGCGTCGCCCACTTGGTGATCGGCGAGAGGATCGAGAGCTGGTCGATGTCCTGCAGCGATCCTCGGCCGCGGAGCACGGTCGCGGTGGCGCCGCCGAAGAGCAGCACGGGCGACTCGGCCATCTGCGCGTTCTTGATCGCGGTGATGGTGTTGGTCACGCCGGGGCCCGCGGTGACGGCCGCGACGCCGACGTTGCCCGTGAGCCGCGCGGCGGCGTCGGCGGCGAAGACCGCGTTGACCTCCTCGCGCATGTCGACCACGCGCACGCCGTGGCGCTTGGCGCCCACGAGGATGGGCGAGATGTGACCGCCGCAGAGGGTGAAGAGGTGCTGAATCCCGCGCCGCGCGAGGATCTCGCCGATGATGTCGCCGCCGTGCATGGTCGTTCCTTTTCGGTCGTGTGGCGTGACGGAGCCACAGCGCGGCGCGGGGCGCAAGCGCTCTCGGCGCTCACCCGAGGGCCGTCGGGCGAGGGCTGACCCTGCGGGCGGGCGCGCGCCACAGATCGCGCGGCGCGCTCCGATCCGAGCGACCCCAGGGGGTCAGGTCGCGAAGAGGTACGTGCCGAAGCCCAGGGTGTCGCGGCCCCAGCGGAGGTACATCCCGCGCCACGCGTCGATGCGGGCCTTCATCGCGGGCGCGTCGGGGTCGCTCGGGTGCGCGGCCACGTAGCGCTCGACGGCGTTGGCGTAGCGCCCCTCGAAGGCGTCCCACTCGTCGACGCCGCTGGTGATCGCGTAGCGCGGCGTGAGGCCCTCCTCGATCGCCGCGAAGACGTTGTCTGCGTGGGATCCGTAGCTCTCCTTCGCGATTCCAAACGACGCGAGGTACTCCGGCGCGGGGTCGCGCGCCCAGAAGCCCTCTCCCACGAGCAGCTTGCCGCCAGGGCGCGCGTGCGCCTTCATCGCGCGGAGCATCGCGCGGTATCCCCCGTCGGGGATCGCGCCGAGGTTGATCACCAGGTCGTAGTCGCCGACGCCGGGGTCGAGGTCCTCGAGGGCCTGCTCGCGGAGGGTGAAGCTGGCGGGAGGCGGCACCGACGCGAGGCGGGCGCGGGCCTCGTCGAGCATCGCGGGCGAGCGGTCGACGCCCACGCCGTGCGCGCCGTAGCGGGCGATCACGCGGCGCAGCACCTCACCCTTGCCGCAGCCCAGGTCGAGGACCCGCGCGCCCGGCGGGAGCTCAAGCAGGGCGAGGACCTCGTCGAGGCGCCGCCCGTCGATGGGGCTGCACACGTCGTGGTCTGTGAAGGCGATGGCGGAGAACTTCGCGCGGTCCATGTCGGGTCACACTGAGCACCAGCCCCGCGGGCCTTGTCTACCCACCGCCGCGCGGAGCCTCGCGCCGCGACGGTGGTCGAGCGCGTCGATTCGCGGTCGCAGCCGGGGGAGGGGTGGCACAATGAACGCCTGGGTAGGTGACGCGAACCGTGGAGGTGCGGCGATGAAGATCTCGGAGATGCGAACGGAGCTGCTGGGGCAACACGACACGATCCGTGGGCTCGTGGCCGAGGTCGAGGGCGCGCTCTCGAGTACGCAGTCCGAGGGCGCGGGGGCGGTGCACGACGCCCTGCGTCGGCTCCAGTCGGCCCTCGACCACCACAACCGCCGCGAGGAGCAGCTCCTTGAGGGCCTGCTCCCCAGCCTCGACGCGTGGGGCGACGCGCGGGCCGCGTGGATGGACCTCCGGCACCGCGAGGAGCACGCGGAGTCGGTCGCGGCGATTCGCGTCGCGCTGGGCGTCGAGGACCCGGCGGCGAGGGCCGCGACGGTGCGCGCGCTCCTCGCGGAGATCTCCGCGCACGTCGCGCGTGAGGAGGTCGAGTTCCTCTCCCCCGACGTGCTCACCGACGACAGGTTCAAGCTCAGCGACGGCGTTGGCGGCTGAGCCGAAGGACGCCGCCGCGTGAGCGCGCCTGCGCCGCTGGAGTGGGTCGAGCGCGACGAGTTCCTCAGGCGCGCCGCGCGGGCGTGGCCCACGGCGCCGGGCTCGCCCCCGCTGACCCTCGTGGGGTGGCACCGGCTGCGCAACCTCTTCGTCGTGTGGGAGCCGGTGCCGACGCCGCCCTCGGTGATCCCCGCGGCGCGCTTCGAGGGGTGCGTCGCGTGGTGGGACGCGGGCGACGCCACGCGCCACGCCGCTCCGCTGCTCTTGCTGCCTGGCGTCGGCCACGTCGAGGCCGTGGGGCGCCTTGAGGCGTTCGCGTGCGCGCCGACGCCCGAGGGACCGCTCCAGCTCCAGGTCGCGAGCGCCGTCACCCACGCGCGCGACCTCGCCTCGCTGCTCCCGCTGCTCCGCTGGGACTGCGAGGCCACCCCTTCGCTCAAGGGCGTGGTGGGAGCGACCCGCGGCGTGGTGCGCCTGCCAGACCCGATCGACTGAACCCGCGCGACGCCGAGGTGTGGCGTTCTTCCCCTATGGGGCGCGACGCCCCCGCGGTGAACGCCCCGAAGCCGCCACCTCGTGCGTTGGTCTGCGCGTTGCTCTGCGAGCCGGGCGATGCCCCCTCCTCGAAGGATCGCCTCGCGCGCGCTGGTCGCGGCCCTCTGCACGTCGGGCCTCGTCCACGCGCAAACACCCGCGCCCGCGCCCGCCGCGGCTCCGCCGGTCACCGCGGTCGTGGCGGGCGTGCCGCTGCGGCTCTACGGGACCCTCCACGCGGCGGTGTTCGCCACCCAGGGCGTCGAGACCTTCGGCATGCCCACGACCGTCGCGCCGACCTCCGCGGCGAACCCCGCGCTGCTGGCCGACCCCGCGGCGCCGGAGCTGTCGTTTCAGGTGCAGCAGACGCGCCTCGGGCTCATCGTGGGGGAGGGCACGCGGGTGCGCGGGCAGGTCGAGATCGACTTCGCGCACTTCGACCAGTCGTCGCCCACGACCCTCGCGTTTCCGCGCCTGCGCGTCGCGAGCATCGAGTGGCGCGCCTCGGAGACCCAGCGGCTCTTCATCGGACAAAACTGGGACCTCTTCGGCAACGCGACGTCCTCGCTGCTCTCGCACAGCTTCAACCTCGTGGGCACGATGTTCCAGGCGGGGAACATCGGCTTCATGCGCCACCAGCTCGGGTGGAGCGGGCGCTTCGGCGCCGTCGAGCTCGCCGCCGCGATCGGATTTCAGGGCGCCAACACCGGCCCGGTGTTCAACGACGTCGAGGGCTCGTTCACCCCCACGGGGTCAGCGAGGCTGATGGTGCACCTCGGGCCGCAGCGGGTGGTCGGCGCGTCGGTGCTGGGCACGTCGCTGAAGCTCCGCTCGGGCGCTCAGGAGGAGCGCACCCTCGCCCTCGGCGGGATGCTCTTCGCCGACCTCACCTTCGGACGGCTCAACCTGCACGCCGAGGCCTACGTCGCGCAGAACCTCTCGAACCTCGGCGCCCTCGACCTGGCGCAGGGGCGCTACGGCACCGACGTCGCGGACGTGGGCGGGTACCTCTCGGCGAAGCTCACCCTCGGGCGCCACGCGCTCACGGCGATGGCGGGCGTCGCCGCGGTGCTTGAGCCGTCGACGGTGGTCCCCGCGTACACCGAGGGGATGAACGGCGCGCCGGGCGTGACCCGGACCGCGGCGGGACCGGGGATCACCCGAAACCTCAGCGCCCGCGCGGCCTGGTGGTACTCGCCCGCGCCGGGGCTCTCGCTCGTGCTCGAGCCGTACCTCTTCGCCACGCGCTTCGCCCTCACGAGCGCCGACGCCTCGCGCCTCTCCGCCGACCGCCTCGCGCTCGGCGCGAGCCTCGGCGCGATGTTCCAGTTCTGACGGTGGCTCAGGCGATCTCGACGCCCCAGCGGCGCGCGGTCTCGCGGTCGTGGAGCGCGGCGAAGTTGGCGTACTTGAAGTTGTCGTCGCGGGAGGCGACGTAGCGCAGCGGGAGCAGCCCCCAGGGCATCACGCGGAACACCTCGTAGCCGTGCCCGGTGAAGAGCGCGACGGCCTCGCCGAGGGAGTGCCCGCCGGAGATCCATGACCCGCCGTACTCGAACTGCACGCAGTCGATGCGGTGCGCGCCGAGCACGTCGGGGATCGCGCGGAGGATCGGCATCTCGTAGCCCTCGGTGTCGACCTTGGCGAAATCGACGCGCTCGATGCCGTGCGCGGCGAGCACCGTCGCGAGGCGCGCCTGGGGCACCTCGACCTCGCGGGGCGCGACGCCGTTGAGCGTGCCGCGGTCGAGAAAGCCCGACCCCGTGGCGCCGGGGCCGTAGTCCGCGAAGCGGGTGACCGTGTCTTCGTCGCCCAGCCCCACGCGGTGGGTGGTGACGTTGGCGAGCGAGCCCACGCGGTCGGTGAGCATCGCGAAGGTGCTCTCGCTGGGCTCGAAGGCGTGCACCTGGCAATTCGGGTTGATCCGCGAGACCAGCTCGCTCCACTCGCCGCGGTTGGCGCCGACGTCGAGCGCCACGGACCAGTGCGGCGCGCCCCTGCGCACCAGCAGCCCCTCGCCGTTCGAGTCGAAGTCGCAGTTGTTGAGGTTGTCGGCGATGTCGACGTACCGCCCGAGGAGGCGCGCCGCCCCGCGCAGCGGGCGGTCGAGGGCGGTGCGAGAGAGCGCGGTGGCGAGGTCGAAGAGGGTTCCCATGGCGTGCAGCGGGCTCTGATGTAACGGACCGCCGCGGCGTTCACAAGGCGCGTCGCCGCGGTACGATCAGGCGCCATGAAGAGCGCGCAGTGTGAGAAGTGTGGCGCGGGCGTGGTCGCCGGCGCGTCGTCCTGCCAGTACTGCGGCGCGGTCTTTGTGACCGCGGCGCCGGGCGTGTATCGGGGCAGCCCCGTCGACGACGAGGTGGCCCGGCTGCTCCGCGCGGGGCAGAAGATCCAGGCGATCAAGGTCTTTCATCAGCGTCACCGCTGCGGGCTGCGTGAGGCCAAAGACGCCGTCGACGCGCTCGAGCGCACGATGGGCCTCGGGGGCTAGACTCTGCGCGACGTCTCTGACTCGGGTCAGGGCAGCGCCGCGCGTTCGTTGACAGCCGCGGGTGATCCGTCACTCTCTCGCGGGACTCACGAGAGGGAGTTGATGAGCGCGAGGGCTCCGGGGCTGATGTTCGCCGCGGTGTTGGCGGCGGCGAGCGCCGCGTGCAGCGGCACACGAACCTACGTGCGCGTCGAGTCTCCCCCGGGGAGCTGGGCGGGCGTTCAAGCGATCGCGCTGAACTCGATCAGCTGGCGGAGCGCCCGCGTCGACGGCGTGGCCTACGACGAATTCGAGAGCCTGCTCGCCCCCCAGCGCAGGGTGCCGCTGCTCGCCGACATCACCAACGCCAGCCGCGTGCTCGCCGAGACCCTGCGCGAGCGGGTGCGCGGCGTCGCCATCGTGTCGGGCCGGAGGGGGCCGCAGATGCGCATCGAGGTGCTGAGCTGGGAGCGGGGGTACTACAGCCTGGTCCCCAAGGCGACGCAGCTCAGGGTGAGGGTGATCCTGGGGCGCTCGCCGGGCCGGGCCGACGATGTCGTCGACTTCGACGCGACGTATCACCACACGATCTACCGACCGAACCCCGCCGCGGGGGTGCGCAACGCCGCCGAGCTCCTCGCGAACGAGCTGAGCGCCTGGCTCGAGCTGCGGATGCGGCGCTAATCCGCGCACCCTCGCGCGCCTCGCGGTGGAGCGCGAATCGAGCTCGTGGCCCAGGAGCCACTCGTGGCCGAAGGGGGCGCGCAGGAAGGCGTGGCAGAATCGCCGCCATGCGCGCGCTCCCCCTCAGCCTCGCGGTCGTTCTCGCGGCTCCCCTCGCGGCCGCGCAGGCGCCGATCGTCATCGACGCCGAGATCCCCGACGGCACGGCGCGGTACTTCGCGGTGCCCTTCACCGTGCCCGAGGGCATCCGCGAGATCGAGGTGCGCCACGACGATCGTTCGGAGGCGAACATTCTCGACTGGGGCCTCGCCGACCCGGTGCGGTTTCGGGGCTGGGGCGGGGGCAACACCGAGCCCGCCGTGGTGGGCGACGCCGCGGCCTCGCGGAGCTACCTCGCCGGCGCGATCCCCACCGGGCGCTGGTCGGTGCTCATCGGTCAGGCGAAGGTGACCGAGCGGCCCGCGCGCTACCACCTCGAGATCGTGCTGCGCGCGGCGCCCACGCTGCCCCCGCAGCCCGAGCGCCGTCCCTACGCCGACGCGCCGGCGCTCTCGACCGGCGCCCGGTGGTACGCGGGAGACTTTCACGTGCACTCTCGCGAGAGCGGCGACGCGTCGCCCACCCTCGACGAGGTCGCGACCTTCGCGCGGGGGCGCGGGCTCGATTTCGTCGAGCTCTCTGAGCACAACACCGTGTCGGCCGCCGACTTCATCGTCGACGCGCAGGCCCGGCACCCCGCGCTGCTCCTCGTGCCGGGGAGCGAGGTCACCACCTACGACGGCCACGCCAACGCCATCGGCGCCACGCGCTGGGTCGACTTTCGCGTAGGCTCGGCCGACCCGGCGGTCACCGCCCAGAACATCGCCGATGCCGTTGCGGCACAAGGCGCTGTGCTCGCCATCAACCACCCCGAGCTCAACCTCGGCGACGCGTGCATCGGCTGCGCGTGGGACCTCCCCGAGCTGCCCGGTCGCGTGGGCGCCGTCGAGGTGCAGAACGGCCAGTACTCCGTCACGGGCACGATCTTCTTCGCGCGCACGCAGCGGTTCTGGGAGGGCCTCCTCGAGCGCGGCGACCACGTCGCCCCCATCGGCGGCAGCGACGACCACCGCGCGGGCCGCGACATGGGCTCCCTCGCGAGCCCCATCGGCGGGCCCACCACCATGGTGTGGGCCACCGAGCTCAGCGTGCCCGCGATCGTCGCGGGGGTGCGCGCGGGGCGCACGGTGGTCAAGCTCCAGGGGCCCGACGACCCCATGGTCGACCTGCGCGCGGGCGAGGCGGCGATGGTGGGAGACACGCTGCGCGCGCCGAGCGCCACGCTGCGGGTGACGGTCACCGGGGGAGAAGGTTCGATCTTGAACTTTCTCCGCAACGGCGAGGCGCAGACGCCGGTGTCGGTCACCTCCGACCCCTTCACCGCCACCCTCGAGGTCACCGCCCCGCCGGGGACGCGCGACGACCGCTGGCGCTGCGAGCTCTCGGTCAACGGCCGCCCGCGGGTGATCACCGGGCACATCTGGGTCGCCGCCACGGGGGCGCTCGACGCGGGCCTCGCCGACGCCAGCGCCGCGCCCGCGACGCCCGCCGGGGGCTGCGGCTGTCGCACGACCCGTCGCGCGCGGGGCGCCTGGGGCGCGTGGGCCCTCGCGCTCGCGATGCTGGCGAGGCGCCGACGGGCGTGAGCCTCCGTGGCAGACTCGCGCCCATGCGCGCGCTCCTGCTCTCCCTCGCCCTCGCCTACGGGTGCACCGCGTCGCCGACGCCGGGACCGGGGCTGGTGGACGTTCCCCTCGCCGAGCTCCCGGCCTCCGACGCGGGGGCCTTCGACGCGGGGGCCTTCGACGCGGCGGTCCCCGATGCTCCCGCGGCGTCCGACGTGGCCCGCGCCGACGCGTCGAGCCCCGAGGACGTCACGCGCTCCGACGCGGGCGACCTGCGATGCCCTACGGCCTTTCGCGTGCCGGCCTTCACGGGCCGCGCGGTGTCTCGCGTCGAGGTCACCGGCGAGTGGAGCGGCTGGAGCAACCCCGGCGCGGCGCTTCAGCGAGGCTCCGACGGCGCGTGGACGGGCACCGTGAGCATTCCTCCTGGGCTCCACGGGTACAAGCTCCTGGTCGACGGGGGCTGGGAGCTCGACCCCGCGGCCCGTCGCCGTAAGTACGTCGGCGGGGTCGAGAACTCAGGCGTGCTCGTGGCCGACTGCGCGCTCCCGACCCTCACCCTCGTCACCGGCGCCGCCACCCGCGGCGCGCCGGGCGCGGGCGAGTACGCCGCGACGGTGGCCTTCGCGCCGGGCGCGGGCGGCGGCGCGCTCGACCCCGCGAGCGTGCGGGTGACCCTGCGCCGCGGCGCCGCCGAGCGGGCGCTCTCGGAGGTCACCCCTGACCCCGCGACCGGGCGTATCTCCTTGCAGGCCAATGGCCTCGACGACGGCAAGTACACCGCGCGGGTCGAGGCGAGGGACCGCGAGGGCCGGGCGGCCGCCCCCCTCAAGCTGGTGTTCTGGGTCGAGGCCGAGGCCTTCACCTGGCAGGGCGCGACGATCTACATGGCCATGGTCGACCGCTTCGTGAATGGTTCGACCTCGAACGACCCGGCGCCCACGGCGGGCGTCGACCCCCGGGCCGATTTTCAGGGCGGAGACTTTCAGGGCCTCCGCGCGCGCATCGCCGACGGCACCCTCGACCGCCTCGGGGTGCGCGCGCTCTGGATCGCGCCGGTGAACCGCAACCCCGACGGGCCGTTTCTCGCGTCGAACGGGCGCAACCAGGTGATGGGCTACCACGGCTACTGGCCCACCCGCGGCCGCGAGGTGGACCCGCGCTTCGGCGGCGAGGAGGGCCTTCACGCGCTCATCGCCGAGGCCCACGCCCACGGCATTCGCGTGCTGCAAGACTTCGTGGTGAACCACGTGCACCGCGACCACGAGTATTTTCGCGCGCACCCCGAGTGGTTTCGCACGGGCTGCGTCTGCGGGACCAACAACTGCGACTGGACCGCGCGGCGACTCGACTGCCTCTTCACCGACTACCTCCCCGACGTGAACTGGTCGGTGCCCGAGGCCGCGGCGCAGTTCGTCGACGACGCGGCCTTCTGGATCGACCGCTTCGACCTCGACGGCCTGCGGGTCGACGCCGTGAAGCACGTCGAGGACATCGTCGCGTACAACCTCCGCGCGCGGCTCCACGACGAGTTCGAGGCGACGGGGCAGCGGGTCTTTCTCACCGGTGAGACCGCGATGGGGTGGAGCGACTGCGGCCTCGACTGCAACCGCGGCGAGTACGACACCATCTCGCGTTACATCGGCCCCAACGCCCTCGATGGGCAGGCCGATTTCGTGCTGTATCACGCCGTGCCCTACCGGGCGTTCTCGAGCGACGCGCGGGGGATGCTCCACGTCGACTACTGGACCCAGCAGAGCGCGCAGCAGTACCCCGCCGGGTCCGTGATGACCCCCTACGTCGGGAGCCACGACACCGCGCGCTTCACCACCCTCGCGAGCTACCGCGGGCAGAGCCCTGGCCTCGACCCTTCGATCCCCGGTCGCCAGTGGGACGACGTCGCGGAAGCGCCCCGCGACGCCAGCGCGTACGCCCGGCATCGCCTCGCGATGACCTGGGTGCTGACCATTCCTGGCGCGCCGCTGGTGTACTACGGCGACGAGTACGGCGAGTGGGGCGGCGCCGACCCGAACAACCGACGTCTCTGGCGCGCCGAGGCGGCGCTCAACGCCGACGAGCGCGCGACCCTCGCGCACGTGCGCGCGGCGGGGAGCGCGCGGCGCGAGCTCGTCGCCCTGCGCGTCGGGGAGTACGCCTCGGTGGCCGCGACCGAGGAGACCCTGCTCTTCGCGCGCCGCGCGCCGTCGAGCGCCGCGCTCGTGGCCCTCTCCCGCGCCGACGCGCCGCGCACCGTCACCGCGCGGCTCCCAGGCGGGCTCTTCACCGACGGGACCGTGCTGCGCGACCGCCTCGGGGGCGCGTCGGTCACGGTGACCGGGGGGGCGGTGTCGGTGTCGCTGGGGCCCTGGGGCTCGGCGATCCTCGCGCCGTGAGGAGGTCCGCGCGCGTCGGTGTACGATCCGTGAGGTGCGCGCCCCCTTCGCACTGCCGTTGCTCCTGATGGCCTGCGCGAGCGACCCCGTGGCGCCCGAGGCGGACGCGGGCGTCGCGTCCGATCTCCCTGTCGCACAACGGGATGTGATCGCGATGGATGTGCGCGACGCGCCGGAGATGGACGCGCGCGACGCGCCGGGGACCGACGCGCGCGACGCGCCGGAGATGGACGCGCGCGACGCGCCGGGGACCGACGCGCGCGACGCGCCGGGGATGGACGCGCGCGACGCGCCGGGGACCGACGCGCGCGACGCGCCGGGGACCGACGCGCGCGACGCGCCGGGGACGGACGCGGGGCCTCGCTTCGCGCGCGGGACGAACCCCGTGCTCGCGGGCGACCACCCTGATCCTCACGTCGTGCGCACGGTCGACGGCGCGGGGCGGGTGATCTACTACCTCTATCCCACCGCGGGATCTGGAGACTTCTCGGTCTTCGAGTCTCGCGACCTGGTGCGCTGGACGCGCCGGGCAGATGGGCTCTTTCGCCGCGAAGCGGTGCGACCGGGCGGCTCGGTGGCGCTCAACGGCGGGCACTACTGCCACCTCTGGGCGCCCGACGTGGTCGAGGTCCGCCCCGGCGCGTGGCTGCTCTCGTTCAGCGCCGTGCGCTACGCGACCGCGCAGTCGTCGTGCCCTGGGTACCGCGAGGACGGCGGGGTGTACGTCGCGTCGTCGTCTTCTCCGACGGGTCCGTTCGCGGTCGCCGAGCGCCCGTGGGAGCCCTTTCGCGCGGGCGGGCACCTCACCGACTGCCCCGCGAGCACGCCCATTCCCCACAGCCTCGACCGGGCGTCGCAGGACTGCCAGGGAGGCTTCTGTCACCACATCATTCGCCTGGACTCCTCGGTGTTTCGAGACCCCCGCGACGGCCGCTGGTGGATGGGATACTCCTGGTACACGAACACGCCCCCGCGGGTGGACTGGGAGCGGGGGCACTACGGTCAGCACGTCAACCTCGTCGAGCTCGAGGGGCGTGACCCCTGGACGGTGCGCTGCACCGCGGCGGTCCCGCAGGTCGGCGTCGGCGATCCCCACGACGGCGCGCTGCTCTCGCGCCTCGCGTCGTCGTGCCCGCGGTGCGGGGAGATGCTCTCGTTCACCCGCGAGCGACAGGGCCGAGACTTCGCGCGCGACGGCTACGTCTGGGGCGTGAACGAGGGCGTCTCGCTCTTTCGCCGCAACCGCTGGGTCTACGCGCTGATGTCAGGGAGCACCTGGGACTCGGCGTACTACAGCGTCTACTGGGTCGCCGCCGACCGCCCCGAGGGCCTCGCCTCCGACGCCGCGGGGCGGCTCGCGGGGCGGCTCTTGATCCCCAGCCGGGGGCAGTCGTTCGGGCACGGCACCCCCGTGCTCGGCCCCGACGGCGTGCGCTGGTACTACGTGCACCACCGGCTCCAGGCCGAGCCCTGCCGCGCCTCGGGGCAGTGCGGCCGCGACGTGTGGGTCACGCCCCTCGAGTTCGACGACCGCGGCGACGGCCGGGGCGACGCGTGGATCCGCCCGCGCTTCCCCGCCGAGGACCCCGCCGTCGCCGTCGCGCTCTGAGCGCGCTCACGACTCTTCGAGGGTGGTGATCTCGTCGTCGGCGCGCCGCAGGCGCAGCGCGATGGCGCGGGCGAGGCTCGCGAAGAGGCCCTGGCCCAGCCTCGGGTGCGCCGCGGAGACCTCGTCGAAGCGCTTGCGAGAGAGGGCGTACAGCTCGGTGTCGGCCTCGGCCAGGGCGTCGGCGGTGCGCGCGCCGCCGTCGAGGAAGGCGATCTCGCCGAAGAAGTCTCCGCGGCCGAAGCTGGCGACGTGGAGGCTCCCCTCGGTCATGGGGAGCGCGATGCGCACGCAGCCGCGGCGCACGAAGAAGAGCTCGTCGCCCTCGTCGCCGTGGCGAAACACCGCGTCGCCCGCGGCCACCGCGCGCGCCTCGATCGCGCCCATCAGGCTCGCGAGGGTCTCGGCCTTGCGCCCCTGAAACATGGTCATGTCGAGGAGGTCCAGCGGCGCCTCGTCGGCGGAGACGAGCCCGCTCGCGGCGAGGGTGCGGTCCTCGGCCCAGGCGAGGGCGTCGGAGAGCTGCGCGAAGAGCATGGGCTCGTCGCCCTCGTCGAGGAGGCCGGCGTCGCGGAGGTAGCGCTCGGGGTCGTCTTGCCCCGCGAAGGAGCGCGGGAGTCGGCACAGGATCATCGTCGCGCCCCGGCGCCTCAGCTGCTCGCGCATCTGCGCGAGGATGTGCACCGCGGTGAGGTCCACGGCGTCGACGCGGCGCAGGTCGAAGACGACCGTGTCGCGCTCGGCCAGGTCGCTCGCGAGGGCCGCGCGGAGCTGGTCGGTGGTGCCGAAGAACAGCGACCCCTGGAGCTGCACCAGCAGCGTCGCGGCGCCGTCGCGGGCCAGCACCGCCATCTCCGCCGGGAGCCTCCGGCGCTTCGAGAACACCTCGTCGCCGCGCAGCCGCCGGCGGATCACCGAGGTCCGCGCCTCGTTGCGGATGAACAGCAGGATCGAGAGCGCGACCCCGACCCCCGACGCCGTGATCAGGCTCACGCCCACGGCGACGGCGATCACCGTGACCACCACCGCGAAATCAAAGGCCGTCGCGCGGTGGCGCGCCCAGGAGAGGACCCCGAAGTCGAACATCTTCACCGCGACCACGGCGAGGATCCCCGCGAGGGCGGCGAGCGGCGCCCACGCCACCACCGGGCCGAGCGCGAGGTAGGCCACCAGCACCAGCGCGCCCTCGATCACCCCCGCCCAGCGCGTCTGCGCGCCGCTGGCGATCGCGACGAGGGTGGGGCCCGAGGTGCCCGCGCCGGGCATCCCCCCGGCGGTGGCCGAGACCAGGTTCGCCGCGCCCTGACCGAAGAGCTCGCGGTTCGAGTCGTGCTGCCCGCCCGTCGTGGCGTCGACCAGCACGCAGGTCTTCAGCGTGTCGAGGGAGAGCACCACGGCGAGGGTCGCGGCGGTGCCCAGGACCTCGCGGAGGTCTGAGAGGCCCAGCGCGCGGAGGGCGCTCGCCCGCGCGCGAAACGCGTCGGCGAAGCCCGCTCCGCCGCCCGCCCCGAGGGGGCCGATGACCAGCGCGTTGCCCGCGAGCGACCGGAGCTCAGGGCGCAGCGCCGCGAAGGCGCCGTAGGCCAGCACGCCCGCGCCCAGGCCCACGATCGCCGGGGGCACGGCGCGGGTCACCCTCGGCGCGAGGATCATCCCGACGACGGTCGCCGCGCCCACCCCCATCGCGGGCCCCTGCCACGCCGAGGGGGTCATCAGCCCGTGCGAGAGGCTCACCCCCGCCCCCAGCCCGAGCAGCGCCGGGAGCTGCTTCAAGAAGATCACCACGGCGACGCCGCTGAGGTAGCCGGTCACCACGGGGTAGGGGATGTACTTGATCACCGTGCCCGCTCGCGCCGCGCCGAGGGCGATCTGCGCGAGGGCGGCGAGGAGGCCCACGAGGCTCATCAGCACCAGCACCCGCCCGGCCTCTCCGGGGTGGCGCGCGGCGGTCTGGAGCGCGAAGGCGTTGAGCACCGCCACCGCGGGCGCGCAGGGGGCGGAGATCAGCCTCGGGGTGCCCCCGGCGAGGGGCGCGACGACCCCCAGCGCCACGGCGCCCAGGAGGCCGGCCAGGGCGCCCGCGCCGGCGCCCGCGAGGGGGCCGTACACCGCGACGCCGAAGGCCAGCGACGCGGGCAGCGCGACGAGCGTCGCCGCGAGGCCGCCCCACAGGTCGCCGGTCCACCCCACGAGCTCGCCTGAAGGCCGTGTCGTCGCGTCGCGCATCGCCCGCGCGATGCTCCTGCGAAGCGCGCTCGAGACGCAATGAATCCTCGCGCGCCTCGCGCGCACGCCCTGCGCGCACGGAGTGCCTCGCGATGCCTGCGCGCGCCGCGAAAGGTCGAGAACGCCCGCGCGGCGCGTGGCTTGCTGCGCGCGTGGGCATGAACGCTCCACGTCACTCTCTGCGCGTCGCGGTGATGGTCCTGGCGCTGCCCTTCTCGGCGGCGGCGCACCCGCCCACCGCGGTCCCTCCTCCGGCCGATGTGCCCGCGGCGGTCCCCGAGGTCGTCGCGCAGGACATGGGCGCGTTTCGCTCGATGCTGCGCCGCATGAGGATCTACCTCCTGCACGCGGGCCGCGGCACGCAGCACTTCGGGAGCCTCGGCGGCGGCGAGCAGATCTGGTTCGTGCTGCCCTCGTGCCGCCCGGTCGACCCCGAGAACGAGCGCCGCGACCCGTGCCCCATCGACCGCCTCGAGGTGAGCGCGCTCGACGGGGGCGAGGTGCGCGCGGGGCGCATGACCACGGTGCTCGACGGCGCGGTGCCCCGGCGCGTGCAGGCCTTCGCGGTGGCCGACGGCGTGCGCATGATCCGCGTGCGCATGGTGACCCCGTCGGGCAGCACGCGCTTCGACGGCGTGATCCGCGTGTCGGAGTTCTCCGAGATCCCCGTGCCCGTGGGCGCGCCCACGGCGGACGGGTACGCCCTCGACTTTCGGATGTACCCCGGCCGCTGAGCGCGGCGCGCGCGGCGGTGGCGGCGCGCGCCGGACTCGGGCACTGTCCGAGGGCGCGCGGGCCGGGGCGCGCAGGGAGCCGAGGCCACCGTGAGCGATTCCACCAGCGCGCCTGCGAAGGCGCCGGGTCTGTACGACTCGAAGTCGTCGTCGACGCCGCAGAAGATCTTGATGCAGGCGCTCTCGTGGGCCGCGGTCGCGGCGGCGTGCTACGCGCTCGTCGGCGGGGGCATGGCGCGCCTCGCCGGGGCCCTGGGCGCGCGCTGGGCGCCGGGGAGCGAGCCGCGCGCCTGGCTCCTGGTCGCGTGCTCGACGGTGTACGCGCTGCGGCTGGTGGTGACGCAGTTCGTGCTGATCCAGCGCACGATGCCCTGGTCCGAGGCCGCGACGATCTCGGCGTGGCTGTGGGTGATCCACGGCACCTTCGTGTACTTCGGCGGGCGCAACGCCGCGGCGCCGGGCGCGGTCGCCTGGGTCGGCCTCGCGCTCTACGCCTTCGGTTCGTACCTGAACACGGGCTCTGAGCTCATGCGGCACCGGTGGAAGAAGCGCCCCGAGTCGAAGGGGCGGCTCTACACCGAGGGGCTGTTCAAGCACTCGATGCACATCAACTACTTCGGAGACTTCGTGCTGTTCACGGGCTTCGCGATGGTGGCCGGGTCGCCCTGGGCCTTCGCGATCCCGCTGACGATGGCGGGGATGTTCGTGTTCCTGAACATCCCGATGCTCGACGCGTACCTCGCGGACCGCTACGGCGCGCAGTTCACGGAGTACGCGTCGAAGACGTCGAAGTTCATCCCCTACGTCTACTGAGGGGCGAGCGCGCGCGGCGCCGGGCGCTGGAGGTAGAGCGTCTGCGTGGGGTAGGCGAACTCGATCCCGCGCGCGGCGAGGCCGCGGAGCAGCGCGAGGTTGATCGCCTGCTGGTGGTCCATGTAGAGCGAGTACTCCGAGGTGCAGGCGTAGTAGACCACCTCGAAGTCGAGGGACGACGCCGCGAAGGTCTTGAAGTGCGCGCGGTCGAAGCGCAGGCCCTCGCGCGCCGAGACGATCTCGCGCACGAGCTCAGGGATCGCCTCGAGGTCGTCGGGGCTCGTGTCGTAGGTCACGCCGAAGCTGAACACCACGCGGCGCTCGGAGAGGTGCTTGTAGTTCTTGATCCGCGCGCGGAGCAGGTCGGCGTTGGAGAACACGAGCTGCTCGCCGTGCAGCGAGCGGATGCGGGTGGTCTTGAGGCCCACGTGCTCGACGGTGCCCGCGAAGTCGTCGATGACGATGAAGTCGCCGACGACGAAGGGCTTGTCGAGGGCGATGGTGATCGAGCCGAAGAGGTCGCCGAGGATGTTCTGCACCGCGAGGGCCACGGCCACGCCGCCGACGCCGAGGCCGGCGACGAGCGCGGAGATGTTCACCCCGAGGGTGTCGAGGAGCACCAGGGTCAGCGCCGTCCAGAGCAGGATGCGGATCACGAAGCTCGCGGTGCTCGCGGCGGTCTGCCGGGCGCCCTGCTGCGCGACGCTGCGCTCGTCGTCGGGGTCGCCGGCGACGTAGCGCGCGCCGAGCTCGCGGAGCAGCGTCGAGCCCCAGAGCCCGATCTGCACGAGCAGCGCGAAGGCGGTCACCGCGCGCGACGCCGCCCCGAGGCGCTCGGGGAGCGACACCGCGAGCACCCCCACCTGCAGCGCGAGGGACCACAGGAAGAACGCCCGCGTCGAGCTCAGCACCGTGGTGACCACGTCGTCGATCTGCGTCTGCGTGCGCTCGGAGAGCGTCTTGAGCCTCGAGACGAGCAGTCGCCGCACGAGGCCCAGCGCGGCGCGCATCGCGATCATCGCCGCGGCCGCGCCGAGCCAGGCCTTCACCGAATTTCCCATGAGCACGTAGTCGAGAAACGCCATCCCATAACCTCCGAACGCCGACCCGCGGCGGAGGTTCGACACAGCATCCAATCCCCAGGCGCGCGATCTGATCGACGCCCCACTATGAGCCACCCGCGCGCGAGACCCCAGCCCGAAGTCGACCCGCGCGGGCTTGCGATCGCGTCGCGCGGCGCAACACTGGCGCGATGAGCGCGCCGAGCCCGTGGCTGAACTACCACCACCTCCACTGCTTTCGCGCGGTCGCGCAGGAGGGGAGCCTCTCTCGCGCGTCGGCCTCGCTGCGCATCTCCGCGCAGACCTTGAGCGAGCACGTGCAGCAGCTGGAGTGCACCCTCGGCGTCACGCTGTTTCACCGGGGCGCCCGCGGGATGTCGCTGACCGACGCGGGGCGAGAGATCCTGACCTACGCCGAGGAGATCCACGCCGCGGGCAGCGCCCTGCTGCGCGCGGTGCAGGGGGGCGTCGAGCGCGCCGGTGGGCGAATGAGCGTCGGGGTCGACGAGTCGATCGCGAAGATCACCGCGTGGACCGCGCTCGCGCCGGGCGTGGCCGCGGGCGCGACCCTCTCGGTGCGCGAGGGCGCCCACGAGGACCTCGTCTCGCTGCTGCGCGCGCGCGCCCTCGACCTGGTGCTCAGCGAGCGCCCGGCGCTCCCGGTCGACGACCCCTCGCTGCGGTGCGTGCAGATCCGCGACGACGACGTGTCGTGGTTCGCCAGGGAGCCCCTCGCGGGCCGGCTGCGCGCGGGCTTCCCTTCGAGCCTCGACGGCGCGCCCGTGCTGCTCACGGCGAACGGCGGCGCGCTGCGCGTCGCGGCGGAGTCGTGGATCGTCGCGACCGGCGTCACGCCGCAGGTGCTCGCCGAGTTCTCGGACACCTCGCTCGCCAAGGCCGCGTGCGCCGACGGGGTGGGCGCGATGCTGCTCCCGCGCTCGGCGAAGGAGGTCGCGGCGGCTCGCTACGGCCTGTGCGAGGTGGGCGTGTGCGAGGGCGTTCGCCAGCGGATCTTCGCGATCACCACCGAGCGCGGCGCCTCCCTCGCGGGGGTGCGGGCCGTGCTGGCCGAGGCTCGCGAAGGAATTACCTGATGGTGGTTCGCGCCGTCGGGCCGCACACCTCCCCTGCGCAGCAGCGCCTACAGGGAGGTATCGACATGAAGATCGACATTCGCGCCATCGGCTTCTCATTGACGGACTCGCTCGAGCGGCAGGTCGTGGCGGGCCTCGAGCGCGTGCTCCGGCGCGGCGATCCGACCCTGCGACGCATCCAGGTGCGGCTCCGCGACGTGAACGGTCCGCGAGGCGGCGCCGACAAGCGCTGCTCGCTGCGCGTGGACTACGCGGGGCGCGAGGTGCTCGCGGTGTCGCGAACGCACGCCGACCTCTACGCCGCGATCTCGATGGCCACGGAGGCGGTCTCGCGCAACCGGGACGACCGCAGCCGCAGGGTTCGCGACGCCCGCCGGAGGCTCTCGTGAGGGTGCGGGTCGACGTCGACGCCGAGCCGATGCTCCCGCAGGCTCGGGCCTCCATGCGGGTGTTCGTGCTCACCGAGCTGCACCGGGTGCTCCTCGGCCTCGACGCGCTCGTCGACGAGGTCGAGGTGACCGCGCGGCGCGTGCACCGCAAGCGCGCGCCAGGGTGGACCGTCGTGGCGCGGGTCACCGCGCGCGGCTTGGCGCCCTTCGAGGTCCGCGCCGACGCGCCGCGTCCGCACGCCGCCGCCGATGAGGTGATCTACGCGATCTGGCAGCGGCTGCGCGCGGTGCGCGACGACCGGGAGCCGGCGCCGACGCGGCTGACCGCCTAGCGGCCGCCCCGGCCTCGGGCGCGGAGGGAGCGCGCGGCCGACCCGGTCAGAGCTGCGCGCACTGACACCGCGCGGTCGGTCCCACCAGGGCGCAGACCTCGTGGGGCCCGCAGGCGGGGTCGACGCCGCAGCGGCAGGTCGCGGGGTCGCTCGCGTCGTCGCAGCGATCTGCGCGCACGCACCCGACGGGCGCCGACACGCACTGCGCCGTGACGTTGGGACGTCCCCCGGCGATGCCCTGCGCCCACATCTCGCACGCGATGCGCCCGCGGCCGTCGCACTGCCCCACGGGCGAGGGCGGCTCGGTGACGCTCGGGCACGTGCTCGCGTCGACGACGTCGGGCGCGTCGGTCAGGTCCGTCACATCGGTCGCGTCGACGACGTCAGGGGCGTCGGTCACGTCGACGACGTCGGTCACGTCGACGACGTCGGTCACGTCGACGACGACGGAGGCGTCGGTCACGGTCGTCCCATCGGGCGCATCGATGACGGCGGGCGCATCGACGACGTCGAGGGCCGCGACGACATCCGCGCCGGAGGCGTCGAGCGTCGACGTCGTCTGGCTGCACGACGCGAGCATCAGCAGAAGGGGGCCTGTGCGGAGTGCGCTCACGGAGGTGAGTGTAGACCGCTCAGGTCTCGCCGAGGTGCAACCGGATCTCTTCGAGCGCCCGCGCAGCGTGGGGGTTGTCGTCATTGAAGAAGCCGTGCGGCGCGCCCTCGAACTCCACCAGCCGCGTGTCGAGCCCGAGCTCCCTGCGCCGCGCGTCGAGCCTGCGCGCCTGGGAGACCGGCACGAGGCCGTCGGCGGTGCCGTGCAGCAGCAGCGTGGGCGACGCGGTCTGCGCCGCGCCCCGGGGTGAGCGCGCGGCCCATCGCGCGCGGTCGCGGGTGCGAAAGAGCAGCCGGGGGAGCACCGAGGCCAGCGGCCCGTGGAGGTGGTCGAGCTCGTAGAGGCCGAAGCACGAGACCACGCGATGGAGCCGCGCGTCGGGCGCCGCCGCGGCGAGGAGCGTGAGCGTCGCGCCCGCCGAGAGCCCGAGCATCGAGACGCGCTCGCGCGACAGACTTCGCGCGGCGCACCCCGCGCGCCAGAATCGAAGCGCCGCGCCCACGTCGTCGACCGACTCGTCGAGGCGCCCGCCACGGAGGATCATCCGGTAGTCCAGCGACGCGACGGCGAGGCCCGCGTCGCTGAGGCGCGAGGCCAGGAGGCGCGCGGGCTTCATGCGCCGCGAGCCGATGAAGAAGCCGCCGCCGTGGACGATCAGCAGCGAGGCGCCGTCGCCGCGAGGGCGCGCGGGCGCGTACACGTCCAGCAAGGGCGCGACGCCCCGCGGCGAGGGGTGGCGGTAGCGCACGGCGACCTCGCGCGGCGCGCGCTCGTCGGGCACCGGGCCCAGCAGCGATCCCAGGGCCGCGGCCACCGCGCGATAGCTCAGGCGCTCGGGTTCAGGCATCGCGCGACGATAGTTTCGTCGCGGCGTCGGCGCTACGCGACGTCGGGGTAGTGGACCTGAAAGAAGTACTGCAGCTCGCTGAGGTCCTGACCGAGCGAGGCGAGGGCGGCGTCGTCGACGGTGTCGAGCTCCCTCGCGGCGAGGGTGCCGACGGTGACGCGCTCGCGCTCCTCGGCGGAGGGCTCGCGGCCCCCGGCGGTCCACTCGCGCATGGCGTCGAGCTGCCGGAGCATCAGCGGCCAGAGGTCGTACTCGGGCGTGCGCGCGCTCTCTTCGGCGAGGCGCGCGTGAGTTCGCTCGAGGGTGACGAAGAACTCGTCGCGGCTCGTGATCTTCGAGAAGGGCCTGGCCATACCCCCAGTGTGCCGCAACACCGCTCAGGGCGCGCGGCGCACGAACACCAGCCCGCTCACGCGCGCGCTGTCGCCCTGCCCGAGCTGTCCGACCGCGTTGTCTCCCCAGCAGAGCACGCGCCCGCCCTGCACCACCGCGCAGGTGTGCGCCTCGCCCGCGGCGACCTCGATCACGGCGCCGACGCCCTCGACCGCGCGGGGCGTGAGCGAGTCGGCCGCGGTGCCGTCGCCGAGCTGCACGCCGCCGTTCGCGCCCCAGCACCGCAAGCCCCCGACCCGGAGCCGGGCGCAGGTGTGATCGGCGCGCGACCCTGACCAGATGCGCGCGACCGCGCCGAGGCCCGCCACGCGCACCGCCGCGGCGCTGCACGACACGCTCCGCGTCGCCGAGGAGTCGTTCGGGATCACGCAGCGATCGCCGCCCGCGTCTCCGCCGAGCTGGGAGCGCTCGTTGCTGCCCCAGCACCAGACCGAGCCGTCGGCCAGCCGCGCGCAGGTGTGGTTGAAGCCCAGCGCGAGCTCTTCGACCGCCGACGCGAAGGACGGGAGGGCCGCGGCGGTAGGTCGGCAGCGCGTGGGCCAGTCTCCGAGGAGGGTCGCGGTGCACGCCTCGCCCGGCGCCTCGCCCGCCTGACCCGCCGCCGTCGCGCCCCAACAGAGCACCTGCCCCGAGGTCATGATCGCGCAGCCGTGGGCGTCGCCCGAGTAGATACGCCGGGCGCCCTCGAGGGCGGCGACGCGGGTCGCCTGCCGGGGCGCGCGGGAGGGAGGCCCGTCGCCGAACTGTCCGATCTCGCCGTAGCCCCAGCAGTACACGGCGCCCGCCGGTGTTCGCGCGCAGGCGTGCGCGCCGCCGACCGCGAGCGCGTCGACCTGCGGCAGCATCGGGACCGCGGCGGGCGTGTCGACGCGGGTGACCTCGGTCAGGCCGGCCTGCCCGTACTGGTTGGAGCCCCAGCAGAACACGCGCCCGCCGCCGTCGAGGGCGCAGGTCGAGAGCGTCGCGGCGCCGACCTGCGCGAGCCCCGCGGCGCCCGCCACCGCGCGCGCGTAGGGCGTGCAGCTCATCGGGCCGCAGGTCTGGGTCACGGTGGTCCCGGTCTGTCCGAGGTTCGCGCGGCCCCAGCACCACGCGACGCCCCCGCGCACCGCGCAGGTGTGCGCGAGGCCCGCGCTCAGGGCCGTGACCCCCTCGAGGGCGTCGCCGGGTGGCGTGACCGAGGGGGGCGCGTCGAGGGGGCTGCCCGCGTCGACGTCGCGGTCGAAATTTGCGCAGGCGGCCAGCGCCGCGAGCACCACGAACGTCGGCCACGCGTCGCGGGTCATCAGAAGCTCACCGCGCACTGCAGCCCGCGCCACACCGGCGCACACAGCGCTGCGCCGCTGGAGGATCGCGCGCTCGAAGGCGACACGACCCAGAGGGCCACGCCCGCCGCGAGGAGCGCCGCCCCGGCGACGAATCCCACCTGCGCGACGGGCTCGAAGGTCGTGCGAGCCTCGTCTTCGAGCCCGTCGCAGGCGGGGTCGGCGCCGCGCGCGACGCGACGGCATCCCGCCTGCTCGAAGCTCGACTGGTTGCCCCGCGCGAGGGCGACCATCGACGCGCCGAGGGCGAGTCCCGCCGCGCTCAGGGAGAAGGCGACGACGGCGCTCGGGCGCATCCATGACCCCGACGGGGGCGCCGGTCGGGGCGGAGGGGGCGCGGGGGCGCGCACCGGCTCGGCGACCGCCTGGGGAGGTCGCGGGGGCTCGGGCGCTGGGCCGAAAGAGAGGGTGACCCGCTGCGGGGTGAGCCCGGCGTCGAGGCGCTGCTGCGTTCGACGCACGCCGCGGTCTCCCGCGCGGAGCTCGACGAGCACGTCGCCGGCGACGACGCGCACCGGGCCGGCGAGGGGCAGCGAGGCCACCCGCGCGCCCGCGATCCAGAGCTCGCCGTCGGTGACGTCGGTGTCGAGCGTGAGCGACGCGAGGTGCGCGCGAAAGAGCGCGAGGTTCTCTTCGAGGCCGCCGGGGATCGCGCGGCTGGCTTGAATCCAGGGGTCTTCGCGCGCGTCGAGGGCCTCGACCATGTGCGCCTCGGCGGAGACCCAGTCGCCCATCGCGCCCTCGGCGAGGCTCTGCCGCGCGAGGGCGCGGGGCTCGCGGGTGCGGAGGTAGAGCGCGCGAAAGAGGTCCCTCGCGTCGGCGTCGCGGTGAGCGACGCGGGCCTCGATGCCGCGTCGGTGCTCGGCCTCGATGTCGACGTCCTGCGCGCGCGCGACCGATGACGCGAGGAGCAGGACCACCAGCGAGCGCGCGGCGCGTCGAGCGATCAAAGAATGCCTACTCCGCGCGTGCCGACGGCCACCCCCGCGTCGGCGGCGCCTCGGGCGCGCTCGCTCCGCGTCGTGCGCGAGGGGCGTCGCGAGGGGAGAGCCGGCCGCGCTTCGACCGTCGCGGGGCGCGCGTCGGGAGGCGCGACCCTGGGCGCCTCGGGGACCGCGGACGCGACGGTCTCGGGGGCCGCGATCGCGGCGGGGAGCGCCGTCGTCGGAGCCGCGGGGGGGACGCGCGCCGCGGGGGGCGGCGTGCCGTCGTCGCGGAGCGCGAAGGCCGCGACGAGGGCGCCGACGGTCGCGAGGGTCAGGGCGATGGCGAGGGCGCGTCGCGGGGGCGAGGGGGGAGCGGGGGCTTCGGGGGCGGGGCGCGACGCGGCGCCGAGGCTGCCGGCGTAGGTCTCGCGCACCCTCGCGCTCGCGAAGGGCAGGAGCGCCGCGCCGAAGCCTCGAACCGACGGGAATCTCAAGGAGGGGTCGCGGTCCAGGGCGCGTCGCAGCGCGGCGTCGACGCCCTCGGGGAGCGAGGGGACGAGCGAGCGCGGCGCGGGGAATTCGCCCGCGAGCACCGCGGTGACGGCCTCGGGCACGCTCTGCGCCTCGAAGGGAAGCCGTCCCGTGAGGCACTCGTACGCGGTGACCGCGAGGGACCACTGGTCCGAGCGCGCGTCGGCGTTGCGCGCGCTGTGCATCTGCTCGGGGGACATGTACGCCACCGAGCCCAGAAACGCGTCGGTGTCGGTGACGTCGCGCGCCGCGTCGCGGAGCTTGGCGATGCCGAAATCCAGCAGCTTCGGGTGCAGCACCCCCGGCAGGGGCGCGGTGAGAAAGATGTTCGCGGGCTTGATGTCACGGTGCACCACGCCCTCGTCGTGCACCTCGGCGACGGCGGCGAACACGGGCACCAGCGCGTCGAGGGCCTCGACGAGGGGGAGGGCGCCGCGGTCCACCCGGTCGCGCAGGCTCTCGCCGTCGAGCAGCTCCATCTCGATGAAGCGCACCCCGTCGACCTCGCCGACGTCCGAGACCGTGACGATGTGCGGGTGCCGAAACCGCGTCGCCGCGCGGGCCTCGCGCACGAAGCGCTCGACGACCTCGGGGTCTTTGAGCATGTGCGGGTGCAGCAACTTGAGGGCCACGCGCAGGTCGAGGCGGCGCTTGCGGGCCTCGTACACGGTGCCGAAGCCCCCGGAGCCCAGCTCGCGAACGATCTCGTAGTCCCCGATGGGGTCTGGGTGCGTGCGCGTTGCCATCGCCGTGAGCCCCGATGGAGCGGCGCGTCGATGCGCGAGACGCACGCTCCCCGGGACGCCCCGTCGATATGCCGCAGCGCCGCGCCGGGTGTCAACGCGGCCGTTGACGCGCGCGGGCGCGGAGACGTTGAATCCTCCGCGTCGTGAATCGCGCGGTGCCCAGGGTGGTCGGGTCGGGAGAGCACGCGGGGTGCGCGCGTTGATCGACGACGCCTGGGCGCCGGGCGCGCGCTTCGACGGCTACGCGCTCGGGGGGCTCGTCGGGGAGGGGGCGATGGGCCGCGTCTTTCGCGCGACGCAGCTCGAGACGGGGCGCGCGGTGGCGATCAAGACCCTGCGCGCCGAGGACCTCGAAGACTCCGGGCGCATCGCGCGCTTTCTCCGCGAGGGCCGCGCGGCCACGAGGATCCGTAGCCCACACGTCGTCGAGATCCTCGAGGTGGGGCGCCGCGAGGGCGCGCCGTACCTCGTGATGGAGCTGCTCGAGGGCGAGACCCTCGAGGCGCGGCTCCGCGAGGGCGGTCCGATGGAGGTCGAGGCCGCGTGCGAGGTCCTGCTCGCGGTGTGCGAGGGCGTCGAGGCCGCGCACCGCGTGGGCGTGATTCATCGCGACCTCAAGCCCGCCAACGTGTTTCTCACGCGGGGCGTCGACGGCGCGCTCGCGCCGAAGGTGGTCGACTTCGGCATCTCGCGGCTCATGGACGACCAGGGCGACGTGCTCCGCACCGAGAGCCACGCGCTGCTGGGCACGCCGCGCTACCTCTCCCCGGAGCAGACCCGCGGGAGCCGCCACGCCTCGCCGCGCAGCGACGTGTACGCGCTGGGCGCGATGCTCTACGAGTGCGTGACGGGGCGCCCGGCCTTTCCGCAGACCAACCTCGTCGCGCTGATCACCCGCATCGCGCGGGGTGAACTCGACCCGCCGCGCACGCTTCGGCCGACGGTGCCCGAGGCGCTGGAGGCGGTGATCCTCCGCGCGATGGCTGTCGCGCCCGAGGACCGCCCTCCCACCGCCGCCGCCCTCGCCGAGGCGCTGCGCCCCTTCGCGCCGCCCTCGCGAGCGCTCGTCGTCACGGCGTCGCCCCCGCGTCACCCCTGGCGGGTCGCGGCGGCGGTCGTGGTCGGTGTGATGGTGGTGCTGGCGGCGGTCGCCCTCGCGGCGCGCTGAGCGCGCGAGGGCCGCGAGGGACTACTCGACGTTCGCGGCGCCCGGCGTGGGGCGCATCGAGAAGCGCCAGTCGCTGTCGGCGTCGTCGGAGTCGGTGCCGTTGGGGAAGCGCACGAGCGATCCCGGCGCGGTGTTCGAGTCGGCGACGGTGCTGGCGAGCGCGGTGCCCTCGACGAGGTTCACGCTGCCGGGCACGCCCGAGATCATCACGGCGCGGGTGGGTCCCTCGTAGGAGAGCGCGTCGACGACGACGCCCGCGTTGAGGTCGATGATCGCCACGCCGTCGGGCGCGCCGTTCTGCAGCGTGTCGTTGCCGATGTTGAAGCGCGCCGTGCCCTCGGGGACCATCACCGCGGCGTTGGCCACCACGGCGTAGGCGCCGGGCGCGAGGGTCCCCGACAGCATGATGCGCGCGTACTCGGGCCGCGTCGCGCCGGGCGCGCCGTTGATCAGCACCACCGCGAGGTTCGAGAGGTCCACCGGGCGCAGGGTGCCGTTGAAGATCTCGACGAATTCCCCGGTGTCGGTGCCCATCTGGTCGTAGTCGACCTCGTTGATCACCAGCCCGCCGGGGGTGGGCTCGACCACGCTCACCGCCGCCGTGAGGGTGTCGGCGCCGAGGGTCGCGGAGACGCTCCCCATGGTGGCCACCGCCGCGGCGGTGAAGGTGAACTCCGCGCGGGTCGCGTTGGCGGGCACGGCGACGGTCATCGGGACCGCGCCGCCCATCGCGCTCAGCGTGATCGTCGCGCCGGCCGTGGGGGCGGGGATGTCGAGGCCGACCTCGAAGCTCTGCGAGCCGCCAAAGGCCACGGTGGTGGACATCGGCGTGAGGGCGACGAGGCGCGGCGCCTCGTCGGCGGCGAGCACGCGCACCTGGGCCGACTGCGACGCGCCGTTGAGGGTCGCGGTGACCGTCACCGGCGTGGCCGACGCGGCGACCCCGGTGACGGGGACGGTCGCCGTCGCCATGCCCGCGGGGATGACCACGTCGCTCACCGTGAGGCCGGGCCCCGAGGTGGTCATGGTCACGGTGGTGTCGGTGGCCGCCGCGCGCGCGAGGCGCAGCGTCAGGGCGGTGGGGAAGGTCGGCGCCGCGCCCGCGCCGACGCGCGCGAACCGCGTGCCCTCGGCGAAGGGCGCGAGCTGCGGCGTGCCCGCGACGAGGTCGTCTCCGCTGCGGGGGTTGAGCTTCGAGTTCGTGCGCGCGAGGTACAGCACGCCCGTGATCGACGCGAAGCGCTCGCCCATCGCCGCGAAGGGGTCGACGCGGTAGATCCCGTCGTCGACGCGCAGGCCGCCGGTGACCTCGAACTCGTAGGTGGGCGCGGCCTCGCCGCCGCCGGGGGCGGGGGCGATGCTGGTCACGGTCACGTCCGAGACCCGCACGAGCACGCCCTCGAGGGCCGCGGCGCGGGCGCCTCCGGTGGTCACCTCCGCGGGCGTCGCGGCGACGGGCGCGGGCACGGCGCCGCCCGGCGTGATCACCCGCACCGTGGCGCCCGAGAGCTGAACCTGTCCGTAGAAATCCGCGACGGTGGCGTTCTCGAGCGCGACGCGGTCGCCGGGGCTCACGGTGGGGGCGGTGCCGGTGAAGACGAACACGCCCGAGTGGTCGGCGGTGGTGAAGCCGGGGTCGCCGGGCGCCACCTGCACGAAGAAGCCGTTGCGGGTGAGGGCCGTGACCGTGGGGCCCGTCACGGTGACCCTGGCGCCCATGGCGACGGTGCCCATCTTCACGGCGTAGACCGTGGCGGGGCACGAGGTGCCGCCGGGGTTCGCCGCCATGGGGCAGGCGTCGCAGGCGTCGCCCAGGCCGTCCATGTCGGCGTCGGCCTGGTTCATGTTGGGGGCGTCGGGGCAGTTGTCCCGGTCGTTGGGAATGGTGTCGCCGTCGCGGTCGTTGGGGTTCGGCGCGGTGCAGTTCATCGTGCCCGCGTTGAGGGGGCAGGGGTCGCAGGCGTCGCCGATCGTGTCGCGGTCGAAGTCGGCCTGCGCGCCCATGTCCACGGGGCGCACGGGGTTGAACACCGCGGGACAGTTGTCGCTCGCGTTGGGCACGCCGTCGCCGTCCATGTCGGTCGCCGACGACACGCCGGTGTAGCGCGTCGAGCCGCTGACCACGGGGTTCGGCAGCGAGCCCATGGCGTTGCGCTCGGGGAGGCACGACGGCTCGTTCATGGGCGTGTCGCAGAAGAAGAGCGGGTAGCGCCCGGAGTTCGCGCTGGTGAGCGACGCGAGGTTGCGCCCGCCGAGGTCGCGGGCGACGCAGACGCGCTTGCCCACGCCGCACACGTCGAGGGGGTCGCAGCGGTCGCCGCCGGGGAGCGCCGACACCACCGCGGCGTCGCCGTAGAGCGCCGCGCCGCCGCGGAGCACGAGCACCACGTCGCCCGCCTGCGCGTCGAGGACGGCGCGGTGCTCGCGGTGCGTCGCGCCGTTGAAGATCACGAGGTCGGCGGCGCGCTGCGGCGCGATCACGCCCACCGCGTCGTCGACGGCGAGGGCGGCGGCGGCGTCGCGGGTGGCCATGAGCCAGAGGGCCTCGTCGGTGAAGAAGCCGCCCATGAAGCTGCGGTTGAGCTCGTCGGCGCAGCGGAGCTCGCGGAGCATGTTCATCGAGCCGCTGATGATCCAGTCGGAGCCGAGGCCGATGGGCACGCCGAGGCGCGCGTACTCGGTCACGCGCGCGGTGTCGCCGTAGAGGGTGACGTTGGAGCGCGGCGACCAGATGAGCGCCGTGCCGTTCGAGGCCATCTCGGCGATGTCGGGCGGCAGCAGCCCGACGCCGTGAATGAACGCGCTCTGCGGCTGCACGAGGTCGTTCGCGCCCTCGCGCATGCACAGGAATTCGTTGCGCGCCTCGGGGCCGATGCCCTCGGCGACGTGCGGCGTGTACGCGTCGACGCCGGAGATCTCCATGGCCGTGTCGATGGAGGGATAGCCGCAGCCCGACGCGCGCAGCGCGCCCGACGAGTCGCCGAGGGGAAAGGTCTCGTAGCGGACCTGCGGCTGCCCGAGGCCATCCATCGAGGAGCGGTCGAGGTTGCGCAGAAAGCCCGCGACGCCGCCGGAGCCGTTCACCGAGGTGGCGCCGCCCATCACGAAGCGGAGCTCGCCCCAGGCGACCTGGTCGTTGCTCGCGCTGCCCGCGGAGCGCAGCCGGGTGTGGCCGTTCGAGCCCCTGCGCCAGTGGTGCCGGTGCTCGTAGCGCTCCGCCGTGCGGGTGTACGGGGCGTTCTGCGCGAAGGTGAGGTGGTCGTGGGCGTTGATGAGTCCGGGCGAGATCACCCCCTGAGGGCACACCACCGCGGTCGCGCCCATGGCGCCCGGCGCGGTGGCGCATTCGCAGCCGACGCACTGGATCATCCCCGCCGCGTCGACGAGCACCTGACCCTGATGGATCACCTCTCCCGGCCGCAGCACCGTCGCCGTGATCAGCATCGCGGGGCCGCCGGCGGTCACGGTGCAGGTGCCCGTGGCGGGGGCGGGGAGCGTCGGCCCCGGGCAGGTGCGCACCATGGGGGCGGGGCCGGAGGTGCCGCCGTCGCCGGGGGGCACCGCGGCGTCGGGGCCGGGTGTCGCGCCGTCGAGGGGGGCGCCGTCGGCGACGGCGGCGTCTTGGACGGCGGGGGCGCTGCTGGAGCAGGCCGCGAGGGCGAGGGCGAGGGTCGCGAGGCCGAGGCGAAGGTGACTCAAGGAACGCTCCTACAGAATCCGAGGGGGTTTCGCGCGCGAAGCTAGCACGGCCCGCGGCGCGGCTCCCCAGGCGCGGGGTGCGGTCGCGCAGGCGGCACGCGGGGGTCACGCGGAGGCGGGAGGCGGGCGCTCTGGTATCGTGCGCCGCTCGAACGACCCACGAACTTCGCGAGGTAGCCACATGTCCAGGGTAGGGGTTCTCGGTTCAGGCGACGTCGGCAAGGTGCTGGCGCTGGGGTTCAAGAAGCACGGCCACGACGTGCGCATCGGCAGCCGCGAGGGGAACAAGCTCGCCGCGTGGTCCGCCGAACACGGCGTGGCGGAGGGAACGTTCACGTCGGTGGTGGAGCACGCCGAGGTGGTCGTGCTGGTGGTGCTCGGCCGCGCCGCCGAAGAGATCGTGTCGGGCCTCGCCGACGCCCTCGCGGGCAAGGTCGTGATCGACGCGACGAACCCCATCGCCGCGGCGCCGCCCGTGGGCGGAATTCTCCAGTACTTCACCGGCCCCAACGAGTCGCTGATGGAGCGGCTGCAGAAGGCCGCGCCCGCCGCGCGCTTCGTGAAGGCGTTCTCGTCGGTGGGCAACGCGTTCATGGTGAACCCGAGCTTTCCGGGCGGCACGCCGACGATGTTCATCTGCGGCGACGACGCCGACGCGAAGCGAGTCGTGACCGAGATCCTCGCGAGCTTCGGGTGGGACGCCGAGGACTGCGGCCCGGTGCAGGGCGCGCGGGCCATCGAGCCGCTGTGCCAGCTCTGGTGCGCGCCGGGCTTTCAGCGCAACCAGTGGACCCACGCGTTCAAGCTGCTGAAGCTCTGAGCTAGGGCCTCTGCACCACATCGGGCGCCACGGCTTCGCCGACCGCGCCCACGCGAATGGACGTGCTCCACGGCTCTCCAAACGCGCCGTCGACGACGAGCATCCTCCGCGGCGTGTCGACGCGCAGCCCGCCCGCGCGGACATCGGACTCGTTGTGGCGGAGCGTGTATCGGTCCTCTCCCACCCGCGCGAGGCCCGAGGTCTGCGAAGGCTCGAGCACCCGCTGAAACACCGCGACGCCGCCGCACACCACGTCCAGGGTCGAGACGCGGGTGATCCCCCGCGACTCCGTGAATCCGCCGTCTACATGGCATCGCGCACCCGCCTGCAGCCCCGGCTGATTCGTGCGCGTGATCGCTCCGCGCCAGCGGACGTGCCGCACGGGCAGCGGTCGCGGAGGCGCGACGTCATGCCGGGCCATCCGTCCCGGCGGCCCCAGCGGGACCATCCGCATCGCGTATTCGTTCGCGGGAGCGGGCGTCGCGAGCACGGGCGGAGCGGGCGCCGCCGTCGGGTCGCGATGAGCGCGCGAGAGCGCGAGAGACGCGCTGACGCCCGTGAGCATCAGGCCGACGAGGAGTCCATGCGCGAAGCGGTCCGGTCGAGGGTCGGGCGCGGGTGGGAGCGGCACGCCGCGGCGGAGCGCGTCGGCCTCGCGTCGCGCGTCGGCGAGCGATCGCTCCAGCGACTCGATGCGATGTCGGTGGGCCGCCAGGTCGTCGCGGTGCGCCATGGCGCGAGTATACGGCCGCGCGCGAACCCGTCACCCCCGCCGACCGAAGCGCGGTCTTCAGGGCGCGCGCCGCTGAAAGACGTAGGCGCCCGCGGTGGCGCCCCACACCTGGCGTCCCTGCGAGTTGAAGCCGCGGTCCCACGACTCGAGGCCGTCGTCGCGGAGAATGACCTCGCTCGTGGCGTAGCTCGCGCCCATGAGCGTGCTCTCGCACTCCTGGCCGCGGGTGCCGCCCTCGAAGTGATCGCCCACCGCGCGGAGGTGCACCGCGCAGCCCGCGCGCTCGACGAGGTCCTTGGGCCGCACGTCGGCGCTCGCGGGGTCGGCGCAGAGGCCCCTCACCATCGCGGGGTTGTTGAACTCGAACACCCGCGACGACACGCCCCCCTCCTCGGCCTCGACGACGTAGAGCCGCTGGCGGTAGGGCGCGTCGAGGGCGTCCATGCGGGCCTGCTCGACGTACATCACCCGCGGGCCCAGGTCGGGCACGGAGATCTCGCAGGTCAGCAGCTGGATCGCGAAATACTGCGGATCGCGAATCGACTGCGCGCGCGAGTCGAAGCGCCCGAGCAGCGCGGCGTACACCCTGGCGGTGATGTCGACCGCAGGCGCGTCCGAGACGTCCGCCGCGGGGACGTCGGTCGCCGCGTCGACCGTAGAGACGTCGGCCGCAGGGGCGGCGTCGGGCGAGCTCGAGGGGGAGGGGGTGGCGCCGCAGCCCAGCAGCGCGAGGCTCCACGCGAGAGGTCTCAGGGCGTTCATGTGCGAGGAGCACACCTGCCACCCACGCGCCCCCGAGGCAACGGAGCGCCGCACAACAGACTCTTGCAGAAGCCGCAAGAATCTACCGAGAGCCGCCGAACTGCGCGACGAGGGCCTCGGTGAAGTCTCGCGCGCGGCGAGGCCGAAAGCGCTGGGCCGGGTGGAACAGCAGGATCTCCCGCGAGGCGTGGCGGGTGAAGCGCTCCATCACCCGCCGCACCCGCCCGGCGGCCTCTTCGTCGCCGAAGAAGTACGGGGCCATGTAGGCGAGGCCCACGCTGTTGATCACGCCCGTGTAGAGCATCGCGTTGCTGTTCGACGTGAGCGTGCCGCGCACCTTCGCGGTGACGGCCTGGCGGGAGTCGGGGTCGACGAAGCGCCACTCGCGGCTGGGGTACGAGAGGCAGTTGTGGGCGGCGAGGTCCTCGGGGCGGCGGGGCTCGCCGTGGCGGGCGAGGTACGCGGGGGAGGCGAAGAGCGCCTCGCGAAAGCGCAGCAGGCGGCGGCGCACCAGGGAGGTCTCGGGCAGGCGCTGCTCCGAGCCCCGCGCGGCGACGAGGAGGTCGAAGTCCTCGCGGAGGTGATCGAGGGGCTCGGGCACGATGCGCAGCGTGAGGTGAACCCCCGGGTGCTGCGCGAGAAACTTCGGGATCAGCTCGTGGTGAAACCCCGAGCTCGCGAAGAAGGTCGGCATGATCACCCGGAGCTGGCCCTCGGAGCGGGCGCTCGCCTCGCGGGCGAGCTCCTCGGCCTCGGCCACCTGCGTGGGGATCGCGCTCACGCGCTCGTGGTACGCCCGGCCCGCGTCGGTGAGCGAGACGCGCCGGGTCGTGCGCCGCAAGAGCTGCGTCGCCAGCCGCGCCTCCAGCGACTGCACGCGCCGGGTGACCACGGGCGCAGAGACCCCGAGGGCCGCCGCGGCCGCCGCGAAGCTCCCGTGCGCGACGATCGCCACGAAGGCCTCGATCTCCTCCAGCGAACCGGCCATGCGAGCAGCATCGACGCGCCTCGCGCGGCGCGCAAGCGGCTAGCCGAGCCAGCGCGACAGGGCGTCGGCGAAGCGCCCCGCGGCGCCGGGGTCGGTGCGGAAGTACAGCGACGGCTCGATGGCCTCGAGCTCCATCAGCGCGAGCGATCCGTCGTCGAGGCGCACCAGGTCGACCCGCGCCTGGAGCGGGACCCGGTCGAGAGACGACATCACCCGGTCGGTCACCGTGAGGAGCGCGGGGTCGAGGGGGAGGGGGGTGATGATCCCGCCGTGCTCCTCCTGCACGCGAAAGTCTCCCTCGCGCGGGCGCTTGACGATCGCGTGGGAGGCCTCGCCGCCGAAGTAGAAGACCGAGACCTCGCCCTCGTCGAGCACCCGCGCCACGAAGGGCTGGAGCATCCAGTCGCGCCCCGCGAAGGTCGTTGAGATCTCGCGGAGGACGTCGTCGGGGGTGGCGCGGTCGACGCGAAAGGTGTCGTCGGCGTTGGCGCTCACCACGGGCTTGATGACCCCGCCGAGGGGGCCGAATCCCTCCGCCAAGCCGCGCAGTGAGTCGACCGAAATCCCTGCGCCCCAACGCGTTGGGACGATCTGAACGCCCCGAGAGGCGAGGTCGCGGAGGTAGGTCTTGCGGGCGTTCCAGCGCACCGTCGCGAGGTCGTTGGCGAGGGGCGCGCCGCTGGCCTCGATGCGCGCGAGGGCGGCGAGAAAGCCGTCGAGGTCGCGCTGGTAGTCCCAGGTCGTGCGGATCACCACGCCGTCGTAGTCGCGCCAGCGCACGCCCTCGCGGCGCCAGGGGACCTCGTCGACCCGCCACCCCTGGCGCGCGAGGTGGTCGATGGCGACGGCGTCGTCGATGACGTAGCCCGCGCGGTCTTCGAGGGTGAGAAACGCGACGTGACGCATGGCGAGAGGGATAGCAGTGCGCGGCGGGCGCGATCCCGCGCTATCGTGTCGGCCCACCCGAGTCAGGCCCAAGCGATGTCAGGTTCGAAGTCGTCAGAGTCTGGTCCCCGCGCGCCGAGCTCGCGCAGCCAGAGCGTGCGCGCGTCGCTCCTCGAGGCCCTGCGCGCGGCCGGGGAGCTCGGCGGCGCGTCCTCGGCGAGGGAGCTCTCGGCCGCCGTCGGCATCTCCGAGCGCGACGTCCCCGCGCACCTCGCGCACCTCGCGCGCTCGCTGAAGGCGCAGGGGCTGAGCCTCGTCGTCGAGCCCGCGGCCTGCAAATCGTGCGGGTACGCCTTCGCCGACCGCGCGCGCTTCGAGCCCCCCGGCTCGTGCCCCTCGTGCCGGGGTACGCGCGTCGCGCCGCCGCGCTTCAGCGTGCGCTGACCCCTGTCCGTCGCGACGTGGCGCTCCCCCGCCAATCGGTGCGACCCTGCGGGGAGCCGGCCGCGCGGGCGCCGGCTCTCGAACGCGGAGGTGCTGAAGGTGCGTACAACAATCGGGTGGCGCGTTGCGGCCGCCTTGCTCATGGGCGTCGCGGCGGCGAGCTGCAGCGCTTCGAACTCGGTCGTCGGGGGCGTGACGCCCGACGCCGCGACCGTGAACGACCTGGGGGACCAGGACGTCTCCGCCGTGGTCGACTCGGGCATCGACGCGCCCGACGTGGTCACGGCGATGGACGCGCCCGTCGACGCCTCCCGCTGCGGCCCCGGGCAGCTTGAGTGCGGCGGCAACTGCGTGTCGAGCGAGGTCGACCCCGCGAACTGCGGCGCGTGCGGCCGCGCCTGCGCCGACACCGAGCGGTGCACCGCCGGCGCCTGCGTGACGGCGTGCGCGGGCTCGCAGACGGCGTGTCCCGTGGCCGACGCCGACGGGGGCGCGCGGGGCAACGTGTGCGTGCTCACCGACACCGACCGGAGCAACTGCGGCGCCTGCGGCCGGGTCTGCCCCGCGGGGCAGGTGTGCTCCTCGGGGATGTGCACCACCACGTGCTCGGAGCTGCTGGTCACCTGCACGGGAGACACCGGGGCCTTCTGCGCAGACACCCGCCGCGACCCGCTGAACGGCGGCTCCTGCGGACGCGCCTGCGCGCCGGGCAGACCTGCGACGCGGGGCGCTGCGTGACCACCTGCGCGTCGGGGTTCACCCCGTGCCTGGGCGTTCCCTGACGCGGGCACCGACGCCGGGGTGGGCTACTGCGCCGACCTCCAGACCGACCGGAACAACTGCGGCGCCTGCGGGATGATGTGCCCCGCCGGGCAGAGTCTGCGACGCGCGCGCTGCGTGGTCTCTTGCGGCGCGGGCACCATGGACTGCTCGCTGTGCCGCGACCTGCAGACGACCGAACCACTGCGGCGCCTGCGGCGCGGTGTGCGCCGAGGGGGCTGCTCCGCGGCACCGCCAGGTCTCTTGCGGCGCGGGCACCATGGACTGCTCGGGCTCGTGCCGCGACCTGCAGACCGACCGGAACCACTGCGGCGCCTGCGGCAACGTGTGCGCCGAGGGGCAGGTCTGCTCCGCGGGCACCTGCCAGGTCTCGTGCGGGGCAGGGCAGGTCTCGTGCTCGGGCTCGTGCCGCGACCTCCAGAGCGACCGGGCGAACTGCGGGACCTGCGGCAACGCCTGCGCCGAGGGGCAGGTGTGCTCCATGGGCATGTGCGTGCTCTCCTGCGCCGCGGGGCTCTCGACGTGCTCGGGCTCGTGCCGTGATCTCCAGACCGACCGCGCGCACTGCGGCGCCTGCGGCAACGCCTGCGCCGCGGGGCAGGTGTGCTCCATGGGCATGTGCGTGCTCTCCTGCGCCGCCGGCACGAGCGACTGCTCGGGCTCGTGCCGCGACCTGCAGACCGACCGCAGCAACTGCGGCGCGTGCGGCGCGATCTGCGGCGCGGGCCAGGTGTGCTCCATGGGCATGTGCGTGCTGAGCTGCCCGACGGGGCAGAGCGACTGCGGCGGCTCGTGCCGCGACCTGCAGACCGACCGCGCGCACTGCGGCGTGTGCGGCAACGCCTGCGGCGAGGGGCAGGTGTGTGGCGCCGGGCGCTGCGTGCTGTCGTGCGCCACCGGGCTCACCGACTGCGCGGGCGTGTGCCGCGACCTGCAGACCGACCGCGCGAACTGCGGCGCCTGCGGGACCACCTGCGGCGACGGTCAGGTGTGCACCGCGGGGGCCTGCGTGCTCTCGTGCGCCGCGGGGCTCACCGTGTGCTCCGGCGCCTGCCGCGACCTGCAGACCGACCGCGCGAACTGCGGCGCCTGTGGGACCACCTGCGGCGACGGTCAGGTGTGCACCGCGGGGGCCTGCGCGCTCTCGTGCACCGCGGGGCAGACCGCGTGCGGGAGCTCGTGCGTGTCGACGCGCAGTGACCCGTCGAACTGCGGCGCGTGCGGCAACGCGTGCCCCACCCGCGCGAACGCCTCTGAGGTGTGCGTCGCCAGCGCGTGCAGCTACGTCTGCGACGCGAGCTTCGCCGACTGCGACCGCGCGGCCATGAACGGCTGCGAGGTGAACACCGCGACCGACGTCGCCAACTGCGGGGCGTGCGCGACGCGCTGCGCCTTCGCCAACGCGACGCCGCGGTGCGCGTCGGGGACCTGCGCCATCGGCTCGTGCAACACGGGCTTCGGCGACTGCAACATGAGCGGCACCGACGGCTGTGAGGTCAACCTCACCAACGACGCGCGCAACTGCGGCGCCTGCGGCAACGCCTGCCCCGCGGGCGGCACCTGCGTCGCGGGCCGCTGCGGATTCGGCAACGGCACCGGGGGCCCCCTCACCGTGCCCGGGACCACGACGATCAACACCGTCGCGGCCAGCGCCGTCGCCGCGGCGGGCTCTCGCACCGTCACCCTCTCGAACGTGACCGGGACCTTCGCCGTCGGGCAGGAGGTGCTGCTGCACCAGACCCAGGGCGCCGGCGCCGGGGTGTACGAGTACAACCGCGTCGCGGCGATCTCGGGCGCGACCATGACCCTCGAGACCGCCCTCGCGAACGCCTACGCGACCGACACCGCGCGGCGCGCGCAGGTGGTGGTCGTGGCGGAGTTCACCGACGTCAACGTCACCTCGTCGGGCACGCTCACCGCGCCCGCGTGGAACGGCAACACCGGGGGGATTCTCGCCCTCGACGCCTCGGGCTCGGTCACCGTCGCGGGCGCGATCACCATGTCGGCGAGGGGCTTTCGGGGCCGCGGCCACGGCTGCCCGTACCGCTGCTCCCGGGGATACCAGGGCGAGGGGCACCTCGGCCTCGGCGGCGTCGACATCGCCGCGAACGGCTCCGGCGGCGGGGGCGGCCCGCAGGGGCAGGACGACGGCCCCGCCGGCGGCGGAGGCTACGGCTCCGCGGGCGGCGCGGGCGATGTCACCGGCGTCTTCTGCAGCAACTGCCGAGAGTCGTGCTCGGCCCGCGGCGCGGGCGGCGCGACCGCGGGGGCGGCCAACCTCGGCACCGCGATCCTCTTCGGCGGCGCGGGCGGTGAGGGCGGCGCCGACGAGGACGGCGGCAACCCCGGCCGCGGCGGCAGCGGCGGCGGCGCGGTGCTCGTGCGCGCGGCGGTGGTCACGGTCACCGGCACCGTGAGCTCCAACGGAGAGAACGGCGCCGCGCCCAACCAGGGCGGGTGCGGCGGCACCGGCTGCGGCATGGCCAACGGCGCGGGCGGCGCGGGCGGCGCGGTGCGCATCCTCTCGCAGGGCGCGGTCACCCTCGGCGCGGGGCGGGTGACCGCGGCGGGGGGCGCCGGCGGAACCTCGTCCTGCGGCCGCGGTCGCAGCGCCGACGGCGGCGTGGGCCGCATCGGCGTGCGCGGCGCGGCCGTCACCGGGACCACCGCCCCCGCCTTCGACGCCAACTGAACTCCCCCTGAGATCCTCTCCGCGCCGCGGACGGCCCCCGGGCCTCGTCCGCGGCGCGCCCCGCGGTCCTCGACTTGAGCGGGCGATGTGGTCCATGGTGCCCTCCACCATGGCAAGCATCGACCTGCGCCTTCGAAACCTCGAGACCGCCGAGCTCCTCATCGCGTCGTTCGAGAGCGAGGTCGACGCCGCGCTCTGGCTCCGCGAGCGCCCCGCGATGATGGAGGTGCTCGGGGTCATCGCGCAGTCGTCCGACCCCGCGCTGCACCACGCCCTCAAGCGCGCGGTGCGCCCCCTCGACGCCGCCGAGGCCGAGGTCGTCAAGCGCCTCGACGACGAGGCCGACCGCGCCTACGAGCAGCGCCTCCGCGACGAGGAGGCCCGCGCCGAGGCCGACCGCCTCGCGCACATCGACGCGGTGCGCAACGGCGACCCGGCCCGTCCCTTTCAGGTGCGCTGGAGCCTCGACGGCGGCTTCGCGCCCGTCGACCCCATCGACGAGCGCGAGATCAACGCAGACATGCAGGCCGCCATCCTCGAGTGGGTGCGCGAGCGCGACACCTGGGTGGCCGACCGCGGTCAGGTCGTGGGCGAGGCCGTGCTCACCGTGTGGCCCCTCGCGGTCCCCGAGGGCGAGGCCCGCGTGCAGCGCGGAGGGCGGTTCACGCCGGTGTCGGCGCCGACGCCCTCAAGCCCCTGAGAGCTCGACGAGCTTCGCGACGGTGTTCATGTTGCGCGCCGTCCCGAGCTTCGCGCGGGGGATCTTGAGCTTCGAGCGCCCCATCCCCTCGGGGTAGGTCACGTAGAGCTCGCGCGCGCCGAGCGCGAGGCGCTCTCCCCCCGGCGTCGCGACGCCCGCGAGCGCGTCGGGCGGCAGCGCCTCGTCGTAGAAGACCGCGTAGGTGAGGCTGGGCCTCTCGCCCGCGAAGGGGTTCGCGGCGAGCGCCGCGCTCAGCTCCTCGGCGGTGCGCACGAGCACGCCCACCTCGGCGCCCATCTTCGCCGCGAGGGCCGCCTCCAGCGCGCGCTTCACCTCGCGCTCCGTGCGCGAGCTCGTGAGGCACACGTTGCCGCTCTGGATGTACGTGCGCGCGTCGGTGAAGCCCGCCGACGCGCAGAGGGCGCGGAGCTCGGCCATCGGGAGCGCGCCCGTCCCCCCGACGTTCACGGCGCGCAGCAGGGCGATATAGGCGGTCATCGTCCAGCGAGGATACCTCGCGCCGTCGAGGACCCCTTCATTCGGTGACCGAGGTCACCCGTCACCGAGGAGCGCTGGCACGCTCCTTGAGAAGCATCGAGCCCGAATGGAGAGCGCGACGATGTTGTTCCGACAGCTGATGGACCCCGAGACCTCGACCTGGACCTACCTCCTCGCCGACGAAGACACGCGCGAGGCCGTGCTGATCGACCCGGTGATCGAGCAGGTCGAGCGCGACCTCACCCTGCTCCAGGAGCTCGACCTCAAGCTCGTGTGGGCCCTCGACACCCACGTCCACGCCGACCACGTGACGGCGCTGGGCACCCTCCGCGCGCGCACCGGCTGCTCGACGGGCATCTCCGCGCGGGCGGGCACCGCGGGCTGCTCCGACCGGCTGCTCCGCGAGGGCGATCGGGTGAGCTTCGGGCGCCACGCCCTCGACGTGCTCGAGACGCCGGGGCACACCGACGGCTGCGTGAGCTACGTCAGCGACGACCGCGCGCGGGTCTTCACCGGGGACGCGCTGCTCATTCGCGCCTGCGGGCGCACCGACTTTCAGCAGGGCGACGCGCGGGTGCTCTACCGCTCCGTGCACGGAAAGCTCTTCGCCCTGCCCGACGGGGCCGCGGTGTACCCCGGCCACGACTACAAGGGCCGCACCGTGAGCACCGTGGGCGAGGAGCGGCGCTGGAACCCGCGCCTCGGGGGCGGACGCAGCGAGGAAGAGTTCGTCGAGATCATGGCCTCGCTCAAGCTCGCGTACCCGAAGAAGATCGACGTGGCGCTGCCCGCGAACCTCCAGTGCGGGCTCCCGAAGGAGGCCCCGGTGCAGGGCTGAGCCCGCCCGGGTGAAACGATCCGAGGTCGATGTTTCAAGCGCGCCGGGCTGTTTCAGGCGATGCTGCGGGCATGGCACGCCGCGCGCTCCCTCAGGCCGACCGCGTCGCCGCCCTCGCGGCGGAGTCGATCGCGGGCCCGACCATGCTCCTCGACGCCGCCCTGCGGGTGATCTGGACCTCGCCGGGCGTCGACGCCCTCCTCGGCGAGGCCCTCGACGCGGGCACCCTCGTGCCCCGCGCCCTCTGCGGCTCCGCGGTCGATCGACCGATCGCCGAGGCCCTCGCGGCGGAGCGGTCGGTGAGCGGCACGGTGATGCGCCCCACCCGCGAGGGGGGCTCCCGGGCGGTGCGGGTGCGCGCGGCGCCGCTGCGCGCGGGGCCCGGCGCGAAGGTCGAGGGCTGGGTGATGCTCCTCGGCGAGGAGGGCGTCGCCGACGTCTCCGAGGACGCCACGCTGCACTTTCAGGGCATGTGGACCCGCGACCCCGGGATGAAGCAGGTGTTTCACGACATCGAGCGCGCGGCGCGGCGCAACGTGCCGGTGCTCGTGCGCGGCGAGACGGGCAGCGGCAAGGAGCTCGTCGCGCGGGCGCTCCACGCGCTCTCGCCCCGGTCGAAGGGGCCGTTTCGCGCGATCAACTGCGCGGCGCTCCCCGCGAACCTCCTCGAGAGCGAGCTCTTCGGGCACGTGCGCGGGAGCTTCACCGGCGCCACCCGCGACCACCCGGGGTTCTTTCGCGCCGCCGACCGGGGCACGCTCTTTCTCGACGAGGTCGCCGAGACCCCGCCCGACCTCCAGGCCAAGCTCCTGCGGGCCCTCGAGACGCGCACGGTGATCCCCGTGGGCGGCAGCGAGCCCGTGCCCGTCGACGTGCGCCTCGTCGCCGCGACGCACCAGTCCCTGCGCCGCGCGGTCGAGCGGGGGACCTTTCGCGCCGACCTGATGTACCGCCTGCGCGTCGTGCCGATCTTTCTGCCGCCGCTGCGGGCGCGGCGCGGCGACGTCGACCTGCTCGTCGACCGGATGATCGACGCGCTGAACGACGAGGGCGAGCGGCAGGTCACCCGGCTCTCCCCCGGCGCCCTCGACGCGCTGCGCCGCTACGCCTGGCCGGGCAACGTGCGCGAGCTGCGCAACGCCCTGGAGTACGCCTTCGTCATCGGCGAGGGCGCCGTGCTCACCGAGGCCGACCTCCCGCCCGAGATCACCTCGGGGGACGGCGAAGAGGCGCCGCCCAGGGTCAACGCGCCGCCGCCCGAGGGCGGGGACCCCGAGGCCGCGCGCATCCGTCGCGCGCTGGAGCGCGCGGGGGGCAGCCGCCAGCGGGCGGCGAAGATCCTCGGCGTGAGCAGGGTCACGCTCTGGCGCCGCATGCGCGAGCTCGGGCTCGCGCGAGAGACGTAACGCAACATGCGTTGCAACGAGGTTGATACGTCTCCCGCGCGCCCGCGCGCCCGTCGGCCGCGCGGGACCGCGCGCCGCCGCCCGGTCTTCGGCGTGGCCCGGACCTTGCGGTATCACCCCGCAGCGCCGCGACGGATGCGGCGCAGGACGCGAGGCTCGCGATGAAGATTCAGGAGTTCTTTGACCCCCAGACCTACACCCTCACCTTTCTGGTCTGGGATGAGGCGACGCGCGACGCCGTGGTGATCGACCCGGTGCTCGACTACGACCCGGCCCGCTCGCAGACGGCGACGCGCTCGGTGGACCTGCTCAGCGAGGCGCTTCGCGCCGAGGGGCTCCGGCTGCACTACGTGCTCGAGACCCACGCGCACGCCGACCACCTCTCGGGGTCGCAGATGCTGCGCAAGCGCCACGGCGCGCGGGTGGCGATCGGCGAGCGCATCACCCAGGTGCAGGCGACGTTTCGCCCGCTCTTCGACCTGGGTGAGAGCTTTCGCGTCGACGGGTCGCAGTTCGACCGGCTGCTGCGCGACGGCGAGGTGCTCGCGGCGGGCTCGCTCGACGTGAAGGTGATCGCGACGCCGGGGCACACCCCCGCGTGCGTGAGCTTTCTCATCGGCGACGCGCTGTTCACCGGCGACGCGCTCTTCATCGAAGACTACGGCACGGGGCGCTGCGACTTTCCCCTCGGGAGCGCCGACGCGCTCTACACCTCGGTGCACGACCGGCTCTACGCGCTGCCCGACAGCACGCGGGTCTTCGTGGGGCACGACTACCAGCCCAACGGCCGGCCGCTCCGCTTCGAGACCACCATCGGCGCGTCGAAGTCGGCGAACGTGCAGCTCCGCGAGGAGACCTCGCGAGAGGACTACGTGGCGATGCGCACGAAGCGCGACGCGGGGCTCGCCGCGCCGAAGCTGCTGCTGCCGAGCGTGCAGGTGAACGTGAACGCGGGGCTCCTGCCCTCGCCGCGCACGGGGAACCGACGCTTCTTGAACATCCCGATCAACCTCTTCGCGCCCACCGACGACGCCGGCGAGCCGACGCCGCAGTGACCCTGAAAGGCCTCGTGTGATGGAAATCCTCGGCGTCTGCTTCGCCCTGCTGATCGGGGTCTCCCTGGGGCTGCTCGGCGGCGGCGGGTCGATCCTGACCGTGCCGATCCTGCTCTATGTGTTCACCCTCCCGCCGAGGACGGCCATCGCGACCTCGCTCCTCGTGGTGGGCACGACCAGCGCCGCGGCGCTGATCCCCCACGCGAGGGCGGCGCGCGTTCGCTGGCGGGTCGGCGCGCTCTTCGGCGCGACGAGCATGGTGGGCGCCTACCTCGCGGGGCGGGTGGGGGCGCACATCCCGGGCGCGGTGCAGATCCTGGCCTTCGGCGTCATGATGCTCGTGACCGCCGCGGCGATGATGCGCGGGAGAAAGGTCCCCGCGGGCGCCGCCGAGGGCGCCGGGCTCCCCCTCGGGACCATGGTGGCCCAGGGCCTGGGCGTCGGCGCCGTCACGGGCCTCGTGGGCGCGGGCGGGGGCTTTCTCGTGGTCCCCGCGCTGGTGCTCATGGGGGGCCTGCCGATGCCCGTCGCCGTGGGCACCTCGCTGATGGTCATCGCCATGAATTCCTTCGCGGGCTTCGCGGGGTACTTGTCCAGCGTCGCGATCCCCTGGAGCATCGCGGCCATGGTGGTCACCGCGGCGGTGCTGGGCTCGGCCCTCGGCGCGCGGCTCGTGCGCCACGTGTCTCCAGACCGGCTGCGCAAGGGCTTCGCGTGGTTCGTCGTGGTGATGGCGGTGTTCATCCTCGGTCAGGAGGTGCCGCGGCTCTTCGGCGTTCGGGTGAGCGTCGCCACGCACTGGCCCTGGCTCCTCGCGGCGATGAGCGTGCCCCCCGCGGTGGGCGGGCTGCTCGCGCTCCGCCGCGCCCACGCGCCGGCCTGACCCCCCCTTCCCGCTCCCCTCAGCCCCGCTTCAGCGCCCGCCCGATGAAGGGCTCCACGCGCGCCGCGCCGAGGTTCCCCGCGAGCATCGCGACCAGGAAGAGCGCCACCGACGGCGCCGCGGTGGCGAGCGACGCGATGCCCGGACCGGGGCAGAGCCCGCCGAGCCCCCAGCCCGCGCCGAAGATCGCCGCGCCCACGATCAGCCGCGCGTCGAGGTCCCGCCGCGTGGGGACCAGGAAGCGCGTCGCGAGGAGCGGCGAGCGACGACCCTTCAGCGCGCGCCAGCTCGTCGCGTGCACCGCGATGGCGCCCCCCATCACGAAGGCCAGCGACGGGTCCCAGTTACGAAAGAAGTCGAGAAAGCCGATGACCTTCTCGGGGCGGGTCATGCCCGCCACCGCCAGTCCCAGGCCAAAGAGCGTGCCCGACGCGAGCGCCACGGCGCCCTCGGCGCGCCTGCGCGCGAGGGGCGTCACGGCGACCCCCCGGTGAGCAGCACCGTGATCGCTCCGGTGGAGATGAAGGTCAGCGTCGCCGCGACGCTCCGGGGCGAGAGCCGCGAGATGCCGCACACGCCGTGGCCGCTCGTGCAGCCGTTGCCCACCCGGCTGCCGAAGCCCACCAGCAGCCCCGCCGCGAGCACGGTGCCCGTCGACGCCGGGCTCGCCGCGAAGGCGTTGGGCAGCACCGCCGCCGCGACGACTCCGCCCAGCGCGAGCCCCGCCAGAAAGAGCGCGCGCCAGGACCAGTCGCCCGGAGAGGGCTGCAGCAGCCCCCCGACCATGCCCGAGACGCCCGCCACGCGGCCGTTGAACGCGAGCATCAGCGACGCGCTGAGCCCGATGAGCGCGCCGCCTTCGAGGGCGCGGATCCAATCGAGAGGGAGGTTCATCCGTTCGTTCACTCCAGGACGTAGGCGCGAAGCGATCGCCGCGCCGCGCATCGGGTGCGCCTCGGCAATCGTCGTGCCGCGTCACGACCCCGCGCGCGCCCCCGCGGGGCGGGCTCTGCCTCGTCGCCCGCGCGGCGCGGGCGGGCAACGGCCGTTTCATCGCGTTTCAACTCAACCGGACCGCCGCCCTCGCCGCGAGGCGAGCACGCCCCTTGCACATTCGCGGGTCATGTCCCTCCTCCTCGTCCCCGTTGATTTCTCCGAGTGCGCGCCGTCTCTGCTCAGCGAGGCGATTCGCTTCGCGAGGGCCTTCGGGGCGCGGCTGCTGCTGCTCCACGCCAGCGAGACGCCCACGGGGCTGGCGCTGAATTCGACGGTGCAGCCCCCGGGCGAGGCGTCGCCCGCGACGGTCGCGGCGCTCCTGCGGCGCGACGCCGACCAGCACCTCGCGCCTCGTCGCCGCCGCCGAGGCGAGCGGCGTGCGGGCGGAGTCGAGGGTGGTCTTCGGGCACCCCGCGGCGACGATCCTCGAGGTCGCGACGCGCGAGGGCGCTGACATGATCGTGATGGGCACGCACGGACGCACCGGCCTCGCCCGCGCGATGATGGGCAGCGTCGCGGAGGAGATCGTGCGCCACGCCGACGTTCCGGTGGTCACCGTGCGCGTGCGGCGGTCCCCGGCGTGCGGCGCCCGTCGCTGCGCGACCTGCGACCTCGGGCACAGCGACCTCGAGCGCGCGATGAGCGCCGAGGACGCGGGCTGACCGTCAGCGACGTCGTCGACGTCGCCGGGCGGGTTCGGGCTCGGCGCGGGCCTCGGGCTCGACGCGCGCCGCGGGCTCGGGCTCGGGCTGCGGCGCCGCCGCGAGCAGCGCGGCGCCGTGGAGCAGCACGAAGGCCGCGAGAAAGTGGTGGTAGTTGCAGAACGCCTGCTTGCCGAAGAAGAACAGCCCCCCGTACGCCACCCCCGCCGCCGCGGACCAGTGCGCGACGGTGGGGCGCGGCAGGCGGTAGAGCCACGCGGCGCCCGCGAGCGTCGCGCCGCCGCCGACGCCGAGGGTGATCGCCGTGGCGAGCGAGGGGGTGAGGCGGTCGGCGGCGAAGACCAGCAGGCTCAGCGCGTCGCGGCGCAACCCCATGCGCGAGGGCACGCGCAGGGTCATCTCGAGAAAGGGGTCGAGGGCGCGCAGGGCGACGGGCAGCGTCGTGACCGCGAAGGTCACGGCCGCGGCGACGACGAGCTGCGCGAGGCGCCGGCGGTCGAAGACCCGCGCGGCGAGGGCGAGGCCCGCGAGGGCGCCGAAGGCCCCGTACTGCTTGAAGGCCACGGCGAGCCCCAGCGCGCAGCCCGCGAGCATCGCCTGCTCGTAGGCCATGGCGCAGGCGAAGAGGGCGAAGGCCATGGTGAGCAGCGGGTCGACCCAGGCCTGCTCGAAGACGAAGGGCGCGACCGGCGAGAGGGCCCAGGCGAGCACCACGAGGAGCGCCCGGCGCGGGGTCAGCCCCAGTCGGGTCAGGGCCGCCGAGAGGGCGCCCGCGGTGATCACCTCGGCGGCGACGAAGCCCCATCGGATGTCGCCGAGCCAGGCCCGCGCGGCGCTCTGCCAGAGGAGCACCGCGGGCCAGTAGACCATGCCGGGGCGGTAGTCCTGCCCGCCGCCGTAGATGTCGGGATAGACCTGGGTGTAGGGGTTTCGCCCCGCGATGAAGTGGTCGGCCGCGCGGGTGTTGCTCGTGAACACGTCGATGAAGGGCACCGGCGAGGTCTCGAGGATCACGGTCTTCGCGTAGAGGGTCAGCGCCACCGCCGCGGCGAGGGGCCACCACGCGCGCTGCGCGAAGGCCAGGGCGAGCCCGGCGACGACCCAGGGGACCTCGCGAAAGCCCAGCGCCGGGCCCATGCGCGCGTCGGCGAGGAGCGCGTGCTCGTGCCAGAACCACGCGGCGAAGGCGTGTGAGCCCGAGGAGCGCGGCCTCGGTCGACGCGGGCGCGCTCCGGGGGGCGTCGCGGCCTCGGGCGGCGAGGGCGACCCACGCCGCGAAGCCCGCGAAATAGATCGGCAGCAGCGTCGCGCTAAAGAGCCCCTTGGTCACGTGCAGGACCACCGCCGACAGCACATAGAGCCCCGCCGCGGCGAGCATCGCCCGCTGAGCAGGGTCGGCGGGGGGCAGCCCCGCGAGGGGGTGTTGGGTATCCAGCGCGCTCTCCCTGGGCGATTGGTGCGCGAAGGCGCCCGGCGGGTCAAGGGTCTGCGTCGGGGCGCCGGTTGACGCTCACGCGACACACGTAGTCCCATGGGGCGCCCAGGGAGTCTCCGAGATGCACCGACAGACCCGCCTCCTCGCGCTGTGCGCGGCCGTCGCCGCGTGCGCCTCTGCGCCCCCCGCCCTCTCTCCTGACGCGTCCGCCGCGGATGCCTCCGCCGCGCCCGACGCCCCTCCGACCCCCGACGCCGTCGTCGAGGACCGCGGCCCCGCCGACACGCGGGCGCAGGTCTTCACCTACACCGCCGGGCCCTGGCCCATGCCGCCGGGCTCCGAGCGCGCGTCGGACTGCGAGTCATGGACCCTGCACAACGAGGAGCCCCTGTACCTCAGCGCCGTCGAGATGCAGGCGACCCTCGGGATGCACCACTCCAACTGGTTCTTCGTGCCCGACACGCAGTACCCCGGTCCCGACGGCACCTGGCCCTGCCGCTCGCGCAACTTCGACCAGGGCGTCGCGTCGTACCTCGGCGGCGTGTTCTTCGCGCAGAGCACGCAGGTGGAGCGCGAGACGCAGCAGTTCCCTCCGGGCACCGCGGTGGTGCTCCCGCCGCACGCGAGGATCATCGGCGCGCTGCACCGCCTCAACGCCTCGCCCATGGCGCGCGACGTGTCGCTCACGCTCCGCGCGACGACCATCCCCCGCTCGCAGGTGCAGACGCGGCTCTCGCCCTTCTACCTCGAGTACAACCCCCTCTCGATCCCGCCGCGGGGCCGCTCGGAATTCGAGGTCGAGTGCCCCCTCGACGCGCGCGCGCGCTCGCTCACGGGCCAGCCCCTCTCGATGCGCTTCTTCTACGGCCTCGCGCACTTTCACGAGCTCGGGAGCAGCATGAGGGTCGAGGTCCTCGGCGGCGCCGCCGACGCTACCGTGTGCTCTACGAGACCGGACGCGCGGCAGGGCGACTCCTGGGCGCGCACCATGTCGCCTCCTGGTCGACGTCTCCGGCGCCCGCGCGCTGCGGCTCACCTGCGCCTTCGACAACCCCCGCGTGCCCAGACCGTGGGCTACGGCATCGGCGACCAGGAGATGTGCATCTGGTTCGGCTTCGTTCGACAGCCCTGGCAGTGGGCCGGGCGATGCGCGCGCTGCGGAGGCCGCGGCCATGGTGCAGCGCGAGACCCGCGACGGCGGCGTGAGCCACCAGAGCGCGCCGTGCACCGAGCTCTTCACGCTCCTCGGGCGTAACCGTTCACGCCGCTGTTGCATGAGCGAGGGTGCTCGTCGGCAACAGTGAAGGTCGTTCCGTCTCTCCCGTCACGGCGCGTAGCGACCGAACCAGGAAGTCTAGGATGCGGCGCCCCTGGGAGCGCAGCGACATCACAACGGTGAGGATTCTCTCGACGAAGCGGCTACCCTCCGCGGTGTCGGTGCCAAAGCTCGTCTTTCGCCACATGACTCCGTGTCGAATCTGCCGCTCGGCGAGGTTGTTCGTCGGCTCCACGCCCTCGATCCAAACGAAGGTCCACAGCGTCTCCTCCAGCCGCAGGATCTCGTTGCACGTCCCCGCCGTCTTCGGGTGCCCGCAGGTGCGCCCTCGCTCCAGCGCCGCTTTCACCGCCCGTCGCAGTCCCCGCACCTTCTTCTTCAACCACGCGCGGTCGCGAGTCCCGTCTCGTACCCGATACCACCAGCGGAACAACGTGTCAGTCGCCTTGCGCAGCGCGGCGCCCACCTCTGCGCTCTCTCCGCCGCGGTCGATCATCCGCTGCCAGTCGCGGTCCAGGTGCGCCCAGCACGACTGCCGCCGTCCGTCGCAGATCCAGGTGTACGCGCTGTAGCGGTCGCTCACCGCGGTGCCTGCGAAATCCTCGCCCATCAGCGCCTTGGCCGCCGCCGTGCTGCGGTGCGGGTCGATGCGAAAGCACGTCACGCTCAGCGTCGCCATCACCCACAGCCACGCGCGTCTCCTGGCCTCGCGCCAGCTCGTCTCGTCGACATGCACCACGGGCTGCTCGCGCACGTACGCCACGGCCTCGGTGACCGATTCCTCGATCGCCCTGGAGACCTCGCGCTCGCTGTTGCACACCGCGCCGGTGGACATTTCCACCTCGAACACCTCGCGCAGCATCTCGGCCACCGCACGCTTGCTGATGCGGTAGCGCCCAGAGAGCAGTGACACTAACGCGATCAGTCGCGGACCGAAGGACCCCGTGGGAACTCCCTCGGGCAGGCACGCGAGGGTGCTCGCCGCGCAGCCGGGGCAGGTGAGTCGGTGGAGGCGATACTCGTGCACGCGCCGCAGCACCTCGGCGAGCTCGACGACCTGGTGCCGAAGAGGCTCGGGGTCGTCGCCCACAAGCGCCTCCCCACAGCGGCCGCACTCGGAGGGTCGAAGGTCCTCGAGGTGGTCGACCTTCTCGACGGGGATCATCTGCCGCCGATGGCGCGGATGCTTCGGCCTCGCGCACTTTCCCGCGCTCGGGAGCAGCATGTGGGTCGAGGTCCTCGGCGGCGCCGCCGACGGCCGCGTGCTCTACGAGACCGACGCGCGGCAGGGCGACTCCTGGGCGCGCACCATGTCGCCCCCGGTCGACGTCTCCGGCGCCCGCGCGCTGCGGCTCACCTGCGCCTTCGACAACCCCCGCGCCCAGACCGTGGGCTACGGCATCGGCGACCAGGAGATGTGCATCTGGTTCGGCTTCACCGACAGCCCCTGGCAGTGGGCCGGGCGCGCGCCGCGGGAGGCCGCGGCCATGGTGCAGCGCGAGACCCGCGACGGCGGCGTGAGCCACCAGAGCGCGCCGTGCACCGAGCTCTTCACGCTCCTCGGGCGCTACAACGACCAGTGACCGAAGCGAAGTCCTTGTCTCCCAGGGGCTTCAGCGTGATCACGAGCCCCACCACCTCGCGCCGCTCAGCGCCCTCCCTCTCGCCCGCGTCCCGCCACGTCGTCGCTGCCCGGATGCGCTCGGCTCGGCTTCGCCGCACGCCGCGACGGTGCCGGCATGGAGCCCTCGCCGCCGTGTGATACCGTCGCCTCATGCCCGGAGACGCTGCGCACGCGGTCGATCCACGCTTCCCCAACCTGCGACCCGACGTCGTGCAGGGCTACCTCAACGCGCCGGAGACGGTGGTCGCGGAGATCATCGACGGCGAGCTCTCGCTCAGGCCGCGCCCCAGGCCGCGCCACGCGATGGCCACGATTCGGCTCTCTGGCAAGCTCGACGGAAAGAATCGGGGCGGCAGCGACGACGAGGGGCCGGGCGCCTGGGTGATTCTCATCGAACCTGAGCTGCACCTCGGACCTGGGCCCGACGTCGTCGTGCCAGATCTCGCGGGCTGGCGCCGTGGACGGTTTCCCGAGGGCGCGCTCGACGACGATGCGGCAGGCCATCTCGTCGTCGCGCCGGACTGGGTGTGCGAAGTGCTCTCGCCGCGCACCGAAGCGTGCGACCGCGGGAAGAAGATGCGCATCTGCCGCCGGGAGGGCGTCGGACATCTGTGGTACGTCGCGCCCGCGCTCAATACCGTCGAGGTGAACCGGCTCGAAGGCAAGCGCTACGTCATCCTGGAGACCTACGAAGGCGACGAGCGGATGCGCGCAGAGCCGTTCGAGGATGTTGAGATCCCCCTCGCCGTGCTCTGGAGCCTGTAGCTCGATCCCTTTCAAGGTCGCGATGCCCGGCGCTGGGGTTCGCAGCCCTGCCGGTGCGCGGGATCGGTGCTCACCCCAGGCAACCATTGGAGGTCGCCCGTCCTTCGACGGGCTGCAAATGCTTGAAACTACTTGATGTTAAGTGGGTCTGACTGCAACCCGGCGCCAGCCGGGTGACCCCAATTGTTGCCTGGGGTGAGCACCGATCCCGCGCACCGTCAGGGCTGCGAACCCCAGCGCCAGTCGTCGCGGCGATCCCTCGAAGCTTCGGGGTGCATCCCCAGGATCGAGACGACTTCTGAGCCTTGGAAGAGGTCCATCTCAGACGAGGTGGGTTGATTGATTCGTTGTCATGAGACAAGACAATCCCATTCGCCTCAACGCATGAGACGCGCTTGTTCGCTGCTGCGCACGCGATCCCTGCGCACGCGATCCAGACGGTGAACCCACTCGCGCAAAGAAGGTCAGGCCTCGCCCTGCCGTACGGGTTGGGTCGCCGCAGCTTCCCTCCAGACGTGGGCGTGGCGTATCGTCTGGGGGCGTTCATGCGTGCATTGCTGCTCGTGACCGTGCTTGGGGCCTGCACCGCGCGTGGCGCCGCCCGCGCGACGACGCCCCCTGCGTCGCCCGTGGCGGCGGCCGTACCGCGAATCGAGGTCGAACCACGATGGTCTGAGGCCACAACACGCATGGAGGACGTCGACCGTGACGGCCTCGCCGACCAGGTGATGGTGTTTCCGCCGTTGCGCGTCGGCGATCGGGAGGTGGCGGGCTTTCAAGACATGCCCCCCGCGGTGGTCGCGCACGCGTTGCCGGGAGGGGGCTACACCCACGACGACGCGGTGGCGCGTACGGCCCTTCGGGCGCTGTGCCCTGCTTCGCCGCCGGTGCGCGCCTACGACGACACGGCCGATGCCGTCGACGAGCTCGGTCGAGCGCCCTACCTGGAGGCGCTCCTGCTCGACGCCTACTGCCGTCGTGTATGGGGCGCGTCGTTGGAGGAGGCTCGCGCCTACGTACGCGCTACGGTGCGGGGGAGCTCGGTCGAGTTGTTTCCGGCCGACGCGGTGGCCGCGGTGGAAGAGGCCCTGCGCACGCTGGCGGTCGCGCGGAGGCTGGAGCCCCTGGAGCCGCCGGCGTGGCCCGTCTTCGCGCACCGCCCGGCCGACCGTGGGGGGCGAGTGCACGCGCCGCCCGAGTCTCCGCGTTGTGCACGGGTGCGCCAGGACCGCACGCGCGTCGGTCGACAGGTCGATGCCTGGGTGACCGCCCAGGCGCGCGACGAGGGCAACCCGGTCGTGCTCCCCGGCAGCGCCGACGACCGGGATTGTCTCGCCACGCAACAGGGGCTGTGGTCGCTCACCCTGCAGGGGCTCACGTTTCACACCGAGGCCGAGCTTCGCATCGCCGCCACAGAGTCGCTGTCGTGGCGCCCGCTGGGGGCCTCCCCTGCGCCGACTGCCCTGCCCTTCACCCTGGAGGCCAATTGGCACAGGAGCCAGTGGAGCGCCCTGGAGGCCGTCTATGACTACGACGGTGATGCTGTGCCCGAGGTGATCGTTCGGCACGACGGGTGGGCCTTTGAGAGCCACGCTGACCAGACCCGCGCGGTGTACACCGTCGCCCGCGGCGCCGTGCGGGCCTATCCCCCGGCTGCCGCGTTTCGACAGGTGGACGCGCTGGTCGACGCCGACCGAGACGGGCGCCCCGACCTGGTGTTGCCCTCGCCGTGGCGGGTGACCGACCCATGCGGCCTCGCGGGCATCGACCACCCGGGACCGAGCCGCCTCGCCCACGCCCTCGCCGACGGACGCTTCGCCACCGACGACGACACGGCCCGCGCATGGCTCCGAGGACAGTGTGCGCCGTCGGCGGCGCCCGAGAGCGCCCCCGACGTGCACGACGTAGCCTGCGCGCGCCTCGCTGGGCTCGAACCCGAAGCGCTCGTGGCCGCGTTGCATCGCCAGGCACCCGCCGGGCCGCAGCGCCACGTACGCGCGGTGCGCGACGGGCTGTGTCTCACGTTTCATCAGCTCGCCCTGCAGGCGCTGGTGCCCATCCCAGGCGGCTCGTAAGGGTCTGTCACGAAAGGACATACGACCGAGGCATCGCGGTGCGCAGCGTGACCACAACGCGCTCGCCGTCGAGCACGCCGCCGACGGACTGGGCTCCACCTCCCGACGGCGGTCGATCAAGGCGAGTCGCGGCGGTCGCGTGCATCCTCGTCGTGGCGCCCGGGCGCGTGGTCGGGCGGAGCGACGAGGAGCTCGCCGGTCATTCCGAGGCGCAGACCCAGCCAGCGGTCGCCGGCCTCGCCGAAGCGAAACACCATTGGCTTGCCGCGCGCCTCGGAGCGCGAGAGGACCGCGCCGAGCAGCGCCGCCCGGAGCGCGTCGACGTCAACGTCTCGCAGCACCCGCGCGTCGTCGCGCGCGCAGCTCCAAGAGCTGCCGGAGCTGCCACGCCTGCAGCGCGATGCGCCGCTCGGCGCTCGCCAGGTCGTCGCGCAGCCGCCCCAGCAGCAGCGCGGGGAACGTCATGAAGCCCAGGCACGACCCCAGCAGCGCGGCGCTGGTGCGCACGGGCTCCCGCGAGAGCGTGCGCGGGACGATCGGCACCCCCTCGGGCACGAAGCCGTACGACTCGCCCCCCACCCCGAGCCGTTCGAGCGCCAGCGGCGCGATCACCGCGAGCGCCGACACCGCCATCATCCGCGCGCGCTCGCCCGCGCGGCCGTAGACCACGCCGAACAGCCGCAGGGGCGCGAACATCCATGGGCCGCGACGATCGCACGACCCCGCGCGCCCGCGGCGCTACGCGGCGCTCGCATGCCGCCGCGTCCCCGCCGCGCCGCGCTCGAGGGCGCGGAGCACCCGGGCCCTCCACGCGTCGCGCTCGACGGGGCGGTCGCGCAGCGCGTCGGCGATGGCGCGGAGGCGAAGCGCGGTAGGATCGAAGGCGAGCTCGGGGCAGGGGAGACCCCGCGCGCAGGCCGAGAGCTGCGAGAGGCGCAGCGACTTCTCGTGGGCCGCGAGGTCGTCGGCGCGGGCGATCTCGTCGATGGCGGCGAGGGTCATGTCCATTCGGGCGTCGAGGAGCAGAGCGGCGAGGTCGTGCATGGCGGTGGTCTCCGAGGCGCGCGGGGGCGCGATCTCTCGGGAGATGCCACGCCCGGCCCGCCGGTTGCCCCGCCGCCGCGCGATTTTTGCGCGAAGGGTCCGCGGGCGGTCGCGAGCGGCGCGGGGGAGGGGGCGAGCGGCGGTCAGAGCTCCTCGGGCTGCTTCGGCGCGGCGGGGGCGACGCGGAACATCCAGAGCAGCGCGGGGTGGAGAAAGAGCCCGAGGAGCGTGCTCGACGCGAGGCCGCCGATCACCACGCTCGCCAGGGGGCGCTGCACCTCGCTCCCCGCCGACTCGCTCACGGCCATGGGCGCGAAGCCCAGCGCCGCGACCATCGCCGTGAGCACCAGCGCCTGCAGCACCTCGCCCGCCCCCTCGACGATGGCCGTCTCGCGCGAGGCCCCGCCCTCCATGCGCCGGAGGATCGCCGTGGTCATCACCACGCCGTTGAGCACGGCGATGCCGCACAGGGCGATGAAGCCCACCGCCGCGGGGAGCGAGAAGCTGAGCCCTCGGAGCTTGAGGGCCGCGATGCCCCCGAGCAGGGCGAAGGGCACGCCGGTGAACACCGCGAGGGCGCTGCGGAGGTCGCGGAACATCAGCATGAGCATCCCGAGGATGATCGTGAGGGCCGCGGGCACCACGAGGGCGAGGCGCTGCCGGGCGCGCTCGAAGTTCTCGAATTGTCCCCCCCAGGCGAACTCGTACCCCTGGGGGAGCCGCACCTCGCGCTCGACCACGCGGCGCGCGTCGGCGACGAAGGAGACGAGGTCCCGCCCGCGGAGGTTCACCTCGACGCGCATGCGCCGCCGCAGCCCCTCGCGGCCGATCTGCGCGACGCCGTCGACCTCCTCGAGGGTGGCGACCTGCGAGAGCGGCACGAGCTGCCCGTCCCTGCTGCCCACGAGCAGCCGCCCGAGGGCCTCGACGCCGCGCTCCGAGGGGGGCAAGAGCACCCGGAGGTCGTAGCGCCGCGCGCCCTCGAAGATGCTCCCCACCGAGCGCCCGAGGTGCGACGCCTGCACGGCGGCGAGGGCGTCCTCGGCGTGGATGCCGTAGCGCGCGAGGCGCTCGCGGTCGACCCGCACGTTGATCATCGGCAGGCCGAGGTTGCGCTCGACGCGCACGTCCCCGGCGCCGGGGATCTCTCGCATGAGCCGACCCACGCGGCTCATGATGTCGTTCATGGTCTGGAGGTCGTCGCCGGCGAGGTAGATCACCAGGTCGGCGCGAGAGCCCGAGAGCATCTCGTTGGTCTTGTCCTCGATGGGCTGCGAGATCGACACGAAGGTCGAGGGGACCTCCGACTCGATGGCCCGCTTCATCACCTCGCCGAGCCCGTCGAGGTCACTCGCCGTGCGCCACTGGGAGCGCGGGCGAAGGTGCACGAGGATGTCGGTGTTGTCCATCCCGACGGGGTCCACCGCGAGCTCGGCGCGGCCCGTGGTCGCCACCGTCGAGACCACCTCGGGAAAGCGCCGGAGCACCCGCTCGGCCTCGAGGTCGAGGCGGCGCGCCTCGCTGATCCCGATCGAGGGGATGCGGCGGATGGCGACGTAGATGTCCCCCTCGTCGATGCGCGGCACGAAGTCTGCGCCGAGGGATCCCGCCACCGGCATCGAGGCCAGCAGCAGCGCCACCGCCCCCGCGAGGAGCGGCGCCCGCCACCGCAGCGCGAGGCGCACGGCCCGGCGGTACGGGTCCGTGAGGCGGTGCAGCAGCCCGTGGTGCCCCGCGGACTTCGGCGGCTTCAAGAAGGTCACCGCCGCCGCGGGAAAGACCACCAGCGCGAAGACCAGCGAGGCCCCCAGCGCCATCGCCATCGTCGCCGCCATGGGGCGGAACATCTTGCCCTCGACGTCCTGCAGCGTGAGCAGCGGGAGGTACACCAGCAGGATGATCGCGACGGAGAACACCACCGGCCGCGTCACCCCGCGCACCGCGCTCACCACCGAGTGCCTCGCGTTCGCCTCGGTGACGCCGTGCAGCGCCAGCCGCGCGATGCACGCCTCGAGCATCACGATGGGGCCGTCGACCAGAAAGCCGAAGTCGATGGCGCCCAGGGACATCAGGTTGCCCGTGACCCCGGTGAGCAGCATCCCGCAGAGCGTGAGGCTCATCGCGAAGGGGATGCCCAGGGTGACCAGCACGCTGCCCCGGATGCTCCCGAGAAAGATCAGCAGCACGATGCCCACCAGCCCCGCGCCCTCGACGAGGTTCTTGGCCACGGTGGAGAGCGTGCGGTCGATGAATTCCTTGCGGTCGTAGACCACCTGCACGCTCACGCCGGGGGGCAGCGCGCGGCGCACCTCGGCCATGCGCGCGTGCACCGCCGTCACCACGTCGCGGCTGTTCTGCCCCGCCAGCATCAGCGCCATGCCGAGGACCACCTCGCCCCGGCCGTCCTGGGTGACCACCCCCTGCGGCAGCGCGGCGCCCTCGCGCACCTCGGCCAGGTGGCGCACCTGCACCGGCGTGCCGCCCTCGCCCACCGTGACCACCACCGCGCGCACGTCGTCGAGGCTGCGGTACTGCCCCTCGCCGCGCACCACGAACTGCTCCGCGCCCCGCTCGATGTAGCCGCCGCCGACGTTCACGTTGTTGCGCGACAGGGCCTCCATCACCTGCGCCAGCGTCACCCGGTGCGCCGCGAGGCGGTCGGGGTCGACCACCACCTGGACCTGCTTCTTGGCCCCCCCGAAGGCGTTGACCTCGATGATCCCCGGCACGCTCCGCAGCGCCGGCGCGATCTGCCAGTCGAGCAGCTCGCGGAGCTGCATCGGGCTGTGCCCGCTGCCCCGCACGACGAACTGATAGATCTCGCCCAGGCCCGTCGACACCGGCGCCATCTCGGGCCGCCCCGAGCCCGGAGGGATCTCGCCCTCGACCGCGCGCAGGCGCTCCATCACGAGCTGCCGCGCGAACCACACGTCGACGTGCTCGTCGAAGATCACCGTCACCGTCGAGATGCCCTCGCGGGTGATCGAGCGGATCTCCTTGAGCCCCGGCATCCCGTTGAGCCCCATCTCCACGGGGCGGGTCACGAAGCGCTCGATCTCCTCGGCGCTCAGCCCCGGCGAGTCGGTGAGCACCTGCACCTGCACGTTGGTCAGGTCGGGCACCGCGTCGATCGGCAGCCGCCGCAGCGCCACGGCACCGGCGACCAGCACGAGCGCCGCGAGCAGCAGCACCACCAGGCGGTGCTGGATCGCCTTGCGTACGATGGCGTCGAGCATCGGCGGCCTACCGCAGCAGCTCGCTCTTGAGCGCGAAGCCGCCGCGCGTCACCACGCGCTCGCCCTCGCTCACGCCGCGGAGCACCTCGACCTGGTCCCCGTCGGGCGCGCCGAGCTGGAGCGTGCGGAGCTCGTACACCCCGTCGCCGAGGTCGACGAAGACCGCGTCGCGCCCCTCGACCTGCACCGTCGCGTCCCGCGGGATGCGCAGCGCCTCGACCGCGCGGCCCGCCGAGGGCAGCAGCCGAGCCTCGACGAACTGACCGGGGCGGAGCACGCCCTGGCGGTCGGTGACCTCGACGCGCACCCGCGCCGTGCGCGTCTCGCGGTCGAGCTCGGCGGCGATGTGCCCCACGGTGCCCTCGAGGGTCAGCTCGGGGTGCGAGGTCGCCTGGAGGGTCACCGCGTCGCCCACGCGCACCTTGGAGAGCTCGCCCTCGAAGACCCTGAGCTGCACCCACAGCCGGGTCGGGTCGGCGAGGCGCAGGAGCGAGGTCGCCGGCTCGACCACCTGACCGAGCACCGCGTGGCGCTCGACGACCCGCCCCGCGATGGGCGCGCGCACCGTCACGCGCTGGAGCCGCGACCCGCGCCGCCCCGCGATCTCGCCCGCGCTCACGCCGAGCGCGAGGAGCCGCTGCGTGGCGGCCTGCACCATCGCGTCGTTCGTCGCGCAGGCGGCGCGGGCCTGGTCGAGCTCGCGGGCGGTGGCGAGCTGCCGCGCGGCGAGCGACTCGAGGCGGGCGCGCTCGGCGCGGCTCGCGGTGGCCGCGGCCCGCGCCGAGAGGAGCTGCGCCGAGGCCTCGCCCAGCGCCGCGCTCTCGATCTCCAGCAGGGGATCGCCCGCGCGGACCTCGTCGCCCGGGCGCACGAGCACGCGCGCGACCCGCCCGGCGATGCGCGAGCCCACCTCGGCGAGGTGGTCGCCGTCGAACTCCACGCCCCCCGTGAGCGCGACGCGCTGCGAGAGCGCGCTGCGCCGCGCCGGGGCAGACGTGATGCCCGCGCGCTCGCGGAGCGTCGCGGACATACGCACGCGCCGGGCCGCGGCCACCGCCTCGGGGCGCGCCGAGGCCTCGGCGCGGGTGTTCACCACCTCGTCGGGGAGCGCGCGGCCCAGGAGGGCGCCGGCGGCGAAGGCCGTGACCACGGCTGAGATCGAGATCCATCGGGTGTTCATGGGACGCTCCGTGCGTGAGGGTTCGTAGAAGTGGCGCGGTCGAGCTCCAGGCGCGCCCGCCAGGCCTCGCGGAGGGCCTCGAGCCTTCGCCCCCGCGCCGCGGCGAGCTCCTGCTGCGCCGCGAGCACGCGAAACAGCTCCGCAGCGCCGCGCTCGCGGAGCGCCTCGGTGAGCGACACCGCCTCCTGCGCGGCGGGGATCGCGCGCTCGCTCAGCGCCGCGAGCTCGGCCAGGCTGTGCTCCAGCGCCGCGTAGGCCCCGGCGACCTCGCGCTCGACCGCGCGTCGGGCGAGCTCCCCCTCCACGAGCGCCGTGCGCGCCCCCGCGAGGGCCTCGGCGCGCTCGCCCTGGGCCGTGCGGGCGAGGGGCAGCGCCCACTGCGCCGACACGCCCACCGAGGTCTGCGAGTAGCCCTGCCACTCGACCTCGCCGTTGAGCAGCAGCGGCGCGACCGACTCGGCGCGCAGCCGGCCGGCGGAGGCCCGCTGCCGCGCGGCGGACGCGGCCCAGCGCCTGGGCTCGGCGCGCCCCGCGCGGGCGGCCGCGAGCGCCTGCGCGAGGTCCATCGGCGGCATCGCGGGCGGCGGCAGGGGCGAGACCTCGGCGGGCTCTTCAGGACCAAGATCGAGGACTTCGCGAAAGCGCGTGAGGCTCTGGGCGCGGTGGCGCGCGGCGACGGCGAGCTCGGCCTCCGCGAGCGCCGCGTCGCGTCGCGTGAGCGCGAGGTCGAGGGCCGTCACCGCCAGCGCCTCGGCGCGCGCCTGCGCCTGCTCGACCAGCGCGCGGGCGGTCTCGAGCCGCGACCGGCTGACCCGCACGGCCTCGTCCGCGAGGCCCAGCTCGACCCAGCTCAGGCGCGTGCGGCTGCGGGCGTCGTTGAGCGCGGCCTCGAGCTGGGCCTCGGCCTCGCGCACGCCCCAGGCGACCTCGTCCCGGCGCCGCGTTCGCGCGCCCGAGACGTCGAAGGGGACGCCGACGGTGAGCGCGTAGGTCGCCGCCGGGAGGTCGGGCACGCCGACCATGGCCCGCAGCGAGACCACCGGGTTGCCCACCGGCGACACCCGCGCGTAGACATCCCGGGCGCGGGCCTCCTCGAGGACGGCCGCGGCGCGGCGCACCTCGGGCGACCGCGACACGGCGCGCGCGACGGCGCGGGCCTCGTCCCACGAGGGGGCGTCGGCCTGGGCGGCGGCGGCGCGCGGCAGGAGGGTCGCGGCGGCGAGGATCATCCAGCGGATCGTTCTCATGCGTGGTGGACCCCTCGGCGGTCGACGCGGCGCGTCGAGACAGGGGGTGCGTCACTGCATAGGGATCCCGCGGTGGGGCGTCATTACAGACGAATTAAGAAGTCTTCATGCAGCGGGGAGGCGCACGCAGAACACCCCGCCGGGGCGCGCTGGCGGGGGCGCCTCGCAGCGGACCGTTCCCCGGTGCGCCTCGGCGATCTCTCGCACGATGGCGAGGCCGAGCCCCGCGCCGAGGTCGTCTTCGCCCCGGTGGCCCGAGGCGCGGTAGAAGGGCTCGAAGATCTTCTCGCGCTCGGCCTCGGGCACGCCGACGCCCTCGTCGAGCACCGTGAGGCTCACCCGCTCGCCCTCAGGGCTCAGGAGCACCCGCACGGTGCCCCCAGAGGGAGAGAAGCGCACGGCGTTCTCGAGCAGGTTGCGAATCAAGCGCTGGAGATCGGCGGCGCGCCCTCGGGTGCGCGCCTCGCCCTCGACGCGCAGGGTCACGCCGCGGGGCTGGGCCAGGCCCTCGACCGACTCGACCGCGGCCAGGGCGACCTGGCGCAGCGACACCGCGCTCGAGGCCCCCTCGGGCTCGCTCCCGATGCGGGCGAGGGTCAGCAGCTCGTCGGCGAGGAGCTTGAGCCTGCGGGTGTCGCCCAGGGCGCCCTCGATGGTCTCGCGGTACGCCGCCTCGTCGCGGTCGCGTCGCAGCGCGAGGGAGAGCTCCCCCAGGAGGGTGGTCAGCGGCAGCCTGAGCTCGTGCGCGGCGTTGGCCACGAAGCGCCGCTGCTGGCTCACCAGCCGCTCGAGGCGAGCGATCATCTCGTCGACGTCGTGGGAGAGCTGATCGACCTCGCGGTCCCTCGCGGTCAGCGCGACGCGGGCGGCGAGGTCCCCCGCGGCGACGCGGCGGACGGTGCGGGTGATCGCCTGGTGCGCGCGGGTCAGCCTGCGCACGATCCAGGTGGCCACCGCCACCGACCACCCGACGGCCACTGCGAAGACCAGGAGCATCGCCCTGCGCAGAAAGGCCTCGTCGCCGTCGAGGTCGGTGCGCGGCGTCGCGAAGAGCAGCCTGCGCCCGCTGCCGTCAGGCACCGCGAGGCGCACCGCGCGCAGGTGCACGCCCCCGCACCAGACGTCGAAGGGCTGCCGCAGGTCTCCGCCGGCGCGGGCGAGGTCGGGGAGCCTCCGCGCGAAGCCCGGCGTCGCGTCGATGGTCGCGCCGGCCCCGTCGAGCAGCGCCTCGAAGCGAGGCAGGGGGCCCACGCCGTTGGCGAAGGGCCCGGGGCCTCCCCGGAGCTCGGCGTCGGGGCGCCCGGCGATGTACCGCGCCTCGTCCTCGGCCTGCGCGCGCAGCGCCGCGTCGAGGCGGAGCTCCTGCGCGTGGTTCACCGCCACGAAGACCACCGCGAAGGCGCCGCCCAGCGTGGCCAGCGTGAGCGCCGCGGTCGCGCCGATGAGCTGCCCGCGGAGGCTCACGACGACGGCTCGAGCCGGAGCCGATAGCCGACGCCGCGGTGGGTCTCGATCATCCACGCGCAGTCGCCAAGCTTGTCGCGCAGCCGGCTCACGTGGACATCGACGAGGTTCGAGCCGGGGTCGAACTGGCTCCCCCACACCTGCGCGAGGAGCTCGGTGCGCGAGACCACCCGCTCGACCCGGTGCGCGAGGTGCAGGAGCACCGCGTACTCCTTCGCCGTGAGGTCGAGGGGCGCGCCCCGGAGGGAGGCCCGGCGCTGCTCGAAATCAAGGCGGATCGGGCCCACCTCCGCGCGGCCGGCGCTCGAGGCGCGCCGCAGCAGCGCGCGCACCCGCGCCATGAGCTCCTCGAGCTCGAAGGGCTTGACCACGAAGTCGTCTGCCCCCGCGTCGAGCGCGAGGACCTTCTCGCTCACGTCTCCCCGCGCCGTGAGCATCAGCACGGGCACGCGAACCCCCCGCCGGCGGAGCTCCCGCACCACCGAGAGCCCGTCGAGGTCGGGGAGCATCCAGTCGAGCACCACGAGCGCGTAGAGCCCCGTGCACGCCTGGCGCACCGCGTCCTCGCCCCGCGCGACGGTGTCGGCCGCGTAGCCCTCCTCGGACAGAAGTCGGGTGAGAAATCGAGCGACCTTCGTGTCGTCTTCCACCACCAGGAGCTTCATGCGCCGCGCATTGTGCCCGCGCCGCGCCCCTCAGTCGACGCGCCCGTCGAGGCGCAGCCGCATGTGAACCCGCCGCGCCCACGAGAGCCCCCCCGCCGCCTGGCGCTCGGAGACCGCGCGCATCTCGGGCGTCCAGCGGTCTTCGGGCACCACCACGAAGCCCAGGGAGGCGTACCAAGGCGCGTTCCACGGGACGTCGAGCTCGGTGTTGAGCTGCAGCGAGGGCTCCCCCGCGCGCCTGGCCTCCTGCACCACCCGCGCGACCAGCGCGGCGCCGATCCCCTTGCGCCCGTGCGCGATCGCGACGCTGATCTGCCCGAGGCACAGCTCCGCCCCCACGCGCCCGACGTAGGCGAAGCCCACCGCGGCCCCGTCGACCTCGGCGACCCACAGCCGCGACTCGAGCACCGCCCGGCGGATCACCTCCACCGGGATCGCGTCGTCCGCCGTCGTCAGGGGCCTTCCGTACTCCGCGTAGCGCGCGTCGGCCTCGACCTCGATCGCGCGGAGGGCGTCGGCGTCGCTCGCGCGCCCCGGTCGAATCCGTGTGTTCATCTCGCCCACGGGTACCACCCTTCGGCGCGCGCGGCGGGGCCGCACGGTCTACCCTCGCGCGATGACCCCTGAGAACGGCTCCGAGGCCCCCTGGCGCTCCACGGCGTGCGTGCTGTGCAGCATCAACTGCGGCATCGAGGTGCGCGCCGCCGGGGGCGCGCTGGTGAAGATCCGCGGCGACCGCAAGCACCCCGCCTCGCAGGGCTACACCTGCGAGAAGGCCCTGCGCCTGGACCACTACCAGCGCGGCCCCGACCGCCTCACGACGCCGCTCCGCCGATGCGCCGACGGGAGCTTCGAGGCCGTCGACTGGGACACCGCGATCGCCGAGGTCGCCGCGCGCCTCGCCGCGGTGCGCGACGTCCACGGGGGCGCGACGATCTTCTATTACGGCGGCGGAGGGCAGGCGAACCACCTGGGCGGAGGCTACGGCTCGGGGCTCCGCGCGGCGCTGGGGTCGGTCTACACGTCCAACGCGCTCGCGCAGGAGAAGACCGGCGAGTTCTGGGTCGACGGGCAGCTCTTCGGGCGCCCGCGGTGCCACACCTCGGGCGACTTCGAGCACGCCGAGGTCGCGGTGTTTCTCGGCAAGAACCCCTGGCACAGCCACGGCTTCCCCCGCGCGCGGGTGGTGCTCAAAGAGATCGCGAAGGACCCGACGCGCGCCCTCGTGGTGATCGACCCACGGCGCACCGAGACCGCGGCGATGGCCGACCACCACCTGCAGGTGCTCCCGGGCACCGACGCCTGGTGCCTCGCGGCGCTGCTCGGGGTGATCGTGCAGGAGGGCCTCGCCGACGCCGAGTGGATCTCCCTGCACGCCAACGGCTTCGACGACATCGCGGCGCGCTTCTCGCGCCTCGACGTCGCCGCCCACTGCGCCGTCGCGGGGGTCGCCGAGGCCGACGTGCGCGCCGTCGCGCGGCGCATCGCGGGCGCGGCGAGCGTCTCGATCTTCGAGGACCTCGGGGTGCAGCAGTCGCCCAACAGCACCCTCTGCTCGTACCTCGAGAAGCTGCTGTACCTCCTCACGGGCAACTTCGCGAAGCGCGGCGGGATGAACATTCACACCCGCCTCGCGCGGCTCAGCGGCGGCGGCGGCGGCGGGCGCGACCGGCGCTCCCCGGTGACCGGTCAGCGGATCATCACGGGGCTGATCCCCGCCGCGGCGATCCCCGACGAGGTGCTGAGCGACCACCCCGAGCGCTTTCGCGCGATGATCGTCGAGAGCGCGAACCCGGCGCACTCGCTCCCCGACTCGGCGCGCATGCGCGAGGCCCTCGACGCGCTGGAGTGCCTGGTGGTCATCGACGTGGCCCTCACCGAGACCGCGCGGCGCGCCCACTACGTGCTGCCCGCGCCGACGCAGTACGAGAAGTGGGAGGCGGCGTTCTTCACCCTGGAGTTCCCGCGCAACACCTTTCAGCTCCGCCCCCCGGTGCTCGACGCGCGGCCGGGCACCCTCGCCGAGCCCGAGATCCACCGTCGTCTCGTCCGCGCCCTCGGGGCCTACACCGACGAGGACCTCGCGCCCCTCCACGCCGCCGCCGCCCTGGGCCGCGACGTGTACGCGATGGCGTTCATGTCCGCCCTCGCCGAACGACCGGAGCTGTCACCCTACGCGGCGCTGATTCTGTACGAGACCCTGGGGCCCACGCTGGGCGAGGGGCGCGAGGCGACCGCGGCCGTGTGGGGGCTCTCGCACACCTGCTTCATGGCCTACCCCGAGAGCGTGCAGCGGGCGGGCTACGAGAGCGGCGACGCGCTCTTCGAGGCGATCCTCGCGCACCCCGAGGGGGTGACCTTCACCGTCGACCCCTACGAAGAGACCTGGGCGCGCGTCGACACCCGCGATGGCAAGGTGAACCTCGCGGTCCCCGAGCTGCTGGCGGAGTTCGACGCGCTCCCCGCGGCGCTCGCGCGCGAGCCCGGCTACCCCTTCGTGCTCAGCGCCGGCGAGCGCAGGACCTCCACGGCGACCACGATCTTGCGCGACCCCGCCTGGCGCACGCGGGACCGCGCCGGCGCGCTCCGCATGAGCCCGTCGGACGCCGAATCGCTCGGCGTGACCGACGGCGATCGCGTGCGCGTGAGCACGCCCAGGGGCAGCGCCGAAGCCGCGGTGGAGGTCACCGCGACCCTGCGACCGGGGCATGTCTCGCTGCCCAACGGCGCGGGCCTCCTGAGCGACGGACCCTCCGGCGGCGTCGCCCCCAACGAGCTCACCTCGAGCGCCCGCCGAGACCCCATCGCTGGGACCCCGTGGCACAAGCACGTGCCCGCGCGCCTTGAGCGCGTCGGCTGACCGAGGCGCCTCTCCCTGCGACGGGCGGTCGCAGGGAGAGGGGGGCATTGACGGGTGAGGTCGCCCCGCGAGATGAACCCAGCGGAGATGCGCCCCCCCCTCGTCACCCTGTCGCTGGTGCTGCTCACGTCTGCCGCCGCCGCGCAGACGCGCGACGAGGTCCCGTCGTCGCGGGTGCCCATTCATGATCCGACGGGCGGCGCGTACACGTCGCCCAGCCCGCTGTACACCTCCGCGGCGGCGCTCCCGGCGCTCAACGTGAGGGCGCGCGCCGGCGTCGAAGTGCAGCCTGCCTCGGGCTCGCTCTCCGCGGCGCGGCCGATCTTCGACATCGAGGTGGGCCTCCCCGCGGGCTTCACCCTCGCCGCAGGGACCACCTGGGTCGGGAGCAGCCCCGCGACCTCGGGGGAGACCGACGGCGTGCCGGGCCTCGGCGCCTACGGGCAACTTCGCTGGCAGTTTTCTCGGGCAGGGACGAGACACCGGGCTCCTCGGCGGCGCGGCCCTGTCGTTCAAGGCCAACGGCTACCGCGGCGGCGAGCCCGAGCTCGAGGCCTCGGTGAATTTTCAGTACCGCACGCGCCGCTTCGAGGGAGGCCTGCAGGGCACCTACGGGCGCGGCCTGGGCGAAGAGAACGAGAACGACCTCGAGGCGCGGGTGTATCTCGCCTGGAGGCCGATCCCCGAGTTCGCGCTGGGGGTGTCGGGGCAGCTTCGCTCCGGGCTCGGCGACGAGGCCGAAGAGGCGACGCGGCAGGCCCGCTGCGCCGCGAACCCCTCGAGCAACGCGTGCATCTCCGAGACCGACATGATCGCCGGCGCCACCGCGAGCTACACCTTCGAGCGATGGCAGCTCGGCGTGCTCGTGGGCGCGAGCAGCGTCGGCCTCGCCCGCGCCGACGACTTTCGGGTCGGCTTCTACAGCCAGGCCGCGGGCTCGGTGCGCTTCTGATCGGAGGTCCTTCGCTCCCGGGCCCCGGCGCGCCGTTCGCGCTAGGGTCGACGAGGAGGTCTGCACCGATGCGCGACGCGTGGTTTCGACCCAAGACCTACGGCTATGGGGCCTATCCCGCCCACTGGAAGGGCTGGGCCGCCGTCCTCGTGTACGTCGTCGCCCTGACGGCCGAGATCGCCGCGACCCTGTCGCTCGCGCGCTCCGGGGGCGAGGGCTCGCTCTCGCTGGGATGGTTCGCGCTGGGCGTGGCCGGCGCGCTCGTCGGCACGGGTGCGTTCATCGCGCTCTGCGCGAAGAAGAGCAGCGAGCCCTGGCGCTGGCGCTGGGGGAGCCGGTGAGCGCATGACGCCGTCGCCGATGAGGCGCGCCGTCGTCGCGCTGGCGATCCTCGCGGCGGTCTTCGCGGCGTACTGGGGGGTGCTCCCGCTGGTGCGCGCGTGGCTTCAGCCCGTCGCCGCGCCGGGGGAGTGGGTGCTGGGCCCGGCGAGAGCGCTGCGCTTCGGCGCCTGCACCATCCTCAGCGCGATGACCGCGCCGCTCCTCCTTCGCGCGGTGATCCGCCCGCCGCCGCCGCAGGCGCCCGACCCCGCCCGCGACCTCCTCGAGCGCGCCCCGGTGCTGCGGAGCGCCCTGCTGATCAAGGGGGCGCTGCTCTTCGTCGTCTACGCCGTCTGCGGAGCGTTCTACCTCACGTCGTACACCGAGGTGGGCGCCGATCGCCTCGCGATCCACTCGCCGCTGGGCGTTCGTACGTACTCGTACGACCACATCACCGCGCTCTCGCTCACGCCCCCGCGGGGCGGGCAGCCCGCGCGCTACGGGATGCAATTTCGCGACGACCGCTGGGGCTATTTCGGCGCGGACCGCGAGGGCGTGAGCGAGGCCGACGTGGCCGCCGTCGCCGCGCACATCGCCGCGCGCGTGGGGCGCGGCTGGCCCGCCGCGGGAGACGCCCGGTGAGCGCGGGGTCGTGCGACTTCGAACGATCGGGCGACGCGCGGGCGCGGTGACCGCCGCGCGTCAGACCGCGGCCACCCTGGCGCTGACCTCGGCGCGGAGCGCGTCGGGCTCGATGGGCTTCTCGAGGTAGGGCGCGACGCCGCGCTCGAGAAAGCTCCGCGCCTTCTCCGAGAACGCGCCCGCGGTGAGAAAGACCATGCGCGACGCGACGTGCGGCGCGAAGCGCTGGATCGCGTAGAACAGGTCGACGCCGTTCATCGCCGGCATCATCAGGTCGCAGAGGATCACGTCGTAGCGCTCCCCCGCCTCGACCCGCGCGAGCGCCTCGTGCGGGTCGGCGGTGCCCTCGACCTCGTGGTCGAGGCGCAGCACCTGGCACACGAGGCCCAGCAGCGTGGGCTCGTCGTCGATCACCAGCACGCGGCCCCGCCGCGCGGGCGGCGGCTCGACCTCGGGGGTGAGCTCGAAGGTCTCGACGGGGGGCGCGGCCGAGAGGGTCAACAGGCTCAGCCGAAGGCGGTAGCCCCGGTCGAGGGGGTAGAGCGCCATCTCGCCCTCGAGGTCGCTCACCAGCGCCCGGCACACCGCCAGCGCCACCTCCGTCGGCGAGCGCTCGAGCAGGAACGCGTCGAGGGCGTCGTCGTCGTCGACGGGCACGTGTCGCTGCCCGCCGGTGTCTTCGACCTCGACCACGACCCGCTCGCCCTCGTGCCGCGCGCGCACGGAGATCATGTGGTTCGCCGCGCCGTTCTCGGGCACGGCGTTCATGCTGGCCATGAGCGAGGCGAAGAAGAGGTGCCCGATCTGCTCCTCGCTGCCGCGGAGCGCGGGGAGCTCGCACAGGGCGCTGCTGAAGCGCGCGCGGTGACGAATCCCGTTCTCGGCGAGGTCGATGGCGACCTGCAGCAGGTGCGTGGGGTTCGACACGCTCGGGGACCTCGAGCGCGCCTGCGCGAAGACCCCCACGTTGCGCGTCGAGCTCGCGACCTCGAGCACGTCGGCGCGGAGCTGATCGAAGGTGTGCTGCAGCTCCTTGAGCCGCGCGAGGAGCTCGTCGACCTCGCCGCGCTCGACCCAGCCCCGCGCCTCGCGCTGGAGCCGCCGCGCGCGGTCGCGACCCTGGGCGACGTCGCTGTAGACCTGCATCAGCGGCGTGTTGATGCCGTGCGCGACGCTCGCCGCCACCGCGCCGAGGGCGGCCTCGCGGTCGAGGGCCACGAACCGGCGCAAGATCTTCGCGCGCTCGCGGCGGGCCAGCGCGGAGTGGCGGTCGGTGGGTGCGTGGTGGTCCATCATGTCGAGGTCCCCCTCAGGAGCTCGCGCGATCTTGAAGCGAGCCACAGGGCTCTCCTGTCCTCTACTCCCAACCCGAACAGAAATCTCACGACCTCGGCTCGATTCTGCACTTGTCACCCAGTCGGGGTGCCCGCGCGGGCCGCGCGCTGTCTGGCGCCGCCTCGGCGCCCTCGCATCGACGCTTGACGATCCGAGAGCCGCGGCGCTACCACCAAGGGCCGAGGGAACGTGGCGGGCTCGGTGGAGCGCCGCCGGGCGATACCATGTCACTCGACTCGGCACTCGACGCGCGAGATCTGGAGCAGCTCTTCTCGCTCTCGGTCGACCTCATGTGCATCGCGAACTTCGAGGGGTACTTCCTGCGGATCAACCCCTCGTTCTCTCGGGTGCTGGGGTACGACGCCCTGACCCTCCAGGGCCGGCCCTTTCTCGACTTCGTGCACCCCGACGACCGCGCCGCCACCGAGCGCGAGATCTCGTCGCTCTCCGCGGGCTCCACGACCATCGACTTCGAGAACCGGTACCGCTGCGCCGACGGCGGCTACCGCTGGCTCGCGTGGCACGCGCGGCCCGTGACCGACGAGGGGAGGATCTTCGCCGTTGCCCGCGACGTGACCGAGCAGCGCGCCCACGCCGCCGCGCTGGTCGACCGCGAGGCGCAGCTCCGCGCGGTGTTCGGCGGCGCCGACGACGGGATGATCACCGTCGACGCCGAGGGGGTGATCGAGAGCTGCAACCCCGCGCTGCTCGCGATGTTCGGCTACGAGCTCGAGGGCCTGCTGGGGCAGCGCGTCTCGAAGCTCCTCCCCGACCCGCCGGGAAAGGTCGGGGAGCGTCGGCTCGAGCGGTTTCTCGGCGCCTCGCGCATCCTCGGGGCGGGGCCGCGCGAGGTGACCGGGCGCCGCGCCGACGGGTCGACGATCCCGGTCGAGCTCGGGGTGTCGGAGATTCACCTCTCGAACCGAACGATCTACCTCGGCGTTCTGCGCGACATCTCCGAGCGCAAGCGCCTCGAGTTCGAGAGCGCCGCGCGCCTCGCCCGCGAGGCGAGGGACCGCGGGCGCATGGAGTTCTCCGCGCAGCTCCTCCACGACCTGGGCAACGTGCTCACGAGCGTCGGCTCGAGCGTGGCCGAGGTCCGCGCGACGCTCCGCTACGCCGAGGTCGACAACGAGCTCCCGCGCACCGCGCGCTTCGTCCGCTCGATGCGCGCCGAGCTCGCGGTCGCCCTCGGCGCGAGCCGCGCCGACGCGCTCGGCGACATCCTCGAGGGTCGAGCGCGCGATGTCGAGCGCGCAGGCCGAGGCGCGCGAGGGCCTCGAGCGGCTCGCGAGCGCCGTCGACCACGCCAAGGAGCTCCTCGACGTGCACCGCAGGCAGAGCCAGCTCGGGGGCGAGAGCCGGGCGCGCGTCGCCACGGTGGCCGAGGCCCTCTCGAGCCTGCAGGCGATGGTCTCGGTCGACCTCGCCAGCCGAGGGGGGCGCTTCGACCTCGACGTGAGCCCGGCGGCGCGCACCCAGCAGGTCGACGGGCTGCTGCTCGTGCGCGCCCTGGTGAACGGCGCGCGCAACGCGCTCGACGCCTTCGACGCCGAGCCCGCGGGCGTCCCGCCGCGGCTGACGCTCCGGGTGGAGCTCGACGACGACCAGCTACTGTTCGTGCTCGTCGACAACGGCCCGGGCTTCGAGGGGGCCGGCGAGCAGTTCTTCGAAGACGGGCGCACGACCCGCGCCCGGGGGTCGGGGCTGGGCCTGGGCTCGGCGAGGCGGGCGATCGAGTCCCTGGGCGGGCGCGTGCGACTCACGAGCCCGGGGCCGGGGCGGGGCGCCGAGTTCTTGGTCTCGTTGCCGCTGCGGCCGGGGGAGACATCGTGAGCGAAGAGCGTCGAATCAACGCGCGGGTGCTGGTGATCGATGACGAGGCCGGCGTGCGCGACAGCTTTCGCGCGGCGCTGCGCCCGAGGCCCCTTCGCGACGAGACCGTGCGCAGCGCGGCGAGGGTGCTCTTCGACGAGGGCGCGCCCTCGCCGCCGTCGTCCGAGTCGCTGACCTTCGAGCTCGATGTCGCCGAGGACGGCGAGACCGGGGTCGCCCGCGTGCGCGCCGCGGTGGAGGCCGGGCGCCCCTACGCGGTGGTGTTCTGCGACATGCGCATGCCGGGGCTCGACGGGGTCGAGACCATCGAGCGCATCCGCTCGTACGACCGCCGCGCCGAGGTGGTCTTCGTCACGGCGTACAGCGACCACTCCATCGACGCGATCGTCGACCGCGCGGGCGCGAACGTCGGGTACTTCGTCAAGCCCTTTCTCCCCGACGAGATGCGGCAGCTCGCGACGAAGCTCGTCGTGGAGTGGAACAAGGCCCGGGAGATCGAGGCGCTCGTGCGGGCCGTGGCGACGCTGCGCGGCGACGTGGAGGACATTCGGGAGCTCGTGGAGCACCTGCTGCGCGAGATCTGCCTCTGGCTCGACACCGACTCCGCGGCGATCCTCCGGGTGACGCCGGAGGGCGCGTTCGCCTTCGACCTCGGCGTCGGCGCGCTGGTCGACGCCGCCTCGGCGCGGGCGCTCACCGAGCGGCTCAACCTCGCGCGCGGGGGCGACGACGGGCAGGTCGCGCTGGGGGCCGACGGGGCCTTCGTGCTGCCGATCCACCAGTACGGCCTGGCCATCGCCCTCACGGGCCGCGCGAGGATCACCCCTGACCGCCGCTACCTCCTCGAGGTCTTTCTCGAGAACGCCGCGCTCGCGCTGCGCAACTGCGAGATCTCCGCGCGGCTGGGCGAGGCCGAGCGCCTCGCGGCGGCGGGCCGCGCGCTGGGCTTCACGCTCCACGACGTGCGCAACCCCCTGGGCGCGGCGCAGCTCATCACCCACCTGCTCCGGGGGCGCGACGACGTGAGCCCCGAGGTCGCCGCGGGCCTCGCGAAGGTCGACTTCGAGCTCAACCGCGCGGTGGAGCTCATTCGCGACACCATGGCCCTCTGCAGCGGCCGACTCGAGGTGCGCCCCAAGACCCTCGACGCGCGGGCGGCCCTGACCGACGACGACGCGTCGTGGCGGGTGCTCCTCGCGCTCAGCGGGGTGACGGTGCGCGCCGAGGCGCCGGAGGGCCTGGCGCTCTACGCCGACCCCACGCGGCTCTCCCGCGCCCTGTACAACCTCACCAAGAACGCCGCAGACGCCGTCGCGGGCTTGCCTTCGGGCGAGATCACCCTGGGCGCGCGTCGGGCGGAGGGGGGCGTCGAGCTGTGGGTGGCCGACAACGGCGAGGGCGTGCCCGCCGCGGTGCTCCCGGCGCTCTTTCGCCCCTTCGCGACGCTGGGGAAAGAAGACGGCACGGGCTTCGGGCTCGCCATCGTGCGGCAGGTCGTCGAGGCGCACGGCGGCACCGCGCGCTACGAACGCGAGGCGGGCGAGACGCGCTTCACGCTGTTCTTCCCCGACGCGCCGCGGGGCTGACCCGCGCGCGCCTCAGGGCGCGAGCTGCGCGGTGACGCTCGTGGCGTCGGCGGCGCATCGCACGCGGCCGACGTTGGCGCTGGCCTCGTACGCCGCCCCGGTCGCGCCGTCGCAGCGGAGGGTCCACGCGCCGAGGGCGGCGGGGAGCCAGAGCTCGTGGGGCGCGGTGACCTCGGGCCGCGGCGCGTAGCGCACGGTGAGCGCGCGCGCCGACGGGTCCCACGACCACGACTCGAGGTCGCCGGCCACGGCGACGGGGCGGGGACGGGCGACCCAGCGGAACACCTCGGCGCGCTCGGTCCAGCTGCGCGAGGGGGCGTCCCAGGCGTGGAGGCCCCAGCTGTCCTGCGACTGCTCCTTCCAGAGCCACAGAAACGAGCTCGCGCCGTAGCGCCCCTGCGCGCTCATCATGGCGTCGTAGTACGCCTCCGCGCGAATCCCGCGGGGGTCATAGCCCCACTCGGTCACCGCGAGGGGAACGCCCCAGAGCCCCGCCTCCTCGCGCGCGCTGCGCACCGAAGGCACCAGCGTCTCGGCGGTGAAGCCCATGCGCTGCGCGTCGGTGCCCGTGAACGACAGGGGGTACGTGTGCGGCGCGTACACCCCGCCCGCGACGGCGAAGGGCGCGCTCGGACGCGGCGAGCGATCGAGCACCTGCCGGCTGGTCACGTCGGGCTCGAAGAACACCAGGCGCTCGCTGTCGGCCGCACGAATCGCTTGCGCGACAAGGAGATTGAGGCGACGCACCTGCGCGTCAGAGGCCACCGGCTCGTTGAAGACCTCGAGGCCGATCACCGTCCGGTCGCCGCGAAACCGCGCGGCGAGCGCGGCGGCCATCTGCGCGTAGCGCCCGCGCAGGCGCTCTCCGTCGGCGCCGTCGCCGAAGAAGGTCGCGAAGGCCCTGGCGACCTGCGCCGAGAAGCGCCGGGCGGCGAGGTCGTTGAGGGGCCCCTCGAGCAGCATGTCGGGGGCCGGGACGATGGCCCAGAGGGGCGCGCCGTCTTCGCCGATCTCCTTGCTGTAGGCGTCCTGGTGGAGGTCGAGGAGCACGCCCAGCTCGGCCTGGCGGCAGAGCTCGACGACCGCGGCGACGCGGTCGAGGTACGAGGGGCGTACCCCGCCGGTCTCGGTGGGCTCGAGCCCCGACCACTGCAGCGGGAGGCGGAGGGCGTTGAAGCCCGCGGCGCGCATCCGCCGCGCGTCGTCGAGGGTGAAGGGCGGAATGGGCTCCAGGGGCACCCGCCCCGGCCCGAGGTCGACGTCGAAGACCCCCTCGACGCGGGCGTTGACCCCGAAGAGCACCACCGAGCGTCCCTGCCCGTCGACGAAGTTGCCGCAGCGGGTGCTCAGGGGCGCGAAGGGGCCCGCGGGCTCGCCGCACCTCGCGGGGAGCGCGGGCGCGTCGAGGGCGGCGTCGGTCGCGGCGCGCGGGGGGGCGTCGGCCGGCTGGTGGGGGGGGGGGCGAGTCGACTCGCACGCCGCGAGGCACGCGAGGAGCAGGAGGACCGGGCGCATCCGCGGAGCTACGCGAGAAAGGCCCGCTCGTGTCAACGCCTCACGCGCTCACCCGGTGTTTCTCATCCCCGCGGCGACGCCGCTCATGGTGATCAGCAGCGCCCGCACCAGCGCCGGGTCGTCGCGCTCGCGCACGCGCCGCAGGAGCTCGGCCTGCAAGAGGTTGAGCGGGTCGACGTAGGGGTTGCGCAGCTCGATCGAGCGGCTCAGCACCGGGTTGTCGTCGAGCAGCGTCGCGTGCTGCTTCACGCGGAGCACCGCGCGCACCGCGTCGGCGAAGCGCGCGCGCAGCGCGTCGCCCTGGGGCCAGAGGACCTCGGGCGCGAGGGTGCGCTCGTAGACCTCGGCGATGCCCGGCTCGGCCTTGGCGAGCACCATCGCGACGAGGTCGAGGGTCGAGCGAAAGAAGGGCCAGCGCGTCGCCATCTCGTGCAGGGTCGCCTCGTGCCCCCGCGCCAGCGCCGCGTCGAGGGCCTCGCCCACGCCCAGCCACGCGGGGAGCATCAGCCGCGTCTGCGTCCACGCGAAGACCCAGGGGATCGCCCGCAGGCTCGCCACGCCGCCGCCGGGCCTGCGCCGCGAGGGGCGGCTGCCGATCTGCAGCAGCGGCAGCTCCTGCTCCGGCGTCGCCGACCTGAAGTACGCGAGAAAGTCAGGGCTGCGGTGCACCGTCGCGCGAAAGGCCTCGGTGGACGCGCGGGCGAGCTCGTCCATCACCGCGCGCCACGCGGGCATCGGGCCCTCGGGCGGCGTGAGCGTCGCCTCGAGGGTGGCCATGGCGTACAGCTCCATGTTGCGCACGGCGATGTCGTGCAGGCCGAACTCGGCCTCGATCATCTCGCCCTGCACGGTGATGCGCGCGCGGCCCTCGACGGAGCCGGGGGGCAGCGCCGAGATCGCGAGGTAGGTCGGCCCGCCGCCGCGCCCCACGCTCCCGCCGCGCCCGTGAAAGAAGGTGAGGCGCACGCCCGCCTCGCGGGAGACCTCGGCGAGGGCCTCCTGCGCGCGGTACAGGGCCCAGGCCGAGCCGAAGCGCCCGGCGTCCTTCGCCGAGTCGGAGTAGCCGATCATCACCTCCTGCTCGCCGCGGATCATCGCGCGGTACATCGGCAGGGCGTAGAGCGCGCGCATGACCTCGGGGGCGTCGCGCAGGTCGTCGACGGTCTCGAAGAGCGGCGCCACCCGCAGCGGGCGGGCGAGGCCCGCGAGGCGCTGGAGCGCGTGCACGCAGAGCACGTCAGACGCGCGCTCGGCCATGGAGATCACGTAGGCGCCGAAGTTCTCAGGCCCCTGCCGCTCGACCACCCGCAGCGACGAGAGCACCCTCGCCAGCGGCCCGTCGGCCTCCGCGCGCAGCGGCGGCAGCTCGGGCCTGCGCAGCAGGGAGAGCAGCGCCTCGACGCGCCCGGCCTCGTCGAGGGCGGCGTAGTCTCCGAGCTCCAGCGCCGCGGCGGCCTCGGTCATCGCCTCGAGGTGCGTCTCGGAGTCCTGCCGGAGGTCGAGGCGCAGCAGCGTGAGCCCGAAGGCCGAGACCCGGCGCAGCACGTCGGTGAGCCGCGCCTCGGCCAGCGCGCCGAGCCCCGTGGCGCGCAGCGACTCGAGGCACGCGAGGAGCGGCGCGGTGAGGTCCTCGACGGCGGTGAGGGCGCCGCGGGGCGAGGGCCGCGCGTCGCGCCCGGCGCGGAGGTCTTCGAGGGCCTCCTCGCACCAGCGCACCGTCGCCTCGAGGCGGCGCCGCAGCCGCCGCAGCACCTCGCGGTACGGCTCCCGCGAGGCGCCCGCGAGGGCCGCGAGGGCCTCGGTGCCGCGGGCCATCGACAGCTCGTCGCCCAGGGCCTCGACCTCCTTCGCGTAGAGCCGCGCCGCGACCCAGCGGGCCATGAGGCAGACCTCCTCGGTGACCTCGGCGGTGACGAAGGGGTTGCCGTCGCGGTCGCCGCCCATCCACGACGCGAAGCGCAGCGGCGCGGCGTCGAGGGGGAGCCCCGCCCCGGTGGACTCGCGCAGCGCCAGGTCGAGCTCGCGGCAGAACGCGGGCACCGCGTCCCAGAGCGTCTCTTCGACCTCGCCCAAGCCCGCCTGCGCCTCGGAGACGGGCGTGGGGCGCGACGCGCGGAGCTCGTCGGTGGCCCAGATCGCGGAGATCTCCCGCGCGAGCTCGTCCTCGACGCGGGCGCGCTCGACGGGCGAGAGGTCGGCGCGGTCGAGGGCGGCGAGGTGCGCCGCGGTGCGGTGGTGCTTTCGCCGCACCGTGCGCCGGAGGGCCTGGGTGGGGTGCGCGGTGAGCACCAGCTCCACCGAGAGCGCCGCCACGGCCTCGCGCAGCGCGTCAGGGGCGACGCCGCGCGCTCGAAGCGCCTGCAGCGCAGCGCGACACGACCCGCGCTGGGGGGCGCCCCCGAGGGACTGGTAGTGCCGCCTCCGGCGCACCCGGTGGTGCTGCTCGGCCACGTTGGCGAGCTGGAGAAAATGGCTGAACGCGCGGGCGAGGGAGGTCGCCGTGGGCACGTCGACGTCGGCCAGGGCGTCTCGCAGCGCCGAGGCGTCGGCGCGCCCGGCGCGCACGGACTTGGCGACGGCGCGCACGCGCTCGACGCGCTCGAAGAGCGGCTCGCCCTCGACGGTCTTGAGGGTCAGGCCGAGGAGCTCGCCGAGCCGTCGCACATCGGCGCGCAGCGGCGCGTGGGGGTCTCGCGTGGCGTCGGTCATCGCCGACTGCATATCACCCCCTCGCGGCGCGCGGCCGGGAGAGCCTGGCGCACTCGCGCACCGCCTCGCGAAACCAACGCTGCGCGGGGTCGCGGTGCGCCCTCGCGTGCCAGATGAGGTGGATCGAGAAGGTCGGCAGCGCCACCGGCGGCGCGAAGAGCCGCAGCGGGAGCGTCTCGGCGAGGGCCTCCGCGAGCCGCGCCCCGAGCACGCCCACGAGGTCGGTGCGCGAGACCACGTGCGGCGCGACGAGGAACTGCGGTACGCCGAGCGCGACGCGGCGCGTGCGGCCGACCCTCGCCAGGGCCGTGTCGACCACCCCCCCGGGCCTGCCGCGCGGGGCGATGAAGACGTGCGCGGCGGCGCTCCAGGCGTCGAGGTCCATGGCGCCGCGGCGGAGGCCGGGGTGACCCTGGCGCGCGATGCCCACGAAGCGCTCGTCGAAGAGCTTGCGCGCGTGAATCGCCGCGGGCACCTCCCCGGGGAGCGGCGAGAGCACGGCGTCGACCTCGCCCCGCGCGAGCTGCTCCGAGGGCGCGTCGGAGACGGGGCGCACCCAGAGGTCCACCCCGGGCGCCTCCCGCGCGAGGCGCTCCATCAGCGCGGGGAGGATCACGTAGGCGCCGTAGTCGGCGGTGGCGAGGGAGAAGGTCCGCCGCGACGTCGCGGGGTCGAAGGGGGCCTCGGGCGCGAGGCTCTCGCCGAGCGACGCGAGGGCGACGCGCAGGGGCGCCTCGAGGGCCAGCGCGCGCCTCGGTGAAGGATCAGCCCCGACGGCGACCGCACGAACAGCGGGTCGCCGAGGGCCCGCCGCAGCCGCTGCAGCGCGTGGCTCGCGGCCGACTGCGACAGCCCCAGGCCCCGCGCGGCGCGGGTGAGGTGGCGCTCGCGCAGCAGCGCGTCCAGCACGGGCAGCAGGTTGAGGTCGAGCTCGCGTAGATGCATCCCGTGCATGATGAACGGGAACGTGATGCGCTGTACAGATGACGACCGCGGGCGCAGCTTCTGTCTCGACGACGCCAGGGCGTCGCGAACAGGAGACGAGACGATGACCTATGTGATCGCGGGAGTGACGGGCAACACGGGCAAGGTCGCGGCGCAGGCGCTGCTCGACGCGGGCGAGAGGGTGCGAGTGGTCGTGCGCGACGCCGCCAAGGGCGCGGCCTGGGCGGCGAAGGGCGCCGAGGTGGCCGTGGCCGACCTCGGTGACGTCGCGGCCCTCTCCGCGGCGCTGGCGGGCGCGGCGGGCGCGTACCTCCTGCTGCCGCCGAACCTCACCACGGGTGACTTTCGCGCGTACCAGAAGCGCACCGGCGCGGCGATCGTCGAGGCCGTGGGGCGCGCCGGCGTCGGCCACGTCGCGCTGCTCTCGTCGGTGGGCGCGCAGCACGCGTCGGGCACCGGGCCCATCGCGGGGCTCCACCCCGTCGAGGAGGGGCTCCGCGCGCTCAAGGGCACGCGCACCACGGCGATTCGCGCGGCGTACTTCATGGAGAACCTCGGCGGCTCCCTCGGGATGCTCGAGCAGGGGATCCTCCCGTGCTTCACCCCCGCCGACCTGGCCATCGAGATGATCGCGACGCGCGACATCGGCCTCGTCGCCGCGCGGGCGCTGCGCGAGGGCGCGCAGGGCTTCGACGTGATCGAGCTCTCGGCCGCGAGGGCCTACAGCATGAACGACGCCGCGGCGCGGCTCTCGGCGCTCACGGGACGCGAGGTGAAGGCGCAGCCGTTCCCCCTCGACGCGATGGTGCCCACGCTCACGGGCTTCGGCCTCCCCGCCGACGTCGCCGAGCTCTACCGCGAGATGACCGACGGGATCATCCAGGGCCGCGTGGCCTTCGAGGGCGGGCACCGCCGCGTGCGCGGCGAGGTCGAGCTCGAGACCGTGCTCCAGGGGCTCCTCGGGCGATAACGACGCGCCGAAGACCCGACGGCGCGCTGAGCCGTCGAACCGCCCCGATGCGAACACACCTCTTGCCGCTGCTGCTCGCCGCCGCGGGATGTCACGCGACGACACATCCCGCGCCCTCCTCCTCCACCTCCTCCGCCGCCGCGCCCACGGCGGCGTCGGTCACGGTCCCGCCCCTGGGCGAGCCCCCGGCGACGGCGCTCCCGACGCTCTTCGCGCGGCTGCAGGGCTGCGCGGGCGCGACGGGGCGGGTGGGGCTTCGGTGGTCTCGCGAGGGCGGCGGCGCGCTCTCGGTGGACGAGCTGCGCGCGCGCCCGTGGCTCTGGGGGCAGTCGGGGTCGGGGTGCGCCGAGCTCGACGACGCCGCGGGCGCCGGGCTGCAAGACGCGAGCGTCGCCCTCTCGGACGGGCCCGCGCGCGACCGCGCACCCCGGGTGGCGGAGCGCTACCTCCGCTGGGGGCGCGTCGACGACCTCCAGCGCTGGGCGCCCTTTCTCTGCCGTCTGCCGCCGGGCAGCCACCCCCGCGCAGACCTCGACCTCTCCGCCGCGCCCCACGGCCGCAAGCTGTACTACCTCTACGCGCGCGACCGCGAGGCCTACCTCACCCACCGCGACGTCGAGGGACAGGTGGTCGTGAAGGAGGCGTGGATCCCGAGGGAGATCCGAGCCGCCGACGCGGTGGAGGCCGGGGGGGAGCCGCAGTCGGCCCGCGGGGCGGACGGGCGGGTGTACGAGCCCGGCGAGTTCGCGGGGCTCTACGTGATGATGCGCGGCGCGCCGCGCGAGGAGAGCGACGAGGGATGGACCTACGCGACGGTGAACCCCCGCGGTGAGGTCACCGCCGCGGGGCGCGTCGCGTCGTGCATGGGGTGCCACCGCGAGGCGCCGCACGGACGGCTCTTCGGCCTCGCGCGCGCCCCCTGAGTCAGCCTCCGCGGGGCGCGCGCACCGCCGCGGCGGCGAGGTCCACGCGTCGCAAGATCTCCCGCGCGTGCGCGAGCAGCTCGGCGCCCGGCGGGAGCAGCTCGACGCCGCGCGGGGTGCGCGCGAAGAGCGCGGTGCCGAGCTCGTCCTCGAGCGCGCGGATCTGCCGCGTGAGCGGCGGCTGCGAGATGTGCAGCCGGAGCGCGGCGCGGGTGACGTTGCCCTCTTCGGCGACGGCGACGAACGATCGAAGCTGCGTGAGGCTCATCGTGCGACCCCGAGCCTACACCCGCCGCGCGCGGCGGCCGAGGCGCCATACCCAAGCGGTATTGGATCGCGGGCCGCCGGCTCTGCGACACCCGCTCCCATGCTCATCGAACGCTTTCACGGGAGCGACCTCGACGCCCTCCGACGCGCAGGACGCGCTGCGGCACAGACGCTCCTGCACGTCGCGGGGCGCGTGCGGCCCGGGGTCACCACCGCCGACATCGACCGCTGGGTGCGCGACGACACCGCGCGCCGGGGCGGTCGGCCGAGCCAGCTCGGGTACCGCGGCTTCCCCGCCGCCGTGTGCACGTCGCGCAACGAGGTGGTGTGCCACGGGGTCCCCTCGCCGTCTGTGCGGCTGCGCGAGGGCGACATCGTGAACGTCGACGTCACCACGGAGCTCGGCGGATTTCACGGCGACACGTCGGCGACGCTCCTCGTGGGCGAGGTGTCGGACGAGGCCGCGCGCCTCGTCGAGACCGCGCGGCGCTGCCGCGACGCGGGCGTCGCGGTGATTCGCGACGGCGCGAGGCTGGGAGACATCGGCGCGGCGGTGCTCGAGGTCGCGACGGCGGCGGGCTGCTCCGTGGTGCGGGAGTACGGCGGGCACGGGATCGGTCGGGTGATGCACGCGCCGCCCCACGTGCCCCACACCGGGACGCGCGGCGCGGGCCCGCGGCTGCGCGAGGGGATGGTCCTCACGGTGGAGCCGATGATCAACCTGGGCTCGCCGGAGGTGCGCGTGCTGCCGGACGGATGGACCGTGGTCACGGTCGACGGGCGCTGGTCGGCGCAGTTCGAGCACACGGTGCGGGTCACCCGAGAGGGGGTCGAGGTGCTCACCGCGCCGTGAGCGCGCTCACTCGCTGCGGGCGGGGAGGTGCCGCGCGTCTCCGGGCGTGCGCACGCGCAGCTCGTACGAGCCCGCGCCGAGCTCCACGGGGAGCAGCACCCGCGCCTCGAAGCGACCGTCGGGACCGGTCGCGGTGCTCCCGAGGTTGCCGCTGCGTCGCGCGCCGCGGTCGACCTGCACGGCGACGCCGTCGCGCAGGAGCTCGACCTGCACCGAGAGGTCGGCGATGGGCCGCAGCTCGTCGTCGAGCGCCTCGCCCACGCAGCGCACCAGGGTGCCGCGGACGAAGCCCGCGCTCGGCGCCCCGCCCGCCACGGGCGAGACCTCCTCGAGACGCAGCGTGGTGCGAGAGCGCGTGGGCGCCTCGGTCTCGCCTGGCGCGCCGCGGGGGCGGGCCGGGGCGCTCAGGTCGTCGGCCCCGGGGACCGCCGCGCTCGCCGTGGCCTCGGGCGGACCGCCCGGCCGCGAGGGAGCCGCCCCCGAGGCCGCGACGCGAGCGCCGGGCGAGGGGGACGCGGCGGGCTCGCCGGGGGCCTCGGCGACGGGCTCCGGCGCGGGCGCGGCGGCGCGCGGCCCGGGCGAGGGGGACGCGCCTCGGGTGGAGTATCCGTTGGCGTACTCGGGCGGGCGGGGAAAGGGGTCGGCGCGCTCGGGCACGAAGGGCTCGGCGCCGCCATGGCCCTGCTCCTGCAGGGGCACGTCCCAGCCGCCGAGGTCGATGCGGGTCCAGCCGTTGCCGGGGATCTGCACCTCGACCCACGCGTGCGCCTCGTTGCCCACGAAGCGCGCGGGCACGCCGAGGGCCATGAGGGTGAGCGCGAAGGCGTAGGCTCGGTGACGGCACGCCCCCACGCCCCCCGTGGCCAGAGCGCGAAAGAGCGACCCGCTGGGCGGCGCGGGGAGGTCGGCGTCTCGAAACGCGCGGAAGCGCGCGGTGAGCCGGTCGAGCACGACGTCGAGGCTCCGCTCCGGGCCGACCTCGAAGTGCCTGAGCACCGCGGGGGCGTCGGCGCGAAGAAAGGCCGGCGCGGTCGGCGCCGCCACGCCCAGCCGCGTCGCCACCTGCTCGACCGGGACCGCCGGGATCGCCGTCGGCACGAAGCTGCCCTCGGGGGCCTCGAGCACCCAGGTCAGACGAACCGTCGCGACGCGCTCGCCGCGCACGAAGAGGTTGCCCGCGGAGTCTTGAAAGAAGGCCACGCTCACCTGCGGCGTGGTGCGGTAGCCCACGACGACGCTCTCGCCCGCGACCGACGGGAGCGGCGTCGGACGCTCGGGAGAGACCTCGAGGTTCACGTCGCCGGTGAAGCGCTGCGTCCGGCCCTCGCCCCGCGCCGCGCCGGGGCCCACGGAGAGGGGGCGGAGCAGGGGGTTGCGCACGAAGAGCCGGCCCCGGCTGTCGACGGCGTCGAAGGCCTGCGTGCGCTTGAAGGGGGAGACCGAGGGCGCGAAGACCTCCCGGTAGCTCAGCCGCGCGCCGGCGGGGGAGCGGGTGTTGGCGTCGAGCTCGCGGGTGGCCGAGGTCCACGCCTCGCGGGGTCGAAGGATCTCGTCGCCGGGCCGCCGCGACTCGCGCCACGACGTGTCGGCGCTCGCCTGACGGAGGTCGTCGCGGTTCATCGGCGGGACCACCACGCCCCGCGGCAGCGCCTCGAAGGGGTAGCTCGCCGGCAGGTTGCGGTGCAGCCGCGCGGACGGCTCCTGCGCCGTGCTCAGGAGCGGCAGGGCCATCGCGGCCACGAGGACGACGCCACGGCGCATCATGGGTTGCCCTGCCATCGACCCCGCACGAACGCAAGGGTTCCCGATTCGCGCGGGAGCGCGGCGGGGCGATCCGCGTTAGAGTCCTCACCTCGCATGCTGCCCTACGTGCCGCTGGTCATCATCGCCCTGTCCCTGCTCGTGATCATTCACGAGTTCGGGCACTACATCGTGGCCCGCGCCTTCGGGATGCGGGTGCAGATCTTCTCCATCGGCCTCGGCCCCGTGCTCTGGCAGTGGCGACCGAAGGGGAGCGAGACCGTCTATCAGGTCTGCGCGGTGCCCCTCCTCGCCTACGTGAAGATCGCGGGCATGAGCCCGCAAGACGCGGCCGACAACCGCGACCGCGGCAGCTATCAGAGCGCCAGCGCCATCGCGCGCTTCTTCACCATCGCCGCGGGGCCGCTCGCCAACTACATCGCCGCGTCGGTCATCGTGTTCGGCCTGCTCTTCTTCGGCGGCATCACCCGCCCGCCGGACTATCACCGCGTCCCGGCCACGGTGAGCGCCGTGGTGCCGGGCTCCCCCGCCGAGCAGGCGGGCGTGCGCGCCAACGACACCATCGTGCGCGTGGGCGAGACCGCCACGCCGACCTGGGAGAGCCTGCTGCGCACCATGTCCGCCTCGCCGGGCGGCGCGCGCGCGATCGAGGTGCGCCGCGGCGGCGGCGTCGTGCGACTCACCGTCACCCCCCGTCGGAGCCGCGACGGCTCGCGCTTCGTGATCGGCGTCGAGGCGCCGCGGGGCAGCGTCGAGCGCGTCCCGCTGGGGCGCGCGCTGCGCGAGGCGATGCTGATCCCCGCGTTTCAGACGGTCGAGCAGGTGAAGGCCATGGGGCGCATGCTCCGCGGCAGCGAGCGCCCGCAGGTCATGGGCCCGGTGAAGATCGTCGCCGAGGCCGCCCGCGCCGCGGAGTACGGCGTGAAGGCCGCCCTCGAGGTCTTCGCGGCGATCTCCCTCGCGCTGTTCTTCTTCAACCTCCTCCCGATCCCGGCCCTCGACGGCGGGCGCCTGGTGTTCCTCGCCTACGAGCTCGTGGTGCGCCGCAAGGTGCCGGCCTCGGTCGAGACGCCGGTGACCACCGTCTCGATCGTGCTCCTGCTCGGCATGGGCGCCGTGCTGTTCATGTTCGAGAGCTACGAGGTGATCATCAAGCGGCTCTTCGGCCTGACCTGATCAGGCGCCGCGCGCCCGTCGGTCGTGACCGAGCCGACGGGTCAGCCCTGCGGCTGAAGCGCGCCGAGGCGGCGGGTCGCGGCGGGGTCACCGGGGGCGACCGTGAGGATCTGCTGGAGCGTGGCGATCGCGCCCGCGCGGTCACCCGTCGCGAGCTGCAGGTCGGCCAGCCGGTGGAGGTACCCGACGTTGCGGCGGTCGAGGTGCGTCGCGGTGCGGTACTCCGCGAGGGCCTCGGCGTTGTTGTTCGCGCGGGCGAGCACGTTGCCGAGCTGCGCGTGAAGCTGCGCCGAGTTCGGCGACTGCCGCACCGCGCTGCGCAGCAGGCTCTGCGCGGTGGCCCAGTCCCGGCGCCGCATCGCGTCGGCGATGCGGGGGTCGTTCGCGCTCACGGCGCCGTTCGCGGCCGGCGCCGGCGCCGGCGCAGGGCGCGTCGGTGCCACCGCGGCGCGAGGCGCGGCGACCGCGACCGTTCGTGAGGGCTGGGCCTGCGGCTGGGGTTGGGGTTGGGGCGAGGGGCGCGTCGCCGCGGCGACGCGAGGCTGCGTCGGCGCCGGGGTGGGCCGGGCCTCGGGCGCCGGGGGCTCCGCGGGCTGCGCCTCGGGCGCGGGCTGCGTCTCGGGCGCGGGCTGCGTCTCGGGCGTGGGCTGCGTCTCGGGCGCGGGCTGCGTTTCGGGCGCGGGCTGCGCCCCGGGCATCGCGGGCTGCGCCCCAGGCATCGCGGGCTGCGCTCCGGGCATCGCGGGCTGCGCTCCGGGCATCGCGGGCTGGCTCTCGGGAGCCGGCTCCGTCGGGGAAGCCTGCGTCGCGCTTCGGAGCGAGCTCAGGCCAGGGATCGACTGCGCCGCGCTCTGCATGCGCGAATACGCCGTCCATCCCGCGAAGGCGACGCCGCCGACGAGGGTGAGGGCCATGGCCGCGGCGATGAAGGGCGCCGCGCGGGTGCCTGGGGGATCGACGGGCTCAGGCTGAATCGACGCCGGAGGCACCGACGCCATCCCGCCCTGCATGGGCATCGGTGCGCCCTGCATGGGCATCGGTGCGCCCTGCATGGGCATCGGTGCGCCCTGCATGGGCATCGGCGCGCCCTGCATGGGCATCGGCGCGCCCTGCATGGGCATCGGTGCGCCCTGCGGACCAGGAGGGGGGTACGAGCCCTGGGGCACGCCGGGGTCTCCGGGCGGCATCACATAGCCCATCATGGTCGAGACGGGCTGACGTCCCGGAGCCTCGGCGGGGATCGGCGCGCTCGGTGTGATCCCTGGCGCGACCGGCCACTGACCCGAAGGCGGCACCGTCGCGTGCGCCATCACCATCTGCCCGCCATCGGGAGGGTTCACCCCGATCAGCGTGGGCAGCGACGGGCGCTCTCCCGGATCGGCGCCTTCGGCCTTCGCGACGCTCCGCTCGTTCGTGTCGGAGACGTCTTCGTAGTCGAGCGAGTTCTTGGTGATGGACGGCGGCACCGCGACCTGACCCGAGCCCTCCCCAGGGGGCGGACCGGGCGGCGCAGGCACGAAGCCCATCAGCGTCTGCTTGGGCGTCGCCGCGGCGGACGCTCCCACGGAGAACGGGTTCGTTCCCGGTGGCGCGCTCGGGCGAGCCGCCGCGGCCGGCGCCATCGCCATGAGGGACGGGAGCTTCGGCGCGCCCTGAATCGACGCGACCATCGCCTGCATCTCGCCCGCGGGGGAGAGACGCGTCGGCGCCTCGTCCGCGCGCTCTTCCGCCGGCGGCGGGGGAGGCGCCGGAGGCTCCTTGGAGGCCGCCGGCGGCGGCGGCGGGATCGACGTGCGCCGCGGCGGTGGCGGCGGCGGAGGCACCGCGCGGCTCGTCGCGGGCGGCGGCGGCGGCGCCGAGGCGGGCGCCTTCGACGGCTCCGCCGCGTCGGCGACCTCGGGCTTGGACGGGGCCTCGGGCTTGGAGGGGGCCTCGGGCTTGGACGGGGCCTCGGCCTTCGCCGCCTCGACGCGCTCATCGAGCGGGGGGAGCGCGACCGTCAGCGCGTCAGGGCCCTCGTCGTCGTAGTCGGGGGCTACGCCCGCGGACGGCTCGGGCGCCTTCGCCTCCGCCGCGGGCGCCGGGGGCTCGACGGGCGTCGGGGGCGCGGTGTCGGCCGGGCTCGCCGCGGGCGCCGCCGCGGGGGAGGTCGGCGACGCGAAGGGCTCAAGCTGCCGCTCGAGCTGCTGCGCCGAGAAGGGCCGCTCGCGAGGGTCGCGGTTCAACAGGTTGAGCACCAGCCGGGCCATCGCCGGCGGCACCGAGCTGTCGAGGGGCTCGGGGTCGGTGTCGCACTGCATCTGCAGCACCCGCTGGGGGTCGATGCCCATGTACGGCGGCACGCCCGCGAGGGACTCGTAGAGCACCGCGCCGAGCGCGTAGAGGTCGCTGCGAAACGACACCAGCTTGCCCTGAATCGCCTCGGGCGCGACGTATCCCGAGACGCCCGTGAGCGCCCGCCCCTCGGCGGAGCTGAAGTGCCGACCCACCGACGCGTCGAGGACGTACACGCCCCCGTCGGAGCCCAGGAGGATGTGCCCCGGCCGCAGGTCGCGGTGCAGCACGCCGTGTCGGTGCAGCTCGGCGAGGGCGCTCGCCACGCGGCCGCCGATGAGCGCGGCCTCCTTGGCCGAGAGCCTGCCGCGCGAGGTGATCCGCTCGCCCAGGGTCTCACCCGAGATGAAGTCGCGCACGACGTAGGTCACGTCGTCGATGTCTCCGGCGTCGAGGATCGGCGCGATCGACGGGTGGCGCACCTGCACCAGCTTCTGGAGCTCTCGCCGCACGCGCTGGCGGTCGGTAGGGGTCGCGAAGGCGGCCTCGCGCATCACCTTGACGATGACCACGCCCCCGGTCCCGGGGTCTTTGCCCTCGAAGAGGGACCCCGTGGCGCTGATGTAGCGTGCTTCGCTCAGGCCGTATTTTTCGGCCAGCTCCTGGGGCGCGGCGCCCCCGGCTGCTTCGGTGGTCATGGTCGTTGCACCTATACGCGGAAGATGTGCCGAAATCGACACCGCCCGGGGCGACGTCGTTGGGCCCGAAGAGTCACCGCACCGCGAGGCCGAAGGTCACTTCTTGACGGGCGTAGGTGAACTCGACGCGCCAGGTGCCCACGACGCGTCCGCCGACCGAGATCGACACGGTGGCGGGGGTCGCGTCGGCGTTGCACATGTCGAAGGCCGTCAGGCGGACCTCGTAGCGCCCCTGCGGGGGGCGCGGCGCCGACCACACGGCGTTCTCGAGGGTGGGGCGGGAGCGCACGCAGTTGAAGTTCGCGGTCTGGTCGAGGGCGCCGCCGGTGGGGCTGTTGTGCCCCTCGGAGACCTCATGGTTCTGCGGATCGGTGACCACGAGGTTCAGGTCGGCGTCGGTCTGCCACGAGACGGTGACCTGAAGCCCCCCGGAGTTGTACCCGCAGCCCTCGTCGATGCGTCCGTTGCAGTTGTCGTCGAGCCCGTTGCACGACTCGGGCGCCGCGGCGTCGCAGGCGGCCTCGACGGGGGTGGCCTCGGCCGGCGGGGTCACCTGCGCGGTCGCCGTCGGCGCGCTGCGGAGCGGCGCGGAGCTGCCGGACGAGGTCGTCGGGGTCGGCTCGCCCACCGAGGGGCCCTCGTGGTTGCGCCGGGGGGGCGCGCAGTCGATGAGTGCGAGCGACGCGCTGAGCGCGCCGACCGCGGCGAGAGTCCTGCGAATCGAGCCCATGTTTTCCTTAGTCGCCCTGAACGCTCCCGGCGCGGAGGCGTCGCGATATGACTGCACGAGGGAGGGGGCGTCAACCTCTCGCGGAGGAGATCGCCCTTGTTCGGCGGCGCGCCGTCGATCACCATGCGCCCGAACGGAGACCGAAGCATGAGCGAGGCACATGGGCACGGAGACACGAGCGAGGCGTTGGACATCCGCGAGCGGGGGCAGAGCGTGGACGGCGCTCCTCAGGTGCTCGATCGTCGGCTCTTCATGCAGCTCCTGGTGTTCGACGTGGTCGAGGGCATCAGCGTGGCCGACGCGGAGCGATGCCTCGCCGAGTCGATCAACGGCAACAACGTCGAGGCGGTGATCTACGCGGACGCGAACGCGCCGCGGGGCGTGGGGCTGCTCACCTGGTCCGAGTCCCCGGAGGACTTCGTCGAGCGCGTGCGCCCCGCCGTGAACGAGGTCCCCGGCCTCGCGCCGCGGCCCGGCTTCACCATGACCGGCCGCTCCTACAGCTCGGGCTACGAAGACGACCTCGCCTTCTGGCTCCTCGAGCGCCCGCGCAGCACCGTGCTCAACGACCGCTGGAACTGGCACGTCTGGTACCCCCTGCGGCGCAACGGCGCCTTCGCGCGCCTCGACCCCCGCGAGCAGGGCGCGATCCTCCGCGAGCACGGGATGATCGGAAAGACCTACGGCCAGGCCAACCTCGCCCACGACGTGCGCCTCGCCTGCCACGGCCTCGACGCCGCCGACAACGAGTTCCTCATCGGGCTCATCGGCAGCGACCTGCACCCCCTCAGCCACGTGGTGCAGGCGATGCGAAAGACCCGGCAGACCTCGGAGTTCATCGAGAAGATGGGCCCGTTCTTCGTCGGCCGCGCCGTCTGGCGCAACACCCGCGGGGGCTGAGCCCGTGCGCGGCGCCCTCGCCCTGCTCGCGGCGGCCTGCCTCGGCCTCGGGTGCGAGGCCGCGGTCGACGGCCCGCTCGACGCGACCCCCGTGGTCGACGCCGGCGCCGACGCGCCGATGGACGCGCCCGCCGCGGATCTCCCCGACGTGCCCTCGGGCGAGGTGATGCTTGGCGGCATCTGCTCGCTCAACCGCGACTGCCCCGCCCAGGCTCGCTGCACCTGCGCCGACGGCGACTGTCGCTGCATGGAAGGCGCCCGCGGCGCCGGGGTGAGCGGCGTGACCCACTGCAGCACCGGCGACGACTGCGCGAGCTCCCTCTGCGTCGACGGCAACAACGGGATGCTCTGCTCGGACGGGTGCGCGAGCAACGCCGACTGCCCCCCCGCGCTGCCCCGCTGCATCACCATCGGCGCGCTCTCGCTCTCGCTCTGCGCCCGCGACCCCAACGCGCCGCCCGGCGACGGGGGCACCTACGAGACCGCCCTCGTGGGCACCTTCGGCGCGCGCACCGGCCCCTTCGACAGCGCGCGGCACGGGCGGCAGGGCGCCAACGGCGTGTACGTGGAGGCCTACCTCGGGGGAGACCCCGCGTGCCCCGAGTCGAACTCGCCGACGCCCCAGCGCACGCTGGTGATCAACGGGGTGCGCACCGACGTGGGCGGCGTGCAGACCGAGGCGATGGGGCTCCGCGCGGTGCTCCTCGACTTCTCCGGGGGGCTGGTGAGCGCGCCCACCGCGCGGGCCACGGCGGTCGAGGTCACGCCCCGAGAGATCGTCGCGGGCGCGCGGGTGCACTTCGACCTGCGGGCGACCTTCGAGGGAGGCTCGATCACCGGGGTGCTCGACGCGCCCTGGTGTCGCTCGCTCGACGCGCTCTGAGCCCCGCGCCCGTCGCGCAGACGTGATAAGGGCGGCGCCGTGATTCGTCTCGACCAGGTCTCCAAGCAGCACGGCGCGCAGATCCTCTTTCTCGAGGCCTCGATGGGGGTCTTTCGCGGCGAGAAGATCGGGCTCATCGGCCCCAACGGCGCGGGCAAGTCCACGGTGTTTCGGCTGATCGTGGGCGAGGAGCTCCCCGACGGGGGGCAGGTGTCCATCGACCGGGGGATCACCATCGGGCACTTCTCCCAGGACGTGGGCGAGATGGCCGGGCGCTCGGTGGTCGAGGAGGCCATGGCGGGCGCGGGCGAGGTGGCCGACGCCGCCCACGCGCTCCACGTCGTCGAGCACGAGATGAGCGACCCCGCGAACGCCGACGACCTGGAGGCGATCCTCGAGCGCTACGGCGTCGCGCAGGCGCGCTTCGAGGAGCTCGACGGCTACGCGCTCGAGGCGCGGGCGAGGGAGATCCTCGCGGGCCTGGGCTTCTCCGAAGAGGTCATGGACCGCGACGTCGCCGCCCTCTCAGGGGGGTGGAAGATGCGGGTGGCCCTCGCGCAGATCCTGCTCAAGCGCCCCGACGCGCTGCTCCTCGACGAGCCGACGAACCACCTCGACCTCGAGTCGATCCTCTGGCTCGAGCGCTTTCTCAAGGGCTTCGAGGGCGCCGTGGTGATGACCTCCCACGACCGCGAGTTCATGAACCGCCTGGTGAACAAGATCGTCGAGATCGACGGCGGCGAGCTCACCACCTTCACCGGCGACTACGACTTCTACGAGCGCCAGCGCGCCGTGCTCGCGGCGCAGCAGGAGGCGCAGTTCGCGCGGCAGCAGGCCATGCTCGCGAAGGAGGAGGCCTTCATCGCCCGCTTCAAGGCCCGCGCGAGCCACGCCGCGCAGGTGCAGTCGCGGGTGAAGAAGCTCGACAAGATCGAGCGCGTCGAGCCCCCGCGCCGCCGCAAGGTCATCGAGTTCGATTTTCGCCAGCCCAGCCGCAGCGGCGAGGACGTCGCGAAGGTCGCCGGGGTCACCAAGCGCTACGGCGCGCGGGAGATCTATTCGAGCTTCGACCTGCTCGTGCGCCGCCGCGAGCGCTGGTGCGTGATGGGGGTGAACGGCGCGGGCAAGTCGACGCTGCTGAAGATGATCGCCGGCCAGAGCCCCCCCGACGCCGGCGAGGTCACCCTCGGCGCCAGCGTCTCGATGGGCTATTTCGCCCAGCACGCGATGGAGCTCCTCGACCCGAAGCTCACGGTCATCGACGCGCTGCAGCGGCGCTTCGCGGGCGCCTCGCTGGGCTCGCTGCGCAGCCTCGCCGGGGCCTTCGGGTTCAGCGGCGACGACGTCGAGAAGAGCTGCCGGGTGCTCTCGGGGGGTGAGAAGGCCCGCCTGGTGCTCGCGCAGATGCTCTACGATCCGCCGAACTTCCTCGTGCTCGACGAGCCGACCAACCACCTCGACCTGGCCACCAAGGAGACGCTCCTCAAGGCCCTCGGCGGCTTCGAGGGGACCATGATCTTCGTCTCCCACGACCGGCAGTTCCTGAGCGCGCTCTCGAACCGGGTGCTGGAGCTCACCGCCGAGGGGCCGCGGGTCTACGGCGGAGGCTACCGGGAGTACGTCGCGCAGACCGGCCGAGAGGCGCCGGGCATGCGCTGATCACAGCACCCGTCGCCAGTACTCGAGGCGCGTCGCGTTGCGGTAGATGTGCTCGACGGACTCGATGCGCGCGATGTGCCAGGGGCGCAGGTACGAGACGCCGTTCTTGGTGAAGATCAGCCCGTCGGCGAGCCACGCCGCGCCGTGCACGATGTCGCCCCCGGCGTCGCGCCAGATCGCGGCGTCGCCCGCGCGGAGCTCGGAGGGGGTGTCGACGCGGCGGAACGACTCCCGCAGCCGACGCTCGGCCTCCTCGCCGCTGAGGAGGTCGGGGCAGGTGTCGTCCTCGCAGAGCACGGCGTTGAGACAGTTGTGCCGGTCGCCCTCGCGGGGGGCGTACTGGTAGATCCGCGACGCGAGGCGCTCGGGCAGCAGCGCGGTGAGCGGCACCCGCCCGGCGCGCTCGGACCGCTGCGCGCGAATCAGCGCGGCGACCTGCGCGGGGTCGCGGTGCCACGCCCAGTAGCGCGCGACGCGGTTGACGTCGTCGTCGCGCTCGACCCGCACGTGGATGTCGAACGAGGGCACGCTCCAGAGCGCGCGCAGCGCGGCGAGGCGCGAGGGCGTCAGCAGCCCCGCGGCGCACACCGCCCTGGGGGTGCTCACGCTCTCGCCGCCGTCGTCGTCCCACGACGCCGCGCGGAGCACGTTGCGCGCGTCGGGGGGCAGCCCGGGGGTCTCGTGGAAGCGAGGCGTGCCCTGGGGGCGGTGCATGGGCATCGCGTAGAAGGTGTTCTGCGGCCAGACCCCCAGGGCGCGGCTCAGGTCGCCCCGCGCCTGCCGCGAGGTGCCGAGCACGGCGTCGCCCGTGAGGCGCATGGTGCACCCGTCCGAGACGCACCGGCGCGTGGCGACGAGGGCGGCGCGGGTGGCGTCGTCGAAGGCCGCGCGGAGCAGCGCGTCGGAGACCGCCTCGGAGGGCATCCAGACGCTCACCACCAGCTCGCGGCAGAGACCGTCGTAGACGTGCGTCGGCGGCGGGGTGAGCCACCGCGGGGAGCGCTCGACGACGCCGGACCACACCGGCCCCGTGCTCCGCGCGTCGCGGGCCCTCAGCGACTCGTCGCTCTCGTCGGCGCTCGCCTTGAGCTGCAGCAGGAACAGCGCCGTGATGCCGACGACGAGGAGCGGCCAGCCCAGGGCTCGAACGCGCTTGGTCGGCGCAGACGGCAGCGTGACCGGCCCGATGGGGGCGTGCGCCAGGGATCGAGGAGTCGCGCGTCGGCGTGACACGCGGTCGTGCAACGCAGCCCGCGTGCCACCGGGCGACGCCTCGCAGAAACCCGCGGGCGGAGGGGCGCCGCGCGGCTGGGGCTCGCCGCGCGCTGGGGTCAAACGGGCCGCGGCTGGGGCGCGTCGGGGCGCCTCCGCGGGTCAGAGCGAGGTGCGAAGGTCCCAGAGCTCGGGGAAGAGCCTGACGTCGAGCATCTTTCGCAGGTACGAGACCCCCGCGGTGCCGCCGGTGCCCCGCTTGAAGCCGATGACGCGCTCGACGGTGGTCACGTGGCGAAAGCGCCACTGGCGAAACGCGTCCTCCAGGTCGACGAGCTTCTCGGCGAGCTCGTAGAGGTCCCAGTGGGTCTGCGTGTCGCGGTAGACCTCCAGCCACGCCTCCTGCACCGACGGCGCCGCCGCGTAGGCCAGGGACCAATCCCGCGCGAGGCACTCCGGCGCGATCGTGAAGCCCCGCCGCGCGAGCAGCGCGATGGCCTCGTCGTAGATCGACGGGGCGTGGAGCACCTCGAGCACCCGCGCGTGCAGGTCCTCGCGGTGCGCGTGGGGGCGGGCCATGGCGCCGTTCTTGTTCCCCAGCGCGAACTCGATCATGCGGTACTGGTACGACTGAAAGCCCGAGGCCTGGCCGAGCTTGTCGCGAAAGGTCATGTAGTCGCTCGGGGTGAGCGTCGAGAGCACGTCCCACGACTGGAGGAGCTGGGCCATGATCCGCGAGACCCGCGCGAGCATCTTGAAGGCCGGCGCGAGCTCCCCCGCGCGCACGTGCGCCTTCGCCGTCATCAGCTCGTGGATCACCAGCTTCATCCAGAGCTCGGTGGCCTGGTGCTGCACGATGAACAGCAGCTCGTCGTGGGCGTCGCTCTTGGGGTGCTGCGCGCTGAGCACCGCGTCAAGGCACAGGTAGTCGCCGTAGGACATCGCCTCGCGAAAGTCGAGCCGGGCCCCCTCGGGCGCCCCTGGGTCGCGGTCGTCGCTCATGCGGGCTTAGATCCTCCCGCGGCGACCGCGCCGTCAAGCGTTCCCCGCGGGGCGGGGACGTGCTACGGCCCCCGCGAGAGGAGACCAACGGATGTACGGGTTCGAACTGTCTGAAGAGCAGAAGCAGATGACCGACCTCGCGCGGCGCTTCGCGAAGGAGCGGGTCATCCCGGTCGCCGCGGAGCTCGACGAGAAGGAGAAGTTCCCCGCCGAGGTCTTCGCGCAGGCGCACGAGCTCGGCCTCGCCAACCTCGAGGTGCCCGCGGAGTACGGCGGCGCCGGCCTGAGCTGCCTCGACCACTGCCTCGTGCTCGAAGAGATCGCCTACGGCTGCGTCGCCGTGAAGACCACCATCGCCGGCAACATGCTCGGCGCCATGCCCCTGATCATCGCGGGCACCGAGGAGCAGAAGTCCAAGTACCTCGGCATGCTGGTCAACGAGCCCTGCTTCGCGTCGTACGCGTGCAGCGAGCCCGACGCCGGCAGCGACGTCGCGGGCATCTCGACCCGCTACGAGCGCCACGGCGACGAGTTCGTGATCAGCGGGCAGAAGCGCTGGATCACCAACGCCGGCCACGCCCGCTTCTTCACCGTGCTCGCGACCAAGGACAAGTCCTTGCGGCACAAGGGCATCACCATGTTCGTGGTCGACGCCGACGCGCCGGGGGTGAAGATCGGCCGCAAGGAGCAGAAGCTCGGGCAGCGCGCGAGCGAGACCTGCGACGTGATCCTCGAGGACGTGCGCGTGCCCGCCAGCGCGCTCGTCGGCGGCGAGGGCAACGGCTTCAAGGTCGCGATGAAGACCTTCGACCGCTCGCGCCCGTGGATCGCCGCGGGGGCCAGCGGGGTGATCCGCCGGGCGCTCGAGGAGAGCCGCAACTACGCGCTGGAGCGCAAGACCTTCGGCGTGGCCATCGCGCAGCACCAGGCGATTCAGTTCATGCTCGCCGAGATGGCGATCAAGTACGAGGCCTCGCGGCTGCTCACGCACAAGGCCGCGTGGCTCATCGACAACGGCCAGCTCGACTCGGTGGTGAGCTCGTACGCCAAGGCCTTCAGCGCCGACGCGGCGATGGAGGTCACCACCGACGCCGTGCAGATCTTCGGCGGCTACGGCTACACCCGGGAGTACCCCGTGGAGAAGCTCATGCGCGACGCCAAGCTCCTGCAGATCTACGAGGGCACCTCGCAGATTCAGCGCGTGGTCATCGCGAAGAACCTGCTCGGTCGCTGAGAGACGCCGCGGGTCAGTGGGCGGCCGGGGGGGCGCCCGCGCCGGGGGCGAAGAGCGGTCCGGGGACCTTCAGGATCGATCGCCCCGCCGCGTGGTTCAGCAGGATCGCGAAGGCGAGGTACAGCGCGATGCCCGCGAGCGCCACCGTGCACAGCGCGATGGGCACGTTGAGCGCGGCGGTGTGCGTGAGCTCCTTCGCGATGCGAAACGCGAAGAGCAGGTCGATGTCGACCAGGAACGCGAAGAGCAGCGAGCTGTAGAACCCGAAGGCGAAGGTCAGCACGACGAAGATCAGCAAGAAGCACACGTCCACCGAGAGCACGACGTGGGGGTCGGGGACCTTGCCCTCGGTGATGCCCGAGAGCACGAAGTAGTTCATCACCCAGTTGAACGCGAAGGTGGTGAAGAGCGTGCCGCCCAGCAGGTTCTTGTTCACCAGGGCCATCATCCCGGCGAGGAACTGACACCCCGCGCCGAAGAGCAGGCAGTAGAGCGAGGCCGTGCGAAACGCCGCCGTGGGGTTCGCGGGCAGCCAGCCGAAGGCGATGGGGATCAGCGCGGCGCAGCCGATGGCGAGGCCGAGGAGGCCCAGGGGCGTAGGCTCGGCGAAGACGGGCTGCGGCGCGGCGGGAGCGGGAGTGTCCATGGTCCTCGGTCGCGCGGGGGTGTGCGGCGCGCGGCGGGCGCGGACGCTATCACAGCGCGCGTCAGCCCCAGGGGTCGCCGTCGTCGCCCGTCAGCGCCCGCGAGAACGCCTCGCCGAACACCGCCTCTTGCAGCGCGGGCTCGTTCTGCGCCCACCAGCGAAACACCTCGCGCCAGTGCGCCCACACCGCCGCGGCGCCCTCGACGTCGAGGGAGGCCGCGCCGCGCAGCCGGGCCATCTCGACCTCCATCGCGAAGGGGCTCCAGCGCTCCATCAGCGCCCGCACGCCGTGCAGCGCCGCGTGGGCGAGGAGCGCGGGGCGCGAGGCCATCTCGGCGAAGCCCTGGCGCACCGCGTGGAGCTTCGCCGTCGTCTCGCCGCCGCCCAGGAGCCACTGCAGGGTCGACGCGCCGTCGCCCGCTCCCCCGGCGCCGACGTGGCCGCGGGAGCTCGCCGCCATCGCCCAGGGCTCGAAGGCCGCCCGCAGCGCCGCGTAGCCCTCGGCCAGGGCCGAGAGGGACCGCACGAGGCGCACCACCAGCTCGTCGAGCTCGGCCGAGGTGCCGGGCGGCGCCGCGCCGTACTGAAACGCGAGCTGCCGCCAGCGGAGCAGCGCGAGCTCGCCCAGCTCCTCGTCCCAGCGCACGCCCAGCTCGGCGGCGAGGGCCATGAAATCGGGCACCAGGCGCAGCGGGGGGTGGCGCACCCCGAGGGCGTGCACCCGGCCGCTCCGCGCCTCGGCGGGGCTGGCGTGGAGCTCCGCGCGAATCGCCCGGAGCAGCCCCTCGGTGGCCGCGGAGAAGGTCGCCAGGGCCGGGGCCAGGGGGTCGTCGTTGGGCCGCGCGCCCACCACCTCGGCGGGGAGCATCGCCTCGACGTAGGACCGCAGCGCCGACGGGCGGTAGCCCTCGGTGGCGGCGCGCTCGTCGACCTTCGCCCCCTCGGCCCAGGCGAAGCGCTCGGAGAGCCACGAGGGCGACGCGTCGGGGTCGTCGAGGGAGACGGGCGAGAGCTCGACGCGGAGGGTGATGGGCCCCAGCTCGAGGGAGGACCGCGCGTCGACGGGGCTCCGGGTGTCTGCCGCCAGCTCGACGCCGTTGCAGCGCAGGGGGTTCTTCGCCCGACCGGCCGAGACCGAGACCTGCGCGCCGTCGAAGTGCAGGCTCGCGTGAAACTGCGACACCGCGGGGTGCGGGAGCACGAGGTCGTTGAGGCGGTTGCGCCCGACGCGGATCACCCCGGGCGAGAAGCCGCGGGTCTCTCTCGCTCCCCCGTCGGCGTTCTCGACGTGGATCAGCAGCGTGGGCATCAGGCGGAGGGGGCGCTCAGACGTCGATGTGACGGAGCTTCATCTGCACGTCGCTCGACCAGTGGTTGGCGAAGCCGCGCACGCAGGTGGAGAGGTAGCGGTCGTAGTCGTCGAAGACCTGGTCGCCCCACTTCGCGCGAATGTGGGCCTCGTGCTGCTTCATGCGGCGGAGCCACTCGGCGGTGGTGCGGCCGTAGTCGGTGCGGCGGGTCTTGAGCTCGACGATCTCCCAGTAGGGGTTCACGGCGGCGACGAGCTCCTCGAGGCGGGGGTTGAGGCCGCCGGGGAAGATCACGTCGGCGGTGAACTTCATGTCCGCGATGTCTTGCCGCACGCGGGGGGCGCGGTTGCGGAGGATGGCCTGGAACCCGAAGTACGAGCCCGGCTTCACCCAGCTCGCGCACTTGCGGAAGTACTCCCGGTAGATCTCGATCGCGAGGCCCTGGTTGGCCTGCGCGGGGGAGCACAGGTGGTCGATCATCTCGATGGAGATGAGCGCGTCGTACTTCTCCGCGGGCTCGTAGTCCTTGTAGTCGCAGATCATCACGTCGACGCCGGGGAGCTTGCGCGACATCACCTCGTCGGCCTGCGCCGTCGAGAGGGTGATGCCGTGCGCGCGCTTCACGCCGCGCGACGAGAGGTACTCGAGGTTCGCGCCCCAGCCGCAGCCGATGTCGAGCACGAGCTTGTCGGGGTTCACCTCGGCGTAGTCGTGGAGCACCCGGACCTTGTTGAGCTGCGCCTGCTCGAGGGTCTCGTCGTCGCGCTCGAAGACCGCGCAGGTGTAGTGCATCCGCTCGTCCAGCCAGAGCCGGAAGAACTCATTGGACACATCGTACGAGACCTCGATCTCCTGCTTCGTGGACGTCACGGCTGCACCTCTCCAACGCGATAGGACGTTTCGAGCGCCCACCTATCCCCTCCCGCGCCCGCGCGTCAACTGCGTGATGCACCGAATTCCTCGGTGCGTGCGGCGCTACGCGGCGGTGACGCAGGCGCTTCGCACCCCGAGGACCGCCGAGGGGTCAGTCGGATTCGACGACGTCGACGGCCGCGTCGGCGCTCGGCGTCGAGGCGTCGGCGCCCACGCTCGCGTCGGGGGCGTCGTCTGCGGCGACGTCGCGGGGCGCGTCGACCGGCGCGTCGACCAGCGCGGCGCCGGCGTCGGCGCTCACCACCGCGCGGCATCCCGGGCGCAAGAGCTCCTGGTCCCGCAGCGCCACCAGCACGTCGCTGAGGCGCTGCAGCCCCATGGGCGGGGGCGTGCACGCCATGGGCGCGCAGACCCGGCAGGGGTCGCCCAGAACGGCCCGCCCCGCGCCGCGCTCGACCACCAGCGCGGCGCCTCCGGTCATCCGGGCGTCGCAGCCGTAGGCGCGCTCGCCCGGCGCGAGCGCGGCGACGACCTCGGGGTCGGTGAGCGCGAGGTCGAGCTCGTCGACGTCCACCGCGTCGGCGGCGCCGCAGGCGGGGATCGTCGTCTCGCACACCGCGGGGGTGGTCACGCCCGGGAGCCGCCGCTCGAAGCGAAACCGCCGCGGGAGCGAGAGAAAGACCTTGTCGTCGCTCGCCGTCGCCCCCTGCGTGAAGAAGCGGTACTCGCCCGGGAGCTCGGTGGCGCAGGGGCGGTCCATGCGGCTCACGTCGAGCTGCCCGGGGAGCAGGTCGGCGTCGGTGAAGTCGAGCACCTCGGGGCGCGTCATGCCCGCGCGGTCGGCGCGGATCACGTCGAAGCCGAGGACGTCGAAGCGCAGCGCCGCGTCCATCGGCCCGACGTCGGGAAAGGGCCGGGAGGTGCCGCCGGCGCCGCACCCCAGGAGCGCGACGGCCGCGGCGAGCGAGAGCGCGCGCGGGCTCACGGCAGCTGCGCCCACGGCGGCGGGGCGGCGTCGCGGCGAGACGACCTCGGCGGCGCATCGACCAGCGCCCGGAGGCGGTTGATCAGCGCGCTCTGCGTGCGCGGGTCGCGGGCGTCGAGGGCCACCCCGTCGTAGGCCCGCGCCAGCGCCGCCGCCCCGCCCAGCGGCGCCAGGTCGGCCTTGGTGAACACCATCAGCCTCGGGATGTTCTGCAGCTCGAGCTCCTCGAAGAGCGCCTCGGTGGTGGCGATCTGCTCCTCGTAGCGCGCGTCGCTCGCGTCGACCACGTGCAGCAGCAGGTCGGCGTCGGCGGTCTCTTCGAAGGTCGCGCGAAACGCCGCCACGAGCTCCTTGGGGAGGTCGCGAATGAAGCCCACGGTGTCGGTCACCAGCATCTCGCGGGGGCGGCCGTCTCCGCCCTCGTCGGCCTCGAAGACCAGCCGGCGCGAGCGCGGGTCGAGGGTGGCGAAGAGCTTGTCTTCGGCGATCACCGACGCGCCCGTGAGCGCGTTGAGCAGGGTGCTCTTGCCCGCGTTGGTGTACCCCACCAGCGCCGCGGCGATGACCCCGGTCTTGGCCCGCCGCGAGCGCCGCTGCCTCCGCTGCGCGGAGAGCTCCTTGAGCTGGTTCTCGAGGTGCGTGATGCGGTCGCGCGCCCGGCGGCTCGCGATCTCGAGCTTGGTCTCGCCGGGGCCGCGCCCGCCGATGCCGCCGGTGAGCCGTGACAGCGCGTCGTCCTTCTGCCCCAGCCGCGGGAGCATGTACCTCAGCTGCGCGAGCTCGACCTGGAGCTTGCCGTCGCGGGTCTCGGCGCGCTGCGCGAAGATGTCGAGGATGAGCTGCGTGCGGTCGATCACCTTGAGGTCGGTGATCGCCGCGATGGCCGCGGCCTGCGAGGGCGAGAGGTTGCGGTCGAAGATCAGCACGTCGGCGTCGCGCTGCATCGAGCGCAGCACCACCTCGTCGAGCTTGCCCTTGCCCAGCACCCAGCGGGGGTCGATCTGCTCGCGCACCTGCACGACCTCGTCGACCACCGCGACCCCCGCGGTGCGAGAGAGCTCCCGCAGCTCGCGCAGCGAGTCTTCGATGTGGTGCGCGTTGCGCTTGTCGGTGACGTGCACGAGCATCGCGCGGCCGTCTTTGCCCGCGACCTCGCGCGCGCTGGTGACCTTCGCGAACTCGGCCTCGAGCTCGCGGATCATCCCCAGAAAATCGCCCTCCATCCGGTAGATGGGCGTGGGGCCCTCGTCGCGCCAGAGCTTGCCCTCGGGGTTCTCGGGGATCAGGTGCGCCCAGTGCACGTCCCCCACCTCGCCGCCCTCCTTCGCGTGCACCGCCGCGACGAGGTCGAGGCGCAGCCGCGAGAGGTCGACGTGGTCGTCGTGGGTGAGCGGCTCGCCGCGCAGGTGCGTGTGCAGCAGCCGGAGTCCCCGAAAGCGACCCCCCGCCGCGCGCAGGCGCCCCACGTCGGGGAGCATGAGCTTCGTCGCGTCGCCCACGATCACGTGCTCCACCGCGCCCCCGCGGTTGACGAGCACGCCCACCTGACGCCCGGTGGCGCAGGAGGCCTCGACGAGGGAGCGCGCGAGCTCTGGAGAAATGATGCGGTCGCTAGGGACCCGGCGGCGTGCGATGCGCTCGATGGCGCGGAGATCACTGGGCGCGAGCCCCGTGGTGTTTCCGTGAATCTCGATGGGACACCTCCGACCCTTCAGAGCCTAGCTGATGCCAACCCCGAAGGCGAAGCCGACGACAATCGCCTCAGCGGAGGTACGCCGCCAGCGGGTGCAGCGCCGCCTGCGCCGCGGGGTCTCGCAGCGCGCCCGCGGCCAGCTCGCACAGCGCCACGACGTACTCGCGGTGCAGCGGCGCCCGCGCGAGGGTCGGCGACCACGACCAGAAGCGCAGCGGCGCGCCGTCGAGCAGCGCCTCGTGGAGCACGATCATCCCGTCGATGCCCACGGGCAGCGAGTGCAGCGGGAGCCGCGGCATCCTCGCCGCGAGGGCCTCGACCTGCTCCGTGGTGACCGGCGCCTCCCAGACCCGGGGCGCGGGCGCGGGCGCGGTCGGGTGCGCGACGCCCCCCGCGTCGAGGGTGGCCCAGGCGTGCGCCTCGCGGCCCAGCGCGCGGAGCTCGATGAAGCCCCCGCTCGACATCTCGGTGACGGTCACCGCGACGTCGTCGTGAAACGCCGGGTGCATCTCGACGCGCCACACCCGCCCGACGCCCGAGAAGATCGGGTGGTCGAGGGGGCGCAGCCCGCAGCGCTCGCGCCACGCCTCGAGGAACCTCTGCCACGACTCGCCGCTCATCCCGCCGGCGCCCCTCAGGGATTTACGAAGGCCGGGCGCGTGTCGAAGCGCAGGCCCGCGGAGATCTGCGTGCACATGCCCCCGGCGTCGGGCGCGAGGTCGGAGAAGAGCCGCAGGGTGCCCACGAGGGTCTGCTGGAGCCCCGAGCCGATGCCGTACATGATCAGCGTCTCGCCGAGGGGCACCGAAGGAACACCGCCGCCCATGATCCCGCTGAGGCTGCCGTCGGGGCGCACGACGGCGCGAATGCGCGCGCCGCGGAGGTCGAGGATGAAGCGCGCGTCGAGGGCGGCGAAGGGCAGTGGGAGGTCGAAGGGGCCGGCCTCGAGCACGCCGTCGCGGATGCGGGCGGGGGTGCGGGTGACGCGCTCGCCGGGCACGAGGTCGTAGGTCTGACCGGGGTCGATGCGCATGTCGCTGCCCACGAAGGGCATGCCCCGCACGCTCTGGATCACCACGCTCACGCACGGGTCGTTCACCGTGTCGTCGAGGCCCTCGAGGGTGATCGCGATGAGCAGCTGGCCGTTGTTCACCGCGGCCTGCACGAGACCGTCGACGGCGCCGCCGGTCATCATGTCGACCACGGGGAGCAGCCGCGCGAGCTGGTTGTCGATGCCGGGCACGCCGTTGGAGTCGGTGAAATCGCTCTGCCGGCAGCCCTCGACGTCCCCCGCGGTGCTCACGCGGCCGTCGAGGTCGAAGCCCTCGACGGAGTTGCCGCGCATCGCGTCGGGGCGCACGAAGCCGTAGGTCGAGAGCACCATCGAGCGGGAGACCCCGGGAGAGTCGCAGGCCGCGAGGGGCCGCGGCGCGTCGGCGCCCGCGTCGGACGGGGAGTCGCCGTCACCGCAGCCGGCGAGGGCGAGGGCGGCGAGGCAGAGGGACCACCCGGAAACACGGCGCTTCATGCGCGGAGGATATCCCCCGGCGCGGGGGTCGCGCTACGCCGGGCGCTCACCCGGGGATCTTCGCCAGCACCTCGTCGGCCTCGGGGAACCTATGGGCCTCGAGCTTGGAGAAGATCCGGCGGTCGTCGACGAAGACCTCGAACGCGCCCCGCGCGCCGGGGATGACCTCGACCTCGACGCCCCGCGCCGCGGTGATTTCGGCCGCGAGACCCGCGGCCCTGGGCTTGTAGTTTCAAGCGAGGCAGAACTCGATTCGCACGCGCATGGCCGAGAGCATGGCCGCGCCGCGGTCAGCCGTCCAGGTGCTGCCGCGCCGAGGCCGCCCAGGCGCCCTGGGGCTCGAGCTCGAGGTAGCGCTTCCAGTGCACCCTCGCCTCGACCCGGCGGCCCAGCTCCGAGAGGGCCATGGCGAGGTTGAAATGCGCCTCGGCGAAGTCTGCCCGGAGCTCGACGGCCCGGCGAAACGACTCCACCGCGAGGGCGTGCTCGCCGCGCTCGACGAGGAGGTACGCGAGGTTGTACGGCGCCTCGGCGAGGGTGCCGTCGGCGGCGATGGCCCTGCGGTACAGCTGCTCGGCCTCGATGCGGTCGCCGTCGAGGAGCCTGAGGTTGCCCAGGTTCGTGAGGGCCGTGGCGAGGCTGGGGTCGAGCTCGACCGCGCGGCGGTAGGCGGCCTCGGCGCGGGGGCGGGTGGTCTCGTCCTCGTCGAGGCGCAGGCCCTCGAGGTAGGCCTCCCACGCGTCCTGCTGGCGCCGAGAGATCTTGGGGCGCAGCACCCGCACGACGTCGTCGCGAATCGCGCGCACGTTGAAGTCGAAGATGCGCTGGCCCGTGACCGGGTCGAAGGTGACCCCGGCGTGGCGGGCGAGCATCTGCGCCCCGTCGCTCCCCAGCCGGGCCTCGAGGAGGGGCTGCGAGAGGTCGGGCAGGTGCGCGCGCAGGGCCTCGATGGCCTTGCGAATCTGCGCGGTGGGAAAGCCCGCTTGCAGCAGCCCCTTGGCCGCGCGCACGGCGATGAGGTCGGCGAAGGTGTACACCCGCGAGCGACCGCTGAGCCCCGTCGGGGCGACGATGCCCAGGCGCTCCCACGACGCGAGCTGCCGGGGGCCCAGGGCGAAGAGCTCGGTGACCTCGGCGCGAGGAAAGGTCCGCGCCACGGTGTCGAGGTCAGGCGCGCGGTCGGTGACGGGGACGCGGCGGAGGTTGTCGCTCGCCGCCCGGTGGCCGCGGGCGAAGTCCACGTGGATCACCTGACCCTCCGCGGGCGGCTCCTCTCCCGGCGGTCGCTTCTGCTCTCGGCTCATGCTCCAGCAGAAACCCTAGTACGCGCCGACCCCGACGGGAACATTTCATCCGCGGTGATTGCGCGCCGCGGCGCTTCGGGCGATGGAGCAGTGTTCATGGTGGTGATCGGACTGACCGGCGGGATCGCGTGTGGCAAGAGCACCGTGTCGGCGATGCTCGAAGCGAGGGGCGTGCCCGTCGTCGACGCCGACCTCGTCGCGAGGGACGTCGTCGCGCCGGGCTCCGACGGGGCCGAGGCCCTGCGCGCGCGCTTCGGCGACGGGGTGCTCCAGGCCGACGGCGCGGTCGATCGCAAGGCCCTGGCGCAGAGGGTCTTTCACGACGACGAGGCCCGCGCGGCGCTCAACGCCGTCCTCCACCCCCGCATCGCCGAGGAGAGCGCGCGCCGGCTCGCGGCCCTGGGCGCCGAGGGGCACGCGGTGGCCGTGTACGACGCGGCGCTGCTGGTGGAGACGGGCTCGTACCGCGCGATGGAGGCCCTGGTCGTGGTGAGTTGCTCGCCCGAGGTGCAGCGCGCGCGGCTGATCGCGCGCAACGGCGGCGACGCGGCCGACGCCGACGCGCGGGTCGCGGCGCAGCTCCCCCTCGCGGAGAAGGAGCGCGTGGCGACCTGGGTGCTGCGCAACGACGGCGGCCTGGACGCGTTGGCGTCGCAGGTCGACGCGCTCGTCGAGGCGCTGCGCGCGCGCTATGGAGGCGGCGCGTGACGGCGGGCGGGGCGCTGACCCTGGTCACGGGCTTTCCGCGGCAGCTCGCGCGGCTGATCACCGTGGAGCTCCTCGCGAAGGGCGAGCGCGTGGCCCTGCTCGCGCGGCCGCGTCACCTCGACGAGGCCCGACGCTTCGTCTCGGAGCTCTCGCCCGAGGGCGCCGCCGAGGTGGTCGAGGGGGACGTGACGTCCATCGACCTGGGGCTCTCGGGCGCGGAGTACCTCGCGCTGGCGGAGCGGGTGGCCGCGGTGCACCACGCCGCCGTCGCGACCCCCGACGCGTCTGACCCCAGGCTCGCGGCGCACCTCAACGAGCAGGGCGCGCGGGAGGTTCTGCTCTTCGCGCGGGAGCGCCGGGGCGCGCCGCCGCGGCTGGTGTACTACGGCTCCGTCGCCTCGGCCGCGGGGGTGCGCGACCGGGTGCCCGCGGCGCCGCTCCTGGGCGAGGCCACGCCGAGAGACCCCGTGGCGGCCTCGCTCCGCCGCGCCGAGTCGCTCCTGGCGCGCGCGTGGGACGACGTCCCCTCGACGCTGCTGCGGGTGGCCACGGTGGTGGGGCACTCCGAGACGGGCGAGGTCGACCTGCTCGACGGGCTCTACCTGCTGGTGCTGCTGATGATGAGCGCGCCGCGCGAGATCGCCGTGCCGCTGCCCCTGCGCGAGACGGCGACGCTCAACGTCGTCCCGGTCGACCACGTCGCCCGCGTCGGCGTCGCCCTCGCCGCGTCGCCGCAGGCCGCGGGCCGCGTGCTGCACGTCGTCGACCCCGCCCCGCTGAGCGCGCGTCGAGCGCTGGAGCTCTTGTCCGAGACCGTCGTGCGCCGCGCGCCGCGGGGGATGGTCCCGGTGAACATCACCCGCGCGCTGCTGCGCACGCCGGGGATGGACCGGCTGGTCAAGAGCCCCCGCGCCTTCGCCGAGCGCTTCGCGGGCCGCGCGCACTACGAGGGCGACCTCGCCGCCGCCCTGGGCGCCGCCGCGCCGAGGTGCCCCCCCTTCGAGTCGTACGTCGACGCCCTGGTCGACCACGTGCGCGACCGCCTCGCGCGCAGCCCCGTCGTCGGCGACGCCGTGGCCGAGGTCGACGACGACCCGCTGTACTGACCGCTCAGCGCCCGTAGCGCTCGATGCGGCGCCGCAGCCGCCCGGCGAGGCGAGGCGACGCGGACCCGAGCGCGTCGAGGATCTCGACGGCCTCCTCGCGGTACCGCGCGACCTTCGCGTCGGGCCAGTGATCGGGGGGCGGGTCGAGGTTCACGATGCGGTCGGCGAGCTTGACGCACCACACCGGCCGCGGCTGCGCCCGGATGCGGCGGAGGCTGTCGGCGAGGCGCTGCTCCTTGGGCAGCGACGGGTCTTTGGAGAGGGCGAGCACCCCGGCGACGACCTCGTCGCCGAAGCGCGCGGCGAGCTCGTCGGGGCGCCGATCGGTGTCTTCGATCACGTCGTGGAGCAGCGCGCAGCGCAGGGCGAGGAGACGCGCCTCGAGGGCCTCGCGCTCGAGGGCGACGAGGGCCTCGGCGGCGACGCTCCCGACGTGGAGCACGTACGGCAGCTCGGTGCCCGTGAAGCGCTGCCCGTGGTGGGCCTCGACGGCGTAGCGCCAGGCGTCGCGCCACGCGTCGGCGAGGACATCGTCAGGGTGCGTGCTCATTCGTGCATTCCGTTCCCTCCCGGGCGCCGGGAGTCAAACCGGCGCGGGGAGGGTCAGAGGTCGGCGCGCCCGGCGAGGGTCCAGCGGCCGATGGTTCCGCCGAGGCGCGTGGCCTCGGTGACGTCGGTGAAGCCCGGCGCGGGCGAGGGTCCGCAGTGCCCCACGATGACGTCGAGGATGTACACCTCCGTCGCGCCCTCGCGCGGGGCGCCGGGGCCGAAGTAGTAGTCCACGACGTCCTGCGACATGTCGTTGACCACGCCGCGCTTCCAATTGAGCCCCCAGCGCGCGTCTCGCCGCCGCAGCCGCCGCACGAGCTCGAAGAGAAACTCGTTGTTGCCCCCCATGTCTCGGCACGACGCCGCCAGCAGGTCGGGGCGCTCCGCCGCGAGGTCGCGCACGAGCCCCGACTCGTCGGGCAGCGGCGGGGGGACGTGTCCGCTCCCGCTGTCGACGGCGCCCGCGTCCACCGGCGCCGAGGTCGAGTACCCCGCGAGGGTCCAGCGCGCGGGCTCGGTGGTCTGGTCGATCCAGCCGGGGCCGGGGGTGCCGCAGTGGCTCGAGATCACGTCGAGCACGTAGGCCTCGGCGCTGCCCTCGGCCTCGCCGCAGCCCCAGTGGTACGCGAGGCGGTCGCCGTTGATCCCGCCCGAGAGCGCGTTGAGGCCCCAGCGGCGGTCTTCGTCGCGCAACCGGCGGAGCACCTCGGTGAGAAAGCGCGTGTTGCCGCCGTTCGCGGGGCACGAGTCGCGGAGCCAGTCGGGGTGCTCCGACGCCACCGCCCGGGGGACCGCCGAGCGATCCGGCGCCCCCGCGGGAGGACGCGCGAGGGGCGGGTTCACGCACGCGTCGAAGGGCACAGGCGCGTCGAAGGGCACAGGCGCGTCGAGGGGCGCGGGCGCGTCGAGGGGCACAGGCGCGTCGAGGGGCACAGGCGCGTCAACCGGGACAACGCGGTCTTGTCGCGTAACGTCTTGCGCCGCAAGGGTATCAATCGCGACGAGGGCCGCGTCGGGGGGGCTCGCGTCGGGGGTGAGGGAGCCGTCGAGCTCGCCGAGCACCGATCCGGGGTCGGCCGCGCACGCCAGCAGGAGCCACGGGAGCAGCGCCCTCAGACGGATCCCATCCATGCCTCGTCGTACCAGGGGCGCGGTGGCCGCGCGAGCCCGCCGGGTCAGGGACTCGCCGCGGGCTGTTCGTCGCCCGTCACGGCCACGCCCTCGCGCACGCGGTCGCTCGGGTGCATCACCAGGCGGGTGCCGGGCGCGGGGCCTCGCCGGAGCTCGACGTCGGCCGCCGCGCGCTCGCCCACCTCGACGCGCTCGAAGCGCGCGACGCCCCCGCGCACCGCGTATACGCCCCACGACTCGCCGCGGCGAAACACCGCGCTCGACGGGGCGTACACCGCGTCGGCCCGCTGCCACACGGTGATGCGCGCCTCGATGCGATAGCCGTCGCCCAGCGCCGACCACGACGAGCCGGGCGCGGGCGCGACGAGCACGTTCACCCGACGCTCCTCGACGCCGAGGGCGCTCGTGCGCGTAAACGCCGAGGGCTCCACGCGGCGGACCACGCCCCGCAGCGCGCCCTCTCCGCCCCAGCGCTCGAGGCTCACCTCGGCGCCGGGACGCACGCGCACCGCGTCGGCGGTGAGCACCTCGACCACGGCCTCGAGCGACGCGGGATCTCCCAACTCGAGGATCTCCTGCCCCGCCGTCACCGCGCCGGCGCTCTCGCGCCCCACGCGCAGCACTACGCCGCTGACCGGGGCCGTCACCACGAGCTCGTCCGGCGCGCCCGGCGCCGACGCGCCCAGCGCCGCGCGCGCGAGCTCGACCTGGTGCGCCGCGGCCTCGGCTCCGGCGCGCGCCGCGGCCTCATCCGCGCGGAGACCCTGGGCCTCGACCTCGGCGCGCTCCTGCGCCTCGGCCGCCGCCGCGCCCTGCCGCGCGAGGGCGCGGGTGCGCTCGAGGTGACGCTCGGCGAATTCCCGCGCGAGGCGCGCGCGCTCGGCGGCGCTCCGGAGCTGCCGCAGGGTGTCTTGCGCGGCCTCGACGCGGGCCCGCGCCTCGGCGCGCTCGCGGGGCGCCATCACGGCGGCGGGGAGCGCGACCAGGTGCGCGATGACCGCGCCGCGGGCGATGGGGTCGCCGGGGCGCAGCGCGATGCGCGAGAGCGTGCCCGACTGCGGGGCATAGACCACGTAGCGGTCGGTCACCCGCGCGAAGCCCGGCTCGTCGACGGTGACCCGCAGCGCGCCGCGGGCGACGGCGCCGAGCTCGACGGCGATGGGCTTGGGGCGCATCGCGTAGGCCACGCCCGCGCCCGCGAGCCCCAGGGCGATCACCCCGAGGCCGCGCCGGAGCCACGCGCCCCGCGCGCGGCGTGCAGACTTCTTGGCGGGGGCGGCGGCGGCGTTCATGGGTCGCGGTGCGGGAGGGTAGCAGCGTTCGCGTGGGGGGGAGGGCGACGGGGCTCACTCGCGGGTCTTGAGCACGCCCACGAGGTCGAGCTTCGAGATGCGGCGCTGGACCATCCACGCGCTGAGGCCGGCGGCGGCGAGGGTGACCGCGATGGCGAAGAGGTCGGTCGCGGTCGTGATCTGAATCGACAGGCGGTACATCTCCGGGTCGGAGTTCTTCATCACCGACTCGGTGAAGCTCCGGCCCAGCAGCAGCCCGGGCGGGATGCCCAGGAGCACCTGCGCGGACATCTCCCCCGTGAGGATCCTCCCGACCTCGCCGCGGGTGAAGCCCAGCACCCGGAGGCTCGCGAGGTCCCTCGCCCGGAGCTCCAGGGCGACGCGGGCGTTGTTGTAGACCACGCCGGCGGCGATGCTCCCGGCGAAGACCACGAGCAGCGCGATGGTGACGCCGAGCGAGCGCCCGCTCTGCTCGCGGAACTTTCCGAGCGCGGCGTCGCGGCTCGAGATCGAGGCGACGCCGCGGGCGCGCGCGAGGCGCCGCACCACCTCGTCGAGGCGCGCGGGGTCGACGCGGAGCAGGGCGGTGTCGGCGAGGGGCGCGCTGTGGAGCCAGCGGTCGACGTCGCGGTCGAGGGCGTGGAGGTTGAGCCCGAACATCTCGTCGGCGGCGCCGCCGACGGTGACGGTGACCGCGCGGCGCGCGCCCTCTTGCGGCTCGAGCACCACGCGGTCGCCCACCCGCACGTCGAGCAGCCCCAGGAGCGCCTCGGTGACCACCACCGCGCCGGGCACCATGGGCACCTGTCGCAGCGTGCGGTCGAGCACCGGCCGCAGGGTGCGCCCCTCGGGGTGCGCGAACAGCGCGACGTCGCGCCAGCGAGAGCCCGCGCGCACGCGCACCATCACGGTGCGCTGGGGCTCGACCTCGAGCACGCCGGGGAGCGCGCCCAGGGACAGCGCGTCGCGTCGCTCGACGGGGCGGGCGAGGCGCACCGCGAGGTCGTCGCGCATCCCGCGCACGAAGATGGCCTCCTCGAGGAAGGGGATCGCGCTCACCATCCCGTTGCCCGCCACGAGGATCGCCACCGACAGGGTGATCCCCAGCGACGAGAGGGCGAGGCGCAGCGGGCGACGCAGCAGCTCGCGGAGCACCATGCGCGTGGCGGGACCGAGCCAGGGCGCGGCCACGAGGGCCTCGACGCGTCCGCCCCCGTAGCGCGGCGGCGCCTCGGGCTGCATCGCCTGCGCCGGGGGGAGGTTCACCACGCTCCTGGCCGCGCTCACGGCGCCCACGACCCCCGCGGCGAGGGCGAAGAGCGTCGCCTGCGCCACGAGCCCGGGGTCGATGGGCGCGCTGAGCTCGGGCACGCGAAAGAAGTCGGCGTAGAGCCCGATGAAGCTCTCGGAGATCACCGCGCCGAGGGCGAGGCCGCCGAGCACCCCGAGGCCCACGACGACCACGGCCATCTCGACGAAGTGCAGGCTGACCCGCCGCGAGGTGTACCCCAGGGCCTTGAGCGTCGCGATCTGCCCGCGCTGCAGGCGCACGAGGCGCCCCAGCACCACGTTCACGAGAAAGCCGGCGACGCCGAGGAAGATCATCGGCAGCGCGGTGCCGGTCTGCGCGAGCTGCGCGAGCTCCTGCGTGAGCGCGCGCCAGGCGGGGTGGCGGTCCCACGAGCGCGCGCCGGTGCCGCCGTAGGGGCGGAGGATCGCGTCCGTCGCCTCGACCACCCCCGCCGCGCTGGCGCCGGGCTGCAGCCGCAGCGCGAGGTCGTTGAACGCGCCGTCCATGCGCACCAGGGGAGCGAGGGCCGCGCGGCGCATCCAGAGCACGGCGTAGCGCTCGTTGCCCATGGCGCTCACGTCGAGGCTCCCCGGCACGAGGTACTCCGGCGAGGTCGCCGTGCCCACCACCCGCAGACGCCGCGCCGAGCCGCCCAGCACCACCTGCCACGGCGCGCCCACGCGCAGCCGGTGGGCGGTGGCGAAGGCCTCGCTCACGACGCACTCCTCGGCGCGGCCGGGCTCGGGGAGCCTGCCCGTGGTGAGGTGCAGCCCGTTGAGGGGAGGCAGTCCCCGGTCGGGGATCGAGTGCGCCGTGAGCACCGCGGGCTCGAGCATGCCGGCCATTTCAGCCACGCCGCGCTCGGTGACGCGGGTGACCACCAGCGCCACGCCGGGGATCGCCTCGATCCGCGCCGCCACCGCCTCGGGCGCGCGCGAGAGCGCGACGGTCACGCCGGGCAGCCGCTCGGCGTCGAAGAAGCGCAGCACGTCGCGGCGCAGCCCGATGCGCACCGAGCCCATGCCCACGAAGAGGCTCACGCCGAAGGCGATGACCACCGCCACCGTGAGCACCTGCGCCCGCAGCCGCCCGAGGTCCCGCAGCAGCTTGCGGTCGAGGGCGCTCACCATCGCATGCTGTCCGGCGTCGCGCGCTCGACGTTCTCGTGCACGCGGGTGACCAGCCCGTCGGCGAGGGTCACCACGCGGTGGGCCATGGTCGCGATGGGCGCGTTGTGGGTGATCACCGCGGTGGTGGTGCCGAGCTCGCGGTTCACCCGGTCGAGGACGCTGAGCACAACGCGCCCCGTGGTCGCGTCGAGGGCGCCGGTGGGCTCGTCGCAGAGCAGCACGTCGGGGCGCTTGGCCACGGCGCGGGCGATGGCCACGCGCTGCTGCTCGCCGCCCGAGAGCTCGGAGGGAAAGTGCCCGCCGCGGGCGCCCAGCCCCACGAGGGACAGGGCCTCGTCGGGGTCCATGGGGTCGCGGGCGATCTCGGTGACGAGGGCGATGTTCTCCCGCGCCGTGAGGCTCGGGATGAGGTTGTAGAACTGAAACACGAAGCCCACGTGGTCGCGGCGGTAGCGGGTCATCGCGGCCTCGTCGACGTCCGAGAGGTCCCGGTCGAGGTAGCGCAGGGTGCCCTCGGTGGGCGTGTCGAGCCCGCCGAGGATGTTCAGCAGCGTAGACTTTCCCGACCCCGAGGCGCCCAGCAGCACCACGAACTCGCCCTCGAAGAGCGTGAGGTCGACGCCGCGGAGCGCGTGCACGGCCACGTCGCCCTCGCCGAAGACCCGGGTCAGCCCCACGGCCGTGATCACGGGCCGCTCCGCGCGCGCTGAAGACATCGCGGCGGATCATGCGTCCGTCTCCCCGCGAGCGCCACGCTCGACCGTGGCGTGGGAGCGCGGGGGCGTGAGAAGCTCCAGGCTCCCTGAGAGGAGCGAAGCGACCCCCATGCTCGTGTTCGGAAGACGGCTCTACGGCAGGATCCTCAAGTGCGACGAGTCGTGCGTCGCCACATGGTTCCTTCACGTCTGGTTCGTGCCCATCCTCCCCGCGGGCTCGGTGCTGGTGCTCGCGCCGCTGCCGGGCGACCAGCTGAGGGTGGTGAAGACCGACCTCAACCTGCGCTCCATCGGCGTCGCGTACCTGCGAGGGTGGAGCGTCTTTCTCCTGCTGCACGGGCTGTTCAACCTCGTCGAAGCCGACCCCGACCGCTCGGCGCTGTACGGCCCCGTCGTCGCCGCCGTCGCCGCGCTCGGGATCGTCCTGGGCTTCTTCGTGCTGGGGCGCACGAGCGACGAGACCCGCGCCCGCCACGAGGTCTACCGCAGCGTGTTCGGCTACCCCGTGGACCTCTCGCTCCTCGGCCCGAGCGGCGACGCCTTCGCCACGGCGCTGCGCGGGCGCATCGCGACCCTCGGGCGCAACACCGCGGCGAGCTACCGCGCGATGCTCGACCCGGTCACCCGCTGGGGCGACATCGCCCTCGACCCGATGACCACCGACCGCGAGTTCCTCGCCTGCGCGATGAGCCTCGCGCGCATCGAGCGCGGCCGCGCGTCTGGGCCCGCGCGTGACGCCTTCGACCGACTGCACGACCAGATCTGGGCGCGGCTCCGCGCCCTGGGCCCCGCGCCCGCACCCGCCTGGCAGCCCCCCGCGCAGCACCCCTGAGAACCATCACCACGGGGCGTTTCGGCGCCTGCGGGGGGCGACCCTCAGAAGTGGGTCCGCGGCGCTTCTCTACGATCCGACCATGAAGGTCGTGTTCGTCGCGTTGGGGCAGGAGCAGCTCGGGATCTCGATCCTCTCCGCGGTGCTCCGCCGGGCGGGTCACGACACGTCGCTGGTCTTCGACCCCGCGCTCTTCGCCGACCGGTACTACCTTGAGATCCCGGCCCTCGGGCGGCTGTTTCAGAGCGAGGCGCGGGTGGTCGACGAGGTAGTGGCCGATGCGCCCGACCTCGTGGCCTTCAGCGTGCTCACGCCGACGTACACCTGGGCCCTCGACATCGCCGCCCGCGTTCGCGCGCGCCTCGACGTGCCGGTGATCTTCGGCGGCGTGCACCCCTCGGCGGTGCCCGACGTGTGCCTCGAGAACCCTCAGGTCGACTACGTGTGCGTGGGCGAGGGCGAAGAGGCCCTCGTCGCGCTCTGCGACGCGCTCGAGGCCCGCCGCGGCCGGCCGGGGCCGCCCGACGCGCCCATCCCCAACCTCCACTGGCGCGGCGCCGGGGGCGAGGTCGTGCGCGGCGCCGCGTCGTCGTTCATTCAAGACCTCGACGCGCTCCCCTGGTGGGACAAGGCGCTCTGGGAGGGGCACGTTCGCCTGGGCGACAACTACCTCACGATGACCGGGCGAGGCTGCCCCTACCGGTGCACCTTCTGCTTCAACAACTTCTTCGCGCGGCTCCCCGGCGAGGACGGAGGCCGCTACGTGCGGCGACGCAGCGTCGAGAACGTAATGGGCGAGCTGCTGGAGATGAACGCGCGCTACTCGCTTCGCCACGTCGATTTCGAAGACGACATCTTCACCCTCGACCGCGCGTGGCTCCGGCGCTTTCTCCCGCGGTACCGCCGCGAGGTCGGCGTGCCGTTCTCGTGCCTGGTGCACCCGAGGTTCATCGACCGTGAGCTCGCCGAGATGCTGCGCGACGCGGGGTGCGACCGCATCCAGATGGGCGTGCAGTCGGCCGACCCGGAGTACAAGCGCAAGCAGCTCCTGCGCATGGAGCGCGAGGCGCACCTGGAGCGCGCCCTCGAGGCCCTGCACGCCTCGGGGATTCGCATGAACCTCGACCACATGCTCGGCCTCCCCGGCGAGCCCCCCGAGGCGCAGGAGCTGGCCCGCGAGCTCTTCGTGAGGCACCCGCCGGGGCGCGTGAGCACCTACTGGCTCACGCACCTGCCGGGCATCGACCTCACCCGCGACGCCCACGCGCAGGGGCTCATCTCCGACGGCGAGCTCGCCGAGATTCACCGCGGGCGCACCCGGCTCTTTCACCACCTCGCGCACGGGCGGGACCACGACCGCGCGGCCTTCTACCAGCGCTACGACCTGCTGTTTCGCGCGCTGCCGATGCTCCCCGCCGCCGTGCGCGAGAGGGCGCGGGCGCACCACGTGCCTCGCCTCTCGCCCGCCCTCGCGGGGGCGATCGGCGCTGCCCTCGACGGGGTCAACGCCGCGCGGCACCGCGACGCGGACCTGTACGCGTACGTTCGGCACTACGCGATGCACGGCGCGCGGGCGCTGCAGGAGCGCCTGCTGGGCGCCGCGCCCCGGCCGCCGCGGAGGAGGCCGCCGCCGACGACGGAGCGGCCGCGCAGGGTCTCACTGCCTCGGTACGAGGGAGCTCCGTGAGGCGGCGCAGGGGAGACGGAACGTCGAGGCCGACATCTCCGCGGGCGGCGGCAGGCCGGGCACGTCGACGGGGCGGGGCGCGCGCCACACGGTGACGAGCTCAGACGAGAGCACCAGGGTCGAGGCCCGGGTCCACGCGCGCAGGTCGTAGACCCTCGCGGCGCGGTCGCGCAGGCCGAGCACCAGCAGGCTCCCCGCGGGGGCGCGGTGCGGCAGCTCGCAGGGCCAGAGCGCGCGGCCGTAGAACATCGGGGTGAGCGCGCGAAAGACGGCGTCAGACTGTCGATTGGGCCGCTCGCCCAGCACGCCCGCGAGCTCGTGGATCATGTCGACGCCCGCGAGGTAGCGAACCCGCCTCCCGTCTCGCCGCGCGTCCAGGAGCGACTGCAGCTGGTGCACGTTCGTGTAGACTGGGACGTCGGCGGGGGTGGCCGAGACGAACGACACGGCGCGCGAGAGCCCCGGCAGCGGCAGCGACGAGACGGAGCCGCCGAGCGTGAGGGGAGCGAGGAGCGTCCCGAGCAGCGCCGCGCCCGCGGTGCTCGACGCGCGCGCGAGCCAGAACAGCGTGAGCAACGGGAGCACGAAGAGCAGCCCCGCCGTGAGCGCCCGAAAGCCTGGCGGGAGCAGCGGGGTGATCGCGGCGCCCGCGGCCGCGAGGGCGGCGGCGCGGCGCCAGTCGGGCGCGGCGTGCGCGGTGAACTCCGACGCCAGCAGCGCGATCAGCGGCAGGTGACACAGGAAGTACCTGGGGTTGTAGTCGAAATTGAAGAGCAGCCCGAGCTGGGGCAGGCTGAGCTGAAGGACCAGCAGCGCGGCGAGGAGCTGCGCCGCGCGCCGGCCGAGCGGGGGCATCCGTCGGGTCTCGATGGCCAGCGGCAGCAGCGCGACCGGCGAGACCAGAAAGAGCCCGGAGAGCAGCGAGGCCATCCCCTCGCGCCCGTGCGCCAGCCGCAGCGTCGAGGGCGCGGCGAGGCCGTGGAGCAGCACTGGGGGGTGCGTGAAGATCCAGCGCGGGTCGCGGTGATAGCAGGCCCCGGCGAGGATGTACGCGAGCGCCGCCAGCGAGAAGCCCGCGGCCAGGCGGGCGCGGCGGAGGTGGAGCACGTCGACCGCCACCAGCGCGAAGAAATAGGGCGCGAATTCGTAGCGGGTCCAGAGCCCCGCGGCGGTCACGACGCCCGCGGCCAGCTGCGCGTCGGGGCCCCTCAGCGACAACGCGATGGCGCCCGCGAGAAAGAGCAGCGCGGCGCTGTTCGACTGCCCCGTCGCGGCGCTCAGAAAGTAGAGCGGCGACGTCGCCACGATCAGCGGCGGCAGCCACGCCGGGCCGCTGGAGACGCGCCGCGCCACCCGCCCCAGGAGGTACAAGCCGAGGCCGCCGGTGGCCGCGTGCGCGAGCAGAAAGGCGCCCCACCCGAGGCGCGCGGCGGGCGCGTAGAGCGCGCTGATCGCGGGGTGGACCTTCTGAAAGAACAGCCCCGCCAGCGGCTCCTTCGCCGTGATCGAGGCGCCGATGAAGGTGAGGTATCCCTCGTCGTCTGGGAGGCGCCCGGTGCGCCCCACGAGCGCGGCGACGAGGGCGAACGCGAGGGCGATCAGGGCCTCGGGCGAGGGGCGCCAGCGGGCCGTCGAGGCGGCCGTCGGCGCTCGCGAGCGGGTGGGTGAGGCCATGGCGAACTCCGGCGGTGCAGAGGGCGAAGGCGCGCGGGGCGGGCGCGAACCGAGACGAGGCTACTGCGGCCCCAGCCGCGATTTCGCGCGGGTTCACGACCGCGCGGAGGCCGCGCCACGCGGCGCGCAGTCCGCGCGGCGCGCCGGCCTGACCCACGCTCCCGGCGCCGCGGGGGCCCTCGCTCGAGGGCGGTGTCTCAGCGAGGCACGGCGCGCCACCAGGGCGTCGGGCCCTCGACCCGCTCGGGCTCGAACGCGCGGCCGATGGGGGGCGTGATCACCCGCGCGCCGCGCTCGCCCGCGAGGGTCACCAGCGTCTCGGCGGGCTCGTCCCAGTCGTGCAGCGCGAGGTTGAAGGTCCCCCAGTGCACCGGGAGGAGCGTGCCGCCGCCGAGCATCTCGAAGGCCGCGAGGGCGTTCTCGGGGCCGAGGTGAATGCTCTTCCACGCCGGGTGAAACGCGCCGACCTCGAGCATCACGAGGTCGAAGGGGCCGTGCGCCCGGCCGATGTCGGCGAAGGCCGGCGTGAGCCCCGTGTCGCCCGAGAAGAACACCTTGCGCCGCGCGCCCGACACCACCCACGACGCCCAGAGCGTGCGGTCGCGGCCGGTCACCCCGCGCCCCGAGAAGTGCTGCGACGGCGTGGCGGTGAAATCGAGGCCGCCGACCTCGGCGCGCTCGCCCCAGTCGAGCTCGGTGATCACCGCGGGGTCGACCCCGAAGGACTCGAGGTGCGCCCCCACGCCGAGGGCGGTGACCACCGGCACGCGACGGCGCGCGAGGGCCGTCATGGTCTCGCGGCAGAGGTGGTCGAAGTGGTCGTGCGAGAGCAGCACCGCGTCGAGCGGCGGCAGCGCGTCGAGGGACACGGGCACCGGGTGAAACCTCCGCGGGCCCGCGAACGACACCGGCGACGCGCGCTCGCCGAAGACCGGATCGGTGAGCACCCGCCGCCCGTCGATCTCGAGGAGCACCGTGCTGTGACCCAGCCAGGTCACGCGAAGATCGGTGTCGCCGGGGCGCGACCACGCCTCGCGGGGGTCTTCGACCGGCAGCGGCGCCGAGGGCTCGCGGCGACCGCCGCCGAAGAAATACTCGCCGATCAGCGGGAGCGACGGGCCGCTGAGCGAGGGCGTCGCCCCCGAGGGGTTGCGAAAGCGGCCGTCGGAGAACTGCGGGGACGCGTGCGTGCGCTCGGCGCGGAGGCCGAGGCGACGGGCCTGATCATCGATCATCAGAGCACCTCAGGGTTGAGGGGTGGGGCGGCGCCGGAGCAGGTAGACCCCCGCCGCGGCGACGAGCGCCAGGGCTGCGCCCGCCCACACCGACGCGGGGAGCTCGCGGGCGAAGCGGAGGGCGCGCTCGCCGAAGTACGCGGTCACCAGCAGCGGCGGCACGTAGCCGGCGACGGAGCCCCAGAAGTGCGTCCAGAAGGGCACCCGAGAGACCCCGAAGAAGGCGTGGAGCATCGGCGGCATCCAGAAGATCAGCCGGAGCGCGAACACCGTGGCGAAGCCCCGCCGGGCGAGCGCCTCGTCGTACGCGCGAAAGCGCGCGGGGATGCGCGACGACACCCAGTCCCGCGCGATGAAGCGCGCGAAGGAGAAGCCCACCACGCTCGCCGCCATCGTGCCCGCCATCGACAGCGCGAACGCCGTCGGCCAGGGCCAGATCAGCGCCGCCGCGAGGATGAACGCCGTGCCCGGCACCCCGAAGGGCTGCAGCGCCGCGTAGGCCCCGACGAAGGCCAGCTGCCCCCATGGGCCCAGCGCCAGCACCGCCGCCCGCGTGCGGGCCGGGTCGCTGAACACCTCGAGCAGCCCCAGGCGCCACGCAGCGATCAGCGCGGCGGCGGCCGTCGCCGCGAGGGCGGCGCGGGCGAGTCGAGGGGGGCGCGGCGAGGGCACGGCGCCACCATAGCCCCGGCCCCCGGGGTGTCAAGACGCGGTTGACAACTTTGATCCATGTTGTAAAGACCGTCGCAGGATGAGCGAGTCGGCGGAGCGAGGCGCGGCGGGCGAGGCCCGGCGGCGGCGGCTAGAAGAGGCCGCGCTGGCGGTCTTCTTGCGCTACGGCTTTCGCAAGACCTCGATGGACGAGGTGGCGAGGGCCGCGGGGGTCTCGCGTCAGGCGCTCTACCTGCACTTCGCGGCGAAAGAAGACCTCTTCTGCGCGGCCGTGCGGCGCTTCTTCGACGACGCGATGGCGGGGGCGACGGCCGCCCTCGGCGCCCCCTCGCGCCCCCTCGACGCGCGCCTCGGCGCGGCCTTCGAGGCGTGGGTGGGCCCGTACCTGGGCGCCGCGGGCGAGAGCGCGACCGACCTGGTCGAGGCCACCCTCGCCCTCGCGGGCCCGCTGGTGGCCGAGCGCGAGGCGGCCTTCGTCGACGCGGTGGCCGCCGCCATGCGCAAGGGCGGCCTCGCGGCGGCGTACCGCCCGGCGAGGCTCAGCGCGCGGCAGCTCGCCGAGACGCTCTACGCCACGGCGCGGGGGCTCAAGCACGGCGCGAGCCGCGACGGGTTCTCGCAGGCGATGGCGGTGGCGGCGCGGGCGATGTGCCTGCCGCTGCGCGAGGGAGGCTCGCGGGGCGGGTGATCCCGTCCGGCGCGACGAGGGCGGCGAGGCCCAGCGCGCGCGGTCCACGCTCGGCCTGGGAGGGCTCCCCGCCCTCGGGTCGTGACGCCGCGGCGTAGCGCTCAGCGCACGATGCGGCGCGCGACCATCCCCGCGAAGCGCGAGAGCGGCGACGAGTCGCCCGCGTCGCAGATCGACGCGACCATGCCGTTGCGACAGGGCGCGCCGCCGCAGAGAACCGACTCGTCCAGGCGTCGCGCCACCTCGGCGAGACGTCTCGCGGGCCACGCGTAGTACTGCGACGCGAGGTCGCAACCGGCCCGTAGCGCGTCCGATCCCCTTGCGCGGCAAGCGGGTACGACGCGGGTGGGGCAGGCCGGGTCGAGGTCGGCGGCGCGCATCGAGACGCGACCTTCGGCGCTGTCGCCGGCGTATCCGTCGCGGCCGTCGGGCGACGCGCCGAGGAGCGCGCGCCAGTCGGTCCCCCCGTCGGCGCGCGTGGGGAGCGCGAGGGGCACGCCCGTGACCGCGCCGAAGACCACGCGCTCGGGGTGTCCCGGCTTGAGGCCGAGGAGCCCGCGGTTCAGGCGCTGCGGGTCGACGTAACGGTCGACGGGCCAGGTCGGGTCCTGCGCGCTCTGTGGGGAGTACATGTAGAAGCGGAGGTTGAGGTCGGGGTGCGCCCACTCACTGGCGCTCGGGTCCCACACCGAGCGCGCGTCGACGCAGGGGCCGACGCCGTCGTGCTGGCGGCAGTCGCGCACGGAGCCGTCGTCCTCGTCGCTGACCACCAGCACCGCGAGCACCGCGTCGCGGCGCAGAAAGCCCGCGTTGGGCCCCGACGCTCCGGCCTGCGACGTGAGCGCGCGGAGCGCGGCCTCCAGCGGCTGCTCCACCCCGCACCCCGCGGTCCCGAGCGTCGCGTGGCAGCTGGGCGCCCAGTAGCGCAGCATCGCGTCGTCGCTCGCGCGCAGGGTGATGAAGGGGGAGCTCTCGAAGCCGCCGCAGAAGATCGGCGCGGGGAGCTCGGCGAGGCTCCTCCCCCGCGTGCCCTCGCCGCGCGCGCGGGGGTTGAGCACCGCGTCGTCTCCGTTAGGCGCGGCGCAGCCGGGGAGGGGGGCCGCGCCGCCGGTCCCGAGGTCGGTGGAGATCACGCCCACGCGCACGTCGCGGGCGCCGTGCTGCTCGACGAGCGCGCTGGTGAGGGCCGAGGCGTAGTTGTTGAAAGAGTCCTGGCCCACGCGCATCGAGCCGGAGTTGTCGATCACCACGAGCAGGTCGACGGCGCCCGCGCCCTCCGCGGGCGACTCGCTCGTCGCCGCGTCGGCGCGCTCGTCCGCGACGGTCACCACGTTGTTCAAGCACCCCGCCAGCAGCGCCGCCGCGGCGCCCAGAGACCCGTGCACACCCGTCCGCCTGCGATTCATCCCTCGCTCCTTCACGGGGACCTCCGCGGCGCCGTCGCTGGCGCCTCGCGTCGTCCCTACGCCCACGATTGCGGGCGCGCGCACCCGGCCTTCACGAATTCGTGCGGCGATCAAAACGCGGCCTCGACGCCCGCGGACAGCGCGAGCGCGAGCACGCCCTGCACGTACACCGGCGCGTCGCGCCCCAGCACGACGAAGGTGTTGCGCGCCAGGGCGATGTGCCCCTCGACGTCGAGGGCGAGGGCCACGCGGGGGTGCAGGTGCAGCGCCGCGCGCCCGGCGGCGGTGAGGGCGAACCAGAGGTAGTTCCCGGGGGCGACCGGGGCGCCGCGGTGGGCGACGCCGTGCACGAGCCCCAGCGTCGCGCCGCCGCACGCGGAGAGGTCGAAGCGACGCGAGGGCGAGGCGCCGTAGCACAGCCCGCTCGCCGCCCGCGTCATCCCGAAGGACCAGTGCTCCTCGGGCGCGTCGGTGCGCCGCTCGGGGGTGATGGCCATCTCGCCCCAGAGCCGCATCCCCCGCGGCGGGAGCGAGGCCTCGAGGCGCCAGCGAAAGCCGGGCGACCATCCCGGCACCGCGCCCGCGAGGAGCTCGGCGCTCACGCTCGTGCGCACGCGCGGAGACACGTCCTCGCGGGGCGCGGGCGAGGGGACCCTCGCGGGCGGAGGTGCGGGCGCGGGCGCCGGGACCGAGACCGGCTCCGCGACGGGCGCGGGCTCGGGCGCGACCGGGTCGAGGGCCAGCGCGAGGCTCTCGACCACCGCGTCGGTGAGCGTCTCGCAGCCGTCTCCGTCGTCGCTCAGGTCGCGCCGCAGGGTCACGTCGCCGCGCGCGTCGCGGAGCGTGAGGGTCGCGCGCCAGAGGCCCTGGGCGCGGGTGACGTAGACCTCGGCCGAGACCTCAGCAGACGCGTCGAAGGGGTCGTGGCCCACCCGCGCGCGCACGGCTCGCAGCACCGCGCCGCGCGGCGCGCAGCGGGCGGCGTCGGGGCCTCGGACCCACGCGAAGTCGATGCGCCGCAAGGGTTCTTGCGCGCTCGCGGCGGGCGCGAGGGCGAGGAGCGCGGCGAGGAGAGAGGTCCTCACGGCGACGCGCGGAGCAGCGCGCGGAGGCGCGCGAGCTGAGGTCCCTCGGGGGTCGCGCGCTCGAAGGCGCGAAGGCGCGACTCGGCCTCGCCGCGGCGCCCCGCGCGCACCAGCGACTCGATGGCGAGGGCCGCGCGCTCGTCGGCGAGCTGTCCGCCCCGCAGCCGCGGCTCGGCGTCGCGCAGCAGCGCGAAGGCCCGCGCGGGCGCGTCGGGGAGCGCCGTTCTGGCCGCGCGAATCACCGCGAGCTCCTCCGAGAGCGGCGGCACGGTCCGAGGCGCGGGAGAGGCCCTCCTCGCGGCGCGCGGAGCGGTGCGCTCCACGGGCGACACCTCGGGGGAGGGCGGGCGCACGACCGTCGAGGGCGCGGGCGGCGTCACCGCGGGGGCCGGGGTCACCGCGACGGGCGGCGGGGCGGAGGTCTCGACCACCGCGGCCGGAGGCGCGGCCACCCGTCCCCGCAGCGTGCCCTGCGCCCGCGCTCCGAGGATCACCGCCGACACCACGCTCAGCGCGACCAGCGCGTGAACGCCATATTTCACCGCGACGACGGCGTGCCAGGGAGGCGCCGACGCGATGCGGGCGACCGCGGGTTCGAGCCGCGCGAGGTCTTCGGCGCGCATGGGCGCGGTCGGCGCCGCACCGCGAAGAAGGGACGCGGCGAAGTCGTCGCCGGGGAGCTCGCGCAGCCGCTTCGGGTCGCTCATCGCGTCGCCCCCGCGTGGCGCCGCTGCCAGCGCGTGGCCACCCGCCGAAACTCGTCGCGGGCCGCGTGGAGCCGCGAGTACACGGTGCCCACGGGGACGCCGATCATCTCCGCGATCTGATCGCAGGGCAGCTCATCGATCTCGAACATCACGAACACCGCCCTGCGCTCGAGGTCCATCTCGTCGAGGCACGCGAGGAGAATCACCTGCGCGTCTCGGCGCGCCGCGTCGTCTTCAGGCGTGCTCCCGCCCACCGCCTCGGGCACCGCCGCGCGCAGCTCCTCTCGGCGCACGTGGGCCCGCCGCTTCCATCCCGCGACGACCCTCACGCAGATGCCATAGAGCCAGGGGCGCAGCGGCGCCGTCGGGTCGTACGAGCCCCCGCGGCGGTGCACCACGAGGAGGGTCTCCTGGTAGAGGTCGTCGAGGTCGCTCGGCCGCCCGCCGAGCCGCTGGAGCGTGGCCCACACGAAGGCCCCGTGCGCCCGGTGAACCTCGTTCACGTCGAGCGCCGCCCCCTCGGAGAGCTGCGGCTGCGCGATCGACACCACGTCCATCGAGAGGGTATTGCGGGGTCAGGCGCCGCGCCTTCGAGAAATCGTCAGGCCCGGTCGCGCAGCGCCTCGCAGCGGTAGAGCGCGTCGCAGAGCGCCACCGCGCGCGGCGAGCGCACGCGCCAGTCGAGGGCGTTCATCACGTAGCCGAAGGTGAGCCCGTTCACCGGGTCGCACCACCCGAGGGAGCCGCCGATGCCCGCGTGCCCGAAGGACTCGAGCACCGGAGAGAACACCCCCGCGTCCTCCTTCAAGAAGCCCTGCGACCATCCCAGAGGCTTCTGGAGCACCAGGTCGCGGTCGGACCACCCCTGCCGCGCGTAGACGGGCTCGAGGGTCGCGGCCTTGAGGTACGGCACGCCGCCGTGCGCGCCGCCTTGCGCGAAGGGCAGGTAGGCCCTCGCGACGCCGTGCGCCGACGCGGTGGCCGAGGCCCAGGGCAGGCACTGCCGGCGAACCTCGGGGCGGTTGTACGCGTTGATCCCCTCGGGGCCGGTGCGGGGCGAGAGGAACGCCCGGCGGCTCAGCGAGCCGCGCGAGAGCACCGAGCGAAAGATCCTCGCCTCGGTGTTGTCGCCCGCGAAATACGCCCGGACCATGTTGGCCACCCGCGCCCCGTTGCGCGGGGGATACAGCGTCGCGATGCGCGCGTCTTCCGAAGCCGGCGTGCCCAGCGAGACGTCGGCGTCGAGGGGCTCGAAGAGCTCGCGCTTGAGAAAGTCCCCGACCGACTCACCGCGGATCCGCTCGAAGACCGCGTTGAGGTACATCCCGTAGGTGGTCGCGTGGTAGCCCTGACGCTCGCCAGGGGTCCACAGCGGCGCCGAGCGCGCGAGGATCTCCTCGATGCGGGGTTTCTGATCTGGGCGCGTGAAGTCGTCGAGGTCGAGCACCTCGTCGAGGGCGCAGAGCCCGGCCCGATGGTTGAACAGCGTGCGCAGCGTGATCGCCTCTTTGCCCGCGGCGCCGAACTCGGGCCAGAGCGTCGTGACGGGCGCGTCCCACTCAAGCTCGCCGCGGTCGGCGAGGAGCGCGAGGGCCATCGCCGCGAGGCCCTTGGTGACCGAGAAGACCACCGCGCGGGTGTCTCTCCGCCAGGGCGACCGGGAGGCCTGGTCGGCGACGCCGCCCCAGAGGTCCACGACGCACGCGCCGCGGCGGTACACCGTGAGCGCCGCGCCGACCTCGAGGCGCTGCCGGAGGTGCGCCGCGAAGGTCTCCGCGAGGGCCTCGTACCCATGGGCGACGGAGCCCTCGACGCCGGCGGGCGCGGCGCGTCCGAGGTTGCGGTAGAGCGAGCGTTCGTGCGCGGTGTGAGCCATGGCGGCGGCGACGCTATCACCTCACGGGCTCACGCCCAGAGCGGGTGCCGCGCACCGAGGAGCACCACCTCGGGCCGGAGCGTCACCCCGAAGCGTGCCCGCACCCGCTCGGCCACGCTCGCGGCGAGCGCGAGCACCTCCTGCGCGCTGGCGTCGCCCTCGGGGTTGGTCAGCGCGAGGGCGTGCACCCGCGACACCGCCGCACGACCGAGCCGCTCGCCCTTCTTCACCCCCGCGCGCTCGATGAGCCACCCCGCGGCGAGCTTCACCGCGCCCTCGGGCGCCGCGAAGCGGGGCATCGAGACCGACGCATCCCCTTGTCGCACAAGCGCTTCGATCTCATCCGCGAGCTCGCGGGGGACCACGGGGTTGGTGAAGAACGACCCCGCGCTCCTCGAGTCGGGGTCGTTCGGGTCGAGCACCATCCCCTTCGCGCGGCGGAGCGAGAGCACGGTCTCGCGCAGGGTCGCGAGGGTGGGCGCGCGCCCCGCCATCGCGCGCGAGAGCTCGCCGTAGCGAGGCGCCTCGGGCGGGCCCGCGCGCAGGGCGTAGGTCACGTCGAGGACGACGTAGCGTCGCGACGCGTCACGCTTGAAGGCGCTGTCGCGGTAGCGGAAGTCGCAGGCCGCGGGGCCGAGCGAGCGCACGGTGCGGTCGGCGCGGTCCCACACGCGCAGCGAGGAGATCGTGTCGGCGACCTCCTGGCCGTAGGCGCCGACGTTCTGCACGGGCGTCGCGCCCACGAGCCCGGGGATCCCCGAGAGGCACTCGACGCCCGCGAGACCTTCGTGGACCGCGCGCGCGACCACCTCGTCCCACGGCTCTCCCGCCGCGGCGGTCAGGAGCACGAGCTGCGCGTGCTCGTCGGTCGCGAGCGAGACCCCGCGGTGCGCCACGCGGACCACGTCGCCCGCGACGCCCGCGTCGGCGACCACCACGTTCGACCCGCCGCCGAGCACGGTGAGCGCGCGGCCCGCCTCGTCGGCCTCGCGCACCCGCGCGATCAGCTCGGCCTCGGACTCCGCGAGGTGAAAGCGCTCCGCGGGGCCGCCCACCCCCAGGGTGGTCCATGCGGAGAGGGGCTCGGCGAGGCGCGTCACGTCGTGATGGCGCGCAGGCGCTCGGTGAGAAACTCGTGGGCGGTCACGGGCGCCGCGAGGGCGGGGCGCTCGGCGGTGACCGTGCCCGGCGCGGGCGCGAGCACGCACTCGGGCCGCGGGTGGGTGAAGAAGGGCATCGAGTACCGCCGCGTGTTCGACCCGCGGGGGTTCACCACCCGGTGCGTGGTCGAGGGGATGCGCCCGTTGGTGCAGCGCTGGAGCATGTCGCCGGCGTCGAGCACGATCTGCCCGTCGAGGGCGTGCACGGGCAGCCAGACGCCGTCGCGGGTGAGCAGCTCGAGCCCCCCGGTGGTGCTCTCGACGAGGAGGGTGATGAGGTTGATGTCCTCGTGCGCCGCCGCGCGCACGGCGCCCGCGGGGGCGTCGTCGGGCACCGGGGGGTAGTGAATCAGCCGCAGCACGCTGTTGCCCCCGCGCGCCATCGACGAGAACCAGTCGACCGGGAGCTCCAGGTACAGCGCGACGGCCTCGAGCATCGAGAGGGCGGCGCCCTCGAGGGCGGCGTAGAGGCCCAGCGCGGCCTCGCGAAAGCCCGCGACCTGCGAGACGTCGGGCCACACGTTGGGGTGGTAGACCCCGCGTCCCGCGTCGTCGACGCCCTCTTGCCCGACGTGCCAGAACTCCTTGAGGTCAGACACCGACGCGCCGAGCGCGCGCTCCTTGCCGAAGGGGATGTATCCGCGGTTGCCGCCGCTCTCGGGCACGACCCAGCGGCGCTTCTCGCCGTCGGGGAGGTCGAAGAGACGCGCGGTCTCGTCGAAGGCGGATTGCACGAGCGCGGGCGAGACGCCGTGGCCGTCGAGGGTGACGAAGCCGAGGTCACAGAGCGCGTCGCCGAAGCGGCGCACGAACTCCGCGCGGTCCGACGGCGAGCCGTCGGTGAAGGCGCGCACGTCGACGACCGGGAGCTGCTGCATGGCGCCGCGCCCTTAGCGCACTCGCGCGCGCGTGACAACGTGATCGGGGAGAGTAGAGCGGGGCGCGGGCTACGCGACGCGACGCCCGCGGAGGGGGATCACTCGGCGCTGCCGGAGAACTCGATGCGCCAGTCGCCCGTGGGCGAGAGCCCGACGTGCAGGCTCTTGGGCACCTCGCCCGAGGCGAGGGCCTCGAGGAGCTGCCGCGAGACCGCGGGGATCAGCGAGCCGCGGAGGATGTGCTCCACGTTGCGCGCGCCGGTCTCGGCCTCGGTGCAGCGGCTGGTGATCTCGTCGACCAGCTCGTCGGCGAAGGTGGTCTCGATGCGGTGCGAGGTCATCAGGCGCTTGGCCAGGCCGTTGAGCCGGAGCTGCGTGATCTCGCGCATGATCGCGCGGTTGATCGGGCGGTACGGGATCACCGTCATGCGCGCGAGGAGCGCGGGCTTGAAGTGCTTCGAGAGGATCGGGCGGATCGCGGTGACCACGTCCTCGATCGAGGGCTCCTCGTCGGCGTCGTAGAGCTTCATGATCTCGTCGGTGGCGAGGTTGCTCGTCAGGATGATGATCGTGTTGCGGAAGTTGATGTGCCGGCCCTCGGAGTCGGAGAGCGAGCCCTTGTCGAACACCTGGTAGAAGAGGTTCATCACCTCGAGGTCGGCCTTCTCGACCTCGTCGAGGAGCACCACGGAGTAGGGCCGCTGGCGCACCGCCTCGGTGAGCACGCCGCCCTCGCCGTAGCCCACGTAGCCCGGCGGCGAGCCGATGAGCCGGGAGACCGTGTGCTTCTCCTGAAACTCGCTCATGTTGATCGTGGTCATGAAGCGCTCGCCGCCGTAGAGGGCCTCGGCGAGGGTGAGCGCGGTCTCGGTCTTGCCGACGCCCGAGGGGCCGACGAAGAGCAGCACGCCGATGGGCTGGGTGGGGTTGTTGATCCCCGCCTTGGAGATGCGAATGGTCTCGCCCACGGTCTGCATCGCGTGGTCCTGCCCCTTGACCCGACCGCGCAGGCGGTCTTCGAGGGAGAGCAGCACGGCGACGTCGTCCTTCTGCATCTGGCCCACGGGGATGCCGGTCCAGTCGCCGACGATGCGCGCGATGATGTCGGTGTTCACCTCGGCGTTGACCAGCGGCTTGCGCCCCAGGGCCTTCTCCTCGGCGCGCATCTCGTCCCACTTCGCGTTGGCGTCGGAGAGGGCCTGCGCAGACTCCGCCGGGTCCTCGCCCTCCTTGAGCGCGACCACCGCGTGCCGCGCGGCGAGCACGGCCTTGACCGCGTCGCGCTGCGCGGTCCACCGCGCGTGAAACTCGACGATCTCCGCCTCGCGCTGGGCGATCTTCGTCGTGAGCTCGGCGACCCGCTCCTCGTCCACCTTGAACCCGTGGCCCCGGTCGCGGGTGAGCCCGTCGAGCTCGCGGCGCATCCCCGCGAGGTCCGACTCCATCGACGTGAGGTCGTCGTGCTTGGCGTCGATGTCGGTCTTCACGCGCGCCGTCGCGGTGTCGAGCAGGTCGACGGCCTTGTCGGGCAGGAGCCGGCCGCTGATGTACCGCGCGCTGAGCTTCACCGCCGACACGATGGCCTCGTCGAGCACGGTGATGTTGTGCACCTTCTCGAAGAGCCCGCGAAGCCCGCGGAGCATGAGCACCGCGTTCTCTTCGCTGGGCTCCTCGACCTTCACGGGCTGAAAGCGGCGCTCGAGGGCGGCGTCGCGCTCGAAGTACTTCTTGTACTCGGCCCAGGTGGTGGCCGCGATGGTGCGCAGCTCGCCGCGGGCGAGGGCGGGCTTGAGCAGGTTGGCCGCGTCGGAGCCGCCCTGCGCGCCGCCGGCGCCGATGATGGTGTGCGCCTCGTCGATGAAGAGCACGATGGGCTTCACCGAGGCCTTCACCTCGGCGATGACGTTCTTGAGTCGGTTCTCGAACTCGCCCTTCACGCCGGCGCCGGCCTGGAGCGCGCCGAGGTCGAGGGAGAGCAGCTCGACGTTGCGCAGGTGCTCGGGCACGTCGCCGGCGACGATCGCGAGGGCGAGGCCCTCGATGAGCGCGCTCTTGCCCACGCCGGGCTCGCCCACGACGATGGGGTTGTTCTTGCGGCGGCGCGAGAGGATGTCGACGAGCTGGCGGATCTCGGTGTGGCGGCCGAAAACCGGGTCGATCTCGCCCTTGCGGGCGCGCTCGGTCATGTTCTGGCAGAAGCGCTTGAGGTTCTCCTGCGCGTTGGCGCCGCCGGCGGCCGCGGCCACGCCGGGCCCCTCGCCGCCGCCCGTCGCCGCCGTGGCCACGGTGACCTCGGAGGTCTCCTTGGAGGGCTGGACGATGACCTCGAAGTCCTTCTTGAGGTCGTGGCGGGGGAGCTCCTCGAGCTCGGTGAAGGTCTCGCCGGTGTACTTCGACGGGTTCTGGATGAACTGAAGGATCAGCGCGCCGGAGCGGAGCTTCTGCACGTCCTGCTCGAGGGACGCGACGGTCCAGGCGTCCTCCATCCACTGGAAGAGGTTGGCCTCGAACGACGGCTTGCCCGCGTTGCCGGTGCGCAGCCGGCCCAGGTACTTCTCCAGCCGCCCGAGCAGGCGCTGCCGGTCCTGCCCGAAGTGGTGGAGGATGCGGGCGGTGTCACCGTCTTCGGAGCTCACGAGCTCGGCGAGCAGGTGCTCGACGGTGATCTCGTAGCAGCGCGCGTTCATCGCGCGCACCGACGCCGCCGAGAGGGCGCCCTGGCAGGTCGGGGTGAGTCGGCGGACGATGACCTTCGGTTCAACGAGCAATGCCATACGGGGCTCCTTCGGCGGCGTCGGGTTCGGGGTCGGCGACCGTCGCCGACGAGTTCGATTGCAGGGGGACGGGCACGACCACGCGGGTCTCGCGGTCGGCGTTCACGGTGACCCAGGAGTCGAGGCCGAGGCGCGAGGCGTCGCCCTGACGCGACGAGAGGCGCATCGCGGGGGTCTCCCCAGGCGCGAGGATCAGCTCGACGTCGAACTCCAGCGGGTCACGAACGTAGAAGAGCACCAGGTCGCGCAGGGCGTCGAGCCCCTTGGCGCCCGGGAGAAACTGCTGAAACGCGCCGCGGCGCAGGGGGCCCAGCACCAGCCGGAACTTTCCTCCGCGGTCGAAGACCCGGCGGCCGAGGGTGGCGTCCTCGCCGAGGGTGCAGTTCGACACGCCGAGGCGAAAGAGCTGCCGCTCGTCGATGGTGACCCACCGTCCGACGAACTGCTCCACGCTCACCGCGGCGCCGTCGAGCACGTCGGCCATGGTGTCGCTGACCACCGAGACCAGCCCCGAGGCGGTGCGCGCCCGCGTCGCGAGCAGCGGGGCGAGGCGGAGCAGGCGCCAGAGCGGCAGGTCGACCACCGGGCCACGCCCGTCGAAGGTGTCGATCCCGGCCAGCGCGAGCGTGCGGCGGGACCACACGTCCTGCTGGTCGGAGAGGTAGTCGGACGTGTAGCTGTACCGGGTGTGCGCGCGGTAGAACAGCGACAGCACCCGGTGGTGAAAGAGGTCGAGGAACTCTCGCTGCGCGGGGTGGTCGTCGTCCTCGTGGATCACCCCCTCGGCGAAGTACGTCGGCAGCGGCGAGACCGTGCCCGTCAGCCCGAGAAAGGTCGACGTGATCTCGTAGATCGGACCCGGCGTCGCGCCGTCGACGGCCTCTTCGACGGAGCGCTCGCGCCGGCGAATCGAGCGCACGTCGCTGGTCGAGAAGGTGAGCGACGGGTCGTGGCGAAAGCGCACGACCTCCTTGAGCACGGGGCCGAGCTCGCCCACGCGCACGGCGTCGGGGTTCGAGCGCTCGAGGATCTCGACCGCGCGGTAGAAGCCCACCCGCTGAGGCCGGGCGAGGAGCTGGGCGACGAGCGCCTCGCTCAAAGGATCGGCTGCTGGCCGCTCTTCGCCTTCCACGTATACCTCGCCTGCGAGGGGTGCGCCCTCACGCTGAGCTCAGAGAAAGTGTTGATCCCCGCGTGCGCGGCGAGGACCTCATCCAGCATCGCCGCGAAGAGGTACAGGTCGCCGTCGCCCGAGAAGCTCGACTCGTCGAGCTCCAGGGTCGTCCCGATCCCGCGCACGGGCACGCCCTTCACCAGGCGCTCCACGGGGCGCGTCTGCACCGTGCGAATCCCCTCGATGCGCAGGCGGTTCGCCCGCGCCGCCTGCCGGTCGATGAGCGCCTGGAAATTGTACAGGTCGAGGATCGCGCGCAGCGAGTCGGCGTCGGCCAGGGCGCGGTAGTTCAGCGCCAGGTGCGCGATGAGCCGCCAGTGCAGGCTCTGCCCGTAGGGCGGCCGCACCGGCACCGTCACCGGCGCGATGTTCTTGAAGCGCGCGAAGGGCGGAGAGCCCGGCGCGGGCACCGAGATGTCGCCCACCCGCAGCTGCGACGCGATGCCGCGGTTGGTGCAGGTCACCTCGATCGAGAGCGTCTCCTCGACCACCGAGCCCGCGACGTCGCGCGGGGTCTGCACCGAGAGCCACGAGTCGACGCCCTCGTCGAGGGGCGAGCGCGAGCGGCGCACCCGGTAGAACGCCGGCGCGTCCTCGGGGCTCAGGGCCTGCAAGAAGTCGAAGAAGGGACGGTACTCCCGCCGGTCGGTGCGCCCGGCCTGCAGCCCCGACACCTTGTCGACGGAGTAGACCTCCATGTGCCGCGGGTCGATCTCGCTGCCGCGCAGGAGGTACTCGTGCTGCAGGGGATCGACCTTGATCGGGTCGGCGTCGCAACCGAAGAGGTTGATCACCGGGGTGCAGTGGAGCTTCACCGCGTCCTTGCCCACCCTCGCGGGCAGCGCCGGCGGGCGGTCTTCGAACTGAAAGACCAGCTCGAAGCGGTCTTCGGCCCGCGCGAGCGCGAGGTCGAGGCCCTTCACGTCGAAGAAATAGAACTTCGACGGCAGGGTGAAATACTCCTGCAGCAGTCGGTACCCCTGCGGCGCGAGCTTGGGCCACGGGAGCAGCGCGTTCTCGGGCGCGAAGCCCGACGCGCGCACGGCGCCGCGCCCCAGCTCGACGCCCTTCGCGCCCGCGCTCAGTCCGCGCACCGAGACCCCGCGCAGGTGGTTCATCAGCCACATCGCGAGCATGGTCGACACGCCGCTGTCGGCGTGCAGAAAGAGCCGCACGCCGTCGGCGTGAAAGACCGCCGAGCGCCCGGCCTCGTGGGTCTGGAGCTGCACCCGGAGCGTGGGCTCGGCGGGGCGCGCGCTGTCGACCACGACGTCGAGCACCGAGAGGGGCAGGAGGTCGACGTCGCTCGTCGTGCGAAAGCGGCACGCGGTGCCCTCGACGGCGGCGCTCGCGAGCTCGGTGCCCCGGGCGATCTTCTGCCGCGTGCGCAGCGCGCCGGCGACGGGGGTGAACTCGACGATCGAGCACGCGGGGACCGTGCGGAGGTAGTGCGGAAAGAGCAGCTCGGTGAGGGTGTGAATGACCTCGGGGACGTCGTCGTCGAGGCGCTCGCGGACCCGGGCGGTGAGGAACGCGAAGCCCTCGAGGAGGCGCTCGACGTCGGGGTCGCCGCCGCGCTCGGCCAGCATCCCCGCGACGTTGGGGTAGGTCCGGCCGAACTCGCGACCGAGCTCTCGGAGATAGGTCAGCTCGCTCTGGTAGTACTTGCTGAACAACGACTCGCTCCGTTCGGCGGCTCGCTGCGCCGCCGCGATGAACCCACACTGGGACTGACCAGACTCAACGCACCGTGACGTGCCCGCCCGCGCGGAGCTGGGTCTCGAAGCGCACGGCGCCCCGACCCTGCCGGGTCGACACCTGCGCGCTGATCTGGAACTTCAAGATCAGCACGTCTTCGTCGCGCACGTGCTGCACCACCACGTTCTTGAGCCGCGGCTCGAACTGCAGGATCGTCGCCCGAATCGACCGCTGCAGGAGCTGGATCGCGTCGGGGAAGTTGTGCACCAGGTCGGTGAAATCGATCACGCCGAACTCGGGCACGGTGATCGCCTCGCCCTGCCGGGTGTTCAAGAGGTCGCGCAGGTGCGCCACGATGGACTCCACCTCGTTCTCCACGCGGCTCTGCCGCGGGTCCTTCGAGGCGATTCGGCTGAGGAGACCCCTACCAACCATAAGCGGGCCGGGATCCTATACGAAACTCAGCCCGCGCGGGGACGAAGCGCAAATCTCCCCGGCGGTGCCCGAGGCGCGGCGCAGAGCTCCAACGCCGCGCCGCAGCGCCCTGCATGACTGTTGATTCGCGAATCCGGGCTGTGCCATCCTCGCGCCGCTTATGAGGGTCTGCGCGCAGGGCGCTCGAAGAAATTGCGACCCGCGCGCGGTGAGAGCAGCGACGCAGGGGAAGGTCATCAACGTGTCCATGCCGAAGGTACTCCACGGACTCCGCAGCGCGATTCTCTGCGCGGCGCTGGCGTCCGCGTTGGGTGCGGCGTGCAGCAGCCCGCAGCGTCCGACGCCCGGGGCGACCTGCGACCTGCCGCAGAACATCCAGATGGTGCTTCGGGGCTCCGAGCGGCTGAACCAGAACGACGAGGGCCGCTCGCTCCCGGTGGTGGTTCGCGTCTACCAGCTCAAGAGCATCACGCGCTTCGAAGAGGCCGAGTTCGAGACCATCTGGCGCCGCGACCGAGACACCCTCGGCGACGACCTGCTCAAGGTCGAAGAGTTCTACGTCTACCCGACGCAGCGGCTCGCCCGGGCCTTTCGTCGCGAGGACGGGGCGACGCACGTGGTGGTCATGGCGATCTTCAGGCACCCCGCGGGGCAGGCCTGGCGCGAGATGTACGAGCTCCCGCCGCCTCCCGGCGAGGAGCGCTGCGCGACGCAGCAGAGCGACCCCAACGCCGGCGCGCCCGCCGTGCGCGACCCGCGCTACTACTTCTTCCTCGAGGACTACTACATCGAGGCCGGCGGCAACGACGTCGTCGAAGACGCGGGGGTGCGCCGCCGCGTGCCGTCGACCCTCCCGGGCCACCTCGGCGCCCCGGCGCGCCCCTCCACCGCGCCCCAGCTCCCCAACGCGCCGCAGCTCCCCAACGCGCCGAGCGCGCCGTCCGCGCCGTCTGCGCCGACCGCTCCCTCCGCGCCGAGCGCGCCCTCTGCGCCGAGCCCGCCCCCGGTGCCTGGCCTCGGCGCCCGCGCGCTCACCCTCCCGTGGAGCCACGCATGAAGGTCCCCCAGCGGGTGATCTGGTCCGAGGGGATGTTCATGTCCCCGCAGCACCTCCAGCAGCTCGACCGATACCACGAGCAGTTCGTCTCCGCGCGGCTCGGGGCGATGGGCGTCTTCGACTGGGGCGTGGTCGTGGCCGAGCTCGACGAGCGCGCGCTCGTCGCGGGCCAGGTGCGCGTGCAGAAGTTCCAGGGCGTGCTGCCCGACGGCCTCCCGCTCTCCTTCGACGGCCAGCACCCCGAGGCGCCCGCGGTGCGTCCGGTGGAGGGCTTCTTCCCTCCCATGCAGCGCGTGCTCGAGGTCTACCTCGCGGTGCCCATCGAGCGCGAGGGCATGCCCGCCGTCGCGGCGTCGACGACCCCCGCGGCGGGGATGCGCTTCTTCACCACCAACCGCGTGGTGGTCGACTCCGCGGGCGGCGCCACCGACGTGGGGGTCGCGTTCGCGCAGCGGCACGTGGCGGTGCTCTTCGGCAGCGAGTCGCGCGACGACTACGAGAGCGTGAAGATCGCCGAGGTCGTGCGCGACGCCGCCGGCGCGCTGACCATCCGCCAGGAGTACATCCCGCCCTGCCGCCGCATCGGCGCCTCCCCGTGGCTCATGGGCTCGCTGCGCAGGCTCCTGAGCCTCATGGCCGCCAAGCAGCGCACCCTCGCCGAGCAGCGGCGGCAGCAGCAGGGCGGGGTGACCACCGAGTTCACCTCGGCCGACATCACCCGCTTCTTGCAGCTCAACGCGGTGAACACCTTCCTCCCGATCTTGAACCACCTCATCGAGCGCCACGAGACCTCGCCCGAGGACGCGTACCTGATGCTCTCGCAGTTCGCCGGCCAGCTCTCGACCTTCGCGGTCGAGGCCGACCCGACGACGCTGCCGAAGTTCCTCTACAACGACCTGTCGACGACCTTCGGCGAGCTCATCGCGACGATCACCCGGCTGCTGAACACGGTGATCCGCGAGCAGTACGTCACGGTGCCCCTCGAGTCGCGGGAGGACGGGCTGCACTTCGGCCGCCTCGACGACGAGCGGCTGCTCCGCGGCGCGCAGTACCTCCTCTCGGTGCGCACCAACCAGCCCGAGCGCACCGCGGCGGAGCAGGTGCCGCTGCTGTCGAAGATCGCCTCGTGGAGCGACGTCGGCGCGATCGTGCAGGGCGCGCTCCCCGGCGTGCCGATCCAGGTGACCTTCAGGCCGCCGCCCGAGATCCCGCCTCGCGCGGGCACGCTCTATTTCGTGCTCGTGCAGAACAACGATTACTGGCGCAACGTCGCGGGTGAACGAACCATCGCGATCTACCTGCCGCAGCCTTACGACCCGAATAACATCAAGCTCGAGCTGCTGGCGATCCCCAAGGCCGCCGCGGCGCAATAATCACAACGCACCGATGCGGGAGTGCGCAGCGGCATGGACCGAATCGACGACCTCACAGCGGATTGTTTCAACTTCCTGATCCAGCTCCGACGGCTGGACCCCGCGCAGCAGCCGCCGCCGGAGTCTGTCCATCAGCGCCTGCGCTCGCTCATCGACACGATGGGCCGCAGGGGCGCGGACCTGGGGCTGTCCAGGGAGGACATCCTTGAGATCAGCTACGCCATCATCGCCCTCGCCGACGAGGTGGCGATCTACGCCGGGGGCAACCTCCGGCAGTATTGGATGAGCAAGTCGCTCCAGATTCAGTACTTCAACACGAACACAGCGGGCGAAGACTTCTTCGTGCGCGTCACGGCGCTGCGGCAGGACCCGCGGCGCATCGAGGTCGTGCGGGTGTACTACATGTGCCTCGCCCTGGGGTTCCAGGGCCGCTACCACGTGCGCGGGGGAGGCCGAGCTGGCGGCGATCACCGATCAGCTCGGCGCGGACATGCAAGAGGCCGGGCTCTACGGCCGGAGATGCTCTCGGTGCACGGAGACCGACCCGCGGGCGAGGTCCGGGGCGGGGTGCGGCAGGAGCTGCCGCTCATCGCGCTGGCGCTGGGCTCGGTGGCGATCTCGCTGGTGCTCTACGTCGGGCTTCGCATGTCGCTGAGCAGCGAGGTCAGCTCGGTGCTGGCGCGGATCACTGAGCTCGTCGGGCGCTGACGGGAGGCGCGAGAAGCCGTGTTCAAATACATCTTCACGTTCCTGGTCATCGCGATCTCGTGGACCCTCGCGATCCTCCTGCGGGAGAAGTTCCCCCTCGGGATCACCCTCGCCATCGTGGTCACCGCGGTCGCCCTGCTGGGGCTGATCTCGGTGATCCTCTACCGGCGCTACAAGGCCATGAAGGCCGCGAAGGCCATCGAGAAGGCCCTCAACGCCCAGGCCGATGAGCAGGCCCGCTCGGCGCGGCCCGAGCAGCAGCAGGCCGTGCGCGAGCTGCAGGCCGAGTTCGGCCGCGCCGTGTCGTCCCTCAAGTCGACGAAGCTCGGCAAGTCGGGCGTCGAGGCGCTCTACGCGCTGCCCTGGTACGTGATCATCGGCCCGCCCGGCGCCGGAAAGACCACGGCGCTGCGCAACTCGGGGCTGCAGTTCCCCTACCTGTCGTCGCGCACCGGCGGCGGGGTGAAGGGCGTCGGGGGCACGCGCAACTGCGAGTGGTGGCTGACCAACGACGGCGTCCTCCTCGACACCGCCGGGCGCTACACGACCGAAGACGACGACCGCGACGAGTGGTTCTCCTTCCTCGACCTGCTCAAGCGCCACCGCCCGGAGAAGCCCCTCAACGGGCTGCTCATCGCGGTGAGCGTCGAAGACCTCGCCAACGCGCGCGAAGAAGAGGTCGACGCCATGGCGCGCAAGGTGCGCGAGCGCGTCGACGAGGTGCAGGGGCGCCTCCAGCTCGTGCTGCCCGTGTACGTGCTCTTCACGAAGTGCGACCTCGTCGCCGGCTTCAACGAGTACTTCGGCGACCTGCGCAAGAACGAGCGCGGGCAGATCTGGGGCTTCACCGTGCCCCTCGGGAGCACCGTGTCGAACCCCGGCGACTACTTCGCCGAGGAGTTCAAGCACCTCGCCACCAACGTCGAGCAGCGGATGTACCGCCGCATGGCCGGGGAGCGCCGGGTCGACGCGAGGGAGCGGGTCTACCAGTTCCCCCAGCAGTTCTCGTCGCTCAAAGACAACCTCGCGGCCTTCGTCGACGGGCTCTTCACCGCGAACGTCTACCAGGGCTCGCCGACGATGCGCGGCGTGTACTTCACCTCGGGCACGCAAGAGGCCCGGTACATCGACAAGCTCACCTCGAAGCTCCGGGAGACCTTCGGCATCGGCGCCGCGACCGCCGGCGACGCCCCGGTGCAGCCGATCACGGAGCAGAAGAGCTTCTTCCTCCGCGACGTGTTCGACCGCGTGGTCTTCCCCGACGCCGAGGTCGCCACGCTCAGCGCCGACGCGATCCGCGCGAGGCGCAAGCAGCGGTACCTCATCGCCGCGGGCGCCTTCGCCACCGCGCTCGTGCTGAGCGTGATCCCGATGTACGCGTACCTCGCGAACCGCGCCCTCGCCGCCGACGCGCAAGACGCCGCCGACCGCATCGGCCGCTACGCCCAGACGCGAAACACCGGCGCCCTCACCCTCGCCGACCTCGAGCCGGTGCGCGTGGTCGTCGACACCCTCCGCGGGTACGAGACCGAGGGCGCCCCGCTCTACATGCGCTTCGGGATGTACTCCGGCCACCAGCTCTACGAGCCGATGCGCCGGCTCTACGCGCGCGCCATGCGCCAGCACGTCGTGCAGCGCGTGCTCGCCAACGACGTGACCGCCATGCGGCGCTTCGTCGTCTCGAAGGGCGCGAGCGAGCTCCCCACGGCGGCCGAGCGGCGCACCTACCACGACACGCTCAAGACCCACCTGCTGCTCACCTCGCCCCACGCGGGCAACGAGCCGCGGGTGTCCGAGGCGTCGGTGCGAGACTTCCTCGCCGACTCGCTCACCCAGCGCTGGGCGGCGAACCTCAACGCGCAGCTCAGCGACGAGCAGCGGGCGGCCCTGCGGCGCAACGCGCTCCAGTACGTCGTGCTGCTGGCCGACGACCCGGCGCTCTCGGTGCCCCGCGACGCGCGCATCGTGAACGACACCCGCACGGTGCTGAACCGGCTCTCGACGCTCAACATCGTGCTCGACGACCTGATCCGCGAGCTCACCGAGCAGGGCTACGACCTGACGCTCCAGGGCGTCATCGGCCGCGCGCCCGAGTTCGTGAACTGCGTGGGCGTGCAGCCCGACCACGTCGTGCGCGGGGCCTTCACCCGCCGCGCCTGGGACGACGTCATTCGCGAGCGCCTGCGCAGCAGCGGCGACTCGCTCTTCGGCGACGAGTGGGTGCGCGGCTCGAGCGTGCGCAACAACGCCGAGCAGCAGCGCGCCATCGTCGCCGAGCTGCGCAGCGAGTACTTCAACCAGTACATCGCCGAGTGGCGGCGCTTCCTCGCCGGGCTTCGGTTTCGTGACCCGTCGGGCGACCCGACCGCGGCGCTGGGCATGCTCCAGTGGCTCACCGAGGGCGGCACGCCGGTCTACGAGAACCTGATGCGCACGGTCTCCGACAACATCCACCTCGAAGACCCCAACGACGAGGCGACCTCGGCGGCGGGCGCGAGCGCCGCGCAAGACGCCACGCGTCAGGCCCTGGCGCGCGCGCAGTCGATGGGGCGGCTCGGGTCGATCGTGGCCAACGCCGCCAACGCCGCGCGCAACGCCCGCACGCCGGGCACCGGGCCTGGCGGTCGGCTCCTGCTGACCCGGCAGAGCGTGGCGCAGGAGGGCATGCTCAAGGGCCTCGAGTCCTTCGGCGCGCCGCCCCCGCCGCCCGCGCCCCCGGCGCAAGCGGGGCAGCCCGCGCCCGCCCCCCCGCCGCAAGGGCCCACGCCGCTGCGCGAGTACCAGGAGCAGCTGGCCTTCGTGCGCGACGCGCTCACGACCTTCCTGGCCAACCCGACGGCCCCGCCGACGCCGCTGCAGACCGCGCTCTCGACGGCGCAGACCCGCGTCGAGGCGCTGATCACCTCGGCGTCGATCGAGTCGCGGCCCGTGCTGCGCAACCTCCTGCCTCCGCCCATCAACATCACCGTCGACCGCACCCTGGGCGCGCTCGCGGGGGGCTCCAGCGACCGCTGGTGCAGCGCGGTGGTCGTCCCTTTCGAGCGAACGCTCCGCGATCGGTACCCCTTCAACCGAGCTGGTCAGGACGCGGCGATTCAAGACGTCGCAGGGTTCTACCGTCCGGTTCAAGGGTCGCTGTGGGCGTTCTGGGCGCAGGCGCTGCAGACCGACGTGCCTCGGGTGGGTGACCAGTACGACTTCGTCACCCGCTTCGGCACGCAGACCTCGGGGATGTACCGGCCCGAGCTGCGCACCTTCCTCAACCGCTCTCAGGACGTCTCCACCGTGCTCTTCCCCCCCGAGGCCACCGCGCCTCGGGTGGACTTCGAGGTGCGCATCCGCCCGACGCCCACCATCGCCGAGGTCACGTTCACCAGCGACGGCCAGGAGGTCTCGTACCGCAACGGCCCCGAGGAGTGGCACCAGTTTCACTGGCCCGCCGAGGGCGCCTACCGAGGCGCGAAGATTCGCGCGCGGGGCCTCGACGGGGTCGACGAGACCATCGAGCAGGAGGGCGAGTGGGGGATCTACCGGCTCTTCGAGGCCGGGGTGGTTCGGGGCTCGCCCGAGGCCAGGATCTTCTCCGTGGTGTGGCGGCTGCATGACCAGCGGGGGATGGAGATCGGCATCGACGTGCGCCCCGCGCGCAGCGAGAACCCCTTCTTCGGCGTGCCGCGGCGCGACAACAGCGCGACCGGGCGCTTTCTGCTGCCCTTTCGCGGCGACGGGATGACCGCGCCGCACCCCATCGCGGTCCGGGGCAGGGAGTGCAACCTCTCGGGCGTGCCCAACGCGCCGCGGCGCTCGCGCCGTCACCGCCGTCACTGAACGCAGATGTACTCGGCGCCCCCGCAGGAGCGAGACGCCGTAGGGGTCTACGGCAAGATCCCGACGCAGGGCGATTTCGTGCGCGTCAACGCCGCGGACGCGGCGGCGCAGTCCCTCGACCTGTGGGTGCAGGAGAACCTCGAGTCGCTGCAGCGCGCGGGGTTGGATTTCCCCGCGGAGCCGACCTACTTCCTGCACCACCGCCTCGACCCGTCGGTGCCCGTGACCGTCGGGGCGATGTGCCGGAGCCAGGACCGCGTGGGGCGCGCGTACCCCATGGTGGTCTTCGCCCGCATCCAACCGGCGTGGATCGCGCCGCGCTTCCCCGCGGTCTTCGTGGGCTACGGGCACTTCCTGCGCGCCGCCACGCGGCTCCTGGGCGACCTCCCTCGGGCCGACGGGCAGCTCCTCGGCGCCTGGGCGCGACAGCTGCGTCTGCCCGGCCCCCAGGAGCTCGGCGCGGCCGACGGCGTGTGCCGGCAGTCCCTGGACGGCACCGCCGCGGGCGCGGTGCTCGGGCGGCTCTTCGGAGACCCCGCGCGGGGGCTGCGGTACCACGGCCTCAAGACCGTGGTCGAGGCGTGCGACGCCGCGCGAGCGGGTCCCTCGCGGGTGCCGATCACCCTGGAGTTTCCGCTCCAGGCCGACCTTGATTTCTTCTCGGTGCTGGAGCTGTGCCGGCGACGGCTCTTCGGCTCCGGCATCGTGCCGACGATGGTGTGGCGAGAGGATGTCACGCCGCGCGCGGTGGTCTCTCTGGGCCCCGCCCACGGCTCGATGATGCGCTTTCTGGTGAGCCCCGACGAGGGCTCGAACGCCCTCTGGCCCCTGATGACCTCGCGCGACGACGTCGTCGCGCGCAGCGCGCAGTCGCTCGCGCCGCACCACCGCCAGGTGCTCGACCGCTTCGACCTGCCGCTCGAGACCCTGCTCGCGGTGCTGTCTCGTTGACGACCGCGCGCGCTTTGCGTTGACGTAACGCCCCGCCGCCGGGGCCCAAGACCCACCTGAGGGAGCGATGACCATCACCGCAGAGGACCTTCGCAGCCGCGCGCAGCCCTGGATCGCGCCCATCGACGACGCGAACCCGGCGGGGCAGAGCGCCACCACCGACCCGCTCTACGAGGAGGTGCGCGCCGAGATCGCGAAGCGCGACTCTCCCACCGGGGGGCAGGTCGTGTGGCGCAAGGTCATCGACAGCAGCACCGAGGTGCTGCAGACCAAATCGAAGGACCTGCTCATCGCCTCGTACCTCGCCGCGGGCCTGTACGCGACCCGCGACCTCGACGGGCTGCTCACGGGCGTCGCCGTGCTCACCGGCGTGATGGAGGACTTCTGGACCTCGCTCTACCCTGAGCTGAAGCGCATCCGAGGTCGGGTCAACGCCATCGACTGGTTCGTCAAGGCCGTCGCGATCCAGTTCGGCACCCAGAAGGTCCAGGGCAAGGACCGCGCGACGGTCGAGGCCCTGATCGAGGCCGTGAAGCGCTTCAACACCGTCGCGCGCGAGCGCTTCGGCGACGCGTGCCCCGCCATCAGCCCCCTGCGTGACGGTCTGGAGCGCCTCAAGGCCGACCTCCCCGCGGAGGCGCCGCCCCCTCCGCCGCCTCCCCCTCCGCCGCCCCCGCGCCCGTCGCCGAGGCGACTCCCGCGCCCGTCGCGCCTCCTCCTCCGCCGCCCCCGCCGCCCCCGGCCGCGGCGCCGCCGCGCCTCCCCGTGGTCGCGCCCGCCGCGCCCGCCGTCGCCGTGGCCGCCCCCGCGGCGGTGGCCGCCCGGCGCGGTGGACGTGAGCTCGGTGATCCAGTTCCTGTCGAAGACCGGCGGGACCTTCGTCGAGGCCGCCTCGGGGCTGCGCGGGGCGGGCTCGGCGACGCCGCTGGCGTACCGCATGCTCCGCACGGGGCTCTACCTGCACATCTTCGAGCCGCCCGCCGACGCCAGCGGCAAGCTCAAGGTCGCCGCGCCCCCGGCCGCCCGCCGCGCGCAGCTCCAGACGATCTTTCAGAACAGCAAGTGGGAGGCGCTCCTCGACGAGTGCGAGGGTTCGCTCTCGTCCAACCGCTTCTGGCTCGACCTGCACTATTACTCCGCGGCCGCGCTCGCGGGGCTCGGGGAGTCGCACGCCGCGTGCCTGACGGAGCTCCTGCGCGAGACCGCGCTGGTGCTCCGGCGCATGCCGTCGCTCTCCACCCTCACCTTCGGCGATGGCAGCCCGGCGGCGTCCGACGCGACGAAGTCCTGGATCCAGTCCGACTGCCTGCCGTCGCTCGGCGGGGGCGGCGGCGGAGGAGGAGGAGGAGGCGCGGCTCCGTCACCGGGCGGGGGCGGCCAGATCGTCGTGGTGCAGCAGGGCGGCGGCGGGGCCGACGAGACCGCGGCGATCGTCGCTGAGGCCAAGAAGCTCGCGGCCTCGGGCAAGCTGCCCGACGCGATGGCGATGCTCGCCGCGAAGCTCGCGCAGTCCGGCGCGGCGTCGACGCGCTTCAGGCTCCGCGTGGGCGTGGGGCAGGCGTGCATGGCCGCGGGGCAGATCGCCATGGCGCGGGCGGTCTTCGAAGCGACCGAGACCGACGTCGCGCGCCACCAGCTCGAGGAGTGGGACCCGTCCCTCGCGGCGGCGTCTGCGGAGGGGCTGGTGGTCTGCTATCGCGCGCTGGCAAAGTCTGGGAAACCCGTGCCCCCCGACGCGGGTTTGCTGTATGATCGCGTCTGCCGCCTGGATCCCGCGGCGGCACTTCGGCTCGGGGCATGAGCGATTCCGCGCATCTGTCGCGACGACAGGCAGCGCTGAACACACGAGAACGGCACCAGGGCACACACGGCGAGAGGAAGGTCGAGCATGGCAAGAGAAGGGTCTGTCGCTCCCAAGGAGCGAGTGAACATCGTCTACAAGCCGGCGACGGGCAACGCGCAGGAAGAAGTCGAGCTCCCGCTCAAGATCCTGATGATGGGCGACTACACCCTCCGTCAGGATGACGCGATGCTCGAGGATCGCAAGCCGATCAACGTCGACAAGGACAACTTCAGCCAGGTGCTGGCGGAGCAGAAGCTGGGCCTCGAGCTCGGCGTCGCCGACAAGCTCTCGAACGAGCCCGGCGCGCAGCTGGCGGTGAACCTGAAGTTCAAGAAGCTCTCGGATTTCACCCCCGAGGGCATCGCCGACCAGGTGCCGGAGATGCGCAAGCTCCTCGAGCTCCGCTCGGCCCTCACGGCGCTCAAGGGCCCGCTGGGCAACGTGCCGGCGTTCAAGAAGAAGATTCAGAACCTGCTCGGCGACGAGGCGAGCCGTTCGAAGTTGATGGAAGAGCTCGGCCTCGGCGGCCAGAGCGAGTGACCGCCTCGCGGACATTGGAGAGGACTGACCAATGAGCACGGATATGAAGGCGCAGGGCGCCGGACAGAGCCTCGAGGAGGTCTCCCTTCTCGAGGACCTCCTGAGCGACGCGAAGGTCACGAAGGAGCAGGAGGGCTACGACGTCGTCAAGAAGGGCCTGCAGCACTTCATCGCGGAGATGCTGGCGCCCTCCAAGTCGAGCGAGCGCGTCGACAAGAACATCATCGACGTGATGATCGCGGAGATCGACCAGCGGCTCTCGGCGCAGATCAACGAGATCCTGCACCACCCGGATTTTCAGAAGCTCGAGTCGGCCTGGCGCTCGCTGAAGTACCTGGTCGACAAGGTCGACTTCCGCGAGAACATCAAGGTCGAGATGCTGAACGTCTCCAAGGACGACCTCATCGCCGACTTCGAAGACTCCCCCGAGGTGCCCAAGTCGGGCCTCTACAAGACCATCTACTCTCGCGAGTACGGCACCTTCGGCGGCAAGCCGGTGGGCCTGATGATCGGCAACTACGACTTCGGCGCGGGCCCGCAGGACATCGCGCTCCTCCAGAAGTGCGCCAGCGTCGCGGCGATGTCGCACGCGCCCTTCATCTCGGCCGCGGGGCCGCAGATGTTCGGTGAGAAGAGCTGGGAGACCCTCCCCAACCTCAAGGACCTCAAGAGCCTCTTCGAGGGTCCGCAGTACGCCCGGTGGCACGCGTTCCGCGAGAGCGAAGACGCCCGCTACGTGGGCCTCTGCATGCCGCGCTTCTTGCTGCGGCTCCCCTACGGCGCGAACACCGTGCCGGTGAAGAAGTTCAACTTCGAAGAGGACTCCGTGGGCAACCACGACGCGTACCTCTGGGGCAACGCCGCGGTGGCCATGGCGACCCGCGTCGCCGACAGCTTCGCGAAGTACCGCTGGTGCCCGAACATCATCGGCCCGCAGGCCGGCGGCACGGTGGAGGACCTCCCGCTCCACCAGTACGAGGCGATGGGCGAGATCCAGACGAAGATCCCCACGGAGATTCAGCTCACCGAGCGCCGCGAGTACGAGCTCTCGGAGGAGGGCTTCATCGGCCTCACCTTCCGCAAGGACTCGAACAACGCGTGCTTCTTCTCGGCGAACTCGTGCCAGAAGCCGAAGTACTTCGGCAACTCGCCCGAGGGCAAGGATGCCGAGACGAACTACCGCCTCGGCACGCAGCTCCCGTACATGTTCATCATGAACCGCCTCGCCCACTACCTGAAGGTGCTCCAGCGCGAGCAGATCGGGTCGTGGAAGGAGCGCGGCGACCTCGAGCGCGAGCTCAACCAGTGGATCGGGCAGTACGTCGCCGACATGGACGACCCCGCCCCCGGCGTGCGCTCGCGCCGCCCGCTGCGCAAGGCGCAGATCCTCGTGCAGGACGTCGAGGGCCAGCCCGGCTGGTACCGCTGCGACATGCGCGTGCGCCCGCACTTCAAGTACATGGGCGCGAGCTTCACGCTCTCCCTCGTCGGCAAGCTCGACAAGGAGTGATCGCCCTCGGGTGATCCACCGATCCCTCCCCGGGCACGATCCCCGGTACGCTCTGGGGCGTGGACCTCGCCACGCTCTGGATCCCCTCTCAGCACGACGACCACCTCCGCGCGGGCTACCGCGACGCGCTCCTGCGCGGGGGGTGGCGCGTGGGCCCCTGGCGCCGCGTCGCGCTCACCGCGCTGCGCGAGGGGCTCACCCACGCCTGCCTGCCCACCGCGGCGGGGACCTTCTTCGTGCCTCCGCACCCCTTCGACCTCGCCGCGCTCACCGCGTCGCTCTCGGCGCGGGTGCGCGGCGCGATGCTCACCGTCGACGACGACGCGCTGCGGGTCTTCTCCGAGGGCCAGGAGCGCGAGCGCTTCGCGCGCTGGGGCAGCGACCCCGCGGCGGTCGCGCGCGCGCTGGGCGTCGCGGTCGAGCAGGTCGCGCTGCTGCTCGACCCCTCCGAGGCCGACGAACGATCGAGCGCGGGCGCGTCGGGCGCCGAGCGGGACGGGGCCGCGTGGGAGCTGACCTCGCTTAGACTCATGCCCTGATCCCATGGAGACACGATGAACATCCCCGGGCTGATGCTGGCCGCGATCGCGGTCTCGGTCTACGCGACGGTGATCTACGGCGCGCACCTCGCGTCGAAGGCGCCCCGCGAAGAGCGCGCGCTCCTCGCGCTGTGCTTCGCCGCGCAGCTGCCCATGTCGGCGCTGGCCTTCGTGGCCCTCCGCGCCCCGCTCGACGCGCTCGTGCAGCGGGTGATCGCGCCCACCGACGCGCTGTACCCGTGGGTCGCGATGCTCTACGCCCCGCTCACCGAGGAGCCCGCGAAGCTCTGGCCCCTCCTGCTCCCCGCCGTGGCGAAGGGCCTGCGGCGCGACAACCTCGGCCGCGTCGCGCGCGCGCTGGGCGTGGGCTTCGGCGTCGGCGAGGCCCTCTGGCTCGCGGCGCTGCTGCTCAAGAACCCGCGCCTCGCGCCGCTGCCCTGGCACGCCTTCGTGCCCTTCATGCGCGAGCGCTTTCAGGTCGCGCTGATCCACGCCCTGCTCGTCGCCGTGACCCTCTACGGCGTGACCGCGCGCCCGCGGCGCACGGGGCTGTACCTCGCCGGCGCGATGGGCGCGCACCTCGCGCTCAACCTCCCGGTGCTCTTCGCCGCCAAGGGGTGGCTCGGCGCCGACCGCGAGCAGGCGCTCTCGATCGTCACCATGTGGGTGGCGCTCTGGTGGGTCGCGGCGCTGCTGCTCCTGCCGCGCATGGAGGGCGCTCCCCCGAAGGCCGACGCGGCGAATTGAGCTCAGCGCCGCTGGCGCAGCGCGAAGCGGAGCAGCTCGAGCCGCACCGGGGTGCCCGGGGGCAGCAGGTCGAGGGTCCCCCACACGCGCGCGCGGCGCTCGGACGGGTGCCCGATGTTCATCGAGTCGTAGACCCGCCCCGTGATGGTCTCGCTCGCCACGCGCTCCAGCGGTCCCCAGGTGCGCAGCGCCTCGCAGATCGGCGCCTCGCGGGTGCCCACCGGGCGCTGGGCGACGCAGCTCAGCCCGAGGTAGAGCATCACGCAGCCGTCTCGCGCCTCGAGGAGCGCGCGAGCCTCGCGTGAGACCCGCTCGACGGGGTCGCCCGGGACCACCTCGTCGGCGGTCACCACGTCGTAGGCCGGGCGCAGCGTGCCGTCGGTGAGCCGGTTGGCGAAGCGCTGCAGCCGGGAGTCGAAGTGATGCGCGGGGTGCGCCGCGTCGGGCACGCCGCGAAACTCGATCACCCGGCATCCCCGGGGCACCCGCGCCGTCTCGCGGCGCAAGAACGCGAACTCGCGCATCTCGTAGAAGGCCGTGTCGCGCACGAAGCCGCGGTAGAGCCATGGGGTCGTGACCGAGAGCGCCGCCAACAGCGCCATCAGCCACGGCGCCCGCGGCGCCAGGGCGGGCGTCACCGACGCCGCCAGCAGGATCAGCGGCGTCACCAGGTGCAGGTGGTAACGCGCCTGCATCGCCACCTCGTGCGGCCGGATGTACGAGTGCACCACGAAGAACACCGCGAGCCAGCCGAGGAGAAACAAGCCCTTGCGGCGCAGAGGGCTACGCCACATCACGCCGAGCCCGAGGACGGCGCCGGCGGTGACCCAGGGCGGGGTCACCGAGGGGTTGATCAGGGTGTTGTAGCGGGTCGAGCGCAGGGTCTCCCACGCGGTCTGGAGGGTGCGCCGCGAGAGCCCCTCGGCGAGCTCGGCGCGGTAGTGCGCGAAGAGGTGCGCCCAGGCCGCGAGGGCCGCGGGCGCGGCGACGAGCGCCCCGACGAGGAGCACGCGCCGCCGGGGGATCGTCGCGCCCGTGGCGGCGACGGCGAAGGCCGCGAGGTCGAGGGGAAAGAACACGAGGTTCTCGGGGCGGGTGAGGTAGGTCCCGAGGCACAGCGCGGGGAGCACGGCGGAGCACGCGACGCGCCAGCGGCGGTCGTCGTCGGTGAGCGCACCGTAGAGCGCGGTGAACGCCAGCGACGAGAGCAGCAGCGACTGCAAGAACTCCACGTCGCTGCGGCTGAAGCGCAGGTGCGAGGGCAGGGTCGCCAGCAGCAGCGCCGCGGCCAGCGCCACGCGGTGGTCGCGGAGCATCGCCCGCGCGTGCACGAACAGCGCGGCCGGCGTGAGCGCGGCGAGCGCCAGGTCGACGGAGAAGATCAGGTCGACCAGGCTCACCTCGAAGCGCATCGCGCGCGACGCCGCGCCGAGGGCGCCGCCCGAGTAGATCGCCCCGGCGAGAGGCACCACGCGGGAGTACGGCCAGGCGTTCATCGGCGCCTGCGGCGAGAGCGCGAGGCGCAGGCCCAGCCCCAGCGCGGCCACGCCGAGCGCCGCGGGCAGCAGCCACCGCGGGCCGTCGCGGGTGTGCCTCCGAAGCGCGGCGAGGAGAAAGGCCAGGAGCGCCGCGGAGAGCAGCGCGCCGTCGAGGGCCGCGCGCGCCGCCGCGCCGCGGGGGACGAACACGTCGCGCGAGCTCTGGCCGACGCTCCAGAGGGAGCGCCGGTCGTTCGACCGGAGCGCCTCGATGAGCCTGCGGCGCAAGGCGATCGACGCGATGTCAGGGGGCTCGAAGCGCACCGAAAGGTGGGGCAGGCGCGCGGCGCCGCCGCGGGCCACGGAGGGGTGCTCGAGGCGCATCGCGCCGCGCACGGCGCCGCCGCGCTTGAGCTCGACGGAGATGTGGTCCCGACGGATCGCGACGTTGCCGATGGACCACCCCTCGTCGAGGGGGCCGCCGGGCTCGAAGGGGCGGAGCAGCGCGCGCACCTCGGACTCGCGCCCGGGTGGGAGCACCGGGCCGTCGTAGCTGGGGTCGCCCTCGTCGCGGTCGCGCGGGTCGTTCGTCGTTGGGGCCGTTGACGGCTGGGACCTCGCCACGGGCGCGGCGAGGAGCGTCGCCAGGGCGAGCATCGCGGCGAGGCATCGACGCGCCCTGAGCGGCGCGAGCGCGATGAGGGGCCACACGGGGAGGGCCGCATCCGACACGATTTCTGCGGCAGCGTCGAGTGGGGTGTAGATTCCGCCGCGATGGCACGCCCTCGATCCCAGACCGTGCGACTCGCCGCGATGCTCTGCGCCCTCGGGGCCTGCAAGCGCACGCCCCCGCCGGTGCCGTTTCGAAGCAGCGTCCCCCCGGTCGACGCGGCCCTCGTCGACGCGGGCGACGACCTCGACGACGACGTCCCCGACGCGGGGGCGGTCTTTCGCGTGCGCTCGGGCGAGGCCGTCGACGGCGACGGGCGCAGCCTGCGCTTCGGAGCCCACCCCGTGCCCGCCCCCGCGGGCGAGCGCTTCGCCCAGCGCATCACCTGGGACTACGACCGCGACGGCACCCTCGAGTCGCTCTTCGTCGCCCGCGTGCGCGACGACGGCGACGCCGCGGGAGTCTCCCTCGTGCGGCCCGCCGGAGACACCCCCGCCCTCGGCGCCGTGGAGGGACCCGAGCCCGAAGACCGCTCCTGCGGCGCCCCCGCGTTTCGCCAGACCTCGCCCCGCTCGCTGGTCCTCGACTGGCGCTGCCCCGACGCCGCGCCCGAGCGCGACGACGGCGGCCCCCGCGGGGCCTTTCGCGCCGAGTCGGTGCTCATGGGGCCCATCGGCGAGGAGCTGGGCTTCAGGGCGAGGGCGGGGATCCTCCGGCAGCCGCTGCCCGACACGGAGCTCGGACTCTCGATCGAAGGCGTCGACACGAACGGCGACGGCGTCGACGAACTGGTCTGTCACGTCTCCGCCGGGCGCCCCGGCGCGGCCCCCGGCGCGAGGGCGAAGGTGGTGTTCTTTCAGCGCGAGTCGGGCTTCGTGTGGGACACCGCCGAGCCCGCCGCGTCGATTCAGGCGGTCATCGCGAGGCACCGGCGGCGGGCCGCGTCGCGACGCACGGCGCCCGCGGCGATTCAGGCGATGGAGGACCTCCTCCGGCTGCGCCGCGCGCTGTGCAACGACTCGGGGCTCGCGCGCTTCAAGCTGGCGGGCGCGGTGGGCATTCGCTGCCGCGCAGACCTCCTCGACGGCGCCGCCGAAGTGGTGCTCCGCGCGCAGGTGGCCCTCGGTGAGCTCCCGGCGGCGTGGGCGATGACCCGCCCCGAGACCGCGCACCCCCTGGGCGTGGTGCCCTTCGCGCGGGTCAGGAGCCTGCTCGAAGGCGCGTCGGCGCCCGCGCGGGGCGTGACCGTGAGCGTGGGGCCAGACCGTCCGCTGGGCGTCGATCGGGTGCCGCTGATGCACGTGCCCGCGGCGCGATGGGAGAGCCCCTCGGACCCTCAGGGGATCGTGCTCCTGGGCGAGCGCGCGCAGCGGGTGAGCCGGGCCGACTGGTCGACCCGCGAGGCCCCCGACCTCGCCCTCGACGGCGCGGCGGCGTTGATCCCCACCGACCTCGGCCGCACGCAACGACTCATGGGCCTCGGGTGGACGCGCCGGGGCCTCGAGGCCGTCTTCTGCCCGGTCGCCACGGGGGAGTGCGCGGCGGCGTGGACCGTCCGACCCGGCTCCATCCCCGCGGGCGCGAGCGCCTCCGCGATGGACTTCGCGCCGCCCGCCGACGTGCCCCTCGAGGGAGACTCGGCGAACTACGCGCAGGCCTACGCGGGCGACGACGCCCACGTCCTCGCCTGGGGCCCCGAGGGCGTCGTGCTCGCCGTGCGCGGCACCGTCTGGCGGGTGGGCCCGAGCGGCGCGACCCGGCTCCGCGCAGGCGCCGCCTGGGGGGGGACCTACCCCGCCGGTCAGTCCATCACCGAAGACGGCTCCGTGGTCACCCTCCCCACCCCGGAGGGGCTCTGGATCTACGAATCCCGCGCCTGGCATCGCCTCGCGCCCGAGGCGCTGCGCCCGCGCATGCCCCTCTGCCGCGACGCCAACCCCAGCGCCGACGGCCGCGCGATCCTCTTGCGCTTCGAAGACGGCCGCCTCGCCGTGGTGCAGCGCCCGGCGCCTTCGCGTCGGTGATCCCTCGCGTCTGCGCGCCGTCGCTGATATTCCGCGACGATGAGCGAGATCGTGCTGGTGCTGGGGTACCCCGCGTCGGGGAAGTCGTCGTGGGCCGCGGCGCATTTCTCCGGCCATGAGCGGCTGAACCGCGACCTCGTCGGGGGCTCCGTCGACGGGCTCTTGACGCGTGCGGCCGAGGCCCTCGACGCGGGGCGTGACGTGGTGCTCGACAACACGTATCCGACGCCCGAGTCGCGCCGCGGCGTGATCGAGCTCGGCGCCGCGCGGGGCGTCCCCGTGCGCTGCGTGTGGCTCGACGGGACCATCGAGGACGCGCAGCGCAACGCCGTCGCGCGCATGGTGCAGAAGCACGGCCGCCTGCTCACCCCCGACGAGATCAAGGCCGCCTCGCGCAAAGACCCCAACACCTTCGCGCCCGCCGTGGTCTTCGCGTATCGAAAGCAGTTCGTCGCGCCCACCGTCGCCGAGGGCTTCAGCGCGGTGGAGCGGGTCAAGTTCGCGCGCGCGCCGCAGGGCCCGGAGTATGTGAACGGCGCGCTGCTCCTCGATTTCGACGGCACCCTGCGCCGCACGAAGAGCGGCGAGAAGTACCCCCGCACGCCCGATGACATCGAGGTGCTCCCGGGGCGCGCCGAGGTGCTGCGCGCCTGGCGCGACGCGGGCTACCGACTGCTCGGCGTCTCGAACCAGGGCGACGTCGCGCGCGGAAAGCTCAGCGAGGCCGACGCGCGGGCGTGCTTCGAGCGCACCGTCGCGCTCCTCGGCGTCGAGGTCGAGATCGCCTTCTGCCCGCACAACCCCGCGCCCATCGCCTGCTGGTGCCGCAAGCCCATGCCCGGCTTCGGCGTGGACTACGTCGAGCGCTACAAGCTCTCCCTCGCCCGCACGGTCATGGTCGGCGACATGACCACCGACGAGACCTTCGCGCGCCGCTGCGGCGTGCGCTACGCCGACGCCGAAGACTTCTTCGGCCGACCCGCGCTGCCCGAGTGACCCCGCGGCGCACCCGCGCCGGCGGCGCGCGCAAGCGCCCCGCGCGCTACGACCCCGAAGAGCCCCATCCCCCTCTGCGAGAGGCGCTTCGCGCGCACAAGCGGGGTGACCTCGCCGCCGCCACGGAGCGCTACCGCGAGGCCCTGCGCGCCCGCCCTGGCTCCCTCGACGCCCTCGCGAACCTCGGCGCGGCGCTCGCGCTGCGCGGGCGCGTGCGCGAGGCGAGCGAGGCCCTCGATCACGCCCTGCGCGCGGGGTGGAGCGCGCCCCGCGTCGCCCGCGATGTCGGCATGAGCCTCGCGTCCCTCGGGCTCTACCCCCGCGCGCGAGCGGCCTTCGCCCGCGCCCTGGAGCTCGACGCGTCGCTCGTGGGGGCGCTCCTCGCGTGGAGCCGCGCGTGCGGAGAAGACGGCGACCCCGACGAGGCCCTCGCGCACGCCGAGAGGGCCGCGGCCCTCGCGCCCGACGACCCCTCGGCGTGGGTGGAGCTGCACCGCGCGACGCTGCGCGACGAAGACCCCGAGCGGGCCCTGCAGGCCGCCGCGAGGGCGGTGGGGCTGGACCCGCAGGCCGCGCTCCCCAGGGTGCTCGTCGCGGGCGCGGAGCTGCGCGACGGAGGCTCGCTGCGCACGCCCCTCGACGGCCTCCCCGAGGGGCTGCGGGCCGCCGTGGCGTGGGCCGCCGCGCACCCCGCGCCGTGCTTCGGCTACAAGCGCGAGGCCCTGGCGCACGCGCTCGACCAGGCGCCGCGCGAGGGCGAGGTCATCGAGATGGGCGTGCGCCTCGGGGTGAGCGCCAGGGTGCTCGCCGCGCGCACGACGCGCGCCGTGCACGGCTTCGACAGCTTCGAGGGGCTGCCGACGGCGTGGCGAGGGCTCCCCGCGGGCGCGTTCTCGATGGAGGGCATCGCCCCGCCGCTGCCCGCGAACGTGACGCTCCACGTGGGTCGCTTCGAAGAGGCGCTCCCGCCCTTCGCCTCGCGGCTCGCAGGGCCTCCCGCGCTGGTGCATGTCGACAGCGACCTGTACGAGAGCGCGAGGGTGAGCCTCGACGCGCTCGGTCCGCGCCTGGCGCCGGGGAGCGTGCTGCTCTTCGACGAGTACCTCGGCAACGAACACTGGCGCGACGACGAGCACCGCGCCTTCACCGAGTGCGCGGCGCGCTTCGGGTGGCGCTGGGAGGCGCTCTCGCGCTCCCTCGTGACGGGGCAGGTCGCGCTGCGGCTGCGCGCGTGACGCAAATGCGCGACCCTGTCGGGCGGTGTTCGCGCTCGACAAGCCCATGGGTCCCAGCGCGTTTCAGGCGCTCTGCGCGCTGCGCGACGAGGACCCGGCGCTGCGCGAGAGAAAGCTCGGTCACACGGGCCGCCTCGACCCGCTGGCCGAGGGGCTCCTCGCGGTGCTGGTCGACGACGAGAACCAGCGCGTCGTCGAGCACCGCGGGGCCGACAAGACCTACGAGCTCGGCGTGCTCTTCGGCGTCGCCACCGACAGCTTCGACAGCCTCGGTGTGGTGACCGCCCTCGCGCCCGCGGCGGTCTCGGAGCGCGCGCTGCGCGGGGTGATCCCGCGGTGGGTGGGCGCGGTCGAGCAGCGCTGCGCGCCCTTCTCGCAGGCGAAGGTGGGGGGGCGCTCGCTGATCTCCCTCGGTCACTCGGGCGAGGTCGTCGATCGCCCCGCGCGCCCGCGGGTGATCGCGTCGATCACCCTGCTCGGCCTCGACGCGCTCTCCCTCGCCGCCGTCGCGGAAGAGGCCGCGCGGCGCGTGGACCTCGTGCGGGGCTCGTTTCGGCAAGACCTCCTCCGCGCGCGCTGGAGCGCGCTCTCGGGAGACCCGCGCAGGCTCACCCTCGCGCGGCTCTCGGTCGACTGCTCCGCGGGCACCTTCATGCGCTCGCTGGCCTTCGACCTCGGCGAGGCCCTCGGTCTGCCCGCCCTCGCATGGACGATCCGTCGCACCCGCGTGGGCGCGCTCACCCTCGAGGGCGCGCGAAGGCTCAGCCGGCCCTGGCGCCCTGAGACCTCCGCCACGCCCACCCCACCGGCACGCCCAGCGCGATGATCCCCGCGGAGATCAGCGACGAGCGCGGCGCCATGCGCACGAAGGCCGCGATCACCGCCGCGGTGCTCACGAGGAAGGCCACCGCGGGCCAGGGGTAGAGGGGCATGCGAAAGGGCCGAGGCGTGTCGGGGTCCTTGCGGCGCAAGGCGATCACCGCGAGGCCCCCCAGGGCGTAGAAGGGCCAGGCGCCGAGCACGAAGACCTCCCCGAGCTGCCCCAGGGGCGTGCGCGCGTAGGCCAGGGCGAGCACGGCGGCGATCAGCGTCGCGCGGTCGGGGGTGTCTCGCGGGCCCAGGGCGCCGAGGGAGCGCACGAAGTCGCCCGACTGCCCCATGGCGGCGACGCCGCGCACGGCGGTGAGCATGCCCACGACGCAGGCGCCGAAGGTCGAGGCCGCCACGAGCACCGAGACCGCGGCGGCGCCCGTGTCGCCCCAGAGGGCGCGACCGAGGGCGGCGCCGGGGGCCTCGGCGGCGGCGAGCCCCGCGGTGCCGAGGGTGTGGTGAAAGCTCAGCGCCACAAGGAGATAGATCGCGGTCACGGCGAGGGTGCCGGCGATGAGCGCGCGGGGGAGGTCGCGGCCAGGGCGGCGCATCTCGCCCGCGAGGGAGGGCAGCTCCATCCAGCCGTCGTAGGCCCAGAGCACGGGGATCACCGCGCCGAGGATCGACCCTGGCGGCGCGGGCGTGGTGGGCGCGAGGTCGGCCGAGGGCGCGGCGGCGACGGCGAAGACGGCGACGGCGAGGAGCGCGAGCACGCGCAGCGCGGTGGTGAGGTCGTGCACGCTCGTGGCCACGCGCACCGAGCGGAGGTTCACCAGCGTCGCGACGACCACCACCGCGACGGTGAGCGTGGGCGCGGGAACGCCCAGCAGCGGGCCGAGGTGCCGCGCGGTGACGGTGGAGAAGTACGCGACGGAGGAGGGGAGGAGCACCGTGAGCAGGGTCCACCCGAGCAGGAAGGCCACGCCGGGGCCGAAGGCCTTGCGGAGGTGGATGTACAGCCCGCCGCTCGCGGGGTAGGCCGCGCCGAGCTCGGCGACGGCGAGCACGCCGAGGAGCGAGAGGGCGCCGCCGAGGGCCCACACGGTGAGCGCGGCGGAGGTGCTCCCGACGCGGCGGGCGATGTCGGCGGGGGTCTGAAAGATCCCGCTGCCCACCATGGCGCCGACGGTGATCAGGGTCGCGTCGAGGGCGTTGAGCACGCGGCGGGGCTGCGCGGTTTCGTTCATCGCGGGGTGCGTGTACGCTACCGCCCCTCTCTCCGTCGATGGTGCTGGTGTTGCTCGGTCCTCCGCGAAACGTCTCCGTCCGATCATGAGCGACGCCCTCCTCGCGGTGCGCGGGCTCGTTACGGAGTTCAAGACCGACGCGGGGCTGCTCCGCGCCGTCGACGACGTGAGCTTCGAGGTGCCCGAGGGCGGCGCGCTCGGCGTGGTGGGCGAGAGCGGCTGCGGCAAGAGCGTGACGTCGCTGTCGATCCTGCGGCTGATCCAGTCGCCGGGGCGCATCGCGGCGGGGGAGATCCTCTTCGAGGGCAGGGACCTCTTGAAGCTCTCGGAGCGGGACATGCGCGCGGTGCGCGGCGCGCGCGTCGCGATGATCTTTCAAGAGCCCATGAGCTCGCTCAACCCGGTCTACACGGTGGGCGACCAGATCGTGGAGTCGGTGCTCCTGCACCGCCGCGCGCGCACCCGCCGCGCCGCGTGGGACCGCGCGGTCGAGCTCCTGGGCCTCGTGGGCATTCCCTCTCCCGCCGAGCGCGCGCACGCGCACCCGCACCTCTTGAGCGGGGGGATGCGCCAGCGCGTGATGATCGCCATGGCCCTGGCCTGCGAGCCCGCGCTGCTCATCGCCGACGAGCCCACCACGGCCCTCGACGTGACCATTCAGGCGCAGATCATGGACCTGCTGCGCGAGCTCCGCGCGCGCCTCGGCATGGCGGTGCTGCTGATCACCCACGACCTCGGCGTGGTGGCCGACTTCGTCGACGATGTCGCGGTGATGTACGCCGGGCGCGTGGTCGAGCGCGCGCCCGTGGCCGAGCTCTTCGCGGACCCGCGTCACCCCTACACCCGCGGATTGCTCCGCTCGGTGCCGAGCTACGGCGACAACCTCACGGCGGCGCGGCTGCCGACGATCCCGGGTGTGGTGCCTGACCTCCGCGCGCTGCCGCGGGGCTGCAGGTTCGAGGCGCGCTGCGACCGGAGCTTCGCGCCCTGCGTCGAGCGCGAGCCCCCGCTGTACCGCATCTCGGCGCGCGACGAGGTGCGGGGCGAGCTGGCAGGCTACGGCGACGCGCGGGCGGCGCGGTGCCACCTGGAGGCCGGGTGAGCGACGAGGTGCTGCTCGAGACCGAAGACCTGCGGATGCACTTCGACGTGCGCCGCGGGCTCTTCGGCGCGCGGGGCACGGTGAAGGCCGTCGACGGGGTCTCGCTCCAGGTGCGCGCCGGCGAGACCCTCGGGCTCGTGGGCGAGAGCGGCTGCGGCAAGAGCACCCTGGGGCGCACGGTGCTGCGCCTGCATGACCCCACCTCGGGCGCGATTCGCTTTGAGGGCAAGGACATCACCCGCGCGTCGCAGTCGGCGCTGCGCCCGCTGCGCCGCGGGATGCAGATGATCTTTCAAGACCCCTACGCGTCGCTCAACCCGCGGATGCGGGTGCGCGACATCGTGGGCGAGGCGCTGGAGATTCACGGCCTCGGCGCGACGCGCTCGGAGCGCGAGGCGCGGGTCGACGACCTGCTCACCCGCGTGGGGCTCCGCGCCGAGCAGGGCGGGCGGTACCCCCACGAGTTCAGCGGCGGGCAGCGGCAGCGCGTGGGCATCGCGCGGGCGCTCGCGGTGTCGCCGAGGTTCATTGTCGCCGACGAGCCCATCTCCGCCCTCGACGTGTCGATCCAGGCGCAGATCGTCAACCTCCTCAAGGACCTGCAAGAGGAGCTCGGCCTCGCGTACCTCTTCGTCGCCCACGACCTGCACATCGTGCGCTACCTCTCGCGGCGCATCGCGGTGATGTACCTCGGGCGCGTGGTGGAGCTCGGCGCGGCCGCGGCGGTGACCGACGCGCCCCGGCACCCCTACACCCGCGCGCTGCTCTCGGCGGTGCCGTCGCCCGATCCGACGAAGCGTCGGGTGCGACTGCCGCTGGAGGGCGATGTGCCGTCTCCGCTCGATCCTCCTTCGGGCTGCGCGTTTCACCCGCGGTGCTCGATCGCGGAGCGGGGGCTTTGTGACCGCGAGGCGCCCGCGCTCCGCGAGCTCGCGCCGGGGCACTCGGTGGCCTGTCACCTCGCGGAGTGACCCGCGAACCCTGTCCGCGTGTCGGTGGCTCACACGCCCCAAGGCGTGGAGCGCCAGATGGAGAGAGCGTCGATGAAGCCGATCCACCCCCTTTCTTTCTCGATCGTCCTGATGGTGGCGCAGGGATGCGCCGTGACCGACACCTCCGCGGTCCGCGCCGCGAGGTACGGAGAGGACGTCCCGCAGGCGGCGGCGGAGGACGTCCCCGCGGTCGCGGTCGATGTGCCGGTGGTGCCGGTGGATGTGCCGCCCCTCCCGAGCTGCGTGTCGGGGCAGAGCTGGATGGACATGAATCGGGGCAGTCGGCTGATGCACCCCGGCCAGGCCTGCGTGTCGTGCCACGTGAGGACCGCCGACGAGGGCCCCATGCTCCTCGCGGGCACGGTGTTTCATCACGAGCGCGAGGTCGACGACTGCTACGGCTTCGCCGGCAACCGCAGGACCTCTGGGGGCTACGTCGAGGTCACCGACGCGAACAACACCGTCGTGCGCATGCCCCTCAACGAGGCGGGCAATTTCTACTACTCGGGCTTGGCGCCGCTGCAGATGCCTCTGCACGGCATCACGGTGGTGAGCCCCACGGGCGGCCGCAACAGCATGGACGGCGAGGCGCCGCACGGAGACTGCAACGGCTGCCACACCCGAGAGGGGACGAGCACCGTCGCCGGCGCCGACCCCGCGCCCGGCAGGATCTACCTCGTGCCCTGACGCGCGCGGCGCGTCCAGGCGCCCGCCACCGACGCGAGCCATGACGCGACCGCGGCCGCGCAGCAGGCGTGGGCGAGGAGGGCGTAGCGGGTCGAGATGATCCACGGCGTCCACCCGTGGTCGCGCTCCAGTCGCTGCATGTCGCCGTCCTGCCCCATCACCGACGACCACGGGATCAGGTCGTCGTCGTAGCGCGCTGCGCGCCAGTCGAGGGTCTTGTCGAGGAGGATGAACGCGCCGATCGCGAGGGCGATCCAGCGCGCCTGATCCCACCGCAGACGCGCCGGGAGCCGCGCGTGAAAGAGCGCGACGAGCAGCGCCGCGTAGACCAGCTCGCCCCCCGATCCCGCGAAGGTGATCGCGAGCTGCCGCGCGGGCGCGGAGATCACCCCGGTCATCACCGCCTGGGTGCCCAACAGCGCCGCGAAGAGCGCGGCCCACGCGAAGGCCCTCGCCCTGGCCAGGCGCCAGATCGCCGCGCCGAGACCCGCGGCCAGCAGCGCGACCATCGCGAGGGAGCGCTCGCGGCTGATCCACGTGACGCCGAAGGGGACCGGGACGGCGTTGAATCCCGAGAGCCACGCGGCCGTGGCGTGACCGAGCTCGTGCAGCGGGATGCGCGCGCCGCCGAGCACGATCTTCGCGAACATCGACGCGCGCAGCGCCCACGCGACGAGCGCGGCGAGGGGCAGCGCGAGGGCGCTCTGTCGCAGGCTGAGCCGGGGCGTCACCTCGTCGTCGTCGTCGCGAGAGGGCGCAAGCGCCTCGGGCTCCTGCGGCGCGCGGGCCCTGGGGCGCGGCGCGGGGGCGAGGGCGCGCATCGCCGGGAGGTCTTGGAGACGCGCGAAGACGCCCTCGCAGTAGGGGCACCGGGAGACCGTCAGCGCGGCGTCGGGCGCGACGCGAACGCGCTCCATGAGCACCGACTCGCAGGCGGGGCAGGCGAGCTCGGAGGGCTCCCCCTCGGCGTCGGGATCGCGCAGATCGCGCTCTGCCCCAAGGGTCTTCGCGAGGGCGCCCCTGGCGAAGAACGCTCCGTCGCAGGACGGACAGGTCTCGACGGTGGTCCCGTCGCCGAGGGTCATGGGCGCGAGGCGGCCGTCGCAGGCCGGGCAGGGGGGTGAGGGCAACGCGTCTCCGGTGCCGGGCACCATGCGCGACGGCGCGCGGGGATTCAACCCGCGGCCCCGCGGTCGTCGAGGCCGCCCCTGCGCTGCGGGGCGCTGGCCCGTGGCGTCGACGCGGGGGGCGGCGTGGCACGCTCTGTGAGTCGTCGAGGGATCATGCGAAGCGACAACCGATTCTTGGGCCAGGGTGCGCCAATCCTCCTGGGACTTCTGACCGCGATGGCAGCGGGCGGGTGCGGCGCCGTCGCGATCGTCGCGCCGCAGGCCGACGGGGGCGCGGTCGACGTGGTGCGCGTCGATGTCCCTGCGCCGCAAGATCTTCCGACGACGCGCACCTGCGTGCGCCAGTCGGACTGCCCCGCAGGCTCGGAGTGCGTCGGCCCGGAGGGCTGCGGGGTCCCCTGGACCTGCGTGGCGGGGCTCGGTCGCCCCTGCACCGACGACCTCGCGCCCTTCTGCGGCTGCGACGGACAGACGATCTTCGGGAGCTCGAGCTGTCCCCCGGGGCCGTACCGCGCGCGGGGTCCCTGCGAGACGCCGGTCTCGTGCCTCCTCCCGAACGGCGGGCGCTGCGCGGCGGGGCAGACCTGCGCCCTCGACCGCTGCACGAGCTGCCTCTGCGCGACGAACGGCGAGCTTCGGTGCGAGAGCGCGTGTCCCCCCGACGGCGGCGCGCCCCGACCCTGCCGCTCCAACACCGACTGCGCGCGCGGCGAGCAGTGCCAGGGCCCCGAGGGCTGCGGGGTGACCTGGACCTGCTCCTCGGGCCCCGTGGGGTGCACCGCCGACATCGCGAATTTCTGTGGCTGCGACGGGCGGACCTTTCAGGGGAGCAGCTCGTGCCCTGGTCGAAACTACGAGCACCGCGGCCCCTGCGAGTCGGTCGACGCGGGGGCGCCGGTGTGCGTGATCCGCGGGGTGGCGTGCCCGGTGAACGCCACCTGCGACATCGACCGCTGCGTTCGATGTCGTTGCGCGGCAGACCTCACGGTGTCGTGTGAGGTCACGCCGGGGTGCTCGGTGACGCCCGACGCCGGGGCTCCGTGCGCGCCGGTCCAGGCCATGGGCGAGGGGGGCTGCGAGCGCTTTCTCGGCTACGCGTGGAACGGGACTGACTGCGTGGGGCTCTCAGGTTGCCGCTGCGTTGGCCCCGGCTGCGATCAGCTCGCGCCCGACCGGGAGGCCTGCCTCTTCGCCCACCTCTTGTGCCCGCGCTGACGCGAGTCGCGAGCGACGCCACCGACGCGCGCTCAGCGCGAGGGCGCAGAGCGCGACGAGGCCCGGACCGGCCGCGCGGCGAAGGGGCGCGCCGGGACCCGAGGCGGGGGGCGAGACGCGCGCGGTGGTCCCTGGACAGCCGGGGACCTCGGTGGCGCGGGTGACGTCGATCTCCCGAGGCACCCAGAGCGAGGACGCGGCGGGGCTGAGCTGAAGGTCCCGGTCGAGGGCGCTGGGGTCGAGCTCGGTGCGGAGCCGGGTGAGCGTCGCGCGGTCACCGAGGTGCTGAAACACCAGCCGACGGTCGACGAAGGGGTCGGTGCGGAGCGCCTCGGTGGGGATCGTGCCCACGGTGAGGATCCGGTCGAGGTCGTAGAAGGGCGCCCCCGCGTCGGACCACCCCGCGACGCGCTCGACGACGCCCGCGTCGAAGCCCACCGGGTCGAGCCCCGGCCCCATCGCGGGCTCCATCATCGGCGCGGTGAGCGCGACGGTGCTCTCGGTGACCCACACGCGCCCGCCGTGGCGCGCGAGGATCGAGTTGAACACCGCGCGGTAGTTCGACCGCGAGGTGCGCACGTTCCAGACGAGTTGAGACCGGTCGATCTGCGCGTTGGCGAAGCCGTCGACCTGCATCACCCCCTCGGAGATCACCATGAGGTCGAGGCCCACCTTGTCGGCCACCCCCGCGGCGATCATGCGCAGGGGGAGCGTGGGGAGGTAGCCGGGGTAGGTGATCCTCACCGGCTGCATCTGCTCGACGCCGGCCTCGGGGGCGAGGCGCAGCACGAGAAAGTCGCTCCCGAGCGCCTCGTACCAGCGCACCGCGCCGAGGGTCTGCCGCGGAATGTCGTACGAGTTCGCCTGGGCCCAGCGCTGAAAGCTCCCGGCGCCCCCCGAGATCACCTCCGCGGCGTAGGGGCCCACGACGTCGCGGTCGCCCTGAATCGCGAGGTCCTCGCTGCCGCTGTACGCCGTCGAGTCTCCGCCGCCGTTGCCGCTCCCCGCGCTCCCAGGGGTGTAATCGATCGAGCTCGTCGACGACCCGCCGCACCCGACGCCGCCCCCTCCGCCCCAGCTCCGGGGGACCGTTCCGCTCGCGCTCCCGGCGCCGCCGCCGCCGCTCAGCGGGAGGGTCTGGGGCCTGCCGTCGAAGCCGCACCCCGCCCTGAAGTTCGCGCGGATCTGCGGCGCCGAGAGGTTGGCCAGCGCGTTCACGAACGCGTTGTCTCCCAGGCCCATACGAATGGGCACGCCGTGCGGAACGGGCAGCACCCACACGAAGCCCTCGGGCGACCCGGCGTAGCGGATCTGGTCCCAGAGCGTCGTCTCTTCAGACGCCAGCGCGAGGACCATACGGTGGTCGGTCACCACCTGCACCGACTTGCTCCCGTCGACCGAGACCGACGCGAAGCACCCGCCGCAGGCGTCGGCGACGTTGCCCCGCGCGACGAGCGCGAGCGAGAGAAGGCCGAGGAGCCACGATGAAGCACGCATGAAAGAATCCCTCCTGCCCGGCCTCCCAGAGCAAGTCAGGGACCACAGTAAATGCCCGCTAAAATCAATGACTTGTGAGGGGCGTGCGAGATGTCACCGCGACCCCACGGTCCGAGCGTGCCGGGGGGTCACACCCGCGTGAGCGATTCGGCCATGCTTTGCAGCGCGTCGGCGTCTTCGAGGAGTGTGCGCTCGGGGCACAGGGTCTCGGGGCGCTCGGCGCGGAGCCGTCGGTGGTTCTCGACGGCGCTCGCGCGGAGCCGCTCCCAGTGCGCGTCGGGGAGGGGGAGCTGCGCGCGGTTGATCCAGAGCCACGCGAGGGCGGCGGCGTCGCACTGGTACTCGGTGCTCGGGCGGTCGTCGAAGCTCCCGTGGTTGTGAAAGTGCGACCAGTCGTGGAGCGCCCAGTACACCGCGTTCACGTTGTCGGCCGCGAGGTAGAAGGTCTCGCCGGGGGGACGGCGGTGCGCGAAGAGCTCGTCGGTCGCGTCGTCGAGGGCGTAGGGCGCGAGGCAGGTCTCGTCGGTGATCCCGAGGGCCTGCGCCTGCGCGCGGCCGGTGTGCAGCCACGCGAGCTCCGCGGGGAGCGGCGCGAAGGGCGCGCGAAACACGAAGGCCATGCCCAGGGGGAGCGCGTCGTCGAGCTCGTTGAGGGTCAGCGCGTCGCCGGGACAACGCAGCTCGAGGGTCCCGCTCGCGACCCACGAGAACGCGTCGAAGGTCTCGGCGGCGACCAGGCAGGGGAGCGGCGGCGTGGCGAGGGGGAGCACCCGCACGGTCAGCTCCACTCGCGCAGCGCGGCGACGCGCCCGCGGAGCTTCTGCTCGTAGATCACGCCCCCGAGGAGCAGCCCCACGCCGAAGCCCACCAGCCGCACCGAGAGCGGAAAGACCCCTTCGAGCCGCGCGAAATACTGGATCCACAGGTGAACCACCAGCGCCGTCGCGCCGAGGAGCATCACCCACAGCCGTCGCGTCCCCGCGCCCAGCGCCGTGGCGAGGGCCGCGCCGGCGAGGGCGGCCGCCGCGGGGAGCGGGTCGCGGGTGTCGGCGAGCACGCGCAGGGTGAGCAGCGCGAAGAGCTGGCCGAGCCCCACGATCTCGAGCGCGCGGTGCTGCCCGCGGCGCACGCGGCCGGTCAAGGTGTACGAGAGCGAGAGCAGCCCGAGGCTCGCCGCGGCCATGGTGACCCACGAGCTGAACGCCGACGGATCGCCTTGTCTCCCAATCGATTCGATCGCGTGGAGGACCCGCAGGTCGGGCGCCGCGGCGACCCCCACGAGACCCGCGAAGATCAGCTCGGTGCGCGCCTCGTTGCGCTCGCGCAGCGCGCTCGCGAACACGCTCGCGAGGATGAACGCGAAGCCGCCGACGACGGCGACCACGGTGAACCCCAGCTCCTCGCGGATCAGCGCCTGCATCGTGGGCACCGCGGCGAGGATGCCGAGGGCCACCACCCGCGCGCTGCCCCCGGCGGGCGGCGCGAGCGTCGAGCCCGCGAGGGCGAGGACCGCCACGAGGTACGGCCAGGCCGCGGCGGCGTAGCCGTGGTCGACCCACTCGCGGTTGAGCAGCGCGAGCGCCGAGAGCACGCTCAGCGCCGCCGCCACCGCCGCGCCGCCCGCGTAGGGAGACGCCGCGTCGCGCCCGCCGAGGGCCGTGGCCGCCCGCGCGAGGAGCAGCGCGCCCGCGGCGCAGGCGAGGGCGTAGATCGCGGCGCCGAAGACCGTGCCGCGGTCGAGCCACGAGCCGAGCGTCCCGCAGAACACCACGAGGTTGAGCGCGCCGAGCACGCCGATGGCGAGGGAGCGCTCGCGCACCGCGAGGCCGTAGGTCACCGCGCTCACCGCCCCCGCGACGACGCACACCGCGCCCAGGGTGTCGCTCGGGCGCGTCATGTGAATCGCCTGCGCGCCCACCGCCCAGCCGAGCTGCGTGCCGAGGGTGAGCAGCGCGCTCCCCGCGACCGGCGCGCGCCGCTGCCGCGCCAGGGCGCCCCCCGCGAAGGAGAGCGCGCAGAGCCCGAGGAGCAGGCCGAGACGTCCGGGCTCGTTGAGGAGGTAGAACGAGTAGCCCACGGCGACCACGCCGAAGAGCCCCGCGAGGGCGCGCGCGGCGGCCGCGCCGGTGTCCATGCCGCGCGACGACGCGAGCTGCCCGACGCCCAGCGAGAGCGCCGTGAGCCCCGCGAGGAGGGCGACGCGGCCGTACTCTCCCACCACGTCCCACCCCGCGACGACCAGGAGCACCGCGCCGAAGAAGGCGCACATCCCGCCCACGATCAGCACGAGCATGAGCACCGGGGAGATCTCCGACCGAACCCCCTGCGGCGCAGAGGGATCGAAGCCGAGCTGGGCGGGGTCGCGGTAGGGCCTCGGGGCGCCGGGCGAGGCGCTCGCGGCCGCGGCGAAGGCCAGCGCGTCGATCAGCGCGGCCATCGTCGGGCGCACGCGGGGAGACTGGTTGAGGGCGGCCTCGAGGCACTGCGCGAGGGCGCCGTCGGCGTCGGTGGCGTAGGGGCGGAGGTTGAGCTGGCCCACCGGGGTGTAGCCCGTCCTCGCCGCGTAGGTCAGCGCGGCGAGGGCGTACACGTCGCTCGCGGGGGTGGCCTCGACGCCGGCGAGCACCTCGGGGGGCGCGAAGCCCAGGGACGCGGGGTCTTCGCCGCCGGGGTGCAGGCGCGCGCGCATCGCGGCGCCGGGGCGGCCCTCGCGCGCCGCGACGAGGAGCGCCGGGGCGCCTGTCGCGTCGAGGCGAAGCGCGGCGGGGCGGAGGTCGCCGTGGGCGACGCCGCGGGCGTGGAGGGCGGCGAGGGCGCGTCCGACCGCGGCGAGGGCGGCGAGGGACGCGGGGCGTGAGAGCGTCGCGGGGTCCCACGGGCGGAGCTCGTGCGCGGGCCCGTGAACGCGCACCCCGACGGCGGCGTCGAGGTCGTAGGGGATGAGCCGCGCCGCGGCGGGGTCGAGGTCGACGGGGAGGGCCCTGGGAGGCCCGGAGGCGGCCAGCAGCGCCTCGAGCAGCGCCGCGGGGAGCGCCTCGACGCTCCCGTCTTCTGAGGGGGACAGGGGGCCGCCGTGCGGTCCTCGTGGGGGCGTCGCGCTCATCGCGGAGACGATACGACGATCGCGCGCGCGGTGCTCCGCGCCGCCCGCGGGGGCACGGCGCGGCTTGACACGCCCACCCCGCGCACGGAGAACCCCGCGGACATGTCAGACAGCGCCGAGCATCCCTACGCGGACTTCATTCACAAGATCCACAAGCCCGTGCGCTACCTCGGCGGAGAGCACGGCGCCGTGGCCAAGCCCTGGGACGCGAGCATCGCGCGCATCGCGCTGGCCTTTCCCGACCTCTACGACATCGGCATGAGCCACCTGGGCTTCAAGATCCTCTACGGGATCTTCAACGCCCACCCCCGCACCGCCGCCGAGCGCGTGTACGCGCCGTGGACCGACATGGAGTCCGAGCTCCGCGCGCGAAACATCCCTCTGGTGAGCCTCGAGACGGCGCGTCCGCTGCGAGACTTCGACGTGGTGGGCTTCTCGCTGCAGTTCGAGCTCACCTTCTCGAACATCCTCCTCATGCTCGACCTCGGGGGCGTTCCCCTGCGCGCGGTCGACCGCGGCGAGGGCGACCCCCTCGTGGTCGCGGGAGGTCCCACCGCGACCCACCCCGAGCCCGTGGCGCCCTTCTTCGACGCCATCGTGATCGGCGACGGCGAAGAGTCTGCGGTGAGCCTCACGCTGATGTGGAAGGCCCTCAAGGACGCCGGCGTGCCCCGCGCCGCGCGGCTGCGCGAGCTCGCGACGATCCCCGGCGTGTACGTGCCTTCGCTCTACGAGACCGAGCTCGACGTCGACAGCGCCCGCGAGGTGGTGCGCGCGCCGAGCGACCCCGCGGTGCCCTACCCCGTGCGCCGCGCCTTCGTCGAAGACATCAACCGCTACCCCTTTCCCCACGACGGCCCGGTGTCGGCGACGGAGACGGTCTTCGACCGCATCTCGGTCGAGATCGCCCGCGGGTGCACCGAGGGCTGCCGCTTCTGCCAGGCCGGGATGATCTACCGCCCGGTGCGCGAGCGCTCGCCCGAGAGCGTGGTCGAGACCATCGTGCGCGCGGTGAAGGACGGCGGCTACGACGAGGCCTCGCTCACGAGCCTCTCGACCGCGGACTACTCGTGCATCGCGCCGCTGGTGAAGCGGGTGATGTCGGAGCTCAAGGGCGAGAAGGTCTCGCTCTCGGTGTCGTCGCTGCGCGCGTACGGGCTGGGCGAGGAGCTGCTCGACGAGATCCAGAGCGTGCGGGCCACGGGGCTCACCTTCGCGCCCGAGGCGGGCACGCAGCGCATGCGCGACGTGGTGAACAAGAACGTCACCGAGGCGCAGCTCATGGAGACCGCCGAGCGCGTGTTCTCCCGCGGCTGGAGCAAGATGAAGCTCTACTTCATGATCGGCCTCCCCACCGAAGAGGACGAGGACGTCCTCGGCATCGTGGAGACCGGCAAGAAGGCGCGGGACATCGGGCGCAAGGCGCAGCGCGGGGGCGGGCCCTCGGTGACGGTGAGCGTGTCGACGCACGTGCCCAAGCCGCACACGCCCTTTCAGTGGTGCGCGATGGACGCGCTCGACCAGATCCGCCGCAAGCAGCACCTCTTGAAGGACAGCGCGCGGAGACTCCGCGTCGACCTCAAGGTGCACGAGAGCCGCGGGAGCATTCTCGAAGGCGCGCTCGCCCGCGGCGACCGCCGCCTCGCCGACGTCATCGAGCACGCCTACCGCGGCGGCGCGCGCTTCGACTCGTGGGAGGAGCGGCTCCAGTGGGACGCGTGGACCGCGGCCTTCGACGCCCACGGCGCCGACATGACCGCGCTCCTAGGCACCCTCCCCGTCACCGCGCGGCTGCCCTGGGACCACATCGACGTCGGCCTCGAAGACGGCTTCTTGCTCCGCGAGTACCGCAAGGCGCTGCAGAGCAGGCTCTCGCCGCCCTGCGGCAAGGCCGTGGGGCAGTTCATTCACCACACGAACCTCGAGGAGCACGAGGCCGACGCGCGCAAGCTCGTCTGCTACGACTGCGGCGTCGCCTGCGACCTCACGAACATGCGCCAGGAGCGCACCGAGTACCTCATCCAGCTCGGCGCGAAGAACCGCCCCGCGCCCAAGGAGGCCCCGGTGGTGATGACCCCCGAGCAGCGCCGCCCCCGCGCGAACTTCGAGCAGGGCGTCGCGCGGCGGGTGCGCCTCGCGTTTCGCCGCGTCGTAGCGCGCGGCCTTCGCCTCGCACCTCGATCTGGTGCGCCTCGTGCCGCGGGTCTTTCGCCGCGCCGAGGTGCCGATGTTCTACTCCCAGGGCTTTCACCCGAAGCCCGAGATGACCTTCGGCCCGGCCCTCGCGCTTGGCATCTCGACCCTCGACGAGTACGTCGACGTGAAGCTCGCCGCCGAGGTCGACTGCGACGCGCTCCCGGCGATGCTCCAGCCCGGCGCCCCCGACGGGCTCACCTTCACCCGCGCCGTCGCCCTGGGCGAGCGCGACCCGACGCTCAACAAGATCATCGACGGCACCGAGTACGTCGCCGCGGTGCCCTGGTCCTGGCTGCGCGAGCGCGGGATGGGCGACCTGGAGGTCGTGCGCGCGAAGCTCGACGCGCGCCGCGCCGAGCCCATCATCGCGGTGCGAAAGACCGAAGGCATCGGCAAGAAGGTCGACGTGGGCGCGCTGCTCCTCGACGTGCGCGTGGGCGAGGGCGCCGCGTCGATCGAGGCCGCGGGCTACGTGGGCGGGCTGTTGCCCGTGCGCTTTCTCACGCGGGTCACGCCCAACGGCGCGGCGAAGCCCTCGGAGGTCATCGACGGGCTCTTCGGCGAAGAGGTGCCCGCGCGCTTCATTCGCGTGGCGCAGGGGAGGCTCCTCGAGGGCGACGCGCTGAGCTCTCCCCTGGCGCTGGAGCTGCACCGCAAGGCGCCCAAGGCGCGGCCCGAGCCTGCGGCCGAGGTCACACCGGTCCCTTGATCCCGCGCGGCGCGGCGTGGCACCTATGAGCCCGTGTCGAACCAGGTCACCCGAGGGATTCGCGTCACGGTGAAGAGCCGCTACCTCCCCGATCGCTCCTCGCCGGGGCGCAAGGAGTTCGTCTTCGCCTACACCGTTCGCATCACCAACGAGGGCGAGGTCGCCGCGCAGCTCCGCGCGCGCCACTGGGTGATCACCGACGGCGAGGGCCGGGTGCAAGAGGTTCGCGGAGACGGAGTCGTTGGGGCGCAGCCGCTTCTGCAACCCGGACAGCACTTCGAGTACACCTCCGGCTGCGCGCTCCCGACCCCCCACGGCACGATGGAGGGCAGCTACCAGATGGTCACCGAGCAGGGCGACGAGTTCGACGCGGCGATCGCGCCCTTCTCCCTCGCGAAGCCGCACGCGCTGAACTGATCCCCGTGAGCGTCGCCCTGGTGATCCGCCGCGCGCACGGCTCCCCTCGCGACTGCGAGCGGGTCGCCGCGGCGTTGAAGGCCGAGGGCGAGCCCGTGGGCGAGTCTCTCGCGGCGGCGCTGCGCGACGACCGCTGGGGCGTGGTGCTCGCCGAGCGCGCGGGCGCGATGGAGGGCGCGCTGGTGCTGCGCTTCGTGCACGCGGTGGGCGCGTCGCCGGGAGACGCGCCCGTGCGCGCCTTCGTCGACGCGGTCTTCGCGCGAGAGGACGCGGTGCGCGACGCCCTGCGCGCCGCGGCGAGCGCGGAGATCGAGGCGAGGGAGCTCGCGTCCCTCGACGCACCGCCCGCGCCCGTGCCCGTGCCCGTGCCTACCGCGCCCGAGGAGCCGCTGCGCGTGGGCGACGAGGCGCTGCTGCGCTTCACGCCGGGCGAGGCCCCCGCGCCGATGGTCACGCGGTGGAGCGGCGGCGGCGCGTTTCGCGCGCGCTGGCGGTCTGACCTCGCCGAGTCGACGTGGTCGGTGAGCGGCTGCGTCGGCGCCGAGGACGACGACGGCGACTCCCTGCGCTTCGACCGCGACGCGCGCACGCTGCGCGAGGCGTACTTCACGCGCCCCGCGCGGGTGTCGCGCGACACCGAGCTCCTCGCGCGAATTCGCGCGCTGCCGACGGCGCCGGGGGCGCTGCGCCTCGACCCCGCGGTGCGCGCGTTCTCGCTGCCGCGCACGACGATCGCGCTCTTCGACGTGAGCCTCGACGTGTTCGCCGCGCTCTGCGACGAGGCGGGCGAGGGGACCCTCCGCGCGGTGTCGGTGAGCGACGCGCTCTCGCTGCTCTTCGTCGACGACCGGTACGCGGGGTGGCGGGTGCGCGATCCGGTGTCGTTGTTGCGGCCGATGGGCTGGCCCGACGTGCGCGAGGGCGATGCGCCGACGCGCCTCGACGCGCTGCTCGCGCTGACCCACGACTGGATGGTGATCGACGGCACGACCCGCCCGCGCCCCGACGAGGTGAGCGACCCCGAGGAGATCGCGCACATGACCGCGCTGCGCGGGAGGGCGCGCGCGCTCGCGTCGGAGGGCGAGCCCGACGACCCGACGCCGGGGGTGGCGAAGGACATCGGCGCGCACATCCATTGGGGATGGGGCTTCTTTCGCGTGCCCGACGAGGGGTGATCTGCGCGGGGGTCTTGGGGGCTATTGCCAGGTGATGCGGGTCGGGGGAGCGATGGCGTCGTCTGCGAGGTGCAGCGGGCTGAGCAAGGGGGAGTGCCCCATGCCCCAACACCAGACCTCGCCGCCACGGGTCAGCGCGCACGCCCCGTAGCTGCTCCCCGAGACCAGGACGACGTCACGCAAGCCGGGGATCGTCACCCAATCGCTCCAGTCTGAGCTCGTGCCCAGACCAAGGTTGCCGTACCGGTTGTTGCCTCGAGCGCGAACCGTGCCGTCGCCCATGACTGCAAACGCCGACCCACCGACCGCCACACTGCGAGCGCCGTCCAGCTCATCGATGGGAACGGGCGCCCGGGAGACATGGGTATCGGCTGGCCCTCCGTACCAGACCTCCGCGCCGTTCCAACACCACACTTCCGTGTCGACCTGAAGATTGCGACGAAAGACCGCGCAAGGGCTCCCTGGATGCCCTCCCAGCGCGAGTACTTCAAGAAACGGCGCGCCAGGGATGGCGGCGCGCCTGAGGGAGATAGATCGATGACCCGCGTTGAGCTCCACCGAGACACAAGTGATGCCGCTGGGACCTCCGACGCAGTGATGGCTGCTTCTCGGGAGTGTGGTCGTGTCGGGCGGGAGGTCGATGGTGAAGTCGCCCCTCGGGTCCCGGCAGCGTGCCTCGACCTGTCCGTCCCGAAATCGGATGAACGTGCAGAGACCCGAGTAGGCGAAATCCACCGGATTGACGCGAGTCATCGGTACGGGCCGGTACCCTTCGACTGCGTTCCCCTGACGGAGCACGCCCGTGCGATCCAGGGTCTGCACCATAGGACCAAAGCCAGTAAACTCGAAGTCCAGAAGCTCGCTCTCTCCTTCAAGCACGGGGACCACCGAGAAGCGCTGGTGCGCGAGGCCGAACTCGTGGAGAACTCCCCAGGCGCGAAACGAGCCGTCTGCGAGCCGAATCACGGCTGCCTGTTCTGACGTCCAGAGATCCACCGCCCGAAGACAGTCGGTTCCGGTGCAAGGCGGACGATCCAGGAAGTAGCTGTCAGGCGGGCGAGAGGGCACGTCGACGTGATCGGGTGCGAGCCGGTCCATGGGTGGGTCGACGGGCCGGTCGACGGGCGACTCGATGTCTTCTTCGAACACCGTGCCGAGGTCGAGTGGCGCGGCTGCGTCGAGGGCGCTCCCCTGGGTGCCCGAGATCGCGCTCGTGCAGGCGAGGAGTGCACAGGACAGGAGCAGGAGCGTGGAGGGGAGACGCATGGTGCTCGCTCCGCTACAGGCTGATCGGGACGGGAAAGGTCGAGGACAACTCGGTACTGTTCGCGCCGAGCGCACCCAGCGAGTTCGAACCCCAGCAGAACACCGTGCTGTCGCCCGTCACCGCGCAGGCGGTGCCGGACCCAGATACGGCGACCGCGACGACTCCCTCCAGGGTAGGTCCTCCGCCGGCCTGCAGTACGGACGCTCGGTTGTACACCGCGGACGTGCTATCGCATGGCTCTCCCCGGCCGAGGAGACTACAGACTCCCCAGCAATAGACCTGACCGTCGGAGCGCAAGACGCAGTTGGTTCCGCCGCGCCCCGCCATCGCGGTGGCCTGGGCGGGCTGGCTGCTCTGACTCTGGGCGAAGAACTGGGTTGGCATCCCACCTCCAAACGGGTCATCCCCGACCTGTCCGTTGAAGCGGTGGCCCCAGCACTGAATCATGCCTGAGGCGAGCCGTACGCAAGACGCGCTGTGATTGGACCAGAGCGCGGCAGGAACCTCGCGGAAGTTGAGAAAGTCGACAACCGGGTATGGAGGATGAGAGGCCTGATGTGCACGGATTGAATCGACAGGATTGGCCCGCTCGCGGGCATCGACCAGATCAGTGGTGCCAGGGGCCAGGTACAGGGAGTGGGACCCGGCGCCGACGGCGCCCGTGTCGTAACGACCCCAGCAATGCACGGAGCCGTTCGCCCGCATCGCGCAGGTGTGAACGCCCCCCGCCGCGATCGCCGTGACCCGGCCCAGCGTCTCAAAGGCGGGGGACGTGGTGAACGAGGTGGCCGGCGCTGGCGTCGAATCCGCGAGATAGTCTGGCGGGTTGGCCGGGGCACCGCGCCCGAGCTGCGAATAGATGTTGCTCCCCCAGCAGCGCGTGCTCCCGTCTGCGATCAACGCGCAGGTGTGCGCGTCGCCCGAACTGATCGCCACGGCGTTGGAGACTCCGGGGATCGCCTGCGGCTGCACGCGTGCGAAGCCCAGCAGCGACGGCCCACACTGCCCGAGGTTGTTGTTCCCCCAGCACTTCACGGTGCCATCTGTGAAGAGCGCGCAGTTGAAGTCGTGGCCTGCGCTCAGCGAAGCGGGGATCCCTCCGAGTGGAAGCGGCGTCGGCGCCGAGGCCGAGTCACCCTCGGATTGGGGAGCGGCCTGTCCTTGATAGTTCTCACCCCAGCAATAGACCCTGCTCTCTACGCCGCCATAGATGTTGATCACGGAGCGTCGAATCGTGCAGAAATGGCCGTGTCCGCCGACGATGGTGGCTCGGCCCTGGGTCTCTCTGGGCGAGAACTGGAAGTATCCGAAGCCTGTAGAGGGGTTGGAAATGAATTCCCAGTTCGCCATCTGCACGACCACCGCGGTGGGTTGCTCACCCGTCGTCGCGGAGCCGTTTCCGAGCTCACCGTAGACGTCCGAGCCGGCGCAACGGAGCCCGGCCAGATCCGCCGCGATGACACAGCTGTGCGTATTGCCCGTAGATCCAGCCGTCGCATGGGAGACGCCTGCCATCGGTTGCGCGAAGGTCCAGTCTGGAGCGGGGTATCCCGAGCCGAGGCGACCCTGGTAGGGCGCGCCCCAGCAGCGCGCGGTGCCATCGCCGAGGATCGCGCAGGTCGAATATCGCCCCGCGAACACAGAGGCGACCTGACTCAGCGCCGCACCTCCAGGAACCAGCACTGGTGCGAATCCTGTCTGAGGGGCGCCAGCGAATCCTCGGCCGAGCTGACCGAACCAGTTGCTCCCGCGGCACCAGACGCTGCCGTCTCCTCCGCGAATGCAGACGTGCTCGTCGCCCACCGCGAGATCGGTGATCTCCGAGGCGTTGTTGAGGTGCACCGCCAGCGGATTGGACGCGCCCGTCAGGGCCCCCACGCCCCAGCAGAAGACCCGTCCATCACCGGTTCGGGCGCAGGTCTGCGTCCCCGCGGCCTCGACCTGCACGACACTCTCAAGCGCTGTGGTGCCACCCGAGCTCGCCGTCATCACGAGGGTTGGCGTGTGCGTTCCTGCACCCGCCGCGGGGTTGCCGAGCTGACCCTGCGCGTTCGAGCCCCAACATGCGACGTGCCCGTCGGTGAGCACCGCGCAGGTGTGCCGCAGCCCGGCCGAGAGGCTTGCTGCCTGCCTGCTCGCGACGCCTGCGTCCTGGGAGGTGTTGAAGAAGGGGACGTCGAAGGGCGCGCGATCGCCAGTGATGACATAGCCGACTTGCAGATGCGAGTTGCTCCCCCAGCACTTCACGCCGCCGTTCTCTCGCACCGCGCAGGCGTGTGCCTCGCCGACCGCCACGCCCACGGCGTGCATTGGGAACGGGTTCGGGGCGTTGGGATCGTCGTCTGTCGAACCGACCGTGAGAGCATCGATGAGCGAGTCGCGGTCCGTGGTCTGAAGGGGGGCGTAGAGCAGCCCGAGCTGTTTGTGGTGGTTGCGCCCCCAGCACACCACCTCGCCATCGTGTCGAACCACACAGCCGAAGTTGTCGCCCAGATCGAGCCCCACGAACGCCCGGCTCGCCGCCGAACTCAGTGGCTGCGAGCGCCGAAGCACGGGGTCAGTGACTCCGGTTGCCAGGTCGCTGCACGACCCGAGGGCACTGAACACGGCGAGCACCGCGACCCAGAGTGGTCCAGATCCTGCCCGTTCCGTTCCGTTCCGTTCCGTTCCGTTCCGTTCCGTTCCGTTCCATCATTACCTCCCCATCAGAAATCGAACCGACGCATCCAAACTCGCATCCGAAAACGGTCGACGTCAAATGCTGCAAGACGATTTCGCTCGGCTTGGGTCGGCACATCCTCGAAGGAGCAGAGTGGGTTGGAGTCGAGCAGCAGGCGTGTGTGTGCGCCCTGCTGAAGTTCGGGTGCGAGCTTCAACACCGCGTGTGGCGCGCGAGGTCGATCGCGCGTCCTGTCGGCGCACGAGCGCCGCAGTGCGTCCGTTGCGGGGGTATGCATGAGCTCGTCTGGCGATCGCACAGAGGCGCAGTCAACCCGTAGGATCGCGTCGACCCGACGCCGGGGGTGGCGAAGGACATCGGCGCGCACATCCACTGGGGGTGGGGCTTCTTTCGAGTGCCCGACGAGGGGTGATCCGCGCCGCGGTGTCGACCGTGACACCGCGCTGCCCTGCATCACGCGTGGGGGCCTCTGGCGCCGCCGCGGTACGGCGTGTGCGTAGACCCATCTCTACGCAGCCACCTCCACCTCCCGGCTGCGGGGGAACGAACATGAACAAGTACACCGGCGGTCGAACCTTCACCCGCGAGGCCATCCTCGATCTGCTCTCGGACGACGAGACCGCGAAGGTCAGCAACGCCGTGCGCGCCTCGCTGGTCGAGGGCGACGAGTACCTCGACCTCGCCGCGATCGAGAAGGGCGTGCAGCTCATCGATGGCGTGGCGGTCAACATGGGCGGGATGATCCCGCGCAAGGCGATCCTCGAGCGCACCTGGCGCGAGATTCTTTAGCGCATCGACGCCGAAGAGCTGTCGTGAGCGGCGCGGCTCCCGCGGCGCGCGAGCTCGATCGGGCGCGGCGGTGCGCGCGGGAGCCCGCCCTCTCGCGTCTCGGTGTGGCGCGATGGTTGAGCGTCGCGCCGCGCGGTCTCGCGGTCTCCGCGCTCGCTGCCAGAGTGAGCGCTACAGCCGCCAGAGCGAGGCGAGCGCGAGGTCGGCCGACTCGAAGGGCTCGGCGCGAATCACCGCGTCGTCTTCGTAGGTGTCGAGCAGCGCGTAGCGCCCGCGCTCCAGCCGATAGACCTCCACCGTTCGGGCCTCGGGGTCGAGGTACCAGAGGTGCGCGATCCCTTCGCGTCGGTAGACGCGCATCTTTCTCCCGCGGTCGAGGGACTGCGTGCTGGGTGAGAGCACCTCGCACACCCAATCGGGCGCGACCGAGAGAAAGGCCGGGGCGTTGTCTTCGAGGGCGTTTTCGGGAAAGCGCGGGCGACGCCATCCCGCGAGGTCAGGCGCGACGATGTCAGGGCCCGGTCCGAGCCGAAGCTCAGGCTCCGCGAGGATCACCCAGCCCCCCGGCTCATCGTCGATGGGATCGAAGAAGCCTCCCAGTCGCCTCGCAAGACGCGTCGCGGCGTTCGCGTGTCTCGGGCGTGGGCGCGGAAGGAGCGAGAGCTCGCCGTCGATCACCTCGGCGACCAGGGTCTCGGGAGCGGCCAGAAACGCCGCGACGACCTCCGACGAGAGCTGCGGAAACCGTGGGTCGATCACGCGCGCCGGATCGGAGACCATGCCTCGACGCTAGCATGACGGCAGAAGCGGCGACCCGACGCCAGGGTCGAGCGGTGTCGCGTCGCGCGACCGTCGGTGCGTGTCGCGCCCGCCATCCTGTGCGCGCACGGGTGGCGTCGATTGCGAGACGGTCGCTCGGCGCACCCGGTCTCGCCGCGAAGGCGGGGCGGCGCTCCGCCTCGCAAGGCGTCAGCGCCGCGTGTTCAGCGCGACGTAGATCTGAGCGTCCTGCCGGCGCACGAGCACCGCGGCGCGCCCGTCGAGGGTGGCCTGCACGAGGTCGCCGGGAGAGCGTACGGGGGCGTTGTCGGCCCGGAGGATCACGTCGCCCCGGCGCAGCCCGGCCTGATCGGCCACGCCGCCGGGCTCGACCACGGTGACCACCACGCCGCCGCTCACGCCGAGCTGCCGCGCGCGAACCGGGTGCAGCGGCGCGACCTCCAGGCCGATGCCGCCGCTCGGATCCATCGGAACCGCTTGCGTCGCAGCGCGATCGTCGCGCTCCGCCTCGGGCCTGCGCCCGGTGATCACCACCGCGCGGTGGTTCTGCCCGTTGCGGAGCAGGGTGAGCTCCACGCGCTCTCCGGGTTGCCGGGTCACCACCTCGCGCACGACATCGCCGCTGTGCTGCACGCGAACGCCGTTCACCGCGGTGATCACGTCGCCGAGCTGCACCGCGCGCGACGCGGGGCTCCGGGGGTCGACCTGCGAGACCAGCGCGCCCGACTCGGGCTGCAGGTCCAGGGCCTCGGCGAGGTCGCCGCTGAGCTCCTGCACGCCGACGCCGATCCATCCGCGGGAGACGCGGCCCGTCGCGGCGAGCTGCTCGACGACGCTGCGCGCGAGGCGCGAGGGCACGGCGAAGCCGATGTTGTTCGCCTGCCGAACGATCATCGTATTGATCCCAAGGACCTCGCCGCGGAGGTTCACCAGCGGCCCGCCCGAGTTGCCGGGGTTGATGCTCGCGTCGGTCTGGAGGTAGTCCTCGATGGAGTTCTCGCCGAGGTTCCCGCGGCCCATGGCGCTGACCACGCCGTGGGTGACCGAGGCCTCGAGGCCGAAGGGCGCGCCGATCGCCAGCACCCACTCGCCCGCCCGCGCCGCCGACGAGTCACCCCAGCGCGCGGTGGGGAGGTTCTGCGCGTCGACCTTGATCACCGCGAGGTCGGTGGAGGGGTCGGTGCCGAGCACCCGCGCGCGGAGGGAGCGCCCGTCGCGGAGGTGCACGGTGATCCGCTGGGCGCCCTCGACGACGTGGTTGTTGGTCACGATCACGCCGTCGGCGCGCACGAGCACGCCGGAGCCGGTGCCGTGCACCACGCCGCCGCGGGGCTGTCGCCCATGGCCGCCGAAGGGGAAGGGGAAGCCGAAGGGCATCTCCTGCGCTTCGGGGCGGGCGCGCTGCGCCTCGACGCGAATCGACACCACCGCGGGGAGCACCCGCGCGGCCACGGAGGTGAAGCCCTCGCTCAGGCGCTGCATCTCGGCGACCGACGCCGCGGCGGGGTCTGCGGGCGCGGTCTGCGACCACCCGGTAGAGCTCAGCGCGGCCAGGGCCAGGGTGGCCGGGAGAAACGGGACGAGCCATCGCGCGACTCGCGATGCGTTGGGGTGCTTCATGAGGCGGTTCCTCCCGCGAAGGGGTGTAGCGCTTGTTCGACGTACGGGGGAGGAACCCGATCTACCGCGGGGAGTATTCCCTCACTCCGCGACGGCGATCTCGTCGACGATGCGTCGCGCGGCCTCGGCGGGGTCGGCGGCGTCGCGAATGGGTCGCCCCACCACGAGGTGCGTCGCGCCCGCGCGCACGGCGTCGGCCACGGTGGTGACGCGTCGCTGATCATCCCCCCGCACCTCGGCCCAGGTCGGGCGCACGCCGGGGACCACCCTCGCGAGGTCGTCTCCCGTCGCGCGCCGCACAGCGTCGAGCTCGCTGGCCGCGCAGACGATCCCCGCCGCGCCGTCCCTCCGCGCGAGGTGCGCGCGCTCGACCACCCGCGCGGTGAGCGCGTCGCGCCCGCCGAGGGTGGCGGGGTCGACGCTGGTGAGCACGGTGACGAGGAGGATCTCCGCCCGCGTCTGCGCCGCGCTCACGGCCTCGAAGACCGCGTCGTGCACGGTGATGAAGCGCACGGGCACGCCGTGCTCGACGATGCGCCGCACCGCGCGAGAGACCGTCGCGGGCACGTCGTGGAGCTTGGCGTCGATGAACACCGCGCTGCCGTCGGCGATGCGCGACACGAGGTCCATGCCGCCGCGGCTCAAGAGCTCGAGGCCGATCTTGAAGGTGCCCACGTGCGGGCGGAGCTGCGCGACGAGCGCCTTGGCGCGGTGCTCGTCCTCCACGTCGAGGGCGAAGATGAGCCGGTCTTCGGGGCGTGCGGGGAGTGCGTACATAGCCCCCGCAGCATGCGCCCAAGAGGGCGCCCCGCGCGAGGGGCGAGGCGTTCTGTTGCGCGCGGGCCGCGGGGGTGCGATGCGTCGCGTCGATGATCGTTCTCGATACTCCGCGCGGCCCGTGGCACCTCGTCGACGGCGCCGCCAAGCTCGAGTGGCGCGCGGCCCTCCCCGGCGCGTCGGTCTACGACCGCTGCGCCCACACGCTGCGCATGGCGCGCGCGCGGCGGCTGCCCCTCGAAGACCTCCTCGCCCTCGCGCTCCCCGCGTCGTGGACGGTGAACAGCCGCGCGGCCTCGCCGGTCTTTCAACGCTGGCTCCAGCCCGCCGCGCGCGAGGCGTGGACCGCCCTCATCGGCGCCCTCGCGGGGGGCGTCGGTCCGTGGCTGGGCATGGACGCCGCGCACCGTGATCGGGTGAGCTTTCTCGCGGGCGCGCTGGTCACCGCCGGGGGCGACCTGTGCTCGCTGAGCAAGGCGCTCGCGCTGCTGTGCCCCGAGGGCGTTCCGCTGATGGACGACGGAGCGCTCTGGATGCTCCTCGACGCGGTGCCCCGCCCGACGACCGCCGACGCGCCCACGGGCGAGGTGAAGCACCTCCTGCCGATGCTCGACGCGTTCTCGAGGGCCGTGCTCACCCACGAAGACGCGCTGATCCCCCTGGCGCGCAACCACATCGTCGCGGTGCTGGACGCGCCGCAGACCCTCGACCGGCTGATGTGGTTCGACAGCTGGGGGTGGCGTCACACCAACGCGCCGCGCGGCCCGCAGTGGCGCGAGGTGCGCAGCGAGGGGAGGACCGCGGTGGTGAAGCTCCCCGACGTGCCCGAGGGGACCGAGAAGCACGTCGCCCTCGACGCCGAGTCGCTGGGCGAGGGCGCGTGGACCGACCCGATTCGCGCGGCCTTCGAGGGCGCGTGAGCGACGAGCCGAACTACATCACCCCCGAGGGCTACGAGCGCATCACCGCCGAGATCGAGGCGCTGCTGCGGGTCGAGCGTCCGCGGGTCGTGCGCGAGGTGCAAGACGCTGCAGCGCAGGGTGATCGGAGCGAGAACGCCGAGTACATCTACGGCAAGAAGCGGCTCCGCGAGATCGACCGGCGGCTGAACTTTCTCGCGGGACGTCTGAAGCACGCGTCGGTGATCGACCCCGCGAAGGGCGGCGCGCGCGACCAGGTGTTCTTCGGCGCGACCGTGCGCGTCGAGGACGAAGAGGGCGAGGAGCACACCTGGCGCGTGGTGGGGGCGGACGAGGCCGACCCCGTCGCGGGGCGGGTGTCGTGGCGCTCGCCCATCGGCCGCGCGCTGCTGAAGAAGCGCGTGGGCGACACGACGTGGTACGCGCGCCCCGACGGCGCGCGGGTCGAGCTCACGGTGCTCGAGATTCGCTACGCGTAGCCCGACAGAGACTCCGACCGAAGACGCGTCGCTTGACAGTCGGTCACTCAAGTAACATCGTTAGTTGCGTGATGATCGCATCGGATCTCTACGACGTCGTGGTGGTGGGTGGCGGCCCCGGCGGGCTCTCGGCCGCGCTCGCGCTGGGTCGGGCCCGCAAGCGGGTGCTGTTGTGCGACTCCGGCCCGCGCCGCAACGCTGAGGCCACGCAGCTTCACAACTTCGTCACGCGGGACGGCGCGACGCCCGACGACTTTCGGCGCATCGGCCGCGAGCAGCTCGGGGCGTACCCGAGCGTCGAGGTGCGCGACGCGCGGGTGGAGTCGATCGCGGGCGACCGCGGCGCGTTTCGCGTCACGCTCGCGAACGCCGAGGCGATCGTCGCGCGCCGCGTGCTGCTGTGCACGGGCATGGTCGACGAGATGCTCCCGCTGGAGGGCTTTCGAGCGCTGTGGGGCCGGTCGATCTTTCAGTGCCCGTACTGCCACGGCTGGGAGGTGCGCGATCGGGCGTGGGGCTACCTCGCGCTCCCCCATAGCGTCGGGCATATGGTGCCGTTCGCGATCCAGACGCGCGGGTGGTCGAGCGACGTGACCCTGTTCACCCAGGGCCTCCCGTTGCCGGACGAGGGGCACGCGCAGCTCCGCGCCGCCGGCGTTCGCGTCGTGACGGGGGAGGTGTCGCGGCTCAACGCGCGCGGCGACCGCCTCGCCTCGGTCGAGCTCACCGACGGGAGCACGGTGGCGTGCGACGCCCTCTTCGCGCACCCGCCGCAGCGCCACGTGCCGCTCGTGATGACCCTCGGGCTCGCTCTCGACGACGACGGATTCGTGCGGGTCGACCCGATGAAGCGCGAGACGTCGATCCCTGGCGTCTACGCGGGCGGCGATGTCACGACGCGCGGGCAGAGCGCCATCTTCGCGGCCTCGTCCGCCGTGCAGGCCGCGGCCATGATCAACCTCGAGCTGACCCTGGAGCTCGCCGCGAGCGGCGCGCTGCCGTGACGAGGTTCGCGTCGGCGCCGATCTCGCGCCGCTCGCCCTCCCCGATCCGTACGTCGTCGAGGCCCCGCGCCCGTGAGAGAGTGAGCGCCATGCGGCGCGACAGTCGACTCTCCGGCGTTCTCCACGTCCTGCTGCACATGGCGCAGGCCGAGGGTCCGGTGACCTCGGACGCGATGGCCAGGGCGATGGAGACGAACCCCGTCGTGATTCGCCGCGTGCTGGCGGGGCTGCGCGACCAGGGATACGTGCGCGCCGAGAAGGGCCACGGCGGCGGCTGGACGCTGGCCTGCGACCTCGCGACGGTGACGCTCCGCGACATCTACCACGCGCTCGGAGAGCCGACGCTGCTCGCGATCGGCCACCGCACCGAGAACCCTGGTTGCCTCGTCGAAGAGGCGGTCAACGCGGCGCTCGGCAGGGCCTTCGACGAGGCCAACGCGCTGCTCCTCGCGCGCTTCGGCGAGGTGACGCTGGCGATGCTCGCCTCGGAGGTGCAGCGCCGCGAGGGGATGGGGAAGGGCCGCAGGGGGCGGGCGCACGCCTGAGGGGGTGCCCGTGCGCGGCTGCCTCGCTCCCGCGCGTGCGTTGATGCGCTCGGCTCGCTCGTCCAACCGCCCTCAGCTTGCGCGCGTTTCGAACCTGAGATAGCTCTCTCGCGGTTCTCCCCGCCTGGCGCGTCCTGCGCAGCCTCGCATCAACCCGCACCTCCACCCCACCGCCTCACCGCCGCTCGGTTCTCCTCGAACCTCGTAGCCGCGACAATGGACCTCTCGCCATGAGCATCGCCGACAAGACCGCCCACGACCTCGAATGGCCGCAGCTCCTCGCGCACCTCGCCGAGCGCTGCCAGAGCGCCCAGGCCCGCGCCGTCGCCCTGGCCTACATGCCCTCGGAGACCATCGCCGACGCGCGGGCGCGGGGCGCGCGCACCCGCGAGGCGATGCGGTTGCACGCGGTGGGGGAGCCCATCCCCGAGGGGCCGCTGCCGGACGTGCGCGAGACCCTCGCGCGGGTCGCGAAGGACGCGGACGCGACCTCGTACGAGCTCCACGGCGTGCGCGAGATGCTCCGCACGGCGCACACGCAGCGGCGCTTCGCGAACGCGCACCGGGACGTGGCGCCGACCGTGGCCGAGGCGCTGTCGAGCGACCCCTCCCTCGACAAGATCCTGGGCGCGCTCGACCACGCCATCGACCCCGACGGCTCCCTCGCCGACCGCGCGAGCGCCGACCTGGCCGTGGCGCGTCGGCGGGTGCACGAGACCCGCGCGCGGGTGGTGCAGCGCCTCGAAGAGTTCATGACCCGCTACGCCGCCGTGCTCCAGGACCGGTACTACACCGTGCGCGACGGGCGGTACGTGATCCCGGTTCGTTCGGACTCGCACATTCAAGTGCCGGGGATCGTGCACGGCTCGTCGGGCTCGGGCGCGACGCTCTTCATCGAGCCCCGCCCGGTGGTCTCGCTGGGCAACCAGCTCAAGGTGAACGTCGCCGAGCTCGAGCGCGAGGAGGCCCGGGTGCTCGCGGATCTCAGCGAGCGCGTGCGCCGGGACGTCGAGCTCGTCGAGGCCGCCCACGACGCCTGCGTCATGGCCGACCTGCTCGGGGCGATCGTTCGTATGGCGAACGATCTCCAGGCCGTGTCGGTGGAGATCGACAGCGAGCCCGTCATCGAGCTCCACGCCGCGCGGCACCCGCTGCTCTCCCTCGCGGGGACGGGGGTGGTCCCGAACGACCTCGCCCTGCGCGCCGGGCGCGTGCTCGTGGTGAGCGGACCCAACGCGGGCGGAAAGACCGTCGCGCTCAAGACCCTGGGGCTCGCGGCGGTGATGGTCCGCGCGGGGCTCCCGCTGCCGGTGCGCGAGGGCTCGCGGGTGGGGTGGTTCGACCCGATCACCTGCGACGTGGGCGACGACCAGTCCCTCGCGCGCAACCTCTCGACCTTCAGCGCGCACGTCACCAACCTCGCGGCGGTGCTCGCGGGCGTGCGTCAGGGCGCGATGGTGCTCCTCGACGAGCTCGCCGGGGGCACCGACCCCGAGGAGGGCGCCTCCCTCGCGGCGGCGGTGCTCGAGCACCTGGCCACGCGCGGCGCGGCGGTGGCGGTGACCACGCACTACGAGCTCCTCAAGACCCTCGCGCTGCGCGACGCGCGCTTCGAGAACGCGTCGGTGGGCTTCGACCTGCACACCATGTCGCCCACCTTCGCGGTGACCCTCGGGATCCCCGGCGCGTCCTCCGCCCTCGCGGTGGCGCAGCGCTACGGCATCCCCGTCGAGGTCATCGAGCGCGCCCGCGGTCTGCTCCCCGAGCACGCGGGCTCCCGCGAGGACGTCGTGCGCCGCCTGCAAGACGAGGAGCGCGCCGCCCGCATGGCCCGCGCCGCAGCCGAGGACGAGGCGCGCAACATCGCCCGGCTGCGCGCGGAGCTCGAGACCGAGCGCAACGTCTTGCGCGCCCGGGAGCAGCAGCGCCTGAGCCGCGAGGGCGCGGAGCTCTTGGAGCTGATCCGCAAGGCCCGCGAGGACCTTCGCAACGCCCAGGCCGTGGTGCGCCGCAAGAAGGTCGACGAGGCCGCGGTGCGCGAGGCCGAGCGGGCGATTCACGACGTCGCCGCGCGCGCGAGCCTCGCGGGCGACATCGGCCGGGGGATGGAGCTCGCGAGGACCACCACGGCCCCGTCGCGCCGCCCCGCGCACGAGGCCGAGCTCGTGCCCGGCGCGAGGGTCTGGGTGCCCAGGCTCAACGCGACGGTCGAGGTGCTCGAGCGCACGCGGGATCAGGTGCGCGTCGCCGCGGGGGCGCTCAAGCTCTTCGTCACGGCGAGCGAGTGCGTGGTCGAGCTCAAAGAGGCCGACGAGGCCGCCGCGCCGACGGCGTCGAAGGGCCTGCGGAGGGTCGCGGCCGCGCCCTACGACGTCGCGGGCGACGCGCTGCGCCCGCTGCGCACCGAGTCGAACACCACCGACGTGCGGGGACTGCGCGTCGACGACGCCGTGGGGATGATCGACGCCTTTCTCGACCGGCTCTACGGCGGCGGGGGGACCTCGGGCTTCGTGCTCCACGGGCACGGCACCGGCGTGCTCAAGGCCGCCGTGCGGGAGCACCTCGGGCGATCTCCCTACATCACCCGCAGCCGGGCGGCCGACCCTGAGGACGGCGGCGACGCGTTCACGGTGTTCTGGATGCGCGGCTGAACGCCTCGGGGAGTGGTACACCACGCTCTGCGATGAAGACCCTGCTGACCGCTGAAGCCCTGGCGCCGGCCAGGGCGCTCCTCGACGGCGCCGACCGCGACGCGGCGCGCTGGTCGGTGCTCGAGACCGGCGCGAGGGTGCCCGTGCACACGCTCTACGGCGGCGCGCACCTCTTTCGCGCGGACATCACCCGGCGGGTCTCCGAGGTGGCCCTGCGCGCCATGGACGAGCACCTCTGGGACGCCGCGCAGTTCGCCCACGCCTTCGACCTCTCGGGGCTGCCGAACGACCTCGTGCGCAGGGTGCACGACCGCGTTCGGGAGAAGCTCCTGCGCCAGCCTGTCGAGGACCTCAGGGTCGACTTCGAGGACGGCTACGGCGTGCGCCCCGACGAAGAAGAAGACCGTCACGCCGTCGCGCTCGGCTCGGAGCTCGCCCACGCGATGCGCCTCGACACGCTGCCGCCGTGGTGCGGGATTCGCCTCCGCGCGCTGGTGCCCGAGACCCGCGCGCGGGCCTTTCGCACCCTCGACCTGGTGCTGTCGTCGCTGCTGGAGAGCAGCCAGGGGGCGCTCCCGGAGCGCTTTCTCATCGCGCTGCCGAAGGTGCAGAGCCCCGCGCACGTCGCGGCGCTGGCGCGGGCGCTCGACGTGCTTGAGCGGGGGCACGGGCTCCGCCACGGCGCGCTCCGGGTCGAGCTGATGATCGAGACCTCGCCCGCGCTGATCAACGCGCGCGGCGAGGTGAGCATCGGGGCGCTCCTCGACGCGTGCGACGGGCGCTGCGAGGCGATGCACCTCGGCGCCTACGACCTCACGGCGTCGGTGGGCGTCGCGGCGTCGTCGCAGTCCCTCGGGCACCCGCTGTGCGAGTTCGCCCGGCTCTTGATGCAGACCTCCCTCGCGGGCACCGGCGTGCGGGTGGTCGACGGGGCGACGACGACGCTGCCGGTCGCGCGGCACCGGGCCACGGCGGGCAACACGCTGACCGACGACCAGCGGCGCGAGAACCTCCTCGCCATGCGCGACGCGTGGCACAAGGCCAGCGACGACGTGCGCCGCGCCCTGGCGCACGGCATTCACCAGGGCTGGGACCTTCACCCCACGCAGCTCGTGTCACGCTCCGCGACGCTGTACGTGCACTTTCTGGGGGGGCTCGACGAGAGCGCGCGGCGGCTGCGGGCGTTCATCTCCCAGGCCGCGCAGGCGCGGCGCTGCGGCAACGTGTTCGACGACGCCGCGACGGCGCAGGCGATTCTCGGGTTCTTTCTGCGCGGCATCGACTGCGGCGCGCTGCGGGAGGCCGAGGTCGCGGCCGCGGTGGGCGCGCCCATCGAGGTGCTGCGCACCCGGTCCTTTCCCCGCATCGTGGGCGCTCTGGCGGACTGAGTCGCCTCGGGCGCTCGCGCCGTGGCGCGGCGCGAGTACCATCGGCGCGTATCACGACCCGCTCGTCGATCTCGCTCCTCGCCCTGGCGGCGGCGTGTGCCGCGGCGCTGCTCCTGCGCTCGCGCTGGGGAGGGGGGGGCGACCCGTCGGTCGCCGCGCCCCGGAGCGACCTCGCGCCGCCTCCGCCCGTGGTCGTGCCCGTGCGGGTGGCCCCGAGGGCCTCGCCGCCCCCTTCCTTCACCGCGGAGAGCGTGCGCTCGCTGCGGCTGGAGCACGCGGCCTTTCCCGAGCTCGCGGCGCCGGGCGCGGTGGTCTTCGTTCCCCCGGGCATCGATCGAACGCGACGCCTCGAGGTGCTGGTGTTCTTTCATGGGTTCAACGGCTGCGCCCTCGCCGTGGCGGCCCCCGAGCCGATCCCCTGCCACCCGGGCGGCCCCCGCCGGGGCGCGCTGGACCTCATCAACCAGGTCAGGGCCTCGGGGCGCGCGGTGGTGCTGGTGATCCCGCAGCTCGCGATGGAGGCGACGCGGGGCGACGCCGGGCGGCTCGGTCACGACGGGGGCCTGCGTCGCTTTCTCGCCGAGGTGCTCGCCGCGATCGAGCCCGAGGTGGGCCCGCAGCGCGTCGAGGACCTCGGGCGCGTGCTCTTCGCGGTGCACAGCGGCGGCTACGCGGCCGCCCTCGCGGCGCTGCAGCGGGGGGGCGTCGACGTGGGGCACATCGCCATGTTCGACGCGCTCTACACGGGCATCACGCAGATCGGGGGGTGGCTGGAGCCCGGCCTGAGGGCGGGCGACGGGAGCCGGCGCTTCGTGAGCGTCTACGGCGCGAGCGCGGCCGGCGCGGGGAGCCGCGAGCTCGACCGCCTGCTGCGGGGCAAGGGACTGGCGGGTGACGTGCGCCGGCGGACGTCGCCGGGCGATGTCACCCTGGAGGAGTCGCTCGCGACGGTGGCGCTGCTGCGAGGGCAGGGCGACCACCAGCAGGTGCTCCGACGCAACCTCGCGATGGTGCTCCGGGGCGCCGGGCTCGGGGCGAGACGTCCCTGAGGCGGGGCCGCTTGCCCGTTGCGCGTCGCGCCCGAGTCGAAGGAATATCCCCGCCATGGCGAGGACCGCAATCGGACTGGGCGCGCTGTGCCTGGTGACATCCTGCGCGCTCGAACACCCGATCTCGCGGTCGCTCGACGTGAACCCCATCGAGGTCGACGCCGCGCGCCCCGACGCGCCGCACGACGTCGTCGACGCCGCCGTCCCGCTGGACTCGCCTGACGTGCCCGTCGTGATGGACGCGCCCGACGTGCTCGTCCCGTCCGACGTGCCCGACGTGCCCGTCGTGATGGACGCGCCCGACGTGCCCGTCGCGATGGACGCGCCCGACGTGCCGGAGCTGCCCGACGTGGTCGACGTGCCGGAGCTGCCCGACGTGGTCGACGCGCCGGAGCTGCCCGACGTGGTCGACGCGCCGGAGCTGCCCGACGTGGTCGACGTGCCGGTGCTGCCCGACGTGGTCGACGTGATCGTCGACTCGGGGCCGACCGTGTACGAGAGCTGCGAGGCCGTGCGGCTCGCGGGTCTGCCCAGCGGCGTCTACCTGGTTCGCGCGGGCGCCGCGGCGCCCTGGAGCGCCTACTGCGACACCAGCGACAGCACGGGGGCCTGGACCCTCGTGCTCAAAGCAGACGGTCGCCAGCGCACCTTCGCCTTTGACGTCTCGCTCTGGACCGACACCGCGCTCCTCAACGAGACGGCGGTGAACCTCGACCGCACCGAGGCGAAGTACGAGGGCTTCGTCTCGATGCCGATGTCCGCGATTCGCGTGCAGATGGTGGCCCCCGCCGACGCCTCGATGAGCGCGCTCGCCACGGTGCAGATGAGCAACCTCTCGGGCGCGACGCTCCAGAGCGTCCTCGCCGCGCGAAACTACGTCGACCTGTCCAGCCAGGTGTCCGCGAGCACCTGGCTGAGCCTCGCGGCGGGCAGCAGCGTGCAGAGCAACTGCCGACGCCGGGGCTTCAACGCGCGCTCCAACAGCGGGTCCAACGCCCGCGTGCGCATCGGCATGGTGGGCAACGAGAACGGCGGCTCGGCGGAGTGCGCCTCGCACGACTCGTGGATCGGCGTCGGCGGCGCGGGCTCGAGCTGCGGGACCCTCGACCAGAACACCGTGGGCAACGTCGCGTGCAACAACGGCGGCGGCGGCGCGCGAGACATCCGCGCCTTCGCGTGGGTCTGGGTGCGCTGAGCCGCTCAGCCGTCCCCGCGCAGCTCCGCCGCGAGCTGCGCGAGGTAGTCGCGCATGAAGCGCGTGCGCGCGCGGGCCGTCTCTCGCGCGGCCTCGGTGTGAAAGATCCCCTCGAGCTTCAATAACTTCTTCTCGAAGTGATCGACGCCCCAGCGCTTGTCGTCTGGCTCGCGCGCGGCGCACCAGGGGTCGTCGGGGTCGTAGAACGGGCGCCTCATGTCGGCGCAGGTCGCGAAGCACCGCGCGACGCCGATGGCGCCGAGGGCGTCGAGGCGGTCGGCGTCTTGCAGCACCCTGGCCTCGAGGGTGGTGGGGGTCACGCCGAGGGAGAAGGGGTGCACCGCGATGGCGTAGCCCACGGCCTCGACCACGCCCGCGTCGACCCCGTGCTCCGCGAGCAGCGCGCGGGCGTGCTGGGCGCACACCTCCCCCGAGCGCTTCGAGTCGGGGTGCCCCTTGGGGTAGTTGAACAGCTCGTGCAGCAGCGCGGCGAGCTCGCACGTCGCGCGGTCGGCCCCCGCGGCCTCGGCGAGCACGATCGCGTTGCGGCGCACGCGCTCGACGTGTTGCCAGTCGTGCGCCGAGTCGGCGCCGTCGCAGCGCGCGCGGGCGGCGTCTTCGAGCGCCCGGAGGGTCAGGTCGTCGATCATCGCTTCGGCTTGCCCGCGTAGATCGTCAGCGCGGTCATCAGCCCGAAGAGCACCACCGAGGTGCTGCCGCAGCACCCCCCCGAACCCCCAGACGACGTCGGCGCGGCGGGCGTGCGGTAGGTCGAGCCCCAGTTCTTGGTCGGAAAGGTCTTGGTGCTCCGCGGACGCTTCGTCGCCGGGTACGTCGGGTACGTCGGCGGCGGCGGGGGATTGTACCGGGGCGGCGGCGGGGGATTGTACCGGGGCGGCGGCGGGGGATTGTACCGGGGCGCCTGCTTCTGCGGCGCGGGGCGCGCGGGTTGGGCGCTGGAGCCGCTGCCCCAGCGAGAGCCGCCGAAGGAGCCGCCGGTCACCTGCGCGTCGACCGCTCGGGGCGAGAGCGCGAGGAGGGTGAGCGTGGCCAGGAGTGCGAGGCGCGTTCGCGGGGTCACTGCGCCGCGAACGCTACACCCTCCCTCGCGCGCAGGGCGAGGCCCAGCGCCACCGAGGTGAGCTCGTGCCCCGAGCGCAGGCGCCCCTCGCCGAAGCGCGCGCGGAACACCTCGCGCACGGCGGGCACCAGCGACGAGCCGCCGGTGAGAAAGACCGCGTCGACGTCGCGCTCGGTCACGCCGGCGGAGGCGAGCGCCCGGTCGACGCAGCCGCGGATCGCGTCGAGCTGCGGTGAGATCCACGCCTCGAAGGCGGCGCGGGGCACGGGCTCGTCGAGGCGCACGGGGCCGTCGGAGAGGGTGACCCGCGCGAGGGCCTCGGACGAGAGCGTGACCTTGGCGCCCTCGACGCGGCGCGCGAGGTGAAAGCCCATGTTCATCTCGACGAGGTGCAGCAGCGCGTCGAGGGCCTCGGCGGCGTCGTCGTCCGACTGCGCGCGGAGCTCCTTGAGGAGCTGCAGCGTCTCGCGGGTGCGCAGGAAGGAGAGGTGGTGCCAGCGGCGCAGGCGCGCGTAGAGCCACGAGGGGATGGGGATCTCCTTGCCGTCGAGGTACGAGCGGTACGACATGCCCCGGCCGAGGCGGGGCGAGACCGCGCGGTCGACGATCTCGCTGTCGAAGGCGTCGCCCGCGAGGCCGACGCCCTCGGTCGCGAGGATGCGCCCCGCGCCGTCGTCTCGGCGCACCGAGGGGCCCACGCGCATGAGGCAGAAATCGCTGGTGCCGCCGCCAAAATCGCCGATGAGCACCAGCTCGTCGTGGTCGAGGGCGGCCTCGTGAAAATACGCCGCGCCGACGGGCTCGTACTCGAAGCGCACGTCCTCGAAGCCCGCGCGGGCGAGGGAGTCGCGCAGGCGCCGGAGCGCCAGGGCCTCGTCGGCCTCGCCGTCGCTGTTGGCGAAGCGCACCGGCCGCCCCACCACCGCGCCGCGGATCACCTCGTCGGGGGGGCCCAGCGACTCGGCGCCCTCGCGCCGCAGGTCGCGCAGCAGCAGGGTGATCAGGTCCTCGAGGGAGAGGGTGCGGCCGAAGACGCTGGTGCTCTGAAAGAGGGAGCTGGCGAGGTACGACTTGAGCGACTGCACGAGGCGCCCGGCGCCGTCGCCCGCGAGGTAGGCGTCGATGGCCGCGGGGCCCGCGCGGGTGACGAACTCGCCCGCGTCGGTGCGCCGCACGGGGTCGAGGTAGAGCACCGAGCGAAAGGTGGTGGTGCGCCCGTCGCCCGCGCGAAAGCTCGCGAGGGCCGCGTCTCCGCGCGCGCCGCAGAGCGCGACGGCGGTGTTGGTGGTGCCGAAATCGAGGCCGACGAATCGCTGCACGGTGCCCTCCGCGTGGCGCGCTTGAGAAAAGCGGGGCGCGGGGGCTAGCAGAGAACGCGCGGGGGCGCAACGGGGGTGAAGCGGAGGCGGGGGGCGGTCAGGCCTTGACGTCGCCGCGGGCGAAGATCGACGAGACGTACTCGAGCACGTTCTGCGCGGAGATCTCGTCGTAGCCGAAGTCGCGCATGAGGCGGGTCTTCACGGCGTCGATCTTCTCCTGGGTCTCGCGGTCGAGCACGTTGCTCACGATGGACGTGAACTTGATGGTGTCCTTCTTGTCCTCGAAGAGCTTGAGCTCGAGGGCGCGGCGCAGGCGGTCGTTGGTGTTCCAGGTGAACTTCTTGCCCTCGAGGGCGAGGGCGCCGATGAAGTTCATGATCTCGCGCCGAAAGTCGTCCTTGCGCGACTCGGCGATCTCGATCTTCTCCTCGATGGAGCGCATCAGCCGCTCGTCGGGCTCCTCGTCGCGGCCCGTGTAGCGGTTCTTGAGCTTCTCCTTGAGCGTGTGCGCGCGCACGTTGTCGACGTAGTTCGCGGCCAGCTTCTGGATCTCGGTCTCGTCGGCGCTGATCGCCCGCTGGACCTCGTTCTTGATGATGTCCTCGTACTCGCGCCGCACGACCCCGATGAGCTCGGTGTAGCGCTTGCGCTGCTCCTCCGAGGTGATCAGCGAGTGGGCCTTGAGCCCCCGCTCGATCTCGTTCATCACCATGAAGGGGTTGAGCGTGGGCTCCTCGTAGCGCACCAGGGCGTTCGAGAGCATGTCCTGCACGAAGCGCGGCGAGATCCCGTCCATGCCCTCGCGCCTGGTGTCTTTGCGCACCTCCTTCACGGTGTCTTGCGTGTACCCCGGGAGGTTGCGCCCGTCGTACAGCTTGAGCTTCTGGAGCACCGTGAGGTTGTGCTTCTTGGGGTCTTCGAGGCGGGTGAGCACCGCCCACATCGCCGCGATCTCGAGGGTGTGCGGCGCGACGTGCTTGCCCCGCACGCGGCCCCCGCCGAAGGACTTCTCGTAGATCTTCACCTCCTCGCTCAGCCGGGTGATGTACGGGATGTCGATCTTGATCGTGCGGTCGCGCAGGGCCTCCATGAACTCGTTGGCCAGGAGCTTCTTGTACTCCGCCTCGTTCGTGTGCCCGAGGATCACCTCGTCGATGTCGGTCTGCGCGAACTTCTTGGGCTTGATCCGGTGCTCCTGCGAGGCGCCCAGGAGGTCGTAGAGGAAGGCCACGTCGAGCTTGAGCACCTCGACGAACTCCACGATGCCGCGGTTGGCGATGTTGAACTCGCCGTCGAAGTTGAACGCCCGGGGGTCGCTGTCAGAGCCGTACTCGGCGATCTTGCGGTAGTTGATGTCGCCGGTGAGCTCGGTGCTGTCCTGGTTCTTCTCGTCCTTGGGCTGAAAGGTGCCGATGCCCACGCGGTCCTTCTCCGAGAGGAGCAGCCGGCGCACGCGGATGTGCTTCGCGATCACCTCGGCCCAGTTGCCCTTGTAGCGGTCGAGGAGGGCCTTGAAGATGTACCGGCACGCGGGGTTGAGGTCTCCCTCCAGGCGGATGCGGTAGCGCTCGTTCGAGATCCCCAGCTCGGCGAAGGCCCGCTCGCGCCACTCGGCGGGGATCAGCCGCAGCGGCTCCTCGTGCATGGGCGAGGGGAAGGTGTCGCCGTCGACCGACGAGGTGAGCCCGGTGTCTCCGAGGTTCACCCAGGTGTACGTGTAGAGCGCGCCCTCGGGGGTGCGGGAGTAGTCCTCCATCCCCTTCTTCAGCAGCCGCGCGATGGTGCTCTTCGAGCTCCCCACCGGGCCGTGGAGCAGGATCACCCTGCGCTCGGGGCCGTAGCCCTCTGCGGCGGCCTTGAGCACGTTGACCAGTCGCTGGAGCGGGATGTCGAGGCCGAAGACCGCGTCGGCGCCGCCGTTGGCGGTGTCTTGAAAGAAGCCGTAGCGGGTGATCTTCTTCTTGTTGTCGACGTACTCGTCGGTGCCCTGCGTGCTGATCATGTCGTACAGGCGCTGAAAGGCGTTGCGCGTCACCTCGGGCCGCGCCTTCACGATCTCGAGGTACTCCTCGAAGGTGCCCTCCCAGTGCAGGTCACGGTACTGGTCGTAGTCCTGCAACGCGGCGATCCGCTCGATCATCTGCATGCGCTGTAACCTCGTCCCTCGCTGCGCGCTCTGCGCGTTGGGGATTCTAGTCTCCGGGGACCCCCGCGCAAAGCGCGAAGTCCCCCGCCGGCGCGCTCAGTTCCCGTAGAGGACGACGTTGTTCTGCGAGGTGGTCGACAGGTCGAGGTTGAGCCGCACGCACTTCTTGTCGGGCAGGCTCCGACGCAGGCGCAGCTCGAAGTTGTACCGGTTGGTGCCGCGCGCGGGCGTCACGCCCATCGCCGCGCCCGCCGCGCGCGAGACGGGCGTGTACGGAAAGCTCACCGTGAGCGGCGCCCGCGCCGAGTTCGCGATGAACTGCGACGAGGCCACCACCCACCCCTCGGCCTGGTTGCCGATCACGAGGTCGAGGATCGCGGAGGGGTCGTCGAGGCACTCCTCCGCCGGGTCGCGCAGCACCGAGGCGATGGTGAAGCGGGCGCTGACCCCGAGCACGCTCGCGAGGCCGGGCACGTCGCGCACGCCGAGCACGCCCGTCTGGTCCTGTGCGAGGAGGAAGGCCGTGGGCATCGCGGTGCCGTAGTCGGCCGACTCGGGCCAGCGCACCGTGCGCACCACCCGCGGCGTCTCGCTCTGGCACGTGCAGCGGTTGGAGACGAAGGGCGCGTCGACGGGCAGCGCGACGGGGGTGAGCGCGTTCTCGCCGATCCACGCGCGAAAGGGGCCGGTGCCGGCGTTCGTCGCCGAGGCCTGAAAGGTGTGCACGCCGAACCAGATCACGTCGCCGGCGATGAGGTTGCCCACGGTGACCGAAGACTGAAACGGGCTGCAGACGCCCTCGTTGGACGCCGTCGCGCAGGTGGGGCACAGCCGAAAGTTGTCGTCGTCGTTGCAGCCGATGGGCATCGAGCGAGCCTGCGCGGTGTCGCAGCTCGAGAAGGCCATCACCCGCACGTCGCCCGAGCCGCACGCGCCGGTGTTGGTGCTCAGCGTCACCCGCGGGCCGGCCTGCACCTGGTAGCGCAGGATGCGGAGCGGAGGCGCCGCGGCGGGCTGGCGAAAGTCTTGCGAGCCGCAGCCCGGCGGGACCGTGCCGGGGATCGAGAGGTTCTCGACGCCGCCCGCCGTGTTCAGCACGCCGGTGAGAAAGGGCGCGCCCTCGGGGATCATCTGCGAGTCGCGCTGCGCGTTCAGGTTCGCGTGGGGCTGGCCGCAGGTGCCCACGCGCGGGGGGCGCGAGGGGCCCGTGTCGACGGGACGCGGCGCGTCGACGAGGTCGGGCGCCGGGCCGCGGTCGGTGACCACGGGGGCGTCCATCACCGCGACCGGGCGGTCGGGCGCAGCCGCGTCGCTGCGCAGCGCCGCGAGGTCGTAGCTGCAGCCCAGGCCGGCCGCCGCGGCCGCGAGGAGCAGGCGCGCGCGGGGCATCAGAAGCGCCCTTCGAGCAGCATCGTCGCGCCGCCCGCCGTGGGCGCGACGCCGACCCGCGGGAGCACGCCCGTGGGCGCGCGGCGCTGCGCGCGGTCGATGATGAAGGCCGTGATGCTCGTGGCGAGGAGCGCCGACGAGAGGATGATCCCGCCGTTCACCAGCCCCGCGCGCAGGGACATGTCGCTCACGTCGTCTTGCCGGCACTGCGGCGCGCAGCTGCGGAGGAGCTCCTGGTAGCGCTGATCGGCGAAGACCCCGAGGGCGATGGTGCCCGCGCCCGTGAGCAGCGAGAGCCCGCCGGTGACCCAGAAGGCCGTGCGCCAGGGGTGGGACTCGGGGGGAGGCGCCACCACCGGGCGCTCGACCACCACCACCCGCGTCGGCGGAGGCTCGACCGGCGGCGGCGGGACGGCGTGGCTCATCGCCACGTCGATGATCCTCAGGCGGCCCTCGACCTCGGCGCGGTCGGGCGCGTCGGGCAGGGCGTCGAGGTAGCGCTGAAACGCGCGGCTGGCCTCTTCGAGGCGGAGCTGCTCCTGGTAGGCGCGGCCGATGTTGTAGAGCAGCTGAGGCCGTCGCGAGAGCGCGTAGGCCCGCTCGAACTCCGTCGCCGCGCTCGAGAAGTCTCCCCGCGCGAAGGCGTCGCGTCCGGTCTGAAAATGCACCCTCGCCTCGGCGTCGCGCGCGGGGTCGGCGGGCTGCGCCGCGCCGAGGGCGGGCGCGAGCAGCAGGGCGAGGGTGAGTGCGAGGGGGCCCCGGAGCATTCCTGCCAGGGACGATAGCGCGGGCCGCGTGCGCATGTCGATGCTCAGCGCTTCGCCGCGGCGCGCTCGGCGTACCGCTGCACGAGCCGCGCGTGCACCGACGCGGGCACGAAGCGGGTCACGTCACCGCCGAAGGAAGCGACCTCCTTCACGAGCGAGCTGCTGACGTAGAAGTACTCCTGCGCGGTCATCAGAAACACCGTCTCGACCGCCGGCGCGAGGTGGTGATTCATGCACGCCATCTGGAACTCGTACTCGAAGTCGGCCACGGCCCGGAGCCCGCGGATCACCGCGGTCGCGCCCCGCGCGGTGGCGTACTCGACGAGGAGCCCCTCGATGCGGTCGACCTCGACGCGGGGGTTGTCGGCGACCACCTCGCGGAGCATCTCGATGCGCTCGTCCTGCGAGAAGAGCGGCGCCTTCTTGACGTTGCTCGCCACCGCCACCACCACGCGGTCGAAGACCTTCGAGGCGCGCTCGATGATGTCGAGGTGACCGTTCGTGGGCGGGTCGAAGGACCCCGCGTACACCGCCACTCGACCCCGCGGCGCCTCGGCCTCGGTCGGCGCGGCCTCGAGGGCGCGGCGCACCGTGCTGATCGTGGTGTCACCGTAGACCCTCGCCTCGAGGAGCTCGAGCTCGGACGCCGCCGTCGAGGGGAGCGCGAGGGTCTCGCGGCTCGCGTGCTCGACCAGCGCCAGACCGCCGGGCACGAGCAGCTCGCCCGCGGCCAGGCCGGCCAGGGCCTCGCGCTCCAGCAGCAGCCCGTAGGGGGGATCGATGAACGCCAGGTCCCACGGTCCCTTGAGCGTCTTCAGCGCGCGGCGCACGTCGCGGCGGTGAATGCTCCACGCCGCCCGAGGCGCCTCGAGGGACTCGAGGTTGGTCTGGATCGTCTGGCACAGACCCCGGTCGATCTCGACGAAATCGACGTGGGCCGCGCCGCGCGAGAGGGCTTCGATGCCCATCGCGCCGGTGCCCGCGAAGAGGTCGAGCACGCGCGCGCCCTCCACCCGCGCGCCGAGCGCGCTGAACACCGCCTCGCGAACGCGGTCGCTCGTGGGGCGCGTCTCGGCGCCGCGAGGCGGCCCCAGGAGTCGCCGCCCGCCCCAGTTTCCACCGATGACCCGCATCGCGTCAGAACGTGAGGTGGAGGTTCGCCCCGCCGGCGCTCGGACCGAAGTAGGGATCGACGCGCAGGCGAACCCGCGACGCCTGCCGCGCGGGCACCGCCGGCGCGTTGGGCGCGGGGGCGGCCTCCTGACGACGGGGGCGGTCGAGGATCACCAGCACCGCGCCCGTCGCCGCCACCGCGAGCCCGCCCAGGCCCAGCGCGTAGCCCAGCGTGCGCGCGGTGTTGAAGTTCGAGCAGAGCGTGCGCGTCTCGGCGGCGTAGGCGTTCACCGCGTCGGTCTGCGCGTTGGCGCACACCTCCGACGTGCTCAGCGCGCGGTCGGGGTTGGTCTGGTTGTCGTAGAAGAACCACGAGCGGTAGGGCTCGTCGGAGTTGAAGCCGGCGTTCTGCGCGTTGGTCGCGATGCTCCCCGCGGTCACCGCCTGCCAGATGCCGATGCCGCCCATGATGGCGCCGACGCCGAGGAGCCCGAAGCCCACGTAGCGAACCACCGGCGCGCGGGTGACCACCGTGGGCCGCTGCGCGAGCTGCGTCTGGAGCTGGCGGATGCGGGCCTGCTCCGCGAGCCGCTGCGCCTCGGCCTCCTGAGCCTCGCGCAGGCTGCGGGCGCGGGTCTCGTCGTCGGGCACGTCGGCGACGATGCGGGGGAAGAGCTGGGCGATCTCCTCACGCACGCGCCCCTCGAGGCGGCCGTCGGCGCGGAGCATCTCGCGGCTCTCCTGGTGGTAGACGCGCCGGTCGGTGTTGTCCCAGTACGCCAGCTCGAAGGCGATGCGCGCCTCGCGGCCGCGGCCGATGCGGGTCACGTTGCCGTAGATGAAGCGCGTGGCGTGCACGTCTTCGGCGATGCGCGCGAGGCAGTCGGGACCGGTGTTGTCACAGCCGACGACGGTGAACTCCTGCTCCAGGCCAGGGGTGCTGTTGGGCACGGTCCAGCCGTTCTCGGCGGCGAGCGCGCGGAGCGCGTTGGTGGCGTGCTGCGCGGCCTCGTCGTCGCCGTCGGGCGCCCTCAGGCCCACGACCACGAGCTGGACCCGGCCCGTCGCGGACTGCGCGAGCGCAGAGGCGCTGGTGAGGGCGGAGCTAGCCGCGAGCAAGATACCCAGACCGATTCGACGTGCCCTCATCTGCAACGGCTCCTCAAGGTGAATGCGGGGCGTAGAACATCAAGGCGTCGCCCTCGGATCCCGCGCATCATACCAACACCGACCGGGGTTCTGGGAAGCGGTCGTTGCAATCCCCCTTCGGACTCGCCAAGGTGCGCGCCCCGTGACCGACCGATGGACCATCTCGCGAATCACCGCGTGGCTCGCGAAAGACCTCGCGGCGAAGGATGTCTCGTCGCCGCGCCTGGAGGCGGAGCTCCTCGTGGCCCACGCGCTGCGCCTGCGCCGCCTCGACCTGTTTCTGCGCTACGACCAGCCGCTGGGCCCCGACGAGCTCGCGACGCTGCGGGGGCTGATCGAGCGGCGGCGACGTCACGAGCCCCTCGCGTACCTCACCGGGGAGCGCGAATTCTACGGTCGCGCCCTCGCCGTCGACCGCAGGGTGCTGATCCCGCGACCCGAGACCGAGCACGTCGTCGACGCCGTGGTCGAAGACCTGCGGGCGCGCGCGCTGGAGACTCCCACGATGCTGGACCTGTGCACGGGCAGCGGCTGCGTGGCCATCGCGTGCGCGCTCGCGGTGCCCTCGCTCTCGGTCGACGCCGTCGACCTCTCCCGCGACGCCCTCGAGGTCGCCGCGGCCAACGTCGCGCGGCACGGGCTCGAGGCGCGCGTGGCGCTCCACGAGGGGGACCTCTACGCCCCCGTCGGCGACGCGCGCTTCGAGGTGATCTCCGCGAACCCGCCGTACATCCCGAGCGGCGAGGTCCCCGGTCTCATGCCCGACGTGTCGCTGCACGAGCCGCACCTCGCCCTCGACGGCGGCGCCGACGGCACCGCGGTGCTGGGGCCGCTGCTGGCGGGCGCCCTCGCGCGGTTGAAGCCAGGCGGACTGCTCGTCGTCGAGGTCGGCCACGACCAGGGCGCCTGGGCGGTCGAGCGGGCCCGCGGCTGCGGGCTCGTCGACGCGCGCATGATCAAGGACCTCGCGGGGATCGAGCGGGTGCTGTTCGCCCGCGCGCCTTGAGCGCCCTGGCGCGCGCGTCGACGAGGGCGGAGAGCAGCACCCCCGCGGCGACGCCCACGTTGAGCGACTCGACCCGCCCGGCGCCGGCGATCGAGACCCGCGCGTCGCACAGCGCGCGCACCCTCGGAGACAGCCCCTCGCGCTCGTGACCGACGACCAGCACGGACGGCCCCTCGTAGCTCAGCCCGGCGTGCGGCGTGTCGCCGCCGGCCTCGGCGCCCAGGACCCGCGCGCCGGCCGCGCGGAGGCGGGCGAGGGTGTCGGCGAGGTCGGTCGTGCGGCAGAGCGAGAGCTGCTCGGCGCCCCCCTCGGCCACCCGCGTCGCCATCGGCGCGAGGGCGGGGTGCGGCGCCTGGGCCCCGAGGATCGCCGCGTCGACCCCGAAGAACGCCGCGCTGCGGAGGATCGAGCCGACGTTGTACGGGTTGCGCACGCGGTCCAGGGCCACGGCGAGGCCGTCGGCGCGGAGCAGCGCGCTCAGCGCGTTGGGCGTGATCCAGCGTCGGGGGCGGGTGGTGACGCAGAGCCCTTCGTGGAGGTCGGTGCCGCACCGCGCGGTGAGCTCCCGCGTCGTCACCCGGCTGACGCGAAGCTCGCGCGACGCGGCCCAGCGGAGCAGCGCGTCGGCCTCGCGCGAGGTCGATGGGTCGACCTGCACCGAGGTGATCTCCTCGGGGCGGGCGGCGAAGGTCGCGAGGGCGGCGCGGAGCCCGTACACGAGCTCGCCGGCTTCGGGGGGCGCGGGGCGAGGGGGGCGCTTCATCGCGGCCCCTGTACCATCCCTTCGCGCGCGGCGCGTGCCTACGGTCGACGCGGCGCGCGGCGGGGCGTCGCGGGGGCGGTGGCGCGGGGCGGCGTCGGGGGCGCCGCGTCGGGCTCGCGCGGGCGCGGGGCGAGGGTGATCGGCACGTCGGTGACCGCGCCGCGACGCAGCACCTGCAGGGTGATCGTGTCGCCCGCGCGGAGCGGCGCGACGAGCTCGCCGAACGCGGAGATCGAATGAACGGGACGACCGTCGACGGCCACCACGAGGTCGCCGTTGGCTCCCCCGCGCAGGCCGGCGCGCGCGCCGGGGCCGTCGGGGTCGACCGCGCGCACGCGTAGGCCCCCGCCGGGCGCCGCGACCTCGGCGTGGCCGCCGAGGACCTCGGCGAAGGTGATGCCCACCCACGGGCGCGACGACTCGCCGGCGCGCTCGATCAGCAGGCGCAGCACCGACAGCGGCGCGCCGAAGGGGAACTCCGCCCCGGTGATGTCGTTGCGACCCGGGGGCAGCACGAGCCCGAGCACCGTGCCGTCGTCGGGGTGAGAGAGCGCCCCGCCGACGGCGGTCGCCGCGGGCACGGGGTCGAGCTCCCACGCGTCTCGAAGCAGCGTCGCGCCCGCGCCGACGAAGGATCGCCTGCGCGCGAAGGTGCCCCGGCTGGGAGGCGCGTCGGGGGCGCTGAACCAGACCACCGGGTCTCGCGTGCGCGCGTCTCGCGTCGCGAGGGTGAGGCCCTCGGGCCAGGTGCCCGCCTCGCCCTCGAGCAGCGCGACGCCCCAGGGCGCGTCGACGGCGACGAGGCGCGCGCGGTCGCGCCGACCGTCGGGGTACACCACCGAGAGCTCGCCCGCGCCGCGGAGCGCCTCGAGGGACGTGAGGATTCTCCCCGTGCCCGCGAGCACCACGCCCAGCGCGCGGCGCTCTTGCTGGCTCTCGACCGAGACCACCGCCCGCGCCGCGCGCGCGGGGCGAGCGGGCTGCGACCGAGCCGGCTGAGGCGCGAGGAGCAGCGCGAACACGGCGACGACGGCACGCACCCGGCAGGGAATAGTCCCCTCGGGGTGGTGCGCGCAACCCGCGCGGGTCACGCCGGCGCGGCGGCGACGAAATCCAGGTGCCCGCGGGCCACGTCGCAGCCCTCGAGGCGAGCGCGCACGAGGTCTCCCACGTCGAGGCCGGCCTGCCCCTGCATCAGCCTCCCCTCGACGGCGGGGTGGTGCAGGCGGATGTAGGTCCCGCCGGCGGTCACGCCGGTCACCACCGCGTCGAAGCTCTCTCCCACGCGGTGCGCGAGGAAGAGGGCGGCGGCCGACTTGGCGACCTGCCGCTCGACCTTGCGCGCGAGGGCGCCGGCCTCGACGCAGCGCGCCGCGATCGCCTCCAGGGCCTCGACGCTGTACGGGCACGGGTCCCCCCGGTGGGCCGCGTGCAGCAGCCGCTGGGCGATGACGTCGGGGTAGCGCCGGTTGGGCGCGGTCGAGTGCGCGTAGGCGCCGACCGCCAGGCCGAAGTGTCCGGGGCCCTCTTCGCCGGGCCGCTGCGCGACGTAGGCCCCCCGGCCCACGAGCTTCAGCACCCCGAGGGAGATCTCCTCCGCGCGGTCGGGGTGCGCGCGGGCGGTGTCGTTGACGAAGCGCGCGAGGGCGCGCGTCGAGGGGTGCGCCGGGAGGCCGACGCCCCACTGCGCCGCGAGGCTCACGATCCGCGGCCAGCGCGCCGGGGGCGGGACGACGCGGAGGAGGCACGGGTAGCCCCGCGCCGCGAGGTTGCGCGCCACGGCCTGGTTCACCGCGATCATCAGGTCTTCGACGATCTCGCCGGCGCGGAGCGGGGCGCGGTTCACGATGTCGACGAGGTTCCCGTCGCGGTCGTGCACGAACTCCTCGTCGGGGGTGTGAAAGGTCAGCGCGCCGTTCGCCATGCGGCGCGCGCGGAGCCGGGACGACACCAGGTCCTGAAGGTGAATCTGCGCCTGCATCACGGGGCTCTCGGCCAGCCCGGGCGGGGCGTCGCCGCCCCTCAGCCACGCGCTGACGGACGGGTAGTCGAGCTTGCAGCGGTTCTGCACCCAGGCCGGAAAATGCTCGCTCGCGATCACCTCGCCGTCGTCTGACACGTCGAGGGAGGTCACCATCGCGAGGCGGGGCGCGCCGTCGAGCAGCGACGTGCGGTCCTCGCTCAGCGCGCGGGGGATCATCGGGAACACCCCCGCGGCCGTGTAGACCGTCGCCCCGTTGTGCGCGGCGGCGACGTCGAGCGCCCCTCCCGGGGGCGCGAAGGCCGACACCTCGGCGATGCCCACGAGCACCCGGGTGAACCCGTCGTGGCGCTCGGCGTACTCCACCTGGTCGAGGTCCCGCGAGGTGGCGTTGTCGATCGAGTTCCAGGGCAGGTCGGTGAGGTCACGGCCGCCGGGGGAGGGCGCGTCGCCGAGCTCCACCGGCGGCGGGGCGCAGAGGAGCCCACGGGCGCGCATGGCCTCCTCCGCGATGCGCAAGAGGTCGACCCGGTCCTCGATGCCGTTTCCGTCGCGATCGATCATGGACACCGATGGAGCACGCCCCCGAGGGCCACGGTCAAGCGAGGAAATCCACGGCCCGGCGCCGGCCGCCGCGGTCCGCGAAACAAAATTCGCACCCGGTGCATCAAAACGGTGGCGCCCGACGTTGAAGGTGCGCGAATTGACGTCTGGCTGGAGACGAGAGGCTTATGTTCAACCGACTTGGCAGGGTGGCTACCTTCGTGTTCGCGCTCGCCGCGACGGTCCCTGGCACCGCGTTCGCCGAACCCTCGGTGGGGGCCCGGATGCCGAGCTTCAGGGTCAACGACCTCACGGGCTCGACGCGCACCGAGCGCGACCTGGTGGGCGGCTGGAGCGTGGTCTTCGCGATGACCGACAAGGACGTCGGCCCCGACCTCACGGCCTGGTGGCGGCGCGTCGAGGCCGCCGTCCCGCAGGGCACGCGGATGTACACCTTCGTCGCCCTCGACCTGTTCCCGCTCATCCCCACCGACACCATCGTGAGCCAGGCGCGAGACTCCACGCCGAGGTCCCGGTGGAACACCGTCTGGCTCTCTCGAGACGGCAGCTTCGCGCGGTCGCTGGGCCTCCCCGAGGTGGAGATGCCCTGGGTCTTCGTGATCGACCCCGGGGGACGCGTCGCCGCTGCTCTCCACGAGCGCGTCAGCGCCGCGGGGCTGAACCGGGTGATCGCCGCGCTGAACCCCGCGCCTTGAGCGCCGTCACCGCGACAGCAGCGTGAGCAGCAGCGCGAGCACCGCCGCCGCCGCGACGCCCCAGGGCGCCGCCGCGCGCAGGGCGGCGCGACGCCTCGCCGCGGCCAGCTCGGCGCGGGCGCTCGACAGCGCGGCGGCGGCCTGAGGAAAGGGCAGCGCGGAGACCGACTCGAGCTGCGCCGCGGCCTCGGCCAGCTCACCCCGCGCGATGCGCGCGCGGGTCAGCTTCGCGAGCTTCACCCCAAGCGCCGCAGCGAGTTCGGCGCCGTCGGGGTGCTCGGGCTCCGCCGCCCCGAGCTCCCGGAGGCGGTCGGCGCAGCGCTCCAGCCGGTCGCGCTCCAGCGCCGCGCGGGCCTCGTCGACGATGGTCCAGCTCGCGCGCTGCGAGAGGCGCCGGCCGAGGATGCGCTCCGCCTCGGCGAGGGGCCCGAGGCACTCTGGCCAGCGCAGCGCGGCGGCGCGCGTCGCGCTCTCGCGCGCCTCGAAGAGCTCGCCGCGGAGGGCCTGGGCGCGCACGTGCTCCCCGAGCGCGCGGGCGGCCTCGCGCGCGCCGGCGTGGTCGAGGTCCGCGGCCATCACCCAGAGGAGGCGGTCGGCCGCCGTCGCGAGGTCGTCCCGGCCGAGGGCCTCGCGCGCCTCGGCGACCCGCTCGTCGAGCCAGCGCGTGAGCGGCGAGTCGTCCGTGAAGACCTCCGCCCGCGCGCCGTGCGCCCAGAGCGTGTGCGCGCGACCCTCGACCTCGACCTCGGCGCGCCAGACCGGATACCGCCGCACCACGAGCCGCTGGCGCGTGGGTCGGCGCCCCCCGTCGGCGCCGTCGCGCTCGGCGGCCAGGGCGACGCCCACCGCCTCGGCCAGCGCGCGGTGCGGGATCTCTCGCACGACCTCGGCGATGTCGATCTCCGCGGCCTCCACGTAGACCACCGGCGCGCTCTCGGCGTCGCGGGCGCGGACCTCGGCGCGCACCTCGGCGGGGACCCCCAGGGCCACCACGCTCAGCGCCGTCACCGGCATCGAGCTCACCCGGAGCGCCTGCGCGATCCGTCGCGCGCCGCGGCCCTCGCACGCGGCGCAGGGGACCGACGCCTCGCCCTCGCACGCGGCGCAAGGGACCCGCCCCAGCGCGCATCCCTCGCACACGATCGTGCGGCGGCCCTCGCAGCGCGGGCAGCGCTCGGTGCCGCTCGGGGTCGCGACCTCTCCGCCGCCGACGCAGCGAGGGCACGTCACCCGACCCCACCCCTCGCACCGCGCGCAGGCCGTGGTGCCGCGCGCGTCGCAGCTCGCGCAGGGGGCGCGACCCGGCGTCGCGAGCTGCGCGCAGACCGCGCAGGGAGTCTCGGTCGCGGGGAGGTCGAGGGGGATCTGCGCCTCCCAGGGGATCCAGGGGTCTGACGGAGGCAGCTCCAGGGCCCAGGGGTCGAGGCCGCCGTCGGCGCCGCGGGCCTCGCCGGGCACGGGCAGCGCGCCCTCGGCGTCGCCCGTCCACTCCGCGCACGCGCGCGCCTCGAAGCGCGTGGTGACGTGCACCTCGAACGCGGGGATCATCTCCACCGCGCGAGGCTTCATGCGGCTCGCGAGGTCGGCCCAGGGGTGCCCGGGGCGGCGCCTGGCCCAGCGGTCCACCGCCGCGCGGAGGCGCTCGAGCGACGCCTCGTCGCTGGCCTCATAGGACTCCGCGAGGAGGTCCAGGGCGTACTCCCGCCGAGGGGCGTCGAGGTCGAGGAGCTCGTCGTCGAGGCCGATGTCGTCGACGCCCTCGCCCTCTTCTTCGAGGGCGCCCGCGAGCGCCGCGAAGGGGTCCTCGGCGGGGCCCGGCTCTTCAGGGAGCTCCAGCGCCTTCGCCTCGGTCTCGACGCCGCGCAGCGCGTCGGTGAGCCGCTCGATCTCCTGCTCGGCGGCGCGGCGCGCTTCGGACCACGCGCGGGCGATCTCCTCCTCGCGGCGCTCCAGGGTGCGGCGCGCGGCCTCGGCCTCGGCGGCGGCCTCCTGCGCCCGGCGCGCCTCCCTCGCCGCGGCGTCTCGGGCCTCGGCCTCGACGGCCTCATCGTACCGACGAAGCTCCTCGGCGCGCTGCTGCTCCTGCGCGCGCGCCTCGGCCTCGACGGCCCGCGCCTCCTCGAGCGACTGCCTCGCGCGCTCTGACGCGCGGGCGGCCTCGGCCTCGATCTCCCTCGCCGCGCGCCGTCGCTTCGCGTCCTCTTCGCGGAGCGCGACCTCGGCCTCGCGCAGGCGCCGGAGCGCCTCGATGCGCTCGGAGTCCTTGCGCGCCAGCGCTTCGAGCGCGGCGTCGACGGAGGCGTCGGCGAGGCGCGCCTCGGCCAGGCGGCGGCGGGCCGCCTCCGCGTCGAGCTCGGCCTCGAGGGCCCGCTGCTTCGCGCCCTGCACCAGCAGCGAGGTCGCCGCCTGCTCGGCCACGGCGCGGGCCTCGTCGCGCTCGCGCCTCGCCGCGGCGAGGGCGTCGCGCTGCTCGGCGGCCGCGAGCTGCCGCGCGAGCTCGAGCTCGGCGGCCTCGCGACGGCGGGTCGACGCCGCGGCCTCGCGCTCGACCTCGGCGCGGGCGAGGGCGTGCGCGAGGGCGTCGCGGGCGCGGTCCCGGTCGTCGCGGAGGGCGTCGAGCTCCTGCGCGACGGCGCGGCGCGCGGCCTCCAGGGCGGCGGCCTCGCGCGCCGAGGTCTGCGCGGCGGCGAGGCGGTCGACCTCGTGCTCGAGGGCGGCGCGGGCGGCGTCACGGCGCGCGGCCAGGCGCAGGGCCTCGTCCTCCAGCGCGCGTCGCCTCGACGCCGCCTCCCGGCGCGCGGCCTCGCGGTCCTGCGCCTCGCGCAGCGCGCGGCTCGGGACCGGCGCGCCCAACCGCGCCAGCTCGCGGACGGTCGCGTCGTCGTCGAGCTCTCCGCGCATCCATCGCCGCGCGACGAGCCCCGCGGCGGGGGCCTTGCGCGCGGCCCAGAGCACCGCGGCGCCGGAGCGCAGCAGGGCGGTCGGGAGCTCGCGCCAGCGGTCCTCGCCGGGCGCCGCGGCGTCGATGGACTCCCAGGCGACCGCGGACTCGGTCGAGCTCGGGATCGGGTCGCGGGGGAGCTGCCCCGCGCCGCACAGCAGCGCCAACCGGAGCGCGGCGTGACCCGGCGGCGCCTCGCCGAGGTCGAGGCGCTCGCCCCAGCGCTCGAGCACGAGCTCGAGGTCCACCGCGGGCTCGCCGACGTGGGGGTGGAAGCGTCGGAGCCAGAGCGTGATGATCCCCTGCGGCAGAAGGGATTCGAGCTGCGCGGGGCCGCGGCGCCAGAGCTCGACGAGGTCGTCGGGCGACACCGCCGGCGCGCCCGCGCGCCCCCAGGGCAGCACCAGCATCGACGCGCCCAGGGACCACAGGAGCGCGTGGAGCCCGTGGTCCTCGGGCAGCTCGGGGCGCTGGTCGAGCTCGATGCCGGGGGCCGCGGCGGCCAGCCAGGCGCCGAGCTCGCCCCGGCGCCAGGCCGCGCGCAGCGGCGCCCACGCGGCGGCCACCCGCGCGGGGTGCTTGAGGTCGGCGGGGGACTCGAAGCGCACCGTCCGGCGGGCCTCGTCGTCGAGGGGGAGGCGCAGCGGCGCCCTGGGTGCGCGGCGGTAGATCCCCGGCCAGAACGCGGCCTGCCGGGCGAGGTCGCCCTCGGCGCGGGCCAGGGCGTCGTGCCAGGCCGGGTCGCGCCGGTGCGCCGGGAGCGCGTCGAGCCAGGCGACTAGGGAGCCGTCGTGCAGCCGACGCTCCGCCGCGAGGCGAGACGCGCTGCGCTGCAACACCTCTCGCGCGAGGTGGGCGGGGTCTGCGGCGCTGCGATCGCCGAGGCGCAGGGGCTCGCCCAGGGCCCAGGCGACCGACTCCTCCTCGGCGGAGCCCTCGGCGAGGCGCTGGAGGGCGCGGGCGAGGGCGGGGGCTCCGACGCGCGAGAACCAGGCCGCGAGCACCGGGGCCGCGGCGCGGAGGCGCTGACCGTCGAGGCGCCTGCCCCGCAGGTGCGCGCGGAGGGTGTCGGGGGTGGTGACCAGGAGCCCGTGCACCGTCGCGCCGTCGAGGCCCATCGCCCACGCGAGGGACCACACCGCGACCGTCGCGGGGCCTTCGAGCTCCTCGCGCGCCGCGCACGCGGCCTCGGCGGCGTCGGCGACCTCGCACAGTCCCTCGGGCGCGCGGTTCGCGCGGAGCCACGCGCTGAGGGCCCCGGCGCGAAGGGCGGCCACGGCCTGCGCCGGCTGCGCGACGAGGGCGAGGGCGGCGGCGTCGAGGGAGCGGGGGGCGTCGGGCAGCGCGTCGAGGGCGGTCCACGCCGCGCTCGCGCCGTGGTGCGCGGCGACCCCGGCCCGCTCGGCGAGCAGGTCGATGCGCGCCGGGTCGACGCCGCGCTCGTCGCACCACGCGCGCAGGCGCTGGAGCTCGGGCTCGCGCAGCGATCGGTCGGAGGCAGACTCGGCGCGGATCCGCTCGGCGAGCTGCAGGTCGGTCCACGACTCGAGCTGCGCGAGGGCGGCGGGGAGCAGCGCGGCGCCCTGGGGCATCGCGTCGAGGCGCCGGGCGAGGGCGGCGGCGGCGACCTCGGCGCGGGCGCGCCACTCGGGTCCGCGCCGGGTGACCTGGTTGAGCGCGCGGCGGAGCTCGTCGAGGCGCGCCGAGAGCGACGACGCGACAGGCACGTCGCGCAGCAGCGCGGGGCGGCCCGGCCAGAGCGCCGCGAGGAGGGGCAGCGCGTCGTCGCTCAGCGCGTTCACCGCCGCGAGGTCGTCGTCGGTGAGCACCCGCGGGCCGGCGCCCGGCGCCTCGTCGAGCACCTCGAGAAAGGCCTCGTCTTCACCGACGGCAGGGAGCTCCGGCGTGGGGTCGGCGAGCGCCGGGGGCTCGTCGTCGAGCTCCAGGTACGCTTCTTCGTCGGTCGTTCGATCCACGGGCCGCTGTCGCCCCCGGGGAGTACCCCGGGCGGCGGCGTCGACGCCAAGAAGCCGCAGGCCGTGCGATGCTCCCCGCGCGCGCATGGCGTACTACGGCGTCGATCTGGGCACGACCTTCTGCGCCGCGGGCGTGGCGCGTCGCGGCGTGGTCACTCGCGTGGGGCTCGAGCGGGGAGGGGTCACCCTGGCGTCGACGGTGCTCCTCGACGACCGCGACCCCTCGGCGCCGCGGGCCTCGCTGGGACGCGCCGCGGTCGAGCGCTGGCGGGACCTCCTCGCCCGCGGGGCGCCTCCCGAGGGCGTGGTGCTGGTGCGGGGCAGCAAGAACCTCGTGGGCTCGGCGGGAGGGCCGATGCTGGGCGCGCCCTGGCGCCTCGGCGGCGTGACCCTGCGGGCGACGGACATCTCCGCCCTGCTGCTCCGCGGCGTGGCGCGCTGCGCGTCGCTCTCGCCCTCGCTGCCCCCGGTCGACGCCGTGGTGGTGACGCACCCGCAGCGCTTTCGAAACCGCGAGCGCAGGGCCACCGCGCAGGCCGCGCACCTCGCGGGGCTGCGCTGCGCGGCGCTGATCCCCGAGCCCGACGCGGCGGCGTGGGCCTACGGGCTGGGCGCGCGCTTCGGCGCGCGTCGCTCGACCTTCGCGGTCTTCGATTTCGGCGGCGGCACCCTCGACGTGACGGTGATGCGCCGCGAGGTCGACGGCGGGGCGACGCGCCTGGACGCGATCGCGTCGTACGGCGTGCAGCTCGGGGGACTCGGCGTCGACGAGGTGCTGCGCGAGCGGCTGCTGGCCCGCTACGCCGAGCGCGTCGGCGCGGGAGGCATCACCCTCGACGCGCTGTCGGAGGGCGCGCGCGAGGCGCTGCTGGGCGTGGCCGAGGGGCTGAAGATTCAGCTCAACGCCCACGCGGGGAGCGACCCGAACCCCATGGCGAGGGTGGCGACGCGCACCGTGGCCGTCGAGCTCGAGGGCGGCGCGCGGCTGCCCCCCGCGGAGGTGCGGGTCACCCTCGGGGAGCTGTCGCAGTGGATCTCCGAGCTGGTCAGCCGCGCGGCCGACTGCGCGGACGAGGCGGTGGCCCTCGCGTCGATGGGGTGGTCCGAGGTCGACGAGGTGTTCATGGTGGGGGGCTCGTCGTGGCTCTACCCGGTGCAGGAGGCGCTCTCGTCGCGGGCGGGCCGGGCCGTACGAATCTTCGACGACCAGGACTCGCCGCTGAACCCCGCGACGGCGGTGGCCGCGGGCGCCGCGCTCCTCGCCGCGAGCTGCGAGGGCGAAGAGGGGCCGCCCGTGGAGTGGCGGGGCGTGACCCCCGACGCCTTCGGGGTGCGCGCGCGGGAGCCCGACCCCGAGCGGGCCGGCGCGCGGCGCGAGACGCTGGCGGTGCTGGTGCCGGCGCGCACGGCGGTCCCCTTCGAGGGGAGGCGGACCTTTCGCAAGCGCGGCGGCGCGCGGGTGCTGCCCGTCGAGGTGCTCGAGGGCAGGTCCCTCGCCGACGCCACGCCCCTGGGGCGCTACGAGATCGCCCTCGACGCCGCCCTCCCCGACGGAGCGCCCCTCGACGTGCTGCTCAAGGTCGCCCGCGACGGCGTGCTCAGCCTCGCCGTGCGCGACCCCGCGAGTGGGGCCACGCGCGAGCTCACGCTCCAGTCCGCCGAGGGGCTCTACGCCGACGACGAGATGGAGGCCCGCAGGCAGCTCCTCGCCCGCGTCGAGCTCGAGGTGCAGCCCTGACGCGACCGTCGGCGATGACAACGCGGGTTGGCGCTCCGCCCCGCGGGTTGGCGACGCGCGCGCGACCGATCGCACGGGGCCGCGGTGGGAGCGCGGCACGCGAGGTGCTATGAACCTTCGCTGTGATCCCGCACCGACGCGCGCTTGTCGCAGTGGTCCTGGCGAGCCTGGGGTGCCTCACCCGCTCGCTGCCGGTGCCGCCTCCGAGCGCGGCGGTGCAGGAGGTGATCGTGTGCGACCCCGCGGAGTGCCCGAACGGCGGCGTCTCGGTGCGCCTCGCGGGCACGGCGATGGCCGGCGCGATGGTGCTCGTCGAAGACACCAACCCCGACAGCCTCGGCGCGCGCGGCGAGGCCCTGGTGTCGGGCGCGCGGGCGCTGGCCGACGGCTCGTGGCGGGTCATCCTCGCGCCTCAGCGCGACGGCGCCACGGTGCGCGCGGTGCAGCGGGGCGACGTGCTGAACATCTACCAGATCACCCCGGCGGGGGAGGCGTCGCAGTCGCTCTTCCTCCAGGTGCCGCGCTGAGCGGGGCTACGGGCGCCGGAGCATCTCCCAGGCGAGCTCGTACTCGAAGTAGCGCAGCACGTTCGTCGCCACGGTGGCCCTGAGGTCTTCGGTCGCGCCCGCGGCGTCGCCCTCGGCGCGGCGGAGCATCGCCTCGTAGAAGTGCGCCTCGCAGCGCTGACCCGGCGTGCGCGCGTAGCGAAAGAGCGCGTCGCGGTCGATGCCGCCGACGTAGCGCTGCGCGATGCGCGCGGTCCACGCCGACTGCTCGCCAGCGTCGCGGGCGATGGCCTCGAGGGCCCCGCGGGCGCCGCTGTCGGGCGCGCCCTCCATGCGCGAGGCGATGGTGGTCCAGAGGGCGAAATACACCTGCCAGTTGCGGTCGAGGGTGAGCTGCGCGCGGGCGCGCACCGAGAGCGCGCGGGCGTCGGCCCAGCGGCCGCGGGCGAGGGCGAAGGTCACCGCGCGGGCCGCGACGTCCTGGTCGTCGGGCGCCGCGGTCAGCGCCGCGCGGAGGTGCTCCGACGCCGCCGTCGCGTCGCCGAGCGAGTCTGCGATCTGCGCGCGCTGGAGGAGCACCCGCGCGAGCTGCGGACCCTGGCTGCTGCGCCCGAGGGCCTCGAAGGCCTCGCTCGCCTGCTGGAGCATCTGGTGGGCGGCGTCGGTGTCGCCCGCGTCCTTGGTGACCAGCGCCGTGCGCAGCAAGAAGAGCGGGCGAAAGAGCGAGTCGCTCTCGGTGGGTCGCAGGGGCAGGCGCACGCCCTCGTCGAGGAGCCTCCGCGCCTCGGCGTGCTCGCCCACGCGCCACGCCGCCTCGGCGAGGGTGAAGTACCCGTCGCGGGAGGGGGGCGTCGCCTGCGTGGCGAGGCGCAGGTGCGCGCGCGCCTCGGCGAGGTTGCCGCCGGCGAATTCCAGGTCGGCGGCCATGGTCTCGAGGTCGCCGACGCCGAGGGGAGGGTTCTGACCCTCGTAGCGCGTCGCCCAGCGGCCGAGGAGCTCCTGGGTTCGGGCGTAGGCCGCGCGCCCCGCGGAGATGTCGTCGGAGCCGATCTCGTGGCGCATCCAGAGCGCGGTGGCCTCGATCGCGGCGCGGAGGATCGTCTGGTCTCGCTCCCCGAGGCGCACGGCGGCGTCGAGGTGCGCGCTCGCGAGGCCGAAGTCGTCGACGCGGGCCGCGGTGGCCGCGAGGCAGCGCGCGAAGCGAAGGTCGTCGGGGTAGTTCCGGCGCCCGAGGCGGCAGAGCCCGGCCATGACGGTGACGTCGGTGCGCTCGAAGCGCTCGGCGAGGGCGCCCAGGGCCGCGGCGCCGCCCTCTCCCGCGGCGAGGGCGCCGAGGTCGTCGGCCAGGTCGACCGCCGCGCCGAGGGCCCGCACCTGGTTCGCCGCCGAGCGCACGTCGCCCACGCGGAGGTACGCCATCGCCGTGTCGAGCACCGGCCGCTGCGCGGCCATGCGGAGCCACCGCGACTCCTCGTGATTCAACCGCTGCCCGACCGCGAGCGCCCGCGCCTCGCTGGCCTCGCGGCGCCAGGAGGCGAGGTGCTCCGAGGCCAGGTCGAGCACGTCGCGCGCGGGGATGGTGCGGGCGACCTCGACGAAGACGCCCGAGAGCTCGCCCTCGCGCACCCAGGGGCGCTGAAACTCCGAGCGGTTGCGGGTGCCCCACTCGACGACGCGGGTCCAGGTCGCGCGTCCCGCGGGGTCGGGGTGCTCGAGCGACGAGAGGATCCGCGCGCCCACGAGGGTGTGGGCCTCGTCGCCGCGGGGCGCGAAATGGCGCACGAGGGCGCGCGCGGCGTCGCCCATGACGTCGGGGAGCACCTCGCCGTTGAGCTCCTCGGCGCCGTAGGGGTGCAGCGCCTCGCGGAGCAGGGTCAGCGCGCGGTCGTAGTCGCCGGTGTGCGCGGCGTCGAGGGCGCGCTGCGAGAGGTACGCCGCGACGCGGCCTCGGAGCGCGCGGTACGCCGCGTCGGTGGGCCTCGGCGGGGTCTCATCGAGGGCGCGCTGGAGCAGCGAGACGTTGGCGCCGTCGACGCGCGCGGGCGCCGTCGCCGCCGGGGCCACCGGGACGGCGGGGCGCGGGGACGACGCGCATGCGCCGAGGATCAGAAGGGCTGGCGAGAGCGAACGCGCGAGTTTTCCCATGTTCCGCAACGGCGGGCACCGTAGCACCTCAACTCCAGACGCGGGCATCGGAATGTTCCCGGCGCCGGGGCCGAGGTCACGGAAAGGCGTAGACCTCGCGGTCGCCGTGGATCTGCACCAGCGCGTCCACGTACTGCACCAGCGTGTCGCGTCGGCGCAGCACGCCCTGGAGCTGCGCGTCGGTGAGCAGCGGCGCGTCGCCGAGGCTGTCTTCGGCGATGCTCGTGCGGAGCGTCTCGAGGGTGAGCCCACGGGCGCGGGTCACGAGCGAGCGCGAGAAGCGCTGCACCCGCTGAAACCACGAGAGGATCGTCTCGTACCGCCATCCCCGGAGGGGCTCGTAGAAGGCGCCGTTGTTGTCTCGAAACACCAGCCGGCCGTCGCGGTCCTGCAGCGTGTTGGTGCCGTGCCAGCGGTCCCAGTTGCCGATGAGGAAGTCGAAGGTGATCACCGACGAGACGTCCTCCGCGCGGTTGCGCTCCTCGTCGGGGATGGCCTCGCCCTGGGTGAGCATGCGCGTCCACCGCTCGAGGGTCGGGCCTCGAAAGATGTTCGCCGGGCGCAGCACCGGCACCCAGTAGATCATCGCCCCCCAGGACGTGTTGTCTCGAAAGCGAAGCCTCGCGAGGGGCGAGCCCGCGGGGAAGTCTGCGCGCGGGATGCGCCGCAGCACCGCGGGCGGGACGCGCTCGAGCCCCAGGAGCTGCGCCACGCGAAACGCCCCGATCTCGCCGCGAAAGTGCTCGAGGTGCAGCGACTCGGAGGGCTTGTACGCGCCGTCGATGTCACCCTCGAGGTCGCACCGGAGGTTGATCGAGGTGTTGCCGACCTCGCGCATCGCGAGGATGCGGCGCTCGCGCAGCGCGCGGATGATCTCCTCCTCGGAGACGCCCGCGTACTGCCGCCGCGACAGGTCGGGGGCCTGGGTGAGGATCGTCGCGCTCCCCGGGGCGGCCGCGTTGGTGTGCGCCACGTCTTCAGGAGATCGTGCGTAGGGGTTCTCTGGAACAGCGGCATCTTGCGCGAAGACCGCGCCGCTGAACGAGAGGAACGCAGCGGTGAGAAGCAGACCCGACCCATGCATGGTGTTCAGTACGAGAGAACACTCTATCCCCCTTCAAACCGCCGCGGCGAACCTTTCGCGCGGCGACCCCTGGCGGGTGGACCGGGAGGGCCGCTCGCGGTAGGGGGGGACTCCATGCGTGGGGACAGCCTGGTTCGAGTCTGGTTGCTGGCGTGGGTCCTGGTGTTGGGGGCGTGCACCGCGCCGCCCGGGGGCGGGCCGCAGTGCACCTTCGACAGCGACTGCGAGGGCGGTCTGGTCTGCGCGTCGGGGTACTGCCGCGTGGCGTGCATGACGAACGCCGACTGCGCGCCGGGCTCGTGCCACGTCGACCCGAACTCCTCGCGGCGCGTGTGCATTCCCCAGGGCGCTCCGACGCCGTGTCGCTACGCGTCGGAGTGCGGCGCCAACGAGATCTGCACCCGCGACGGGCAGTGCCGCCCGCAGTGCGTGGCCGACTACGACTGCCGGGTGACCAACCCCTTCGCGTCCTGCGTCGACGGGCAGGTGTGCCGGGTCGTGTGCGGGCAGGGCCGGGGCAACTGCGACGAAGACGACCGCAACGGCTGCGAGGTCGACACCGCGAGCAGCGCGGACCACTGCGGCGCCTGCGGCACCGTGTGCCCGTCGGCGCCCCACGCCCGCGGCGTCTGCGCGTCGGGTCGGTGCGCCATCGCCTGCGAGGCGCCCTTCGCGGACTGCGACGGCGACCCCGCCAACGGCTGCGAGGAGGACCTCTCGCAGCCCACGAACTGCGGCGCCTGCGGCGCGCGCTGCCAGCCCCCGACCCCCCTCTGCGCCCCGGCCACGGCCACGGAGGGGCCCCGCTATCGCTGCGCCGCGGTGTGCGCCGCGCCCTCGCCCGACCTCTGCGCGGGCGTGTGCACCGACCGCACCGCCGACCCGCGCCACTGCGGCCGCTGCGAGAACGTGTGCCCCTCGGGCGCGTCGAGCACGGCGGTGTGCGCCTCGGGCGCCTGCGGCCTGCAGTGCGACCCCGGCGCGGGGGACTGCGACAGCGACCCCGCCAACGGCTGCGAGGTGACCCTCTCGTCGAGCGCGGCGAACTGCGGCGCGTGCGGCGCGGCGTGCCCCACGGGCGCCAACGCGACGGCGACCTGCGCCGAGTCGCGCTGCGCGCTGGTCTGCGAGGCCGGCTTCGCCAACTGCGACCTCGATGACCGCAACGGCTGCGAGGTCGATACCCGCGCCGACCCGGATCACTGCGGCGCGTGCAGCAACCAGTGCGAGCGCCCGTCGAACGGCGGCGCCGTGTGCGCGGAGGGCCGCTGCGGGATCTCGTGCGGCGACGGCTACGCCGACTGCGACCGCAGCGCGGCCAACGGATGCGAGACCGACACCCGCGCTGACGCGGCGAACTGCGGCGCCTGCGGCGCGGCCTGCGCCCCCGCCAACGCCACCGGGGCCTGCGTCGCCGGGAGCTGCGGCGTCGCGCGCTGCAACGCGGGCTTCGCGGACTGCGACGGCGACCCGTCGAACGGCTGCGAGGTCGACACGCGCGCGTCGCCGACGAGCTGCGGCCGCTGCGGCAACGCGTGCCCCTCGACGAACGGCGCGGCGACCTGCCGCGCGGGCGTCTGCGCCATCACCTGCGCGGCGGGGTACGGGGACTGCGACGGCGACCCTGCCAACGGCTGCGAGACCGACACCCGCGCGAACGCGCTGCACTGCGGCGCCTGCGGCACGGCCTGCTCCTTCCCGAACGCGGGCGCGCGGTGCAACGCCGGTCGCTGCGAGTCGACGCGCGTCTGCTCGCCGACGACCCGAGGAGACTGCGACGGCGACCCCGCCAACGGCTGCGAGACCGACCTGCTGACCGCGGCGGCGAACTGCGGCGCCTGCGGCGCGGCCTGCGCGCTGGCCAACGCCACGGCGACCTGCGCGGGCGGGCGCTGCGGCGTGGCGTCTTGCGCCCCGGGCTTCGCCGACTGCGACGGCAACCCCGCCAACGGCTGCGAGGTCGACACCCGCACCAGCGCGGCGCACTGCGGCCGCTGCGGGGGCGCGTGCTCGTCGGCGAACGGGACGCCGTCGTGTCGGGCGGGGGTCTGCGCCATCGCCTGCGCCGCGGGCTACGGGGACTGCGACGGCAACCCCGCCAACGGCTGCGAGACCAACACCAACACGTCGGTCTCGAGCTGCGGGCGGTGCGGCGGGGCGTGCAACCTGCCCAACGCCGTCCCGAGCTGCGGGTCGGGGCGCTGCGCCATCGCGGCGTGCGCGGCGGGCTACGGCGACTGCGACGGCAACCCCGCCAACGGCTGCGAGGTCGACCTGCGCACGGCGCCGAGCCACTGCGGCGCCTGCGGCAACGCCTGCGCCTCGACGAACGGCGCCGCCACCTGCGCGATGGGCGCCTGCGGCATCAACTGCTCCACGGGCTACGGCAACTGCGACGGCAACGCCGCCAACGGCTGCGAGGTGAACACCGGCACGTCGACCGCGCACTGCGGCGCCTGCGGGCGCGCGTGCTCCGCGGCGAACGGCGCCGCGGTGTGCGCCTCGGGGGCCTGCGCGGTGGGGAGCTGCAACGCGGGCTACGGCAACTGCGACGGCAACGCCGCCAACGGCTGCGAGACCAACACCGGCACGTCGACCGCGCACTGCGGCGCCTGCGGCCGCGCCTGCGTCGTCGCCAACGCGACGGCGGCCTGCGCGGCGGGCCTGTGCGCGGTGGGGAGCTGCAACGCGGGCTTCGGAGACTGCGACAACAACGCCGCCAACGGCTGCGAGACCGACCTCCGAACGACGCCTACGAGCTGCGGCGCCTGCGGCCGCGCGTGCTCCGTGGCGAACGCCGCCGCCGGCTGCGCCGCGGGCGCGTGCACCGTGGGGAGCTGCAACGCGGGCTTCGGCGACTGCGACGGCAACGCCGCCAACGGCTGCGAGGTCGACATGCGCTCGTCGAACTCGCACTGCGGCGCGTGCGGACGGGCCTGCGCCGCGGGGACCGTGTGCTCCAACGGCGCCTGCGGCTCGGTGTGCGCCGCGGGGCTCACCTACTGCTCGGGGGTCTGCGTCGACACGCGCAGCGACGCGTCGAATTGCGGGAGCTGCGGAGGCGCCTGCCCCCAGCGCGCCAACGCCTCGCCGACCTGCGGCGGCGGCATGTGCGGCTTTCGGTGCAACCCGGGCTTCGGCGACTGCGACGGCAACGCCGCCAACGGCTGCGAGGTGAACCTCGGCTCGGCCACCGCGCACTGCGGCGCGTGCGGCAACGCCTGCAACGCCACGAACGGCGCGGCCACCTGCTCCGCGGGCACCTGCGGCATCACCTGCTCGGCGGGCTTCGGCAACTGCGACGGCGACGTGACCAACGGGTGCGAGACCGACACGCGGACCACGGTGGTCCACTGCGGCGCCTGCGGCCGCGGGTGCTCGGTGGCCAACGGCGTCGCGGGGTGCGCGGCGGGCGCGTGCACCGTCGCGAGCTGCAACGCGGGCTACGCCGACTGCGACGGCAACGCCGCCAACGGCTGCGAGACCAACCTCAACACGAGCACCGCGAGCTGCGGCCGCTGCGGCAACGCGTGCTCGTCGACCAACGGCACCGCCAGCTGCGTCGGCGGCGCGTGCGGCATCGCCTGCGGGGCGGGCTTCGGCAACTGCGACGGCAACGCCGCCAACGGCTGCGAGACCGACACGCGCGGCGACGTGAACCACTGCGGCGCGTGCGGCGCGAGGTGCTCCCTCGCCAACGCGGTGCCCGGGTGCAGCGCGGGCCGCTGCACCATCCTGAGCTGCGCGACCAACTGGGGCGACTGCGACGGCAACCCGGCCAACGGCTGCGAGACGAACCTGCTCACCAGCCCCGCGCACTGCGGGCGCTGCGGCGGCGCGTGCTCGCTCGCGAACGCCACCCCCGCCTGCGCGGGCGGCGCGTGCACGGTGGGGAGCTGCAACGCGGGCTTCGGCAACTGCGACGGCAACGCCTCCAACGGCTGCGAGACCAACACCCGCACCACCCCCGCGCACTGCGGCGGCTGCGGCAACGCGTGCACCGTGCCCAACGCGACGCCGGCGTGCTCGGGCGGCGCGTGCGCGGTGGGGAGCTGCAACGCGGGCTTCGGCAACTGCGACGGCAACGCCTCCAACGGCTGCGAGACCGACGTGAGCAGCTCCGCCGCCCACTGCGGCGCGTGCGGAAACGCTTGCGGCACAGGGTTCTTCTGCGCGAGCGGGGTCTGCACCCGCGACTGCGGCACGCTCACGAACTGCTCGAACGTGTGCGTCAACACCGCGACCAACCCCGCGCACTGCGGCGGCTGCGGCGCGGCCTGCCCGCCGCGGGCCAACGCGTCGGCGACCTGCGCGCGCTCGGTGTGCGGCTTCGCGTGCAACACCGGCTACGGCAACTGCGACGGCAACGCGACCAACGGCTGCGAGACCGACATCCGCGCGAGCGTCGCCCACTGCGGGGGGTGCGGCCTGCAGTGCGCGCCCGCCAACGCGACGGGCGCCTGCGCCGCGGGCGTGTGCGGCGTGGGGACCTGCGCGGCGGGCTACGGCAACTGCGACAACAACGCGACCAACGGCTGCGAGACCAACACCCTCACCAGCGTCTCCAACTGCGGCGCGTGCGGGAACGCCTGCAGCCTCCCCAACGCGACGCCGGTGTGCGCGTCGGGCGCCTGCGCGATCTCGGCGTGCCTGACGGGCTTCGGCAACTGCGACAACAACGCGACCAACGGCTGCGAGACCAACATCTACACGTCGACGACGAACTGCGGCGGCTGCGGGACGGTCTGCTCCTACCCCAACGCGGCGGCGGTGTGCACCACCGGGCGGTGCGGCCTCGGCGCGTGCAACGCGGGCTTCGGCAACTGCGACCAGAGCTCGACCAACGGCTGCGAGCGCAACCTCTCCGCCGACGTCTCGAACTGCGGCGCCTGCGGGCGGGTGTGCCCGAGGGTCAGCGGCGGCGTGCAGACCTGCGTGAACTCGGTGTGCGGGTACACCTGCAGCGCGGGCTACTACGACACCGGCTCGGGGTGCGCGCGCATCCTGGCGCCGCGCCCGCTCTTCCCGATGTCGACCTCGCGGGTGACCTCGCAGCGCCCGACGCTGCGCTGGGCCGCCGCCGCCGCGCCCGTCGACGGCGCGCGGCTGCAGGTGTGCCGCGACCGCGCCTGCGCCACCGTGCTGGTGCAGCAGGACCTCACCGCCACCTCGTACACCCTCACCACCACGCTCACGGCGGGCGTCTACTACTGGCGCCTCTACGGCCGCGTCGGCACGAGCGTGGGCACCCTCGCCTCGCCGGTGTGGGAGTTCTTCGTCGGCGCGCGCACCGCCGCGCGCGCCACGGCCCGCGACACCGTCCCCGACTTCAACGGCGACGGCGTCGCCGACGTGGTCGTCGGCGCCCCCGGCACCGACCGCGTGTACGTGTACTACGGCACCACCAACGGGCCGCCCTCGACGGCGAGTCTGGTCCTCGCCGGGGCGACCAGCGGCGGCGGCTTCGGCTCCACGGTCTCGAGCGCGGGCGACGTGAACGGCGACGGCTTCGGCGACCTGCTGGTGGCCGAGACCAACTCCGCCCTCGCGCACGTCTTCCTCGGCGGCGCGACCGGGCTCAGCACGGCGCGCACGACCCTCTCCCACAGCGCCAGCGCGGGCTTCGGCAACAGCAGCTCCTGGGCCGGCGACACCAACGGCGACGGCTACGGCGACGTGGTCATCGGCGCCAGCCGCTCCATGCGCGCCCTGGCCTTTCACGGCGGCGCGACCGGGATCAGCACCTCCCCCGCGCGCATCTACACGTCCACGCAGCCCGGCTTCGGCACCCTCGTGCGCGGCGTGGGCACGCTCAACGACGATGACCTGTCCGACATCGTGGTGACCTCGACCACGGGCTGGTCGACCTACCTCGGCACCGCGACCAGCGCGGTCACCTACGTCTCCCTCGCGAACATCCGCGACATCCACGCCGCGGGCGACGTGAACGGCGACGGTCGCTCCGACGTCATCGTCGCGACCTGGCTGTACCGGGTCGGCCTCAACGCGCTGCACGTCACCCGCGTGCACCACGGCATCGCCAGCGGCGTCAGCGCGACCGCCTCGCGCACCTACACCGAGTCTGGCGTGAGCAACGGCGCCGCCGTCGCGGGGATCGAAGACGTCAACAACGACGGCTACGGCGACGTCGCCGTGTCGGCGCAGGGCTCCCTCCTCCACGTCTACTACGGCTCCTCCACGGGCGCGGGGACCTCGCCGACCAACATCAGCCTGCCCCGCTGGGCCGACGGCACCGACGTCGCCGCCGCGGGCGACATCAACGGCGACGGCCGCGACGACATGATCGTGGGCTTTCCTGACTCCGGGTGCGAGTTCAGCGGCAGCTTCTACGTTCGGATCTTTCGCGGCGGGGCCACCGCCATCAGCACCGGGTACCAGCAGCTCAACGCGCCCAACACGCAGTGCAGCAGCTACGGCGTGACCGTGGCCTCGGCGCTGCCCGCCGCGCTGTGGCGCGTCCTCTGGGGTTGAGCCTGTCTGACTCCCTCACGAGCGCGCTCGCCGCCGCCCTGGGACCCGTCGACGGGGCCAGGGCGCGCGCGCAGGCCCCCGCGTCGTGGGAGTCGCTCCGTCCGGGGGCCCTGCTGCTCACCACCCTGGTCGACGGCGACGACGCGCGAACGGTGCGCGCGACCTTCGACGACGGGTGGCGGGTCACGCTCGATCCCCTGACGAAGCTCGCGCAGGAGCGCGCGTCGCTCGAGCTCGCGGGCGAGCTCCTGCGTCGACTCGCCCACGACCTGCAGGCGCCGCTCACCGCCGCGGCGGGGAGCCTCGAGCTCGCCGCCCCAGGCCCCGACCCCGAGCTGGCCGGGGTCGCGTCGCTGCTGCACCACGTCGGGGAGATGCAGTCGATTCGCGCGGAGCGGGCGCCGCGTCCCCTCGACGGCGACGCCTTCGAGCTCGAGGGCGCCTGGCGGATCGCCGAGGGGATGCGCCGAGAGTTTCAGCGCCACGGCGCGCGCTTCGACCTCGACGCGCCCTATGACCTCGACGCGCCGGTCTCTGACTCGGCGCTGCGCTGCGCGCTCGTGGTCCTCGGCGAGAACGCCCTCGCGGCGGTCAAGCGCGGGGGCACGCTGGCTCGGGCGGCGATTCGCGCCGAGGGGAGCTTCGTCACGCTCACGGTCACCGACGACGGGGCAGGGTGGCCGGTCCAGGGCCGGGCTCGCCTCGCGCGCCTGGACCACGAGCCTCGCGGACGGCGCCGGCCCCTGGGCCTATGGACCCTGCGGGTCGTGACCGCGCTTCACGCAGGAGCCGTCGCGCTGACGCCCAACGTGGATGCGGGGATCGAGGCGAGGGTGGCGCTCAGGGCGCGAGCTCTTCTGCCAGCATCGCGAGGATGAGGTCGCTCAGCGACGCCTCACGCACGAACCGCGCGGTGACCTCGACGCGCTCCCTGGCCGGCGGCGGGATGAGCGAGGTCGGCGCCACGATGCGCGGCGCCGTGTAGCGCATCGAGTTGCTGAACACCGGCGGGTTCGAGGGGGGCTGCTCGACCGCGGGGGACCCCGGCGGCAGCAGCGAGCCCGGCACCGCCACGCCCTCACGCGAGCCCGTGGCGCGCTGCGCGATGCGCCCCGTGGCGCGGGTGCTCGAGGTGGGGTGCAGCGTGGAGCGAGGCGGCGGCGTCACCGGCGGCGCGTCGGACGCGGCGGGAGGGATCGTCTCGACCGGCTCAGGCGCCGGCGGATGCGCGACCGGCCCGCTCGCCTCGACCGCCGCGGGCTCCAACATCGCGTCGTACTCGCCGTCGCGGAGCGCGACGAACATCGCCTTGTGCTGCTCCTGCATCCGGCGGCGCACGAAGGCGACGAGGTCGGGCTCGTCGAGGGAGTCGGCGTAGCTGGTCTTGACCGACTTGAGGATGCGCCCGCCGTCGACGAAGAGGTGACTGATGATGTGCGGGCGCGCGACGCCTGAGTCTTCAGTCTGAATGTGGAACAGCTTGCCCTTGTGGCGAACGTTCGTGTTGTACCCGAGCTGGGGCGACTGAACCTTCGCCATGACCCGATATCCGTACCACGCCTCAGTCCCCCCGCGCGAGCCAGGCGCACACGCCGTAGGCCACGATGACCAGCGCCTCGAGCGCGATGCGCGCGACGCGTCCGCTCCTCCAGAGGGCCAGCCAGGGGAAGAGCCAGCGGGTGAGCCCCGTGGCGCCGAGGCGGCCCGCGCGGACCGTGGCCGAGAGCCAACCCATCACCGCCGCCGCGCCGAGCAGCGACTGCGCGATCCAGAGCGCCACGGGGAGCGTCATCGACGTCATGGGATCCGCGCGGCGCCCTTCACTCCGAGGTGAATTCGACGGCGGTGCCCACCATGCGCAGGTGGCCGTCGGCGGGCCGCTGGGTGACCTCGACGACCGCGTCGGCGTTGGCCTCGCAGCCGGCCTGCTGGAGGTGCGCCCGGCACTCGGCCTCCTTCGAGGTGCGACACTCCGAGCTCACCACGGCGATGGCGACGCGCTCCCTCGACGGGCCGCGGTCGGAGTACAGCGGCACCGTCGTGCAGGTCTCGGCGCGGGGAGAGCGTCGCGACTCGATGCGCCGAACGACGTGCGTCGACGCGTAGCAACCCGAGGCGAGCAGGAGGGTGAGGGCGAAGCGCTTCATCGCCGCGCATCTTCGCCGGGGCTCTGTCCCCGGGTCCAACACAAATGCGCGGCTCAGTGGCGGCGGCGGTGACGGCGCGGAGGCTCCGGGGCCGGGGGCTCTTCGACCTCAGGCGGGGGAGGGGGAGGCGGCGCGGCGATGGGCGCGTGCGCGCAGCGAAGCCCCAGGGTCGCGAGGCGAACCGTCGGAGCCGCGGGCGCGCGGGTGGTGGTGGTGAACTGGTTGGCGGTGTTCGCGAACCAGTGCCCGCCGCGGGTCACCCGCCCGGTGCCGCTCTGCGGCCCCGTCGGATCGGTCGCCGGCGCGGCGGAGTACGCGCCGAACCAGTCCGAGACCCACTCGGCCACGTTGCCCGACGCGTCGAGGATCCCGAAGGGCGACTGCCCCCCCACGTAGGTGCCCACCGGCGAGGTCGAGCCGTAGCCGTCGCTGCCGAGGAAGAGCGCGGGGCGACGGGGCTGACCAGGTCGCTCCATGAGGGTCTGACACTCGGCGTCGCAGCCGTTCACGAGCTGGCCCCCCGGCGCGCGATCGTCCCAGGGGTAGCTCCGGGGCTCGAGGCCCCGGGCGGCGAGCTCCCACTGCGCCTCGGTGGGCAGGCTGCCGCCCTGCGCCCGGCAGAACGCCGCGGCCTGGTTGTAGTCGACGCAGTTCATCGGGTGCCGGTCGCGGTCGGAGCGCGCGCCGTTGCAGTACTGGCTGAAGAACTGCGCGTCGGCGATGGAGAGACCCGGAAAATTCACGGTGCTGTACACCGTGCAGGCGCCGGACTGCACGCACTCGCGGTAGCGAGCCACGGTCACCTCGGTCCGGTCGATGCAGTAGGGCGAGAGGGTGACGCGGTGGGGCGGACCCTCCGCCGCCGTCGCGCCGCCCCGCCCCGGCTGCGCGCCCATCATGAAGGGGCGCGGCTCGATCATCACCATGCCCTCGGGGCAGGTCATCGCGCCCGCCGCAGGCTGCGCGGGCTGAACGGGCGGCGGCGGGGGCAGCTGCGGCGGGGGCAGCGGCGGCTCGATCACCGCCTGCGGCGGGGGCTGCGGCGGCGGGGGCTGCGGCGCCGGGGGCTGCGCCTGCGCGCCGTCGCCGCACACCGAGGGATCGAGGCACACGCAGCGGTTGCGCGCCTCGACCCACTCCGCGCCGGCGTCACAGCACCGCCCCGCGCTCTCGTGCTGCGGCTGCACGCAGCGCGCCCGTCGGCGCGGCTGCGCGTCGGCGGTGACGGTGACGGCGCCCACGGAGAGCGCGGCGAGAATTCCCCAGATTCTGAGACGTGCGCCTTGAAGCATGAAGCGGTTTCCTCCAACGATCGTGCGCCGCGCGCGCGGCGGCCGGCGCAGTTGAACAACGGCTCCGCGCGGGGCGCAAGGTACGTGCGCTCAACGCGGCGAGTCGGAGGCTGAGACGCGCGTGCTGCCCCCGGGCTTCAACCCTCCGTCAAATGGCCCCGCGTCGCTACCGCTCCGCGCCGATGGAGCGCAGGTAGGCGCGGAGCGTCGGGATGTCCTCCTCGCGGAGCGTCGCGGGGTCGACCGCGGCCATGATCCCGCCGTCGTCCGAGCCGGCGTGCAGGGTGCCGAGGATCTGCTCGCCGGTGCGGTGCAGGTCCGCCAGGGGGCCTCCGCTCGGGCTCTCGCCGGTGTGGCAGCGACCGCAGGCCGCCTCGAAGAGCGTCGCGCCCCGCGCGACCGCCGCCGGGTCTTGCGGCACGGGCGCGTGGGCCGCGCGCTCGGCTCCCGACGCGCGACCGGTCTGGGTCCCGGTCGGCGCGGGCGCCGCAGGAGGGTCACAGGCCGCGCAGAGCGCCGCCGCGCAGAGCCACCATCGCGAGTGCGAGACGATCATCAGACCCCATGGGCTACACCATGACCGCCCGCCTCGGGAACCCCTCACCGCGCCATCAAACCCGGAGCTGCCTCGCGAGCTCGAGCACCGCGGGGCTCTGCGGCGCGAGCTTGAGCGCCTGCTCCAGGGCGCTCTTCGCGCTCGCCACGCGGCCGGCGCGAAAGAAGGTGCGGGCCAGGCACACGTGCGCCTCGACGGCCTCGGGCCGCAGCCTCGTCGCCCGCCGCGCGAGGTCGGCGGCCTTCGCGAGCTCGTTGCCCGACTCGCAGAACGCCTGGGCCGCGTACAGGTGGTAGCTGTACTCTCCGGGCTGCTGCGCCGCGGCCTTCGCCCAGAGCTCGGCCGCGGGTTCCCAGCGACCCGCTCGCTCGTGCGAGCGCGCGAGCTGCGCGATGCGGTCGAGGTCTGACGACTTCGACGCCGACTCGAGCTGCTGGAGCCGACGCTGGAGCGCCTCGTCGTCAGGCTCCAGCGTGAGCGCGTGCCGCACGAGCTGCGTCGCGGCGTCGAGGTCGCCTCGGGCCAGCGTCGCCGCGAGCTGCCCCTCGAACTCCTCGCGCAGCTGCCGCTTGTTGCGCAGGAGCATCTCGGCCCGGCCGCGCTGCAGCGACGAGATGGTGGTCGAGTCGACGGGCCGCGCCGTCGGGCGCTGGTTCGTCGGCGTGTGGGTCGAACGCGGCGCGGGGCGCGTCGCAGACGGCTCCGACGCGGGGATCTGCGGGTTCGACCCCGCGCTCGAGGAGGTCGGCCTGGTGGCCGCGTGCGGGGGCAGGGGGACCCCTGACGGGGGCGAGGCCGAGGGGCCCACCAGCAGCGCCGCGATGGGCGTTCGCTTCAACATCGACGGCGCGCGGGCCGGCGGGGGCACCGCGGGAGGCGGCGACGGGGGCGGCGACGGGGGCGGCGGCGGGTCTGGGGCGTTCGCGCCGAAGGCCGGGGTCGGAAAGCGCATGGGCGACACCGGCCTGGAGGCCCCCTCGTCGCTCAGCCCGAAGGCGAGAACGCTCTGCGCGGCGGGCGCGCCCGGCGGCAGGGCCGACGCACGCGGCGCGTGGTACGGCTCGGGGGGCACGTCGGGCGGGAGCTCGCGCTCGTACTCCGCGCGGAGGTCGGGGCGACAGAGGGTCTGAAACGCGTGCGTCGCCTCGCGAAAGATCGCCTCGACGAGCGCGCGTCGCGGGCCCAGCTCCTCGTCGGTGTAGAGGTCGGGGTGAAAGCGCTCGCAGACCGTGCGGTACGCGCGACGGAGCGTCTCGGCGTCGCACGAGCGCGGCACGTTGAGGATCTCGAAGTAGGTTCCCCCGAGCCGCGCGTAGGACCCATCGATCGCCGCGATCACATCGTCAGAAATGTTCACGCGCCCCCCAGAGACCCGCGCATTCATCAAAGCACCATCCGACCGGACATCGTCAGTTCACCACACGGTTGATCTAGCGCGCATCCAATTTCATCCGCAAGCGATGTGGGTACCGGGGGATCGAAGCCGCGTGCGCCAGGTCATATCGACCGACCCGCGAGGCGGAGCCGAGGCCGCGGGGGAGCGACCTGCCCTGCGCCGCGCCCTCAGCGCAGCGCCAGGCGCACCACCAGGTAGCCCACCGCGAGGCACAGGGCCCCCACGACGGCGTAGAGCGCGAGCGCGGCCTTGCCCTGCGAGGCGGCGGGGCGCGGGGGCTCGAGGCTGTCGTTGGGGGCGCTGGAGGGCCGCGGCCCCGGCGGCGGGGGGGCGGGCATCGAGGGCGGCGCGATCACGGGGGCCTGCATTTCGACCGTGGCGCTGGCCCCGCGCGCGTCGCCGCGGCTCACGAACTCGTCGATGAAGGCCAGCGCCGACGGCGTGCGCGCCTCGGGGGACTTCTCCAGCGCGTGCAGGATCGCGCGCTCGTAGCGCGGCGACATCTGCTCGAAGCCGGGGAGGCTCGTGAGCGGCGCGGGCGGCTGAAACTTGTGCGCGTGGGCCCACTCCACCACCGAGCTCGCCCTCCAGGGCAGCCGGCCCGTGAGCATCTGGAATCCGATGAGCCCCAGCGCGTAGACGTCGACGCGGGCGTCGACCTTCTCGGCGGTGAACTGCTCCGGGGCCATGTACGCCGGCGTTCCCATGAGCGCGCCGGTGACGGTGAGGGTGCGCTCCTCGGCGGAGTCTTTGGGTCGGCGCGCGATGCCGAAGTCGACGACCTTCACCACGTCCAGCTGGCCGCGGCCGTCGGCGACGGTGGCGAGGAGGATGTTCTCGGGCTTGAGGTCGCGGTGCACGACCCCGCGGCGGTGCGCCTCGTCGAGGGCTCGGGCGATCTGGCCGAGGATGTTCTCGACGCGCCCGTTGTCCATCACCCCGTTGCCGATGAGCTGCCCGAGGCTGCCCGCGGGGAGGTACTCCATCACCGAGACGAACCGACCGTCCTCCTCGCCGTAGTCGTACATCTTGACGATGTTCGGGTGCTCGAGCGCGGCGACGATGGCCGCCTCGCGGCGGAATCGCTCGATGAGATAGGGGTCCTGCGACGAGCCGAGGATCTTGATGGCGACCTTGCGCGCACCCGCGCCGACGCGCTGCTCGCCCAGGTACACCCGGCCCATGCTCCCTTCGCCCAGGGTGCGAACGACCTTGTAGCGTCCGAGGAGCGTCGACCCGAGCAGGGGGTCCACGGTGACGGGGGCGTCGAGGCGCGACCCGCAGCGCGGACAGAACCGCGTGTCGGGCGTCGGGCGGGCGGTGCCGCAGCGGAGGCAATCGCTATTCACGTGAACCGACCGCGGACCATACGTCTCTCTGACGCCGGATCGCCAGCGCCCAGCGCGCGCGGGCGTGAGAGAGTCTCGGGTCGCGATGAACGCCTCAAGCCTCCGCGCGCACTACCGACGATTCCTCCGCGACGGCCGGGTGCTGCTCACCGGGCACTCGCACCAGGCGTGGCCCGACGTGGCGCGCGACGCCGTGATCGAGGCCTTCGACGACGCGGCCTCGCACGTCGACGACAAGTGGTCCGAGGCCTTCGCGGCGGCCGATGCGGTGCGCGCCGCGGTGGCCTCGCGGGTGCTCGCCTCGCCGCGGCAGGTGGCCCTGGGGCAGAACACCCACGAGCTGGTGGCGAGGGTGCTCTCGGCGATCCCCGCGGGGCGCCGCGGGCACCTGGTCACCACCGCGGGGGAGTTCCACTCGATCCGTCGGCAGCTCGCGCGGCTCAGGGAGGAGGGCGTCGAGGTCGAGGCGGTCCCCGTCGACCCGGTCGCGACCCTCGCCGAGCGACTCGCCGCGAGGGTGAGGGGCGACACGGGCGCGGTGCTGGTCTCGTCGGTGCTCTTCGAGACCGCGACGCGCGTCCCGCACCTCGCCGACCTCGCCGCGCGATGCGAGCGCCTCGGCGCGCTCTTCGTGGTCGACGCCTACCACGCGTTCAACGTCGTGCCCTTCGACCTCGCGTCCCTGGGCTCCGGGGCCTTCGTGGTCGGCGGCGGCTACAAATACGCGCAGTGGGGCGAGGGCGTGTGCTTCCTGGTGGTCCCCGAGGGCTGCGCGCTGCGGCCGGCGTACACGGGATGGTTCGCGGAATTCGCCAGCATCAGCCGCCCCGACCCCGCGCGCGTGGCCTACGGCGACCAGGGCGCCGACCGCTTCGCGGGCGCCACCTACGACCCCGTGAGCCACTACCGCGCCCGCGCCGTCGCCCGCTTCTTCGACGAGCACGGACTCGACGTCGCGACCCTCCGCGCGCGGTCCCTCGCGCAGACCCGGCGGGCGATCGAGGCCCTCGACGCGGCCGGCGCCGACGTCCGCACCCCGCGCGACGACGAGGCCCGCGGGGGCTTCGTGTCGGTGCGCGTCGCAGACGCCGCGGCGCGCTGCGAGGCCCTCCGCGCGCGGGGGGTCTTCGTCGATCACCGCGGCGACCTCCTGCGCATCGGGCCCGCGCCCTACACCACCGACGACGAGATCGACGCCGGCGTGGCCGCGGTGCTCAGCGTCGGCGCGCGCCGCGGGTGACGAAGCGTCCCTCGGCCAGGTCGACGTCGACCCACGCGATGCGACGACCCGCGCGCACGCCCTCGCGCGCGTGGACCAGCGGGCGAAACCGAAGGCCCTCCCGGTCGGCCTCCTCCTCGTGAATCGTGAGCTCCCACTCCTCGAGCTCCGCGCGCGACGACGCCGGCGCCGGGATCATCACCCGCACCCTCCCGCGCGTCTCGACCACCCCGCCGAGCGGCGCCCGGCGCGACACCGTGAGCGACAGCTCATCGAGGACGCGGACCTGCCCCGCGTCCACCGCGATGAGCCACACCTGCATCGTGCGCGTGCCCTCGCCGAGCACGGCCTCGCCCGACACCACCGCGCGCCCCCTCGAGAGCGGCCACACGCGGCTCATCCGCGCGAGCATCACGCCGGCGTCGGCGTCTGACTCGCGAACCAGCGCCTGCGCGCCGCGGGCGTGCACCTCGACCCGGCGCGCGTAGCTCAGCCCGGCCCCCTCGGCCGGCTCGACGCGCACCGTCACCGTGGTCTCGACGGCGCTCACGCCCTCGACCGCGCGCGCCTCGGGGGAGGCGAGCGCCGCGGCGACGAAGACGGCCAGCGTAGGACCCAACATCGAGCGAAGCCGGGTGGTCATGGGGCTGCACACAGTGTGCGCCTGGAGCGTCCGCGCTGTCACGCTCCCCCCAAAGGTTCCAGGCGCGCCGCAGGAGCTCTCGGAGCGCGCGCGCCGCGCGGCCTGGGGTGTGGCGCGCGGGGGCCGCGGGGCGTAGCGTCCTGCGGTCATGACGGCTCTCGCCAGAAGGTCCTTCCTCGCGGCCCTGGTCGGCCTCGGCGCGCTCCTGCGACGGCGCGACGCGGGCGCGACCACCATCGTCCCGGTGACCCTCGAGGAGCTCACCCGGCGCAGCGAGCTCGTGGTGCTCGGCACGGTGCGCGAGGTCCGCTCGCGCTGGCGCGGCCGCTTCATCGTCACCGACTGCGACGTCTCCGTCGACGTCTCGCTGCAGGGCGCCCTCGCGGCCGGCGAGCGCGTGGGCGTGCGCGTCGCGGGGGGCGAGGTCGAGGGCGTGGGTCAGGTGATCCCCGACGCGCCGATGCCCCAGCGTGGGGGGAGCTACGTGTTCTTTCTGCAAGGCGCCGAGGAGGGGATGCGGCTCCTCGCGCACATGACCGCGGCGGTGCTGCCGGTCACCCTCGGCGCAGACGGCGCGATGGTGGTCGGCACCGCGCCGGGCCTCGCGGGGACCACCTCGGGGCGGCTCACCGACTCGCCCGCGCGGAGCCTCCCCGTCGGCGAGCTGGCGCGGGCGGTGCGCGCGGCGGGGGCGCGGTGATCGCGCGCGTCGCCCTCGCGCTCGCGCTCGTCGCGGCGCCCATGTCGGCGTCGGCCTGGTGCCGCACGACCACCTCGCGCACCCGCGGCGGCGTCGCGAACGAGTGCTCGATGGCGGGCGTGCCGCTCTCCTGGCGCAGCCGCTGCACGGGCTACTCCCTGTTTCGCACCGGCCTCCCCGCGTCCCTCGCGTGGAGCGAGCTGGTCACCGTGGGCCAGGCCTCGGCGGCGGCGTGGGCGAGCGCCACCTGCGACGAGAACGGCCGCGAGCGGCAGTACTTCGAGGTGCGCGAGCTCGCCCCGACGCTCAACCCCTCGGGCTGGTCGACCACCGGGGCGAACTCGAACACGATCCTCTTTCGCAGCCGCTGGGGCGACGACAGCCTCCACCGCGAGGGGGTCATCGCGATCACCATCGTGAGCTACGACTCGTTCACGGGGGAGATCTTCGACGGCGACATCGAGCTGAACACCTACAACGACCGCACGAACCAGCTCGGGTTCGAGTTCTCGACCACGCGGCTCCCAGGCTCCGACTCGGTCGACCTCCAGACCATCATCGTGCACGAGATGGGGCATTTTCACGGCCTCGCGCACTCGACGAACGACCGCGCCATCATGTGGCCCGAGGCCGGGCGGGGCGAGGCGCGGCGCGACCTCACCTTCGACGACGCCGCGGGCATCTGCGCGGCCTATCCGCCCGCCGCGGCGCCCGTCGGGGTGCGCTGCAACCCCGTGCCCTACGGCGGGCTCGCGACGCTCCCCGGTGGGACCATCGTGGACGGCACCGGCTGCTCCGCGGCGCCTGGGGCGCGCTCGACCGGGCTCGCCGCGGGAATTTTCTTCGCGCTCGCGCTGGTCGTGAAGAACTCGCGCCGGTCGGGACGTAGAAGCTCCCCGGTTCGAGGCGTGAACCGAGATTGACGGTTCCGGTGTGGCCGTGGCCCCGAGGTCACAGGGCCAGCGCGGGCGTGAACCAGACTTCTCAGCCGCGAGCCGGTGCCCCCCTGGCCGCGCCGGTCGACAGGGCGCCGCGCGGGGGCAGCGGCGGTAGAATCGCCTAGAAAACAAGGGGGGCAGGCGCTGGCACAGAGGCTGCTCAGGGACTCTGCGTGACGCGAGGCCGCGGATCCGAGGGGATCTTCACGGGGCGCGTGACGGAGGAGACCGCCGTGAACGAGACCCTGCAGAGCCTCACCGAGATCCAGCTTCGCGACCGCCTGCTCCTGAACGACCACAGCGCGTGGAGGGAGTTTCACCGCCGCTACGACCGCCTGGTGTGGCTTCAGATCCACAGGCTGGGCACCGCGTTTCCGCGGTCGCTGTCCTCGGCGGACCTCGAGGAGATTCACGCGAACCTGTACGCCGCGCTGCTCTCGAACGGGATGCACCGGCTTCGCTACTGGGAGCCCGGCAAGGGGACCAAGCTCGCCACGTGGATCGCGCTGCTCACCATGAACATCGCCCGGGACTACCTCCGCGCGGTGACGCGGCGACCGGGGAGCACGCCCATCGAGTCGGTCGCGGGCACCCTGCGCTGCGAGCTCGACACCGTGTCCCTCGTCGCCTCGCGGCAGACCTGCGAGCGACTCGGCGAGGCCGTGCGCGAGATGAGCGACCGGGACCAGTCGGTGCTCCTCAGGATCTACGTCGAAGAGGCCTCCCCCGACGAGGTCGCCGCGGAGATGGGGATGAGCGTGAAGACCGTGTACACCCGCACCCACCGCATTCGTCACGCGCTGCGCCGCAGGGTGGTCGAGAACGCCGCGGCGTAGCGCCCGGCGGCGTTCTCACGGGGCGCGTCCTGTGCTCTCCTCGGGACGACGCGATGTCGCTCACGACGCCGATGCTCGCGGTCGCGCTCGCCGCGGCGCTCGTGGGAGGCCCCGCCCTCGCGAGGCGCGCGGCGTGGAGGGCGGTGGCCCGAGAGGACCCGACCCGCGCCCGCGCCGCCGCGCGAGCCCTGCGCCTGCTTCGCCCCTTCGCCTCGAGCGCCGAAGTCGAGGTGATGGTGCGCCTCGCCGCGCGCGCGCAGGAGGGCGCGTGCCTCGACGCCGGTCGCGAGGCGGCGACGCTGACCACGCTCACCGCGCCCGAGCGCCAGGTCTTCGCCGCCGCCCTCGAGGCCTGGTCGGGGGACCTCGACGCCGCGGCCCGACGGCTCAGCGAGCCCGGCCTCTTCGACGCCGCCGCGCGGCAGGGAGAGCTCGCCCTCGCCCTCGCGGCGCTCGGGGAGGCCCAGGGGGCCCGCGCGATGTGCGCGCGCTGGCGCGAAGCCGAGGCGCGCGGCGTGGCGCCCGCCGACGCTGGGTCGCTGATGGTCCTCGCGGCGCACCTGGGGCAGGTGGCGATGGTCGACGCGCTGCTCGACGCGTCGGGCGAGGCGCTGCCCCCGGCGCGGCGCGCGTGCTGGCGCGCCGTGTCGATGCAGCGCGCAGGCCGCGCCGACGACGCCGCGCGGGTGCTCGACCACGCGATCGGGTCGATGCGTCCGCCCCCGGCGCTCCGCGCGAGGCTGCTGCGCCTGCGCGGGTCGCCCCTCGACGCCGCGACGCTGGACGACGACGCGCGCGAAGCCCTTGCGGCGCTGCGCGATCGCGTCGACGCGCGCCTCGCCCTCGGGGAGCTGGCCCTGCGCCCAGGGGCGGGCCTCGGCCTCGCCACGGGCGCCGCGCTGGGCGTGCTCGCCGCGGCCTTCGCGGTCTCGACGGCCCTCGGGGCGCCGGGGGAGCAGGCGCTGCTCGCCTGCGGCGCCCTCACGGTCCCCCTCGAGGGCGCGGGGGCTGCGTGGCGGCTGCTCGCCTACGCGCTGCTCCACGCCGACGTCGTGCACCTGGGCGTGAACGCGCTCACGCTGGCGACCTTCGGGCGCTTCGTGGAGCGGCGGCTGGGCCCGGCGACCCTCGCGGCCACGCTGGCGCTCGGCGCGGCGGCGGGGGGCGCCGCGGCGCTGTGGACCGCCCCCCGCGGGAGCCTGGTGATCGGCGCCTCAGGGGCGGTGTTCGCCCTCGTGGGCGCGTCGGTGGCGCACATCGCGAGGGAGCCCCGGCTGCGGAGAACGCCCGAGGGGCGCGGCGAGCTGGCGCTGCTGGGGGCGCTGCTCCTCGCGCAGGGGATCTACGATCGGCTGTCGCCGCACGTGAGCGGCGGCGCGCACGTCGGGGGGTTGATGGTGGGCGCGGCGGTGGGCGCGCTCAGAGCGAGTCGCGGGGGTGGACGCCCTGGCTGAGCTCGCGGCGGATCAGGTCGCGCTCGGTGCGGTACTCGTTCTGGTGGCCCCAGGTCACGTAGATCGACGTGCCGACCAGGGTGAGCACCGAGAACACCAGAAAGACCACGGCGACCCAGTGCCAGATGATCCCCACGGGCACGGCGAGGACCAGCAGCGCGAGGAGCCAGGGGATGCGCGTGAGGTCGCGCTCGAGCCCCTTGAGCAGGCCCTCGAGGGTCGTGAGGCGGGCTTCGAGGGTCTCGCGGCGGTTGTCTGAGAGGCTCATCGGGGTGCACCCGCATATAGGCGCTCGCGGGGCCCAGGGGAAGCGCGAGCGCCTTGCGGTCCGCGGAGGAATCCGCCAGAAGGGGCGCCACCCGACGATGAGTCATCCCCACCCCGCCCTCGCCTCCAGCGTCGTCTGCATCCGGGTGAACTACTCGGACGTCGACCGCATGGGGCTGCTGCACCACGCGGCCTACCTGCGCTACTTCGAGCGCTGCCGGGAGGAGTTCTCGCGCCGCCGCGGCGGCGACTACGGCGCGATGGAAGACGCCGGCTGGCTCATCGTCGTCGTCGACGTCGCGGTGAAATACCGCCTCCCCGCGCGCTACGACGACGTGCTCGCCCTCGAGGTGCGGCTCGTGTCCGCGGGGCACGCGTCGATTCGCTTCGACTACGAGGTGCGCCGCGAGGGCGACGGCGCGCTGCTCGCCACCGCCTCCACCCGCCACGCCTTCGTCGACCGCGAGGGCCGCGTGCGCCGGCTCGACGCGGAGCTGGTCGAGATGTTCCAGCGCCCGGAGCAGATCACCCGGCGCGGCGAGGTGGGGTGACCGAGCTCGACTCCGCGCCCGACGAGACCCCGCGCTTCGACGTCGTCGAGGCGCTCAAGGTCACCCGCGTGTTCGGCGCGACCCGCGCCCTCGCGGGGGTCTCGCTGTCGTTTCGCGCCGGCGAGGTCACCAGCGTCGAAGGGGGCAACGGCGCCGGCAAGAGCACGCTGCTCAACGTGCTCGCGACGCTCCTGCGCCCCACCGCGGGCGACGTGCGCTACGGGGAGTACACCCTCTCGGCAGACCGGATGATGCTCCGCGCCTCCATCGGCCTCGTCGGCCACGAGGCGATGGTCTACCCCGACCTCACCGCGCGCGAGTCGCTGGCGTTCATGGCCCGGCTCCACGGTCGCCGCGACGCCGACCTCGCGGGCGCCCTCGCGAGGGTGGGGCTCAAAGAGATCGCCGACCGACCGGCCCGCACGTACTCCCGCGGGCAGATGCAGCGCCTCGCCCTCGCGCGCGCCGAGCTCCATGACCCCAGCCTGCTGCTCTTCGACGAGCCCACGACGGGCCTCGACGCGGCGGCGACGCGGCGGCTCGAGGCGGCCATCGAGGCCGCGCGCTCGAGAGGCCGGGTGGTGGTGCTCGTGACCCACGACCACGCGTTCGCGAGCCGAGTCGCCACCGTGCGCGTGACGATGGAGCGCGGGCGCGTGCGCGAGGTGGTGCGGAGCGGCTGACGCGCGGCGCGAGACCCGCGGAGAGAAATGGGACGGGCGCCCCCGCGGGTGCGGGGATCGACGCCCCGCACGCCCCGTCGATTCTCAGCAGAATTCAGGGATTTCGCGTCGGCATGGCGCGCGCATGACGACGGTCAGGTGAGCCGCGCTCCACACCGCGCGGTGCTCCCCGAGAGCCGAATGGCCCAGAAGCCGAAACCCCAGCGTGCGCCTGCTGCGACGCGCAAGACCCCGGCGAAGCCCGCGACGAAGCCGCTACCGGCGTCGCAGGTCTCCCCGGTCGAGGCGCCCGCGCGGGCGGCGCCCGGCGGCTCATCGGGGCTCTGGATCGTCGTCGCGGGACTCGTGGTCCTCGCCGCGGTGAGCCTCGGGCTGCGGGCCGCGCGGTCGACCGCCGCCCCCGGGCGCCCCGCGGCCGCGCCCACGGCGTCGGCTCCGCCCGCCGCTGCGATCGCTCCGCACCCTGGATCCATTGAGACCCGCGAGGTCTGGTGGCGCCCCGGCGACGACCACATCCGCCCCGAGGACTGTGACGATCTCGTCGGCGCCTGGGGAGCGCCCGATCGAGCGACCCTCGAGTCGGCGATGCGCGCCGCGGGGCTCTCCGACCCCGTGGTCGAGTCGGTGCTCGAGGTCGCCGTCTGCGACGCCGACGGGTGCATCGTCGTGCCCCCCGACAGCGTGCTCGAGGGCCTCACCCAGCCGCAGCGCCTGGCGATCTACCGCGGGATGCGGGCGTATCCGCAGGCGATGCTGCTGAACGCGCCCTTCTCTCGCCCGGTGGGGCGCACGGCCTTCGCCGACGCGCCGGGGCTCTCGCCGACGGCGAGGGAGATCCTCCGCGCGGGGAGCTTCGTCGACGGCGACAAGCGGATGTTCTCGGACCTCACCTGGCTGTGCCACCGGGTGACCGACCGCGCGGAGCGGGCGGCGTTCTTTCGCGTGCTGCGCGCGCGGTCGGCCCTCGACGCCGTGGTGCGCGTGCGCACCGAGGCGGAGCTCGAGCGCGCGGTGCGCTGGTGGAGCACCGGGGGCCGCGAGGCCGCGGTGCGCGCGCGGCTCAACGAGGCGTACGTGAACGGCACCGAGGTGCCCCTGCGCGACCTGCTCCCGCCCTTCGCGCGGGCGCGCTACGGCACATTTCCGCCCCGCGACACTCGCTACGACTGCTTCTGGACCGCGGTGAACTTCTTGTCGCCCACGGAGGCTGGCGGCCCGCTCATCGACGACAGCCAGTTCGACGCGACCATGAGCGCGTGGACGCAGGTTCCGCTCAACGAGCTGCGCTTCGGCGACGTGCTGGCCTTTCGGACCGAGAGCGGCGCCACCCTCCACGCGGCGGTCTACATCGCCGAAGACCTCGTGTTCACCAAGGACGGGTGGACCATGCACCGCTCCTGGGAGCTCGTGCGCATCTCCACCGAGCGCAGGATCTACTACGAGGCCCCTGAGCTCGTGGCCTTTCGCGCACCCTCCGCGCGCTAGGGACAGGCCCTAGTCCCTCTCCACAGGGGATTCGAAGGGCTCAGCGTGAGCGACGTACCCACAGCCCGCCCCGAAGCCGCGCAGGGGGGGCTCCGGCTCAGAGCACCCTGAAGCTCCCGCCCCAGCTCCCGTAGTCCGCCGAGAGCACGCCGTAGCGGCGCGAGCCCACGTACTGGCTCTGCCCCGCGAGGATCTCGATGATCACCGGGCCTCCCCCGCGGAGGTCGATGCGCCCGACGTGAACCCCCGCGGTGCACACGGATGTGTCGTCGGTGTAGAGGTCGGTGCCCCAGATGCTCCCCGCGGCGCCGTTGGGCGGGCAGTCGTAGCGCACGATCACGCCGTTGCGGCCCTGATACTCGCTGGCGTTGGAGCTCCAGGTCACGCCTGAGGCGGTCACGCTGCTCGCGGGGAGGGTGTTGCCGTAGGGCATCGCGGCCCCGTCGAGGGTCGTCTCGACGACGCAGGCCTGCGCCGCGCAGAGCAGCGCGGCGGGGAGGGTGATTCTCTTCATGGGGGTCCTTGGATGGATCGAGCGCTGAGGTTCTGGATTCAGACCACGACGGTCCACGCGTGCTGCAGGGCCTCGCCGAGGCGCGAGGCGTCGGGGCCGCCGGCGCCGGCCATGTCGGGGCGACCGCCGCCGCGACCGCCGACGATCGCCGCGAGCTGGCCGACGATCTTGCCCGCGTGAAAGCGCTGCGTGAGGTCCTTCGAGACGGCCACGACGAGGAGCGCCTTGCCCTCGGCGGTGACCGCGCCCAGCACCGCCACGGCGCGCCCGTGCTTGTCGCGCAGGTGGTCGGCGTACTCGCGCATCGCCTTCTCTTCGCCGACCGGCGCGAGGGCCACCGCGACCTTCGCGTCGCCCACCTCGCGCACCTCGACGTCGGACGCCCCCGCGCCGGTGGTGAGCTGGCGCTTGAGCTCGTCGATCTGCCGCTGGAGCTCTCGCGCGTGCTCCAGCGCGCGCTCGACGCGCGCGGTGACCTCGCCCACGGGGGCCTTGAGCGCGTCGGCCACCCGCTGCATCGCCGCGGCCTGCGCGCGGGTGAGGGCGAGGGCGCCGGTGCCCGTGACCGCCTCGATGCGCCGCACGCCCGCGCCGACGTTCGAGTCGGAGACGACCTTGAACATCCCGATGTCGCCGGTGCGCGAGGCGTGGGTGCCGCCGCAGAGTTCCACGCTCTCGGCGCCGATGTGGAGCATGCGCACCGAGTCGCCGTACTTCTCCTCGAAGATCATCATCGCGCCCTTCGCGCGCGCCTCGGCCTGCGAGGTGACCTCGGTGCGCACCTCGGCGTTGGCGAGGACCTCGGCGTTCACCAGGTCCTCGATGCGCGTGAGCTCGTCGGCCGAGAGCGGGCGCGAGGCGGCGTAGTCGAAGCGCAGGCCCTCGGGCGCGACCTTCGAGCCCTTCTGCTGCGCGTGGGGGCCGACGACCTTGCGCAGCGCCCAGTGCAGCAGGTGCGTGGCGCTGTGGTTGCGCCGCGTGGCGCTGCGCGCGTCGTGGTCCACCGTGAGCGTCGCGGGCTGCGAGACGGCGACGAGGCCCGCGGTGACTCGGCCGAGGTGCACGACGAGGCCCGCGGTCGGGCGCTGGGTGTCTTCGACGGCGAAGGTGCCCGTCGCCGTGGTGATCTCGCCCACGTCGCCGACCTGGCCGCCGCTCTCGCCGTAGAAGGGCGTCTCGGCGGTCACGAGCTGGCCCGCCTCGCCGACCTCGAGGGAGTCGACGAGGCGCAGCGCGTCGCCCTCTCCCGCGAGCAGGGCCGCGACGGGCGAGCTCCCCGACTCGGCGTCGTAGCCGACGAAGCGCACCGCGCCGCCGACGCGGGCGAGGGCCTCGCGGTGCTCGGCGCGCACCCTGCGCTCCTTGGAGACCCCTTCGCCCTCGGCGTCGCCGCGAGAGACGGCGGCGTGGCGCTCCCGGGCGGCCTCGTAGCCCTGCTCGTCGAGCACGAAGCCGCGCTCCTCGCCGATGACCACCGTGAGGTCGTGGGGGAAGCCGTGCGTCGCGTGCAGGTCGAAGGCGACCTCGCCGGGCAGCACCTTGCGGCCCTCGCCGTCGAGGGACCACTGCGAGAACGCGTCGAGCAGCGCGAGGCCCGCGGGGATCGTCTCGCGGAAGCGACGGTCCTCCTCCTGGGCCTGGGTGACGAGAAAGTCCTTGTGCTGCAAGAGCTCAGGGTACGCGGCGCCCATGCGGTCGGCGACCAGGGCGACCACCTCGCCGAAGCGCGGCGCGGTCACGCCCTGGAGGTACTCGTGGCGGATCGCGCGGCGCATCACCGAGCGCAGGGCCGCGCCGCGGTCTTTGTTCGAAGGCGTGATCCCCTCGGCGAGGGCGAAGGCGCTCATGCGCGCGTGGTCGGCGAGCACGCGGCAGGCGAAGTCGTGGGGCGCGTCGGTGGCGGTGTAGGCCCTGCCCAGGAGCTCCGCGGCGCGGTCGACGAGGGGGCGCAGGAGGTCGGTGTCGTAGTTCGACATCACGCCCTGGAGCACCGCGGTGATGCGCTCGAGGCCCATGCCCGTGTCGACGCAGGGGGCGGGCAGCGGGGCGAGGGGGCCGCCCTTCACCGCGCGGTTGAACTGCATGAAGACCAGGTTCCAGATCTCCATCCAGCCCACGCCGTCGGGGCCGGGCTCCTGGTCGAAGCGCGCGAGGTCGGGCGCGCCCGGACCCATGAAATAGTGGATCTCGGTGCACGGGCCGCAGGGGCCGGTGTCGCCCATCGTCCAGAAATTATCCTTCTTGCCCATCCCCAGGATGCGCTCGTCGCCGAAGCCGGTGACCTCCCGCCAGATCGCGCGGGCCTCGTCGTCGGCCGCGAGGTCGTCCTCGCCGCCGAAGACGGTGATGACGAGGTGGTCCTTCGGGATCTTCCAGACCTCGGTGAGGAGCTCCCAGGCGTAGGCGATGGCCTCGCGCTTGAAGTAGTCGCCGAAGGAGAAGTTGCCGAGCATCTCGAAGAACGTGTGGTGGCGCGCGGTGCGGCCGACGTTGTCGAGGTCGTTGTGCTTGCCGCTCATGCGCACGCACTTCTGACTCGACGTCGCGCGGGTGTACCCGGGGCGGTCGACGCCGAGGAACGCGTCCTTGAACTGCACCATCCCCGCGTTGGTGAAGAGCAGCGTCGGGTCGTTGCGCGGGATCACCCCGGCGCTCGGCACCACGGCGTGGCCGCGGTCGCGAAAGAAGTTCAGGAAGGTGCTGCGAATCTCGTCGGATGTGGGCTTCATGGTGCGGACCTCGAGGGCCGCGGACTCTACCTCAACCCGCGCTCACACGAAGCCCTTCAGCGCCCCCGCGCTCTCGGCCCCGTCGATGCGCACCTCGCACTGGAATTCCTCGGCCATGAGGTCGGCCTTGCGCTGCGCGGTCCAGCGCTCGAGGGCGAGGTCGGGGGTCGAGCCGTCGGCGCCCTGGTTCGCGATGGCCCGCACCGCGATGCGGCCTGGGGTGATGCGCACGGCGAGCTCGCGCACCTTCTGCTCGTGCTCCCGGTCGAAGGCGTCGGCCACCCGGAGCATCGCCGCCAGGCGCCGAACGGTCGTGCGCGCCTTGCGCTCCAGCCGCCGGTAGGGCGGGTGCGAGAGGTCGGGGAGCGCCTTGCGGTGGTACCGCGCGACGTTGGCCACCACCTCCCGCGCCGTGGGGGTGAGGCCCATGAGGTCGGCCTGGGTGATGAGGTAGTGGCTGTGCTTGTGGTGGGCCTCGAAGCCCACGAAGTCGCCGATGTCGTGGAGCAGCGCGGCGAGGCGGAGCTGCCGCTTCTCCTCGGGGGCCATGCGGTGCACGTCGGCCAGCTGGTCGAAGAGCGACGACGCGAGCTCGGCGACGTGCAGCGCGTGGCGCTCGTCGAAGCGGTACTTGCGGCCGAGGTGAACCGCCTCGGCCTCGACCTCGGCCTGCTCGCCCCGCGCGTCCCACACCGAGAACGAGCGGTCGATGAGCTCGCGGAGGATGCCGTCCTTGAGCCCCACGCCGGGCACGGTGATGGTCCTCGCCGAGACGGCCTCGGCCACGGCGGAGAGCACGAAGAGGGCGGGCACGATGACGTCCGCGCGGTCGCCCCGGAGGCCCCAGCGCTCGCGGCGGCGCCGCGTGTCGTCCTCGCTCATCGCGTCGCGCAGCGCGCGCATCTCGTCGACGTCGATCCCCTCGCCGTCGTCGGTGGCGGTGGCCGCGAGGTCGGAGATGGCCTCGCAGTTGCCGCCCGTGGCGATCACCAGGTCGGGGGCGCAGCCGGGGAGCCAGGGGGCCTCGTGGAGCGAGCGCTCGATGTACTCCGTGAGCAGCGCGCGGCGGGCCTCGGTGACGGGCTCGTCGGGGTCGAGGAAGGCCTCGTGCAGGCGCACGGTGCCCATGGGGAGGGAGATCGACGTGTGCGGCGCGCCCCGGGCGAGGAGCGTCAGCTCGACGCTGCCGCCGCCGATGTCGATCAGCAGCGCGCGGCGGTCGCCGATCGACACCGCGGACTGCACCGCCATCACCACGAGCCGGGCCTCCTCGACGCCCTCGATGACCTCGAGGTGAATCCCGGCCTCGCGCTGCGCCCGCTCGACCAGGAGGTCGGCGTTGTGCGCCTCGCGCACGGCGCTGGTGGCGACCGCGCGGTAGCCCTCGACGCCGTGGGCGCGCATGACCTCCTTGAAGGAGCGGAGGGCGTCGACGGCCTCGGCGAGGGCCGCGGGGGCGAGGCGCCCGGTCAAAAAGACGTCGTGGCCCAGGCGCACCGGCGCGCGCTCCGAGGCGACCTCGCGGACCTGCTCGGGGGAGTGCGCCTCCACCACGCGCAGCCGCATCGCGTTGCTGCCGACATCGATCGCTCCGAACCTGGGCATGGCGTACTGCCGACTATCCTACTTCCCGCCGCGGCGCGACCCGCCAGCGCGGGAGGTCGGATGCGCTGGCGGTACCCTGGCCGCGTGTACTAGAAGCCGATTCCCTTTCGAGGACTGGTTCGAACGAGGAGTGAAGGACCCATGCCGCAGTTTCCTGAGATCAGCGTCGCCGGCGAGGGCGGGCTCTACGCCCGCTTCGTCACCGCGCAGGGCAACATCGTCATCCGTCTCGAGGAGGGCCGCTGCCCGAACACGGTGAAGAATTTCGTGGGCCTCGCGACGGGCGCCATGCCCTGGCGAGACCCCAAGACCGGCGAGCAGGTCAGCCGACCCTTCTACGAGAACCTGGTGTTTCACCGGGTGATCCCGGGCTTCATGATCCAGGGCGGCTGCCCCCTCGGCGCGGGCACGGGCAACCCCGGCTACCGCTTCGAGGACGAGTTTCACCCGCAGCTCCGCCACGACCGCGCGGGCACGCTCTCGATGGCGAACTCGGGTCCGAACTCCAACGGCTCGCAGTTCTTCATCACCGACGGCCCCACGCCGCACCTCGACGGCCGGCACTCGGTCTTCGGCTACGTCGTGAGCGGGCTCGACGTGGTCGACCGCATCGCGCGCCTGCCGCGGGGCATGCGCGACAAGCCCAACGACCTCGCCGCGGCGGCCCTGCACCGCGTCGAGCTCCTGCGGTCCCCCGTCGACCCCCAGTGAGCCACGCCCTGGCGAGGCCCCGCCTCGCCCCCCTGCTGCTCACGGTGTTCATCGACCTGCTCGGGTTCGGGCTCACGATCCCGCTGCTGCCGCTGTACGCCCGCTCCTTCGGCGCCACGGCCCTGCAGGTGACCCTGCTGGGCGCCGCCTACAGCGCGATGCAGTTCGTGTTCGTGCCCGTGTGGAGCACCCTCTCCGACCGCGTCGGCCGACGACCGGTGCTCCTCGGGAGCATCGCCGCGACGGCCGTCTCGATGGCCCTGCTGGGCTTCGCGAGGAGCTACCCCGAGCTGCTGCTGGTGCGGCTGCTCCAGGGCGTCGCGACGGCGAACATCGCCACGGCGCAGGCGTACATCGCCGACGTCACCGAGGCCGAAGACCGCACCCGCGCCATGGGCATGATCGGCGCGGCCTTCGGCGTGGGCTTCGTGCTCGGACCCTTCTTCGGCGGCGTGCTGGCGCAAGAGAGCGCGGCCCTCCCCGGCCTCGCCGCGTCGGCGCTCTCGGTGCTGAACCTCGGCCTCGCGTGGCGCGCCCTGCCCGAGAGCCGCCCCGCGAGCGAGCGCGCGCCGGGCGGGGCGCGGTGGGACCGCGTGCGGGAGCAATTCGCGATGCGCGCCCTGCGCGACGCGATGCGCGACTCGGCGCTGGGCACGCTGGTGGTGATGTCGTTCCTGCACGTGCTGTCGTTCACCCAGCTCGAGAGCACCTTCGCGCTGCACCTGTGCGCCCGGCTGGGCTTCGGCATGCGCGAGACCGGCTTCGCGTTCGCGCTCATCGGGTTCGTGGTGGTGATCGTGCAGGGCGGGGTGCTCGGCCGCGTCGCCCGGCGCTTCGGCGAGGTGAGCCTGGTGCGAGCGGGGCTGGCGATGCTGGTCGTCGGCCTCCTGGCGGTGTCGCGGCTGCCCTCCCTGGTCGGCCCGCACCCGGCCTGCGAAGGGGGGCTCCCGGCGGCGGAGCTCGCCTCGCGCAGCGGGCTGCTGGTGCTCGCGCTGGTGGTGGTCTCGGTGGGCAACGCGCTGGTGTCGCCGTCGGTGTCGACCCTCGTCTCGCGGGTCGCGTCGCGCGACGGATACGGCGCCGTGCTCGGCGCGCAGCAGTCGGCCGGCGCCCTCGCGAGGGTGATCGGGCCGACCTTCGCGGGGGTGGTCTTCGAGCGCTTCGGCTCCGCGTCACCCTACTGGTTCGCGAGCGCGGGCATGGTCGCCGCGCTCGCGCTGGCGTCCTCGCCCCGGGTCGCGGGGATTGCGCGGAGGACCCAATGAAGCATAGGAGTCGCGATTCATCATGAGTTCTGACGCTCCCTCGGCGAAGCCCTCGTCCCCGGCGCCCGCGCACCACGGCGTGGGGCACGGCCCCGTGATCAAGAGCCGCGCGGACCTGGCGAAGCTGTCGCTCGCGGCGCTCGGCGTGGTCTACGGCGACATCGGCACCTCGCCGCTCTACGCGGTGAAGGAGTGCTTCGCGCAGCCCCACGGCGTCGCGGTCACCCCCGGCAACGTGCTCGGGATCCTCTCGCTGGTCTTCTGGTCCCTCACGATGGTGATCGTCGTGAAGTACCTCACGTTCATCATGCGGGCCGACAACCACGGCGAGGGCGGGATCCTGTCGCTCCTCGCGCTGGTGTCGGAGCGCCCCGACCTCGCGAAGCGCAACACCACCCGGCACGCGGTCCTGATCCTGCTGGGCCTGTTCGGCGCGTCGCTGCTCTACGGCGAGGGCCTGATCACCCCCGCGATCTCGGTGCTCTCCGCGGTCGAGGGCCTCGAGGTCGCGACGACGAGCGTGCACTCCTTCGTGGTGCCCATCACCGTGGGCATCCTCATCGCGCTGTTCACCATGCAGCGACGCGGCACCGCGAAGGTCGGCGCGATCTTCGGGCCGGCGACCTTCGTGTGGTTCTTGAGCATCGCGGCGGCGGGCATCCCGTGGATCCTGCGCCGCCCCGACGTGCTCGGCGCGCTGAACCCCGCGCACGCCGTCGAGTTCTTTCGCGTGAACCGCGGCCACGGATTTCTCGTGCTGGGCTCGGTGGTGCTGTGCATCACGGGCGCCGAGGCGCTCTACGCCGACATGGGGCACTTCGGAAAGCTCCCGATCCGCATCGCCTGGTACACGATGGTGATGCCCGCGCTGCTGCTCAACTACTTCGGGCAGGGCGCGATGCTCCTCGAGCGCGGCGCCGCGGGCGCGGCGAACCCCTTCTTCGCGCTGGTGCCTTCGTACCTGATCTACCCGATGGTGGTCGTGGCGACGATGGCGACGGTGGTCGCGTCGCAGGCGCTGATCTCGGGCGCCTACTCGCTCACCCAGCAGGCCGTGCAGCTCGGGTACTGCCCGCGCGTGACCATCGTGCACACCTCGGGCGAGGCCGAGGGTCAGATCTACATCCCCGAGGTGAACACGTTCCTGATGGTCGCCTGCGTCGCCCTGGTGCTGGCCTTTCAGGAGTCGACGAAGCTCGCCGCCGCCTACGGCATCGCGGTGACGGGCACGATGGCGATCACCTCGACGCTGTTCTTCGTCGTGGCGCGCAGCCGCTGGGGCTGGTCGCTGCCCAAGGCGGGGGCCCTGGTGGCGCTCTTTCTGGCGGTCGACCTCACGTATTTCAGCGCGAACGTGACCAAGCTGGGCGCCGGCGGATGGCTCCCGCTGGTGGTGGGCGCGGGGATCTTCTCGGCGCTGACGACGTGGAAGAAGGGCCGCGCGGCGCTCGGTCGGCACACCTCGCGAGCACGCTGCCCCCGACCTGTTCTTGAGCGACGTGCGCGACTCGAAGCCGACGCGCGTGCGGGGGACGGCGGTCTTCATGACCGGCAACCCCGACGGCGCGCCGCCCGTGCTGCTGCACCATTTCAAGCACAACAAGGTGCTGCACGAGCAGGTGATCATGCTCTCGGTGATGACCGAGCGTGCCCGAGGTCGACGTGTCGGAGCGCCTCACGATCAAGCAGCGCGAGGAGGGCTTCTGGCAGGTGATCGCGCGCTTCGGGTTCATGGAGACCCCGAACGTGATGGACGTGCTGGAGATGTGCGGCGAGCAGGGCCTCGGTGGGAGGCCGACACGAGCTTCTACCTTGGCCGCGAGACGCTGCTCACCACCGGGCGGGGCGAGCTCGCGAGCTGGCGCAAGGCGCTGTTCGTGTTCCTCTCGCGAAACGCGACCGGCGAACGCGTTCTTTCAGATTCCGCCGAACCGGGTGGTGGAGCTCGGCACGCAGATCGAGCTGTGAGCGCGCGGCAGGGCCCAGGGGCGAGCGCCGGGCGTTCTCTCCCGTGTTGACGACCGCCACGGTTCCGGCTCTGCTCCCGCGCGCCATGAGGCTGCGCGCGCTGCTCGTCCTGTCGCTCGCGTGGCCCGGCGTCGCGCGGGCGCAGTCGCCCATCGAGATCGTCGGCCGCAGCGGCGCGGTGCGCGTGCCCGACGACGCCGGGGTCGAGGCGCCCTCGGGGCCGAGCGACTGCGCCGCCGAGTCGTGGACCTTCGAGGTCAACCTCCCCGCGGCGACCCTCACGGCGCCCTCGATCTGGGCGAGCGCGGGCTTCTCGTGCTCCCTCGGCGAGCGCGCGCAGCCCAACGCCACCTGCTTCGAGCTCTGCGGGTTCTCGCAGAACGTCTGCACCGGAGGGCTCGCCGCGGGGAGCAGCCGGTATCGCTTCACGATCCCGACGCGCTGGCTGGTCGACCCGAGCTCGGGGCAGTGCCCCGCGGCGAGCGGGCGCCGGGCGGTGTTCATGGTGGTCGACGGCGAGGTCGTCGCGCTCTCGCCCCGTAGGGTGCGCTACGACCTGCTCCCCCCGGCGCCGCCGCGGGACCCCGACCTCACGAACTTCGAAGATCGGGTCGAGGTCCGCTGGTCGTACGGCGGCTCGGGCACCGGCGCCGTCGACGCCGGCGCGGTCACCGACTCCGGCGTGGCCGACGACGCGGGCGACGCAGGCGCGGCCGACGACGCCGGCGCCGCGAGCGACGCGGGCGGGGCCTCGAGCGCCAACGGCGGCGAGGAGTCGGTCGCGCGCTTCTACGTGCTCTGCGACCCGCCGCCGGGCGCCGAGGTCGCCGGCTCCGACGCGGGCGCCTCGTGCGGGACCAACGCGCTCTCGGGCCTCGACCTGAGCCGCGACGAGAACCTCGCGCGGTACCAGTGCGCGCCCCCCACGCTCGCGACGGCGCGCACGGCGACGCTGACGGGCGTTCGCGTGGGCGGGCGCTACTCCGTCGCCGTCGTGGCCGAAGACCTCGTCGGCAACCGCTCCCAGGTCGCCTACGCCGCCCGGTGCGCCGCCTTGAACCCCGTGAGCGACTTCTGGGAGGCGTATCGCGCCCAGGGAGGGCGCGCCTCGGTGGGCGTCTGTGCGGTCAGGCCGGGGCGAGCGCGCCCCTCCGCGCTGGCGCTGCTGATCGCCCTCGCGGGCGCCGCGCGGGCGCTCCGACGCCGACGCTGAAGCGGCCGAATCGCGGGGTCGTCGTTGAGCCTGTCGCGCGAACCGCGCTACAGAGGTCCTACGATGAGAACGCTGGGCTCCTTCTTCTTCGCCGCCGCGATGACGGGCTGCGCCGTACAGCAGATCGACCCGTCTCAGTTCCTCGAAGGGAAAGAAGACGCCGCGGTCGAAGACGTGGTCCTCGGCGAAGACGTCCTCCCCCTCGGCTTCGACGTGGTGCAGGGGCCCGACGTGGTCGAGGGGCCCGATGTGGTCGAGGGGCCCGACGTGGTCGAGGGGCCCGACGTGGTCCAGGGGCCCGATGTGGTCCAGGGACCGGACGTGGTGCAGGGGCCCGATGTGGTGCAGGGGCCCGATGTGGTGAGCGGCCCCGACGTCGTCGTCGCGCGAGACGTGGTGACGGTGGTGGACATCCCCCGATGCATCCCGGGACTCACCGACTGCGCGGGCCTCTGTCGCAACCTCCAGAGCGACGCGCTGAACTGCGGCGCCTGCGGCAACTCGTGCCCGCCCTCGCAGCGATGCGTCGCGGGCGCGTGCGCGCTCAGCTGCACCGGGGCGACCACCCTCTGCGGCGGCGCGTGCGTGACCCTCGCGAGCGACGCGGCGAACTGCGGCGCGTGCGGCAACGCCTGCGCGATGGGCGCGACCTGCGCGGCGGGCCGCTGCGTCGGGGGCGCGATCGGCGGACCGACCTTTCGCGTCGACGCCTTCGACGCCACCAACTGCCGCGTCGCGGAGCACAACGCGGTGACCGGCGATGACCGCGGCGGCATCGGGATCTCGAGCACCAACGTCTTCTACAGCGGCGACTCGGCCACGGGGCGCTTCGACCTCGAGACCCTCGCGGGGACGTCCATCGGCCGCGTCGCCGACGCGATGGTCAGCGACCTGCGCAGCGGCACGCTCTACACCCTCGCGATCGGCGGCACCCCGGCGACCTCCTCGGGCGGGAGCGTCACGGGGCTCATCGCGCTCGACGGCGCGACCGGAGCCCTCACCCCCACCACCGTGACCCTGAGCCAGCCCATCACCGTCGCGGGCTACGGACGCGTAGGGATCTTCTCGGGGTATGGCCGCGCGGTGATCCTGACCGGCGGGCGCGGGTATCACGTCGAGCTCCCCAGCGGCGCCGTGGTCGACCTCGGGACCGTTCCCTTCCCCTCGGCGAGCAGCTGCGAGAACTGGGCGATCTGGGGCGTCGCGGAGTTCTTCGACGGCTCGCTGCACGTCGCCTACGTGCAGAACAGCACCACCCTCGCGCGCATGAGCGTGCCCGCGGGCGTGACCTCGGTGCTCTCGCGCTTCACCAACCTCTCGGACATGTGCTCGATCACCGTGCAGCCCGCGCGGCGCCGCTGGTACTTTCACCACGAGTACAACGGGCAGTTCGGCGGCAGCTCCGAGACGGTGGGGTTCTGCGACGCGACGCTCAGCGCCGAAGGCCTCGCGTGCCCGGCGGGCACCGCGATGTGCGGCGCCCGATGCATCGACGTGCAGACCGACGGCGCGAACTGCGGCGCGTGCGGCAACGCGTGCGCCTCGGGTTCGCTCTGCATCGCGGGGGTGTGCCGGGGCTTCTCCCGCTACGTCGCCGCCCCCGCGCCCCCCGAGGTCACCTGGGTCGACGTGTGCGCCTCGCAGCGGATCCTCACGAGCACCGACGACGCGTCGCAGCTGGTGGCGACGCCCTTCGCGTTCCCGTGGTGGGGCGCGGTGCTGCCCGCGGGCTCGATGGTGAACGTGAGCACGAACGGGTTCATGTCGCTGCTCCCGACGGCGGCGTCGAACCTGTCGGGGACCATCCCCAGCACCTCCACGCCCAACTCGACCCTCGCGCCCCAGTGGGGCGACCTGGTGACCGGCACCTCGGGCATCTGCCTGGGCACCGTCGGCGCCGCGCCCTCCCGCCGCTGGGTCGTGCAGTGGAGCGGCGCGCGCAACTACTCGGGCGGCGGCAGCCTGAGCTTCGAGGTCGTGCTCCACGAGGGCAGCGGCGCGGTCGATTTCGTCTACGGTACAATGACCGGCGCGGTGTCGCGCACGGTCGGCATCGAGAACCCCTCCGGCAGCGTCGCGGTCGGAGGCTGCGGCGGCACGAGCTGCACCATCCCAAGCAACACGCGCATCCGGTTCACGCCGGAGGCGTGAGGAGGACCCATGGCGCACCCCCAGACCCTCACCCTCACCGCCGCGCTCGCGCTCGTCGCGCAGGGCGCCCTGGCCCAGCCGCGGAGCGCTGCGAGGCCCGCCCGCGCGGCGGCGGCCTTGAGCCCGACGATGAGCGGCACCGAGGCGGCCATGGGGCTCGGCGCGGCGTTCAGCGCCACCGCCTCCGCGGTGCTCCCGGCGGTGGTGGCGATCGTCGTCGAGATCACCGAGCGGAGCGACGCCATGCTCGCGACGCCCCCTGGGTTCTGGGGCATGCAGCCCGCGGAGCCCCGGCGCAGGCGAGGCGGCGGGAGCGGGGTGATCCTGCGGTCAGACGGGCTGATCCTCACGAACCACCACGTGGTCGAGAACGCGACGCGCATCCGCGTGCGGCTCAACGACGGGCGGTCGTTTCAGGGGAGGGTGCTGGGCGAGGACCCCGACACCGACCTCGCGGTGGTGAAGATCGACGCGCGTGACCTCCCCACGGCGCGCCTCGGCAACAGCGACGCCGCGCGGGTGGGCGAGTGGGTGCTCGCCGTGGGCTCCCCCTTCGGCCTCGAGGCCACGGTCACCCACGGCGTGATCTCGGCGATGGGGCGCGGCGGCCTCGGGGTGAACCTCATCGAGGACTACCTCCAGACCGACGCCAGCATCAACCCCGGCAACTCCGGCGGCGCCCTGGTCAACCTCCGCGGGGAGCTCCTCGGGATCAACACCATGGTCGTCGGCCGAGGCCAGGGCATCGGCTTCGCGGTCCCGGCGCGAATCGCCGACTTCGTCGCGAGGCAGATCGTCGCCCACGGCCAGGTCGTGCGCGGCTGGATCGGCATCGCCGGACAGAACATCACCCCCGACCTCGAGGGCGCCTACGGCGCGATCAACCGCGGCGTGCTCGTGAACTTCCTCGAGCCCGGCGGCCCCGCCGAGCAGGCGGGCGTGCGCGTGGGCGACGTCGTCAGCGAGGTGAACGGGGAGGCCGTGCACAACCGCCACGACCTGCTCCGCAGCATCGCCAGCCGCGGCGTGGGCGAGCACCTCGCGCTGACCGTGCTCCGGGGCAGCGAGCGCAGCACCGTCAACGTCACCACCGCCCTGCGGCCGGGGGCGCAGCCAGCGCGGGGCGCGCCCTCCATGGCCGTGCCCCCCGACCCCGCGCCCGAGAGCTTCGCCATGACCATCGCCGACCTCGCCCCGGGCTACGCCCAGCAGCTCGGAATCCCTGCGGGACAAGGGGTTGTGATCACCGAGGTGCAGCGCGCGGGGGCCGCCGACCGGGCCGGGCTGCTGCCTGGGGACATCATCCTGCGCGCCGACGGCGCGCCGGTGACGGGCGCGCGGGTGGTGGTCGACGCCGCGCGAGACGGCTACGCGGTGCTCCTCGTGCGGCGCGGTCGGTTGCAGGAATTCGTGGGTCTGCGCACCGCCGCGAGCCCGCGGCGATGAGCCTGCGCGCGCCCGCGACCCTCGCCGCTCTGGCCCTCGTCGGAGGCTGCGAGTCCACCCCCGACACCACCGAGCGAGAGTTCGTGTTCGAGTCGCCCACGATGGTGTGGCAGTCGTCGCAGGGCGGCGCGCAGGGGGTGTGGCTCGCCGAAGGCGGGGGCGGCCGGGCCTTCGCGATCCTCGGCGCCGCGTTGCCCGACGGGAGCTCCGGGGTCTACGCGATCGAGCGCCGGGGAGACGACTGGGGCGCGGCGGTGCCCTTCGCGCGTCCCGCCGGCGCCTCGTCGGAGAAGGTCGAGTCGGTGGGGGCCTGGCCTTCGCCCATCGTGGTCTCGGTCGCCGCGGGCGCCGCGGGCACCTTCGTGACCGCGAGGACCTTCGCGGGCGCCGGCTGGAGCGCCGCGACGGCCCTGTCGACCCCTGGCGCCGAGCGCGCGGTGATCGCCCGGGTGGCGGAGTCGTCGCCCTTCAACGGCGCGTCGCCGACGGCCTTCGACGTGGTCTATGGGGTGGCGTCGTCGGTGTGCCCCGAGGGGGTCGAGCTGCGCCACCGGCGGAGCGACGGGCGCCCGTTGCTCACCGCCGAAGACGCGCCGACCTGGGGGGCCGCGAGGCCCGTGGGGCTGGCGTGCGGCGCCGGGTCCCTCGCCGCGGCGGCGAGCGAAGAGGCGGTGATGGTCGCGTGGGTGGGCGGCGCCTCGGGGGCGAAGGACCTCTACGCGGTGCGCGGACGGCGCGCGGAAGGGGCGACGGCCTTCGAGGTCGCGACGGTGGTGCAGCGGGGAGAGAACCGTGACGTGAGCGCGGCGCCGCTGGGCGACGGACATTTTCTCCTGGGCTGGTCGCCGCGCAGCCGCGCGGCCGACGGGACGCCGTCGGGCCTGCAGCGCGCGGCCTGGGCGCGCTTCGACGCGACGCTCTCGGCGTGGAGTCGGGTCGACACCGGGTGGTTCTTCTCAAGCACAGCGCCGGTGGTGCGGGGCGACGGCGCCGCCGAGGCGCTGGCCCTGGGGAGCGACGGAGACTTTCCGAGCAGCCCCCTCGCGCTGCGGCGATGGACCCTGGAGCGCGCCGTGCGGAGCCGGTCGGTGGTGGGCACGACGCTGGGCACCGTGCGCGCAGGGTCGTTCCTTCGGATGAGGGACGGCTCGGTCGAGGTGATCTGGCTCGAAGACGCGCCGCAGGGCGCCGGGCAGCGGGTGATGTGGACCCGCGGCGCGCGCGTGGTCTCGAGCGACGCGGGGGTCTGACCGGCGCCGGGTGAGCGCGTCGCGGTCCAGAGGACCGACGCGAACCCGGCGACGGGAGCGAGGAGGGGGCGTGTGCCGGAGGACCGCGTCAGCGGCGGCGGCGGCGGACGAGGAGCGCGCTGAGGGCGGCGAGGGCGCCGAGGGCGCCGCCGAAGCCTGAGGAGGGCGTCGTGCCGACGTTGCAGCCGCCGCCGGTCAGGTTGATGAGGTCGGCTGCCCCGGCGTCCATCACGGGCGCGCCGGCGTCCATCACGCCGCTGTCGACGGGGCCGCTGTCGACGGGGCCGCTGTCGGCGGGGCCGCTGTCGGCGGGGCCGCTGTCTGGCAGACCCGCGTCGGTGGGTCCGGCGTCGGCGACGCCCGCGTCGGTCATCGCGCGGGTGACGCACACGCCGCGGGTGCGGTCGCACATCTGGCCCGCGCCGCAGTTCGCGTCGGGGCTCATCTGCGGGGCCATGGGGTTCGTGCGCGCGGCGCCGGCCTCGCGCACGTCCCAGTCGGGGAGGCAGTCGTTGTCCGAGTCGAGGTCGAGGAAGTCCCTCGCGCCGTCCATGTCGGTGTCGACGGGGTTCGTGGGGTCGGCGCCGGCCTCCTCGCGGTCGAGCACGAAGTCTCCGTCGCTGTCGCGGTCGCGGTACGACGGCAGGCCGTCGAGGTCGGGGCCCTCGGTCGACGGGTCGATCATCCGCTCCACCCGCGTCGGGATGGTGTCGTTGTCGTCGTCGGGGTCGAGGTGATCGGGGCGGCCGTCGAGGTCGGTGTCGACGTGCACGTTGTTGGGTCGCTCGGTGCGCGTGGGCACGGAGTCGTTGTCGTCGTCGGGGTCGTTGGCGTCGATCATCCCGTCCATGTCCGTGTCGCGGGGCATGGAGACGTTGGGGACCTCTTCGCCGTCGGGGATGCCGTCGCCGTCCGAGTCGGGGTTGTCGGGGTTGGTCCCGATGCGGGCCTCGTCGTCGTCGGTGAGGCCGTCGCCGTCGCGGTCGTTCGCGCTCACGCAGCGGCCGGTGCGGCGCGCGCACACGGGGGTCGGGTTGGCGCAGGCGCCGTCCTGCATCATCAGGGCGGTGACCCGCGCGATGCCGTCCTCGCGCACGTCGCTGTCTTCGAGGCAGTCGTTGTCCGAGTCGACGTCGAGGTAGTCCCTCGCGCCGTCCATGTCGGTGTCGACGGGGTTCGTGGGGTCGGCCCCGGCCTCGTCGCGGTCGAGGTCGCCGTCCCCGTCGCTGTCGAGGTCGAGCCACGAGGGCCTGAAGTCACGATCGGGACCGAAGTCGGTCGGGTCGTTCGCGCGCTCCACCCGCGTCGGGATGGTGTCGTTGTCGTCGTCAGGATCGAGGTGATCGGGGTTCGCGTCGCCGTCGGTGTTCCGGTCAAAACCGCCGGGGCGCTCCAGCCGCGTGGGGATGGTGTCGTTGTCGTCGTCGGGGTCGTTGGCGTCGATCATCCCGTCCATGTCCGTGTCACGGGGCATGGAGAGGTTGCCGACCTCGTCGCCGTCGCGGATCCCGTCGCCGTCGGTGTCGGGGTTGTCGGGGTTGGTCCCGATGCGGGTCTCGTCGTCGTTGCGAATGCCGTCGCGGTCGCGGTCGTCGTCCACGGGCGGCAGGCAGCGGCCGAGCATCCGGTCGCACACGAGGCCCATCATCCCCGTGCAGGGGTCGGTCACGGTCATCGCGCTGGTGCGCGCGGCGCCGGCCTCGGCGGGGTTGCTGTCGGCGAGGCAGTCGTTGTCCGAGTCGAGGTCGAGAAAGTCCCGGCGCCCGTCGAAGTCGGTGTCGGCCGGGGCGTTGCCGTTGGCTCCCGCTTCGACCTGATCGCTCACGCCGTCGCCGTCGCTGTCGAGGTCGCGGTACGACGGCAGGGAGTCGCCGTCGGGGCCGTTCTCCGACGGGTCGAAGCGGCGCTCGAGCTCCGTGGGGATGGTGTCGTTGTCGTCGTCCGGATCGAGGTGATCCGGGTTCGCGTCCATGTCGGTGTTGCGGTCGCCGGTGCCGTAGTTTCGCTCGACGAAGGTCGGCACGGTGTCGCCGTCGTCGTCGGGGTCGAGCACGTCGATGACCCCGTCCATGTCGGTGTCACGGGGCATCGTACGGTTGGGCCCGAGCTCGTCGCCGTCGCGAATCGAGTCGCGGTCGGTGTCGGGGTCGTCGGGGTCGCTGCCGATGCGCTCCTCTTCGACGTCGGGGATCCCGTCACGGTCCCGGTCCGACTGGGTGCAGCTCGAGGGCGCCGAGCGCACGAGGGAGATCCCGTCGACGCCGAAGTCGTTGCCGCCGCCCGCGACCTCGAGGTCGATCACCTGCACCGCGACGGGACCCGTGGTCGACGCGCGAAAGGTGCCGCCCATGCGCGTCCAGCGCAGCGTGTCGCCCCCCGACGAGGGCGGCACCACCACCGGCGTCGTCGCGACGTTGTTCACCGCGAAGTAGATCTGCGCGCGGTTGCGCTGGCCCCAGTCCACCACCGACGCCTGGATCAGGTAGTCCTGGTTGGCGACGACGTTGACCGTGGTCTCGTAGGCGATGAGGTTCGGCACGCCGTTGAAGAGCGCCGCCCAGCCGTCGCCGTCGGCGTCGCGCCAGGTCACCGCGCCGAAGGGCGCGAACTCCTCGTGCCAGCCGGCGGGGTTGTTCGTGACGGTGTAGTTCCCCTCGGGCATTCCGCCGCCGCGCCCCGCCATGAGCTCGCGGGCGTCGCTGAACATGTACTGCGAGCGAAAGCCCGAGTTGCCGCTCGCGAAGCTGCCGTTGGTCACCAGGTTGGGCTGCGTGTCGACGCAGCGCCAGCCGACCTCGACGGTGCACGTGGGGCTACAGCCGTCGGCCGCTCGGGTGTTGCCGTCGTCGCAGGGCTCGTTGAACGAGCGCACGCCGTCGCCGCACACGCTCGCGCAGGAGCTCCGGGCGCCGGTGCACTGAAAGCCCGGCTCGATGAGGCAGGTGGGGGAGCAGCCGTCGCCCGCGAGGAGGTTGCCGTCGTCGCACTGCTCGCCGCCCTGGACCGCGCCGTTTCCGCAGACGGTCTGCGCGACCGCCTGGAGGGGGAGCAGCAGCGTCACGAAGAGGCCAGACAACAGCGCCGCGCGAGGGCGGAGTGAAAGGAATCGCATCCCCGCACGATACACCCAACGCGCGCGACGCCGTAACTTCACGGTCTTGCGCCGCGGCGGCGCTCACTCTTGCAGGGCGCGCTCGATGTCCTCGGGGTGAAAGCCCACGAGGATGCGCCCGCGCACGTCGAGCACCGGGATGCCGCGGGTGTTCACCCCGGCGCGTCGGGCGCGCTCGGTCATCTCGTCCCAGGCCTCGGTGTCGGTCTCGACGTTGCGCAGCCGCGCGGGCACGCCCCTCGCGCTGAACCAGTCGAGGGCGGCGCGGGTGTACCGACACCAGGTCGCGCCGTACACGCTCACGGGCGCCTCGGCGCTCGGGGTCGGGCCCGCGGGCGGCAGGGCGGGGCGCGACGCGCAGGCCGCGCAGAGCGCGACCGCCAGGGCCGCGCGACGGGAGATCACTCGCACGGGCTCGTGCCTACCACGGCTTCGGGGGTCTCGGGCGCGCTCACCGCGCGCCGACGGCGGGCAGGCGCACGCGGACCTCGAAGCGCACGGCCTCGGGCTCGGCCTCGACCCCGCGCGCGGCGGCCGAGTCGTCGGCGGCGTCGTCGAAGCGCTCCTCGGGGGGCAGCTCGACCCGCGTCGCCGCCTCGCGCACGCAGCGCGCGAGGGCGTCGGGCAGGGCGCCCTGCACGCTCGCGTCGACCCGACCGCGGCGGGCGGGGGTGAGCCGCACCGAGGCCACGCCGCGCGCCTCGGGGCTCTCGGCGAGGCACTGTCGCAGCGCGGGCACCGCGTCGCGGCGGATCGCGTGGAGCACGGCCGAGAAGCGCCGCGAGGGGCCGGGCTGGAGCCCCGCGATCTGCAGCTCGACGGTCGGGCGAGGGGGGCGCCGCGCGCGGGCGCCTCGGGGGACGGCGTCGGCGCTGAGCGGTGCCAGGAGGACGGCGACGAGAGCGATCCGTGCGCGGCTCATGACCAGGGCGATAGCGCAGGGGAGGCGGGGCGCGAAAGAATCGTGCAGGCGGGTGGTGGGGGTCAGACGCTGCCGAGGCCGCGGGCGAGGGTCTCGACCTCGCTCCGGCGAAAGCGCTCCACCGAGAGCGCTGGGAGGATCACCTTCTCCCCGGGCAGCTTCGCGAGGCGCTCGATCATCGCGCGCTGCAGCGCCTCTCGACGGGCGCGGGTGAGGCCCGCGCGGGCGACGCCGACGAGGGCGGGGGCGCGGCTCAACACCTCGGCGGCCGCCTCGGCCTGCTCGAGGCGGTTGGGGAAGAGCGGCGGGAGCACGTTGTTGATCACGAGCTTGGCGAGGGGAAAGCGCAGCTCGTTCTGGAGCACCGGCAGGAGCTCCTCGGTCTCGGCCGTGGGCATCTCTTCGGCGAGGGTGCACACCACCACGCCGCTCATCGCGGGGTCGCGAAGGATCGCGAGGCCCTCTTCGGCCTCGCGCCGCAGGAGCCCGGCGGGGGCGACCTGGGTGATCACCTGCGGCACGCGGAGCATCTGCAGCCCGTGACCGGTCGCGGGCGCGTCGAGGATGACCAGGTCGTAGCGGTGCCTCCCCGAGCCGTCCTTCTCCTTCACGTGAAAGAGCGTCTTGCCGAGCATGGACCAGGCGTCCATCCCCGGCGTCGCGCGGAGAAAGCCCTTCACCAGCCGGTTGTCCATCACGGCCTTGTAGAGCGCGCGGACCTTCAGGATCATCATCCCGTACTCCTCGAGGCACGCGTCGGGGTCGAGGTTGACCGCGTCGATGTTCGCGAGGATCGGGGTGATGCTCGACCCGATGTACTCGGTCTCGAGCATGGCGCTCATGCGCTCCCGGGCCTGCGACATCGCGACGAGCACGCGCTTGCCGCGGCTCGCGGCGAGCAGGGCGAGGGCGGCAGAGACCGTGGTCTTTCCTGTTCCGCCCTTGCCGATGACCGCGATGAAGCGACGATCGAGGATGTTCAGCGCCATGGAGTGGGGTGTGTGGTACCGCCGGGCGCAGTCGGCAAGCAAGCGCTCAGCGCGCGCGGCGACGCAGGCGGGCGGCGGCGAGGCCCAGCACCGTGAGCGAGAGCAGCGCGGCGTTGCCCGAGGGGAGGCCCGGCAGGGCCGCGCAGCGAATGCCCCCGGAGCTCATCGTGGGCGTCGACCCGCCGTTCACCGACGTGCCGCCGCCCCCCGCGGTGCCCGCGCCCGTGCCGGTGCCGCTGCCGCCCAGCCCGTTCTGACACTGCGCGGCGGCCTCGGGGTTCACGATGGTCCCGTACTGGTACAGGCGCGCGCGCTCGCCGCGGTCGCTGGCGGCGAGGGCCAGGTCGCGGTCGAGCATGCGACCCTCCATGTCGGCGCGCAGGCGGGTGACCATCGCCGTCTCGCCCAGGCCCGTGAAGGCCACGCGCACGTCGTCCGCGGGGTCGACCGGGGCGCCCGCGTCTCCGCCCGCGCCGGGGCCCTCCGAGTCGCCCCCCTGGTTGCGCGCGATGCTCTCGAGGGACGTGCGCTCGAAGCGCTGGGCGCTCTCGGTCATCCAGAGGCGGCCGCCGTTGGCGCGGTTGAGCTGGTTGAAGGCCGCGAGGTAGTCGGCGCTGGGGTTGCCGGGGCGCGCCCAGTCCCACACGAAATCGCTGTCGCGGAGCTCGCCGTTGGGGAAGTTCATCGCCTCGACCCGGCCCGTGCTCACGACCATGAGCTGCAGCCCCACCTTGTCGGCGACGCCGGCGGCGATCATGCGCAGCGGGAGCGAGGGCTGGTAGCCCTCCATGGTCACCCGGATGGGTGACATGCGGCTGATGCCCTCGCCGGGGCGCAGCTTGAGGGCGATGTAGTCCGCGCTCATCGAGGTGTAGTAGGTGATGATCGGCTCGATCGCCGCGGGCACGGAGTACCCGTTGTCGCGGAGCCAGTCGCGCATCGCCATGGGGTCGGTGCCGCGAATCACCCGCACCTCGTAGGGGCCCACCACCTGCTCGCGGAGCACGGTCACGCCCGCGTCCTGCGCGTTGCCGTCGTTCTCCGCCGAGCCGCCCGCGGCGGTGGGCGCGGCGAAGTTCTGGCGGCACGGCGGCGTCGGGGGCTGCACCTGCGGCGCCGTGATCGACGACATCAGGTTCATGAACACATCGCTCGCCTGCTCGATGCGCATGCGCTCGGTGTAGCGAATGGGGAGGATCCAGCTGAAGTTCTCCGGCCGGCCCGAGTAGCTGAACTGATCCCAGAGCGTGGTCTGCTGCGCCGCGAGCGAGAGCACCATCCGGTGGTCGGTCACCACCTGCACCGTCTGCGGCGGCGCGAAGCACCCTCCGCAGGCGTCAGCGACGCCAGGGACCAGCGTGGCGAGAGAGAGCGCGAGGGCGAGGTGACGTGCGTGCTTCATGGTGACAGACAGTCTAAGCACCTTTCAGACCAACGTCGCGGGGCCCTGAATCTCAAGCTCCGCGCGCTCTCGCGCTGCGCCACGGTGTGCCAGCCCGCCGCCTCGGGCGCCGCGGATTCGGGGAGATTCGGGGCGCGTGCTAGCGTCCGGCGCATGTCAGAAGCCTCGTTGCGACTGGTCACGGTGCCGCCCAAGGCGATGTCGGTGGCGGAGCTCAACCGCACCATCAAGGCGGGCATCGAGGAGCGCTTCCCCTCGGTGTGGGTCGAGGGAGAGGTCACGGCCTGCAAGGTCGTGGGCTCGGGGCACGTCTATTTCGACCTCAAGGACGACCGCGAGGAGGCCCGCGTCTCGGCGGTGATGTTCAAGGGCAACGTCTCCCGCTCGCGCGCGCGCATCGCGAACGGCGAGCGGGTGCAGGTGAAGTGCAAGCCGGGGCTGTACGTGCCGAGGGGGCAGTTTCAGATCGTCGCCGAGCTCGCGCTCCCGGTCGGCGCGGGGGCGGCGGCGCTGGCGCTGCAGGCCCTGAAGGAGCGGCTCCACGCCGAGGGGCTCTTCTCGCCCGAGCGCAAGCGGGAGATCCCGCGCTTCGCGAGGGCCGTCGGGGTGGTGACCAGCGCGACGGGCGCGGCGTTTCAAGACGTCTGCAAGGAGGCCCACCGGCGCTGGCCCGTGCGCATCGTGCTCTCGGCGTCGATGGTCCAGGGCGCCGAGGCGCCGGGGCAGATCGTGCGCGCGCTGGAGCTGATCCAGCGGCTCCCCGAGGTCGACGTGGTGATCGTCGGCCGCGGCGGCGGCGCCAGCGAGGACCTCGCGGCCTTCAACGACGAGCGCGTCGCCCGGGCCATCGCGGCGTGCCGCGTGCCGGTGATCTCCGCGGTGGGCCACGAGGTCGACTTCACCGTCGCCGACCTCGTCGCCGACGCCCGCGCCGCGACGCCCACGCAAGCCGCGGCGATGTGCACGCCGGTGGTGTGGGCCGAGGAGTCGGAGCGGCTGCAGCAGTGCAAGCGCAGGCTGTGGCGCGGGCTCCAGCTCAAGCTCAGCAACGCTCGCCTGGCCCTCCAGCGTCACGGCGTGCGCGACGCGCGCTCGCTCAAGCTGGGGGAGCTCGGCCAGCGCCTCGACGACCTCACCCAGCGCCTCGCCGACGCCGCCCGCGCCGCGGTGCAGGGGCCCCGCGCCGAGCTGCTCCGCCGCGAGCGCGCCCTCGAGGCCACGCACCCCCGCGCCCGCCTCGTCGCCGACGCCGCGCGGCTCTCGGCCCTCGCCGCGCGGCTCCCCCCCGCGGTCGCCCGCCCCAACGAGCGACGCGCGAGCCGCCCTGGCCGAGCTCAGCGCGCGCCTCGACCGCGCGGCGCACCGCCGCGTCGAGCGCCCGGCGCAGCGCGCGGCGGTGCTCGCGTCGCGGCTCGACGCGCTGTCGCCGCTGAAGATCCTCGCGCGGGGCTACAGCGTGGTGCTGCACGAGGGCCGGGCCGTCACCCGCGCCGACGCGCTCGCGCCGGGAGACTCGCTGCGGGTGCGCCTCGACCGCGGCGAGGTCGACGCCGCGGTGACGGCGGTGCGCCCGTGATCCCCGCGCGCCTCGCGATCCTCGGGCACCCGGTGTCGCACTCGCGCTCGCCGGCCATGATGCGCGCGGCCTTTCGCGCGTGCGGGCTCGACGCCGAGTACCACGCCTTCGACGTCGCCCCCGACGACCTCGGCGACGCCGTGCGAGGCGCCTGGGCCCTGGGCTTCGCCGGCGCGAACGTCACCCTCCCGCACAAGATCACCGTGATGCGCCAGCTCGCGCGGGTCGACGGCGCGGCGGTGCTCGTGGGCGCGGTGAACACCCTCGTGCGCGACGACGACGGCTTCGCGGGCTTCAACACCGACCTCGAGGGCGTGGTGCGCACGCTCACCGCCGCGGGCTGCGACCTGCGCGACGCGCGGGTGCTGGTCATCGGCTCCGGCGGCGCGGCGCGGGCCGCGGCGGTGGGCTGCGCGTGGCACGGCGCCTCGCGGGTCGACGTGGTCGCCCGAGAAGAAGAGGGCGGGCGCGCGGTGGCCGAGTCGGCGCGGGGGCTGTGCGACGCGCGGTGGTACGCCTTCGGCGAGGCCGACGAGGCGCTGCGGGAGTGCGACGTGGTGATCCAGGCCACGTCGTGCGGGATGAAGGGCGGGCCCCCCGCCGACGACCTGCTCCGGGAGGTGCCCCTGGCGCGCTGCCGCAAGCGCACCTTCGCCCTCGACGTGGTCTACGTGCCCGAGGCGACCCCGTGGCTCGCCGACGCGCGCCGCGAGGGCCTGCGCGTGGTCGAGCGAGGCGGGGTCGAGATGCTCGTGCGGCAGGGGGCCGCGGCCTTCGAGCGCTGGTTCGAGGTCGACGCGCCCCTCGACGCGATGCGCGGCGCGCTCGGCCTCTGAGCGATCAGCGCTCGCCCACGAGCGACTCCCGCACCGCGCGCCTCGCCTCGCGCAGCCGCGCGAGGTGCGCCTCGTTCGCGTCGACCGCGCGGTCCATCGCCTCGAGGGCCCGGGCGACCTCGCGCTGCGCGGCGATGGGCGGCAGCGCGAGCTCGTAGCGGCACAGGGAGCTCCAGCGCGCGCGGGGCATGCGGGTGCCCACGGCGGAGGCCGCGGCGAACTCCCAGAAGCGATCGGTGTGGAGCGCCGCGAGGAGGTACCGCGGCAGCGCCTCGGGCGCGGCGCGGAGCACGAGGATGTCGGTGGAGCACACGCCGTCGTAGGGCGCGAGCGCGGCCTTGCGCAGCAGGGGCCGGAGCCTCCCGAGCAGCACGTCCCCGCGCGCGAAGGACCACTTCGCGCTCCGCGCCTCGGAGGCCGACGCGGCGCCGAGGAGCCTCGGCTCTCCCTGCGCGAGGTGCTCCAGCGCGACGTACGCGCGGGGGTCGTCGGCGAGGGGCAGGGCGGTGTCGGCGACGCGCCGCACCACGTCGCCCAGGCGCACGCGTCGGGCGCTCACTCGGGGTGCGCCCCGCGCCAGAAGCGCCGCGAGCGCTCGCCGGGCTCCGGCGCGGCGGTGACGAACGCGTAGAACTCCCGGGCCTCGGCGTGGCGCCCCGCGTCGCGCAGGCAGAGCAGCACGCGGGTGATCCGCGCGTGGTTGTGGTCCGAGGGCGCGCGCCAGTCGTCGCTGCGGTCGAGAAAGCGCACGAAGCGAGAGAGCAGGCGCAGCAGGTTCTCGACGGCGACGGGCGGGAGCGACGCGGCCTCCTCGGCGGTCCACACGGGCGCCTCGTCGTTGAAGAAGCTCGGGTCTTGATTGGGGAAGGCCCACTGCACCCAGTCGTGGTGGTGCTCGAGCCACGCGTCGCTCGCGTGGAGCAGGGTCTCCACCGTGCGCCCGTCGGCGTTCACGCCGCCGCAGAGAAACTCCGTGGCCCGGCTCACGGCGCCGCCCCCGGAGGATCTCGCAGGGCTCGCTTGGGGACCGTCTCGACGCCGCGCGATCGCATGGGCGCGTTGCTCCTTCAGCGAAGCCGGTCGATCTCGGCGACGTTCTCGGGCGCGTAGGCCCACGCTCGGTACATCGTATCGCGCAGCCCGAGGCGCGGGTCGGTCGCCACGCTCAGGAGAAACTCCGCCCGCGCCCACACCGTGAGGATCAAGCGCACGTGCTCGGGGTCGGCGAGGATCTCGGCGTAGTCGTCGGCGTGCCGCGTGCGCGCGAGGCGGAGGTACGTGCCCACGTAGAACATCATCGCGAGAATCCCGTCGCGCGCGCTCACCCGCGTCCCCTGCGAGAGCGCGTCGCGGGTGCAGTACCGCGCGGCGAGGGAGTGCGTGTACGCGAGGTACTCGTCGAGGAGCGTGTTGAAGCCCTGCGCGCCGCTCTGGCCCTCGAGGTAGACCCTCGAATAGCTGTCCTGCGCGGCGCCGGGGTGCTCCGTGAGGATCTCGCTGCGGTTGAAGTTCTGCAGCCGCCGCGTGCGAATGACCAGGTCGTCGCGCACGCGGTAGGGCCAGCCCTGGCCGCTGATCATGGTGATGTCCCAGATGTGCTGCCCCTCGTGCACCCCCACCTCGAAGCTGTTCAGCACCGGCGCGAACGCGCTGCGGTCTCGAAACCACCCCGCGAGCTGCGTGTCGGTCTGCACGTCGATGAAGGGCACCGCGAGGGTAGCGCCGCATCGCGATGCCTCTTACCGCGGTGCGCAGCCCCATCGCCGAGCTCTCGTACGAGGACGCGAGGTCGCTCAGGTCGGTGAGCTCAGGGCACAGCGGCTCGGTGTACCCGCTCCCCGCGTCGGTCGGCGGGGTGACCGCGTCGACCGCGGGCGTCGCCGCGTCGCCGCCGGGGGCCGCGTCGGCCTCGAACGAGGCGTCGGGGTCGAAGGGACCCGCGCCGTTCGAGACGGGGGAGCCGCAGCCCGCGAGGGCCGCCGCGAGGAGCGCGTGGCGGAGGTGCTTCATACGTGTTCTCGACTCTCGTGGGCCCGACGCCGCGCTGGTGTGAGGCCGATCCCGCTGTGCCGCAACGACTTCAGCCGCACGACGGCGCCCGCACCCCTCGGCGCGCGGCGTCGCGGCGAGGGGCGCGCGGCGAGCATACCCCCGGCGCGCCTGCGCGCGCGAGGCGTGGACGAAGCGGGCGCCATCGGGTAACGCTCGGTCACCTTGCGGCCCCGCGCGCTCGTCCCCGCTCTCCTCGCCCTCGGCTGCGCCTCGGAGCCCAGCGCCCCCGCGCCCGTCGACGCCGCGGTCGCCGCGCCCGCCGACGTCGCCGCCATGACCGACGACGACGCGCCGATCTTCGACCCGGGGCCTCCGCGGGAGATTCACCCCAACGCCTCGGCGCCGGGCTCCGCCTGCGCGAGCGACGACGCGTGCGTGCACGGCGTCTGCGCGCAGGGCGAAGGGCTCGTGCGCGCGTGCGCGTGGCGGTGCCAACGCGACGCCGACTGCGCGTCGCTCGGAGACGAGTACCGCTGCGCCCTCGAGCGCGCGGGCGCCCGCTCCCGGCTGGTGTGCGCGCGGGCGTCTGAGGGGCGGGGCGACACCCTCGACCGCTGCGTGATCGACGCCGACTGCCGCAACGCGAGGTGCCTCGAGGGCGCGTGCGTGGGGGCGTGCGGCGGCGACGACGACTGCCCGCCGGGGCTGCGCTGCGGCAACGTCGACGTCGAGGGCGCGCGGCTGGGCCTGTGCCGCCCCTCGCCCATCGACGGGGTCACCGTCGAGCGCTACACGATCTTCAACGGCGACGTGGCCGTGGGCGAGCGCACGGCGGAGCGCGGGGTCTTCGTGCCCTCCGACGCGGTGTCGGCGATGTGGACGACCCACGACCTCGACGGCGCCGACCTCTACGCGGCCATCGCGTCGCTGCGCTCGCCGAAGGGCGACCCGGTGGTCGAGCTGTCGACCTGGAGCAACCTCTTCGCGCAGCCGCTGCGCACGAACCCCGCGCGGCTGCAGTTCAACGCCGCGATGGTGGCGGCGAACGACGGCGTGAGCCTCCAGCCGGGCGTCTGGCGCTCGTCGCACATCCTCACCGACTTTCGCCGGGGCACCGAGTCCACGCGGCGCATGAGCGCGGCGCTGATCCTCAAGCGGGCGCCGGGCGGGGTCGCGGCCGAGGGGTGGACCCTGCGGATGCGCGTCGTGTTCGTGGGCACCCGCGACATCGACGCCGCCCGCGCGCCGGGCAGCGCGCGCCTCGCCGCCGCGGTCGAGACCATGCGCAGGATCTACGGCACCGTCGGCCTGCGCGTCGAGGTCGTGGGCTACGAAGACCTCCAGGGCGACGACGCCGCGCGACTCTCCGTCATCGACGACCGCGGCGAGCTGCAGGACCTCTTCAACCGCCCCACCACCGGCGACGACGTGCTCACGCTCTACCTCGTGCGCGGCATCGCCTCGGGCACCGACTTCGACGGCGCCATCGGCGTGGCGGGGGCGATCCTCGGCCCGCCCGGCGTGGGCTCGACGGTGCAGTCCGGCGTGCTCGTGGGGTGGGAGACGACGCTCAGCGCCCGGCGCGACCAGCTCGGGTTCACCATGGCGCACGAGTGCGGCCACTACCTCGGCCTGTCGCACACGCGCGAGCGCCTGCCCGGGTGCACCGCGACGATGAACACCAACTGCGCGTCGTGGGGCGGCGTCGACGCCATCGACGACACCCCCGAGGTGAACACCCTCGCCGCGCGCTACCTGATGTACTACCTCGCCGTGGGCGGCAACGAGCTCGTCTCACCCACCCAGGGGCTCGTGATGCGTCGCAACCCGCTGGTGCACTGAGCGATCGAGACGTCGGCTCAGTTGCGCGGCGCGGGCGGGTTGCGCGTGGGGGGCGGCGGGTTGCAGGTGCGCTCGGCGATCGTCCAGCGGTGCGTGGCGGGGTCGCAGATGGCGTGCAGGCTGAACGAGCTCCCGCAGCGGTTGTAGCCGCAGTGCAGCGAGGGAGCGGCGCAGGCGTCGCCTCGGGCGGGCGCCGTCGCGGGGCACTGGCTGGGGTTGGCCGCGGGGTCGGCAGCCGCGGTGGTCGCGGCCGCGCCGAGTGCGTAGGTCACGACGAGCGCGCGTCGGAGCGTCGAACTTCTCTTCATGGGGCGTTCCTTCCTGCGAGCCCCATCATACGGTCGAAGCGGGCGGATCGATCTAAGGACTCACCGAAGAACGACTTGGGCGAGTTCTAAGGGTTGATGCGAAAGCGCGCGCCGAGGAGCGCGGAGAGGGTGGTGACCCCCCCCTCGTCGGCGGGCGCGATGTCGACGGAGAGCCCCGCGAAGGCCGACCAGGGCGACGCGCCGAAGGTGTACTCCGCGCGGGCGAAGGGGTTGATCCACACGGTGGTCGCGCGGGCGCCCGAGGCGCCTTGAAAGAGACCCAGGGCGACCCCCGCCGTGCCTCGCAGGGGCAGCCGCGCCGACGCCGGGAAGGTGAACTGCGCGCCGCCTCCGACGTGAAAGGCCGTGGTGGGCGAGGTCATCACCCCGATCGCGCCGAGCACCTCGAGCCCCGGCACCGCCCGGATCGAGTACGCCACCTCGGCGCGGAGCAGCATCGCGAAGGTCGAGGGGTCGGAGGGCGCCGTGGGAGAGAGCAGGTTCGTCGGCGCCGCGCGGCCTGCAGACACGCGACCCCCGAGCAGCAGCCCGACGCCCACCGAGAGGGGGCCCCGCTCGTCGAAGCGCCGCGCCGGCGCCTCGGGCGTCGCGCGCGGCTGCGCGAGCCGCTGCGCTTGCTCGGCCAGCCTTCGGGCCTCCTCCTCGGCGCGGGCGCGGGCCGCGGCCTCGTCGGCCAGCCTTCGGGCCTCGGCCTCGGCGCGCGCGCGCTCGGCGGGGTCTTCGGGGGGAGGGCTCATCGCGTTCGGCGCGAAGAGCGCGTCGAGCATCGACGCGACGGTGGGGCCGGCGTCGTCTTCGTGCACGATGCGCTCCTGCCGCGCGCTGCGACCGGTGCCGCCCTCGATGAGGGTGAGCGAGAGGGTGTACTGCCCGCTGAGCGGTCGCACCTCGCCCTGGAGCAGGTGGGTGATGTGCGCCTGTCCGATGCGCCGCGCGAGGTCGAGGACGCTCGTGGGCGGAGACACCCCGATCGCCTCGTTGAGGTCGGTGCGGGTGGCGACGCTCGACCCGCGGGCCACGAGGCTCCCGCGCACGACCCCGGCGACGCCCTGGAGAAAGCCGTCGGAGCCGGCGCCGGTGAAGTCTTGCACGGCGACGACGGTGCCCTGACCGGGGAGGGCCGAGGGGGCGGGCTGCGCCCGCGCCGGGGCGGCGAAGGCGAGGGGGAGGGCGCCGAGGCAGAGGGCGAGGGCGAGGCGCTTCATCCGAGCACCTCGCGCTCCTTGCCCGGTCCCTTGGGCGCGCCGACGACGCCCTCGCGCTCCATCTTGTCGACGATGCGCGCGGCGACGTTGTACCCGATGCCGAGGTACCGCTGAACATACGACGTGGAGCACTTGCGGGAGGTGATCACGAGCTGCACGGCCTTCTCGTACTTGTCTGCGGGGACCTTGATCTCGGCGGGGCCGTCGTCGCTGGCCGCGTCGTCCTCGTCGCGCGGGCGGAGGATGTCCTCGTCGAAGGTCGGGCGCCCCTGGGCCCGCCAGTGGTCGGTCACGCGCTGCACCTCTTCTTCGGACACATACGCGCAGTGTACGCGCCGCAGGTCGCTGGAGCCCGGCGGCAGGATCAGCATGTCGCCGCGCCCGAGCAGGTGCTCGGCGCCCTGCTGGTCGAGGATGGTCCGCGAGTCGACCTTCTGGCTGACCTTGAACGCGATGCGCGACGGAAAGTTCGCCTTGATCATCCCGGTGATCACGTCGACGCTCGGCCGCTGCGTCGCGAGGATCACGTGGATCCCCGCCGCGCGGGCCTTCTGCGCGAGGCGCGCGACGGCGGCCTCGATGTCCTTGCCCGCGACCATGATCAGGTCGGCGAACTCGTCGACCACCACGAGGATGTACGGCAGCCGCGAGGGCCGCGCGGGCCCCGCCTTGGCCGCGGTGATGTCTGCCGACTCGCCCTCGACCTCGGGGAGCGCCATGGTGGTCCCCGTGTGCTTGGTGCGCACGGGGCCGTCGAGGCCCTTGATCGTGGTGCCGTCGGCCAGGGCCTTGCTCACCCGCTCGTTGTAGGTGGTGATGTTCCGCGCGCCGGTCTGCGCGAAGAGCTGGTAGCGCCGCTCCATCTCGTCGACCACCCAGCGCAGCGCCAGGGTGGCCTTCTTCATGTCGGTCACCACCGGCAGCAGCATGTGCGGGATGTTGTCGTACACCGCGAGCTCGACCACCTTCGGGTCGATCATCAGCAGCTTCACGTCCTCGGGGCTGCGCTTGTAGAGCAGCGACGTGAGCATCACGTTGAGCCCCACGCTCTTTCCCTGCCCCGTGGCGCCCGCGATGATGAGGTGCGGCATCGTGGCCAGGTCGGCGAAGAAGGGCGCCCCCACGACGTCCTTGCCGATGGCCACCGGGAGCGCGCCCTTGAGGTTGCGAAACGCCTCGGTGTCCACCAGTTCGCGAAAGGTCACCATCTGCCGCGTCGCGTTCGGGATCTCGAAGCCCACCCGCCCCTTGCCCGGGATCGGCGCCACGATGCGCACCTTGTTCGCCTCGAGGGCCATCGCGATGTCGTCGCTGAGCCGCACGATCTTCGCGAGCTTCGTGCCCGCCGCGGGGAGCACCTCGTAGGTGGTCACCACGGGGCCGGGGTGAATCTCCATCACCTTGCCGTCGATCACGTAGTCGCCGAGGGTCTTGATGAGCCGGTCGGCGGTGCCGCGGAGCTGCCCCTCGTCGAAGCTGGTCTTCAAGCTGGGGGGCGGCGCGAGGAGCTCGATGCCGGGCATCTCCATCTCCACCGGCAGCGTCGGCGCGGCGGCGCGCTCGACCTTGACCTCGGCGCGCTTCATGGCCCGGGCGATCTCGTGCTCGTGGCG